>NZ_AUKG01000002.1:0-1200000 GCF_000424625.1 Conexibacter woesei Iso977N
CGAACCACTATGCACCGTTGACGCTTGGGTTCGGGCCCGAACGGCGCCCGGAGCCCTACGCGAGGCCCAAGGAGACCCGCCCGCACCGCCACCACGCCGAGCCACACCGCCAGCGGCGGCGCGACCGCCAACGCCTTCTCCCATCGATGCCCTCCCAACCCACGCCCCGCACTCCCACCGACACGGCCGCGCTGAACACCACCCACCGCCGCGCCGCAGCACCGCCGCCATCGTCGTCGGCCGCGAGCGCCAGCTCACGCACCCCCGTAGGGTCGACGGCATGGACTTGGAGCTGCGGGACAAGGTCGCCGTCGTCACCGGCGGGAGCAAGGGCATCGGGTTGGCGATCGCCGAGGCGCTGCTGGCCGAGGGTGCGAAGGTCGTCGTCGGCGCGCGCGGTGTCGCGGACATGCCGGAGCACGACGGGCTCGACGCGCTGGAGGTCGACCTGGCGAGCCCGGAGGGGCCGGCCAGGCTGATCGAGCACGCGATCGAGCTGCGCGGGCGGGTCGACATCCTCATCAACAACGTCGGTGGCGCGCCGACGCGGCCGGGTGGGTTCCTGACGATCGACGACGCCGCCTTCGAGAAGACCATCAACTTGAACTTCTACGCCGCGGTGCGCGCGATCCGGGCGGTGCTGCCGGGCATGCTGGAGCGCGGCTCCGGCGCGATCGTCAACGTCAACTCGATCAACGCGATCATCGCGGACCCGCTGGTCCTGGACTACTCCGCGTCGAAGGCGGCGCTCGCCTCAGTCGCCAAGGCGCTCTCGCAGGAGCTCGGCGCCAAGGGGATCCGCATCAACGAGGTCTGGCCCGGACCGGTGGCGACGGATCTCTGGCTGGGCAGGGACGGCGTCGCGGCGCAGGTCGCGGCCGCGGGCGGCGCGCCGGACCCGGGCGCGGTCAGGGCGGGCGCCGAGGCCGCGATGGCGACCGGCCGGTTCACGACGCCGCAGGAGGTCGCGGCGCAGGTGCTGCTGCTGGCGTCGCCGCTCAGCGGCAACGTGACCGGCTCGCACGCCGTCATCGACGGCGGCCTGACGAAGGCGACTTAGGCGGCCGCGGCGAAGCGGATCGGGGCGTCGTGGACGACGCCGCCGCCGTACTCGAAGCGCTCCAGCGCGACGACGTGGTTGCGGCGGCGGACCTCGACCAGGACGCCCCATGAGCGCTCGTGGACGCGGAGCTCGGCGCCGGGATGGCACCGGCGCAGGAGGTTGATCTCCCGGGCCTGCTCGAGGGTCAGCTCTGCGTCCATGAGCACATCATCGGCCGCATCGCTGAAGACCTGATGTGAACAGGCTGAAGATCGCCTCAAGAAGAACCGCAACTGGACGTAGGATCCACGCGTGCGCGTTCCGCTCACCGTCATCGCGCGCGAGTGGGGCCGGATCGGCTGCGTCGGGTTCGGCGGCCCACCGGCCCACATCGCGCTGCTGCGTGAGCTGTGCGTCGAGCGCCGCGGCTGGATCGCCGCGGCCGACTTCGAGGACGCGATCGCGGCCGTCAACCTGCTGCCCGGGCCGGCGTCGACGCAGCTGTCGGTGTACTGCGCGCACCGCGTCGGCGGCCGCCGCGGAGCGCTGATCGGCGGCCTGGCGTTCATCGTCCCGGGCCTGGTCCTGATCCTCGCGCTGGCCGCCGCGTTCCTGGCCGCGAGCCCGCCGCAGTGGCTGGCGGGCGCGGGCGCCGGTGCGGGCGCGGCGGTCGCCGCGGTCGCGGTCAAGGCGGGGCTGGACCTGATCGGCCGGACCTGGCGCAGGGACCGGTTGTTGTACATCCTGCTCGGCGGCCTGGCGGCGGCGACGGTCGGCCCGTGGTTGGTGGTGGTGTTGCTCGCCTGCGGGTTCGCGTCGCTGGCCGTCCGGATGCGCGGAGGCGTGGCGGCGATCATGCCGCTGCCGCTCGCGGTGGCCGCCGGCGCGGGCGGGCTCGGCGCGCTGTGCTGGACGGCGCTGAAGGTCGGCGCGCTCAGCTACGGCGGCGGCTTCGTGATCATCCCGCTGATGCAGGGCGACGCGGTCGACAAGCACCATTGGATGACCGGCACGCAGTTCCTCAACGCGGTCGCGCTCGGCCAGGTCACGCCCGGGCCGGTCACGCACACGGTCGCCGCGGTCGGCTACGCGGCGCACGGCGTCGGCGGCGGGCTGCTCGCCGCGGCGGTCGCGTTCGCGCCGTCGTTCCTGTTCGTCCTCGGCGGCGCCGACCGCTTCCACGCGCTGTTGCGTAACCGGCGCGCACGCGCGTTCATCGACGGCGCCGCGCCCGCGGCGCTCGGCGCGATCCTCGGCTCGGCGATCCCGCTGGCGCTCGCGCTGACCGAGTGGTGGCAGGGCGTGATCCTGGCCGGCGCGGCGGTCGCGCTGCTGGGTCTCAGGCGTGGCGTGGTGGAGACGCTGCTGCTCGCCGGCGTCGCCGGGACCGCGTTCGCGCTACTGACGTAGTTGTAGGAGTTCTCCCAAGACGGACAGCTCTCTGATCTCGGAGAGCGACAGACCGGCCGCCTGCGCGTGACGGACGGAATTGATCCGTTCGACCGCCGAGGCGGGATAGCGGATCGCGCGACCGTGCCGCCAGGGCGGCGGCAGCAGCCCCGCGCGTTCGTAGTAGCGGACCGCGGAAACCGCCAAACCAGTGCGTTCCGCGAGCTCCGTGACCGTGATCTGCTCCTCGTGCATGATGCTCAGCAAGCCCTTATCGCTTGTCGTTGCTCAGCACGATAGGCGGGAATCCTGAGCGGGGGAAGGAGGGGTGGACCGATTGTCAGGGGTTTGACGGGATCGGCGCGCGCTTACCGTCGGCGCGTCCGATGTACGACCCTCCGCCGCCCCCGACCGCCGCCGAGCTGCTCGCGCTGATGCCCGAGGACTACCTCTGGCGCGCCTACGGCCACCCGGCCCGGCTGCGCGTGCTGGTCGAGACCGAGAGGCGGCCGCTGGGCGCGGGCGAGCTGGGCGAGCTGGTCGGGCTCAGCAACCAGGCGATGAACTGGCACCTCGGCAAGCTCGCCGAGGTCCGGCTGATCCGCGCGGTCGGCGGGCGCAGGCGGCGCGCGTTCGTGGAGAGCCTGTGGCGCGCGAGCTACCCCGGCTGGGGCAAGCTGGCGGCGATGATCGAGGCCGCCTCGGCCGAGGGCAAGGCGGCGCGCAAGGCCGAGCGGATCGCCGCGGCGCGCGTCCGCGAGCAGGCGATCCTGCGCGCCGCTAGAGCTCCAGCTCGGGCTTCAGGCGGTCGATCGTCCAGGCGCGGCGGCGCGACACAGCGAAAGTCGTAAGCGCCAGAGCACCGATCAGCAGTCCTGCGAGGACGATCAGGTCGCGCACGAGGTGCGACGTCTCGCCGCCCGAGATGGCATAGCGGAACGCGTCGATCGTGTAGGTCATCGGCAGGACCGGGTGCAGCACGTCGAAGAAGCCGGGCGCGACCTGCAGCGGGTAGAGCCCGCCGGAGCCGCCGAGCTGGAGCACCAGGAGCACCAGGATGACCACCGAGCCGACCGCGTCCAGCGCGGCGCGCAGCAGGTGCAGCAGCGCGATGAACGCCCACGCGGCGAGCCAGAGCAAGGCCACCAACAACCACGGGCGGTCCGCGTCCAGGCCGAGCCCGACCTCGACGACCCCGAACATCAGCGTGGCCGCGAGCGTCCCGATCAGCGCCGCGGGCAGCCAGCCACCGAGCGCGACGGTGACGCTGCGCAGGCGCGAGGCCAGCGCCTCGCCCGCGATCGGGCGCAGCAGCAGGAACGCGACGAGCCCGAAGACCCACAGCCCGATCGACAGGAAGAACGGCGCGACGCCGCGCCCGTAGACGTCGGCGGGGTGCAGGTTGGTGGACTTGACCGTGACCGGGTTGGCGAGCACGTCGGCGTCCCTGGAGCGCTCGCCCGCGTCGGGCGACGGGACCTTGTTCGCCGCGTCCTTGAGCTTCCTGGCCAGCGTCGTCGCGCCGGTCTGCAGCCTCGCCAGCCCGGACGAGAGGCTCGCCGCGCCGGTGTGAGCGTCCCCGATCCCGTCGGCGACCCTCTGCGCGCCGGAGTTGAGCTTGTCGATGTCGGCGACCGCGTCCCTGACGGTCGTCCGGACGTCGCTGGCCTGCGCGTCGAGCGCGGCGCCGAGGCCGTCGACCTGCCTCTGCAGAGCCCTGAACTGCGCGTCGTCCTTGAGGTCGGGGTGGTCGGTCGCCAGCGCGTCGAGCGCCTCCCTGACGGCGTCGTCCTTCGGCAGCCGCGCGTCGAGCCGCTTCAGCGCCGCGTCGATCGCGCCGGCCTTCGTCGCCAGCTCCTGCGTGCCGGCCGCGACCTGCTTGCCGCCGGACTCCAGCGTGACCAGGCCGCCCGACAGCTTCTTGGCGCCCGCGTGCGCGGTCCTCGCGCCGTCGCGCAGCCTGGCCGCGCCGTCGGCCGCGGCCTGGAGCTGCTGCTTGATGTCCGACAGCGAGCCGAGCGACGCCTGCAGGTACGCCGTCTGCGCCGCCGCGTTGACCTGCGCCTGGATCTTCGACTGCGCGGACGCCGCGATGATCCCGATGATGTAGCCGTTGGCGTCGTCGAGCGTGATCTGCATCGACGCGCGCTCCGGGTTGCCGCCGGAGACCGACGCGAGCTTGGCCGAGAAGTCCGGCGGGACCGTGATGACGAAGAAGTACCTGGCGTCCCTGAGCCCGCCGATCGCCTGGCCCGCATCGACGAAGTGCCAGTCGAACTCCGGGTTGGCCCTGAGCTGGTCGACGAAGTCCTGGCCCGCGTTGACCCTCTTGCCCTGGACCTCGACCGGCCTGTCCTCGTTGACGACCGCGACCGGGATCCGGTCCAGGTGCCCGTACGGGTCCCACGACGACCACAGGTAGACGCCCGAGTACAGCGACGGCACGACCAACAACACCACCAACGCCGCCCGCCGCAACGGCCCGCGGAAGCGCCGCAGCTCGAAGAGGGCGAGCCGGAAGGCGGCCATCAGCGGGAAGCTCCCAAGGTGATGGTCTTGCTCGCGAGGCCGCGGGCGGCGGAAGCGTCGTGGGTCGCGCCGATGACCGCGCGGCCGTCGCCTGCCAGCGCCTCGAGGGCGATCCAGGCGCGGCGCTCGTCGCCGGGCGTCAGGCCGCGATCGACGTCGTCCACGACCACGACCGGCGTGTCCTCGGCGGCGGCCAGCGCGAGGTCCAACATGAAGGACTCGAAGGCGCTCAGCGACCACAGCGGCGCGGAGCCCGCCAGCTCGACGCCCGCGCGGACCAGCCGCGCGCGCACGCCCTCCTCGACGCCGCGCCTTGCCAGCACGCCACGGTGGGCGATCGCGTCGCCGACCGTCCACAGCTCGTCGAGCGTCACCGCGTCGCCCGCCCGCGCCACCGCCACCGCGCGCCGCACGTCCGGACCGGCGCCATCGACGACGACCGACCCGCCCGCGAGCTTGAAGCGCCCCGCCAGGGCCAGCACCAGCGCGGTCCGCCCGGACCCGCCCGGCCCGGCGACGCAGACCACCTCGCCCCGCGCGACCGTCACCCCGACCGGCCCGAAGACCACCCCGCGCGGCCCGGTCGCGAGCAGCGCATCGGCGGTCAGAAGCGGGGGCGGGGCGGGGTCGGCGTTGCTCAGCGCGCGTCGGCCTCCTTGGCGCGCTGCATCGCCTCCCACTCCTTGGTGTACAGGTAGCTCCGGAACGCCAGCCGCGTGAGGTCCTCCTCGTACTCCGGCAGCCGCTCGGTCTCGCCGCGGCGGATCACCGAGTACACGACCTCCAGGATCCCGCCGGTCACGAACATCGGCGTCGTCTCGCTCAGCCACCGCTCCGACCCCGGCTGCGAGCGCGGGATCTGGTCGACGACCGGGAAGAACGCCTCGATCGCGGCGTCGCGCCTGGCCAGCCCCTTCGGCCCGGACCCGAGCACCTCGACGATGCACATGCGCGCGAACGCCGGCTCGGCGGCGAGGAAGCGCAGGAACTCGCCGAGCAGCGCGGCGACCTGGTCCTCCCACGACCCGCCCGCGACGGCCGCCAGCCCCTTGGCCATGCGGTCCATCAGCAGCGCGGTGATCGCGTCGTAGGCGGCGAGGAAGCAGTCCTCCTTGTCGGTGAACAGCTCGTAGAACGTCTTGCGCGAGACACCGGCGTAGTCGGTGATGTCCGCGACGCGCGTCGCCGCGTAGCCCTTCTCGGCGACGACGTTGGCGATCGCGTCGAGCAGCCGCTCGCGCTGGTTGGACGCGATGAACGCGCGCGAGAGCCCGTGCCGCCCCTTCGGCAGGTGCCCGCCCTGCGGCGCGCCGCCCGAGAGCGGGAGCGGGCGCGCGGCGTCCTGCTCGTCGCCGGCCATCGGGCGCTAGTCCGTTCCGAAGAGCCGGTCCCCGGCGTCGCCGAGACCGGGTCGGATGTAGCCGCGCTCGTCGAGGCCGCGGTCCAGCACGGCGACCGTGATCGGGACCTCCGGATGCGCCTCGCGCACGACCTCGACGCCCTCGGGCGCGGCGATCAGGTTGACGAGCCGCAGGTCGCGGGCGCCCTTCGCGCGCATGCGGTCGAGCGCCGCCTTCGCGCTGCCGCCGGTCGCGAGCATCGGGTCGACGACGAAGATCGTCGAGTCCTCGATCCCGTCGGGCAGCGACTCGTAGTAGTCCTCGGGCTGCAGCGTCTCCTCGTTGCGGCGCATGCCCAGGTGGCCGACCGACGCATTGGGCACGAAGCGGAGGAAGCCGTCGACCATGCCCAATCCGGCGCGCAGCACGGCGACGATCATGATGTTGGTGGGCTTGGACCCCGTGGTCTTCTCCAGCGGCGTCTCGACCTCCACCTCCCGGACGGGCACGTCGCGCAGCGCCTCGTAGGCGAGCATCGAGGCCGCGTCGGCCATCGCGCTGCGGAACGCGCGGCGCGACGTGCTCGCGGCACGGAGCTCGGTGACGGCCCGGGCCATCACGGGGTGGTCGACGACGCGGAGTCCTTCCATCGGTGGGCGGACGTTATCCGAGGTCGCGGCGTTCGGCGATGGCCAGGTCGCACGTAGCACGTAGTACGTTCAATCGCCGATGGCTCCCAATCGCAACGTCGAGCTCAAAGCGCGCGACGCCGACCCCGAGAAGACGCT
This sequence comes from Conexibacter woesei Iso977N, assembly GCF_000424625.1. Lineage (GTDB taxonomy): Bacteria > Actinomycetota > Thermoleophilia > Solirubrobacterales > Solirubrobacteraceae > Baekduia > Baekduia woesei_A. The sequence continues at coordinate 7,089 of NZ_AUKG01000002.1, forward strand.
CGCCGCGGCCCTCGCCCACGGCGCCGAGGACCAGGGCGTCCTGACCCAGCGCGACACCTACTTCTCCGCGCGCGAGGGGCGGCTGAAGCTCCGCGAGGAGCGCCGGGGCGACGGGCCGTGGTCCGCGTTCCTGATCGACTACTCCCGCGCGGACGACCCGCAGGCGCGGACCAGCGCCTATCACTTGGTCGACGTGCCCGATCCGGGCGCGTTGAAGGTCGCGCTGGACGCGTCGCTCGGTACGACGGTGGTCGTCGAGAAGTTCCGGCGCCTGCTGCTCTGGCAGGACGTCCGGATCCACCTCGACGAGGTCGACGGCCTCGGGACGTTCGTCGAGCTGGAGGCGGTCGCGCCCGCCGAGTCCGACCTGTCCGGCGAGCACCGCAGGGTCGCCGAGCTGCGTCAGGTGCTGGACATCGCCGACGAGGACGTCGAGGCGACCGGCTACGCGTCCCTGCTGCTGGCGTCCGGCGCGGCGACCGACCGCATGGTGTCGCTCGCGCGCGTCGCGATGGACCGCGCCTACGCGCCGTACTCCAACTTCCACGTCGGCGTCGCGCTGCGCGACGAGACCGGCGCGCTGCACTCCGGCGCCAACGTCGAGAACGGCGCCTTCCCGCAGGGCGCCTGCGCGGAGGCCAGCGCCATCGGCGCGCTCGTCGCGGCCGGCGGGCACCGCATCGAGGAGGCGGTCGTGATGGCCGACACCGAGCTGATCGTCCCCTGTGGCGGCTGCCGCCAGCGCCTGAGCGAGTTCGCCGGCAAGGACACCAAGATCCACCTGGCCGGGCCGGAGGGCGTGCGCAGGACCGTCACGCTCGCCGACCTCCTGCCCTACGCCTTCGATCTGGAGGAAGCGCAGTCGTGAGCGATTGGACCACCGAGGCCGCCGACGCGATCCGCGAAGCGGCCGGCGACGGGTTCGTCACGCCGAAGCTCGGCATGGTCCTGGGCTCCGGCCTCGGCGGGTTGGCCGACGCGGTGCAGGACGCGACGTCGATCCCCTACACCGACCTGCCCGGCTTCCCGGTCGGCACGGTGCCGGGCCACGCCGGGCGGCTCGTCCTCGGCACGCTCGAAGGCACGCCGGTCGTCGTGCTCCAGGGCCGCGCGCACCTCTACGAGGGCATCCCCGCCAGCTCCGTCGCGGTGCCGATCCGCACGATCCGGGCGCTGGGAGCCGACACGGTGGTGTTGACCAACGCCGCCGGCTCGATCAACCCCGACGCCAAGCCGGGCGCGATCATGGCGCTGACCGACCACATCAACTTCCAGGGCATGAACCCCTTGGCCGGCCCGAACGACGACGCGATCGGGCCGCGCTTCGTCGGCCTCGGCGACACCTACAACAAGGATCTGCTGAGGCTCCTGCAGGCCGCCGCGGAGGCGGAGGGCGTGACGCTGCACGAAGGCGTGTACCTCGCGGTCCTCGGCCCGTCGTTCGAGACGCCGGCCGAGATCCGCGCGTTCCGGACCCTCGGCGCCGACGCGGTCGGGATGTCGACGGTGCCGGAGGCGATCGTCGCGCGGCACTGCGGGCTGCGCGTCGCGGCGATCTCGGCGATCACCAACCTCGCGGAGGGCCTCGGCGACGAGCCGCTCTCCCACGAGCACACCCTCAAGAACGCCGCGATCGCGGCGCAGGACCTCCAGCGCGTCCTCGCGCACTTCGTCAAGGAGTACCACTGAGCATGCGGGCCGCCAAGGAGCTGCTGCGCGACAAGCGCGACGGCAAGACGCTGACGCCGGACGAGCTGCGCTGGATCGCGAGCGGGATCGGCGACGGCACGCTGAGCGACGCGCAGTGCGGGGCGTTCGCGATGGCCGTGTACTTCCGCGGGCTCAACGCCGAGGAGCTGCCGGCGTTCACGCTCGGGATGCGCGACTCCGGGACGGTCCTGGACTGGTCGGACATCGACAAGCCGGTGCTCGACAAGCACTCGACCGGCGGCGTGGGGGACAAGGTGTCGCTGTTGCTCGCGCCGCTGATCGCGGCGTGCGGTGGCGCGACGCCGATGATCTCCGGCCGCGGCCTCGGCCACACCGGCGGGACGCTCGACAAGCTGGAGGCGATCCCGGGCTACAACGCGACGCCGTCCGGGCCCCTGATGGGCCGGGTCGTCCGCGAGGTCGGCTGCGTGATCGGCGGCCAGACCGACGACCTCGCCCCGGCCGATCGCAAGCTGTACGGGATCCGCGACGCGACGGGCAGCGTCGAGGCGATCCCGCTGATCGTCTCCTCGATCCTGTCCAAGAAGCTGGCGGCCGGGCTCGGCGGGCTGGTCATGGACGTCAAGCACGGCAACGGCGCGTTCATGAGCGAGTACGAGGACGCCAAGGCGCTCGCGCGCGCGCTCGTGGACGTCGCGGTCGCGGCCGGGCTGCCGACCGTCGCGCTGCTGACCGACATGAACCAGGTGCTCGGCGCGACCGCCGGCAATGCGCTGGAGGTGCGGGAGTCGATCGAGATCCTCAAGGACCCCGGCAACGGCGACCCGCGGCTGGTCGAGGTCACGCTGGAGCTGACGCGCGCGCTGCTCGACCTCGGCGGCATCGGCGACCGCGATCCCGAGGAGGCGCTGCGCTCGGGCGCCGCGGCCGAGCGCTTCGGCGCGATGGTCGCCGCCCTCGGCGGGCCGACCGACATCATGGACAACTACGACGCCCACCTCGACCGCGCGCCGGTGATCCGGGAGGTCTTCCCGGACGAGGACGGCGTCGTCGTCGCGCACGACACGCGCGCGCTCGGCATCGCGGTGATGAACCTCGGCGGCGGGCGCAAGGTCGAGAGCGACGTCATCGACATGGCGGTCGGGCTCGACGCGGTCTCCGGCGTCGGTACGCCGGTCGCCCGCGGCGGCCGCCCGCTCGCGGTCGTCCACGCGCGCGACGAGGCCGGCGCCGACGCGGCGGCGGCCGAGGTCAAGGCCGCGATCACGGTCGGCGACTCCGCGGGTGGGCGGGCCGACATCACCCCGATCGTGGCGGAGGTGCTGCGATGACCGACCCGAAGACCGTTGCGTCGATCCCCAAGGCCGAGCTCCACGTCCACCTCGAGGGCACGGCCACGCCGGACCTGATCCAGCGCCTGGCCGACCGCAACGGCATCGCGCTCGCGCCGGACCTCTTCCGCCCCGACGGCACGTTCGCCTGGACCGACTTCCTGGACTTCCTGGCGTCCTACGACAAGGCCGCCTCCGCGATCCGGACCAGCGACGACTACCGCGACGTCACCTACGAGTACCTCGCGGCCTGCGCGGCCGAGGGCGCGGTCTACGTCGAGCTGATCGCCAGCCTCGACCACGGCAAGCACGTCGGCCTCGCCGACGACGAGCACCTCGACGGCATCGCGCGTGGGATCGACGACGCCCAACGGGATCACAACATCACCGGCCGGATCATCTCCTCGATCGTCCGCAACTTCGGCGTCGCCGACTGCGAGGACGTCGCCAGGCGCACGGTCGCGCTGGACCACCCCTACGTCGTCGGCTTCAACATGGCCGGCGACGAGGCGGGCTTCCCGGCCTCCGACTACGCCCGCGCGTTCGCGATCGTCCACGAGGCCGGCCTCGGCTGCAGCGTCCACGCGGGCGAGCACGCGGGCCCGGAGTCGATCCGCGCCGCCCTGGAGCTTCCGGGGGTCGTGCGAATTTCGCACGGTGTTCGGGCGGTGGAGGACCCCTCGTTGGTCCAGGATCTCGCCGAACGCGGGATCGTGCTCGAGGTCTGCCCGACGTCGAACGTCGTCCTCGGCGTCTATCCGACCTACGAGGAGCACCCGCTGCGCGCGCTGATGGCCGCCGGAGTGCCCGTGACGCTTGGCTCGGACGATCCTCCGTACTTCGGTACGACGATCGGCCGTGAGTACGAGCTGGCCCACGAGCGCCTGGGATGCTCGCTGGAAGACCTGGGAACCATCACCGAAACCGCGCTCAATGCGGCCTTCTCGGACATTGAAGGTGTGGTCAACCAACCAGACCGCCGAACGGACCTGTAGCCTGCGCGCGCGGCCAGGGTCGGCCGCGCTGTCCCTCAGTAGTCCCGTTCAATCCCAGAGGGAGTTCTCTCGCAAGTGCGCGCACGTTCCACCCGCCGAGTCATCGCCGCCATTGGCATGACCGGCATCCTCATCGCCGCCGCAGGCTGCGGTTCGGACGACAACAGCTCGACGACCTCGTCGTCGGCCGCTGCGTCCGGCACCACGTCCACGGCGGCCGCTCCGGCCGGCAAGAAGATCAAGGTCGGTCTCGTGACCGACATCGGCGGTCTGAACGACCGCTCGTTCAACTCGCTGGCCAACCAGGGCCTGGAGACCGCCGAGTCCACGCTCGGCATCCAGGGCCGTGTCCTGACCTCGAAGTCCAACGCGGACTACATCCCGAACCTCTCGACGCTGGCTCAGCAGAGGTACGACCTCGTCATCGGCGTCGGGTTCCTGATGGCCGACGCGGTCGACACCGTCGCCAAGAAGTTCCCGAACACCAAGTTCGCGATCATCGACGTCGACGCGACCACGCTCAAGGGCAAGCCGACCAACGTCGGCGGCCTGCTCTTCAAGGAGCAGCAGTCCGGCTACATCGCGGGCTACCTCGCCGGCCTGTACGCCAAGGACAACAACATCAGGACGATCTCGTCCGTCGGCGGTCAGAAGATCCCGCCGGTCGACCACTACATCGCGGGCTACCAGGCCGGCGCCAAGGCGGCCGACCCGGGCATCAAGACGCTCAACGGCTACTCCCAGGACTTCGTCGACCAGGCGAAGTGCAAGGAGATCGCGCTGAACCAGATCGCCCAGGGCTCGGGCGTCGTCTTCCAGGTGGCGGGCCAGTGCGGCCTCGGCGCGCTGGACGCGGCGAAGGAGAAGGGCAAGCAGGGCATCGGCGTCGACGCCGACCAGGCCTACCTCGGCTCCCACATCCTGACCTCGGCCGTCAAGAAGGTCGACCAGGCCGTCGTCGCCACGATCAAGGCGGCGCAGACCGACTCGTTCAGGGGCGGCGCGAACACCACGTTCGAGGTCTCCAACGGCGGCGCGGGCATCGGCAAGATCGGTCCGGCCGGCACCAGGTACCAGTCGCAGGTCGACGCGGTCACGGCGAAGCTGAAGGACGGCTCCGTCACCCCGCCCGACACGGTCCCGGGCAAGTAGCCCAAGTCGTACTCTGGCGGCTGTGACGCCAACTGACGCATCCGGTGCCGCGGGGCTCGCTCTCGAGCTCCGCGGCATCACCAAGCGCTTCGGCGCTTTGACGGCCAACGACGCCGTCGACCTCCAGCTGCGGCGTGGGGAGATCCACGCCCTGCTGGGGGAGAACGGCGCCGGCAAGTCCACGTTGATGAACGTGGTCTACGGCATGCTGTCGCCCGAAGAGGGCGAGATCCTCGTGGACGGCAGGGTCACCACCGTCGCGTCGCCGCGCGACGCGATGGACCAGGGCATCGGCATGGTCTTCCAGCACTTCATGCTGATCCCGGTCATGACGGTGGCCGAGAACCTGGTGCTCGGCAACGAGGGGCCGGCCAAGCGCGGGCTGCTCGACATCGCGGGCGCACGCAAGCGCACCCGGGAGCTGAGCGAGAAGTACGGGTTGAGGGTCGACCCGGACGCGCGCGTCTCCGACGTCTCGGTCGGGATGCAGCAGCGCATCGAGATCCTGCGTGCTCTGGATCGCGGCGCGAAGATCCTGGTGCTCGACGAGCCCACCGCCGTGCTGACGGCGCAGGAGACGGCCGAGCTGGTCGAGGTGCTGCGCGGGCTGCGCGACGCCGGGACCTCGGTGGTCTTCATCACGCACAAGCTTCACGAGGTCCTGGAGGTCGCCGATCGCGTGACCGTGCTGCGGCGCGGCAGGACGATCGGGACGATCGACACCGCGGGCGCCGACGAGGCGACCCTGGCGCGGATGATGGTCGGGCGCGACGTCGTCCTGCGCGTCGAGAAGGAGCCCGGCACGCCCGGCGAGGCGCTGCTGGAGATCGACGCGGTGCACGCGATCGACGACCGCGGGCTCCCGGCGGTCGACGGCGTGTCGCTGACCGTCGCGGCGGGCGAGATCGTCGCGGTCGCGGGCATCGACGGCAACGGCCAGACCGAGCTGATCGACGCGATCGCGGGCCTGCGCAACGTCGCGGCCGGCACGATCCGGATCAAGGGCAAGGACATCACGAACGTCTCCCCGCGCGCGGCGCGCGAGGCCGGCGTCGGCCACATCGCCGAGGACCGCCACGCGCGCGGCCTCGTGCTCGACTTCACGCTCGCCGAGAACCTGGCGCTCAACGACTACCGGTCGGGCACCAAGTTGGGGTTGTTGAACCCGAAGCGGATGCTCGACGGCGCCAGGCAGCTGCTGAGCGAGTTCGACGTGCGCGGCGGCAACCCGCAGACGCCCGCGCGCTCGCTCTCGGGCGGCAACCAGCAGAAGGTCGTCATCGCGCGCGAGGTGTCCGGCAACCCGGACGCGCTGATCGCCGCGCAGCCGACCCGCGGCCTGGACGTCGGCGCGATCGAGTTCGTGCACCGCCGCCTGCTCGCCGAGCGCGACGCGGGCCGCGCGATCCTCCTGTTCTCGCTCGAGCTGGAGGAGGTCCGCGCGCTGGCGGACCGCATCCTGGTGATCTACGACGGGCGGATCGTCGGCGAGCTGCCGCCGACCGCCTCCGACGAGGAGCTCGGCCTGATGATGACGGGCTCGGGCTCGGGCTCCGGCGCCGGGAGGGCGCAGCAGGCATGAGCGACGAGCAGCCGCCTTCGGGCGCTCCGGAACCACCCCCGCCCTCGGCCCAGCCCGAGTACGACCTCCAGCCCGCGCCGGTCACGCCGGGCGACGGCGCGACGGTCGGCGGGCGCATGCAGGTGGCGATGAGGGCCGGCGGGATCGTCGCGCCGCTGCTGACGGTGCTGCTGGCGTTCCTGATCGGTGGGCTGGTCGTGTTGCTCACGGGCCACAACCCGATCGACACCTACAAGGCGATCTTCAACGGCACCGGCCTGCAGTGGCTGTTCCCGTGGACGTCGAAGGACGATCGCGTGACCGCGGCGATCAACCTGCAGCAGACGCTCATCATCACCGGGCCGCTGATCCTGCTCGGGCTCGCCGTCGGCTACGCGTTCCGGGCGGGCCTGTTCAACATCGGCGGCCAGGGCCAGTACATCGTGGGCTCGATCGTGGCGGTGTGGGCCGGCTCGTCGTGGGCCGGGATGCCGCACCTGCTGCACGTCGTGGTGTGCATGGTGCTCGCGACGCTGGCGGGCGCGTTCTGGGCCGGGATCTCCGGCTTCCTGCGCGCGGTGACCGGTGCCAACGAGGTCATCACCACGATCATGCTCAACTGGATCGCGATCTGGCTGGGCGTGTACCTGTTCTCGCTCGGCGGGCCGCTGCAGAACCACGCGCAGAGGGACGTCCCGATCTCCAACGACGTGGTCGGCGGCGCCAAGCTCCACGTCTTCTGGGGCGATCCGGAGCTGCAGGGCCTGCACATCGGGATCTTCATCGCGATCGCCGCGGCGGTCGTCTACTGGGTGCTGCTGAACCGGTCCACCAAGGGCTACGAGGCGCGCGCGGTCGGCTTCAACCCGGAGGCCGCGCGGTACTCGGGGATCAAGGTCGGCAAGACCTACGTGTTGGTCATGGCGACGTGCGGCGCGCTGGCGGGCCTGGCGGGGTCCTTGGACGTCCTGGGCTGGCAGTTCCACCTGGCGACCAACGACGTCCAGGGGACGCAGCTGGCGTTCTACGGGATCGCGGTCGCGCTGCTCGGGCGCAACACGGCGATCGGGACCTGCCTGGCGGCGCTGCTGTTCGGGGCGCTGATCACCGGCACCTCGGTGCGCAACCTGGACCCGGCGGTGTTCGAGCCCGAGCTGGCGCAGAACCTGACGACGGTGATCCAGGGCCTCGTCGTGCTGTTCGTCAGCGCGGACGTCCTGATCCTGATCATCTACAACAAGCTGAGGATCCGGCGACGGCGGGCCACGCCGGCGCAGCCGGCTGAGGTGACGGCATGAGCGGCACGCAGTCGATCACCACCAACCTGCGCGCGCCGCAGGACGGCGCCCGCGGCGGCGTGACGCCGGCGGGCTGGATCGGCTGGGGCGGCATTGCGCTCGGCGTGATCGCGTTCGTGATCACGCTGCCGCCGTTCGAGGTCCGGACCGCGGTGCCGTCCTACGTCATCGGCTTCATCGCGCTGTTCTGCGGCGTCGTCGCCTGGCGCGGCGGCGAGCGGCGGATCGGCGGCGGCGCGGTGGCCGCGGGCATCTTCGGTGCGCTTGGCGCGTTCGCCGCGACGAGGTCGGGCGTCAACAACCTCGAGGTCGTGGTGTCGTGGAGCGCGCTCTGCGCCGCGATGCTGCGCTACGCGACGCCGCTGACGTTCGCGGCGCTAGGCGGCCTCGTCAGCGAGCGCGCGGGCGTGGTCAACATCGCGCTCGAGGGCATGATGCTGATGGGCGCGTTCTTCGGCGCCTACGGGGCCGACAAGACCGGCACGTGGGTCGGCGGCGTGATCATCGGCTGCCTGGCCGGGATGGCGCTGGCGGCGATCCACGCGGTCTTCGCGATCTCGCTGCGCTCGGACCAGATCGTGGTCGGCACCGGCCTGAACTTCCTGGCCCTGGGTCTGACGGGCTACATGTACGTCGACACTTACGGCGACCAGGGCACGCCGGACAACCTCCCGGCGACGCCGGACATCAACCTGCCGACCGAGCACCTCGGGTTCATCGGGCAGGCGATCCAGCAGCTGAACCTGCTCGTGTGGGGCTCGCTGGTCGCGGTCATCCTGGTGTGGCTGGTGATCTTCCGGACGCGCCTGGGCCTGCGGCTGCGGTCGGTCGGCGAGAACCCGCGCGCGGCCGAGACGGTCGGCATCAGCGTGTACCTGGTCCGCTACGGCGCGGTGATCGCGTCGGGTGGCCTGGCGGCGCTGGGCGGCGTGTTCCTGTCGATCGGCTTCGTGCACTCGTTCTCGCAGAACATGACCGCGGGGCGCGGGTTCATCGCGCTGGCCGCGCTGATCTTCGGGCGCTGGCGGCCGGGCGGGCTGCTGGCGGCGACGCTGCTGTTCGGGTTCTCCAGCGCGCTGGCGCAGCGGCTCCCGCAGTTCTCACCGCAGCTGGCGACGCTGTTCCAGGCGCTGCCGTACGTGCTGACGCTGGTCGCGGTCGCGGGCGTGGTCGGGCGGTCGACGCCGCCCGCCGCCGACGGCGTGCCGTACACGCGCGAGGGCAAGTAGGGCCCGCGCTCTACCCTTGGGTGCATGACCTCGATGAGAACGCTCCCGCACGTCGATCGTGTGGGGGTCGCCGAGCGCGTCGCCGCGCTCGGCAAGCGGTCGATCAAGGGTGACGCGAAGCGGCAGGGCCTGCTGCTGGCGATCTCCCTGCTGGACCTGACCACGCTGGAGGGCGCGGACACGCCCGGCAAGGTGAAGCAGCTGGCGGCCAAGGCGGTGACGCCGTCTCCGGCGTTCCCGGAGGTGCCCTCGTGCGCGGCGGTCTGCGTGTACCCGTCGCTGGTCGCCGTCGCGCGCGACGCGGTCGCCGGGTCGGGCGTGCTGGTCGCCTCGGTGGCGACCGGGTTCCCGGCCGGCCAGACACCGCTGGAGACGCGGCTGGAGGAGGTCCGGCTGGCGGTCGCCGACGGCGCGGACGAGATCGACATGGTGATCTCGCGCGATGCCTACCTGCGCGGCGACGACGTCCAGGTCGCGGGGGAGATCGAGGCGATCAAGGACGCCTGCGGGCCCGCGCACCTGAAGGTGATCCTGGAGACCGCGGAGCTGGGGTCGCTCGATCACGTGCGGCACGCGTCGATGCTCGCGATGGACGCGGGCGCGGACTTCATCAAGACCTCGACGGGCAAGGCGCCCGGCGGCGGCGCGACGCCCGCGACGATCCTGGTGATGCTGGAGGCGATCCGGGACTACGTGGACCGCACGGGGCGCGTCGTCGGGATGAAGCCGGCGGGCGGCGTCTCGAACGCGAAGGCGGCGCTGGGCGTGCTCGTGCTGGTCAAGGAGACGCTCGGCGAGGAATGGCTGACGCCGGACCTGCTGCGGATCGGCGCGTCGAGCGTGCTGAACGACCTGTTGATGCAGTACGCGAAGACCGAGAGCGGCCGCTACGGGCGGGCCGAGGACTTCTCGAAGGAGTAGGCGATGACCGACACGATCCCGCAGACCTCGCCCAACGGGGCCGGCCGCACGCCGATCCGCTGGGACTACTCGCCGGCGCCGGAGTCGACGGATCACGTGCGTTTGCGTGATCGCTACGGGCTGTTCATCGGTGGGGAGTTCGCCGAGGCGGATGCGTACGCGCCGACGATCAACCCGGCGACCGAGGAGCCGCTGGCGGAGATCGCCCAGGCGTCGGCTGCCGATGTCGCGCGCGCCGTGGAGAGCGCCCGCGCCGCCGCCCCGAAGTGGGCGGCGCTGTCGGGGCTGGAGCGCGGGAAGTACGTGTTCCGGATCGCGCGGCTGATCCAGGAGCGGGCGCGCGAGCTGGCGGTCGTCGAGACGCTCGACGGCGGCAAGCCGATCAAGGAGTCGCGCGACATCGACATCCCGCTGGCCGCGGCGCACTTCTTCTACTACGCGGGCTGGGCGGACAAGCTCGAGTACGGCGTTCCTGTAGGGGTTGGTCGTCGCGCGGTGCCGCGCGGCGTCGTCGGCCAGGTGATCCCGTGGAACTTCCCGCTGCTGATGGCGGCGTGGAAGCTGGCGCCGGCTTTGGCGACCGGGAACACCGCGGTGTTGAAGCCGGCCGACACGACGCCGCTGACGGCGCTGCTGCTCGCCGAGATCCTGCAGGAGGCGGAGCTGCCCGACGGCGTCGTCAACATCATCCCCGGCGATGGCAGCGCCGGTGCGGCGCTGGTCCGGAGCGAGGTCGACAAGGTCGCGTTCACGGGCTCGACGGCGGTCGGGCGCGACATCCAGGCCGCGCTGGCGGGCAAGGACATCGGGTTGACGCTGGAGCTCGGCGGCAAGAGCGCCAACATCGTCTTCGAGGACGCGGCGCTGGACCAGGCGGTCGAGGGGATCGTCCAGGGGATCTTCTTCAACCAGGGCCACGTGTGTTGTGCTGGTTCTCGGCTGCTGGTCCAGGAGTCGGTCGCCGAGCAGGTGACCGAGAAGCTGTGGTCGCGGATGCAGCACCTGCGCGTCGGCGATCCGCTGGACAAGAACACCGACGTCGGCGCGATCAACTCGCGCGCGCAGCTGGACCGGATCGAGGAGCTCGTCGGCATCGGGGTCGAGGAGGGCGCGGGGCTGCGGCAGGTCGCGTGCTCGCTGCCCGAGCGCGGCTTCTGGTTCTCGCCGGCGATCTTCACCGAGGCGGCGCCGACGCACCGCATCTCGCGCGAGGAGATCTTCGGGCCGGTGCTGGCGATCACGACGTTCCGCGATCACGCGGAGGCGATCGAGAAGGCCAACAACTCGCCGTACGGGCTGGCCGCGGGGATCTGGACCGACAAGGGCTCGAAGGCGTTCCAGGTCACTGGCGCGCTGCGGTCCGGCGTCGTCTGGCAGAACACCTACAACCACTTCGACCCGACGGCGGCGTTCGGCGGGTTCAAGGAGTCCGGGTTCGGCCGCGAGGGCGGTCCGGCCGGGCTGCGCCCGTACGTGAAGGTGGAGGCGGCGTCGTGAGCGGCCGCGTCGGGATTCGCAAGACCTACAAGTTGTACATCGGTGGCGCCTTCGTCCGCTCCGAGTCCGGGAGACACGACACCGTGAACGGCACCAACATCCCCCGCGGCAGCCGCAAGGACGTCCGCGACGCGGTCAAGGTCGCGCGTGGCGCGGCGGGGCCGTGGGCGGCGCGGACCGCGTACAACCGCGGGCAGGTCTTGTACCGAGCCGCCGAGGCGCTGGAGTCGCGCGCGTCGGAGTTCGCGGCGGGCGAGGTCGGCGAGGCCATCGACGTGCTGGTGCACTACGCCGGCTGGACCGACAAGCTGGACGCTGTCCTGGGTGGGGTGAACCCGGTCGCGGCGCCGTTCCTGTCGCTGTCGACGCCGGAGGCGACGGGTGTGGTCGGCGTGATCCACGGTGCGACGGCCTCGCTGCCGGAGCTGGTCCGGTCGATCGCCGCGCCGCTGGCGGCGGGGAACGTCGTCGTGGTGATCCTGCCCGAGAGCGACCCGCTGCCGGGGCTGGACCTCGGCGAGGTGCTCGGGGTGAGCGACATCCCTTCCGGAGTGGTGAACCTCATCTCCGGCCGCCTGTCCGAGCTGCTGCCCGCGCTGGCATCGCACCGCGACGTCAACGCGCTGATCGACGCGACCGGCACACCGTCGGCCTCAACCGAGATCGACACCCTCGCCGCCGAGACGCTCAAGCGCGTCATCCGCAGCGAACCCGACGCCCTCTCACTCCTCTCAGCCCTCTCCGAGCTCCGCACCGCCTGGCACCCCGTCGGCGCCTAGCCTCGATACACGCGCCTCCATTCCACCGGCACTCCGAGCGCCCGTGACCGCGCCCTTCGCCACTCTGGGCGCCGTCCGGTCTGGTTGAGAGGGCCTCGAATCGGCCGCGTCTCTGCGGGGCGGGGTTGGGCTGTACCGCCGTCCGTCCGGCATCGTTTGACGCGTCTCGACTCCGGCGGCACTCCGACCGCCCGCGGCCGCGCCGCTCGCCATCCTGGGCGCCGTCCGGTCTGGCTGAGAAGGCCTCGAATCGCCCGCGTCTCTGCGGGGCGGGGTTGGGCTGTACCGCCGTCCGTCCGGCATCGTTTGACGCGTCTCGACTCCGGCGGCACTCCGGCCGCCTGCGGCCGCGCCGCTCGCCATTCTGGGCGCCGTCCGGTTTGGTTGAGAGGGCCTCGAATCGGCCGCGTCTCTGCGGGGTGGTGTTGGGCTGTGCCGCCGTCCGTCCGGCGAACAGCGATGCGCGAAGCCGAGGTGTCGCTCTGATGCTGATGTCCGCGAGACGCTGGAGCGCGTCTAGTTGCTGAAGCGCGCTTCGGGCTGCGGCTCGGTGGTGCGCTTGCCGCGGCGGCGGGGGAGCTCGCCGTCTTCGCCGATCGGGCCGGCGGATTCGGCGACGAGGCGGGCGGTGTCGTCCTCGCCGACGCGGGCGACGAGCCAGTCGCGCGTCGCGACGGCGGCTGCGGCCGCGCGGCGGCGGAGGTCCTCGTCGGGGTGGCGCTCGGCGGTCAGGTCGGCGCCGACGAGCAGCGACGCGGCGATCTCGGTGTCGCTGCGGCGATCACCGCGATCACGGGCGCGGTCGAGCATCTTGGGGACGTCGACGGCGGCGACGTCCTCCGCGGCGGGCGTCGGAACCGCGTGGCGGCGGCGTGCGCCGAAGATCTGCGAGAACCAACCCATGCGGTAGACGGTAGTCCTTCGGCGCATGCTCTGCGCTCCTTCGCGGTGCCAGCCGGCGCTAGCGGCCCGTCTCGCGCGCGCAGTCGACGCAGAGCACCGACTCGGGTGCGAAGCGCAGCCGTGCGGGCGCGATCGGCCCGCCGCAGCGGTCGCAGATCCCGTAGGTGCCCTCGTCGAGCTTCTCCAGCGCGCGCAGGATCCGGAGGTGCTTGGTCTCCAGCGCCGAGCCGACGCCGACCTCGGTCAGGCGCCGGACCGCCTCGGTCGTCCCGTCGCCGACGCGCTTGCCGAACGAGATGCCGGAGCCGCGCTCGGGCGCCTTCGTCATGTCGCCCAGCCGCAGGTCGAGCGCCGCCGCGCGCTCGCGCAGGACCTGCTCGACGTCGTCGCGGTCGAAGGTGCTCATCCCACAGGGCTACCCGCCGGTCGCCGGGAGCGTGCGCGGGAGCCCGAACCACGGCAGGACGGTCGACTCGAAGCGCATCAGCGCGCCGATCCGGCCGTCGCGGAGCTCCAGCGCGAAGAGGCCGGCGGCGTGGCGGAGGCCGTCCGGGCCCAGGAGGTAGGCGCCGAAGGCGGGCTGGCCGTTGGCGCGGATCGGGACGAGCGAGTGGCGGCGGCCGCCGGCGAACAACATCATCAGGAACTCGTGGACGGCGTCGTGGCCGACGTACTCGAACGGCATCGGCGGCATCGACATGAAGATGTCGTCGGTCAGGAGCGACACCACCGTGTCGACGTCGGCCGCCTCGTAGGCCGCGACGAAGCGGGCGACCAGGCCCTCGTCGCCGGCGGACGGCGCCGCCGGCAGCGGCCGCGCGGACAGCCCGGCGCGGGCGCGCTTGAGCGCGCTGTTGGCCGCGTCGAGCGAGATGTCCAACATCTCGGCGACCTCGGCGGCGCTGAAGCCGAGCACGTCACGCAGGACCAGCACGGCCAGCTGCCGCGGCGGCAGCACCTGCAGCGCGGTCACGAAGGCCAAGGACATGGACTCGTGCTGCTCGTAGCGCGCCTCGGGGCCGGCCGGCAGCTCGCCCAACCCCTCCATCAACGCCTCCGGGAACGGCTGCAGCCAGACGACCTCGCCGAGCCGCGACGGCTCCGGCGGCACCACGCCCGGCACGTTCCACGCCTGCGGTGGCCGCCGTGCCGCGTCGCGCCGCGCGTTGAGGCAGCGGTTCGTCGCGATCCGGTAGAGCCACGTCCGCAGCGACGCGCGCCCCGCGAACCCGCCGATCCCGCGCCACGCGGTCACCAGCACGTCCTGCAGCGCGTCCTCGGCGTCCTGGAAGGACCCCAACATGCGGTAGCAGTGCGCGAGCAGCTCGCGCCGGTGCGGTTCGGTCAGCGCCGCGAACGCGGCGTCGTCGCCACGCTGGGCGCGGGTCAGCAGGTCGGCGGCCAAGGGAGCCTCTTCTCGCATACGCGTGCAGACACCGCAACCCCCGCGAACTGGGCGCGCCCAGTCGCCGCGCCCCGCGGGGTCTACCGCAGCATGATCCTCACCAACAAGGTCGCAGTCATCTACGGCGCCGGCGGCGCGATCGGCGGCGCCATCGCCCGGGAGCTCGCGGCGGAGGGCGCCCGCGTCTTCCTCACGGGCCGCAGGGCCGAGCCGGTCGAGGCGGTCGCCGCCGCGATCGGCCCCGCCGCCGAGGCCGCGGTCGTCGACGCGCTCGACGAGCCGGCGATCCTCGCCCACCTCGACGGCGTCGTCGCCACCGCCGGCCGCGTCGACATCTCGTTCAACGCGATCGGCATGGCCGTCGAGGAGATCCTCGGCGACCCGCTGCTCGACACCGACGCCGCGCGCTACGCGCTGCCGCTCGCCACCTACCCGACGTCGTTCTTCCTGACCGCCCGCGGCGCGGCGCGGCACATGGTCGCCAACGGCGCGGGCGCGATCCTGACGGTCTCGGCGCTGCCGGGCCGGGTCGGCTCGCCGCTCAACGGCGGCTACGGCCCGGCGCAGGCGGCGAAGGAGGCGATGATCCGTGACCTCTCGCTCGAGCTCGCGCCCCGCGGGCTGCGCGTCCTGGGCCTGCGCCCGCACGGCCTGCCGGAGACCGCGACCATGCGCGACATCTACGAGCTGAAGGCCGCCGCGATGGGCATCGACTGGGAGGCCTTCCAGACCTACCTCGCCAACGCGAGCCACCCGCACCGCGCGATGAGGCTCGACGAGGTTGCCAGGACCGCGGCCTTCCTGGCCTCCGACGGCGCGAGCGGGATCACCGGCACGACCGTCAACCTCACGATGGGCAATCCGGATTGATCCAGAGAACTGCGCGCGGCGGCGGCGGGGGTCGCTGCCGCGGAGGTGCCCTAGCGGTTGGCTGCGAGCGCCGGGTGCGGCTGGGGCTGCGGCTGCTGGGCCTGCGGCTTCGGCGCAGGGGCGGCGGGGGTGCGGCGCGTGCGGCGCCTGTCCCAGAGGCGGTCGGCCATCGCCCAGGCGGCGAACGAGAGGCCGCCGACCAGGCCGGTCGCCGTGGCCAGGACGCCCGCGGCGGCGGCCGCGGCGACACCGCCGGAGCCGAGGATCAGCACGGTCGCGCCCGCGCCGACCGACGGGCCGACCGGCAGCTGGCCGATCGCGACCATCGCGATCAGGACGGCGATCGAGTCGAAGATCGAGGCGTTGACGCCGACCGCGTGGAGCAGCAGCCAGTTGCGGGCGATCTGGGCGAAGACGGCGATCAGCACGAGGCCGAACAGCCGCCGCCCGTCGCGCAGGCGGTGCAGCACGGCGAGCCCCGCCCACAGCGGCCGCGCGGCCTTGATCGACAGCCGGCGCAACATGTAGGTCAACCCGCCGATGAGCCCCACGAAGATGATCGGGCACCACCACGGCAGGCCGAGCGGTCCGATCAGCGTGACCGACGTCGCCGCGGCCAGCCCGGCCTCGACGGCGAGGATCGGCAGCTCGGCGGCCATCAGCGTCGGGACGGGAGGCGCGTCGGCGGGCGAGCTGCGCCGCAGCGCGGTGATCCGGGCGGCGGTCCCGAGCTGCGCGTTGAGCAGCGAGCCGACGTAGCCCATCGACGACGCCCGGTACAGCGGCCGCCGTGCGAGCCTCCCGCCCGCGGCCTCGATCGTCCGGTGCCACGCCTCGGTGCGCGAGACGAGCGCCACGACCTGCAGCAGCGCGGCCAGCAGCAGCACTGGCACCGACGCCCGCGACAGCGCCGTCGAGAAGTCGTCGCGATGCCCGTTGAGGATCAGCACCATGACGCCCGCGGCGAGCAGCGAGCCGACCACGGCGACCACGCGCCGATGGCGCTCCAGCCATCGCTTCGTCACCTGCCACACGGCAGCGACCTTCACGCGCGTGCCCGCGCGCGCCTCCTGTACCGGCACCGACATCCCCCAGGACGCTACGCGCGGCCGGGCCCGAAGTCCCTACAGCTATCCCCCGGATGTGCGCGCGGGTGCGCCCGAGGCCGGCAGAACGACGACCGCGCGCCCGCAACCCACCACCACAGGGGCTGCGAACGCGCGGTGTCGTTGGATCCCGCCGCTAGGCGGGAAGCTTCACGCGGTCCCGGATCCGGGCGAAGGCCACGGCCGGGAGCGGGGCGCGCATCACCAGGAGGACGACCGTCAGGCCGAGGGCCAGGAAGATCGCGCTGCCCGTGACCGCCGAGGACACGGCGTGCGCGAGGGCGTGGGTCGCGGTGCCGGACGCGTGGCGCTGGGCGCTCGCGAACACGGTCACCAGGATCCCGAGGCCCAGCGAGCCGCCGAGCTGGTGGGCGACGTTGACGACGCCCGAGGCGGCGCCCGCGTCGTCGGGCTTGACGCCCGCGATGCCCGCCGCCGTCAGCGGCGTCAGCGCGGCGCCCATCCCGATGCCCATCATCACCATCGGCACCGCGATGCCGGGGAAGAACGCGGTCGTCTCGCTCAGCCGCGACAGCCAGCCCATCCCGAGCATGTCCAGCGACAGCCCGGCGATCAGCAGCGGCGTGCTGCCGATCCTCCGCATGATCCGCGGCACGACCTGGACCATCGAGAACATGACCAGCGTCATCGGCAGGAACGCGATGCCCGCCTTCAGCGGCGAGTACCCGGCAACTCCCTGCAGGTACTGCGTCAGGAAGAAGAACATCGAGAACATCGCGCCGACCACGAGGATGCGGGCGACGTAGGCGCCCGACCGCTCACGCGAGGCGAACAGCCGCAGCGGCGTGATGGGCTGCTCGGCGCGCATCTCGTTGAGGATGAAGGCCACCAACAACACGGCGCCGCCGACGAACGACGCGACCGTGATGTCGTCGCCCCAGCCGCTGGACGCGGCGCGGACGAAGCCGTAGACGACGGCGCTCATGCCGAGCGTCGAGGTCAGCGCGCCGGTCAGGTCGAACCGGCCCGGGCGCTTGACGGTCTCCGGCAGCACGCGGGGCGCGGCGTAGATCATCAACAACCCGATCGGCACGTTGATGAACAACCCCCAGCGCCAGCTGACCCAGTCGGTCAGCATGCCGCCGAGGACGAGACCGGCGCTGCCGCCGCCGCCCGCGACCGCGGAGTACGCGGCGAGCGCCCTGGTGCGCTCGTGGCCCTCGGGGAACGAGGTCGTCAGCAGCGCCAGCGAGGACGGCGCGGCGATCGCGGCGCCGAGGCCCTGCAGCGCACGCGCGCCGAGCAGCCACGTCGAGGACTGCGCGAGCCCCGCCAGCAGCGAGGCGAACGTGAAGACCGCGATGCCGACGACGAAGACGCGCCGGCGCCCGAGGATGTCCCCGGCGCGCGCGCCGAGCAGCAGCAGGCCACCGAAGGTCAAGGTGTAGGCGTTCTGGACCCACGACAGGTTCGCGGTGCTGAAGTCCAGCGCGCTGTGGATGCGCGGCAGCGCGGTGATGATGACCGAGACGTCGAGCACGATCATCAGGTACGTCGCGAGGATGATCCCCAGGACGAGGGAGGGGTTCGAGGAGTGCGCGTCCGCGGCAGCGGACTGCGGGCGTGCCGAAGCACGCCGGATGGGGAAGGCGCTCATGGGGAGAGGTGCTCCTAAGTTCCGACCGGCGCGGTGGCGCTAAACTGGAGGCCACCTCCGGTACTTGATGCGGAGGGTGCCTCCGCTTCTGTCCAGAACTATAGCGGAGGGTGCCTCCGGTTTGCAACAATGGTGGTGAAGGGTCAGATGAGCGACACCACGATCGACACCGACAAGCAGCTCACGGGGCTGCGCCAGCGCCCGAAGCGCGCCGATGCGCGCCGCAACTACGAGGCGCTGCTGACCGCCGCGGCCGACGCGTTCACCGAGCACGGCACGGCCGCGTCGCTGGAGGACATCGCGCGCCGCGCGGAGGTCGGGATCGGCACGCTCTACCGCCACTTCCCGACGCGCCAGGCGCTGCTCGAGGCCGTCTACATCGACGAGGTCGAGGAGATGAGCGCCAAGGCCGCCGACCTCGGCGACCTCGACCCGTGGGACGCGCTCGTCGCCTGGCTGCGCCAGTTCGTGCGCTTCGCCGGGACCAAGCGCGCGCTCGCCGACGAGATGCTCAACACGATCGACGCCGAGGCGCCGGTCTTCACCGCCTGCCGCGCCGCGATCACCGACGCCGGGCAGATGCTCCTCCAGCGCGCCCAGGACGCCGGCGAGGCGCGCAAGGACACCAACTTCACCGACGTCGGCCGGATGGTCAGCGGCATCGCCTCGATCAAGACCGCCGACCCCGGCCAGATCGACCGCATCCTCGACATGGCGCTCGACGGGATCCGCGCCGCCCGCTAGGCCGGCGCGGCCGCGGCCGACGCCGCGAGGTAGGCCGGCCAGGAGCCGTGGTGGGTGATGTCGGGCGTGCCTTCGACGGCGGATGGCTCGACGCCGAAGCCGACGACGGTGCGGCCGTCGGCGAGCGTGACGGGGCCGAGGGTCATGGGCGGTGGGAGCTCGGCGAGGAAGGTGCCGAGGGCGGCGGGGTTCAACATCCACAACTCGCCTTCGATCGGCGCGCCGTCGGTGTCGACGCGGACGAGGCCGGGCTTCGGCGGTGTCGTCGGCAGCGCGTGGAGGCGGTAGGTGGGCGCGGTCTCGCAGACCTCGGCGAAGCGCGCGCCGCGCGACGTCAGCTGGTGGTTGAGCGGCTGGCCGCGGCGGTGGGCGCCGACGACGAGCAGCTCGATGCCCGCGGGGGCGGAGAGTGACGTGCCGGTGAGCAGCGCGGCGACGTCCGCCGCGACGCGGTCGTGGTGGGCGGGTGCGAGGACGGTCACGCCGAACTGGCCGCCGTCGGCCTCGCCCGCCGGGACCGCGACGGCGCAGAGGTCGAAGAGGTTGCAGAAGTTGGTGTAGATCCCGAGGCGGCTGTTGGCGCCGACCGGATCGGCGGCGACCTCGGCGATCGTGGGCTGGCGCGTCGTCGTCGGCAGCAGCATCGCGTCGGCGCCGTCCAGCGACGCCAGCGCCGCCGCCCGCAGCTCCGCCACGCGCTCCATGTCCTTCAGGTACTCCGTCGCGGTGAAGCGCCCGGCCGCGGCGACGATCGCGCCGACGGTCGGGTCGACGTCGTCGCCGTGCGTCTCCACGAAGGCGCCGACCGCCGCGTGGCGCTCGGCGACCAGCGCGCCGTCGTAGAGCAGGCGCGCGGCCTCGAGGAACGGTGCAAGGCCTACATGTTGCAACACGGCGCCCGCTGCTTCCAACGTGTCGGCGGCGCGCGCGAAGGCCGCGCGGGCCTCCTCGGTGAGGTCGCCGAGCTGCTCCGGCGGCGGGACCGCGACCCGCGGCGCGGGCGGCGCGGCGAGCGGCGCGTCGGGCGGCAGCGCGTCGCCCATGATCGCGATCGCCCGCTCGGCCAGCGCCAGGTCCGGCGCGAACACCGTCACGCAGTCGAGCGTCGCGCAGGCCGGGACGACGCCGTCGGTCGGCACGACGTTCCTGGTGGCCTTGAAGCCGACGATCCCGCCGAACGCCGCGGGCACGCGCCCGGACCCGGCGGTGTCGGTCCCGACCGCGAGGTCGACGAGGCCGAGCGCGACCGCCGCGCCCGAGCCCGACGACGACCCGCCGCTGACGTACTCCGGCCGCCGCGCGTCACGCACGGCACCGTACGGCGAGCGCGTCCCGACGAGCCCGGTCGCGAACTGGTCCAGGTTGGTCTTGCCGAGCACGATCGCGCCCGCGTCGACCAGCCGCTGGACCGCCGTCGCCGTTGTTGTCGGCATGTAGGAGAACGCCGAGCATGCGGCGGTGGTCGGCAGGCCCGCGACGTCCACGTTGTCCTTGACCGCCACGGTCAACCCGTACAACTCGCCGCGCTCACCGTCGGGCTGCGCGTCGAGCGCCGCGGCCTCGGCCAGCAGGTCCGGCTCGCAGCGCAGCGCGATCCAGATCTCCGGCCGGTCGGCGGCCGCGATCCGCGCCAGCGCCGCCCGGACGGGCTCGGCTGCGCTCACGCCGGCACCTTCGCGCCGAGGACGACGAGCGCGCTGCCCGCGTCGACCTGGGTCCCGGCCGTGACGAGGACGTCCAGCACTTCGCCGTCGGAGGGTGCGTCGATCGCGGTCTCGGTCTTCATGGCTTCCAGGGTCAGCAGGCGGTCGCCGGCCCGCACAGCATCGCCGATCTCGACGTCGACCTTCCAGACCGCCGCGCTCAGCGGCGCCTCGACGAGCGTCGCGCCGTCCGGGATCTCGATCGCATCGACGACTCCGGCGGCGCCCGGCGCGACAGGCTCCGGCCGCGCGTCGAACTCGCCCGCCGCCGCCCACGCCGCGCGCTCGTGGTTGAACGCCGCGGTCTGCCGGGCGCGGAACGCGGCGATCGCGTCGCGCTCGCGGTCCAGGAAGTCCAGGTGGGCGCCGAGCGAGAACGTGCCCTCGTCGATCTGGAGGTCCAGCCGCCCGGCCGCCATGTCGGCGCGCAGGTCGAGCAGCTCGTCGGCGCCGACCGGGTGCCAGACGATCCGGTCGAAGAAGCGCAGCAGGTACGGATGGCCCTCGGCGAACGGCCGGAAGCGCGACCACACCTGCACGGTCCGGCCGACGAACTGGTAGCCGCCCGGCCCCTCCATCCCGTAGATGCACAGGTAGGCGCCGCCGATGCCGACGGCGTTCTCCGGCGTCCACGTGCGCGCCGGGTTGTACTTGGTGGTGACGAGCCGGTGGCGCGGGTCCAGCGGCGTCGCGACCGGCGCGCCGAGGTAGACGTCGCCGAGCCCGAGGACGAGGTACTCGGCGCCGAAGACGGTCTCGCGCACCTCGTCGACCGACCCAAGGCCATTGACTCGCCGGATGAACTCGATGTTCCACGGGCACCACGGCGCGTCGGCGCGGACGCCGGCCATGTAGCGCTCGGTCGCGTCGCGCGTCGCCGGGTCGTCCCAGGAGAGCGGGAGGTGGACGGTGCGGCTCGGGACCACAAGGTCGCGCGTCGCCGGGAGCTCGTCTTCGACTTCCTGGGCGAGTTGTAGGACATGGTGGACCGGCAGGACGTCCGGATCCACATGCACCTGCAGCGAGCGGATGCCGGGCGTGAGGTCGACAACGCCCTTGAGCCCCTCCGCCTCGATCCGCTCGGCGAGCGCGTGGACGCGCATGCGCAGGCCGAGGTCCAGCGTCATCGGCCCGTACTCGATCAGCAGGTTGTCGTCGCCGGAACGGCGGTACGTGACGGCGGGCGCGGCGTCGCCGAGGGCCGCGCGGCGGCCGAGGACGCCGTGGTCGGCGGGCTGCGGCGTGCGGGACGGCAGCGGGCGCGCGGGGGTGGCGCGGAGGTCCGAGGCCTCGGTCTCGGAGAGCGGGACGAAGCGCACCGTGTCGCCGGGGCGCAGCTGGCCGAGCTTCCAGCGCTCGGCGGTCACGACGGTGGCGGGGCAGACGAAGCCGCCGAGCGACGGGCCGTCCGGGCCGAGCAGGATCGGCACGTCGCCGGTGAAGTCGACCGCGCCGACCGAGTACGGCGTGTCGTGGATGTTCGACGGGTGCAGCCCGGCCTCGCCGCCGTCCTCGCGCGCCCACGCCGGCCGCGGCCCGACGAGCCGGACGCCGGTCCGCGCCGAGTTGAAGTGGACCTCCCACGCCGTCGCGTAGAACATCGCGACGTCGTCCTCGGTGAAGAACTCCGGCGCCGCGTGCGGACCCTCGGTGACGCCGATCCGCCAGGAGTGGGTGAGGGCCGGCGCCTCGATCTGAGGATCCAAGTCGTCTGGCCCCCGATATGTGGGGGTGAGACGACTTGGATGGGCGAGGACGTCGCCCGGGCGCAGCGCGCGGCCGCCGTGGCCGCCGAACTGGCCGAGGGTGAAGGTCGACGCGGAGCCCAGGAACGACGGGACGTCGAGGCCGCCCGCGATCAGCACGTACATGCGGAGGCCGTGGCCGTCGGTGGTGCCGACGTCGAGGGTGGCGCCCGCCGGGACGGCGATCGGCGTGTAGCGCTCAACCGGCGCGCCGTCGAGCGTCACGGGCGCGTCGGCGCCGGTGATGCAGACGGTGGCGGGCGCGCTGAAGCGCAGCGCCGGCCCGGTCAGCGTGCACTCCAGGCCGGGCGCGCCCTCGGGGTTGCCGAGCACGCGGTTGCCGAGCCGGAACGAGCGGTCGTCCATCGGGCCCGACGGCGGCACGCCGACCTGCCAGAGGCCGGTGCGGCCCGGCCAGTCCTGCACGGTCGTCATCGTCCCGGCCCGGACGACCTCGATGCGCGGCTCGTCGTCGGCGATCGTCGCGAGCGTGGAGGTCGAGTGCTCCGCCGCCCGGACGCGCTCGTCGGCGACGGCTGCGCGCAACAACCCCAAGTTGGTCCGGATGCCGTCGATGCGCGTCTCGGCGAGGCCCGCAGCGAGCGCGTCGAGCGCCTCGGCGCGGGTCGCGCCCGTGGCGATCAGCTTCGCCAGCAGCGGGTCGTAGGCGGTTGAGACCTCGGTCCCGGCCGCGACCCACCCGTCCACGCGCAGGCCGGACGGGAACGTGACGCCGGTGATGAGCCCCGCGCTCGGCCGGTGGTCGAAGGCCGGGTCCTCGGCGTAGACGCGCGCCTCGACGGCGTGCCCCGCGCCCGCGCCGAGCGGCTCGCCGAGCATCGACCGGTCGCCCTGCGCGAGGCGCAGCATCCAGGACACCAAGTCGACGCCTACAACTTCCTCGGTCACCGGGTGCTCGACCTGCAACCGCGCGTTGACCTCCAGGAACGACGCCTCCTCGCGCGCCGGGTCGTAGATGAACTCGACGGTCCCGGCGCTCCGGTACGACGCGGCGGCGCACAGCGCGGTCGCCGCGGTGTGCAGCTGCGTGCGCACGCGCTCCGGCAGCGCGGGCGCCGGCGCCTCCTCCAGCACCTTCTGATGGCGCCGCTGCAGCGAGCAGTCGCGGTCGCCCAACACAACAACATTGCCTTGACCGTCCCCGAAGACCTGCACCTCGACGTGCCGCGCGTCGGCCACGTAGCGCTCCAGGAACACGCCGCCCGCGCCGAACGACGCGTCCGCCAGCCGCTGCACGCGGCCGAACGCCTCGGCCAGCTCGGGCGCCGAGAAGCACGGCGCCATGCCGATCCCGCCGCCGCCCGCCGACGCCTTGACCATCACCGGGTAGCCGATCTCGGTCGCCGCCTCCAGGGCCTCGCCGACGTCACGCAGCAGCCCCGTGCCCGCGATCATCGGGACGCCCGCCGCGCGCGCCGCGTCGCGCGCCCGGTCCTTGGCGCCGAACAGCTCCAGCTGCGCCGGCGTCGGCCCGGCGAACGCCAGGCCCGCCGCCTCGACCGCCTGCGCGAACGCCGCGTCCTCGCTCAGCAGCCCGTAGCCGGGGTGGATCGCGCCCGCGCCGGTGGCGCGCGCCGCCTCCAGGATCCGGTCGACGCGCAGGTAGGACTCGCGCGCGGGGGCCGGCCCGATCCACACCGCCTCGTCGGCCAGCGCGACGTGCGGCGCGCCGCGGTCGGCGTCGGAGAACACCGCGACCGTCTTCAACCCCAACAACTGCGCGGACCGCAGGATCCGCACCGCGATCTCCCCGCGGTTGGCGACCAGCAGCTTCTCCCAGCTCACCGGGTGACCACCATCCGGACCGGCGTCGGGTCGAAGCCGTTGCACGGGTTGTTGACCTGCGGGCAGTTCGACACCAACACCAGCGTGTCGACCTCCGCCCGCAGGCTCAACGACAACCCCGGCGCGGAGAGCCCGTCCACGATCCCCAGCGTCCCGTCGGGCTCGACGGGCACGTTCATGTACCAGTTGATGTTCGACACGAGGTCGCGCTTGCCCAGGCCCCACTTCGCGCCCTCGCGCAGGAAGTTCTCCACGCACGCGTGCTGGTGGCGTGTGTGGTGGCCGTAGCGCAACGTGTTGGACTCCTTCGAGCAGGCGCCGCCGATCGTGTCGTGGCGGCCGACGTCGTCGGCGACGACGGTCATCAGCGCGCGACCCTCGCAGGAGCGCAGGACGCTGCCGGTCGTCAGGAAGATCGACCCCTGCGCCGCGATCGTGTCCGCCGCGCTGTAGCGCTCGCTCGTGTCGTGCGCGTGGTAGAGCAGGCAGTCGACGGCCTGGTTGCCGCCGAGGTCGATGATCGTCAGGACGTCGCCCGCCGCGACGACGGCCGACCAGGGCGCGCGGGCGGGGACGACGTCGTCGGTGACGATCGCGCCGTCCAGCGACGGGCTGGTGGTGGCCATCTCAGATCCCCCGCGCCGTGGCGTAGTCGTAGGTGTTGAGGTAGGCGCGCTCGCCCTCGGGGCTCGCGCTCCAGAGCGGGTCGTCCGGCGCGGTCGGCGCGCCGCGCCAGGCGAGCACCTCCAGCGCGCTGCAGGTGTACTCGGCGCGCGGGTCGAGCGGGTGCGGGACGTTGGCGATCAGCACGACCAGCGGCAGCTCCGCGCGCAGCGTCACGCTGGCGCCCGGACCCGCGCTGCCGGCGAAGGCCAGCGCGCCGTCGTCGCCGACCCGTGCCCCTTGGAAGAACGACAGCGACGGCGGCACGTCGCGCGGGCCGAGCCCGTGCTTCAAGGCCCCCAACAACAGCAGCTCGCGCCCGGCGGGCGACGGGCCCTGCGCCGCGCCGTCGCCGTAGCGCGCCTCGTTGGCGGCACGCGAGGAGGTCCCGCACAGCGCGTCGTGGTGCCCGGAGGAGTCCGACACCACCGTGGCGAGGACACGACCGGCATCGCTCAGCAGCGGGTGCCCCGCCGAGAGGTAGGCCTGCCACGGGACCTTGACGGTGTCGGCGACGTTCAGCCGCTCCCACGGCTGGTCGGCGTTGAAGAGCAGGACGTGGGCGCACGCGTCGCCCGCGAGGTCGGTCAGCCGCAGCGTCGTCCCGCGGGCCACGGCCTTGTTGGTGTAGTTGCCGCCCGCGACGACCTCGGCCCAGGTCATGTCGCGTGCGTCGACGCCCTCCGGGACCGCGGGCCACGCCGACGCCGGCAGCGTCGGCATGGCCTCCACGACCGTCCCGCCCTGCGCCCGGGCGTGGTCCCGGGCGCCGTGGGTGGTGCTCGTCCCGCTCACGCGACCGCCGCCTCCGGCGCGGCGGCCGGCGCCGCGGCGTCCTCGGTCAGCTCGCGGCGGTGCAGCGCGTAGGCGAACAACCCCACCAACAACGAGCCGCCGACGAACAGCAGCGAGAAGTACTGCAGGTACCAGTGCCCGCCCGCGGGGTCGTAGACCGACGCGCGCGGCCACGCGAGGTTGACCATCTGCAGCGCGCCGTAGGCGACCGCGACCAGGTTCACCAACAACCCCCAGCGGCCGAGCGAGAAGTGCCCCGGCTGCGGCACCCACGTCCCGCGCAGGCGCTGGACGAGCATCGGGACCGTCACCATCAGGTAGGCGCCGTAGAGCATCACGATGCACACGGAGGTCAGGGCGGTGAACAGCGACGCCTCGCCGACGTTGACCACCAGGATCGCGGCGGCGAGCAGGCCGACGACGACGGCGGGGAGGATCGGCGTCCCGGTGACCGGCGACACGCGGCCGAGCAGGCCATGGCCCGGCAGGACGCGATCGCGCGACATCGAGAACATCATCCGCGTCGCCGCGGTCTGGATCGCCAGCGTGCAGACGCAGATCGCGATCGTCACGTCGGCGAGGAAGACCTTGCCGACCGTGTTGCCCAGCGACGAGGTCAGCACGTAGGGCAGGCCCTCGGTCGCGAGCTTGCCGTCGGTCAGCGACGGCGCGGCCAGGATCGCGGCGAGCAGCAGCAGCCCGCCGCCGACGCCCGATGCGGTCAGCGCGCGCAGGATCGCCCGCGGCGCGGTCCTGCGCGGGTCCTTGGTCTCCTCGCTCAGCTCGCCCGCCGAGTCGAAGCCGACCATCACGTAGGCCGCCATCAAGGACGAGATGATGAACGCCGAGAAGTAGCCGCCCGGCGCCGCACCGGTCTGGTGCAGCACCGCGCTCGGGCCGCGCTCGGCGTGGGTGAACAGCAGGAGCACCAGCGCGACGACGCCGATCAGCTCGCAGGTGACGCCGATGACGTTGATCCGCGACATCAGCTGCACGCCGATCGCGTTGATGATGGTGGTGAACGTGATCAGGATCACGCCGAGCAGGACCGCGTTGGTCGCGCCGTCGCTCGACGCCAGCGACGGGTCGGAGCCGACGAGCTGGAAGCTCGACCACAGCGTCGGGAGCACGACCTGCAGCGCGATCGCGGCGGCCGACACCGTGACGATCTGCGCGATCAGCATCGTCCACCCGGCGAACCAGCCGATCGTCGGCGTCGAGAGGCGCCGCGACCACTGGTAGATGCAGCCCGAGATGGGGTACTTGGCGGCGAGCTCCATGAAGCAGAAGGCCACCATCAACTGGCCCGCGAAGACGATCGGCCACGTCCAGAAGAACGCCGCGCCGCCGAACGAGAAGCCGAAGAAGAACAGCTGGAAGACGGTCGTCAGGATCGAGACGAACGAGAAGCCGGCGGCGAAGGAGGCGTAGCTCCCGAGCTTCCGGTGCAACTGCTGCGGATACCCGAAGCCGGCGAGGTCTTCGGCGTCGGCGGCGTGATTGCTCATAGGTACGACCATTGCGGACGAGAGCGTCCGTGCCATTGGTCACCCGGTCGAAAGCGCGTTGTCCACGCGGTCGAAGTGGCCGCAAACGCGGCGGTTCTCAGAGGTCGCGGCGGACCAGCGAGAAGCGCACGAGCGAGTCGTCGACCGCGATCCGCGAGAACGCGATGCGGTCGTGGTCGCGGGTGAAGAGGGTCTCGTGCAGCTCGATGTAGGCGTGGCCGGGCGCGACGTCGAGCTCGTGCGGCACGCGCCTGGTCGCCACGCGCGGGACGATCTCGGCGCGGACGTGGTCGACGGTCCCGACGCCGTTGGCCACCAGGAACTCGAACGTCGAGTCGGCGTCGGAGATCGCCCCGAGGCCGGCCGGCAGGCGGTCGAGCGCGACGGTGTCGGCGATGTGGATGACCGGCGCGCCGCCCGCGCGCAGCAGGCGCTCGACGATCAGGCACGGGGTCCCGGGCTCCAGCCCGAGCGCCTCGGCGGCGTCCTGGTCGGCGGGCTGGGCGCGGTGGACCTGCGGGTCGACCGACGGGACGTGGCCCGCCTGCTCGATCAGCGCGCGGAACGACACGAGCCGGTTGAGGCCCATCGTCGAGCGCAGCACGTGGCGGTTGACGACCGTCCCGTGACGGCGGCGGCGCGAGATGATCCCGTCGTCGGCCAGCGACTGCAGCGCGGCCCGGACCGTCGTGCGCGACACGCCGAGCATCACCGCCAGCTCGGCCTCCGGCGGCAGCCGGTCGTCCGGGAACCGGTCGCCGTGGATCGCCCGCAGCAGCTCGTCTCGCACCCGCCCGCTCAGCGAGCGGGTGTCGAGACGGCCGAGGGCTTCCATACGGCGATAGTACGACCTATCGCCGACGGGGCGTTGCTCCTGCAATCCGTTCGAGGGCTCGGGGACGGGGTAGGTTCAAGACATGCGCCGAGTTGCCGTGGTCATCGCTCTGCTGTGCGGTGCGTTGGTCGCGCCGGCGACCGCGGGTGCGGCGCGCGCTCGGTTGGTGGCCTTCTCGTCGTGCCGTGCGCTGGTGAGCTACGCCCAGCACAACGCGGCGCGGGCGGGCGGGATCGGCGTGCCGGTCCGGGCGCTCGGCGAGGCGCCCGTCGCGCTGGAGCGCCCGCAGGCCAAGACGCTGCCCGGCGTCGCCGTGCCGCAGGAGAGCGCGTCGGCCGACGCGGGCGCGGGTGGGAGCGACACGTTCTCCACCACCAACGTGCAGGAGGCGGGGATCGACGAGCCGGACGTCGTCAAGACCGACGGCAGGATGATGTACGTGTTGGACAACGGCGTCCTGCGGGTGGTCGACGTGACCGGCGCGGCGCCGCGCGAGGCCGGCGCGCTGGCGATCCCCGGCGGCGGGCAGCAGCTGCTGCTGCGCGGGTCGCGCGTGCTCGTGCTCGCCACCAGCTACTCCGGCGGCGGGCCGATCGAGCCGCTGGCCAAGCGCGCGATCGTCGCGCCGGGCGGCGGCGCGCAGACGGTCCTGACCGAGGTCGACGTCAGCGACCCGGCCGCGCCGAGGGTCGCGCGGACGATGACGCTCGCGGGCTCGTTCGCCGACGCGCGCATGAACGGCGGGACCGCGCGCGTGGTCGTGGCCAGCGAGCCGCTGCTCGGCGCCCAGCCGCTTGCGCACGCGAGGCTGCGCACGTTCGTCCCCGCGACGACGATCGCGTCGAGGATCACCGGCAGGACGTACCGCCGCGGCGTGGTCGGCTGCGGCGCGATCCGCCGGCCGGACGTGTTCTCCGGGCTCGGGCTGGTGACCGTCCTGACCGTCGACCTCGACAGGGGCCTGTACGACGTCGACCGCGACGCGGTCATGGCCGGCGCGCAGACCGTCTACGGCTCGCCGACCTCGCTCTACGTCGCCTCCCAGCGCTACGTCCCCGGCCTGCGCGACGCGGGCGACGTGCCCGGCGCCATGAAGACCGAGATCCACCGCTTCGACGCCTCGCAGCCCGGGCAGACCACGTACGCCGGGAGCGGCACGGTCCCGGGCTTCGTCGTCAACGCCTATGCCTTGAGCGAGCAGGACGGCGCGCTGCGCGTCGCCTCGACCGACGAGCCGTCGTGGCTGCCTGAGGGCGGCGGCGACCCCGCGCAGTCCTACGTGACGGTGCTCAAGCCGGGCGAGGGCGGCGCGCTGCAGCAGGTCGGGCAAGTTGGTGGCCTTGGGAGGGGCCAGCGGATCTACGGCGTGCGCTTCCTCGGCACCGCCGGCTACGTCGTGACGTTCCGCCAGATGGACCCGCTCTACACGCTCGACCTCTCGGACGCCGCGAACCCGCGCGTGCTCGGCGAGCTCGAGCTGCCCGGCTACTCCGCCTACCTGCAGCCGATCGCGCCCGGGTTGCTGCTCGGCGTCGGGACCGCGGCGGACGCCCAGGGCAGGCCGCAGGGCACGCAGCTGTCGGTCTTCGACGTCAGCGATCCGGCGCACCCCAAGCGCGTCCAGCACGCGGAGCTGCCGGAGGCCGACGGAATGGCCGCCGTCGAGAACGACCCGCACGCGTTCCTGTGGTGGGCGCCGACGCAGACGGCGTTCCTGCCGCTGGAGTCCGCGGGCGCCGTGGCCTTCCACGCCGCGGGCGACGCGCTCACGCAGACCGGCAGGATCGACAGCGGCGACGCCCCGGTCGCTCGCACGCTGGTGGTCGGCGACAAGGTGTACACCTTGGCCTACGACGGGCTGCGCACCAACAACCTGAGCGATCTCGCCGCGACCGGCTTCCTGCCGTTCCCGGCGACTGCGCGCTGACATCTGCGCGCCCGGTCGGAGCGGGGCGCGCATGCTCCGCCTCGCGCTGGGCACACCCGCTGCATGGCGCCGGAGCCCCCCGCACGCTGGCGCGTCTCAGCCACCGCCGACCAGATCTCGGTCCTGCGCAGCGAGGTCACCGCCTACGCCCAACGTGTAGGAGTCGATGACGGACGGCTGCCCGACGTCCGCCTGGCCGTGAGCGAAGCCGCGACCAACGCGGTCCTGCATGCCTACCGCGACCGCGACCCGGGCGAGATCCGCGTCGCCGCGGAGCTGACCGGCGACGGTCAGCAGCTGCGGATCGTCGTCGAGGACGACGGCTTCGGCCCGCTGCCGCGCCCGGACTCGCCGGGGCTCGGGCTCGGGCTGCCGACGATCGCCTCGGTCGCCGACGCGGTCGAGCTGAGCGCGGGCAGGGCGGCGGGCGCACGCCTCTCGATGTCCTTCCTGCTGCCGCCCGCGTCCTGACGCGGAGCGCGGTGCAGCGCCACGCCGGCGATCACCGCCAGGACCCCGAGGACGTCGCGAGCGCTCGGGATCTGCGTGAGGACGACGATCCCGATGACCGTCGCGATCGCGGGCAGCAGCGACACCATCAGGCTGTAGGTCGCGCGGGGGAGGCGGCGCAGCGCGAGCTGGTCGCAGACGTAGGGGATGACCGACGAGGAGATCCCGACGCCCGCGCCCGCGAGCAGCGCGACCGGGTCGGAGAAGGCCGGCACC
Source organism: Conexibacter woesei Iso977N (assembly GCF_000424625.1). GTDB lineage: Bacteria > Actinomycetota > Thermoleophilia > Solirubrobacterales > Solirubrobacteraceae > Baekduia > Baekduia woesei_A. Next base: position 37,877 of record NZ_AUKG01000002.1, read on the forward strand.
GCCGCCCAGCCCGCCAGCGGCGTGACGACGACGGCCGCGACGAGCATCGCGGCGCCGAGCCCGTCGACCCCGTCGAGCGCCGGGCGCTTGGCCACACGGTCGGCCAAGATGATGTACAACGCGAACAGCCCCGCGTTGGCGAACGCGAACCCGAGGCCGAGCGCGCCGCCCGCGAGGTGCACGCCGGTCAGCGCGTAGACGCCGCCGACCGCCAGCAGCAGCGCGCCGAGGTTCCGGGCGCTGCGCGCGCCGAGCGCCGCGAGCCCGACGACCGGCAGGAACTCGATCGCCGCCACCGTCGCCAGCGGCAGCCGGTCGATCGCGGAGTAGAAGCAGCAGTTCATCACCGCCAGGCACGCGCCCCAGCCGAGCAGCAGCCGCGTGTCCTCGCCGCCGAGGCGCACGCTCCGCCACGGGCGGCGCCAGAGCGCGAAGACGAGCGCGGCGGTGGCGATGCGCAGCCAGGCGACGCCGAGGACGTCGACGCGGGCGAAGAGCAGGACCGCGAAGGCGGGGCCGAGGTAGTGGAAGATCGCCGAGACCGTGAAGTAGCGCATGGCGCCGACATACGATCCTCGGCGTCAGGACTGGACGGAAGGGACGATCGACGGCATCATCGTCGTCATGGCTGCGAATGAACGGCCGAACGGGCTGGACGACGTCGATCGCGGATTGCTCACCGAGCTGCAGTCCGACGCGCGCCTCTCGCTCGCCGAGCTGGGGCGCCGCGTGGGGCTCTCGCCGCCCGCGGTCGCCGAGCGCGTTCGGCGCCTCACCGACGAGGGCGTGATCCGGGGCTTCCGCGCCGACGTCGACCCGCGCGCGCTCGGCTTCACGCTCAGCGCGATCGTCCGGATCCGCCCGGCACCGCGTCAGATCGCGAAGGTCGCGGACCTCGCGCGGGCCACGCCCGAGGTCGTCGAGTGCCACCGCATCACCGGCGAGGACTGCTTCTTCATGAAGGCCCACGTGCGCGACGTCGAGCACCTCGAGGAGGTGATCGACCGCTTCACGCCCTACGGCCAGACGACGACGTCGGTCATGCAGACGTCGCCGGTCCCGCTGCGGGGCGTCGCGGCCGGCTGACCAGGCGCCGGACCGCGAGCGGCGCGAGCACGACCATCACGACGACGCGCAGGCCCTGGACGGCGATGATGAACGTCGTGTTCGCGCCCGCGCCCACGGCCGCCGCGAGCACCGCGTAGATGCCGCCGGGCGTGGTCGCGAGGTAGCAGTCGGCCAGCGAGGCCGAGGTCGTCGCGTTCAAGATGATGGCCAACCCGAAGCACGCGGCCAGCAGTGCCAGCACGCTGATCAGCACCGGGATCAGCAGCGCGCCGGTCTGGCGCACGGTCGCCATCGTGAAGCGCAGCCCGACCTGCAGGCCGATCAGCGCGAAGGCCGCGTCCTGGATCGCGGCGGGCGCGGCGAACCAGCCCGACGGCGCGTTCAGCGTCACGATCCCGGACAGGAGCATCGACCACAGCAACGCGCCCGCGGGGATCCTCAGCACGCGGTTGAGGACGCCGCCGCCGAGCAGCGCAAGGCCGAGCGTCAGGACCCAGTCGCGCACGCTGCCGAGCACCGGCGGCGCGCCCGCGCTGCCGCTCGTGCCGCCGCTGCCGTCGCCCGGGAACGCGAGCGCCGCGACCACCGGGGTGATCAACACCACCACCAACACGCGCAGGTACTGCATGAACGCGACGAGCCGGTCGTCGCCGCCGAGCTCGCGCGCCATCGTGGTGATCCCTGACGCGCCGCCGGCGATCGTCCCGAGCGCGGCGGTCACGCGGTCCAGGCCGGTCACGCGCGCGGTCACGTCGCCGGCCAGGAGCGACACGGCGAGCGTCGCCGCGCTCACCAGCGCGACCGGCAGCCAGTCGTCGCCCAGCGCCTTCAGCGACGACGACTGCAGGTAGGCGCCGAGCACGACGCCGACGACCGCCTGGGCGCCGGTGAAGGCCGGGTCGGGGACCGCGAGGCCGAGGCGGCCGGTCGGGGCCAGCGCGAACGCCAGCCCGACCAGCAGCGCCCCGAAGAGGTACGGCGACGGCAGCCCGAGCGCGCTGAGGACCAGCCCGCCCGCGGCGGCCGCCACCGCCAGGAGGGCGCCGGATCTCAGCTGCGGGTGCAGAGCACCTGGAACACCGAGATGAAGCCGGTCTCGAAGCCGCGCCGCGCGGTGCGCAGGTACAGCCGCCAGACGCGCACGCGCTCCTCGCCGCCGAGCTCGATCGCGCGGTCGAGGTTCTTGTCGAAGTTGTCGGCCCAGTGCCTCAGCGTCTCGGCGTAGTCCATGCGGAAGCCCTCGACGTGGGTCGGCTCGAGGCCCGCGCGCTCCACCGCCGTCAGGATCCGCGAGACGTGCAGCGGCGCGCCGTCGGGGAACACGTAGCGCTCCGAGAACGGCCCGGCCTCCGGGTCGTTCCAGCGCAGGCGGCCGATGCCGTGGTTGAGCAGGCGGCCGCCGGGCTTGAGGAAGTTGCGCAGCGCCAGCGCGTAGTTGTCGATGTTGCCCGAGCCGACGTGCTCGACCATGCCGATCGAGGAGATCGCGTCGAACGGCTCGGCCTGCAGCTCGCGCCAGTCCATCACCCTGATGTCGATCTGGTCGCCGACGCCTTGCTCCTTCGCGCGCTGGCGGGCCAGCTCGGCCTGCGGCTCGGACAGCGTGATGCCGGTGACGTGCACGCCGTGCTCCTTGGCGGCGTGGATCGCGAACGCGCCCCAGCCGCAGCCGACGTCGAGCACGCGCTCGCCGGGCTGGAGGTTGAGCTTGGTGCAGACCAGCTCGCGCTTGACCCACTGCGCCTCTTCGAGCGTCTTGGCCCCGCGCGAGAAGATCGCGCAGGAGTAGGTCATCGTCGGGTCCAGGAACGTCGCGAAGTACTCGTTGGAGACGTCGTAGTGGTGGCGCACGGCCGCCTTGTCGCGGGCGATCGAGTGGCGCCGGCCCTGCGGGACCAGCTCGGCCTGCGGCGGCTTGGGCGGCGCCATCAGGCCCGTCGACTTGACCGCGGCGGCGGCCAGCTTGAGCTTGGCCTTGGTGTCGAGCGCCGGCGGCTTCCACTGGTCGAGCACCTGGATCGCGGCGTCGATGTCGTCGGGCTCGAGCGCGCCGGAGACGTACGCGCGGCCGATCCCGAGCTGGCCGGGCGCGCGCAGCGCGTGGGCCAGGGCGAGCGGCGACTTCACGCGGAAGGTCGTCAGCGACGTGCCGTTGGTGGCGGGAAGCGTGCTGCCGTCCCAGAACACGACCTCGAAGGGCCGGTCGGGGAGCGCACGCGCCAGCTCCTCGCGGAGCGGAGCGGGACGTGAGAAGGCCATGGATCGCAACCTATCGTGCGGCGGACCGCAGTCCGCGTCAGCTCGTCAGTCCGCCTGCGGATCTGCGGTCTGTCGTGACGGTTCGCCCGCTCAGCAGCCGCTGCCGAACGAGCACTGCGCGATCGTCGAGACGAACAGGGCTGCGAGCAGCAGCGCGGGCGCGAACACGACGCCGGCCAGCACCGCGTCCATCACCGCGGTCTCGAGGCGGCGGTGGATCCGGTAGCCGACCGCGCCGAGCGCGACGACCACCGCCGCGTAGAGCCCCAGCGACACGGGGTTCAGGACCGGGTCGCCGTTGTTCGGGTCCCTCGTCGCCAGGCACACGCTCAGCCCGGCGCAGGCCAGGACGGTCGCAACGATGAGCCATGCTGCGCGGCGCACGGAGCGGGTGGTACCCACGCGGCGGTGCGCTACGCGACGGGGCGCGGGGGTGCTGCGGGTGGGGTCTCCGTGGGGCGATTGTGATGCTGCGGCGCGTGCGGTTGGTGGTGTTCAGCGCGGCCGTGTGGGTGAGGGTGCGGGGCGTTGCTTGGTGGGCATCGATGGGAGAGTCGCCGGAGGTGGCGCCGGCCGTCGCGGTGTGGCTCGGCGTTCGTGGCCCCTCGGGGCGAAGTTCGGGGGCGAACTGAGGGGTCAACGGTGCATTTGGGCTCGCATAGGACCCAAATGCACCGTTGACCCGCCCGAGCCGGCGATTCGGCCCCGAATCCGGCGCTCGAAGAGGTGAACGGCAGTTCGGGGTTCGCATAGACCCCCTAGCTGCCGTTGACCCACCCGTTCGGCCCCGAACCGCGCCCGGAAGCACCACCAACGCCCAGCCACACCGCCAACGGCGGCGCCACAGCAAGCGACTCTCCCATCGATGCCCACCAAACCACGCGCCGCATCTCCCCGCACACGGCCGCGCTGAACACCCTCAACCGCACGCGCCGCAGCGCCACCACACGGCCGCGCCGAACGCCACCAACCGCCGCGCGCCTACGCCACCGGGCGCAGGTGCTGGTAGGGCTCGGCGCCGCGCAGCACGCGGATCAGGCCCTCGACGACGTTCTCGTCGCCGATCGTCTTGCCGTCGGTGACCGCGTCGACGATGCCGCGCTTGCGCTCGACCAGTTCGGCCATCGTCTCGTCGATCGTCTCGGCGGCCAGCAGGTACCAGGCGGTGACCGAGTCGGTCTGGCCGATGCGGTGCGTGCGGTCCTCGGCCTGGTCGTGCAGCGCGGGGGTCCACTCCAGCTCCAGGAACGCGACGTTGGACGCGCGCGTCAGCGTGATGCCCTGCGCGGCGACGCGGGTGGCGCAGACGATCAGCTGCGGGCCGCCCTCCTCCTGGAAGGCCCGCACGCTCTCCTCGCGCGCCTCGATCCTGTCGCGGCCGAAGAGGTGCAGCGCGTCCGGGAAGCGCTCCAGCACCGCCTCCTGGATCTCGCGGTGGCGGGCGAAGACGACGAGCGGCTCGCCGCTGGCCAGGAAGTCGTGGATCCACGCCAGCGCGCTGTTGAGCTTGCCGCGCGCGGCCAGCCGCTGCAGCGCGCCGAGCTGCGCCAGCCGCTCGGCCCGCAGCGTCGCGGCGATCTTCGCGTTGAGGTCGCCGAGCTCCAGCGGCTGCGAGCGCAGCCACTCGATCACGTCGCGCTCGGCCACGCGGTACTCGCGCTCGTTGTCGAGCGCCACCGGGACGACGACGCGCCGCTTGGCCGGCAGCTGGGGCAGCACCTCGCTCTTCAGCCGCCGCACGAAGCACGAGCGGCGCAGGTGCCAATGCAGGCGCTCCTCGGTCAGGACGCCCTGGAACTGACGTGAGAAGCGGGCGCCGCTGCCGAACTCGTCCAGCCGCCCGATGATCCGCAGCTGTGAGATCAGCTCCTCGGCGTGGTTGAGGACCGGCGTGCCGGTCAGCGCGACGCGCAGGCCGCCGCGGACGACGCTCTCGGCGAGCTTGCGCACCGCCTGCGTCCGCTTGGCGCGCGGGTTCTTGCAGTAATGGGACTCGTCGACCACCACGGCTTCCGGCCGCAGCCGCGCGAGCGTGTTGAGGTGCTTGGCGACGACCTCGTAGTTGATGATCGTGATGTCGCCGGTCTTCGGGACCGCGACGCCGCCCTCGACGACCTCGACGGTCCGGTGCGGCAGCCACTTCCTGGTCTCACGCAGCCAGTTGAGCTTCAGCGACGCGGGGCAGACGACGATCGCCGGGAACGCCTCGTCGGCCTCCATCATAGCCAGCGCCTGGACGGTCTTGCCCAGGCCCTGCTCGTCGGAGAGGAACGCGCGCCGCGCGTCGAGCAGGTACTGCACGCCCGCCCACTGGAACGGCTGCAGCTCGCCGCCCATCCGCTCGGCGACGCCCTCGATCGGCGGACCCTCGGTCGCCTTGGAGCGCTTGATCTGCGCCTGGGCCTCGGCGGCCTCCTCGCGCAGGTCCTCCAGCGCCGCCTCGGCGGGTGAGTCGATGTCGACGCCGTGGAGCGCCAGGAAGCCGTCGAGGTGCGTGACGACCCACGGGTCCAGCGGCAGCGAGCGGCCGCCGTCCGACGTCCCCGGCAGGCGCTCGAACGCGTCTCCGATCGACGGGTCCCACAGGGTCTCCAGCAGGAACGACTCGCCCTCGACCGCGACGTTCAGGACCAGCCGCGCCGGTGGCGCCTCGCCGCCGTGCTCCAGCGCCAGGACGCAGCGCATCGCCGCGCCGTCGAGCTTCGCGCCGCGTGCGTCGGCCAGCGCCTCGGCGCCCTCGCGCGTCAGCGGCGCGAGCAGCATGCCCTCGTGCTCGACCGACCCCTTCAACAACGCCTCGGGCACCGTGCCCGCGCGCGTGTCGAGGACCCACCAGCCCTTGGCGTCGTAGCGCGTCGTCCGGACCCGGCCGACCCAGCGCTCGCCGACGCCGCGCAGCCAGATGTCGGTCTGCGCGCTGCTCGTCAGCTTCGGGAAGCGCCGCAGCACCTCCGCGACGTGGACCGCGGCCCAGTCGTCGACCGGCGCCCACCACTCGCGCGTGTCCCAGTCGAACCGGCGGTGCGGGATCTGCCGGACCAGCGCGACGATGTGCGGGTCGTAGGGGAACTGCAGGACGACGATCTGCTTGCCGTCGGGCCCGCGGCGGACCTCGATGTTGGGGCGGTCGGAGACGGCGGCCAATGACACCCCTTCCAGCCTATCGGCCGCGGGCCGCCGCCAGGCCCCCGCTCACGGTCGGCTAGCTCGGCAGCGACGAGCCGGCGAAGGCGAAGAACCAGATGCCGAACAGGACGATCGCGCAGCCGACCGAGATCAGCATGACCTGCTCGAGCACGCCGCGGTCGTTGGTCGCCCTGCGGTCACCGCGCATCGAGCGGTTCCAGGACGCGTGGTCGCGCTTGTCGGTCAGGCGCCCGGTCACGCGCATGTGCGTGCGGTTCACGACGCCGAGGAACTTCCCGATGATCACCGCGGTGATCACCATCCCGACGAGCACGAGCGCGTACGGGCCCAGCGAGGGCTGGGAGGAGGACGTCATGCGCGAGGCGATCCACAGCCACACGATCGGCGAGACCAGCCACATCACGACCGATCCCGCGGCCATCACCAGCACGAGCGCGAAGCCCGCGAGGTGGCGGTGCGGCCCGACCGACGAGCCCGTCGTTGACTGCCCTGCGTGTGTGCTCATGGCGTGAAGTCCTCTCCTCCTCCAGCCCGTTGTACCCGATTTCAGGCTCCTGGTGCGCTGGCCACCGGGCTCCCGGTCGTGAAGCGGTCCCTGCGGTCGGTCTTCGTGCGGGCCGGCGCGGCCGGCGGCTCGGTCGGCGCGCCGGGCGCGCCACCCTGGCGGGAGACGCGCGCGACGCCCCACGACAGCGCGGTGATGAAGACGATCGCGAGGATCAGGATCAGCAGGCAGGCCGCGGTCCACAGCCAGCCCGGGATGTCGTCCCTACGCTCGCGCTGCATCAGCTTGTGGTCGGTGACGAACGCGCGCGTCACGTGGTCCAGGGCCGGGACGCCGGCGACCGGGATCGCCTTGTCCTCGGGCATGTAGACCGGGACGCCCATGATCGTGCGGCCGTTCTGGACGCGCAGCATCGACTTCCAGTCGCCGTAGGCCGGTGCGGGCGAGCGGAACGCGTAGACGCCGTCGCCGACCTTCTTGAGGCGGTCGACCTTGAGCTTGCCGCTCTGCCACGAGGTGACCGAGACCCACGACGCGCCGTTGCCCGTCGACTTCGGGTCGAGCGTGACCGTGCCGGTCACGTAGCGCTCGCCCGGCTTCGAGTTGGGCGCGGTGTGCAGCGCGAACGTCGCCTTCTGGCCGTTCGGCGCCGTGGTGGAGAGCCCGTAGGCGGTGAGGCCGGCGATCAGCGCAAAGGCGCCGATGGCGACCGGCCGCGCGATGTTCTGCTTGGGCAGCCTGAAGCGCAGGCCTGAGCCCAGCAGGCCGCCGAGCAGGCCGCCCGCGACGCCCGCCAGCGCGGCGCAGAAGATCGCCTCGGGCATGATCCCGCCGTTCCACTTCAGGCGGAAGACCTCGTTGACCCAGGCCCACTCCGAGGCGAAGCCGATCGTGCCGCAGGCCAGGCCGCCGAGCGCGCCGAGGGCGATCGGGCGATCGCGGGTCACGGCCAGCGCGATCGCCTCGACGCACAGCGCCTCGACGAGGTAGAGCGGCATCGCGGGCATGATCTCGCCCATCGGGACGCCGACGATCAGGTCGATCGCGCCGCGGACGACGAAGAACATCAGCGCGGTCGCCAGCGCGCCGCCCTTGCCGATCCAGATCCGGGCGGCCGTGAGCGCGAGGCCCGCGGCGAGCGCGATCAGCATCGGCTGGAAGACCATGCGGAACTGCGGGACGCCGAAGTCGAACTCGCCCTGGAAGGTCGAGAGGCCGATCAGCAGGCCGCCCATCAGGCCGACGCGGCGCGCGGCGGTCATCCACCAGGTGCCGTGGATGCTGTCGGAGCGGATGCCGCGGAACGCGAGGCCCTCGGCGAGCAGGATCGCCTGGCCGATGAGCGTCAGGCCGGCGCCGCCGAAGAGCATCAGGTGCGTCGGGCCCCAGAGCGTGACGTCCTGGCCGAAGAGCCGGTGCCACATGTCGTCGAGCGGGAAGCCGAGCAGCGCGAAGCCGCCGCAGGCGGCGGTCAGGACGCCGCCGACCGGGACGTACCAGTCGCGCGTGATCTTGATCGCGGCCGGCCCGGGCTTCTCCTCGGGCAGCGCGAGCGCGAGGCAGCCGGAGGCGAAGACGCCGTAGAGGCCGACGAGGATCAGGTAGTGCGCGGGGTTGGCCAGCGGGCCGGGGTCGCGGCCCTGGTCGATGTGCAGGGAGATGTCCCAGTACATGCCGAGCAGCGCGATCAGCAGCGAGCCGCCGCCGACGCCGAGCGGCAGGGCACACCAGCTCGGCAGGCCGGAGACCTTCTCGGAGAAGGCGGCCATCCTGCGCAGGCGCCCGTCGCGGCCCGGGTGGTTGCGATAACCCATGATCCCGAGCATCAGGACCGCGGTGGCGACCGAGGCGATCGCGGTGGCGAGGACGATCTGCCCGATCGCCGCACCCCCGGCGGGGTTGCTGGACGACGACGCAGCAAGGACCACGTGCGCAAGTGACATGAGCTGATGTTACACCGATCGATGTCACATCAAACAGGGTAGGATGGACGTGTGTCCGATGTCACGGAGGCGCCCGGTGTTGCGTCCCACGATGGCGGTCTGTCCCTGACGATCGACGAGCTCGCCCAGCAGACGGGGATGACCGTCCGGAACATCCGCGCCCATCAGTCGCGCGGCCTGCTGCCGCCGCCGGAGGTGCGCGGCCGCACCGGCTACTACGGGCCCCAGCACGTCGCGCGCATCGACCTCATCCGTGAGATGCAGGGCCAGGGCTTCAACCTCGAGGCGATCCGTCGCCTGGTCGACGCCGCGCCCGGGTCCAGCGAGGAGCCGCTGAGGTTCCTGCGCGCGGTCGCCGAGCCCTACACCGAGGACCAGCCGGAGGTGCTCAGCGCCCAGGAGCTGGCCGAGAGGTGGGGGAGCAAGGACACCGGGCTGCTCGAGCGCGCGGTCAAGTTGGGGTTGTTGAAGCCGCTGGGCGACGGCTCGTTCGAGGACGTCACGCCGCGGCTGACGCGCGCGGGCAAGGAGCTGGAGCGGCTCGGGATCCCGCCCGAGACCGCGATGCAGCTGGCCGGCAAGATCCGCAAGCACGCCGACGGCGTCGCGCGGGCCTACGTCGACCTCTTCGTCCAGGAGGTCTGGAAGCCGTTCGAGGCCGACGGCGCGCCCGAGGAGCGCTGGCCGGAGGTCCGCGACGCGCTGGAGCGCCTGCGCCCGCTGGCCGCCGACACGCTGCTGGCGATCTTCGGCGTCGCGATGGCCGACGCCTCCGAGCAGGCGTTCGGCCGCGAGATCGAGCGCCTGCAGCGCCGGCCGCGCAAGCAGAAGTCGTAGTTGTAGGTCTTCCGCGCGCTAGGCCGCGACCTGCGCGCGGTCCAGCGCCGCGTCGGCGAACGCCTCGATCAGCGGCGACAGCGGCGCGCCCGCCAGTGTCCCGGCCTGGGGGTGGAACAGCGTCGCCAGGAAGAACGGGTGGCCGGGCAGCTCCAGCGCGACCGCGCCGATCCCCTGCGCCCGCGCGGTGACCGGGATCCCCGCGCGCTCCAACGCGTCCTCGGCGGCGGCCGACGGCGCGTAGCCGCAGAAGAACAGGCCCTCGAAGGGCGCGGTGCCGAGCAGCTGCGCCAGCCGCGTGCCGGGCGTCGGCGTGACCGTCCGGCGCGCCCCGTCCACGCGGCAGTCAAGCGGCGCGATGAACGGCGCGGGCGCGTCCGGGTCGGACTCGGCGTGGCGCGGGTCCGGGACGCCCGCGAGCGCGCGGCCCAGCTCCAGCGCGGCGAACTGGAAGCCGCCGCAGGTCCCGAGCAGCGGCGTGCCCTCGCGGCGCGCGGCGCCGATCGCCGCGAGCACCGCGGGCTCGTCGCGGTACGGGCTGCCGGGCGCGATCCAGAGCGCGTCGTGCAGCGGCAGCGCGCCCGCGTCGGTCGCGTGCCAGCTCGCGGTCAGGCCGCGCTCGCGCAGCCGGTCCAGGACCGCGTCCAGCTCGCGGTGCGTGGAGTACTCCGGGTTGTGGTCGCCGAGGACGAGGATGCGTGCGCTCATGCCCGTGGTGACGCGCGGGCGCGCCCGGACCGGACACGCGGCGCCCCGCTAGAGCGCGACGTCCCTGGTGACGCCGCCGCGCGTCACCCGCAGCGTGCGGCCCCGGAACGCCTGCTCGCCGGCACCGACCACGAGGAACGTCCCGTCCGGGGCGATCGGCACCGGCGCGTCGCCGCGGGTCATCCGCAGCGCGGTCACCGACCGGTCGGCGATCCCGTACAGCACCGCGCGTGCGCCGTCGCCGGTCGCCATGCTCCGCGTCCAGAGCAGCAGCGGCTCGCGGGCGGGCACGCCGCACATCGCGCCGGGCGGGCTCGCGTCGTAGGCCGCGAAGCGCCCGTCCTCGACGCGGCCGACGCGGTCGCCGACCAGGCGGCCGGGCACCACGCACGTCGCACCGTTGGTGTTCTGATAAGTCAGCAATCCCCAGCGAGCGCCGGCCACGCTCGGATCTTCGGTCGACGCGCGGGCCAGCCGCCGATCGGCGGGTGCCTGCCGCACCTGGGCGCCGCCGTCGCGGCCGGTGAGCGTCGTGCCGTCGTCGCCCGTGAAGACCTTGGTCCCGACCGCGAACCCGCCGCCGACGACCAGGAAGCCGAGGACCGCGCCGAGGACCGGGCCGGGGATCAGCTGCAGCCTGCGTCGCCGCTGCACCTGACGGTCGAGCCTCGCCTTGCGCGCTCCGGCCACGCGGAACTGCTCGTACAGCTCGTGCGACGAGCGGCGGTCCGGCGGGATGTCGCTCACGTCAGCGAACCCTCGGCGGACCTGAGGCCGTCGATGATCCTCGCGAGATCGCGCAGCGCGCGCGACACACGGATCCGTACCGCGCCGGGACTGGCACCGAGCAGCTCACCGATCTCATCGTATGGGCGATGTTCGACGACCCGCAAGCGCAGCACCTCGCGCTGATCGGCCGACAGCGAGGCGAGCGCGCGCTCGAGGACCGGGCGGAAGCGTTCGAGGTCGGCGAGGTCCTCGATCCGGTCGAACTCCTCGGGGGCCAGCCGCGGGGCGGCGGCGCCGATCCGCTCGAGGTTGCGGCGCTCGACCCGCCCGCGGTCCCTCCAGCGGTAGAGCTGGTGGCGGGCGATCGTCCACATCCACTGGCGCCCCTCGTCCTCGGTCGTGCCGCGGAAGGCCTCGATCGACGCCAGCATCTCGGCGAACGTCTCGGCCATCAGGTCGAACGCGGCCTCGGGATCGAGCGTCTGGCGGGCGAGGTACTTCAGCACCACGTCGTGGTAGGCGAGGTACACGTCGCCGAACGTGCTCGGGTCGCTCCGGGCCCGGACGAACAGCGAGGATGGGTGGTGGCCCACCCGCCGGCGCAGGCTGCCGCCGCGCGTCCGGCGCGTCGAGATCACGCCGGAACCATCTCAGACGAGGAACCTTCGGCGGAGAAGAGTTGCGCAGCGTTGAAACAACTTCGTGCGTTCTCGCCCTATTCCACCACCCCCGATGGAATGGAGCGTTTCCCCGATGTCCCACCGCACGGGCATGTCCCGCGGCGTGCTGTTGCTCGCCCTCATCTGCGCCGTCAGCTTCGGCGCCGTCGTCCGCGTCGCCCTGGCGGGTGACAACAACCACGTCACCTGCGTCGAGCACGGCTTCTACTCGGGCGACAACAACAACGACTCGAGCTTCTTCGCCCGCGTCTACCAGGGGTGCAGCGCGACCCACCGCTACTGCGGTCTCTTCACCGCGACCGGCGGCTTCATCGGGTCCAGCGACAACTACAACAGCACCGGGACCTGCAACACGTGGTCGCGGGACTCCACCAGCAGCGCGAACGAGTGCAGCGCCGTCGCGGAGCTCAGCGACGACAACGTCTTCTCCTACCACCCGCACGCCTCGACGGGGTGCTGAGCATGCTCCGGCGCGTGAAGTTCCTGGTCGCGTTCGTCGCGGCGATCCTGCTCGGCGTGGCGTTCGCCTCGGCCGTGATGGGCACGACGACCCCGGACACGCCGCCCGGCCCGGCGGCGCTGGAGCCGGACGGCAGCGGCGCGACGATCGCCGCGACCGCGAGCGACCCGGCCGCGGGCCTGGCGCGCTCGGCGTCGCCGGCGCGCTGGGCGGTGCGCGTCTACCGCTCGGAGACCGGGGCGACGTGCCCGGACGTCAACCGCACCGTCGGCGGCGACTACGGCCGCGTCGACGGCGACGGCTCGTTCCACCCGCTGGCCCTCGACGCGGCGGGCTCGTGCGTCGACCTGACGGCGGCGCACCCCTACGAGCTGGTCGTCCGCCACCTGCCGGCCAACGACGAGCGCGGCGCGCGGGCGATCGTCTTCGGCGTCGCGACGTCCGGCGTGGCGTCGATCACGCTGACCGTCGACGGCGCCGCGCGCGCCGTGCCGGTCGACAACGGCGCGTTCGTGGCCCCGCTCGCCGAGGACGACATCGGCGCCACGTCGGCCACGTTCACGCTCGCGGACGGCACGCAGGAGACGCACGCGTTGCGTGCCGACCCCGCGCTGGCCAACCAGCCATAAACATGCAAGTTCCTGGGTAGGAGGCGACGACCGATGGCGGCGATCTCACAGCGGACGCTGGACCTGGCGGGTGGTTTGATGGACCCGCTGCGCCTCCGCGTCCTGCTGGCGCTGGACGACCGGCCGAGCACGGCGACGCAGCTGGCCCGGGCGCTCGACGCGCCCTACGACAAGGTCAACTGGGCGGTCAAGCAGCTGGTCAAGGGCGGTCTCGCTGAGCTCCGGGCGGTCGAGCCCGGGGCCAGCGGGATGGTCATGCAGAAGGTGTACGCGGCCCGCCATCGTGGCTGGGCGGCGTTGGTCCCGGCGCTCGACGCCATCGCGGCGAACCCGGCACCCGAACGTTGACGACCACATGCGCGGCGCGTGTCGGCGCGCCGAGCGTGAGGAACTCGCGCACGCGGCCGATCGCGCCGCAGAACGGGCACTCGATCGCGGCGTCCGGCGCGAGCGCGTGGCCGCCGGGGCTGACCGGCGCGTCGCAGTGCGGGCAGGCCAGCGTGCCGCGGGCCAGCGGCGCGCGCTGCTGGACGCGCCGGATCTCGTCCGGCCCGCCGGGACCGCTGATGCGGTCGCCCGGATCGCCACCACTCCCACCACCACGCGAGAACAGGCCCACGCGGCCGAGTGTAGGCGCTGCGCGCGCGGTCGCGGCTACGCGGCCTTGACGGCGGGCACGTCGCCGGTGGCGACGTCCGCGGCGTGCGCGTGCTGGGCGATCGCGCCGATGATCTGGTCCCACGCGCCGTGGGGCAGGTCGTGGCCCATGCCCGGGATCGTGATCAGGCGCGCGCCGTCGATCGCCTTCGCGGTCGCCCGCCCGCCGCTGATCGAGACCAGCGGGTCGGCCTCGCCGTGGATGACGAGCGCCGGCGCCTGCACGGCGCGCAGCTCGCGGCGGCGGTCGCCGGAGGCGATGATCGCGCCGAGCTGGCGGGCGGTGCCGGCGGCCGACGGGCCGCGCTCGAACGACAGCTCGATCATCTCGCGCAGCGCCTCGTCGTCGCGCGGGAAGCCCGGCGAGCCGATCGTGTTCCAGGTCTTCAGGCCGCGCGCGATGAAGCCCTCGCGGTCGGTCGGCGAGGTGCCGAGCAGCACGGGGTAGGTCCTCAGCGACGGCTGGCCGGAGAGGCGCGCGCCGGTGTTGGACATGATCGACGTCAGCGACCGCACGCGCCTGGGGTGCCGCGCGGCGACGGTCTGGGCGATCATGCCGCCCATCGAGACGCCGACGACGTGCGCGCGCTCGATGTCGAGCGCGTCCATCAGGCCGACGGTGTCGAGCGCCATGTCGGCGAGCTTGTAGGCCGGGCGCGGGATCCGGCGCAGCGCGATCTCGTGCAGCTTCGGGACGTGGCCGCCGTCGATCTTGGTGGACTTGCCCGTGTCGCGGTTGTCGAAGCGCACGACGAAGAAGCCGTTGCCCGCGAGCTGCTCGCAGAAGTCGGAGTTCCACGCGACCATCTGCGTGCCGAGGCCCATGATCAGGACGACGGGCGGCGCGGACGGGTCCCCGAACGTCTCGTAGCAGAGGGTGATCCCGTTGCCGACCTCGGCGAAGCGCTCGTCCATCAGGACACTGTACCTACGCCGCGAGGCGCAGCGCAGGGGGTTCCTCACCGTGGTCGAGGCCTGGGGCCAGCGGCAGGAACAGGTCGGCCAGCGCGGGGTCGAAGTGCGTGCCGCGCAGCCGGACGATCTCGGCCAGCGCGTCGTCGAGCGTCCAGGCGTCCTTGTACGGGCGCTTGGAGCGCAGCGCGTCGAAGACGTCGCAGATCGCGACGATCCGGCCCGCGAGCGGGATCTCCTCGCCGCGCAGGCCCGCCGGGTAGCCGCTGCCGTCCCACTTCTCGTGGTGGGTGCGGGCGATCTCCTCGCCGAGCTGGACCAGCGGCGACGGCGACCCGCTCAGCATCGACGCGCCGATCGCGGCGTGCGTCTGCATGATCGCCCACTCCTCCGGGTCCAGCTTGCCGGGCTTGAGCAGCACGCGGTCCGGGATGCCGATCTTGCCGACGTCGTGCAGGACCGACGCGTGGCGCAGCGTCTCGGCGTCGCGCGCGCTGAGGCCCGCGGCCAGCGCGAGCTGCTCGCACAGCACGCCGATGCGCTCGACGTGCTCGCCGGTGTCCTCGTCGCGCCACTCGGCCGCGCGCGCCAGGCGCCGCACGACCTCCAGCTGGGTCTCCTCGAGCTCGGCGGTGCGCTCGCCGACCGCGCGCTCCAGCGCCGCGTTGTGGCGCGAGACGCGGTGGCGCTCGCGGCGCTCGGTCAGGTACGAGGCGGTGGTCGTCCCGACGGCGCTCAGCGCCAGGCCGCACAGCGGCGCGACGACCGGCAGGACCCAGCCGCGCAGGAACGCGACGTAGGCGACGCCGACGTAGAGGACGCCGAGCAGCGGCGCGAGCACGACGGCCAGCGTGCGCAGCCGCAGCGCGGCGACCGCGGGGGCGAGCGCGAGCAGCAGCAGCGCCAGGACGCTCGCCCAGCCCGGCGCGGTCCGCAGCGGCAGGCCGTGCAGGACGGTCCAGAGCGCGTTGGCCTGGACCTCGGGGCCCGACATCAGCTCGTCGCCGATCGTCGGCGTGGGGTGGACGTCCTGCTCGGTCGGCGCGGTCATGCCGACGATCACGACCTTGCCGCGCACCGCGCTGGCGGCCAGCCTGTGGTCCTTGACGTCGGAGAAGTGATAGGCCTTGATCGTGCCGGGCGGGCCGCGGAAGTCGATCCACGCGCCGGACTTCTCGAACGCCTGGTCGTTGACCGGATGGCCGAGCGCGCGCGCCGCGGCGACCGCGATGGTCGGGACGCCGTCGCGCGTCGGCTCCATCCGCGCGATCTCGCCGCCGGCGAGGATCGGGAACGTCGCCATCGCGGCCTGCGCCCTGACGCGCGCGAGGTTCTCGTCGCCGCCGAGCACGTTGGTGTGCCCGTGCTCGTCGGTCTCGGTCGTCGCGAGGATCGTCCCGGGGAAGCGGCCGATCGCGTCGTACAGCGCCAGGTCCTGCTTGGGCTCGGAGGCCTCGGTGAACTGGACGTCGTAGATGACCTTCTTGGCGCCGAGCCGGCGCAGCTCGTCGATGACCTGGCCGTGCCAGGAGCGCGGGTAGGGCCAGCGCTGGGTCCCGGCGTAGTCGGAGAACGTCTCGGCGTCGATGCCGACGATCGCGATGTCCCTGGGCGTGTGCGCCGGGCGGATCCGGAAGCGCAGCGAGACCGTCGTGTCCTCCAGCGACCGCGCGCTGTGCGTCGCCCACAGCGCCACGCCCGCCAGCGCCGCGACGACCCCGGCCAGCAGGACGGCGCGCGCGTGGACCGGCCAGCGACGGGGCGAGAGCGACATGGTGGACTAGCGCACCGGGGTGGTGCGCGCGAGGTAGCTGTGGCCCTTGGTCACGAGGACGGTCCTGCCCTTGTTGATGTCCTTGACGGCGACCGCGCCCTTCAGGACCGTCGTGCGCGTGCCCGCGCAGGTGTCGGTCGTGACCCAGCGGGTGCCGCGGACGGTCGCGACCGAGCCGCGGCCGCGGGTCTGGAACCTGCCGTGGTCGTCGGAGCCCCAGAGCGAGCGGGCCGGCGGCTTCTTCTTGGTCTTGGTGCTCGCGGCGCGGGCCTTCGCGGTGCCGGCGACGGGGCAGGCGCCGAAGTTCGCGCCGCGCAGGACGAGCTGGGTCAGGCCCCTGTTCGTCGCGGCCTGGCGGACCTCGAACTGCGCGCCCCAGAAGCGGGCGGTCTGCGTCGTGCCGGAGGCGTCGAGCGCGGTCTTCAGCTCGACGGTGCCGTGGCGGGCGTCGATCAGCGTGCCGGTCGGGATCGTCTGCGCGCCGGAGAGCGAGACGGTCGCGCCGCTGGGCGCGGTCGCGGTGACCGTGCCGGCGACGGCCGCGACGGCGAGCGTCCTGCCGAGCACCGGCGTGACGTCGGCGGTGGCGACGCCCGGCGTGCTGGTCGCGCCGCCGTCGGTGCCGTCGTCGTCGAGCTTGGCGTCGTCGACGCCGGAGCCCCTCGAGGAGGTCGGCGCGGTCGAGTCGTCGTCGCTGCCCGACCTGCCGGACGTGCTCGTCCTGCTCGCCGAGGTGGTCGGCGTCGCGGCCGTGCTGCTCGGCGCGGTCGTGGTCGGCGTCGGCGTCGGCGCGGGCGGGGTCGGCGGTGCCGGCGGCGTGGGTGCGTCGGTGCCCCTGCCGTCGGCCTTCTTGGTCGTGAACTTGACGTCCTTGCCCTGGATCACCGACAGCAGCGACGTCGCGGTGACGCGGACGTGGTAGCTCGTGTTGGGCAGCAGGCCGGTCACGGGCGTCGTGACGTCCTCGTTGACGCCGATCAGCGCGGTCTGCACCGCGGGCGTCGTCATGCCGTAGGCGGTCGTCGTCCCGTAGTCCCACGTCACGCTGCCGCCGAGCGCCGACAGCAGCACCGACGCGCGGAACGTGGCGGACGTCGCGGCGACGTCCTGCGGGCTGCCGGTGTCGGCCTTCACGCTCGCGGCCGAGGCCGCTCCCGGGACTGCGGCGAAGGCGGCAACCGCGACCCCGAGGGTCGCCAGAACCGCGCGGGTCGTCCGTGACGTGCGCACGTGACAGATGGTCGGCCGTCACGTGCCGGAATCGCGCCCGGTTGGACGGACGTCCTAGGCCGCGGCGGCGGCCTGAGCGTCCACGAACGCCGCGAGCAGGTCGCGGCCGCCGCTCGGCACCGGCGCGCCGTGGGCGAACAGGAGCGCGTCGAAGTCGTCGCGCTGGAGCAGCGCGGTGAGCGCCGCCGTCAGCCCGCGGCGCACGGCCAGCGGGTCGTCGCCCATCAGCCCGTCCGGGACGTAGGCCAGCGCGCCGTCGTCGCCGCGGATCACGCCGTCGGCGAACAGCAGGACGCCCGGCCCGGCGGTGATGTGGAACGCCGTGTCCTCCGGGGTGAGCGCGCCGACCTCCAGCGCGGTCACGCCGGGCGCGACCTGGTCGCCGAAGTCGAACGGCACGACGTCCGGGTCGTCCGCGCCGCCGAACGCGTGCAGGCCCGCGCGGTGCGCCTTGATCGTGCAGTCGAAGCGCTCGGCGAACGCCGCGCTCTGACGCAGGTGGTGGCGGTTGGAGAGCAGGACGACCTCCGGCCGCCCGTGGCGGGCGACCTCGTCGATGCCGCCGATCTCCGGGACGCGCGGATCGAACAGCGCGCCGCCCTCGACGTAGAAGTGGGAATGCACCGGCTGTCCGATCCCTTCGTGGAAGGTCGTCCAGTGGAGCACGCCGTCAAGCACTTCGTCCATAGCTGCCTCCGGACCTACCCACGCCGCGCCGGATGCGACACCCGGCGCGGCGCGGTGGTCACGTCGTGAGGGTCAGACCGGCTCGCCGACGCGCACGGGCGCCTCGACGTCCGGCCGCTCCTCGGGCGCTTCGAGCGCGAGGTGCGGCATCTTGTCGTCCAGCCACTTGGGCAGGTACCAGGCGCTGCGGCCCAGGATCTCCATGATCGCCGGGACCAGCAGGCAGCGGATGATCACCGCGTCGAAGAAGACCGCGCTCGCCAGCCCGATGCCGAAGAGCTTGATGATGCGGTCGTCGCCGAGCGCGAACGAGGCGAACACCAGGATCATGATCGAGGCCGCCGCGGTGATGACCTTGCCGGTCGTCTGCAGGCCCCTCGCGATCGCGTCGTGGGCGTTGTCGGTGTGCACCCACTCCTCGTGGACGCGGGACATGAGGAAGACCTCGTAGTCCATCGACAACCCGAAGACGATCGCGAACATCATCACCGGCACGAACGACTCGATCGGCCCGGTGCCCACGCCGATCAGCGATGCGCCGTGACCCTCCTGGAAGATCAGCGTCACGAACCCGAGGGCCGCGCCGATCGACAGCAGGTTCATGATCGCCGCCTTGACCGGGATGATCAGCGAGCGGAAGACCACCAACAACAGCAAGGCCGACAACAACACGACGACGCCGACGAAGAGCGGCAGCTTCTTCGCCACGACGCGTGAGAAGTCCTCGGTCGAGGCGGTGAAGCCGCCGACCTCCACGCGTGCGCCCGTGGCCCTCTCGACCGGCGGGATGACGTCGTTGCGCAGGCGCTTGAGCGCGTCGCTGGTCGCCTTGTCCTGCGGACCGGTGCGCGGCGTCGCGTTGATCGTCGCGACGACGCCGTCCGGCGAGACCGCCGGCCTGGCGACCGCGACGAAGTCCCTGTCGCCCCTGATCGCGTCGGCGACCTTCTGGGCCGAGGTCGCGTCGCCCTTCCTGGGCAGCTCGACCACGGTCAGGAACGTGCCGTTGGTGCCCTTGCCGAAGCCCTCGGCGATCAGGTCATAGGCCTTCTTGGTCGTCGTGCCGGCCGGGTCCAGCGACGCGTCCGAGCTGCCGAGGCGGATGCTCAGCGCCGGGATCGCGAGGCCGATCAGGATCGCCAGCGACAGGATCGTCGCGATCCACGGGTGGGCCTGCACGCCGCGCGTCCAGCGCTCCCAGCCGTGGCCCTCGACCTTGTGGGCCTTCTTGTCGGCCCTGCGGGCGCGGAAGCCGCGGCCCGGCAGCGGGATGCGCTTCTGGGTGCCGACGAAGCGGAAGCCGCCGCGGCGGTCGAACTCGCGCAGGACGCCGTCGAAGAACAGGCCCGAGCCGCCGATCATCGCCGGGATCACGGTCATCGCCGCGAACGCGACGGTCGCGACCGCGATCGCGCTGCCGATCGCGACGCCGTGCAGGAACGAGAGGCCCAGCAGCAGCATGCCGAGCAGCGCGATGACGACGGTGATCGCCGCGAACATCACGGTCCGGCCGGCGGTGTCGAGCGCCTTCTCGATCGCGAGGTCGCGGTCCATCCCGCCCCGGACCTCGGACCGGAACCGCGTCACCACGAACAGCGCGTAGTCGATGCCGACGCCGAGGCCGATCAGCTCGGCGAGCTGGCTGGCGAAGTCCGGCGTGTCGACGAGGTGGCTGACGAACGTGATCAGGCCGATCGCCGAGCCCAGCGCCAGCAGCGCCGAGAACAGCGGCAGGCCGGCCGCGATCAGCGAGCCGAAGGTGATCAGCAGGACGATCGCGGCGAGCAGGATGCCGATGGCCGTGCCGCTGCTGCCGCCCTGGTCGGCGAACCGCGCCGACTCGGCGCCGGGTCCGCCGTGCTCGACCTGGAGGCCGGACGATCGAGCGGTGAAGATGTCGTTCTGGATGTCCTTGAACGTGTTCAGGTCGTCGATGTCGTTGGTCGAGCCCTTGTAGGCGATCGTCGCGACGCCGAGCCTGCCGTCCCTGGAGATCTGGCCGCCCTCGAACGGCGTGCTCACGCTCGCCAGGACGTCCTTGTTCTCGTTGAACGTCTTCTTGGCCGCGGCCTCGATGGCGGCCCTGTGGTCCTGCAGCGTGCCGGTCCTGGCCTTGAAGACGACCTGGTCGGTGTCGCCCTTGACCGCGGGGAAGTGCGCGCTCAGCAGGTCGTATGCCCGCTGGGACTCCGTGCCCGGCAGGCGGACGTTCTGGACTTCCTTCTTGCCGACGGCGCCGGCGAGGATCGAGATGACGACCAACGCGCCGAGCCACGCGAAGAACGTGCGCCAGCGGTGGTTGTTGCACGCTCGCGCGAGGCGCACGAAGCGTGATGCTTGGGGAGCATGGGGAGGGGTCATGGCCACCATCCTCACCGATTTCGGCCCGGGAGGCCATCTCGACGTCTGCTCTGTCTAGGACAGGTCGTCGCGCCGAACGGCGAGACGGGCGCGCGGAAGCCAGCGCTGGAGCGCGTTCCCGGACCACGGGCGGCGCAGCTCGTGGCGCGTTCCCACCCGCGGGCGGCGGGTCGCCCTGCCGACGCGCGAACGGTGGTCGCGGTGCGCGTGGGCGTTGGTGACCGTCAGGAGGTTCCAGCCCTCGATCGACGCGCGGCGGGCGAGGTCGTGGACGGCCTCGGAGCCGCGCAGCTCGGGGTCGAACCCACCGAGGTCGAGGAACCCGCGGCGGCGCAGGACCGCGACGCCGGGCGTGACCGGCGCGGCCCAGAGCGCGTCGTGGTCGCGCTCCAGGCAGCTCGTGAGCGCCTTGAGCGCGCCGGGCTCGGGGCGCGTGGCGGCGTCCAGCAGCGCGACGTACTCGCCGGTGGCCTCGTCGAGCAGGAGGTCGGCGGCGGCGCCGGTCCCGATCCGGCGCGGCGCGGTCAGGACCGTGCGGCGCGCGAGCGGGTGGTGGTCGGCGAGCGTGGTGCGCGCCGCGCGGGCGCTCTGGTGGGGCGCGCCGTCGAGGAACACGAGCGCGCCGCCGTGCCAGCCGCGGCTGAGGTCGGCGGCGAGCGCGGCCTGCAGCGCGGCGAGCTGCCACGGCTGCTGGCGCGCGACGACGATGGCGACGTCGACCTCGTCGAGGAGGTCGTGCACGGCGCCGGCCGCGCGTGACGGCTGGAAGCGCGGCGGGTCGTTCGTGAGGATGGCGGGCTGCGGCGGCTGCGGCTGCACGTCTGCCGTTCAGCGTTGCCGGAACCTGACGATCTCTAACGCGGTGCGCTGAGCGTGACCCTGACAGCGCGCAGGGGCGCGCGGTCCAGGGCGGCCTGGAGGGCGGCGTCGTCCGGCTGCGGACCGTCGAGGACGCGGCCCTCGGCGGTCACGTGGAGCTGGGGCTCCGGGAAGGGCCAGGGGTCCAAGATGTAGGTGTCGGGCTCGGCGGCGCCGGTGGTGGCGGCGGTCAGGGTCAGCGGCCGGCGGGGTGTGCCGTCGCCGTGCGCTGTGGTTGGCGCGGGCGGTGTGGTGTGAGGCTCGCGCTGGGCGCGGCAGACCGCCAGCGAGACGTCGTCGAAGACCGCGAGCAGCGCCTGGTTGCGGGCCAGCTCGTCCGGTGGTGCTTGGACCTGCTCCGCCAGCTGTTGCTGCAGCGCGCGCTGGCCGTTCATGTAGGCGTCGACCGCGGCGAGGATCTCCGGGTCCTCGGTGCGCGGCGGGAAGCGCTCGTAGAGGCCGGTGCCGTGCAGGGACACCAACAACGCCGCGTAGCGCGACTGGGTCAGGACGCGCTGCGGCGCCGCCGTCCAGAGCTGCAGGTGGGTCCGGCGGTCCAGCTCGAAGAACTGCCGCGGCAGCCCGGTGTCGGCGTTGCGCTCCGGCGTCCGGTCCCAGTCCGCCATGCCGATGTCGTGCTGCAGCGCACCCAACACGACCTCCTCACGCGGCGCCGGCACCGCGAAGGCATCGTTGCCCCAGGCCCGCGCGAGCTGGCCCGACAACCAGGCATGCGACGCCTGACCGATGGCGACGACGCTGCCGCCGTCGCCATCGGGGCGCAGGATCATCGGCGGTCGGTGTCGTCCTCGTCGAGCTCCGAGACCTGCTCGGAGTCGGCCTCGCCGTCGACGACGGTGGCCTCGTCGGACTCGACCTCGGCGCTGAAGGCGTCGCCGATCGGATCGGCACGGCCGCTGCCGTGAGTCGCGTTCTCGATCAGCTGGTCCTCCGCGGCCTCGAAGCCCTCGGCCTCGCCGCCGCCGGCCTCGTAGACGGCCTCGAAGGCCTCGTCGCCGTGGGCGTCGTCCAGGCGCGGGCCGCCGAGGTTGCGTGCCTCGGCCGCCGCGGCGGCCTCCTCCCTGGCGACGAAGTCGTCGTCGGTGTGGTGGGCGGGCTTGACCTCGGTGTGCGGCGGAGCAGGCGTTTCCGCGGGTGCTGCGGCTTCGGTCGGCGCGGGCGCCGGAGGTGCGGGCGGCGCGGGCGTGGGGGCGGCGGCCGCGGGTGCGGGCGCCGGCGTCGCGGCGGCGGCCCGGCCGGCGCGGCGCTTCTTCGCGAAGGCGGCGCCGCCGGCGGCGAGGCCGCCGAGCGCGATCAGTCTCTTGGGGATGCGGGGCATGACGGAATCCGTACCCGATCGGAGGCCGATGCGAAAGGGCTGCAAGACACACGGACGAGCCGTATCGTCCCCAGCATGAGTGACCACGGAGGAGCCGACCGCGTCGGCGGGGGCGAGGCGAGCCTCGGCGACGCCCAGTCGTCCAACCCGCCGGACGACGACGACATGATCTACCCGGACGCGTTGCCGCTCGACAGCGACACCGATTACGAGGGCGAGGGCGACCCGCCGCCGGAGGAACGGGACAACGAGGATCCGGCGCCGAACGCGCCCTGATTCGACACTTCGTCAATCAATAGGTCCGGGGGGCTGACCACGGGGCGCTCGACGTGTATGTTCCCGGCGTGTTCACGCCGGTGCAGACGCGTCGAACCTTCGAGGAGGCAGCGGAGCAGATCGCGGACAAGGTCCGGATCGGCGAGCTGCGCGTAGGCGACAAGCTCCCTGGGGAGCGCGCGCTCGCCGCGCAGATGCAGATCTCCCGCCCGACGCTGCGCGAGGCGGTCAGGGTGCTGGTCGACGCCGGGCTGCTCGAGGTCCGGCGTGGGCCGGGCGGCGGGATGTTCGTCGCTACAGACGTCGTCGGCGTCGAGCTGGTGCGACATCGCAGCTCCCTGCGCCTCGGCGAGGTCGCGGGGGTCCTGGAGGCGCGACGGATGCTGGAGCCGCGCGTCGCCCAGCTCGCCGCCGTGCGCGCCACCGAGGACGACTTCGCCGCGCTGCAGCGGTCGATCGACGGCATGCGCGCCCTGGTCGACGCGGGGCGGGCGCTGAAGCAGGAGGACCGGTTCCTGCAGTTCGACGTCCAGTTCCACCTCGCGCTGGCGCGGGCGTCGGGCAACGCGACCGTCGAGTCGCTGATGCGCCTGCTGTTCCGCCAGCTCGAGATCGCGCGCGACATGGCGATGCACCTGCCGCTGGTCCCGGAGTGGACGATCCAGATCCACGAGCGGACGGTCGCGGCGGTCCGGTCCGGCGACCTGCTCGAGGTCGAGTCGGTGATGGACGAGCACGTCGGCCAGCTGGAGAAGACGTGGGAGGAGGAGACGGCGCGGGCGCTCGTGCGGCCGTTGCCGGAGTTCCTGCTGCCGGGCAGCGCGCGGACCAAGCCGGCCGCGTAACTGACCAGGCGTTTAGAACGTCGCGGGATGGTGGTAAGGTCACCTGACCCATTACGGGTCGGGGACTTGGCCAGCGACGGGAGAGAGGGCCGGACGTGCCGCGCACGACGGAGGGCAGCGCCACCGAGAAGACGCCGACGATCGCCGGTGGCGGCGGTCGGGTCGGAACCTCGAGCTCCGCTCCGGCGAAGCTGCAGCGGCCCGACGTCGCGCTGACCGACAAGTACCTGCTGGAGCAGGGGACGGTCTTCCTCTCGGGGACGCAGGCGCTGGTCCGGGTGCTGCTCGACCAGGTGCGCGCCGACCGGCGGCGCGGGCTGCGGACGGGGACGTTCGTCTCGGGCTACCAGGGGTCGCCGCTGGGGACGGTCGACAAGGAGATCCTGGGGCTGCGTTCGATCGCTTCGGACCATGACCTGCACTTCACGCCCGGGCTGAACGAAGAGCTGGCGGCGACCGCGGTCTACGGGTCGCAGCTGGCGCCGTCGCTTCCCGGTCCGCGCGTCGATGGCGTGACCGGCGTCTGGTACGGCAAGAACCCCGGGCTGGACCGCGCGGCCGACGCGCTGCGCCACGCGAACTTCGCGGGCACGCACCCGCATGGTGGGGCCCTTGCCCTGGTCGGCGACGACCCGTCGTGCAAGTCCTCCACCTTGCCTTCGGCGGGCGAGGCGACGCTGGCGGCGTTGCACATGCCGACGTTCTTCCCGGGGACGCTGCAGGAAGTGCTGGATCTTGGTCTGCACGCTGTGGCCTGCTCGCGCGCGTCGGGGCTGTGGAGCGCGATGAAGGTCGTTACCGCGATCGCCGATGCCGCCGGGACCGTGGCGGTGTGGCCGGAGCGCGTCGGCCCTGTGGTTCCGGAAGTGCTCTGGAACGGTGAGCCGTACCGGCACGTCCCGAACGGGAACCTGCTGGCGCCCGCGTCGATGGACCTGGAGGCGACGCTGTTCGGGCCGCGGATGGAGATCGCGCGCCAGTACGCGGCGCTGAACCAGCTCAATCCGGTGACGGTGCCGACGCGCGACGGGTGGCTCGGCGTGGTCGCGGCAGGCAAGGTGTACTACGAGCTCCTGCAGGCGCTGAGCGACCTCGGGCTCGACCAGCGCGCGCTGGAGCGCGCGGGCGTCCGGCTGATGAGGGTCGGGATGCTCTACCCGCACGATCGCGACGCGTTCCGGGCGTTCGCCGCGGGTCTCGACGAAGTGCTGGTGGTCGAGGAGAAGCTCCCGTTCCTCGAGACCGCGCTGCGCGACGCGCTGTACGGGACCGCCGGCGCGCCGCGGATCGTGGGCAAGAGCGATGACTTGGACGCGCCGTTGCTCTCGCACTGCAGCGACCTCGACGCGGACGCGATCGCGGTGGCCTTCGCGGCGCGGCTGGGGCAACGTGTACGCCTTGATTCCGTGGACGCGCGGGTGGCGGCGATCGGCGCGCGGGTCGAGACGACGCGGCGCGCGGTGCCGACGCTGGCGCGCACGCCGATGTTCTGCTCGGGCTGCCCGCACAACACGTCGACCGCGAACCCGGACGACACGCTGCTGGGCGCCGGGATCGGCTGCCACACGATGATCCTGCTGGCGCCCGAGGGCAAGGGGACGATCACCGGCATCACGCAGATGGGCGGCGAGGGCGCGCAGTTCGTCGGCATGCAGGACTTCACCGACGCCGAGCACTTCGTCCAGAACGTGGGCGACGGGACGTTCCACCACAGCGCGTCGCTGGCGATCCGGTTCGCGGCGGCGAGCGGGGCGAACATCACCTACAAGTTGCTGTACAACGACACGGTCGCGATGACCGGCGGGCAGGATGTCATCGGGCAGCTGAAGATCCCGGAGCTGACGCGCTGGCTGGCGCTGGAGGGCGTCCAGCGGGTGATCGTCACGACCGAGGACACCAAGAAGTACCGAGATGTAGGCCTCGATCCGATCGCGTCGGTCCGCCACCGCGACGAGCTGGCGGCCGCGCAGGCGGAGCTGGCCAAGGTCGGCGGCGTGACGGTCCTGATCCACGACCAGGGCTGCGCCGCCGAGCTGCGGCGGATGCGCAAGCGCGGCAAGGCGGAGGAGCCGGCCAAGCGCATCCACATCAACGAGCGCGTGTGCGAGGGCTGCGGCGACTGCGGGGCGAAGTCCAACTGCATGTCGGTGCTGCCGGTCGAGACCGAGCACGGGCGCAAGACGCAGATCCACCAGTCGTCGTGCAACAAGGACTACTCGTGCGTGAAGGGCGACTGCCCGTCGTTCCTGGAGGTCATCCCGGCGCGTGAGGCGGGTGCCGCGAAGCGGACGCCGTCCGGGTGGCCCGCCCCGCCGGCCGACCTCCCGGTGCCGGAGCTGCGCGTGCCGCGCGACGACTTCGTGATGCGGATGCCGGGCGTGGGCGGGACCGGCGTCGTGACGGTCTCGCAGATCCTGCAGATGGCGGCGATGCTCGACGGCAAGCACTCGTACGGGCTGGACCAGACGGGGCTGGCGCAGAAGGGCGGGCCGGTGGTCAGCGATGTCCGGATCGCGCGCGACCCGATCGAGGGGTCCAACAAGGCGTCGGCCGGTGCCGCCGACCTGTTGTTGGGGTTCGACCTGCTCGGCGCGGCGAACCCGAAGAACCTGCTGGTCGCCGATCCGTCGCGCACGGTTGCGGTCGTCAACACGCACGCGGTCCCGACGGCCGCGATGGTGACCGACACGAGCGTGTCGTTCCCGGCGCTGCGGCGCAACACGGCGGCGATCGACGGCGCGACGCGCGACAGCGTGTTCTTGGATGCCGAGGCGTTGAGCGAGGCGCTGTTCGGCGACCACATGCCGGCCAACACCATGTTGATCGGCGCGGCGTTCCAGTCCGGCTGCCTGCCGCTGACGTCCGACGCGCTGGAGCAGGCGATCCGGCTCAACGGCGCGGCGGTCGAGAAGAACCTCGCCGCGTTCGCGTGGGGCCGTGCGGCGATCGCGCGTCCCGAGATCTTGGAGCAGTCCCTCCAGAGCGGCGTCGCGGCGGCAGGGGACACCGCCGCGGCGCCGCAACCGCTTGCCGAGCTGGACGGCGTCGTCGATGGTGAGCTCCGGCGCCTGCTGGAGATCCGCATGCCCGAGCTGATCGCCTGGGGCGGCCGCCGCCGCGGGCCCGGACTCGCTCAGCGCTACCTGGACGACGTGTTGGCCGTCGCGAGGATCGAGACCGAGCGCACGCCCGGCGAGACGGCGATCGCCGAGGCCTACGCCCGCAACCTCTTCAAGTTGATGGCCTACAAGGACGAGTACGAGGTCGCCCGCCTGCACCTCGACACGATCGAGCAGGCCCGCCTGACCTCCGAGTTCGGGGCGGACGCGAAGGTCTCGGTCCTCCTGCACCCGCCGATCCTCCGGGCGATGGGCATCGACCACAAGATAAAGTTCCGCCGCACCGCGCGCCCGCTGTTCCGGACGCTCATGGCAGCTCGCTCTTTGCGCGGCACACCCCTGGACCCCTTCGGCCGCGCCGAGGTCCGCCGTCTCGAGCGCACGCTGCCCGACGACTACCGCGCCCTCATGCAGCGCTCCCTCGACCGCCTGACACCCGTGACCCACGCGACCATCACCGAGATCGCGAACCTCCCGGACCTCATCCGCGGCTACGAGACCATCAAGACCACCAACATCGAGAAGTACCACACCCGCGCCACGACCCTCGAATCCACCCTGACCACCGGCGCGCAGTCCTCCGGCTTCTCGCTGCCCGTCATCCAGCCCTAACCCCACCCGCCGCCCCTCGCTCCACTCGCCGCGGCGGGGCAGTCATCGCAACGCCTCTCGCTTCACGCGCCCACCCGCCGTGGCGCCGCCATTGCTGTTGGCCGCGGCGGGCGGTCGTCGCAGCGCCTTTGTCTTGGTTGAGAGGGCCTCGTATCGCTGGCGTCTCTGCGTAGCGGTGTTGGGCTGTATCGCTATCCGTCCGGCGTCGCTTCACGCGCCCCCTCGCCGAGGCACCGCCACTCCTCGCTGCCGCGGCGGGCGATTGCTGCAGCGCAAGTTGGTGTGGTTGAGAGGGCCTCGTATCGCGGCGTCTCTGCGTGGCGGTATTGGGCTGTGCCGTCATCCGCCTGGCCTCGCTTCGCGCGCCCCGCTCTCCGCCGCCCGCCCGTCCGGCGTCGCTTCACGCGCCGCCGCTTAGCCCGGCCGTAGCGCCGGGTTCGGGGGGCGGGTGTGGAAGAGGGTGGCGATGTCGAGGTCTTCTAGGAGGCTGATGGGTTGGGGGTCGGCGGTGGCGTCGGGGATCAGGAGCGCGCCGCCGGGCCAGTAGGGGTGGGGTGGGCCGCCGTTGTGGAGGAGGAGGGGTTCGTAGGTCCAGGAGCCGGTGTTGGCGATGCGGGTCGAGCCGATGTGCCAGAGGGATGGGTCGTCTGACGGCACCGGGCCCAGGCGGTGGACGTGGCCGAAGATGAGCCACTCCGCGTCGGTGATGCCGATGCGGTGCATCGCGTGGCCGAGCGCCGGGATCGCCGCGTGTTGCATCTGGCGCCCGAGCAGGACGCGGGTCAGCGGCGCGATGCGGTGGGGCTGCAACTTGCGCGGCGAGGGCATCGTGCGCGCTCGGAGCAGCTCGGCGGTGCCCTCGCTCAGCCACGCCAGCGGGCGGGGGAGACGGCGACGGGGTGGGCGGGGTGAGCGGCGGCGCTCGTAGGGGAGCGGGCCGACCACCGTGTCCTCCGACCGCCGGACCTCCGGCTTCAAGCGACCCCAGGCCGACTGCGGCACCAGGTGCCGATCAAGATAATGGCCATGGTGGGCGAAGATGCGCGGCGTCAGCCACACGCCGGGCGTCCGGACCTCGACCTCCGCGGGCTTCAACCACCCCAACACCGCCTCCAGCGTCCGGCTGGCGTCGTGGGGCACGAGCGCGTCGGGGACCAGCGCCGCACCCTGCCGCACCGCCCACGCGCGGGCCAGCGCGCGGTCGTGGTTGCCGGGCACCAGGACGATCGGCCGCTCGGGGCCCATGCGGCGCCCGACGGCACGCAGGATCGGCTCGGCGATCGTCATCGCCTCGCGCGGGCGCCCCTCGGCGAGCTCGACGACGTCGCCGAGCAGCACCAGCCGGTCGACGTCGTCCAACGCCTCCAACAACACGGCCAGCGCCTCGGGGTGGCGCAGGACGTCCCGCCCGAGCCGGCTGCCGATGTGGAGATCCGAGATGACGAGCGTGCGCACGCTCAGATCAATGTAGGAGGCGCGACCGGATCGGCCATCTCCCACAGCAGCGTCGACCACCCGAACGCGTGCGCGCCCATCCCGTAGCCCAACCGCGACTCGTAGTACTCGCGGAACCCCTCGCGCCCGACCACCGTCAGCAGCCGCGCGGTCAAAGCATCGGCCTCGGCGTCCAGCCCGAGCCGGCGCAGGCCGAGCGAGACGAACCACGCGCTGTTGACCCACGACGGCCCCCGCCAGTGGCGATGGCGGCCCCACCAGGTCTCCCGTGCCGTGTAGGCGGGGTCGTCCAGGGCGACCGCCGGCAAAGGCACCCCGCTTGCGTACCCGGGCGACCGCAGGACCTCAGCGACCAGCCGCTCGGCGATGTCGTCGGGAAGGTCCGGCAGCGCGAGCGGCGCCAGCGTGTCCCACGTGTCCGGCCGCGCCGCGCGCGGCGTCGGATCGACCGCGCCCCGGACGTCGTCGTGGAAGCGCCCCGTCCTGCGGTCGTACAGCCGCTCGATCAGCGCCGGCGTCAGCGACGGCCGCCCCAGCGCCTGCTCGCTCAGCGACCACGCCACGTTCGTCAGCACCTCGCACACCACCGGATGCCCGGCGGCGGCGACGCTGCGCGCGTCGAACCCCAGCCGCCGGTTGCGCGCGATCAACATGGGGAACAACGGCCGCCCCTGCGACAGGACGCGCCCCCACACGTGGTCGAACTTCGGCGACGCGTCCATCCCGGACTCGTCGGGCTGGATCAACCACAACAACCCGTCGTCCTCCAGCGCGCGGTGCTCGCGCAGCCACGCGTGGTGCGCCGCGATCCGCGGCTCCTCCGCCGCCGGGCCGCCCGCGCCGACCCACGCCCACGCCCACGCCAGCAGCGGCGGCTGGATCGTCCGCGTCGACAGATCCTCGCGCGACGCGATGTTGTAGCGGATCGCCCGCTGCGCATCGAGCGGATGCCCCCACAGGATCGTGTGCCCGACGAACCCGTCGGCATCCGCGCCGTTCAGCAGCGTCCGCAGCTCCGCGACCGCGCCCGCCGGGTCGAAGCGCCGCCGCACGATCGCGTGGAAGCACGAGTCCCAGTACCACTGCCACGGATACGACCGCGGGCTCGGCACCGAGAACGCGTAGCGCCGCCCGCGGTACTCGCCCGACCGCCAGTTCCCGTCCAGCAGCGCCTGCGCCGCGGCCGGGACGTCGAACGTCAGCCCCGCGCCTTGGCGGGCTTCTTGTAGGGCTTGATCGTGAGCGTCGCGGTGAACGGCGTGACCCCGATGCGCATGGTGACCTTCGCCTTGACGCCGGCCGGGTGCCTCTTGACCAGCGCCAGGAGCTTCTTGGTGGCCTTGACCGTGATCTTGACGCGCCCGTTGGACGGCACGGTGAACGTCCCGCTCCCGAGCGCCGTCCTGCCCGACAGCAGCCTCACGGAACCCTTGGCCCTGCCCGGCGTCGCGCGCAGCGTCAGGACCATCCGGCCCCTGCTGTCGAGCCGGACCGACTTCACCAGCGACCTCATGGTGGCCTTGGGCACCTTGAACGACTGCTGGCTCTGGGCGTCGTTGTTCCCGGAGTCGCCGGGCGCGGGGGTCGTCGTGGTCGTCGTGCCGCCGCTGCCCGTGCTGCCGGGGCCGTCGTCGCTGCCCGACCCGCCGTCGCGCGAGTCGTGCGGCTGGGGCTGGCTGCCCGCGACGAACGTCCGGTCGGCGCCCGCCGCGACGACCGCGCCGCCGCGCAGGACGATCGCCCGCACGTGGTAGGTCGCGCCCGCGGTCAGGCCGCCGGTGCTGACCGTGAGGTCCTGCAGCCCGCCGCCGGCGGTCAGCCCCTGCTGGGGCGAGCGCGCGCCGTAGGCCGTCGTCGTGCCGAGCTCGAACGCGACGGTCGTCCCGGACGCCGTGCCCGGGTCCAGCCGCGCGTGGAACGTCGCGTCGTCCTGGTCGAGCCCCGTCGGCGCGTCGGTGATCGCGCAGGCCGGGTCGTCGGTCTCCAGCGACCACGACGACACGGTCGCCGGGGTCCTCGGGTTCGTGCCGCTCGACCCGAAGTCCGACACGTGCAACGTCCACGTGCCCGTCCGCGGCTCGCCCGCGAAGCGCCTCAGCGGCTCGTTGGGCTGCCACGCCCCGCTGATGGTCATCTCGGTGTTGAGGATGTCCTGGATGTTGACCCTGGAGCTGTCGTCGAAGATCAGCGGCGTGGCCGCGACGAGGTTCGCGCGCGAGAAGAAGCTGGCCGCGTCAACGCCCGGGCGCTCCATCAGGTCGGCGGTCGTGTTCACCGTCCTGCCGGAAGAAGCGTCCACGTAGCTGTGCGTCAGCGTCGCGTGGAGGTCGCCGATGAAGCTGTGCGTGGCGGCGAGCGTCACGCGCAGCGTGCCGATCCGGCCCGGCGCCGTGACGGTCTGCGACGACGTCAGGTCCCTGAGGCTCGCCGTGTAGTTGGCCGGGATCGTCCCCGGCGCGGGGACCGCCTGCGTGAACGCGCCGGACCGGCCCGCGCCGACCGGCAGCGAGACCGGGAAGCTCTGGGGCGTCCCGCCGTCGGTGGTGATCGTCAGCGTCGCGGCGGCGACCGCGCCGCAGCCGGCGGTCGCGGCGACCTTCACGCCGAACGCGGCGTTCGCCGTCGCGCCCGGCGCGAGCGCGCCGAGGTCCGCGCTGCCGCGCGTGATCGTCACGCCGCTGGACGCCGCGGTCAGCGTCGCGTGCACGCCGGTCAGCCCGGCGGTGCCGGGGTTGGCGATCGGGATCGTCAGCGCCGTGTCCTGCTCGAGCGGGAGGCTCGCGACGCTCGGCGCGCCCGGCGCCGCCGCGGGCGGCGTGTCGAACGCCTCGGTCGCGTGCGTCGCGTTGGCCGACGAGACCTTCGCGCTGTAGCCCATCCCGCGCGCGGCGAAGACCGCCCAGACGCTCCTCTGCAGCGCGGCGCCGCCGGGCTGCAGCAGCGCCTCGCGCAGGATCGCGTCGCGCATGTCGAGGAAGCTCGGCTGCTTCGGGACCAGGCGCAGCGCGCCGGTGACGAGCGCGAGCGTCGTCGGGTCGTTCAGCCTCTGGCGCAGGTCCCACAGCGTCTCGGACCAGATCTCGCCGTCGGAGTGGACCTCGAAGTACGGGTGGTCGGCGTCGTAGTCGGCGACCTTGCCGAGGTCACCGAACGTGAAGCCGCCGGGGCCCGCGGTCGTCGAGCCCGGGCAGTGCGGGCCGCTGTCGGTGACGTGGCAGTCGACCGCGTTGTCGCGGATCCCGGTGGTGGTGTTGCCGCTGACGTAGGGGCCGACGAGCTCGTCGCCGGGCGCGTGCGGGTCGTCGGTGAGCTGGCCGGAGTCGGTCAGGAAGTCGAGCGCGTACCAATCGCTGAAGCCCTCGCCCATCGCCTGCGACTGGCGGGCGATCAGCCCGTTGGCCCTGCCGTCGTTGCCGACGAGGCGGTTGGTCAGCCCGTGCGTGTACTCGTGGTAGACGACGGTCGCGTCGTCGGCGCTGTTGACCGCCGGGAAGCTGGGGCCCTTGTAGAGCCCGAGCTGCATCGTCGGCGAGACGTCGTCCGGCGTCGTCGTGAAGTTGGAGTTGTTGATCTGGCTGTAGTCGTCGACCTCGACGTTGAGCGGGTCGGCGGTCGTGCCGGTGCTGTCGAAGGAGAACGACGCGGCGTCGAAGCCGATCGGCGGCTGCGCCAGCCAGTCGTGGTACTTGTTGGTGTAGTAGAACGCCTGCGTCGCGGCCTCGGGGACGTTCGCGGTCGCCCAGGCGCCGCCGGTGTTCGAGCCGTCCCAGGTGCAGCCGCCGGCCGGGCAGGTCTGGCCGGAGCGCAGCCCGTCGCCGACCGAGTCGCCGTCGGTCGTCAGCGTGAACAGGAAGTCGGTGCCGGAGCTGGGGCCGACCTCGCTGTCGCCGTCGCCGGGGCTGAGGCCGTCCGGGAAGAAGCGGTCCGGGTAGGCGTGGACGTTGGGGCCCTTGAGCTTCGTGGCGTCGGTCAGCCACGGCGTGATGTCGGCGCTGGCGAGCGTGCCGTCGCCGGGATGGCGCTCGACGACGTTGGCCCTGGAGACGAACGCGTCGGTCAGCGAGTGGCGCGTCAGGACCGCGCCGGTGGCGGCATCGACGAGCACTTCGTAGGTGTAGCCGTCGCTGCCGGCGACCGTGAGGTTCCAGGCGAGGTGGTCGCCGCCGGGGTCGGCGAGCGTGACGAGCCGCGCGCGGTCGCCGTCCGGGAACGCGGTGGTGCGCGCGGCGTCGCCGTTGGCGGTCGTCCCGGGGTCGCCGTCGGGCGTGAGGCCGAGGTCGCGCTGGGCGGCGGAGCGCGCGGCGCCCGGGCCGAGCGGCGGGCTCGTGCTCGGCGGCGCGAGGTCGTGGACGGGCGCGCCGCCGGCGTTGATCAGGCGCCCGTCGGCGGCGACGTTGGCGAACAGCGCCGAGTCGTAGGCGCCGACGCCGTGGTCGAGCTGGGCGAAGACGAGGTGGGTGACGCCATCCTGGGGCGACGTCGAGGACGACGCGAGCTTCAGCGTGGCGATGTCGCTGCCGTCGAGGCCGAACGCGGCGGCGTTGGCGCGGACGTAGCCGAGCGCGATCGCCGCCGGGTCGGCGTGCGACGGGTCCGTGAGGAAGCCGTCGGTGCGCCCGACGGTGCGCAGGCCGCCGGTGACGGGGTCGGCGCCGACGGTCGCCTGGGGGCCGAGCGCCTTGGCCAGCGTCGCGCGCGCGTCGGCGGTCGCCTGGGGGATCGTGGCGGTCGATCCCTCGCGCGCGTCGTAGTCGGGCTTGGCGGGATCCTGGGCGCTCGTGAGCGCTTGCGCGGCCCCGGGCGCGGACGCGAGCACGGCAGCGCAGAGCGCGCCTGTCGCGAGCACCTCCCGGATCCGCCGTGCCACCACGTCCTTGGTTCTATCGGCCCGGACGGCTTCCTGCCTGAGAGTTGGCGTGCAACTGAGCAGGTTTGACGTCACATTGAGAACTACCGGGAGCTGGTGGATCGGCGGTTGGTACAAAGGACGCGATGCCTGCCCAGGACGACGACGCGATCGACGCGCTCTACGCCGGGGCCTTCGAGGACTTCGTGCCGGCCCGCGACGCGCTCGTCAAGGAGCTGCGCGCGGCGAGGCAGAGGGACGAGGCGGCGGCCGTCAGGAAGCTCGCGAAGCCGTCGCGCGCGGCGTGGGCGGTCAACCGGCTGGTCCGGTCCCATCCCGACGAGGTCGAGGCGCTGGTCGAGGCGGGCGAGACGCTCGCCGCGTCCCAGGAGCAGCTGCTGGAGGGCGCGGATCCCGCGGTCCTGCGCGCCGCCGCCGAGGCCGCTCGCGCGCTGGTCGACGCGCTCGCCGGCCAGGCCGAGGCCGACGGCCCGACGCGCGACAAGGTCCGCGCGACGCTGCACGCGGCGACCGTCGACCCCGAGGTCCGCGCGGCGGTGCGGTCCGGACGGCTGACGCGCGAGGCGTCGGCCTCGGGCTTCGGCGGCCTGGAGGCGCTGATCGCGTCCGGCCACGGGCAGGCGGCGGCGCCGTCGAGGAAGAGGCCGGCGGCGAAGAGGAAGGCGCGAGGCAGGCGCGCCCCCGAGGAGAAGCCGCCGCCCGGCCCCGACCCGCGCGAGGTCCGCCGCCTGCGCGACGCCCTGCGCCGCGCCAACGAGGCCGAGGCCGACGCCGAGTCCGAGGTCGACGGCGCCCGCCGCGCGCTGGAGCAGGTCGAGGCGACGATCACCGCCCGCCGCCGCGACCTCGAAGACGCCGAGACCACCCTCGCCGCCGCCCGCACCCGCCGCGAGCGGGCCGAGGCCGCCGCCGCGGCGCTCGACGCCTCCCAGAACTAGAACTCGCCGACCCTGAGCAGCTGGTCGGTGGAGAGCATGAGCTCGGCCCGGGCGGTCAGCGCGTCGGCGCGGTCCTTCGGCAGGTAGGCGTCGACGCCGAAGAGGTCGGTCGACAGCACGCGCTCCAGCGCGTCGCGCTCGGAGTCCCACAGCCCGCCCGCCTGGTGGTACCAGCGATGGCCGAGGAAGTAGGACCGGTTGCAGTGGTCGCCCGGCCGCGCGAACGCGAAGGCGTGGTCGATCAGCGAGAGCCGGCGCGCGACGGCGTCGTAGCGGTAGTTGCGGCCGTGGCGGTCCTGGTGGCCGATCAGCGCGTCCCAGAGCGCCGCGGCGTCGAACTGCGCGGGCGTCTCGCGGCGGCTCGCGCCCTGCGCCACGCCCGGCCGGCGCTCGATCAGCACGCCGTAGCCGACGGTGATGACCGTGCGGGGGACCGCGACGGGGACGAGCGCGTCCCACGGCGGGCCGAGCGCCCGCGCGAGCCGCCAGGCGACGACCTCGTGCAGGTTGGCCTCGACCGGGTCCTGCTGGTAGCCGGCGGCCGCGCTGGCGGCGTTGGGGCCGACGCGCTTGAAGACGCCCTCGTGGCCGGACGCGAGCACGACCAGCCACGTCGGATCGCTGCCCGCGTTGATCGTCTTGTTCGGCGCGATCCCCAGCTCACGATCCGTGAGGAGGACCCTCTCGAGCTCGTCGCCGATCGCGCCGGCGGCCTCCAGGCGCCTGCGCCGGTGCTCGAAGCTCGCGACCGTCATGCCGGAATGGCACGGCGTCGTGAAGCCCTGCGCGCGGCAGAACGCGGTCCAGGATGTACGCTGGCCATCGCTGTATCGACTTCCTCTCCGTCGGGGTGGGGAGTCTTGACTCCGGAAGAGCCCGCCAGGCACGGCGGGCTCTTCTCTTGCTCCTGCGGCGCGGCAGCCTAGCCATGCGCCACGTGTGTTTCTAGGCCTGCGGCGCGAGGGCGGGCCGAGGGCTCAGGAGTGCCGATGGATCAAGAACGCTGCGTGGCGCGGATGGCCACATCGTCAGCTTTTCTGCTGAACGCGATCGCCCGGATGTCCCCGACGGCGATCCCTTGCGAACGCGCCGTTCTCGACGGTTCCTGAATGCTGAAAGTCGTCAGTCAACGCCTTCGCTGATAGCTGAGAGATGCGCAGCGCTGAATCATGGTGCCACTGCGCGCGGCGCCGAAATCATCTAGGTCAGGTCTCTGACATGGTGTTCTAGTGGCCGTCGCGGATCGCGTGTCAGCCCGGTGCCGGGACCGTCGCGTGCGCGCCGACCGACGCGCCTGCCGGGATCGCCGCGCCGGCCAGGAGCACCGCCGACGGGCCGATGCGGGCGCCGTCGCCGATGGCGATCGGCGTCGCCGTGGTGCCCTGCTCGCGGACCGGGCGCTCGGGGTCGGTGGCGACCGGTGCGACGTCGAGCAGGACGACCTCGTCGCCGAGCACGCAGCCGCTGCCGATCGTCGCCGAGGAGTGGACGGTCAGCGCGCAGCGCTCGCCGAGCACCGAGCCGGCGCCGATCGCCGCGACCGCGCCGGCCGCGAGGTGGAAGCGGCAGCCGTCGCCGAGCTGGACGCCGTCGCCGATCCTCAGCGACGCGCCGTCGGTGAGGTCGAAGCGCACGCCGCGGCCGATGGCCACGCCATCGCCGACTTCGACCCCGCGCCGGCGGGCACGGGACGCGCGCCACGCATCCCGCAGGCCGGGCGCGCGCGGCGGGCGCGAGGGTGGGGCGACGGCATCCGCCCCAGAACGACGATGGGCGGCGCTCATGGCGCCGCCCATCGTGACAACTCGTTGCTGCTCGTGACCGCTAGGCGGCGACGCGCAGGCCCTTGACGTCGCCGTCGGCCGCGAGGCGGCGCAGACCGCGCTCCTCGGCCTGACGGGCCTTCGAGGGCGGCATGCCGAGCCTACGGGCGGCCTGGACGAGCGTGTGCTCGCCGTCGCCGCCGGTGCCGAAGCGCAGGTGGATGACCTCGCGCTCGTCCTCGGGCAGCCGGTTCACGGCCGCACGGAGGGACGACGCCTCGGTCTCGCGCTCGACCTCCTCGTCGACGGTCTCGCCGTCGGCGGGGAGCAGGGCGCCCAGCGCGGTCTCGCCGTCGTCGCCGACGGTCTGATCCAGCGACGCCAGCGCACGGTCGCGCTCACGCAGCAGGGCGACCTCTTCGAGCTCGAGCTCGGCCGCGGCGGCGATCTTCTCGTCCGTCGGCGGCTCGCCGTGCTCGGCGGTCAGCTCGCGCTCGACGCGGGCGATGCGACGCGCACGCTGCGACATGTGGGAAGGCAGGCGGATCGTGCGGCCCGTGTTGTCGAGGCCGCGCTGCAGCGCCTGGCGGATCCAGATCGTCGCGTACGTGGAGAAGCGGTAGCCCTTGCGGTAGTCGAACTTCTCGACCGCGCGGATGAGGCCGAGCATGCCCTCCTGCACGAGGTCGTCGAGCGTCAGGCCCTGGCCCACGTAGTGGCGGGCGACGGAGACGACGAGGCGCAGGTTGGAGTTGACGAGCAGGTCCTTCGCGTCGAGGTCGCCCTTCTCGATGCGCTGGGCCAGCTCGATCTCCTTGGCCGGATCAAGCAGCTGGTACTGGCTGGCCCGACGCAGAAGCTGGTCGAGCGGGGACGCCAGGACGTCGTTCGTGAACGTGGGGGTGAGGGTGGAGGGGGTCAACTAAGGTCCTTTCCCGGGCAAAATCCCGATGACTGCACTCGGAATTCTACGTCAGATTCGTTGCTCGCGCAACTGTGCGACGTGTCACACCGTCGCGCCGTTGCGAGTGGGGGGAGAGATTCGGGGTCGGTGTCGCCTGCTGCGGCGACGTCGAAACCTTCCCATCCCCTGATCAAGCGCTCCTAAGGAGGGCTGTGCTGCCCACTTCGGCGCACATTGATACGTCCCCTGCTCGGGGTCAAACGTTACGTTCCGCCGCTCTGCGCCGCCAATCGCGGGCGAGATGGGCAACTTGACGCGTCGCCGCGTAGCGAAGGTCGGCCGTCCATCCGGACTGGACGTCGGCCAGCGCGAGCGGCGATGCGTCCAGTTCCAGTGCATCGGCGGCGCGCCGTGCGATCTCGAGCTGGCCGAGCGCGGTCGGGTGCACGGCGTCGGGAAACCAGTGGCGCCAGCCGCCGAAGTCGTCCAACGCGACCACCGTCGCACCGCTGGACGCCGCGCGGTTGCGCACGATCGCGTTGAGATCGGCCACCTTCGCGCCGGCCCGCGGGCGGCCGAGGTCGAGCGGCACGGTTGCGACGCAGACCCGCTCCGCGCGCTCCGCCACGGCGTCCAGGAGACGTCCCACCGACGCCTCGAACGATCGCGGGTCCCAATCGAGCATGCGGACGTCGTTGGTCCCGACCCCCACGCACGCCAGCGTGTAGTCAGAACGCAGACGCCCCACGAAGAGCCGTTCGACGTCGCTCGAAAGAGCACCCGGTCGGGCTAGCCGGTGGAACGGCAGGTCGAGCGTCTCGGCCAGCCACTGCGGCCAGACCCGCGGCGGCACGCCGAACGCGCCCTCCTCGGGCCCGCACAGGATCGAGTCGCCGAGCGCGAGGACGGGACCGCCCGCGCCCTCACCGGGCAAGCCGCCCCGCCTCCTCGGTCGCCGCGCGCAGGCGCTTGGCCCGCGCCGCGGTCAGCTGCCCGCGCCGCAGCCGGA
Source organism: Conexibacter woesei Iso977N (assembly GCF_000424625.1). GTDB lineage: Bacteria > Actinomycetota > Thermoleophilia > Solirubrobacterales > Solirubrobacteraceae > Baekduia > Baekduia woesei_A. The sequence goes on from NZ_AUKG01000002.1 coordinate 76,448, forward strand.
ACTTCCACGCGCCGCCGGCCGTCCCCGGCAGGTTCATCCGCGCCTCGCTGCCCAGCCCCAGGACGTCCTGGACCTGCGTCATCACCAGCGGCGCCGGCGACGACATCCAGAGCCGGATCAGCGCCCAGTCGATGTCGTCCCTGCCGAACCCCGCGGCCTCGACCGCCGCGCGCGCCTCGCGCCGCCGCGGCGCCTCCAGCGTCGACCACCAACCACGCAGCGTGTCGGTGTCGTGCGTCCCCGTGTAGGCGACGACGTCGCTGCCGTGGTTCTCCAGCCGGTGCGGTCCGCGCGGGTCGTCGGGGTCGAACGCGAACTGCAGGACGACCATCCCCGGATAGCCCAGCTCGCGCCGCAGCCGCGTGACCGGCGGCGTGATCACGCCGAGGTCCTCGGCGATGAACCCGGCCATCGCGCCCGCGCCCAGCTCGCGCACACCCGCCGCGAACGGCGCCCGGCCCGGCCCCCGGACCCACGTGCCGCCGCGCGCGTCGCGGTCGGCGGAGGGCACCGCCCAGTAGGCCACGAACCCGCGGAAGTGGTCGATGCGGGCCATGTCGTACAACTCGAACGTGCGCCGGAAGCGCTCGACCCACCAGCGGTACCTGCGCGACGACAGCGCGCGCCAGTCGTAGATCGGGTTGCCCCAGCGCTGGCCCGCGGCGGTGAACGCGTCCGGCGGCACGCCCGCCACGACCCCCTCCTGGAACAGCTCCGGCCACGCCTTCTGGTCCCACGACCCCGGCGCGACGTAGATCGGCACGTCGCCGATCAGCCGCACGCCGCGCTCGGCGGCGTAGGCACGCAGCGCACTCCACTCGCGCTCGAAGCGGACCTGGTCCGGGAGCATCCGGGCCGGCAGCGTCGGCGCCCAGAACGCGTGGCGCGCGACGAAGTCCTCGACCTCCTCGGGCTCGACCTTCGCCTTCGGCGCCTCCAGGAACCCGTGCCACGCGGCGAACGCCGACGAGGCCTTGTACGGCGAGCCGTAGCGATCGGGCGGCCCGAGTGGGAGCATCTGCCACCACGACTGCCCGGCCGCTGCGAGCCAGTCGACGAAGCGCCGTGCCTCGCCGCCCAGGCGTCCGCCCGGCAATGAGGTGAGATGGAGCTGCACGCCGCTGGCCCGTCCGGCGAAGTGCTTGTTGCGGTCGGTCACTGGTTTTCCACGTTCGTCGTCGCTATTTCTGGGAAGAGTCGCCAGTACGTGCCCGCTCGATCGCCTGACCAACCGACCCCGTCCCGCGTCGTGAAGAACGGCGGGTCGAAACGCGCCAAGCCCGCGGCCCCGCCGCGCATCGTGATCCTGGATCCCGGCCCCGTCCTCGACGGCGGCCGCTACGCACCCAAGCGCACCGCGGGCGAGACCGTGGACGTCCGGGCCACCATCTTCGCCGACGGCCACGACGTCCTGCGTGCGGTGGTGAAGTGGAAGTCCCCCGCGGGACGCAGGTGGAACGAGGCGCCGCTGACCCACATCGACAAGCACGTCGACGGCGACACCTTCACCGGCGCGTTCCCGGTCGACGAGCTCGGCCGATACGAATGGACGATCGAGGCGTGGATCGACCGCTTCGCCTCGTGGCGCGAGGAGATCCGGCGCAAGGTCGAGTTCGGCCAGCACGACCTCGCGGGCGAGCTGAGCGAGGGCGTCCTGCTGCTGGAGGCCGCGCGCGACCGCGCCAAGGCCGGCAGCGACCGCAAGCTGATCAGGCACGCGCTCGGCGTCATCGCCGACCCCGACGCGCCCGAGGAGGCCAAGCACGACGCCGCGCTCGGCCCGGAGCTGGCCGCCGCGATCGACCGCTACCCCGACCGCGCCGACGAGGCCGCGTCGCTGCCCGAGCCCTACGTCGTGGACGTCGACTCGCCGCTGTCGCGCTTCAGCTCCTGGTACGAGCTGTTCCCGCGCAGCTGGGGCGGCTTCCGCGGCACGGCCGAGGTCGTCCCGCAGATCGCCGCGCTCGGCTTCGACGTCCTCTACTTCCCGCCGATCCACCCGATCGGCGTCAAGAACCGCAAGGGGCGCAACAACGCGCTGACCGCCGGTCCCGACGACCCCGGCAGCGTCTACGCGATCGGCAACCAGGACGAGGGCGGCCACGAGGCCGTCCACCCGGAGCTCGGCACGCTCGAGGACTTCGGCCACCTCGTCAGGACCGCCAACGAGCACGGCCTGGAGATCGCCCTGGACTTCGCGATCCAGTGCTCGGCCGACCACCCGTGGCTGACCGAGCACCCGGAGTGGTTCCACCGCCGCCCCGACGGCTCGCTGAAGTACGCCGAGAACCCGCCCAAGAAGTACCAGGACATCTACAACGTCAACTTCCAGTGCGAGGACTGGAGGAACCTCTGGAACGCGCTGCGCGACGTCGTGCTGCTGTGGGTCGAGCGCGGGGTCAAGATCTTCCGCGTCGACAACCCGCACACGAAGCCGCTGGCGTTCTGGGAGTGGATGATCGCCGAGGTCCGGGCCAAGCACCCCGACACGGTCTTCCTCGCCGAGGCGTTCACCCGCCGCGCGGTCATGCGCGCGCTGGGCAAGTCGGGGTTCAACCAGTCCTACACCTACTTCACCTGGCAGCAGTCGCGCTGGGAGCTGGAGCAGTACGTCAACGAGCTCGCCTACGAGTCGAGCGAGTACTTCCGCCCCAACTTCTTCGCCAACACGCCGGACATCCTCACCGAGCAGCTCCAGCACGGCGGCCGCGCGGCGTTCGAGTCGCGCCTCGTGCTGGCCGCGACGCTGAGCCCGTCCTACGGGATCTACTCCGGCTACGAGTGGATCGAGCACACCGCGGTCAGGCCCGGCAGCGAGGAGTACCTCGACTCCGAGAAGTACGAGATCAAGCAGCGCACGCTCGAAGGCGCGCCGCTGCTCGGCCTCGTCCGGCTGCTCAACGAGGCCCGCCGCGCGCACCCCGCGCTGCAGCACCTGTCCAACATCACGTTCCTGGACACGCGCAACGACGGGCTCATCGCCTACATCAAGAAGACCGGCGACGACGCGATCCTCGCGGTCGTCTGCCTCGACCCGCAGTGGGCCCAGGAGGGCTCGGTCGTCGTGCCCGACAACCTCGGACTGCCCTGGAACTTCCAGGTCCAGGACCTCCTCGACGGCAGTCGCTACGACTGGCACGTCGGCGACAACTACGTGCGGCTCGCTCCCGGCGACCGCCAGGCCCACCTCCTCCGGGTGGTGAACGGCTAACCATGGCAACCGAGGCACGTGAGTCGTCGGCCGACGCGCCGACGCGGTTCGGGGCGGCGGACGGCGAGCAGGCCCGCGAGCTGCAGAGCGAGCACGAGGGCCAGAGCAAGACGCTCAGCGCCGCCGACCCGACGCACTGGTTCGAGCGCGACCCGCTGTGGTTCAAGCGCGCGGTCTTCTACGAGATCCACCTGCGCGGGTTCTTCGACGGCAACGACGACGGCTCCGGCGACTTCGCCGGGCTGACCGAGAAGCTCGACTACCTGCAGTGGCTGGGCGTCGACTGCATCTGGCTGCTGCCGATGTTCCCGAGCCCGTTGCGCGACGGCGGCTACGACATCGCCGACTTCTACGGGATCCATCCGGACTACGGAACGGTGGAGGACTTCGAAGCCTTCATCCTGGCCGCCCACGAGCGCGGCATCCGCGTCATCGCCGACCTGGTGATGAACCACACGTCCAGCGACCACCAGTGGTTCCAGGACGCCCGCAACGCGCCGGCCGGATCGCCCGAGCGCGACATGTACGTCTGGTCCGACACCGACGACAAGTACGCCGACGCGCGGATCATCTTCACCGACACCGAGACGTCGAACTGGACCTGGGACCCGGTCGCGGGCCAGTACTTCTGGCACCGCTTCTTCTCCCACCAGCCGGACCTCAACTACGACAACCCGGTCGTCCACGAGAAGATGCTCGACGTCCTGCGCTTCTGGCTGGACCGCGGCCTCGACGGCTTCCGCCTCGACGCCGTGCCCTACCTCTACGAGCGCGAGGGCACCAACTGCGAGAACCTGGAGGAGACGCACGAGTTCCTCCGCAAGGTGCGCGCGACGGTCGACGAGGAGTACCCCGACCGCGTGCTGCTCGCCGAGGCCAACCAGTGGCCCGAGGACGTCGTCGAGTACTACGGGAAGGGCGAGGGCGACGAGTGCCACATGGCCTTCCACTTCCCGGTCATGCCGCGCATGTTCATGTCCTTGCGCCGCGAGGACGCCACGCCGATGGCCGAGATCCTGGAGCGCACGCCCGCGATCCCGCACACCGCGCAGTGGGGGCTGTTCCTGCGCAACCACGACGAGCTGACGCTCGAGATGGTCACCGACGAAGAGCGCGACTACATGTACGGGGAGTACGCGAAGGACCCGCGCATGAAGATCAACGTCGGGATCCGGCGGCGCCTGGCGCCGCTGCTCGACAACGGGCGCGACGAGATCGAGCTGATGACCGCGATCCTGTTCTCGCTGCCCGGCTCGCCGGTCCTGTACTACGGCGACGAGATCGCGATGGGCGACAACATCTACCTCGGCGACCGCGACGGCGTCCGGACGCCGATGCAGTGGACGGGCGACCGCAACGGCGGCTTCTCGCGCGCCGACTTCGCCCAGCTCTACGCGCCGCCGCTGATGGACCCGGTCTACGGCTTCCAGGCCGTCAACGTCGAGGCGCAGCTGCGCACGCCGACGTCGTTGCTGCGCTGGCTTCACCGCTTCGTGGCGCTGCGCAAGGAGCACCCGGTCTTCGGGCTCGGCGACTACCAGCTGATCCAGACCGAGAACCCGCGGATCTTCGCGCACCTGCGGACCTACGCCGACGACGTGATCATGTGCGTGCACAACGTCGCGCGCAGCGCGCAGGCGGTCGAGCTGGACCTGTCGGCCTACGAGGGCCGCTACCCGGTGGAGATGTTCGGGCGCACGCGCTTCCCGCGCATCGGCGAGCTGCCGTACCTGCTGACGCTCGCGCCGCGCGGGTTCTTCTGGTTCGTCCTGGACAAGCCGGCGGAGGCCGAGCCGCAGGCCGAGATCGGCGATGGCCACCACGACAACAACCCTGAGGAGGCCGCATGACCGCGCCCGTCCGCGAGCTGCGGCTCCCCAGCGAAGACGCCCTGCGCGAGTTCGTCATCGCGCAGCGCTGGTTCGGCTCGAAGTCCAAGGAGGTCGCGCACTTCCGCGTCCTGGAGACGATCCCGCTGACCGAGCAGCCGCTGGGCATCGCGATCCTCGAGGTCGAGTTCCTGCCCGGCACGCACGAGCTCTACCAGCTGCCGATCGGCGCGCGGCCGGAGGGCGAGGCGGCCGCCGAGGGCGTCAGCGTCATCTGCACCAACGAGGGCATGACGATCTACGACGCGATGAGCGACGACGACACCGCGCGCCGGCTCGTCCGGATGATCGCCGCGGGCACCGAGATCGAGACCGGCTCCGGGACCGCTGAGTTCCACGCGGTCGGCGACCTCGCGCTGCCGGAGATCCAGGACGTGCGCCCGATGGGCGCCGAGCAGTCCAACTCCTCCGTGGTCCTCGACGAGAAGTACGTGTTGAAGGCCTACCGCCGGCTCGGCGCCGGGCCCAACCCTGAGCTCGAGATCCTGAGGTTCCTGACCGAGCGCGACTTCCCGCACATCGCCGCGCTGCGCGGCTGGTACGGGCACTCCGGCCGGCTGATCGACGCGACGCTCGGGATCGTCCAGGACTTCCTGACCGGCGCGACCGACGGCTGGGACCTGGCGCTCGCCGACCTGCGCGAGGACCCGCAGCGCTTCGTCGCGCGCGCCCGCGCGCTGGGCGAGGTGACCGGCCGGATGCACACCGCGCTGGGCTCGGACGGGCAGGACCCGGCGTTCGCGCCCGAGGAGACGTCGACCGAGGCATTGGGGTTGATCACCGCGACGGTCGACGAGGAGATCGAGCGGATGTTCGTCGACCTCCCCGACGACCTCGAGGCGCTCGAGCCGATCCGCGGCCGCGGGCAGGAGGTCCGCGACCAGCTGCGGCGCCTGACCCAGGTCGGCAGCGCCGGCAAGGTCATCCGCCATCACGGCGACTACCACCTCGGCCAGGTCATGTTCACGGCCGACGAGGACTGGGTCGTCCTGGACTTCGAGGGCGAGCCCGCGCGCACGCTGATCGAGCGCCGCCGCAAGCGCTCGCCGCTGCGCGACGTCGCCGGCATGCTGCGCTCGTTCGCCTACGCGGCGACCGCGTCGGAGCTGCTGCACGGCGCCGCCGCGCCCGAGGGCTGGGAGCAGTCCGTGCGTACGGCGTACCTCGATGGGTACATCGAGGAGAGCGACCAGTCCTTGCTGCCGCCTGGACGGGCGGCGGTCGAGCGGCTGCTGGCCGTCTTCGAGCTGGAGAAGGCGGTGTACGAGCTGCGCTACGAGCTGGACAACCGGCCGGACTGGGTCAAGATCCCGGTGGCCGGGATCGCGCGGCTGCTCGAACCCGAGACGACGGAGCCGGAGGCATGACCCGCACGATGCAGGACGAGCGCTTCACCAAGGCCTGGCAGAGGGACGCGGAGGCGTTGTCGCGCAACGAGCTGGCCGACCCGCACGCGCTGCTGGGCGCGCACCCCGACGGCGACGGCGGGACGATCGTCCGCGCCTGGCGCCCGGGCGCCGAGCACGTCGTCGTCCACCACGACGGCGGCAGGGACTTCGGCGCCGAGCTGGTCCACGAGGCCGGCGTGTGGGCCGTGCACCTGGACGGCATCAAGCCGCCGCTGAGGTACACGGTCGAGACGCGCTACCCGGACGGGGTGACGGTCGAGGACCGCGACCCCTATGCCTTCCCGCCGACGGTCGGCGAGCTGGACCTGCACCTCGCCGGCGAGGGCCGCCACGAGGAGATCTACGAGCATCTTGGTGGCCATCTCCGGGAAGTTGATGGCGTTCTCGGCGTCGCGTTCTCCGTCTGGGCGCCGAGCGCCAAGGCCGTCGCGGTGGTCGGGGACTTCAACGCGTGGGACGGGCGCCTGCACCCGATGCGCACGCTCGGCCCGTCCGGGATCTGGGAGCTGTTCCTGCCCGGCGTGAGGGCCGGCGCGCTCTACAAGTTCGAGCTCAGGACGCAGGGCGGCGCGCTGCGCGTCAAGACCGACCCGTACGCGCGGGCGGTCGAGATCTCGCCCAAGACCGCGGCGATCGTCACCGACTCGCGCCACCAGTGGGCCGACGGCGAGTGGGTCGCCCAGCGCGGCGAGCAAGTGCAACATGAACGCCCGATCTCGATCTACGAGGTCCACCTCGGCTCCTGGCGGCGCGACCCGGAGGACCCGGAGCGGCTGCTGAACTACACCGAGGTCGCCGACCAGCTGGCCGCCTACGCGACCGACATGGGGTTCACCCACGTCGAGCTGCTGCCGGTCATGGCGCACCCGTTCACGGGCTCCTGGGGCTACCAGGTCACCGGCTACTTCGCGCCCGATCCGCGGCTGGGGACGGTCGACGACCTGAAGGCCTTCGTCGACCGCATGCACGAGCACGAGATCGGCGTGCTGCTGGACTGGGTCCCGGCGCACTTCCCGCGCGACGACTGGGCCCTGGCGCGCTTCGACGGCACCGCGCTCTACGAGCACGACGACCCGCGCCGCGGCGCGCACCCGGAGTGGGGCACGTTGGTGTTCAACTTCGGGCGCAACGAGGTCCGGAACTTCCTGCTGGCGTCCGGCATCTTCTGGTGCAGGGACTTCCACGCCGACGGCCTGCGCGTGGACGCGGTCGCGTCGATGTTGTACCTGGACTACTCGCGCAAGGCGGGCGAGTGGATCCCCAACGAGCACGGCGGCCGCGAGGACCTCGAAGCGGTCGCGTTCCTGAAGGAGCTCAACACCGTCCTGCACGCGCGCGAGCCGGGCGTGATCAGCGCCGCCGAGGAGTCGACCGCGTGGCCGGGCGTCTCGCGGCCGACGTACGTCGGTGGCCTGGGCTTCGGGTTCAAGTGGAACATGGGGTGGATGCACGACACCCTCAACTACTTCGCGCACGACCCGATCCACCGCCGCTTCCACCACCACGAGCTGACGTTCTCGTTGATGTACGCCTTCTCCGAGAACTTCATCCTGCCGCTCTCGCACGACGAGGTCGTGCACGGCAAGGGCACCATCTACTCGCGGATGCCGGGCGACCACTGGCAGAAGCTCGCCAACGTCCGCGCGCTGTACGCGTTCCAGTGGGCCCACCCGGGCAAGCAGCTGCTGTTCATGGGTCAGGAGTTCGCGCAGCCCGACGAGTGGAACGCCGAGCGCTCGCTGGACTGGCACGTGCTGGATCAGCGCGACGACGAGGGGCGCCCGACGTTCGGCGGCGTCCAGGCGCTCGTCCGCGACCTCAACCACGTCTACCGCGACCAGCCCGCGCTGTGGGAGCGCGACGGCGACCCGGAGGGCTTCGCCTGGATCGAGGCCAACGACGCCGAGAACTCGGTCGTGGCGTTCATGCGCCGCGCGAGGGACGGCTCGCCGCTCGTGTGCGTCATGAACCTGACGCCGGTCCCGCGCGAGGGCTACCGCGTGGGCCTGCCCAACGGTGGGCGCTGGCGCGAGGTTCTCAACACCGACGCCGAGCAGTACGGCGGCTCGGGCACCGGGAATTTCGGCGGCGTCGACGCCGAGGAGCTGCCGTGGCACGGCCAGGCCCACTCCGCGGCGATGACGTTGCCTCCGCTGGGTGTGTTGTGGTTCGCCCCTGAGGGGTAGAGACGGCGCTGGTGCAGAGCCTCTTCCGCTTCGACGCCCGCGAGACCTCGCTTCGCCGCGAGGTCCTCGGTGGCGTCGTCACGTTCCTCACGATGTCCTACATCGTGTTCGTCAACCCGGCGATCCTGTCGTCCGCCGGGCTCCCGTTCGACGCGGTCGCCGTGGCGACCGCGCTGGCCGCCGCCGGGTTTACCATCATCATGGGCCTGGCCACCAACCTGCCGTTCGCGCTGGCCTCGGGCCTGGGCATCAACGCGGTGGTGGCGTTCGACATCATCTTGGGACGCAGGGTGTCGCCGGACGTCGGGATGGCGTGCATCGTCCTGGAGGGCGCGGTCGCCGTCGTGCTGGTGCTCGCCGGGCTGCGCGAGGCGGTCGTCCGGGCCGTGCCGTCGTCGCTGAAGCTGGCGATCGGCGTCGGCATCGGGTTGTTCATCACGTTGGTCGGGCTGCGCGACGGCGGCATCGTCGTCAACGACGCCGCGACGGGGATCGCGCTCGGCGACCTGACGTCCGGGCCGGCGCTGATCGCGCTGGCGGGCATCCTGGTGGCCTTGGGGCTGAGCGCCGCGGGCGTGCGTGGGTCGATCCTGCTCGGGATCGGGACCTCGACCGTGCTGGGGCTGATCTTCGGCGTGCTGGACGGGCCGAGCGCGGTCGCGCGCTGGCCGACGAGCGACGACTTCTCGACGATCGGCGACGGGCTGTCGTCGTCGGCGCTGGGCGACGCGCTGACGTGGACGCTGGTGCCGGTCATCTTCTCGCTGTTCATGACCGACTTCTTCGACACGGTCGGGACCGCCTACGCGGTGACCAGCGCGGGCGGGCTGCTCGACGAGGAGGGCGAGATCCCGAAGGTCAGGAACCTCTTGTTGGTGGACTCGCTCGCGGCGGCGGGCGGCGGCGCCATGGGCGTCTCGTCGGTCACGACCTACGTGGAGTCCGGTGCGGGCGTCGCGGAGGGCGCGCGGACCGGGTTCGCCTCGGTCGTCACCGGGTTGTTGTTCGCCTTGACGATCTTCTTCGTGCCCTTGATCGCGGTCGTCGGCCAGGGCGTCGCGGTGAGCAAGGACACCACCATCCACCCGGCGATCGCGCCGGCGCTGGTCATGGTGGGGTACTTGATGATCCAGCTCGTACAGGGCATCGACTGGGAGCAGCCCGAGGACGCGGTCCCGGCGTTCCTGGTGATCATCGGGATCCCGCTGACGTTCTCGATCTCCGCCGGCATCGGGCTCGGCGTGTTCGGCTACGTGGTCGTGATGATCGCGCGGCGGCGCGCGTCGGAGATCCACTGGATCATGTGGGGCCTCGTGCCCTTGTTCGCGGCGTTCTTCGCCTCGGACTGGCTGGGCGCGCATGTCTTCTAGCGAGCTGCCGTGGGAACGGCCGCTGGGCGCGGTGCCGCTGGGCGACGGGAACGTGCGGTTCCGCGTGTTCTCGCTCGACCACGACCCGGTGCTCCAGCTGCGCGGCGAGGCGATCCCGATGGAGGACGAGGGGCGCGGCACGTGGAGCGTCGTCGCGCCGGCCGCGGCGGGCGACGACTACCGCTTCGTCCTCGACGGCGACGCGCTCCCGGATCCCTGCACGCGCTTCCAGCCCGAGGGCCTGCGCGGGCCGTCGCGGGTCGTCGACCCGTCGCGCTGGACGTGGGACGACGCGGGGTGGGACGGCGTCGCGCTGGAGGACCTCGTCGTCTACGAGCTGCACGTCGGGACGTTCACCGAGGAGGGGACGTTCGACGCGGTGATCCCGCACCTCGCGGGGCTGGCGGCGATGGGCGTCACGGCGATCGAGCTGATGCCGGTCGCCTCGTTCCCGGGCAGCCGCGGCTGGGGCTACGACGGCGTCTACATCTGGGCCGCGCACGAGGCCTACGGCGGGCCGGACGCGCTCGCGCGGCTGGTCGACGCGGCGCACCGGGTGGGGCTGGGCGTCGTGCTGGACCTGGTGATCAACCACGTCGGCGCCTCCGGGAACACCGCGATGGCCGCGTACGGCCCGTACTTCACCGACAAGTACTCCACCTTCTGGGGCGCGGCCATCAACTACGACGACGCCTGGTCCGGGCCGGTGCGCGAGTGGGCCGTGCAGTGCGCGGAGTACTGGATCCGGGACCTGCACCTCGATGGACTACGTCTTGATGCGGTCCACGCGATCTTCGACTCCTCCGCCGAGCACGTCGTCGCGGAGCTGGCGCGGCGCGTCCACGCGGTCAACTGGCGCGCGCTGGTGATCGCCGAGTCCGGGCTCAACGACCCCAAGGTGGTGCGCGAGCCCGAGTCCGGCGGCTGGGGCTGCGACGCCGCGTGGGCCGACGACGTCCACCACGCGATCCGGACGCTGGTCACCGACGAGCACGAGGGCTACTACGCGGAGTTCGGCACGGTCGCCGACCTCGTGCACGTGCTGCGCGACCCGCACCTGCACGACGGGCGCTGGTCGGAGTTCCGCAAGCGCCGCTTCGGCGCGCCCGCGCGCGGCTGCCCGCCGGAGCGGTTCGTGGTCTTCGACCAGAACCACGACCAGGTCGGCAACCGCGCCTTCGGCGACCGGCTGCCGCACGACGCGCGGCCGTTGGCGGCGTTCTGCACGCTGCTGTCGCCGTACACCCCCATGTTGTTCATGGGCGAGGAGTACGGTGAGGACGCGCCGTTCATGTTCTTCACCGATCACATCGACGAGGAGATCGCCGTGGCCACGCGAGAGGGGCGGCGGGCCGAGTTCGCGTCGTTCGCGCAGTTCGCGGGCGAGGAGGTCCCGGATCCGCAGGACCCGGCGACGTTCGCCCAGTCGCGGCTGACGCGGCGCGAGGACCCGAGGCTGCGCGAGTTGTACGTGAACCTGTTGAGGGCGCGGCGCGCGCTGCCGCGCGGGCCGGTCGACGACGTGCGGGCCGATCAATCCGAGGGTTGGGTCCGGGTCCGTCGTGGGGACTACACCTTGGTGATGAACTTCTCTGACGGCGAGCTCGTCGTCCCCGGTGACGCCGCGCGCGTCATCGCCCTGGCCACCCACGACGGCGTCGCGCTGCGCGCCGACGGGCACGTCGTGCTCCCGGCGCTGGCGGGCGCGCTGATCCAGGGCGTGGTCGCATGAGCGGCGACGGTGACGGCGGCGGGCGCGAGGCCTGGCCGGGCGAGCCGTTCCCGCTCGGTCCCACGTGGGACGGGCAGGGCACCAACTTCTCGATCTTCTCCGAGAACGGCGAGCGCGTCGAGCTGTGCCTGTTCGACCGCGATGGGGTGGAGGAGCGAGTTGAGGTGGTCGATCAGACCGCGCACAACTGGCACTGCTACCTGCCGGGCGTCGGGCCGGGGCAGCGCTACGGCTACCGCGTGCACGGCAAGTACGCGCCGGCCGAAGGGCATCGCTTCAACCCCAACAAGCTGCTGATCGACCCCTACGCCAAGGCGATCGACGGGATCGTCGACTGGGACGCCGCCAACGCGCTGCCCTACACGCCGCCCGACGACGGGGTGACCGACGACGCCGACTTCGAGTTCGACGACGAGGACAGCGCGCCGGCGATCCCGAAGTGCGTCGTCGTCGACGAGTCCTTCAACTGGGAGGACGACAGGCCGCCGCGGATCCCGTGGACCGAGACGGTGATCTACGAGACGCACGTCAAGGGCCTGACGAAGCAGCTCGACCAGTTGCCCGAGGAGCTGCGCGGGACCTACGCGGGGCTGGCGTCCGACGAGGTCGTCGGGTACCTGAAGGACTTGGGCGTGACGGCGGTCGAGCTGCTGCCGATCCACCACATCGCCGACGAGTCGTTCCTGCACGAGCACGGGCTCAAGAACTACTGGGGCTACTCGAGCATCGGCTACCTGGCGCCGCACTCGCCGTACGCGGCCAACCACGAGCCGGGCGAGAACCTCAAGGAGTTCAAGGGGATGGTGAAGGCCCTGCACCGCGCGGGGCTGGAGGTCATCCTCGACGTGGTCTACAACCACACGGCCGAGGGCAACCACCTCGGTCCGATGTTGTCGTTCAAGGGCGTGGACAACGCGGCGTACTACCGGCTGTCGCCCGAGGACCCGCACTTCTACATGGACTTCACGGGGACGGGCAACACGCTCAACGCCGTGCAGCCGGCGGTCCTGCGGATGATCATGGACTCGCTGCGGTACTTCGTGCTGGAGTGCCATGTGGACGGGTTCCGCTTCGACTTGGCGTCGACCCTGGCGCGGCAGTTCTACGACGTCGACCGGCTGGGGTCGTTCTTCGACACCATCCACCAGGACCCGGTGCTGTCGCAGGTCAAGCTGATCGCCGAGCCGTGGGACGTCGGGCCGGGCGGGTACCAGGTCGGCAACTTCCCGGTGCTGTGGAGCGAGTGGAACGGGATCTACCGCGACACGATGCGCGACTTCTGGCGCGGGCAGGCGTCGATCGCGGACTTCGCGTCGCGGTTCACGGGGTCGTCGGACCTCTATGCCGACGACGGGCGGTCGCCGTTCGCGTCGATCAACTTCATCACCGCGCACGACGGCTTCACGCTTCGTGACCTGGTGTCGTTCAACGACAAGCACAACGACGCCAACCAGGAGGGCAACCGCGACGGGACCGACGACAACCGGTCCTGGAACTGCGGCGCGGAGGGGGAGACCGACGACGAGGGGATCGTCAGGCTGCGCGCCCAGCAGCAGCGGAACTTCCTGACCACGTTGATGTTGTCGCAGGGCGTCCCCATGTTGTTGGGCGGCGACGAGCTGTGCCGCACGCAGGGCGGCAACAACAACGGGTGGTGCCAGGACTCGCCGATCTCGTGGTACGCGTGGGACATCGGTGAGGACGGGCGATCGTTGATGGAGTTCACGCGGCGGCTGATCGCGCTGCGGCGCGGCGAGCCGGTGTTCCGGCGGTCGCAGTTCCTGGCGGGCGAGTCGTCGGCGCCGGGGCTTCCGGACGTGTGGTGGTTCCGGCTCGACGGGCGGCGGATGACGCGGCGCGACTGGGAGAACCCGGACCACCGGTCGCTGGGCGTGTTCCTGAACGGCAGCGCGACGGGTGCGCGCGATCGTCACGGCGTGGCGGTCGAGGGCGACTCGTTCCTGATGTTGTTCAACTCGTATCACGAGGACGCGGTGTTCCAGCTGCCGGCGGCGCGGTTCGGGCGGACGTGGAGCGTCGAGCTGACGACGGTCTCGCCGGACATCGAGCCGGGGCACGAGTCCTACAGGGCGCGGGGGCAGTGCTACGTGTCGTCGCGGTCGATCACCGTGCTGCGGCGGACGGCGTGAGCGACGTCAACCGCGCGCCGTTGCGGGCGACGTACCGGCTGCAGCTGGGGACCGACCTGGACTTCGCGCGGGCCGCGGAGCTTGTTCCTTATGTTGCGGATCTCGGGTGCTCGCACCTCTACCTCTCGCCGTCGTTCCAGGCGCGCGAGGGGTCGACGCACGGCTACGACGTGATCGATCCGGGGCGAGTGAGCGACGCGCTCGGCGGGGAGGACGGGCTGCGCGCTTTGGCCGAGGTCTGCCATGCGCATGGCATGGGCATCATCTTGGACGTCGTCCCGAACCACATGGCGACGGATGACGGCAACCGCTTCTGGTCCGATCCGGAGCTGCGGGAGAAGTTCTTCGACGTCGACCCGGTCAGCGGGCGCTGGCGGCGGTTCTTCGACATCGACGAGCTGGCCGGCGTGAGGATGGAGGACCCGGAGGTCTTCCACGCGGTGTCGGACCTGGCGCTGCGGTTGGTGCGCGAGGGCGTGATCGACGGGCTGCGCGTCGACCATCCGGACGGGTTGGCGAACCCGCGCGAGTACCTCGACCGCCTGCGCGAGGGCGGGGCGGAGAACGTGTGGGTCGAGAAGATCCTGGACCCCGGCGAGGAGCTGCGCGCCGACTGGCCCGTCGCGGGGACCGTCGGCTACGAGTTCGCCAACGACGTCGCGGCGCTGTTCGTCGACCCGGCAGCGGAGAGGCCGCTGACCGAGTTGTATGACTCGCTCGTGGACGACCCGCGACCGTTCGGCGAGGTCGCCGACGAGGCGAAGCTCGAGCAGGCGACGACGTCGTTCAGGCCGGAGGTCGAGCGCCTGGAGCGGTTGTGGCCGGAGGCGCCGGACCTCGCGGCCGCGGTGTCGATCCTCCCGATCTACCGCACCTACGCCGAGCCCGCGCTCGGCCACGTCGAGGCGGCCGACCGCGAGGCGCTCGCGAACCAGCCCGACGCGCTGCGCGCCGTGCTCACGCTCGACGACGTCTCGTCGGCGCCGTCCGAGTTCGTCACGCGCTTCCAGCAGACGACGCCGGCGGTGATGGCCAAGGGCGTCGAGGACACCGCGTTCTACCGCTACACGCGGTTGTTGGCGTTGAACGAAGTCGGTGGTGATCCGTCGCGGTTCGGCATCACGGCCGACCAGTTCCATGCCGGGAACGCCGCGCGGCTGCCGCACAACCTGTTGGTCTCTTCCACGCACGACACGAAGCGCACCGGGGACGTCCGGGCGCGGCTCGTCGCGTTGACGTGGATGGCCGACGAGTGGGCCGGCGCGGTGCGGTCGTGGTTCGAGGTCAACGAGCCGCTGCGGAAGAGCGGCGCGCCGACGCCGTCCGAGGAGCTGCTGATCTATCAGACCCTCGTCGCGACGTGGCCGATCGAGCCCGACCGGCTCGAGGCCTACCTGGAGAAGGCGCTGCGCGAGGCCAAGGTGTCGTCGAACTGGATCTCGCCCAACGAGAGGCACGAGGCTGCGGTCAAGGCGTTCGCGGTCGGCCTGATCGACCATGGTCCCTTCCGCTACGGCTTCGACGTCATCGCCGACCGCGTCGCGGAGATCGGTGCGCGCATCGCGCTGGCCCAGACGCTCCTCAAGCTCACCGTTCCGGGGTTGCCCGACACCTATCAGGGCGACGAGCTCTGGAAGTACGCGCTGGTCGACCCCGACAACCGCCGCCCCGTCGACTGGCAGGCCCACGCCACCGCACTGGAATCCCTCCGCGCCGGCTCGCCGCCCACCGCGGAGACCGCGAAGCTCCACCTGACGACCGCCGCCCTCGACCTCCGCCGCCGCCGTCCCGAGAGCTTCGCGACCAACAACTACATCAAGGTCGAGACCTCGAGCGACATCCTCGCCTTCCTCCGCGGCGACATCCTCGTAGCGACCTCGATCCGCGACACCTCCACCGGCACAACCCCCTGGACCCTGCCCACCGAGGCCACCGGCACCTGGCACGACGTCCTCTCCGGCGAAACCTACGACCTCCCCTCCGGCGCCACCCTCTCCGGGATCCTGGGCCCAACCCAACTAGCCCTCCTCGAACGCACCTAGTTACGCGCCCGATCCCGGCGGCGCAGCGACCGCCCTTTCCACGTCATCAGCCTCCGCGCCGCCGACCGCTCGGTTGAAGGCGCTTCGCTTGATCGTTGTCGTCGGTGGCAAAGCAACGGATCGCGCTCTTTGCCGTCATCCGTCCGGCACCTAGTCACGCGCTCGATCCCGGCGGTCCCGCGACTGCCGGTTCCGCGCCCATCACTCCTCGCACCGCCGGCCGCTCGGTTGAAGGCGCTTCGCTTGATCGTCGTCGCTTGTTGCGGCGTGGAGCGGGCGCGGTCTTTGCCGTCATCCGTCCGGCATCGCTGTCGCTTCTGGTCCCGCGGAGTCGCCTAGTCGTCGTCTCTGGATTGTTGGGGTGGTTGATTTAGCGGGCCGGGGAGAGCTTGGTGAGGGGGTGGACGGTGGTGGTGGAGAGGGCGACGCCTGATACGACCAACAACGCTGAGGCGATTTGGAGGGGGCCGAGGGGTTCGTTGAGGAGGAGGGCGGCGAAGGTGAGGCCGAAGGGTGGGACGAGGAGGGCGAAGGAGGCGACTTGGGCGGCGGGGTGGGTCTTCATGAGGAAGGACCAGGCGCCGAAGGCGCCGAGCGTCGAGAAGGCGGCGATGTAGAGGACCGCCAGCAAGGACTTGGCGTTGAGGTGGAGGATGGTCTCCACGGACGAGGGGCCGTCGATCAGGAGCGACAGCATCAACAACGGCAGTGGTGGGATGAGGGAGATCCAGACCATCAGCGCGATGGGGTCGGCGGCGGTCGCGCGCTTCATCAGCAGGTTGGCGACCGCCCAGGCGGCGGCCGCCGCGAGGCACATCGCCAGGCCTGCCGCGGTCATCCCGCCGCCGCCGGAGGCGGAGGCGATCAGGCCGATCCCGAGCAAGGCCACCAACAACCCGGCGGACTGCGCGCCGGTCGGTCGCTCGCCCGCGACGAGCGCGGCCAGCAACAGGGTGAACGGCGCCTGCGCCTGCAGGACGACCGACGCCAGCCCGGCCGGCATCCCGACGTCCATCGACATGAACAACAAGCCGAACTTGACGATGCCGAGCGCCACGCCGATCCCCACGATCAGCCGCCACGGCACCGCCGGGCGCCGCACGAAGAACGCCAGCGGCACGCCGACGAGCGCGAAGCGCAGCGCGCACAGCACCAGCGGCGTGACCTGCTCCAGCCCGACGTCGATCACGACGAAGTTGAGCCCCCACGTCGCAGCGACCGCGACGGCGAGCAGGGCGTGGCGCAACGGCATGCGTCCCAAGATCGCGCGCGCGACCCTTCAGGACAAGCGAACGCTCCTTGCCTGATCCGTAAGCTGTGCTGAACATGCCGTTGGACGTCAAACGCCTCCGGGTGCTGCGCGAGCTGGCCGAGCGCGGGACCGTCGCCGCCACCGCGGCGGCGCTGTCGTTCACGCCCTCGGCGGTCTCGCAGCAGCTGTCGGCACTGGAGCGCGAGGCGGGCGTCGTCCTGCTGGAGCGGGAGGGACGGCGCTTGGCGCTGACCGACGCCGGCCGTGTGCTCGTCGCCCACGCCGACACGGTCCTGGCCCAGCTGGAGCGCGCCGAGGCCGACCTGCACGCCGCGTCCACCGAGGTCTCCGGCACGCTCAACGTCGCCGCGTTCTCCTCGTTCGCGCGCTCGCTGCTGCCTCAGGCGGCGGCCGCGATGCTCCGCCACCAACACCTACAACTGCACGTCCGCGACGCCGAGCCGCAGGACTCGATCCCGCTGCTGCGCCTCGGCGAGCTGGATGTCGTGATCGCCCAGCGCTTCCCGTATGTCCCGCGCGACTTCGGCCCGGCGTTCCACGTCGTGGAGCTGTTCGACGACGCGCTGCACCTCGCCACCGGCCCCGGCCACCACGACGCGCCCGCGCGCTTCGGCGCGCTCGCCGACCGCCCGTGGGTCGCCGGCCACCCGGGGACGTCGTGCCACGAGGTCGTCATCCACGCCTGCCACGCCGCCGGTCACGAACCGCGGATCGTGGGGTTCTCGAACGACTTCGCGGTCGTCGCGGCGCTCGTCGCGCAAGGTGTAGGCCTTGCGCTGATCCCGGAGATCGCCCACGACCAGGCGCCGCCGGAGGTCACGCTGCGCCCGCTCGACCCGCCGCTCTCCCGGCAGGTGCTGGCGGTCGTCCGGGCGGGCGCCGAGGAGCGGCCTGCGGTCGCCGCGTTCCTCGCCGAGCTGCGCGCGGTCGCGGCCGGCCGCCCGGACTAGACCACTCGTCCAGCGCCCCGCGCGCGAAGGCCATCATGTCGGTCTCGATGGCTCGCGCGCTCGTCGCCGCACTGGTCCTGCTCGTCTCCGGCCTCACCGCCGGGACCGCTGTCGCGCGCGACGGCGGCCCGCCGGCGTGGTGGCACTGGCACCACGGGCACGGAGCGCCGCCGACGACCACGTCCACGACGGCGACCAGGGGCAGCGACGACGGCGACGACGACGACCAGGGCCGCGGGACGACGACCACGGGCGCGACGACGACCACCGCGACCGGGACGACGACCACCACCACGACCGCGACGCCCACGGCGCCGAGCGATCCGGTCCCGGCGACGACGACCGCACCCGCACACGCACCCGCCCCACCGGCGGCCGCCGCCGCGCCGGTCCTCGACCGGACCGTCGCCGTCGCCGCGACCGCGGGCTCCGTCAACGTCCGCCGCCCCGGCGCGGACGCGCAGCCGCTCACGACCGCGCCGCTGGCGCTCCCGACCGGGACCCGCGTCGACACGCGCCACGGCGAGGTCGCGCTGACCTCCGCGGTCGACGCCCGCGGCACGACCCAGACCGGCCGCTTCTCCGGCGGCGTCTTCGAGGTCCAGGCGGCTGCCCACGGCTACACGCGCCTCGTCCTCGTCGGCGGCCACTGGGCCTCCTGCAAGATCACCAACAAGTCGGCCCACGCCGCCTACGTCGGCTCCCGCGCGCACGCCGCCAAGAAGAAGAAGGCCAGGCCGAAGCCGATCCGCAGCCTCTGGGGCCAGGACGACCACGGCCGCTTCCAGACCCGCGGCTCCGGCTCCGTCGCGACCGTCCGCGGGACCCGCTGGCTGACGACCGACACCTGCGCGGGCACGACGACGACCGTCACCAAGGGCGCCGTCGACGTCCGCTCCCGCCGCACCGGCCACACGACGCGCGTCACCGCGGGCCACAGCCTCTTCGTCGCGCGCTAGACGTCCCCGCGCGCGCCGCCTCGCGTCCTGGCCAATGGGCCAATATCCTCCTGAACGGTGCCGTTCCGCGTCCTCGTCGTCTCCTGGGAGTACCCGCCGATCGTCGAAGGTGGCCTCGCGCGTGCTGTGCGCAAGCTCAGCGAGGCGCTGGTCGCCGACGAGGACGTCGAGGTCCACGTCCTCACGCGCGCCGGCGAGCATGGGCCGCTGGACGAGATCCGGCATGGCGTGCACGTCCACCGCGTCCGCGAGCCGCACTACCCGACCGAGCTGAACGAGTTCGTCCGCTGGGTCGGGCGCATGAACCACGACCTCCTGGAACGCGGCCGCGCGCTCACGGACGAGCTCGACTTCGACCTCGTCCACGGCCACGACTGGCTCGTCGCGGTCGCCGCCAAGCGCCTCGCGGACGCCAACCGGATCCCGTTCGTCGCGACCGTCCACGCCACCGAGCACGGCCGCCACCAGGGCTGGGTCCACAAGCCGCCGCAGTCCGACATCCACCGCACCGAGCGCTGGATGGTCCACGTCGCCGACCAGGTCCTGGTCTGCTCGCACTACATGCGCGGCCACGTCTCCGACGTCTTCGGCATCGACGAGGACCGCGTCGTCGTCGCGCCCAACGGGATCGACCCGTCGGACCTCCAGCCGATCCAGGACCTCAAGACCCTCCGCGCGCAGTTCGCGAAACCGCAAGAGCAGCTCGTCCTCCTCGTCGGCCGCCTCGTCTACGAGAAGGGCTTCCAGCACGCGCTCGAGGCGTTCGCCGGCCCGGACGGCGTCATCGCCCGTGTCGGCAACGTCCGCTTCCTCGTCGCGGGCTCGGGCACCCACGAGTGGGAGCTCAAGGACCAGGCCCGCCGCCTCGACCTGCTCGACCACGGCACGTTCATGGGCTGGATCGGCGACGACGTCCTCCACAGCCTCTACCGGATCGCCGACCTCACGGTGGTCCCGTCGATCTACGAGCCCTTCGGCCTTGTCGCGCTCGAGGCGATGGCCTCCGGCTGCCCCTGCATCGTCGCCGACACCGGCGGGCTGCGCGAGGTCGTCCCGGAGCGCGTCGGGATGCGCTTCAACGCCAAGGACCCCAAGTCGCTCGGCACGCTCGTCGAGCGCGTCCTGACCGACGATGCGCTGCGCGACCGCCTCGTCGCCGAGGCCTCCGAGCACGTCCTGCGCTTCGACTGGACCGACGTCGCCCGCCAGACCCACGCGGCCTACCGCGGGCTGGTCGCGCAGCGCGAGCGCTCTACCGCGTCGTCTTGACGACCGTCGTCGGCCGGGCCTGCCTGTGGCCGGCCCTGTCGGTCGCGACGATCGTGAACGTCTGCCTGCCCTTGTGCAGCACGCCCGTCGAGATCTTGTAGGTGAACACGCCGCCGGTCGACGACGGCGCGACGCCCGGGTACAGCCTCGCGGTCCTGTTCTTGGTGCACTTGATCCTGCGGCCGCCCGGCGCCTTGCAGGTCCCGCGGTAGGTGGTCCTGACCGAGGCGGTCAGCCGCTTGATGCCGCTGCTCGGCGCCGCGTCCCAGACCTGGACGGTGAGCGTGCACACGCCGCGTCGCGAGCAGTGCGCGTCGGCGACCCTGCTGGTCGGCGCCGCGGTGTCGACCGCGGGCGGCAGCGGCGGCGCCGTGACCGTCGTCGTCGGCGTGACGGTCTGCTGGGCCGGCGTGGACGATGTCTGCGTGGGCGCCGGGCTGGTCGTCACCGGCTGGGCGTTGGTGGCCGTCCCGGCCTGCGCCGCGGCGATGAACGACGCGACCGGGGCTGCGGCCACGCGCGTGTAGACGCCCGGGTAGGCGGCCGACGACGCGCAGCCGTAGCCCCACGAGACGATGCCGACCAGCGACCACGTCCCGCCGATCTGCTGGGTCAGCGGCCCGCCGGAGTCGCCCTGGCAGGCGTCGTTGCCGGCGTCGCCGGCACAGACCTGCGTGCTCGCGTCGAACTTCCTGCCGTAGTTGGCGCACACCGAGCTGGCCGGGACGTGCCCGTTGACCTGCAGCTGGTTGGGCGTCGTGTCGTGGTTGGTGCAGTCGGTGACGGTCGAGTCGCACGCCGGGCGCGCCCTCGTCGTGCCCCAGCCGCTGAGCAGCAGGTTGCTGCCGGTGACGGGCGTGAAGCCGACCGGCGCGAGCGGGATCGCCTCGACGCCCCCGGGCGTCAGCGTCATCGGGTCGACCGTCAGGACCGCCGCGTCGCCGCGCAGGTTGATGCTCGCCGGGCCCCAGTCGGGGTCGACGGCCGGCGTCTGCGTGACGCTCAGCAGCTGGGCGGGCGCGGGCAGCGTCCCGCGGGCGCTGAGCGACTTCAGGCCGACGTAGACGTCGATCGTCTCCGCCCTCGCGACCGCGTAGGGCGGGCTCTCGTCGGTGACGCAGTGCGCGGCGGTGAGGACGTGCGTGGCGTCCAGGATCGAGCCGCCGCAGAGGTAGGCCGAGTTCGAGTTCGGATCGGGCCAGATCAGGACCAGCGCCTGCCACGGCACGTCGGTCGCGCCCGCGGCGGTGCCGCCGACGACGCTGGCGTGAGCCTTGGGCGGCTGCTCCTTCGCCGCGGCGTTCGTCGCTGCCGGGAGGGCGAAGAGGGCGGCGCAGAGGGCTACGAGGGCGAGCAGGACGGAACGGCGAACACGGCGCATCATCCAGAACAACGGCACGAGGCAGCGTTTGCTTGAGGTTCGCCCGCAGGTTCTTCGGCGGGAACAAATGCTGTAATTCCAACTGAGATTGTGTAGAATCTCGGTCAGTGGCCGATAACGGGGATACGATGGTCGCAACCGACGTGCACCAGCACCTCTGGCCGGAGGGCTTCGTGAGCGCGCTGTCCAACCGCGCCGCCGCCCCCTCGGTCCGCCGCGCGGAGGACGGGCGCGGCTGGGTGATCGCCGTCCCCGGCGAGCCGGACTCGCCGTTCGGGCCCGCCACGCACGACCCGGACGTGCGCGCGGCGTCGCTGCGCGCGACCGGCCTGGACCGCGCGCTGCTGTGCAACTCGACCCCGCTCGGGATCGAGGCGCTGCCCGAGGACGAGGCCCGCCCGCTGCTCGACGCCTGGCACGACGGCGTGTTCGCCGCGGGCGACGCGTTCGGCGTCTGGGGCGCGCTGCCGGTCCACGGGGCGACCCCGGGCGACGTCCACGCGCTGCTCGACCGCGGCGCGGTCGGCGTGTCGATCCCGGCGGCGCTGCTCGCCTCGCCGGACGCGGTCGACGCGGCGGGGCCGGTGCTCGCCGCGCTGGAGCAGCGCGGCGCGCCCGCGTTCGTGCACCCCGGACCGATCGACCACACCAACAACTCAGACGGCGACGCCGGCCGCGGCTCCTCCTGGTGGCCCGCGCTGACGACCTACGTCAGCGACGTCCACCTCGCGTGGCACGCGTTCCTGGGCTGGGGCCGTCCTGCTCACCCGGACCTCCGGATCTGCTTCGCGATGCTCGCCGGCCTGGCGCCGCTGCACGCCGAGCGCCTCGCGCTGCGCGGCGGCCCGGCCGACGCGATCAACGACCCCAACATCTTCTACGACACGTCGTCCTACGGCCCGCGCGCGATCGCGGCCTTCGCCGGCGTCGTCGGGATCGACCAGCTCGTGACGGGCTCTGACCGCCCGGTCGTCGATCCGCCTCTCCGCCCGCCGCTCGGTCCCGCGGCCGCGGAGCTCATGTCCACCACCAACGTGCAGCGGTTGCTGGGCGAATCGCCGAGGAAGGTTGTCTCCAACCTCGACGAGCCCGGTGGCGAATCGCACGGGAGAAGCACGCCATGATCCGTCGCCCCCACCACGATCAAGACCTGTCGCGCGCCGAGCTGGAGCTGGCCGCGGTGGACCTGCTGTCGCGCCCCGAGGAGTGGCGCGAGCACGTCTACCACGACCCGTCCGGCGCGCGCACGTATCACCAGCTCTGCCTCGACGACCACCTCGAGGCGTGGCTGATCTGCTGGAACGACGGCAACGACACGGGCTTCCACGACCACGACCTCAGCCACGGCGCCGTCGGCGTCGCCGCGGGCCGCGTGCGCGAGGAGACGCTGGCGCTCGGCGGCGACCCGGTCGTCCGCGAGGTCGGCGCGGGCAGCGTGTTCTCCTTCGACGCGACGGACATCCACCGCGTCCTGCACATCGGCGACGAGGCGGCCGTGACGCTGCACCTCTACTCGCCGCCGCTGCGGCGGATGGGCGCCTACGAGGTCCTGGAGGACGGGCGCCTGGCGCGCCGCTCGATCAGCGCCGAGCAGGAGCTGGGCGCGGAGGCGGCGGCGGTCTAGGGACGCGTAGGATCGGCCCATGGCCGATCGCGAAGTCGACTTCCTGCTGATCGGTGGCGGCATCGCCGCCGCCACCTGCGCCCAGACGCTGCGGGCGGAGAGCGCGACCGGCTCGGTCCTGCTCGTCGCGCGCGAGCTCGACCCGCCGTACCACCGGCCGCCGATCACCAAGGGCTACCTCGGCGGGACCGAGACCAAGGACGATGGGTTGATCGAGCTTCCCGATGACGTCGAGGTCCTGACCCGGACCTCCGTCATGGCGCTCGACGTCGCGGCCAGGACCGCGACGCTCTCCAACAGGGACGTCATCACCTATAGGAACGCGCTGCTGGCGACGGGCGCGATGGTCCGGCGGCTGCAGATCGACGGCGTCCACCTCGACGGCATCCACTACCTGCGTGCGCACGGCAACGCGGACTCGCTGATCGAGGACGCCGAGGAGGTCGCGCAGATCGTCTGCGTCGGCGGGTCCTACATCGGCTCCGAGAGCGCGGCGACGCTGACGACGCTGGGCAAGAGCGTCACGGTCGTCCTCCAGGAGGAGCAGCCGATGGAGCGCGCCTTCGGCCTCCAGGTCGGCGGCTGGGTCCGGGGCGTCCTGGAGGCCCACGGGATCGAGGTGATCGGCGACGCCGAGGTCGAGCGCTTCGAGGGCGACGGCGACCGCGTGGCGCGCGTCGTCCTGGCCGGCGGCCGGGAGCTCGAGGCCGAGCTGGTCGTCGCGGGCGTCGGCGTGACGCCGGACGTGATGCTGGCCAAGAAGGCCGGCCTGGAGATCGGCGAGCGCGGTGGCGTCCGGGCCGACGCGCAGCTGCGCGCGCACGGCGCCGACGGGCTCTGGGTCGCGGGCGACATCGCCGAGTACGACAGCGTCGTCCACGGCGGCGCGGTGATCCGGGTCGAGCACGAGGAGCACGCCGCCGCGCAGGGACGGACGGTCGCGAGGAACATGCTCGGGGCCGGCGCCGACCACGACGAGGTGCCCTACTTCTTCAGCGACCTCGCCGACTGGGCGTCGTTCGAGTACGTCGGCCCGGCGCTGGCCTGGGACGACGAGGTCATCGAGGGCGACATGGCCGAGGGCGAGTTCACCGTCTGGTACGTCGCCGGCGGGAAGGTCGTCGCGATGCTGTCAGCAGGCGGCCACGGCGACATCGACCGCGGCAAGCGGCTGATCGTGGAAGGCGGCGCGCCGCCCGCGAACGACTAGTAGGTCTGCTTGGTGTCCTCGCCGCCCTCGAACAAGTCGAGGTTGTCCTGGTGCTCACCGGCCGACTGCGCGAGCGCGAAGCCGATGAGCCCGTGCAGGAGCAGCGGGAAGATCACGAAGAAGACGACGACGAGGCCGAAGGTGGCCTTGAACGCAGTGAGTGCGAGAACGGCAGTCATGCTCGTCGGAAGATTACCGGGCTGAGGGGCAACTGCGCGGCGCGACGCTGCCGTGGCGCGGCGGGAGCTGGATGACGCGCTGGCCGATGTTGTTGTCCTCGCGGGACTCGACGATGTCGCCGAGCGGGTCGGCGCGGTGGACGAAGGCGAAGCAGCCCCTCAGGTGCGTGATCGAGATCCAGTTCTCGTGGTAGGTCGAGGGGTAGATGTCGGCCCAGCCGGGGGACACGCCGAGGCGCATCTCCCTGCGGCCGAAGTCCTGGCTGCAGGCGGGGAAGATGCGGCGCTTCGGCGAGCGCTTGAAGGTCCGGACGCGCTTGAGGTCGCGGAAGCAGTAGCTGAGCTTCGGGCCGGTGCGCTGGAGCCTGGCGCGCGTGCCGTCGGGGTTGAGGGTCCAGAGCTCGAAGCGGGCCGCGCGCCAGTACTTCCAGTAGTGGCCCTGGCCGGGGATCGCCTTCCAGTAGACCCAGCCGGCGAGCGGGAAGAAGACGGCCCTGCCGGCCTTGGAGCGGATCACCTGCGTGGCGGGCGCGAAGTCGTAGGACGTCGTGCCCGGCCTGCCCGTGTGCCTGGCGCGCAGCTCGAGCGGGCCCTGGCCGACGTTGACGATCCGGTTGGTCGCCTCCAGCCGAACCACCTTGCCGACCCTCACGACGTGCAGGTCGGTCGGCGGCGCCATCCGCAGGTCCGGGCACTTGAGCTGCAGGACCGGGTCGTTGCACGGGTTGGTGTCGCCGGTCTCGACGGGCGTGTTGGCGGGCGGCGCATCGGTCTGGGCGCGGGCGCCGATCGGCGCGAGGGCGGCGGTGGCCGCGAGGGCGGCGGCGAGGACCAGGCGACGGCGGACCGGCATGCGGCGCGTCAGTCTGCCAGGAACGCGAGGGTGCGCCGCCACGCGTCGGCCGACGCGTCGGCGAACTGGTCCTGCTTGCGGTCGAAGAACGAGTGCGGGGCGTCGGGGTAGACGTGGATCTCGTGGTCGACGCCGGCGGTTCGCAGGCTCTCCGCGAACTTGGCGCGATCGGCTTCGGGGATGCCCTCGTCGGCGCCGCCGAAGAGGCCGAGGACGGGCATCTGCGTGTGGACGGCCTCCTCCGCGGGCGACGGGATCCCGAGGCGCGAGCCGTCGCCGAGCTTGCCGTAGAAGCCGACCGCGCGGCTGAGGCCGATGTCCGGGTTGGTCGCGGCCAGGAACGCGTGGGCGCCGCCGAAGCAGAAACCGACGACGGCGAACGTCGGGGCCGCGCCGCGCTCTCGGAGCACGTGGGTGGCGGCGTGGATGTCCTGCTGGAGCTGCGCGGGCGTCGTCTGCCTGACGTGGGGCCAGAAGTCCCAGTCGGCGTCGCGCTCGCCGGGCGCGCCGGCGGTCCGGCCGAAGGGGTCGATCGCGATCGCGTGGTGGCCGGCGGCGGCGAAGCGCTCGGCCAGCTCGGCGTAGAAGCGGTAGAGGCCGCGGACGTCGGGGACGATCACGACGGCGGGCTCGCGGGGTTGCGAGCTGAGCGCGAGGGCGACGGAGAACGGCGTGCCGTCGGCGCTGGTGGCGGTCGTGATCTCCGCGGCGGCGCCGCCCGCGAGCGGCGGGAGGGCGAGGACGAGGTCGTCCGGAAGCGGCGGTGGGTTCGAGTCGTCGGCGTGGCACATGTCGCTGCGCGTGGCTGCCCGTGGGAGCATCTGCGTATGCATGTCGTCGCCTTGGGCTTCGGGCTTGGGTTCGTGGTCGCCGCGGCGATCGGGCCGATCTCGCTGCTGTGCATCCGGACGGTCCTGCGCGGCGCGCTGCCCGCGGGGATCGCGATCGGCGCGGGCGCGGCGGTCATCGACGCGACCTACGCGCTGCTCGGCGCGCTCGGCGCGGGGCGGCTGCTGACGATCGGGCCGCTGCAGATCGTGCTCGGGATCGGCGGCGCGGCGATGATCGCGTGGCTCGGGATCCGGACGCTGTGGTCGGCGTTCCGGGTCCGGCTGGGCGGCGAGGCGGCCGAGGAGGTCGGCTCGCCGGGGCGCGCGTTCCTGACGTCGCTGGCGGCGACCGCGTCGAACCCGTCGACGATCCTGTCGTGGGCGGCGGTGTTCGCGGCGGCCTCGACGGCCAGCGCGGTCGACGGCACGGGGTCGACGCTGCTGCTGTGCGCGGGTGTCGGCAGCGGGACGCTGACGTGGTTCACGACGCTCTCGCTGACGATGGCCGCCTTGCGCACGCGCGCGGGGGACCGCCTGCTGGCGCTCGTGGACGTCGGGTCGGGCCTGGGGCTGCTGGTCTTCTCCGGGATCCTCGGCGTCCGCGCGGCCCGCGAAGCGTCGTAGGCGGGCGAGAATCGCCCCCTGGGCGATTGCTCGCGACGGGATCGCCTTCTAGGCGATGCCGCCTTCTCCGACCTACGCGGTAGGATTAGGACCGATGATCTTCACGACCAAGGCGGAGTACGGCGTGCGGCTCCTCGTCGAGCTGGGTCGCCAGCACGACGGCGCCGGCTCTCCGACCCCGGTGTCGCTGAAAGCGATCGCCGAGGCGGAGGCCCTGCCCCTCGCCTACCTCGAGCGGATCGTCGCCCTGCTGAAGAAGGCCGGCCTCGTCGAGGCCACGCGCGGGGCACACGGCGGGTACCGTCTGACCCGTCAGCCGACCGAGATCCACATGGACGAGGTCGTGCTGGCGCTCGAAGGCGGGGTCGCGCCGATGACGTGCTTCATGTCGGAGGACGGGCAGTCGCCGATCAGCAGCGGGCGCGTCGTCTGCAACCACGAGGCCGACAGCGGCCACGGGTGCGCGACGAAGCTGCTCTGGACGCGGGTCCAGGGCGGGGTCGTCAAGGCGCTGGCCCAGACCACGCTGGCCGAGCTCGTCACCTTCTCCAACCGCACCGTCCCGACTCCGACCTCCACCTCCGTGGTGACCGTTGATCCGGTCGCCGCGGCCTGAACTCTCTTCTAGAAGGACACCAACATGGCCGCCGAACTCGAGATCCGCAACCTGCACGTGCAGGCCGGCGACAAGCAGATCCTCAAGGGGGTCGACCTCACCGTCAACAAGGGTGAGATCCACGCGCTGATGGGGCCCAACGGCTCCGGCAAGTCCACCCTCGCGAACGCGATCATGGGCCATCCGGGCCTGGAGGTCACCGAGGGTCAGATCATCTTCCGCGGCGAGGACATCACCGAGGCCGACCCGGACGTCCGGGCGCGGGCCGGGTTGTTCATGGCCTTCCAGTACCCGGTCGCGATCCCGGGCGTGACGATCACGAAGTACCTGCGCATGGTGATGAACGCTCATCGCGAGGCGCGGGGCGAGGACGAGATCTCGCTCAAGGACTTCCGCAAGACCGTCGAGGCGGCGATGGAGCTGACGAACGTCCCGAAGGAGTTCGTCGCCCGCTACCTGAACGACGGGTTCTCCGGTGGCGAGAAGAAGCGCCTGGAGATCCTGCAGCTCGCGCTCCAGCAGCCGCATCTGGCGGTGCTCGACGAGACCGACTCCGGTCTGGACATCGACGCGCTCAACGTTGTCGCGCATGGCGTCAACACGGTGGCCAAGGAGAGCGACATGGGGGTGTTGATCATCACCCACTACCAGCGCATCCTGCATCTGGTCCAGCCGACGCGCGTGTCGATCCTGTTCGAGGGCCGGATCGTCAAGGAGGGCGGGCCGGAGCTGGTCGACGTCCTCGAGGCCGAGGGCTACGCCAACATCATCAAGGAGGCGGCGGGCGCCGCCGCCTAGGTCGTCATGGCTGCCACCACCGGTCTGGACGTCCGCTCGCAGTTCCCCACGCTCGCCGGGCGTGACGGCGTCGCGTACCTGGACAGCGCCGCGACGTCGCAGACGCCGGACGCGGTGCTGGCCGCGATGGACTCGTACTACCGGGAGCACCGGGCGTCCGTGCACCGCGGGGTCTACCCGCTGGCGGCCGAGGCGACCGACCTGTTCGAGGGCGCGCGTGCGCGGATCGCGGCGTTCGTGGGGTGGGAGACGCGGGACACCGTGTTCACCCGCAACGCGTCCGAGGCGCTGAACGTCGTCGCGCACGGGTGGGGCAGGCGGCACGTGGGGCCGGGCGACCGGATCCTCGTGACGCGGATGGAGCACCACTCGAACTTCGTGCCGTGGTGGATGCTGGCCAAGGAGACCGGCGCCGAGCTGGTCGAGGTGCCGCTGGATGCCTCCGGTCAGCTCGATCTCGACGCGCTGGACGCGCTGCTCCCGGGCGCGCGGGTGCTGGCGTTCACGCACGTGTCGAACGTCGTCGGGACGATCACGCCGGCGGCGGAGATCGTGCGGCGCGCGCGCGAGCACGGTGTCGTCACGGTGATCGACGGCTCGCAGGCGGTCCCGCAGTTGCCGGTGGACCTGAAGGCGATCGACGCGGACTTCTACGCCTGGACCGGGCACAAGGCCTACGGGCCGACCGGCGTCGGCGTGCTGCACGGCAAGCACGACATGTTGCTCGACACCGAGCCGCTGATCGGCGGCGGTCACATGATCTCGACGGTGTCGTTCGACGACGTCAAGTGGGCCGCGCCGCCCGCGCGGTTCGAGGCGGGGACGTCGGCGATCGCCGAGGTCATCGGCCTGGGTGCTGCGGTTGACTGGCTCAGCGACCTCGGGATGGAGAACGTCCGGGCCCACGAGCTGGAGCTGACCGCCTACGCGCTCGAGCGGTTGGTGGAGTTCGACGACATCACGGTGCACGGGCCGCTGGATCCGGCTGCGCGCGGCGCGCTGGTGTCGTTCGCGCTGAAGGGTGTGCACCCGCACGACGTGTCGGAGATCATCGGCCGCAAGGGCGTCTGCGTCCGGGCCGGGCACCACTGCGCGCAGCCGCTGATGCAGCACCTGTGCGAGAGCGCCACCACTCGCGCTTCCTTCGCCGTTCACACGACGCGCGACGAGATCGACCAGCTCGTCGACGCGCTCGCCGAAGTCCGGCGCATCTTCGCCTAGCCTGAGAGGCACCATGGACGACCTGTACCGCGAGGAGATCCTCCAGCACTACAAGCGGCCCCACAACTGGGGTCCGATGGAGGCTCCCGATCTCACCGCCGAGGACCACAACCCGCTCTGCGGCGACCAGCTCAAGGTGATGCTGAAGGTCGGCGACGACGACCGCGTCGCGTCGATCCGCTTCGAAGGCCACGGCTGCGCGATCTCGCAGGCGTCGGCGAGCATGGCCTCCGACGAGATCGTCGGGATGCCGGTGGCCGAGCTCCTGAAGCTCGACCGCTCCTTCATCCTCGACCTCCTCGGCATCGACATCTCCGCCACCCGCATGAAGTGCGCGCTGCTGTCCCTGAAGGTCCTCAAGTCGGCCGGCCTCGGCCACGAAGTCGACTGGGAGCCCGAGACGCCCGCCGCCACGGCGCCCCAGAACCGCGACGCGGTCTAGCCGCTACACGCGCCTCGTCGCCGCGGTCGCTCGACCGCGGCGGGGCGGTCGGCGCAACGGCGCCGCCATCGCTTCTGGCGCGTCGAGCCGTCGCGCTCTCCGCCGTCCCTCGGTACACGCGTCTGATTCGCCGCGGTCGTTCGACAGGCGGCGGGGCGGTCGGCTTGAGTGGCGCCGCCATCGCTTCGCAACCAGTCCGTCGTCGCTTCTGGCGCGTCGAGCCGTCGCGCTCTCCGTCATCCCTCGGTACACGCGCCTGATTTGCCGCGGTTGCTCGACCGCGGCGGGGCGGTCGGCTGGAGAGGTGGCGCCGTCGTTTCGCGACCGGCCCGTTGTCGTCTCTGGCGCGTCGAGCCGTCGCGCTCTCCGCCGGTGTCGCCGCGCGGTCGCCTCTGGCGCAGGCGGCCGACGGCTCTCCGTTACTCCGTCTCGCCGAGGTGGGCGAGGAGTTTGCGGAGGAGGCGGTCGAGTTGTTGTTGTTCTCGGTCGGAGAGGGGGGAGAGCATCTGGCGTTCGTTCTCGACGTGGGTGAAGATGGCGGTGTCGAGGGCTTGGACGGCTGATGGGGTCAGCTCGACGGTGGTCGAGCGGCGGTCGGTGGGGTGGGGGGTGCGGCGCAGGAAGCCCTTGCGCTCGAGGCGGTCGAGGCGGTTGGTCAGGGTGCCCGAGGACACCAACAACGCCGCGGAGATCTCTGACGGCGTCAGGGCGAACGGTGGGCCCGAGCGGCGGAGCGTGAAGAGGATGTCGCCCTCGGCGACGTCGATGCCGACGGTTGCGGCGTAGGCGGCGATCCGGCGCTCCATCGCGCGCGCGACCTCGAGCAGGCGTGCCGCCCGCGCCATCGTGGTGGTGTCGAGCGATGGGTGCTGCGTGGCCCACTGGCCGACGAGCGCGTCGATCTGGTCGGGACTCCTGGGCGGCATCTGTGGTGGTAACCGTACTGATCCCTTGCTCGGAGAGAAGTATCTTGATCTCAAGATAAACGAGCGCAAGGGAGCTGCAACACCATGGCGAACGTCGGCGATGTGTACAACCTGGGCGGTCACGAGCGGTTGACCGTGACGCGTCTGGACCCGGAGCTCCTGGAGGTCCGCGCCGAGTGGGATCCGACAGAGACGCCGCAGCAGCCGCTCGCGCACCGGCACCCCAGTCAGGACGAGCACTTCGTCATCGAGGAGGGCGAGCTGCAGGCGGTCGTGGACGGCGCGGAGATCGTGCTGCGCGCGGGCGACACGCTCGACGTCCCGGCGGGCACGGTGCACGCGATGTGGTCGACCGCGCCGGGCGTGACGCGCGCCGTGTGGCAGGTCCGGCCAGCGCTGCGCACGGCCGAGATGTGGACCGAGGTCACCGCGCTCAGCGCCGACGCCGGCCGGATGCCGACCCCGGACGAGGGTCAGGCGCTGCTCGCGAAGTACGCGCCCGAGTTCGAGTTGGTGCTCTAGCCCTCGCCCGCCATCGCCGCTCGCGCCGCGTGATCGGACCTCGCTGCACAGGTTCTGAGTGCTGCGAAGGTGCGATCCTCTGCAATGTCATGAGCTAACAAAGTATTAAGTGTCTGCGAAGCATACGGTTGACCGATCCATTCATTCAGGTCCGAAGGAAGGTCCACCATGTGGAAGAAGTTGCGGCGTTCTCGCTCGGCGATGATCGGTATCTGCTGCGCGCTTGTCGGCGCGGCCGCGGTCCCGATCGTCAGCTTTGCCACCGTCTCCGGTCCGGTCGGCGACGGCCCGATGGTCATGCAGTCCGGGTCGACGAGCGTCACCTACCAGCCGGCGACGAACGTCGCCTCGCTGCCGGCCACGAGCTTCAAGCAGATCTGGACGCGCGTCGGCGACGTCGTCCACATGACGGGCGTCATCCCGGTGCAGGCCGCGGCGGCCAACACCGACACGCAGATCTACATCCCGCTGCCGCCGGAGGTCGACACGGCCTTCCCCACGCATTTCGACTGCGAGGGCACCGCGGTCGCGACGCCACCGAACGACAGCATGGCCGACGTGCAGGCGGCCGTGACCACCGGCCACACCCACCAGTGCCTCGCGTACTACAGGGCGTCCACCACGGCGCTCGTGTACGTCTTCTACGACATGAGCTACAGGATCCAGTCCTGACCTGACCCGGTGCGGACCGCCGCGCTGTCGGTCAGCGCTCGCAGCGCGGCGAGGTCCGCCCCGGTGAAGCGGGGCAGGTGGGGCGGGCCCCAGGCACCGGACGTCGTCAGGATCGCACCGCCCTGCGTCTCGCCCGCGTCGACCAGGAGCGTGTCGGGCAGGGTCGACTCGTCGAGGCCGGCGGCGTCCAGCGCCGACTGGAGCGCGGGCAGGGGTGCGGCGGCGTCGGACGAGGACACCAGGACGAGCGTTGCGGGCGCGTCGGCGAAGAGCGCGGCGTAGGACCGCAACAACTCGGGCGCGGCGGTGATCTCGTCGGCGCTGGCGAGGATCCGGAAGCGTGGCGTCGCGTCGAAGAAGTAGGGCGCGATCCGGGGCGAAGGTGTAGGGGTTGGCCCGGTTCCCGCCGCGGCGTGGAACGCGTCCTCCAACTCCATGAACAACTCGATGCGGTGCGGCGCCACGCCCGACACCGCGACGACGTCCAGCCCGCGCGCCTCGCGCGCGAAGCGCAGCGGCAGGTCCTTGACCGCGCGCCAGACGAGGTAGTCGAGCGGCAGCATGCCCCGGAACGCCCACTCGCCGTCGACCGCCACCCACGCGCCGCCCGCGTCACGGTCCTCGACCACGTTGGTCCAGATCGCGTCGAGCGCCTCGCCGCGCAGGAGTGGGACGCCTTCATCATCAACTTGGTCGTCGCCGTCGACCCCGAACGTGTCGACCAGCCAGCGCGCGTAGTCCGCCACCAGCGCGGCGAGGCGGGGCGCGTCCGCGGCGGTCAGCGCCTCCAGCGCCCGGAACGCGAGCAGCGGCCCGCGGCGCAGCGGCTCGTCGGCGAGCCGGTGGTCGATGACGCCCAGCTCGATCGACGGCGCGCGGCCCGCGGTCCCGCCCGCCGCCAGCTCGTTGACGATCCGGCCGTCGGATGTGCGGGTCACGCGCTTGCGACAGGCCGGGCGGCGGTCGAACGACCAGTGGCGCGCCGCCCACGAACGGTCGACGCCCAGCCGCGCCGCCGCGCGCTCCGGCGACCCACGCCAGCAGAGCAAGGTGTAGGAGTTGGCCAGCTCGGTCAGCAGCCCGCCCTCGGCGACCGCCCGCTGGGCGAGCGTCTCGGAGACGACGGTCCTCCGCGGCGTCCCCGCCCCGGCGCCGCGGTTGGGCGCGGTGCCGAAGAGCCAGTTCGCGGCGTCGCGCGCGTCGTCGCCGAAGGCGGCGGGGTCCAGGACCGTCGAGGCGAGACGGTGGTCCGGGTAGGGGAGCAGGACGCTCGTCGCGGCGAAGCCCGCCGCGTCCGCGGCGCCGAGGAGCTCGTGGAGAGTCGGCGCGGGCGAGTCTCCGCGCGCGGCTGCGGCGGCGCGGAGGGCGTCGAGGGGCGGGGCGTCCGGCGCGACGAGCGAGGTGTAGGACTTGCCGGTGTCGTCGTCGAGCGCGCCGTTGAGGTACTTCAACCCCAGGCGGTTGCGCGTCGACAGCAGGGCGAGGCCGTCGTCGGCCAAGCAAGCGAAGGCGGCGGGGAGGTCGGCGGGGTCGTGCACGACGACCAAGTCGTAGGACTCGCCCGCCACCAAGTCAGGGTGGATGGTCACCCCCGGCAGGTCGGAGCAGCGCAGCGCCGCCACTGCGGCGTGCTCGGCCGACGCTTCAACCGCGTCCACCCGCGAGAACGACTCGCCCAGCCAGCGCGTGAGCGACCCCAGCCCGGACCCCAGCTCCAGCGCGCGGCACCCCGCCGCGCCCGCGAACCCGAGCGCGTCGAGCACCGTCGTCCGGTACTGCGACAGCTCCCACAGCTGCGCGAAGTCCTCCCACGCCAGCGCGGCCAGCTCGGGTGACACGGTGCGGCGGTCGGCGACCGACTCCAGCGCGGCCAGCACCGCGCGCTCCCGGGGATCGAGTGGGGGCATCGGGTGCTCACGGTACGCCACGTCCCGGCGCGGACAAGGTGTCGTGCACGCACCCCTAGGGGGCCGTGGCGTCGCGCGCACCGCCCGCGTTCAAGGGATGTCCAGCAAGCGCAACGCCCCCGAAAGGTCCACCGCCATGCCCCTCCGTCGCACCCACAAGACCACCACCTTCGCCGCCGCCGCGCTGGCGGTCGCCGCGCTCGGCGCCGGCGGCACCGCGCTCGCCCAGAGCGCCGACCAGAGCACGCCGACCACCATCCAGGTCTCACCCGCGCCGTCGATCGGCCCCGGCGCGACCGCGCCGTTCGACGCGCCCGGCGTCAAGGCGATCCGCCGCGGCAAGCCGATCCCGGCCGGCTACGTCCTGATCGGCTACCGCATCCAGGCCCACCGCGGCACGAAGATGGCCGGCGCCGCGCTGCGCTTCCTGTGCCCCGACGGCAAGCAGCTCGCCTCCTTCGGGACCATCGGCAACGCCGGCTTCTCCGCCGACCGCAACTACACCCACCACCGGCTCACGTTCGTCACGAGCTGGCCGAACATGCGCGACCGCGCCGGCAACCCGATCAACGACGCCGACGGCAAGCTCTACGCCGTCTGCGGCAGCAAATAAGCACCGCACCACGCGAAGCGAGCGGTGCGGCGCCGGGGTCCTACTACTTCGGCGCCGCGCCGGCCCTCGCCCGCCTCGCCGCCTTCGCGCGCTCGTTCGGGTCCAGCGACCACTTGCGGATCCGGACCGCCTTCGGCGTCACCTCGACGCACTCGTCCTCGCGCAGCCACTCCATCGCCTGGTCCAGCGACAGGTTGCGCGCCGGGACCAGCCGCTCCAGCTCGTCGGCGGTGGCCGAGCGCACGTTGGTCAGGTGCTTCTCGCGGACGATGTTGACGTCGAGGTCGTCGGCCCGGGCGTTCTCGCCGATGACCATGCCGGCGTAGACCTGGTCGCCGGGCGAGACGAAGAGCGACCCGCGGTCCTGCATCTGGAAGCAGGAGTACGACGTCACGGCGCCCTGGCGGTCGGACACGAGCGCGCCGGTCGGCCGGGTGCGCAGCTCGCCGTGCCACGGCTCGATGCCGTCGCTGACGCTGTGCGCGATGCCGGTGCCGCGCGTCTCGGTCAGGAACTCGGTCCGGAAGCCGATCAGGCCGCGGGCCGGGACGCGGTAGTCCATCCGGACCCAGCCGGTGCCGTGGTTGCTCATCTGCTCCATGCGGCCCTTGCGCAGCGCGAGCATCTGCGTGACGACGCCGACGAAGTCCTCGGGCACGTCGATCGTCATGCGCTCCATCGGCTCGTGGATGACGCCGTCGATCTCGCGCGTGACGACGCGCGGCTGGCCGACGAGCAGCTCGAAGCCCTCGCGGCGCATCGTCTCGACGAGCACCGCCAGCTGCAGCTCGCCGCGGCCCTGGACCTCCCACGCGTCCGGGCGCTCGGTCGGCTCGACGCGGATCGACACGTTGCCGATCAGCTCCTGGTCGAGGCGCGCCTGGATCTGGCGCGCGGTCAGCTTGTTGCCGTCCCTGCCCGCGAACGGGGAGGTCGAGGTGGCGATCGTGACGCCGATCGAGGGATCGTCGACGTGCAGGACCGGCAGCGGCCGCGGGTCGGCGGCGTCGGCGAGGGTCTCGCCGATCGTGACCTCCGGGATGCCGGCGACGGCGCAGATCTCGCCCGGGCCCGCCTCCTCGACCGGGACGCGGTGCAGGCCGTCGGTGACGAACAGCTCCGTGATCTTGGCGCGCGTGACCATCGCGCCCTCGGTCTCGTCGGCGCGGCACCAGCCGATGTCGCCCTTGCGGATCGTGCCCTGGCGCACGCGGCAGATGCCGAGGCGGCCGAGGTAGGGATCGGCGTCGAGGTTGGTGACGAGCGCCTGGGCCGGGTGCTCGGGGTCGTAGGACGGCGGCGGGACCGTCTCGACGAGCAGGTCCAGCAGCGGCCTGAGGTTCTCGCCCGGCGTCGTCTGGTCCATCGACGCCGTGCCCGCGCGGGCGTTGGTGAAGACGATCGGGAACTCGAGCTGGTCCTCGTCGGCGTCGAGGTCCAGGAACAGCTCCTCGACCTCGTGGACGACCTCGTCGATCCGCGCGTCCGGGCGGTCGATCTTGTTGACGACCAGGACCACCGGCAGCCTGCCCTCCAGCGCCTTGCGCAGCACGAAGCGCGTCTGCGGCAGCGGGCCCTCCGAGGCGTCGACGAGCAGGAGCACGCCGTCGACCATCGTCAGCCCGCGCTCGACCTCGCCGCCGAAGTCGGCGTGGCCCGGCGTGTCGATGATGTTCAGCTTGGTCTCGCCGTACTGGACCGCGGTGTTCTTGGCGAGGATCGTGATCCCGCGCTCGCGCTCCTGGTCCATCGAGTCCATGACGCGGTCGGTCAGCGCCGCCCCCTCGCGGAACGCGCCGGACTGGCGCAGCATGGCGTCGACCAGCGTGGTCTTGCCGTGGTCGACGTGGGCGATGATCGCGACGTTGCGGAGGTCGTCGCGTGTGGCGGTGTTGTTGGCGCGCGGCGCAGTAGTGGGCATGCGCGGAAAGAGGCTAGGGGGTCGGCGGCTCCGGCAGGTGCGCGGCCTTCCACTTCTCGGTGGAGCGGTGGTGGAAGAACGAGGCGAAGACGCCGGCCACCGAGGTGACGACGACGAGCGCCCAGACCTCCAGGAAGACGTCCAGGAGCTTGCCGCCGGTCGTCAGAGGGTTCGGGAACTGCGAGGACACCGTCAGCATCTGGGTCGTCGTCCAGAACAGGGCGTTCCAGAACGTCGTGATCTCGCCGTGGTGGCGCTCCAGCGCCCAGCCGAGGGCCGCGGCGAGCAGGTCGATGACGATCGTCAGGACGATCACGCCGGTGATCCGGCTGCGCAGCTCGGCGTGCGCGCCGGTCTCGGCCCTGAGGGTCATCCTGACGCCGCGCAGGACGCGGATCACGGGGTGGTGCGTCTTCTCCACCTGCGCGAGTCTGGCCGGTCCGGCGGACGCGTCGCGCGCCCGCCGGGCCGGAGCGGCGCCGGCCTACGCCGGCGTGATGTTCTGGTTGCGGTGGAACACGTTGTCCGGGTCGTACTTGGCCTTGATCGCGGCCAGCCGCTCGTAGGACTCGTCGCCGTAGGCGGCGCGCACGCGGTCCTGGCCCTCGCTGCCGAGGTAGTTGATGTACGCGCCGCCGGTCGTGTGCTCCTCGAGCGTCGCGTACACGTCGCGGCCCCACTGCAGGCACGCGTCGTCCTGGTCGGCCGACTCCCAGCGCGACATCATGTTGATGACGTACGGGGCGGACCGGTGCGGGAACGCGCTCGCGTCGGCCGGGACCCGCGCGGCGGCGCCGCCCATCGTGTGGATGTGCAGCTCGCACGCGGGCGCCGGGCGGTCTGCGTGGCCCTCGACGATCCGGTCGATCGCGCCGTCGCTCAGCGCGTCCAGGTAGCCCGCCTTCATGTAGTTGCGATGCCCCTTGTCCAGCAGCGGGTCCAGCAGCTGCTGCAGCGCCTCGTACGGGATCTCGCCGAGCAGGTCGACGGCGGGGCCCAGCGCGCGGATCGGCGCGACCATCGCCTCGCCCTCCTCGACCGGCCCCGACCAGCACGCCACGACCGCGATGCCCGGGTGGCCGTGCATCTCCTCGGGCAGGAACGGCGCCGGCGGCGCGGTCGTCGCGTTGACGAGGATCGTCAGCTCGTCGGGCATCCCGGCGTCCATCAACCCCCGGACCGTCTCGAGGATCTCGCGCAGCTGGGTGGGCGGGAAGAACGCGGCGCCGCCGTAGACGACCGGCCCGACCGGCGCGAGCTGGAAGTCCATCGACGTCACGATCCCGAAGTTCCCGCCGCCGCCCTTCAGCGCCCACAGCAGCTCGGACTCCTCGTCGGACCCGAGCCCGGCGCGTACGACGCGCCCGTCGGCGGTGACGACGTCGGCGCCGATCAGCCGGTCGCACGCCAGCCCGAGGTTGCGCGCGAGGTGCCCGATCCCGCCGCCGAGCGTCAGCCCGCCGATGCCGGTCGTCGACACGTAGCCGCCGGTCGTCGCCAGGCCGAAGGCCTGCGTCTCGTGGTCGAGCTCGTGCCACTGCATCCCGCCCTGGGCGGTGACGGTCCTGCGCTGCGCGTCGACGCGCGCGCCCTTCATCGGGCCGACGTCGATGACGATCCCGCCGTCGGAGGAGGAGAAGCCCGGGATGCTGTGGCCGCCGCCGCGCACGGCGATCTCCAGGCCCTCGCTGCGCGCGAACGACACGGCCCGGATCACGTCCGCGACGCCCGCGCACTGGACGACGACCGCCGGCCGCTGGTCGGCGAACATCGCGTTCCAGACCTCGCGGGCGTCGTCGTAGCCGGCGTCGCCGGGCGTGAAGACCGGACCGCGGAGGGACTCGCGCAGCTCGGTCAGCGCGCCGGTGTCGAGGGTGGACTGGGTGGGGAGGGTGGTCATGGCGACGATGGTGCGCCGGACCCTCTTTGCGCTCGCTTAACCGCCGGACGCGAGCAGCGCGATCCCGCGCGTGTCGCCGATCTGGGCGAACGTGTCGCGCGTGCGGCGCCGGACGTCCTGGGCGCCGGTCTCCGCGCGCCCCTCAGCGCCGAGGGTCGCGAGGTGGCCGAGCGCCGCCCACGCCGCCCAGCGCGGCAGCCCCTGCCCGGCCCAGAGCCCGGACGCCAGCGCGTACAGCTCGCACGCGCGCGCGAGATCGCCCGCCCGCTCCTCGGCGATCGCCCAGTCCATGTGCGTCCCGGCCAGCGCGGGCAGGTCGTCGGTCGCCTCGAAGCGCTCGACCGCGGCGGTGAACACGCCGCGCGCGGCGTCCAGCTCGCCCGCCGCGGCGTGCACGAGCCCGAGCCCGAGCGAGACGACGCGCGCGTCGCGGCCCTCGCCCAGCTCCTGGCGCAGCGCGAACGCCTCCTCCAGCCGCGCACGCGCGTCATCTAGGTCGCCGCGCGTGCGTGCGAGGTGGCCGAGGTGGGCGAGCGTCATCGCCTCGCCGCTGCGGTCGCCGATCGACCGCAAGCGCCCGAGCGCCTCGACCAGTGCGGCGGCCGCGTCGCCCAGCGCGTCCGGGTCCTCCGGGCCGGCTGCGCGGCGCGCGTAGGCGAGGTTGTTGAGCGCGAGCCCGAGCGCCTGCTCGCGGTCCAGGCGCCGGAACGGGAACAGCGTCGCCTCCCAGACCATCCGGACCGTCCCGGCGGGCGCCGCGCCGCCGACCGGCAGCGGGAGCATCCCGAAGACGACGGCGTCCAGGAACGGCTCGTCGGGCGCGGGCGGCAGCGCGCGCAGGCGCGCGACCGCGTCGTCCAGCGCGCGGCGCGTGGCCCCGGCGTCGCTGCGCTGCCAGGCCGCCAGCGCGCCCGCGTGCGCGGCGTTGGCCGCGACCTGCGGCGCGCCGTGCGCCTCGGCCACGGAGACGGCCTCAGCGCACATGGTCGCCGAGCGCTCGGAGCTGTTGACGTAGGCCTCGAACAGCGCGTGCTGCACCGCCGCCTCGGCGCTCGCCAGCGGATCGCCGAGGTCGTCGTAGATGCTCAGCGTCTCCTCGAGCCGCCGCAGGTAGGCGTACGGGTCGCCCCGGCGCAGCGCCAGCCCCGCGGCGGCCAGCAGCGCCTCGACGCGCAGCGGCGTGCGCTCGGGCGCCGCGCGCAGGACCGCGTCCAGCCACGCGGTGCCCTCGACGAACCACGAGCGGTCCAGCCAGAACCGCCACAGCCGCGCGGCCAGCGCCAGCGCGGCCTGCGGGTCGTGCGTCAAGGCATAGGTCAACGCCGCGCGCAGGTTGCCGTGCTCGTCCTCCAGCGCGTGCAGCGACGCGGGGTCGCGCGCCAGCTCCAGGCACCACGCGAGGTGGCGGCGGGCGACCGCGTCGCGCTCGCCCGCCGCGTCGAGCTGCTCGTCGGCGAACTGGCGGATCGTGTCCATGCAGCGGAAGCGCTCGGCGTCGGCGACGACCAGCGACTTGTCGACCAGCCGCGCGACGAGGTCCGCGACCCTGCGCTCCGGGATCGCGCCGTCGGCGACGACCAGCTCGGCCGCGCCGAGCGCGAAGCTGCCGCGGAAGACCGCCAGGCGCCGGAACAGGATCCGCTCCGGGCCGGTCAGCAGGTCGTGGCTCCACGCGATCGTGGCGCGCAGCGTCTGCTGGCGGTTGCGCGCCGTGCGCGGCCCGGACCCGAGGACGTCGAGCGCGACGTCGAGGCGGTCGGCGATCTGGGCGAGCGTGAGCGCGCCGCAGCGCGCGGCGGCCAGCTCGACGGCGAGCGGCATCCGGTCCAGGTGGTGGCAGACGTGGGCGATCAGCTCGTCGTCGGCGCCGGTCAGGCCGCCCGCCACGGCGCCGGCCCGCTGGCGGAACAGCTCCGGCGCCTCGGCCAGCGAGGGCACGCGCCACGCGACCTCGGCGGGCGCGCGCAGCGGCTCCCGGCTGGTGGCCAGGAAGCGCACGGCGGGCGCGGCGGCCAGCAGCGCGTCGGCCAGCTCGGCGGCGGCGTGCAGGACGTGCTCGCAGGTGTCGAGGACGATCAGCGTCACGGGCGCGCGGCCGAGGTGGGCGATCAGCGCGTCGAGCGCGGGCCGGTTGGCGGGGATCGGGACGCGCAGCGCGGTCGCGACCTGCTGCGGGACGAGCGCGGGGTCGCGCAACGCGCCGAGGTCGGCGAGCCAGGCCTCCTCGCCGCGGCGCGCGGCGGCTTCCAACGCGAGGCGGGTCTTGCCGGCGCCGCCGGGGCCGGTGAGGGTGACGAGGCGCTCGCGGTCCAACAGGTGGTCCAGCTCCTCCAACTCGCGTGCGCGGCCGACGAAGCTCGTCGCCTGGACCGGCAACGCGCCGAGGCGCCGCACGGGTTGCTCCGGCGCGGGCGGCGCGTCGCCGTCGGCGCCGAGCAGCTCGCGGTACAGCGCGCGCGTCTCGGGGTCCGGATCGCCCTCGCTGTGCTCGCGCAGCGCGCCGCGCAGCTGCTCGAACTCCGCCAGCGCGTCCTGGCGGCGGCCCGCGGCGGCGAGCGCGCGCATCAGCGCGCGCCGGACCGCCTCGTGGCGCGGCGCGTCGGCCGCGGCGCGGGCCAGCGCGGCGATCCCGGCGCCCGGGTCGCCGGCCGCGGCGAGGCGCTCGGCGGAGCGGATCACGAGGTCCAGGTGGGTCTCGGCCAGCGCGGCGCGGCGGCGCTCGGTCCAGGGCTCGAAGCGGTCCTCGGGCAGCAGCTCGCCGCGGTAGAGGCCGAGCGCGAGGTTGAGGACCGCGTCGTCCTCCGGCGCCGCGACGGCAGCGTTGGCGGCGTCTTCGAAGGCGTCGACGTCGACCCACGCGGCGGGGGTCAAGGAGAGGACGTCGTCGGCGAGCGTCAGCGCGCCCGGCGCGTCGAGCGCGCGCCGCGCGGCGTGGAGCACCTGGTGCAGGTTGTTGGCCGCGGCGGTCGCGTCGCGGTCGGGCCACAGCAGCTCGGCGACGACGTCGCGGTGGACCCGTCGTCCGGGCGCGAGCGCCGCTACCTTGACCAGCGAGCGGGCCTTGCGCAGGCGCCAGGCGCGCTCATCCACCGGTGCTCCGTCGATCGCGACGGAGAACCCGCCCAGCAGCGTGATGCGCAGCGTGTCCTCTCGCATGGACAGGGCAACTCTGGCCGACCTTGGTCCTCGGTACAATCCCTTCTGCGAAAGTCGGATTTGAACTTCGTTGCCTGAGATCATCGACATCTGCCCCGTCACCGAGCTCCCTCCGGGCGCCATGCGCGTCATCGAGTGGGACGACCTCGAGATCGCCGTCGTCAACTGCGCCGGCACGTATTTCGCGATCGAGGACCGCTGCTCGCACGACGACGGTCCGCTGGCCGAGGGCGTGCTGGACGAGGCCGCGTGCACGCTGGAGTGCCCGCGCCACGGCTCCCTGTTCGACCTGCGTACCGGTGCCCCGAAGACCCTTCCTGCCTACGAGCCCATCGAGACCTTCCCGGTGCGGATCGACGGCGACCTGATCAAGTTGGAGGTCGAGTAGCCCATGGCTGCCACGCCCACGTCACCTGAGACCGGCAAGGTCCTGACCGCCGAAGAGGCCGCCCTGCGGACCCTTGGCTCCGATTACACGGAGCGCTACGGGTTCCACGAGGAGGACAACTACCTCTACAAGGCGCCCAAGGGCATCAACCGCGAGGTCGTCGAGACGATCTCCCGGATGA
Organism: Conexibacter woesei Iso977N; assembly: GCF_000424625.1. Classification (GTDB taxonomy): domain Bacteria; phylum Actinomycetota; class Thermoleophilia; order Solirubrobacterales; family Solirubrobacteraceae; genus Baekduia; species Baekduia woesei_A. The sequence continues at coordinate 118,852 of NZ_AUKG01000002.1, forward strand.
AGAACGAGCCCGAGTGGATGCTCGAGTTCCGGCTCAAGGCCCTGCAGTACTTCCTCGACCGCCCGCAGCCGACGTGGGGCTCGCCCATGCTCGCCGAGGTCGACTACGACGACATCCACTACTTCGTCCGCTCGACCGAGCGCCCGTCGCGTTCCTGGGACGACGTCCCGGACGACGTCAAGCGCACGTTCGACCGGCTCGGCATCCCGGAGGCGGAGCGCAAGTTCCTCTCGGGCGTCGGCGCGCAGTACGAGTCCGAGGTCGTCTACCACCAGGTCCGCGAGGACCTGGAGGAGCAGGGCGTCATCTTCATGGACATGGACTCGGGCCTGCGTGAGCACGAGGACCTGGTCCGCGAGCACTTCGCGAAGATCATCCCGCCGAACGACAACAAGCTCGCCGCGCTGAACAGCGCCGTGTGGTCGGGCGGGTCGTTCGTCTACGTGCCGCCGGGCGTGCACGTCGAGATGCCGCTGCAGGCCTACTTCCGGATCAACACCGAGAACATGGGCCAGTTCGAGCGGACGCTGATCATCGCCGACGAGGGCTCCTACGTGCACTACGTCGAGGGCTGCACGGCGCCGACGTGGTCGTCGGACTCGCTGCACTCCGCGGTGGTCGAGCTGATCGCCAAGCCGGGCGCGCGGATCCGCTACACGACCGTCCAGAACTGGTCGAACAACGTGTACAACCTGGTCACCAAGCGCGCGATCGCCGAGCGTGACGCGACCGTCGAGTGGGTCGACTGCAACCTCGGGTCGAAGCTGACCATGAAGTACCCGGCGGTCTACCTGATGGGCGAGCGCGCCCACGGCGAGGTGCTGTCGATCGCCTTCGCGGGCGAGGGCCAGCACCAGGACGCGGGCGCGAAGATCGTGCACGCGGCGCCGAACACGACGTCGAACATCTTCGCCAAGTCGATCTCCAAGGACGGCGGACGCTCGTCGTACCGCGGTCTGCTCGAGGTCGCCAAGGGCGCGCACGGTTCGAGGTCGAAGGTCGTCTGCGACGCGCTGCTGCTGGACGAGAGGTCCCGGAGCGACACGTACCCGACGATCCGGATCGGCGAGGACGACGTCGATGTCGGGCACGAGGCCACGGTCTCGAAGGTCGGCGACGAGCAGCTGTTCTACCTGATGTCGCACGGCCTGGATGAGGAAGAGGCCGGCAAGCTGATCGTCAACGGCTTCATCGAGCCGATCGTGAAGGAGCTCCCGATGGAGTACGCGATCGAGATGAACCGGCTGATCGAGCTGCAGATGGAGGGTTCCATTGGCTAGCGCGGTCGCGGCGAGCGTGCCGCAGGTCTCCGTCGAGCTGCCCCAGCACAAGGGCGTGGCCGGCTGGGAGTTCACGCCGATCGACAAGCTGGACCTGGCGAAGTTCCCGGTCGCCCCGGCCGCTGCCGGCTCGACCGCGGGGCTGTTCTCGCCGGAGGACGCGATCGTGGCGTCCGAGGGCGATGCGTCCTCGGGTGTGATCGTGGCGCCGCTGCGCGTGGCGCTGGAGAAGCACGCCGAGGTCGTCGGCCGTCACTTCGGGACGGTCGCGCGCCCGGGCTACTTCGCGAAGGCGAACGCCGACGCGTGGACCGACGGGACGCTGGTCTACGTGCCGCGCAACGTCAAGGTCGACGCGCCGGTGCTGATCACCACGGTGCAGGACCAGCCGGGGACGACGTTGCACCACCGGACGCTGATCGTGCTCGAAGAGGGCGCGCAGGTCGAGGTGTGGGACCAGGTGTCGTCGTCGCATGACGAGGAGGCGGTCGTCAACGGCGTCGTCGAGATCGTCGTGGGCGACAACGCCAACCTGACCTACGTCGCCGCCCAGTCGCTGAACGAGAAGACGTGGCTGTTCGGCGCGCAGCGCGCGGTCGTCGCGCGGGATGCGGAGCTGGACTGGACGACGCTCGGGTTCGGCGGCGGCAACGGCAAGGTGTTCCTGGAGACGACGCTGGACGGCCAGGGCTCGACGGCCAAGGTCACCGGCGCGTACGCGACGCGCGGTAGGCAGCACGTCGACTACGACACGCTGCAGGAGCACGCGGCACCCGACACGGTGAGCGATCTGGCCTTCCGCGGCCTGATCTCCGGTCGGTCCTCGACGGTGTGGCGCGGGATGATCAAGGTCGACGAAGGTGCCCAGCGCACCGACGCCTTCCAGGAGGCCCGCAACCTGCTGCTGGGCAAGAAGGCCCACGCCGACGCGATCCCCGGCCTGGAGATCCTGGCCGACGACGTCCGTTGCACCCACGCAGCGGCCATCGCCCAGATCGACCCGGAGCAGATCTTCTACCTCCGCTCCCGCGGCCTCTCCGAGACCGCCGCGTCCCGCCTGGTCGTCGAAGGCTTCCTGTCGGCCATCGTCGAGCGCTACCACGAAGGCGCCCTCCGCACCGCCATCGCCGGCGCACTGGAAGCCCGCCTCGCGGCGGTCCTGGGCTAGCACTACAACAACACCTCCGCAGGACCGACGGCCGCCCCTCTGGGGCGGCCGTTTCTTTCCTCAATCCACGCGCCTCCACTGCCGTGGCACCGCCTCCGCTGCCGGCCGCGCCGCTCGTCTCGCTCGGCGCCAAACCCCCTGGCTGAGATGACCTCGAATCGTCCCTGACTCTGCGCGGCGGTGTTGGGCTGTACCGCGATCCGTCCGGCGTCGGCACACGCGATTCCGCTGCTTCGGCGGCGCGACTCTCACCGGCCGCGCCGTTCGTCTTTGGCGCCGCGTCTGTCTTGGCTGAGAGGGCCGCGAATCGCGCGCGGCTCTGCGCCGCGGTGTTGGGCTGTACCGCCGTCCGTCCGGCAAGCGGCGCGCCGCCGCCTGGGTGAGTCCTATAACAACGGTGCGATCCCGCCGCCGTGCTTACTCCGCCCGCAGCGCCTCCGGCCGCGTCAGGCGGACGAGCGCCGGGAGGGACAGCAGCGTCACCAGTGCGACGACCAGCGCGCCGGAGGCGAGGAGGGCTGTGGTCGCCAGCCAGTCGATGTGGATGGGGGCGTCGATGATCTTCAGCAGGACCGTGCCCAGGAGGAGGCCGGTGCCCAGCGCGAGCGTCAGGCCGAGGGTCACGGGGATCGCGGTCTGCCAGAGCACCGACAGCGCCAGGGTGCGGCGGCGGGTGCCGAAGGCGGAGAGCACTGCGAGCACCTGGCGGCGCTCGCGGAGTTGCTCGATGGCCGCGACCAGCATCGAGGCGCCGATCATCGCGAGCACCAGCGCGGCGCCCGCGAAGAGGATCCGGCGCAGAGCGGACAGCTGGGGTGGCTCGATCGAGTCGTCGAGGCGGATCACGGAGGCGAGGGGGTCGCGCTGCGCCACCAACGTCCGGACGCGGTCGATCCCGTCGTGCTCGCGCGTCGCGAGCACCATCGCGTGGGTCTGGGGGACGCCGCCGGAGGTGTCGAGGCGCACGAACGCGGTGCGCACGCCCGGCGTCCGCAGGAGCTCGCGCTGCAGAGCGACGGGCGACACGTGGGGCGACGCGTCGACCATGACGTTGACGCGGGAGGTGTCGATCCCGGTCGAGCGCTCGGTCTGGTCGGCCGCCGCCGCGAAGACGGTCTGCAGCGCGATCGCGCCCGCCACCGCCACCGCGATCCCGCCGACGACGCGCCCGGTCGTCCCGCCGTCGAGCTGCAGCCGCCGCACCGCCAGCTGCCACGGCAGCGACCCGTCCGGAGCGCGCGCCACCACCGCCTCGACCAGCCACGGCAGCAGGACCGTCAACCCCACCAACATCAACAGGACGCCCACGGTCGCCTGGTTGCGCCCCGCGTCGCCGGTGAGCTTGCCCGCGTCCCCGAAGAACGGCGCCAGCACCGCCAGCCCGGCCACGGTCGGCAGCAGCCGCCAGAGGAACCGGCGCCGCGGCGGCCGGACCTTGCGCGTCACGCCGAGCGGCTCGATCGCCACGCCGCGCAGTGCGGCCAGCGTCGCGATCACCGCGGCGGCGGGAACGAGTACGACGACAACAAGCGTCAACCCGACCGACGGGACGATGTCGCTCCCGTAGACCGCGATCCCCGCGACGCGCACGTGCTGCAGCACCGGCCGCAGCGCGAAGAACAGCCCGCCGCCCACGACCAACCCTCCGAGCGCGCCGAGCAGCGTCTCGCCCGCCGCGACCCGCGCGGTCGTCGCGCGATCGGCGCCCGCCAGCCGCAGCGCCGCCAGCCGACGGTCGCGCTCCTCGCCGCCGAAGCGCACCGCGGTCGCCACGAACACGCCGACCGGGACCAGCAGCGCCACGATCATCACCACCACCAACAGCGTGAACAGCGGGCCCAGCGGCTCGTGACCGGCCGGACGCCCGAAGCCGGACGCCTCGAAGACGCGCGCGTCGCGCGCGGGGGAGGGCAGGCTGACGGAACCCCGGACGTACGACGCCTCCGAAGGGCTCAGCAGTCCCGCTTTGCCAATGATCCCGACAACGCGCGCATCCAGCCGCGCGCGCAGCAGCGCCCCGTCCGGGCCGTCGAGCAAGGCCATCACCTTGGGCGACACGTACATCTCGCCCGGCCCCGGCAGCCGCGGGATCCCGGGCGGGACCGGCGCGCCGGCGCGCAGCGGCTGCACGGTCAGCCCCTGGATGCCGGTCGACCTGAACGTCGTGCTCGTGTCGGCCAGCCGCAGCGACTCGCCGTGCGCGACCCTCACCCACTGGCGCGCGGCGGAGCGCTCGTCGCGCGCGTGGCGGATGTGCGGCGTGCCGGCTGCCACCAACAGCAGCGCCACGCCGAACGCGACGCCCACCGCCGTCAGCCCGGAGCGCAGCCGCGTCCCGCCGCCGGTCACCGCGAGCCGCAGGCCCAGCGCCAGATCGCGCGCCCAGCGCCTCATGCCGCGTCCCGCCGCGTCCGGCCGTCGCGCACCACGACCTCGCGGTCGGCGTACGCCGCGACCCGCGGCTCGTGCGTGACGAGCACGACCGCCGCGCCCGTCTCGCGCGCCGCGCCCGTCAGCAGCTGCATGACGCGCTCGCCGTTGAGCGTGTCCAGCGCGCCGGTCGGCTCGTCGGCGAACACGACCCGCGGCCGCGTGACCAGCGCCCGCGCCACGGCGACGCGCTGCCCCTGACCGCCGGAGACCTCGCCGGTCGTGCGCTCCGCGACGTCGCCGACCTCCAGGCGTTCCAGCCACTCGTCGGCCCGCGCGGCCGCCTCGCGGCTCCTGGCGCCCGCCAGCCGCAGCGGCAGCGCGACGTTCTCGCGGCACGACAGCTCGGGCACCAGGCGCCCGAACTGGAAGATCAGGCCGAACTCGCTGCGCCGCAGCGCCGAGCGGCGCGCGTCACCCAGCGTCCCGATCGCCTGCCCGTCGTACTGCACGTCGCCCACGTCCGGCCGGATGATCCCGGCGGCGCAGTGCAACAACGTGGACTTGCCCGAGCCCGACGAGCCCATCACCGCGACGACCTCGCCGGGAGCGATGTCCAGCGACGCCCCGTCGAGCGCGGTCGTCGCGCCGTACTGCTTGCGCAGGTCCCGGCAGGAGAGCAGCGCGTCGCGCGTGCCGATCGCCGGCGCCGCCGCCTCGGGGTACTCAGCGGCGCGCTTCATGCCGCCACCTCCCCGGCCAGCCCGTCCAGGCGCGCGGCGGTCAGCTCCAGCCAGCGCAGGTCGGCCTCCAGGTGGAACAGCGCGTGGTCGCAGATCAGCTGGTCGGCGAGGTCGCCGGTCGCCTTGCGCGCGGTGAGCGACCGCATCAGCTTGAGGTGCTCGGTGCGCTGCAGGTCGAGCACGTCCTGCGCCGAGCGGCCCGTGCGCAGCGCGAGCACGACTTTGGCGTACAACGCGCTCTGCAGGTAGACGTCCGGCTTCTCGGGCTCCGCCAGCCAGGCCTCGATGTCGGCGACGCCCGCCTCCGTGATCGCGTAGCGCTTGCGCTCCGGACCGCCGCCCGGCTCGATCCCGTCGACCTCGACGAAGCCGTTCTTCAGCAGCCGCGAGAGCGTCGAGTAGACCTGGCCGTAGGCGACCGGCCGGTCCTGCCCGAAGCGCTCGTCGTACTCGCGCTTGAGGTCGTAGCCGTGGGAGGGACCCGCCTCGAGCAGGCCCAGGAGCGTCTTGCCGATGGACATGCGACGGCACTATATACGCTGTGTATACACACGTAGTAGACACGGTCGCGACGAGGCGCGAACGGCGCCGTGGCGCCGCCCTAGTTGTCGTAGGACTACACGACCGGCGCGGCCGGCACGCCGGCCAGCGCCTCGGTGAGCTCGTCGACCGACACGTAGTCCAACCCGAGCGCGTGGATCTTGCACCACGCGACCGTGCCGTTGGCGTCGATGATGAACGTCGCGCGCTGGGTGCCGAGCACGGGGCGGGTCACCCCGTACAACTTGGCGACCGCCTTGTCCGGGTCCGCCAGCAGCGGCACCGTCAGGCCGTGGTGATCGATGAAGTCGCGGTGCGACTCGACGTCCTGGCCGGACACCCCGACGACCATCGCGTCCAACGAGGACATGTCGTCCGCCCGGTCCCGGTAGGAGCAGAACTGCTTCGTGCAGACCGGCGTCTCGTCGCCCGGGTAGAACAGCAGCACGACGCGCTCGCCGCGGTGCTCGCTGAGGTGGAACCGGCCGTCGGTGCCCTCCAGCTCGAAGTCCGGTGCCTGATCGCCGACGCGTGGTCCCTTGGCCATGACGTGCAACTGTACCCAGGCCGTGGACCCATGGATCTCCGAAAGTTCAGTCTCGATCGCCGACCGCGCGCTCGCCCAGATCGAAGCGCTGGTGGGCGTCTCGACCCCGTCGGGCGACGTCAAGGGCGCGCAGGAGGCGCAGGCGATCGTCGCCAGCCTCCTCCCGGACGGCGCGCAGGTGGAGCACCTGCCGTGCTCCAGTCCCGACCACGCGCCGGACTTCTGCGCGCGGATCACCGGGACCGGCACGCGCCGCATCCTCCTGCTCGGCCACCTCGACACCGTCGTCGCCCACGACGCGCACCGACCCCTACAACCTGATCCAGACAACGCCGACGTCATGTACGGGTCGGGCACCGTCGACATGAAGGGCGGCGACGTCCTCGCCCTCGGCGTCCTCACCGCGCTGGCCAGGCGCCCCGAGCTCCACGCCGAGGTCGCGCTCCTGCTCGTGGTCGACGAGGAGTGGCGCGTCGGCCCGTTCACCCACGTCGAGCGCTTCGCCCACTTCGACGCCTGCCTCTGCTTCGAGGCCGGCGAGCTGGACCCCGACCGCAACGACGCGATCATCGTCAAGCGCAAGGCGGCCGGCACGGTCGAGGTCCTGGCCCACGGCCGCAGCTCGCACTCCGGCGCCGCGCCCGACGCCGGGATCAACGCGCTGCTCGCGCTCGCCACCGCGGCGCAGAAGATCGCGGCCGAGCACGACCCCCACGGCCCGGACCATCTCACGGCCGTCCCGACCGTCATCCGCGCCGGCGACGCCTTCAACGTCGTCCCGGGCGAGGGGCGCCTGATCGCCGACACGCGCGCGGACAGCCTCGACGCCTTCGCGCGCGTCATCGACGCGGTCCCGGAGGAGCTCCCGAGCGGCGCCAGGCTCACCACCCGCCTGCAGCGCGAGTGGCCCGGGATGGACTCCCGCGCGACCACCGCGGACCTCCTCGAACAGGCGTCCACGCTGCTCGGGCGTCCGGTCATCGGCGCCCAGCGGGGCGGCGCGAGCGACGCCTCGCACTTCGCCTCGGCGATCCCCCTGACCGTCGACGGCCTCGGCCCCCGGGGCGGCGCGGCCCACAACCCCGGGGAGTTCGTCCGGGTCTCGAGCCTCAAGAGCCGGGCCGAGGTCGCCCTCGCGGTGGCCCTGGCGGCGCTTCACGGATAACGGCCGGCTGAACGCGCGATCAGCGGGTGGTAAGCGTCCGGACGTCGTTATGACGACATCCCGCCGCCCCATTCGCTACGCTCCCGCGGTCGTTGAACCAAGCCGAATCCCTGGGGAACTTCTCCAGGGAGCGGGGGACCCACTGGCCTGAGCGCGTGCGTTCAGGCCCGGGGCGAATCATCGCGAAACGCCGCGAAGTAGCGCCGCTCTATTGGCGCGAGCCCGACAGCTAACCCCGTAGGCGCCACTAATAGAGGGGTACTTCCCGTTGTCGTCGTCGCCGTTCCGCTCGTCCGTAGTAGGTGCAGTCCTATCTGCGGTCGCCGTGTTGTCCTTCCCGGTCGTCGCGGCCGCTGACACATCGGCTTCGAGCACCGCCGCCCCCGCGATGTCGACCGCCGCCCCCGGCACGACCGCCGCGCCGACGACCACGGCCACCCCGAGCGCGAGCACGACGAGTACGTCGACCGCCTCGTCGACCGCCGTCACCGCGACCGCCGCGGCGGCCCGCAAGCTCGGCACCAAGCCGCTGCGCTCCGGCGACCACGGCGCGCGCGTCAAGGCGCTGCAGACGCTGCTCAGCTCCGCCGGCTTCAAGACGTCGACCGACGGCCAGTACGGCCGCGGCACCGTCACCGTCGTCCGCAAGTTCCAGCGCGCGGCCAACCTCCGCGCCTCCGGCGTCGCCGACGCCAAGACGCTCACCGCGCTCAAGAGCGCGACGGACGGCTCGGCGAGCTCCAACTCCTCCGGCGGCTTCGACGTCCGCGCGACCGGCGGCTCTCAGCACCTCGGCGATCGCATCCCGCTCAAGAAGGGCATGAGCGGCCACGACGTCCGGATCCTCCAGGACTTCCTCCAGCGCGCCGGCTTCGACACGTCGATCGACGGCGAGTACGGCGCCGGGACCGTCAAGTCGGTCAAGCAGTTCGAGACCGACCAGCAGGAGACGGTCGACGGCGTCATCGACGCCAACGACATCGACCTGCTGCGCTCGCTGGTCGCGGGCGACGCGACGACGCAGGCGACCGGCTCGACCACGCCGAACCCCGCGCAGACCACGCCGGGCGCCAAGGCGACCGTCGGCTCCGACGGCCTCGCGGTCGCGCCCGCCGACGCGCCGGACGTCGTCAAGCAGATCATCGCCGCGGGCAACGAGATCGCCAAGACGCCGTACCACTACGGCGGCGGCCACGGCAAGTGGCAGGACAGCGGCTACGACTGCTCCGGCTCGGTCTCCTACGCGCTGCACGGCGCGGGCCTGCTCGACAGGCCGCTGACCTCGGGCGACTTCGCGTCCTGGGACGGCGCGCAGAGCGGCCCGGGCCAGTGGGTGACGATCTACGGCAACGCCGGCCACGTGTACATGGTCGTCGCGGGCCTGCGCTTCGACACGTCCGGCCGTTCCGCCGCCGGAACGCGCTGGCAGACGGCGTCGCGCTCGTCGTCGGGGTACACGGTCGTGCACCCGACCGGGCTCTAGTTGTAGGACTTCTCCGCAGGGGTGCGAGGGCAGTGCGAAGGCGGCGGGAGCCCGGGAGGCGCCCGCCGCCTTCGTGTTCCTGCAGTCGGGGTGATACAACCTCGCCTCCGTGAGCCCCACTGCCGATCCCGCCCGTCCGCACCCGCCCTCGACACCGGACGAGGAGCTGCTCGGCACCAAACGCCGTTCGGTGATCGCGACCCGCACCGAGCAGCAGCGGATCGAGCGGATCGACCGCGACCTGGAGGCCGGCTTCGAGGCGCTGCGCGACCTCGGCCCGGCCGTGACGTTCTTCGGCTCGGCGCGCGTCGACCCCGACCACCAGTACTACGGGCTGGGGCGCGAGACCGCGCGGCGCGTGGGCCAGGAGGGGTTCGCGATCATCACCGGCGGCGGGCCGGGGCTGATGGAGGCCGCCAACCGCGGCGCGCGCGACGCGGGGGTGACGAGCGTCGGCCTGAACATCCAGCTGCCGTTCGAGCAGGCGCCGAACCCGTACCAGGACATCGCGCTGACCTGCGCGTTCTTCTTCACGCGCAAGATGATGTTCGTGCGCTACGCCACGGCGTTCGTGGTCCTGCCGGGCGGGTTCGGGACGCTGGACGAGCTGTTCGAGGCGCTCGTGCTGGAGCAGACCGGAAAGATCCGCGACTTCCCGATCGTGCTCGTCGGCGAGTCCTACTGGGGCGGGCTCCTGGACTGGATCCGCGAGCGGCTGCTGGACGAGGGCATGATCGCCGAGCGCGACGCCAGGCTGCTGATGGTCACCGACGACCCGGAGGAAGTGGCGCGCGCGGTCTGCCGCGCGCGCGACGTGCAGGAGGCGTAGCGGGGAGGCGTCGCGGCGCGGGTGGCGAACGGGGGAGAGATGCGCTGCGTTCTTCTCGCCGCTGCCTTGCTGTGCGCCCTGCCGGCGAGCGCGAGCGCACGTGTCGCGCTGCTCGCCGGTGGCGGGAGCGACGTCACGATCCTGGATGTCGGCTCGGGGTCGGTGCTGCGGAGGGTGGTGCTTCCCGGACCGTCGACCGCGGTGGCGATCGCGCGCGACGGGCGCGTGGGCTGGGCGGCGGGCGGTGGGCAGGTGCTGGCGCTCGACCTCCGGGCGCCGTCGGTGATCGCGCCGGCCGTGGCGCCCGCGCCGGGCGGCGGGCTGGCGGCGACGACGACGCTGCCGCCGGAGCCGCTCGCGCTTGCGTCCGCGACCGTCGGCCCGAGGGCGCTGGGCGCGCCGGTCGTGGCGCTGGCGGTCTCGCCGGGCGGCGGGACGCTCTACGCCGCGGCAGGGACCAAGATGTACGCCTTGGATGCCCGGACGCTCGCTCCGGTCGGCAGCGCCGAGCTGCACGGCACCGCGCTGGACCTCGCGGTCGCGCCGGGCGGGACGCAGGGCGCCGCGACGCTGCGCGGCGGGCGCGTCGCGGTCCTCGACCTGGACGGCCCGCGGCTGCTGCGGCGCGTGAGGGTCAAGGGTGCGAGCGGCGTCGCGTTCGCGGGTGGGCGGGCGTGGATCTCGACGACGCGCGGGCGGCTCCGGACGCTTCCGCGCGGGGCGAGGAAGGCGACCAAGGGCATCAAGGTGCCCAAGGCGCTGTCGGGCCGGATCGCGGTCGCGCCGGATGGCCTACATCTTGCTGTCGGTCCGGGCGTCGGTGGTGCGAAGGGCGCGATCGTCGACCTGGCGCCGCAGGCGGTGCACGTGTTCCGGACCGCGGCCGGCCCGGCCGCGCCGGCCTACGCGCCCGACGGGCAGCGCGCGTACCTGGCGGGCGGCGCGGCGGTCTCGCTGGTCTCGGCGTTCGGCCACGCGCGGACCGGGATGCTCCCGCTGGCGGCGACGTCGATGGCGGTCCAGCCGGGGCTCGCGCTCGCGCTCGGCACCGACGGCCCGGACACGGTGATCGGGACGCGCTCCCAGGACCTTCTTGAAGGCCTTGGTGGCGACGATCGCCTCGACGGCGGGCGCGAGAACGACATCCTGCACGGCGGCGACGGCAACGACGTCCTCGACGGCGGGCCCTACGACGACCGGCTCGACGGCGGCGCGGGCGACGACAGGTTGAACGGGTCGTCCGGGAACGACGCGATCGACGGCGGCGACGGGGCCGACACCGCGACGGGCGGGACCGGCAACGACCGCATCCACGGCGGCGCCGGAGACGATCGGTTGGATGGCGGCGCGGGCGACGACCGCATCTACGGCGAGGAGGGCAACGACCTCATCGACGGCGGCGCGTTCGGCAACGATGCGCGGCTGATCGGCGGGCCTGGCGACGACACGGTCCACGGCGGGCGCGGCAGCGACCACATCATCGAGGGCAACCAGGGCAACGACAAGCTCTACGGCGAGTCGGGGACCGAGCACATCCTCGGCGGCGACGGCGACGACCTGATCGACGGCGGGTCCGCGCGCGACCTGCTGGAGGGCAACAACGGGTCGGACACGATCGCGGGGTCCGACGGCGACGACCTCGTCGAGGGCGGTGCGGGTGCGGACCTGCTCGACGGCGGTGACGGCGCCGACGAGATGTACGGCGACGGCGGGGCGGACACGATCACCGGCGGGCCGGGCGCCGACGTGATCGAGGCCGGCGATGGCGACGACACGATCCGGGTGGCCGACGACAGCGGTGACTCCGTGGATTGCGGCGACGGCAACGACACCGTGTACGTGGAGAACACCGCGCCCACGCGCGATCGGTTGGTCGGCTGCGAGTCGGTCGTCCCGATCCCGCCCGAGCAGGCAACGACGACAACAACGACGTCGCTGATCAGAGGCACCACCGGCAACGACGTGCTGCACGGGACGCCGGGCCCGGACTCGCTGTTCGGCAAGCAGGGCAAGGACAAGCTCTTCGGTGGCGGGGGCGACGACTACGTCGACGGTGAGTGGGGCGACGACGAGCTGCATGGTGGTCCCGGCGACGACACGATCGCCGGCCGCTCCGGCGACGACAACATCTGGGGCGACGCCGGCGACGACCAGATCACCGGCGACCGCGGCGCCGACCACATCTCCGGCGGCGCCGGCAACGACACCCTCTTCGGCAACCTCGGCCCGGACACCATCTCCGGCGGCTCCGGCGACGACCGCATCAACACCGTCCGCGGCGAGACCGACACCATCCACTGCGGCTCCGGCCACGACACCGTCCCAGCCGACCCCACCGACCACATCGCCTCCGACTGCGAAGACATCCGCCGCTAACCGCGGCGCCCTCTCGCTCTACACGGCCCTCATCGCCGCGGCACCGCCAACGCTCGCGACCGCGGCCGTCGCTCCTGGCATCGCATCCGGAAGGGCAACCATCCTCCTCCTCGCGGCGCCATCACTGTCGGCGGTCTTTGCCGTCACCCGTCGCAGCAGCGCACTTCCCGCTCCACACGGTCCTCGTCGCCATGTCTCCACCACCGCTTGCGTCCGCGGCGGTCGCCGTGGCGCCGCGTCTGGCATGGCTACTAACCCTCCTCCTCGCGGCACCGCCACGGCCGGTGTCCTTTGCCGTCACCCGTCGCAGCAGCGCACTTCCCGCTCCACACGGTCCTCGTCGCCATGTCTCCACCACCGCTTGCGTCCGCGGCGGTCGCCGTGGCGCTGCTTCCGGCATGGCAACCAATCCTCCTCCTCGCGGCGCCGCCACTGCCTGCGGTCCTTGCCGCCATCCGCCGCAACACCGCGCCGTCGCTGCGTCTCAGCTGCCCGCCCGCTCCGTCGACTGGTGCGCGATCTGGCGGACCTCTGGGCCGACACGGTCGATGATCGCTCGGAGGTCGCGGCGTGCCGCCTCGTCGAGGGATACCGGGACGGGGTAGCCGCCGTCGGACGCCGGCACGGTCAGGGCGCCGCAGATGCTCAGGAGGTTCCCGACCTGGTCGACCAGCGGTGCGTCGTCGCGCTCGGGGACCAGGAGGTAGAGGTGCTCGACGGCGCCGCGGACGCGGCCTTCGTCCGCCAGCTCGATCACGCCGGCCGACGACAACGTCCGGACGTGGTACGCCACCGACCCCAGCGTCCCGCCGGTGATCCGGCTGATCTGCGTCGGGCTGATCGGCTTGCCGTAGCTGCGCATCACATCGACGATCTGGTCGCGCACTGGGTGCGGTCGCAGGGTCGCCAATCGCTTCTGCTTCTCACGCTTCGTGGCCATCAAGTTGAACCCGGAGTAGTTGGTGTGGTCGGCGGCTGGGTGTGGGCAAGCCACGCGGAAGAAGGGCCCGCCCACACCGTCGCCGCTCGTCGCGCGAGCGCGACAAGTGCATGAAGTCGCTCGAACGTGTCGGGACGGTGCGGAACCTAGAGCGCGCCGCGTTGCTCCGGTAGTCGCCACGGCAGTAGTGCGTCGCGCAGTACTGCCTCGCGCAGTACGACGCACCGATCAGACTTGGTCGCTAGCCGGCCCGTTGCCCGTATGCGATCCGCCAAGCGCGGAGGAACGGCACCAGGACGCGCGTCAACGTTCCCCCGCTCCGGACCAGCGCCGCGGTCGTCGCCCGCCGCTCGGGCCGGCGCGCCGCGTCGCCGGAGAGGAACAGCGCCGCCATGCCGCCGACGATCACCACGTGGCGCTCGCCCACCGGCAAGGCGCGCACGCGCTCGATCGCGCCGGTCAGCAGCGTCGCGGTGCGCCCGGCCGCCTGGCCGGCGGAGCCGTAATAGCCGAACCAGTTGTGCGCGCCACTGTTCTTGTCCGCCTCGATGTCGGAGTAGCTGTCCAGGAGCGCACCGGTGCTCGCGACCCAGGTGTACGCATCTGCAGCACGGGCCATCCGCTCCGCGTCGATTCCGGGATCGGACGCCATCGCGAGCACCGCCATCGCCGACAGCAGCGAGCTCGCACCACCGGCAAGCTCCCACGACGCGAGCCCGGCCTGGTCGGCGAAGTGCGAGCCCGCCCAGTGCCGCATCAGCGCCGAGCGGCGCACCGGATCGGGCTCGTGCTCGATCTCGAAGCTCACCGCGCGTCGCGTCTCGCGCAGGAGGGTGTCGCATGCGGCGGGATAGCTCGGAAGCGCGCGACAGGCGTCCCGGCACGTGGCGATCAAGGCCTCGAAGTAGCCACCGTCGTCGCCGAGCTCGTTGTTGATGATGTCGCCGGGAAACGGCGGGCCGTGCGCGTCGAGCGCGTGCTCGGCGAGCCACATCCAAGGCCGCGGCCCGCCTAGGCGGCGCCCGTCGCTCTCCAAGACGATGTCCAGGACGTTGAGGAGCGTCTGGAGCGCGACGAGCGCGCGCAGCAGGTCGTCGCTCCGGCGCTGGGGCACGGTCCAGAACAGCGCGGCGCCGTCGACCAGCGCCCGTCCCTCCTCCATCCCCTGCAGGACGAGCGCGCGCAGCGCGGCGTCAGGGATCGCGCCGGCGCGTGCGCTCCAGGCCCGGAGCTCAGCCTTGACGGCACGCAGCCCGTAGGCCAGCTCGCGCCCGGCGCCCCTGCCGAGCGCGACGGCCTGTCGTGTGGTGAGCGGTGCCGGATCGCGATGGCTCATGCTCGGCCCCGGAGGCCATGACGGCGGCTAGCCCTTGAAGCGAGGTCGCACCCGCGCCACGAGGTAGCCCGGGAGCATCACCGTGAGCAGGGACGCCCCGGCCACCAGTGCGACCGCTTCGATCGTGGTCGCCGGCTGCAGACGGTTGTCCGTCGGGAACCCGGTGATGACCTGCACGCCGTGGGATCCGAGGACCTGGCCGAGGAGCGAGAACACACCACCCGTCAGCGTCGCCGTCGCGAACAGGATCACCGCCTCTAGGATCAACGACCCCCACAACAGCCGGGTCGAAAGACCATGCGCCTTCAGGGCCGCCAACCCCGGGCGGTGCTGCCACAGCAGCCCGGTCATCGCCGCGCTCATCGCGACCAGGGCGGCGAGCAGCGTCAACCGGGCGATCTGCTTCAGGCGCTCCAGCCCGCCCAACGCGGAGTTGAGCTGGCGCGCGTCGCGCTGCCTCGCCGTCTCGACGCGCAGCGCGGCCGAAGCTCCTCCGAGCGCGCCCGCGATCCGCCGCTGCAGCTGGTCGGCGCCGACGCCGGCTGCCGGCGTCACGTGCAGCGCAGCCACTCCGCCGCCCTCCCACGAAGCGGCGAAGTCCGCAGCGCTGACGACGACCGCCCCTCCCGACCACCCCAAGTTGGTGGTGATCGCTGCGACGCGCACCCGCAGCGGGTGTGGCGTGGGGAGCGTCACGACGTCACCGATCCCGGCGTCGAGGTCGTCGGCGATGGCCTTCGACAACGTCACCCAGCCGCCCTGGCGCAACCGCCGGATCGTCGCCGGTCCGTCGCCCTCGACGATCTGCTCCAGCGGCAGCGGCGCGGGCGATGCCGCCGGGGTCCCGATCATCCAGGTCCGCCACGGGCCGACGTCCACGAGGCCGGCGCGGTAGGCGTCGACGCGCCCGACCCCTTCCGTGCGCCGAACGACGGCGACAGCGCCGCGCGCGTCGAACGGCATCGTGCCGAACACCTCGCCGGCGCCGCGCGGCGTGATCCAGATCGGCGCCGCCGCGTTGAGCTCGTGGACGTCGGCGGACAGCCCGGCGGTCAGGTTGAGCCGCGCTCCTTCGAGCGACGCGGCGCCGAACACCGCGACGGCGCCAACCGTCGCGATGGCGAGCGTGCGTGATCTCAACTGCGGCGCACGGATGTGCTGGAGCGCCAGCTGCAGCGCAGACGACGTCCGGGCTCGCAGGTTGAGACGTTCGATCAGGCTCGCGGTTCCATCGACGATCGTCGGGAGCGCACACACCATGCCCACACCGAGTGCGGCGAGCCCGGCGACGACCGCGCTCGGCCAGAACGCGGCGACCACGAACGCCAGGACGAGCGAGCAGATCGCCACGAACCGCAACGCCCAACCGGCGCCGCCGGAGCCGGCGGACTGCGCCGTGGATGCCGGACGGAAGTGGAACGGCATCGTCGTGAACACGGCTCGCCGGACGGGCAGGAGAACACCGATTGCCGCTGCCAGGAGCCCCGCAGCCGCGGCGACCGCGACGCTCTGCCAGGTGACGACGCGGACGTCGCCGGTCGGGAAGGCTCCGGCCAGGAAGCTCACGTCCGATGAGAAGCCGGTGCGTGAGAGCAGCTCGCCCAGGCCCAGCCCGAGGACGACACCGGCTCCGCCGACGACCGCGACGTCCACGAGCAGCGTCGTCAACGTCGCGACCGGTGGGTAGCCGAGCGCTCGTTGCTGTGCGGCCAGCCGCTGGCGTTCGCTTGCCGTCACCAGCAGCGCGCACGCCGCGAACAGGAAGCCGACGAGCGCGCTGACGATCGCGAAGACGAGCGTCGCCTGCGCGGTCGGTGACGCCGCCTTGTTGAACAACAACGTCTCGAAGCTGGAGGGAGCGACATTCCAGCGCCCGGCGGCGAGACGGTCCAGCCCGGACCGGACCTGGTCGACGCGCCCGGGATCGGCTTCCACGAGGATCCGGGACACCTGGCCGTCGGCGTGCGCGAGGCGCTGGAGGTAGGGGAGTGGCACCAGCGCGACCGCGGTGTCGGAGAGCGCGCCGATCTCGTCGCGGCCGGAGACGACGACAGGCTGGGCCACCGTGCGCCCGTCGACCTCGAGCCGGACGTCGTCGCCGACGCCGACCCCGATCGCCTCAGCGATCGGCTTCGGAAGGATCACGGCTTCCTGGCGTGCGGCGTCGTCGCTGCTGAACCCCTTGAGGAGGTCGCCCTTCAGCTGGACGATCCGCGGGTCCGCCCCGAACACCATCACCCCACGCTGCCCCCTCGGACCCTCGAGGTTGCCGGAGAGCTGAAGCGCGGGCGCGGCGCGGCGCACTCCGGGGATCGCGAGCACCTTGTTGTACACGTCGGCCGGCATGCCCACGTTGGCGCGCGAGAGGATCTGCAGCTGGCTCCTGCCGACCAATCCGTTGTTGATGGCCTTGACCGGCCCGGACAACGAGGTCGAGGCGACCTGCGAGGCGTACAACAACGCGACACCGATCGCGATGCCGAGGATCGCGAGCAGCTCCTGGATCCGTCGACCGCGGAGCCGGATCAGGTACAGCCGCAGCGCGCTGCCGAAGCGCAGACGACCGACCCGGGGTCGCCGCGACGTCTCCGGCGCGGTGGCGCTCATGACGTTGTGATCGCCTCGGTGAGGGTGCCGTCCTCCAGCGTGAGCGCCCGGTCGGCGAACGCGATGGCGTGGGCGTCGTGCGTCACGAGCACGGTGGCGACGTCGTGCTCGTGGGTGATGGTGCGCAGCAGCTCGAGGACCTCGTCTCCGCGCCGGCGGTCGAGGTTCCCCGTGGGCTCGTCGGCCAGGAGGACGCGCGGTTCGGTCGAGAGCGCGCGGGCAAGCATCACGCGCTGCTGCTCACCGGTCGACAAGGTCTCGACGCGATGGTCGAGCCGGCGTCCGAGGCCGAGCGTCTGGAGGATCGGCACGACCTGCTCACGCGCCCGGCGCCAGGTGCCGAGCACGACGAGCGCCTTCATGGCGGCGTTGTCCAGCGCCGAGGCGCCGGCGATCAGGTCCGCCTGCTGGCCGACCCATCCGACGGTCCGCAGGCGATAGGCCGACGCGTCCCGTGCCCCGAGCGTCGTGATGTCCTGGCCGTCGACCATGACAGCGCCGGAGTCGGGCGGCTCGATCGCGGCGGCAATCCGCAGCAGCGTGCTCTTGCCGGACCCGGACGGGCCGAAGAGGGCGATCATCTCGCCGCTTGGAACGGTGAGGGAGAGCCCGTCGATCGCGCGGATCGTCTCTTCTCCCGACTGGAAGGACTTGCGGACGTCGCGGAACTCGAGCATGGCCGTCAGCTGCTGCCGGTTGCGGGAAACGGGACGACGGTCCCCGGCGTGCGGGGCGCGGCGTCGCGCGGGATTCCTCCGTCCAGGATGCCGTCGTCGAGTCCCCAGATGCGGTCGGCCCCCCGCAGCTCCTTCAGCTCTGCAGCGGTCATCAACACTGACACGCCGTCCGCGGCGAACGAGCGGAGCAGCTTCATGATGCTGGGTCGGCGGTCGCCGCCCATCCCGGCGACCGGATCGTCGACGACGAGAAGGCTCGGCTTGCGGGCGATCGCCTGCGCGAGCGCGACGCGCATGCGCTCCTCATCGGACAGGTCCTCCAACCGGTCGCGCGCCTGGTCGATCACGCCGGTGCGCTCCAGAGCGTCATAGGCGCGTTCCATCGCGGGCTTCCACGACATGTTCATCAGAAGCGTCGAGGCGATGCCTTCTGCGACCGTGGCGGGTCCCACGCCGGCGCTCTGACGGCTCGCGAAGCCGACCTCGCTGTGCAGCCGTCCGCCGCCATCCGCGCCGACGATGCTCGCGCCGCGGAACAAGACGACGCCCGCATCGGGCGTGAGGATGCCCGCGGCGACCTTCGCGAGCGTGGTCTTGCCCGCACTGCGATCGGCCCAGACGCCGGCCAGCACGCCCGGCTCCAGTTCGAGCGACAGGCCGCGGAGGACGTCGATCCGCCGATGCCCGCGCCGATACGAGACGTGGACGTCGTCGAGACGTAGGAGCTCGGTCATGACGTCGGTGGGGGTTGGACGGACTGCGCCAGCGCGTGGCGGATCTCGCGCAGCAGCTGCGATCGCTCCTCGACCTGGCTGGTCTCGATCGAGTCCAGCATCGTTCGCGTCACGAGTCGCCACGGTGCTCCGCTGGCGACCAACGGTCCGAGGTCCGGCACTCCGAGGCTCTCGAGACGGTCCAGGCATTCGTTCTCGGCCCTCTGGACCCACCGGATCAGCGCGGGGATGTCCTGCTGGCGCGCGCAACCGATGCGCAGCCACAGCTCCTCCATCGACCTGGGCTCGGTGTCCATCCACTCCGTG
Source organism: Conexibacter woesei Iso977N (assembly GCF_000424625.1). Taxonomy (GTDB): domain Bacteria; phylum Actinomycetota; class Thermoleophilia; order Solirubrobacterales; family Solirubrobacteraceae; genus Baekduia; species Baekduia woesei_A. Next base: position 137,953 of record NZ_AUKG01000002.1, read on the forward strand.
ACCCGCAGATGGCCGAGTGCCGTCACGGCGTACCGCCGGCGATCGCGGCCGGTGCGGGCCGGCGGCTCGTCAGGATCGACCTCCTCGATGAGCTGCTCATCGAACAGGTCGTTCAACGACTTGTAGATCGTGCTCTCGCTCGGCACGAGCGGCCCGCTGATGGGCCAGTCGTCGATGTCGCGCCTCAACCGATAGCCGTAGGCCGTCCCGTACTGGGCGACGAGACTCAAGATCGCGTGTTTTGTGAACGGATACGGCAACCGGAGGTCCCTTTAGAGACATGAGCATATCCGGAGGCTCTCTGATCGCAAGGGCCCCGCGGAGTGCCGCAGGGTCGCGTACCTTGTCGTGCGTCATGCCCGAGGAGGCTCTGCATCCGACGCGCTCCGTCCGCATTCCGCTGGATGAGGTTGTCGTGCGTGCGTCGCGGTCGAGTGGGCCGGGTGGGCAGCATGCGAACGTCACCGCGTCGCGGATCGAGGTGAGCTTTGATGTCGCGGCCAGTGAGGCTCTGACGGAGGCTCAGAAGCAGCGGATCATGAACCGGGATGGGCCGGTCGTTCGCGCGATCGCCCAGGATGCGCGGTCGCAGATCCGGAACCGGGAGCTGGCGCTGAAGCGGCTCGAGGAGCGGCTCGCCAAGGCGCTGCATGTCGAGCGACCGCGGAGAGCTACGAGGCCGACGAGGGCTTCGAAGAGGCGGCGGGTCGATGCGAAGACGCGGCGGGGTGCCGTCAAGCGTGATCGGCGACGGCCGAGCGGCGCAGAAGACTGAGCAGCTCGGGCTCCGGCACCGGCCGCGAGAACAGGAAGCCTTGGGCCAGCTCGCAGCCGAGGCGCCGCAGCGCGGCCAGCTGCTCCGGCGTCTCGACGCCTTCGCCGACGACCGGCAGTGAGAACGCGCGCGCCAGGCGCACGATGGCGTCGACGATCGGGCCGCCGCGCCCGTCGAGGTCGGCGACGAACGAGCGGTCGATCTTCAGGCCGCCGATCGGCAGCTCGGCGAGTCGCGACAGCGACGACCAGCCGGTCCCGAAGTCGTCCAACACCAACTTGACGCCCAGCCCGCGCAGGCGATCAAGGACGACAAGTCGGTCCGGCCCGCGGTCGATGAGCATCGACTCGGTGATCTCCAAGGCCAACAACTCGCTCGGCAGCCCGGTCGCGGCGAGCGTCGCCTCGACGGTCTCCACGAGCGTCTTGTCCAACAACTGGCGCGGCGACAGGTTCACGTGCACCGGGATCCTCGGCTCCCACGCCGCCGCGGCCGTGCACGCCAGCTCCAGCACGCGCCGCCCGAGCCCGACGATCAGCCCCGACTCCTCGGCCACGCCGACGAACTCGCCCGGCGCGAGCAGCCCGCGCTCCGGATGGCGCCAGCGCACGAGCGCCTCGACCGCCTCGACCGCAGCAACCGCGCCCGGCGCGCCGCCGCCCGCGCCACCCGCCGTCGACACGATCGGCTGGTAGTGCACTTCGATCTCGCCCGCATCCAGCGCCCGCCGCAGCCCCGCCTCGGTCTGCAGCCTCCCGACCGCCCACGCGCGCATGCCCGTGTCGAACAGCTCGATCCGCGACCGCCCCGCCTCCTTGGCGCGGTACATCGCGGTGTCGGCGTCGCGCAGCAGCGCGTCGCCGTCCTCGGCGCTGTCGGTCAGCGCGATGCCGATCGACACCCCCAACATGTGGTCGTCGCCGCCCGCCCGGAACGGCCGCGCGAACGCCGCCGCCAGCCGCTCGGCGATCAGCCGCGCGCCGGCTTCATCATCAACATGCTCGCACAGCACCACGAACTCGTCGCCGCCGAAGCGCCCCACGACGTCGCCCGGCCGGACCGCAGCACGCAGCCGGTCGGCGACCTGGCGCAGCACGTCGTCACCCGCGCGGTGGCCCAAGGAATCATTGACGGTCTTGAAGTGATCGAGGTCGCAGAACAGCAGCGCGATCGGCCCCGCGTCGCGCTCCGCCGCTTCGGCCAGCCGCTCCAGCAGCAGCGTCCGGTTCGGCAGCTCCGTCAAGGGATCGTGCAGCCCGCGCCGCCGGATCTCCTCGTCGGAGGCGAACCGGTCCAGCGCGTCGCCCAGCACGTTGGCCATCGACTGCAGGAACGTCACGTCGTCGCGCGAGAACGCGTCCTCGCGCCGGGCGTACGCCGCCAGCACCGCGTGCACGCCCCCGCGCCCCTGCACCACGACCGTGACACCGCTCACCGCACCAAGTGCTGCAACAAGCTCGGCCTGCACGAACCGCCGCTCGCGCCGCGCGTCGCCGACGATCACCGGCTCGCGCCGGATCAGCGTGAACCCCTCCTGACCGTCGGCCCACCCGCCCGGCACCGTCGCACTGCCAACCTGCGAACGCGCGAACCCCGCGCCCGCCCGCAGCGCCAGCACGCGCCCCTCGTCGGCCAGCTCGAAGACGCCCGCCAGCTCCACGTCCAGAACGGACCGCGCCGTCTCGACCGCGCGGTCCATCAGCGCCGCGGGGTGCTCGGCTTCCAGCGCGCGCTCGCCCAAGGCGGCGACCGCCGCCTGCTGGGCGGCCCGCCGCTCCAGCGTCGCGATCAGCTCCAGGCGCTCGGTCATGTCGTGGTAGACGGCGACGAAGCCGTCGATCCCACCGTGGTCGTCGCGGACCACGACCGCGTCGATGTGCCCGTCGAACTCCTCGCCGCCGCGGCGCTTGAGCCGCCACGGCGCCGTCCAGCGGCCGGCGTCGCGCAGGGCGGCCCGCGCGCGCTGCACGTTGTCTGACGACTCGGCCGAGACGACGTCGACGACCGCGCGCCCCAGCACCTCCTCCTCACGCCACCCGAACAGCCGCTCCGCGGCCGGGTTCATCGAGCGCAGGCGGTTCTCGCCGTCCATCGACAGCACCGCCGCGTCCACGTGGGCCAGCGTCGTCGCCTGGATCCGGACGCGCTCGTACAGCCGCGCGTTGTCCAGGACCAGCGCGACCCGCGCCGCGACCTCGCCGACCAGCTCGGCGTCCTCGCGCCGGTAGCCGCGCTTCGCATCATCGCGCGCGCACGCGAGCACGCCCAGGACGCGCCCGCGCGAGCGCAGCGGCGCGACGATCGCCGGCCCGTCGGCGGCGGTCACCTCGCGCTCCAGCACGTGCGCGGTCAGCGCCTCCGGCAGGACCGGGGTCACCGACTCGCGCGCGACGTCCCGGTGCGCGTACGGACCGAGGACCAGCGCCTCGTCGCCCGGCTCCTGCATCCACATCGCGGCGCCGTCGCCGAGCACACGCGCGCACCAGCGCACCGCGACCTCCAGGACGGCCTCGGGGTCGAGGCTGGCCTGCGTGGCCTGGCGCAGCAGGTCGGCGAGCGCGGACGAGCGGCCCTCGGGCGTGAGGGCGTCCGGCGGGGTGGAGGGGCGTGGCGGCAAACCACCCATGGGATCGGCCGATCGGATGGTGAGCCTTGAGCAGGGGCGAAAGAGTGCGGACACCGTTTATCGGTCCGTCCGCACGGGAACATGCCACCCATGACGACCGTGACCACGCAACGCTCCCACGCCCCTGAGCCCTTGCGCGCGCCCCTGTCCGATGCGCAGCTGCTCGCGCAGTACGCAGAGACGCGCGATCCGTCGCTGCGCGCCGCGCTCGTCGAGCGCTTCATGCCGCTCGCACGGTCGATCGCCAAGCGCTACCGCAAGGCCGAGGAGCCCTTCGACGACCTGCTCCAGGTCGCCTCGCTGGGCCTCCTGAAGGCCGTCGACCGCTTCGACCCCGCCCGCGGAATCGCGTTCTCCTCCTTCGCCGTGCCGACGATCGTCGGCGAGCTGCGCCGCCACTTCCGCGACCGCTGCTGGTCGGTCCGCCCGCCGCGCGAGCTGCAGGAGCGCGCGCTGGAGGTCGACAAGTACCGCACCGAGCTGACCACGCGGCTGGGCCGCTCGCCGTCCGTGCGCGAGCTCGGCCAGGCGCTGGAGCTCGACGACGAGCAGGTCCTCGAGGCGCTGCAGGCCCAGCAGGGCATGCGCGCCGCGTCGCTGGACGCCCCGCGCGGCAACGGCGAGGACAACGACGCCACGCTGGCCGACGCCCACGGCATCCTCGATCCGGAGCTGGCCCGCGCCGAGCACCGCGCGACGCTCTCGCGCCTCTTCGAGCGCCTCGACGAGCGCGAGCAGCGCGTCCTGCGCCTGCGCTTCGAGGAGGACCTGACGCAGGAGCAGATCGGCAAGCTCGTCGGCGTCTCGCAGATGCAGGTCTCGCGGATCATCCGCGGGGCGGTCGCCAAGCTCGCCGCCGCGCGCGGCGAGTCCGGGTGAACGCGCGCGTCTCGATGACGGCGTAGGCTGCCGCGGATGGGCAGCAACCTCGCCACGATCCTGACCGAGTCGGCCGCGAAGTTCCCGGAGCGGGAAGCGGTCAAGCTCGACGACGCCGTCTTCAACTACAAGTTGCTCGACGAGGCCTCGGCCCGCGTCGCGAGCATGTTGAAGGCCAAGGGCCTGCAGCCCGGCGACCGCGTCGGGATCATGCTGCCCAACGTCCCGTACTTCCCGGTCGCCTACTACGGCGTCCTGCGCGCGGGCGGCGTCGTGGTGCCGATGAACGTGCTGCTGACCAAGCGCGAGGTCGGCTTCTACCTCAAGGACCCGGGCGCGAAGATCGTCTTCGCCTGGCACGACTTCCTCGAGGCCGCGCAGACCGGCGCCGACGAGGCCGGCGCCGAGGTCATCAACGTCAAGCCGGGCGAGATCGAGGGCGAGATCTTCGCCCACGAGCCCGACTTCGACGTCGCCGACGTGGCCGAGGACGACACCGCGGTCATCCTCTACACCTCGGGCACGACCGGCCAGCCCAAGGGCGCCGAGCTGACCCACAGCAACCTGAAGCTGAACTGCGAGGCGTCCGCGTCGCTGTTCGACCTCGGCGAGACCGTCGTCGTCCTCGGCGCGCTCCCGTTGTTCCACTCCTTCGGCCAGACCTGCGGGATGAACGCCACCATCTCGCGCGGCGGCTGCCTGTCGCTGATCCCGCGCTTCGACCCCGCCAAGGCGCTGGAGATCATCCAGCGCGACAAGGTGAAGGTCTTCGAGGGCGTCCCGACGATGTACGGCGCGATGCTGCACCTGCCCAACCGCGGTGACTACGACACATCGTCGCTGGAGACGTGCGCGTCCGGCGGCGCGGCGCTGCCCGTCGAGCTGCTGCGCGGCTTCGACGAGGCGTTCCACTGCAAGGTGCTCGAGGGCTATGGGTTGAGCGAGACCTCGCCGGTCGCGTCGTTCAACCACCCTGACAAGGAGCGCAAGGCCGGCTCGATCGGCACGCCGATCAAGGGCGTCGAGATGAAGGTCGTCGACGAGGACGGCAGGGACCTGCCGGTCGGCGAGGTCGGCGAGATCGTGATCAAGGGTCACAACGTGATGAAGGGCTACTGGAACAAGCCCGACGCGACGGCCGACGCGATCAGGGACGGGTGGTTCCACTCCGGCGACATGGCCAAGGTGGACGACGACGGCTACTTCTTCATCGTCGACCGCAAGAAGGACATGATCATCCGCGGCGGCTACAACGTGTACCCGCGCGAGATCGAGGAGGTGCTCTACGAGCACCCCGCCGTGCGCGAGGCCGCGGTCGTCGGCGTGCCGCACGACGACCTGGGGGAGGAGGTCGGCGCCGCCGTCGTCCTCAAGGACGATGAGTCGGTCAGCGCCGACGAGCTCCAGGCGTACATGAAGGAGAACGTCGCGGCCTACAAGTACCCGCGGCACATCTGGTTCGTCTCCGAGCTGCCGAAGGGCCCGACCGGCAAGATCCTCAAGCGCGAGATCGAAGCACCGATCCGCGACGCGTCGTAGCGCTGAGTTTCACGGTCCATTCACGGACGGCGCTTGCGCCACCTGGTACGTTGCGCCCGACCGGCCGGGGATGAGATCCGGCGCAAGCAGTACATGGAGGAATTGGCTGACATGGCCAGCGGCACCGTGAAGTGGTTCAGTGACGACAAGGGCTTCGGCTTCATCACGCCGGACGAGGGTGGCAAGGACTTGTTCGTCCACCACTCGGCCATCATCGCGGATGGCTACCGCTCTCTCCCCGAGGGCGCGCAGGTGAACTACGAGGAAGAGGCAGGGGACAAGGGCCCCAAGGCCGTCAACGTCACCCGCATCTGACAGCCGGTCACCGGCTTTCGAAGTTGCAGCACGAAGGCCCGCTCATTGGCGGGCCTTCGTCGTTGTCCCCTCCTAGGTGAGAAGGATGACCAAGATGATGATGATCAGCAGCGTGCCGAGTCCGATGTACATGAACACGGGCTACCCACGTCTCGCGAACCGGACGCGAAGTGGCGCTCTGCTTTGTGGAGCGGTCGGGCCGGCGCTAGTGCTCGGCGACGCCCGCGCCCGCGGGGTCGAGCGGCAGGCCGTCCGCGTCCCACGCGACCAGCCCGCCTTCCAAGCTGTAGGCCTTGCGGCCCACGGCCCGGAACGCCTGGGCGGCCATCAGCGAGCGCACGCCGGAGCGGCACTGGAAGACGACCGGCCGGTCGTCCTCGATCTCACCCGCCCGCTGCGTCAGCTCGCCGAGCGGGATGTGCTGGACGTCGCCCGGGATCCGGCTCTGGGCCCACTCGCTGTCCTCGCGGACATCGACGATCTGGACCTCGCCGCCTTCGAAGCGGCGCTGCGTCTCCGCAGCGCCGATCTCGATGTTGTCGTCGTTCACCCTCGGGAGTCTAGGACCGCGAGAGCACGAAGCGCCCCGCGAGGCGGTGCAGCTCCTCCGCCGAGCGGGTGAGCTCGTCGGCGGACTCCGCGATCTGCCTGGTCGAGGCGACCGTCTGCGACGACGACGCGGCGACCTGCTGGGCGGCGGCGCTGGACTGCTCGGCCACCGAGGCGACCTCGCCGACGTCGGCGTCGACCTTCTGCGAGCCGGCGGCGATCGAGGTGATCGACGCGGCGATCTCGGCGACGCGCGCCGAGGTGGCCTCGACGGCCTCGCCGATCGAGGCGAACGACGCCCTCGCGGCCTCGACGGTCGCGACGCCGTCCTCGGTGCGGACCGCGCCGTCCTCGACGACGGTCAGCGCGCGCTCGGTCTCGGTCTGGATCTCGGCGATCAGCGAGGCGATCGACGACGCCGCCTGCTGGCTCTCGTCGGCCAGCTTGCGGACCTCCTCGGCGACGACCGCGAAGCCGCGGCCCTGCTCGCCGGCGCGGGCCGCCTCGATCGCGGCGTTCAAGGCCAACAGGTTGGTCTGCTCGGCGATCCCGCCGATCGTGTCGACCATCGAGCCGATCCGCGACGAGCGCTCGCCGAGCGAGCGGATCGCGGCGGTGACCTCGGCGCTCGAGCCGGACACGGCGATCATCGCCTCGGACGCTGCGCCGACGGCGGCGGCGCCCTCGTGGGCCAGCTCGCGAGCACGGGTCGCCTGGTCGGCGGCCGCGGCGGCGCCGGCGGCGGAGTCCTGGGTGGCGGTCGCGACGCTCGTCGACAGGCCGCGCACCTCGATGACCGACGCGACCTGGCGCTCGGCGCCGGAGGCGACCTCGCCGACGGCGCGGGCGATCTCGTCGACCGCGCGGCCGGCCTCGTCGGCGTCGGTCTGCACGCGGCCCGACACGGCGGCGACGGTCTCGGCGGCGTCGGAGAGGTCGTTGACCATCCCGCGCAGGCCGGCGGTCATCCTGGACAGCGACCGCCGGAGCTCGTCGCGCTCGGAGCGCGGCGTCAGCTCGCCGGACAGGTCGCCCTCGGCGACGCGACCGGCGTGGTCGGCGATCACACGCAGCTCGCCGAGCATGCGCTGGACGGCGCCGGCGCTGCGGCCGACCTCGTCGAAGTCGTGGACGAGCAGCCTGACGTCCGGGTCGAGGTCGCCGTCGGCGATCGAGCCCGCCGCCTTCGAGATCTCGGACAGGCGCTTCTTGATCTCGATCTGCGACCACAGCGACATCGCGACCACGCAGGCCAGCAGCAGCACGGTGCCGGCGATGAACGTGGTCTTGGCGCTGCTCACGCCATGGTTCAAGTTGTTGGCGTCGATCGCGCTGATCCTGTGCAGCACGACGGCGATCTCGGCGCTGACGAAGATCAGCAGCGCGACGACGGCCAGCACGAGACGCGTCCGTGTGGACGCGAAACGGCTGACCTTGTGGGTCCCCTCCACCTCGGTCATGGCCCGTTTCTCGGCATCCACGCACGATGCTTGAGCGGTGGAGGCGATTCGTCAACGGGTTGGCCGCCCGTCCGGGTGGGGCGGTTCAGCCCCAGAAGAGGTTGAAGAGCCCGAACTGCTGGTCCGGGTTCCACGCCACGGCGGGTCCGAGGCGCATGCGCAGCGCGTCGTTGAGGCGCACGAAGCGCCAGGCGCGCAGCGCGTCGCCCGCGGCGAGGTTGCCGTCGGGGACGATCAGGGTGCCGGCCGACGGGCCGGAGGTCGCGGCGGCCATCAGGGCAACGCCGGTCTCGGGGCGCGTCGAGGCGATCGCGGTTCCCGCGCCCCACGGCGAGGCGATCGCCCAGCCGACCATGCCGTTCACGCCGCCGGGCGCGAAGACGCCGGCCAGCGGGTTGATGGCGTCCAGGACGTTGTCGCGGCGCTCGCCGGTCACGCCGTGGTCGAGCGTGCGCAGGCGCGCGCGGTCGGCATCGCCGAGGCGCTGGAGGTCCAGCGGCGGGGCCGCGCCCGCGACGCCGCGCCAGGCGATCGCGCGCTCCTCGGCGACGAAGCCGAGGCGCTCGTAGACGGGGCGGCCGGCCTCGGTCGCGTAGAGCAGGACGGTCCGGGCTCCGCGGCCGCGCAGCCACTGCACCGCCGCCTCGGTCAGCGCGGTGCCGAGCCCGCCGCGGCGCGCTTCCGGGGCGACGCCGACGGCGCCGATCCAGCCGGAGGTGGCGAACACCGCGGTGCACGCGACGCCGACGACGCCGCCGTTGCGGCCCTCGGCCACGAGGATCGCGGCGTTCGGCGAGCGGCGCGGGTACTCCAGCAGCCGCGCGACCTGCGAGCCGAAGCCGGCGCGGCGCAGCACGTCGACCGCGAGGGGAACCTCGCGGTCCATCGCCGGGCGGATGGCCGATGCGATGCGCACCGGCGTGAATCTATCCGGCGCGGCCTAGTACCGCGGCGGTGCCGGGGGCTCCACGTAGGCGCGATCGTGCGTGACGACGGTCTCCCGGCGGCGCGGGGCCATCAGCAGGAACAGCGAGATGACCAGGCCGACGATCCCGACGATCATCAGGATCAGGCCGACGGTGGAGAGGTCGATGCCGCTGACGTTGTCGGTCACCGCGAAGCGCAGGATCGCGCCGGCGGCGAAGAGGAAGAGGGACGTTCCGATGCCCATGACGCCCGGTGTACCCCCGATGAATACGCTTCAGCCCATGAGCACGATCGCCTCCGACGTCTACGACATCCCGCAGGAGCACAAGGACTTCCGCGACCTCGTACGCCAGCTGGCGGTCGAGCAGGTCGCACCGCGGGCGGCGGAGATCGACCGCACCGACGAGTACCCGTGGGACCTGCGCAGGCTGCTGGCCGACAACGACATCCTGGCCCTGCCGTACGCCGAGGAGTGGGGCGGGACCGGCACCGGGACGATGATGCTGCAGATGGCGGTGGAGGAGCTGGCGAAGGCCTCCGCTTCCGTGGCGTTGATGCTGATGGTCCAGGAGCTGGGGTCGCTGCCGATCGCGCTGTTCGGCTCCGAGGAGCTGAAGGCGCGGTTCCTGCCCAAGTGCGCCACCGGTGAGTGGTCGCCGGCGTTCTGCCTGTCGGAGAGCGAGTCCGGGTCCGACGCGGCCGGGATGCGCACGACCGCGCGGCTGGACGGCGACGAGTGGGTCATCAACGGCACGAAGTCGTGGATCACGAACGCGGGGGTCGCCGACTTCTACGTGGTGTTCGCGGTCACCGACCGGGAGAACCGGCGGGTCACGGCGTTCGTGGTGGAGAAGGACCGCGAGGGGTTCTCGGTGCCGAAGTACGAGCACAAGCTGGGGATCCACGGGTCGCCGACGGGGCAGCCGGTGTTCGACGACGTGCGGGTGCCTGCGGAGAACGTCATCGGTGAGGTCGGGCGGGGGATGAGCGTCGCTCTGGGCACGCTGGAGCGCACGCGGCTGGGCGCGGCCGCGCAGGCCGTGGGGATCGCGCAGGGCGCGACGGACTACGCGGTCCAGTACGCCAAGGAGCGCACCGCGTTCGGCAAGCCGATCCTGGAGCTGCAGGGGTTGCAGTTCAAGCTCGCCGACATGCAGACGCGGACGGCTGCGGCGCGGGAGCTGCTGTACAAGGCGTGCGCGAAGATGGACCGGGGCGAGAGCGACAAGGCGATGTACTCGTCGATGGCCAAGCTGTTCGCGTCCGACACCGCGATGTACGTGACGGTCGAGGCCGTGCAGGTGCTCGGCGGCTACGGGTACGTCACCGAGTACCCGGTCGAGCGGATGATGCGCGACGCGAAGATCACGCAGATCTACGAGGGCACCAACGAGGTGCAGCGGGTCGTGATCGCGCGGCAGCTGGCGCGGTAGCGCCAACTGGCTGTGGGTGGTTCCTGGACGCGGTCGCGCGCGCAGTAGTCTGGTGCGCGATCCGCCCATGAACCTGCGCCGTACCCTCTTCGCCGCCGTGATCGCCATGAGCCTTGGGCTGACGGCGATCGTCGTCCTCGAGGGCTCGTTCTCGGAGGTCGGGATGTTCCGGATCCTCGAGGTCGCGGCGATCGTCGTCGTCGGCAGCGCCGCGATGCTGGGTGCCATGGCGATCGTCGGCGTCCGGATGGCCGGCTGGAAGGAGCCGGAGTCCGAGGCCGACTTCGACCGCGTCGTCATGCGCGCCGAGCGCCTGGCGCGCGACGGGACCGCGGTCGAGCCGACCGAGGACGAGTTCATGGATCTCGATCCCTACGACGACAGGGACTTCGAGGAGCTCGTCCGCGACGCGATGGACGACCTCCCGGACCTGCTGCGCGCCGCTTTGGATCGCAACGTCGCGGTGGTCATCAGCGACGGCGGCCGCCGCCACGGCGCCTACGGGTTGTACAACGGCGACGGTGCGTCGCACGACAACTTCCCGGACAAGATCATCATCTTCCGGGACACGCTGCGCCGCGACTTCGGCCACGACCCCAACCTCCTACGCCACCAAGTCATGATCACCGTCCGCCACGAGCTCGCCCACCACATCGGCTTCGACGAGCTCGGCGTACGCGACCTCGGCCTCTAGAGGCCGCCCGACGGACGCGCGCCTCCCCGGCGCGCCCCCTCGAGTCACGCGCGCCCTTCTCGCGGCAACGCAACCGCTTGATCCGCGGCTTCGCTTCGCGCCTCTGCGGGCGGGGTGGTTGGAGGCGCTTCGCTTGATCGTCGTCGCTCGCTGAGCCGCCGCCGGTCGCGTTCTTTGCCGCCATCCGTCCGGCACCGCAACGCGCGCGCCGGGTCGTCGCGCCCCGTCAACGGTGCATTTGGGTCCTATGCGAACCACTACGCACCGTTGACCCCGCCACGCCCGGCAGTCGGCGGCGTGACCGCTCCCGCTTGACAGGTGTTCCGGTGTTCAGAACACTTCGCGCATGGCTGTCGAGCGCGCGTCGCTTCCTGAGCAGGTGTTCCGGCAGTTGGTCGGTGCGGTTCTCGACGGGCGCTACCAGCCCGGGGAGCGGTTGCCGGCGCAGCGGGCGTTGGCGGCGGAGCTCGGCGTCAACATGGCGTCGCTGCGAGAAGGCATCAAGCGGCTGGAGCAGTTGCGGCTCGTCGATGTGCGGCATGGCGATGCGATGCGGGTCCAGGATTGGAGGGCGCATTCGGGGTTGGATGTGCTCGCCTACGCGGTCACGGTCGATCCGGCGTTGACCGGTGCGTTGTTCGAGGCGCGGCGGCTGCTGCTCCGCGAAGCGGCGCGGCTCGCGGCGGAGCGGCGCAGCCCGGACCACGCGCAGGCGCTGGAGGATCTGGCGACCGCGTTCGCCGAGGCCCCCGACGACACCACCGCCCAGATGATCGACCTCGCGTTCATGGCTACGGTGATCGACGCCGCGGGCAACCTCGTCTTCCAGTTGATCCTCAACTCGATCCGTGAGCTGTACCTCGGCCACCTCGAGCGCTTCCGCCCGCTGGTCTCCGGCCGCGACGAGCTGACGCCGCTGTACCGCCGCGCCGCCCGCGCGATCGCCGCCGGCGACCCGGGCCGCGCCGCGGGCGCCGTCGAGAGGCTCGCCGCCCTGCAGGAAGCGCGAATGGTCACGGAGTCATGACCGGCGCCGTCCTCTCCCTGCGCGAGCGGTCGATCTTCACCGCGGTCGCCGACACCCTGCTCGCGCCCGCGCCGCCGCTGCCGCCGATCCGCGAGACGGACGCCGTCGCGGCCTTCGACTTCTGGCTCAGCCGCGCACCCCGGATCAACCGCATGGCCTTGCGGACGTTGTTGGTGGCCTTGGGGATCCGCTGGCGCCGCACTCCGCCCTCGCGCCGCCTCGCGACCTTCGAGCACCTCGCGCACCACGCCGCCGGCAAGGCGGTCGTCGACGCCCTCCGCGCCGCCGCCGCGGTGAGCTACTACGGCGACGCCCACGTCTCCGCCTTGCTCGGCTACAGGCCGGCACGCCGCACCGGTGGTGACCCCGGATGACGCTGATCGCGGAGCCGACGACCGGCGGGATCATCGACGGCGCGCGCCTGACCGGCGAGCGGCGCGTGCGCGCCGACGTCGTCGTCATCGGTTCCGGTGCGGGCGGTGCGCCGGTGGCCAAGGCGATGGCGGAGGCCGGCAGGCGGGTCGTCGTCGTCGAGGAGGGCGCCTACTTCGCGCGGGAGCAGCTGAACGCCCGCCCGCGCGACATGACCGCGCTGCTCTACCGCGACGGCGGCCAGGTCGCGACCGTCGGCACGCCCGCGATCATGCTCCCGACCGGGCGCGCCGTCGGCGGGACCACGCTCGTCAACTCCGGCACCTGCTTCCGGATCCCGCCCCGGATCGCCGAGCGCTGGAGGGACGAGCTCGGCGTCGAGATCGACGCCCTCGACACCCTCTACGCGCAGGTCGAGCGCGAGATCGGCGTCAGGCGCGTCACCCCCGAGCTGGCCGGCGCCAACGCGCGGATCGCCAAGCGCGGCGCCGACGCCCTCGGCTGGTCCGGGCACTACCTGGACCGCAACGCGGTCGGCTGCCAGGGCTCGGGGGTCTGCGCGTTCGGCTGCCCGACCGGCGCCAAACAGCACGCGGGCGAGGTGTACATGAACGCCGCACATGCCGCGGGTGCCGTCACGTACACCAACGCGCGCGCCGTCCGGATCGACATGGACAACAACTCCGCCCGCGGCGTCACGGCGCGCACGCGTGGGGGAGGGACGCTGGTCGTCACGGCCGGGGAGACCGTCGTCGCGGCCGGCACGCTCCACACGCCGCTGCTGCTCGCGGCGTCCGGCCTCACGCACAGCAGGCATCTGGGCCGGCACCTGAGCATCCACCCGGCCACCGCCGCCTGGGCGCTGATGGACGAGACCGTCGACATGGCCCACGGCGTCCCGCAGTCCTACGGGATCGACGAGTTCGCGGGCGAGGGCATCATGTTGGAGGGCATCGCCGGACCGCCCGACTACCTCGCGATGGCCGTCCCGTACTCCGGCGACCGCCACCGCGAGCTGATGCTCGGCTACCGCAACATCGCCCAGTTCGGCCTGATGATCGAGGACACCTCGCGCGGCCACATCCCCGTCGGCCGGATCGCGCGCGCCGCCTCGCCCGGGCGCCCGATCATCCGCTATGACGTGAACGCCCACGACGTCAAGACCATCAAGAACGGCGTCGCCCGCCTCGCCGAGCTGCTGTTCGCCGCGGGCGCCAATCGCGTGATCCTCCCGCTCGCGCGGATGCCGGAGCTCAACAGCGCCGACGACCTGCCGCGCCTGCGCGACCACGTCGCTCGCGCGCAGGACCTCAAGTTGATGGCCTTCCACCCGCTCGGCACCGCCCGCATGGCGGCGCGCGCGAGCGACGGCGTCACCGCGCCGGACCACACCGTCCACGGCACCAACCACCTGCACATCTCAGACGGCTCGGGCGTCCCGACCGCGCTGGGCGTCAACCCCCAGCTCACGATCATGGCCTTCGCGACGCGCCTGGCGTCCCGGCTGCTGGCGTGAGAACCTCGTAGGAGCACGACATGTCCTTCCTGATCGACCCGCCCTGGTTGTACGCCAACGGCCGCGCGCTCGCCGCGGCCACGCGTGAGCAACCGCAGCAGCGCGACCGCCTCGCGGCCGCGACGCTCGGCGTCTTCCTCGTCACGAGCATCTCGCTCTACCTCGACAAGGGCTGGACCAAGCCGATCTGGCGCCTCTGCCGCGCCCGCTCCGGCCGCGACTGGATGCTCAACTCCGGGGTCTTCAGGATGGACCCCAACAACGCCGGGACGCCGACGCACCTCGCGTCCGGCGCGCTGTTCGCCACCTACCCGCTTTGGCTATGGCTCGGGCTGCAACACGGACGGGCCTGACGACCCGCTTCCCGTTCTTCGGCAACGAAGGCGGGTACGAGTCGTTCTACGTCCGCGCGGTCGACCCCGACCGCCCGCGCAGCGTCTGGCTGCGCCACACCGTCCTGCAGGAGCCCGGCGGCGGCCCGGTCGGCTCCGCGTGGGTGACCGTCTTCGACGGCGCGCGGCCCGCGCCGTTGGCCTACAAGTCGAGCACGCCGGACCCGGAGCCCGACGGCTGGCTGCGCGTCGGCCCGTCCGACTTCGAGCCCGACGGCGTGCGCGGCGAAACGCCCGACGGCGCCGCGTCCTGGGACCTCACCTGGACCGGCGACGAGCCCGGGCTCCGGCACCTCCCCAAGTCCATCATGTACTCCGCGCCGCTCCCGCGGACGAAGCTGGAGTCGCCTCGGCCCGCGGTCAGCGTCTCCGGCGAAGTGACCGTCGCCGGCGTCAGGACCACGCTCGACCACTGGCCCGGCATGGTCGGCCACAACTGGGGCGCCCAGCACGCCGAGCGCTGGATCTGGCTCCACGGCACGCTCTTCGACGACCGCCCGGACGCGTGGCTGGACATCGCGCTCGGCCGGATCCGGATCGGCCCGCTGCTGACGCCGTGGATCGCCAACGGCGTCGTGTCGATCGGCGGCGAGCGCCTGCGCGTCGGCGGCCCGACCGCGCACGCGAGGGTCCAGGAGCACGCGACTGCGCTCGACCTGCGCGTCGACTCCCACGACGCGCGCCTGCGCCTGACCGTCCACGGCAACCGCAGCCAGACCGCGGTCTGGCGCTACTCGGACCCGGACGGCCACGAGCACCACGTCGCCAACTGCTCGATCGCCGAGGTCGAGGCGATCGTCTCGCCCCACGACGGCGCCGCGATCGTCCTGCGCACGGCCCACGGCGGCGTCTACGAGCTGGGCGCGCGCGAGGCCCCGCAGGGCCTGCCGGTCCTGCCGTTCCCGGACCCGTGATCGCGCCGCCGCCGAAGGGCTACAACTAGCCCGTCGGATCCGTCGCACGCAGCCACGCGAGGACCGCGAGCACGCGCAGGTTCCCACCCGCCGCGGTGTGCAACCCCAACTTGCCGAAGATGTTCGTGACGTGCTTCTCGACGGCCCCGTCGGTGACGACGAGCCTCTGGGCGATGGCGGCGTTCGACAGGCCTTGGGCCATCAGCTCGATGACCTCGCGCTCGCGCGGGGTCAGCTCCTCCAGCGGGTCGTCGGCGCGGCGGCGGGCGAGCAACTGCGTGACCACTTCCTGGTCGATGGCGGTGCCGCCCGCGGCGACGCGGGCGACCTGGGCGACGAAGTCCGACGGGTCCGCGACGCGGTCCTTGAGCAGGTACCCGACCGCGCCCGCGCCGTCGGCCAGCAGCTCGGCGGCGTAGGACTCCTCGACGTACTGGGACAGCACCAGGACCGGCGTGCCGGGGACCAGCGCGCGCGCTTCCAGCGCGGCGCGCAGGCCCTCGTCGCGCTGCGACGGCGGCAGACGGACGTCGACGATCGCGATGTCCGGGCGGTGCTCGTCGACCGCGCGCACCAGCGACGGCCCGTCGCCGACGGCCGCGACCACCTCATGTTGGTGTGCTTCGAGCAGGCGCACGAGCCCGTCGCGCAGCAGCACCAGGTCCTCGGCGATCACGATCCGCATGGCAGCTCCACGTGCAGGATGGTGCCGTGTCCGGGACCGTTGGGGTCGCTCGGTCCGGCATCGGGCGCGCTGCGGTCGGTCACGCGCAGCCTTCCGTCAAGTGCTTCAACTCGGCCCCTCAGGCCCGCGATCCCCGTTCCGGCAGACTCGTCGACGCCGCCGCGGCCGTCGTCGCGGACCTCGACGACCAACCACCCTGAGTCGATCGTCCCGGCGATCTCGCAGCGCGAGGCGCCGCTGTGCTTGGCGACGTTGGCCAGCGCCTCGGCGACCGTGAAGTACGCGGCGCTCTCGACCGCGGCGGGCAGGCGCTGGTCGAGGTGGATCGCCACCGTGCACGGCACCGGGCAGCGCGCGGCCAGCGCGGACACCGCCGCGTCGAGACCGCGATCGGTCAGGATCGCCGGGTGGATCCCGCGCGCCAGGTCGCGCAGCTCGGCCAGCGCGGTCTTCGCGTCCTCGTGCGCGCCGGCCAGCAGCGCGGCGGCGGCCTCGGGGTCGCGCTCGATCTGCTCACGCGCCATCCCGATCTCCATCGCCAAGGCGACCAGCCGCGCCTGCGCGCCGTCGTGCAGGTCGCGCTCGATCCGGCGCAGCTCGCCGGCCGCGGCGTCGACCGCACCGGCGCGGGACACGGTCAGCTCGGCGATCCGCTCCTCGGCCGAGTCCTCCAACAACACCTGGATGATCTTGGCCTGCACCCACGCGCTGCCGCGGACGATCCACGTGCCGAGCACCGCGACCGGCGGGCCGAGGACGACCGCGAAGGCGATGTACTGCCACTCGTGGTGCAGCGTCCAGATCCCGATCTGCACGCCGTCGTCGGCCGGCAGCGACCACGCCCACAGCGGCAGCGTCAGGAAGCCGAGGCCCGCCGCGAACCCGGTCACGCCCGCGCAGAACGCGGCGGTGCCGATCCCGAACGACAGCAGCAACCACACCATCTCGCGCCACGTCATCGGGTCGGTGAGCGCTGAGCGCAGCTTCTTGAAGAAGCCGTCGCCGGCCCAGACGCGGCGCGAGCGCGGCACGGGGATCCCGGCCAGCGCGCCGCGCATGCGCTCGAAGTCGGCCCACCAGCGCGTCACCCAGACGTCGCCGTAGAGCTTGGGGATCCCGATCAAGGTGATGATCAAGCACAGCGACAGGACCGGGCCCAGGAAGAACCAGGTCAGCGCGAAGATGCCGGACGCCAGGCCGATCGAGACGTAGGCCAGGTCCAGCCACGGCTGGGCGGTGAGGGGAAGCTTGGCGATGCGCCAGAACACGCCTCCCAATATGACCGCTGGGGCGGCGGGCGACCATGCGGACGGCCAGCGAACGCGCGGTGGGGGAATCCGGACGTGGAGGATGCCGTCGCCGCGCTATTGAACGCGTGCGTCCGCTAGGGTCCGCGGCGTAGCCCGATCGGGCTATGAAGCACTATCCTGAAGTTCGTGAAGTAGGCCCCGTGGTGTGCGACCGCCGGGGGATAAACCTGCCCGTGGTGTGCGACCGCCGGGCTTCATCTCCGAGAGGACCCATCTCAATGCCCGAAGCCGTCATCGTCGACGCCGTCCGGACGCCCGTTGGCCGAGCCTTCAAGGGCTCGCTCGCCTCGCTGCGCCCCGACGAGACCCTCGCGTTCGTGGTCGACCAGCTCCTGGAGCGCAACCCGGACGTCGATCCTGCCTCCGTCGAGGAGCTCATCGCCGGCTGCGGTCTGCCGCAGGGCCTGCAGGCCAACAACATCGCCCGGATCGCGGTCCTGCTGAGCGACAAGCTCACGCAGACCACCAACGGCTCCACCGTCAACCGCTACTGCGCGTCCGGCCTCGACGCGATCCGCAACGCCGCCAACGCGGTCGTCGCGGGCCAGGGTGACATCTACATCGCCGGCGGCGTCGAGTTCGTCTCGCGCTACAACGCCGCGCAGGAGGCCGCGCACCCGGAGGACCAGAACGAGAGGCTGCAGGGCAAGGAGCCGGGGCAGCCGAACGCGTACATCGCGATGGGCCTGACGGCCGAGAACGTCGCCGAGAAGTACGGCGTCTCGCGTGAGGACCAGGACCGCTACGCCCAGCGCTCGCAGGAGCGCGCCGTGGCCGCCCAGGAGGCGGGCGTGTTCGACCGCGAGATCGTCCCGGTCACGCTGGCCGACGGCACGGTCGTGTCCAAGGACGACGGCCCGCGTGCCTCGTCGACCTACGAGAAGCTCGCGACGCTGGAGCCGGCGTTCAAGCCGGGCGGCACGGTCACGGCCGGCAACTCCTGCCCGCTGAACGACGGCGCGGCCGCCGCGCTGATCATGAGCGCCGAGAAGGCCGCCGAGCTCGGCCTGAGGCCGCGCGCGCGGGTCATCACGGCCGCGACGTGGGGCAACGAGCCCGAGTACATGGGCGTCGCGCCGATCGGGGCGATCAGGAAGGCGCTGGACCGCGCCGGGATGAGCGCTTCCGACATCGACATCACCGAGCTCAACGAGGCGTTCGCGGCGCAGGTGCTGCCGATCGCCGCCGAGGTCGGGATCGACCTCGACGCGCTGAACCCGCACGGCGGGGCGATCGCGCTCGGCCACCCGTTCGGCATGACCGGCGTCCGGATCATGACGACGCTGCTGAACGACCTCGAGACGCTCGACAAGACGATCGGGCTCGAGACGATGTGCGTCGCGCAGGGTCAGGGCGAGGCCCTGATCGTCGAGCGGCTGAACTAGGTATAGGAGTCGACGCTCATGGCCTACACGTTGAAGCTTGTTGATGACCAGTTCTTCACCGACGCACCGGTGGTCGTGCCGGCGCCCGTGGAGCTGGACGCGCCGCCCGCCCGGGTGTGGGAGGCGCTGGGCTCCGACGCGATGTGGTCATGGGCGCCGATCATCGACGGCGTGACGTGGCTCACCCCACACGGGGTGGGCTCCGTCCGTCGGTTGCGGTTGTTGAAGGTCAACACGATCGAGGAGGAGTTCTACCGCTGGGACGAAGGCGTCCGAGCGACCTTCCGTGTCGTGGCGCAGACCCGCCCGTTGCTGAACGGGCTGGCGGAGGACTTCCTGCTGGAGCCGCTCGACAGCGGCGCCCGCACCCGCCTGACCTGGACGATGGCAATCGACCTCAGGGGCATCCCGGCCCCTCCATCCTTCCTCCGCCCGGGCCTGGTCGCCGGCAACATCGCAGCGATCTCGGGGATCAAGAAGATCCTCTAACCGCGGGCCGCTCGGCACACACGGCGCTCGTCGCGGTGGTGCTTCGAGCGTTCCCGGCCGCGGCCGTCGCTGCGGTCGCGCGGGCGCCGTGGCAACCGATTCCGGTCGCTGCGGCGCTGTCACCGCTTCGCTCTTTGCCGTCACCCGCCTCGGGCCGCGGCGGCTAGGGCTTCGGCTTCGGCCAGTTCGTCGTGTCGGGGTAAGCGCCGCAGCGGGTGATGGTGAAGGTGTTGATGAGGTCGTGTGAGGTTCCGCCGACGTGGCCGCCGAAGTCGAGGCCGATCGCGTAGCCCGCGCAGCGGCCGTCGGCGTTTGCTCGGGTGCGGGGGAGCGGGGCGCAGTACTCGGTTCGGCAGTACACCCTGCCGTGATAGGCGGCGCGCACCGCGGCGCGGGTGCTGCGGTGCATGGTGAGGCCGGTCTTCGGGTCGCGGTAGCGGATCGGGTGGGGGTCGAGCTGGCTGTCCAGGCCCTCCTCCGGCCAACGGACGCCGATGGACCAGACGCGCATCGGGTCGGTGTGCGTGTAGAGGACCGCGAGCGCGATGTCGTCGTAGCGGTCGTCGAAGACGTCCTGGGACTGCGGCGCCGGGACGCCGAGCGCCTTGGCGACCTGGGCCTTGGTCATCCCGATGTGGACCCCGTCGATGCCGCGGAAGGGCTCGACGCGCGGCGAGCGGCGGATCGTGGCGGCGGTGGCCACGACGGGCGGCGGCTGAGGAGCCGTGAGCGGTAGCACGTGTTGGGCGCTACCCGGTGCGCCGGTGGGTCACGCGAGCAGCGTGGCGAGCGCCTCGGGGAGGGCGTCGAGGATCGAGACGTGGCCTTCGTCGGCGTGGAGGTGGAGAGTTGCGGTGGGGAGGAGTGTGGCGAGGCGTTCGGCGTGGTGGGCGGGGATCATGCGGTCGTCGGTGCCCTGGAGGATGGTCACGGGCGTTGTGATGGTGGTTGGGTCGAATCCCCAGTCGGTGGTGAAGGCGAGGTGGTCGGCGATGAGGCCGTTGTTGTAGGACTCGCTGGCCTCGGTGGCGTCGGTGACGAGGGCGGACCAGGTGGACTGCAGGACGTCCCTGTCGCGGGTGGTGAACACCTCGGGGTCGAAGTCCTCCGTGAAGGCGGCGCGGGCGGCGGGACCTCGAGAAGCGGCGCGCAGAGCGCCGGGCGAGTGCATGCCGGCGAACCACTCCGGTGTGCCATCGAAGGGTGCGGGAGAGGCGGCGACGAGGGTCGCGCGGACGCGCTCGCCGAGGAGCGCGGCGCACGCGAGCGCGTGGGGGCCGCCGCCGGAGGCGCCGGCGAACACCACGGACTCGATCCCGCCGAACGCTTCCAGGATCGCCGTGACGTCGGCCGCCGCGTCGGCGACGGTGCGGCCCGGCTGGGGCGTGGAGCCGCCGTAGGCGGGGCGTGCGTAGGTGATGTGGCGCAGGCCGTGCTCGTGCGCTAGTGCGACGACCGGTGGCAGCGGCGCGCCCGTGTGCGGCGAGCCGTGGTGCCAGAACAGCGCGGTGGCGCCCCCGCCCTCGTCGTAGGCAACGACCGTGTGCCCGTCGCGGGTCCGGATCTCGTGCCGGGTCATGTGGGAAGGATCGCGCACGCGCGGTGTCTTGGCGGCGTGTGAGGGACATCGTGCTGATCACCAGCGTGGTCGTGGCGAGCGGGTTGGCCGTCGTCGGGACGGCGGGCGCGGCGCCTGCGACCGTCGGCTTCCCGACCGGCCCGGCGGCCGGCGCCTACACGCCGAGCGACGTCAACGTCGACCCGGGCGACAGCGTCACGTTCAACGGGTCCTTCGCCAACCACCCGCTCGTGTGGAACAGGGGCGACTTCGCGACGCAGGCGTCGGGAACGACCAACAGCTACACCTTCACGCAGCCCGGCCTGTACCGGTTCCACTGCCAGATCCACGCGTCGATGACCGGCTCGGTCCTGGTCTCCGGCGACCAGCTGGCGACCCCCGACTTCACGTGGGGACCCGCGGCGCCGAGGACAGGCCAAGCGGTCTCGTTCGCGCCGACCGCGTTCACGGATCCGGACGGGTCGATCGCGTCCTACCTCTGGGACTTCGACGGCAACGGCACGTTCGAGGCGTCGGGCAGCGCCCCGACGCACACCTACACCAACGCCGGGACCTACATGGTGGCCTTGGCGTACACGGACGACCGAGGCGAGACGTCGCCCGCGACCCGGCACGAGCTCGTGATCGCGCCGGCCTCAGGCGCGGGCGGACCGGCCGGTGGCGGGAGCACAGGCGGCGGTCAGATCGGGACGGGAAGCGGCAACGGCGCGCCAATCCAGCCGGGCGCGCCCGGCAGCCCCTTCCCGGTCTCCACGACGACCGCCGGCCCGATACCGGCCGGTGGAGCGCAGGGCGCGGGACCGTCGACGACGGAGACACAGGGAGCCACCCGTCTCCGCATCGGCACCCGCGCCCTCGCGTTCCACAACAACAAGGCGAGGATCACGATCACCGGCGCGCCGTCGGCGACGACGCTGACCGCCCGCCTGACCCGTCGCGGCACGACGCTCGCCTCCGGCAGGGCGAGGCCGCGCGCGAGGACCATCACCATCACCTTGACCCGCGCGGGTCGCACGGCGCTGCACGGGCACAGGTCGCTCAGCGCGACGCTGACGGTCGCCGCCGGGAGGACGGCGACCGCCAGGAAGACGCTCAGCGTGCGCTGAGCCCCCGCCGCGCGCCTACTTCCGCGGCCGTGCCGGCGTCGCCGGCTGGGTCAGCGCGAACGGCGCGACCGCGCCGGCGTTGTCCTCGACCACCGGGTCGACCGTCCAGTCCGGATGGCCCGGCATCGGCGGCGTCCTCGTCCCGTAGACCCAGGCGCGCAGGAACCCACCGAGGTCCTGCCCGGACACGCGACTCGCGAGCGCGATGAAGTCGTCGGTGCTCGCGGACCTCCCGGCGTAGGTCTGCAGCCACGTCCGCTCGATCCGCTGGAACGCCGCCGTCCCGACCTGCTGGCGCAAGGCGTACAACACGAGCGCGCCGCCGTGATAGCGCTGGAGGTCGAACAGCGTGTCGCTGCTGCTCGGCAGCGCGACCGGGCCGCTGTCGACGCGCCACTGGTCGCCGTGCGCGTAGACGGCCTTCATCAGCTCGTCGAACGTCGCGTAGCCCTCGTCGTCCGGGTAGCCGGTCGTGTCGTCGGCCAGCTCGCCCTTCTCCTCGGCGTACAGGAACTCGTACCAGCTCGCGTGACCCTCGTTGAGCCACAGGTCGCTCCACGTCGCCGGTGAGACGCTGTCACCGAACCACATGTGCGAGAGCTCGTGCAGGAGCGTCGGCTCCCACGTGCCCTGGTCGAAGTCCTCGAACCAGCTCGTGTCCATCAACTCGAGCGTCTGGGACTCCAGCGCGAACCCGATGTCGGCCTGCACGACGAGCGACCCGTACAGGTCGAACGGGTAGCGCCCGACGCGCTGCTGCATCCACGCCATCTGCGACCCGCCGACGGAATCGAGCAGCGGCTGCACCTCGGCGGTGATCGGCTTCGACGTGACGTCGCGGAGGTGGACGCCCGCCTGGACGCCGTTGTCGGTGACGTCGTAGTCGCCGACCGCGAGCTGGACCAGCTCGGTCGCCATCGGCTGGCGCATCACGTAGGCGAAGTGCGAGCGCCCGCCCGCGGTCCACCTCGCGACGAGCAGCCCGTTGGAGACCGCGGTCTCGCCGGCCGGGACGTCGAAGCGCACGTCCCACGTCGCCTTGTCGCTCGGGTGGTCGTTGGAGGGCAGGAACGAGTGCGTCCAGTTCGGCTGGCCCGCCGTCGCCGACCCGACCGAGTGCGAGAAGAACGCGGTGGTGCTCTCGTCCGAGCTGTCGGCGACCGTCGGGACCGCGGTGAAGTTCGACACGGTCACGATGAACGGCAGGCCGTTGGCCAGCGGGCGGCGCGGGGTGATCACGAGGTCCTCGCCGTCGCGGCGCCAGCTGGCCGGGACGCCGTTGACGGCGATCGCGCCGACCGACTGCCCGGCGAAGTCGAGGTCGAAGCGCGACAGCGCCTGCGTGGCGCGGGCCAGGATGTTGACCGTGCCCTGCATCGGCTGCGACGGCGCGCGCGTGGCGTAGCGGAGGTCGACGTCGTAGTGCTGGACGTCGTAGCCGCCGTTGCCGAGCTGCGGGAACAGGCGGTCGCCGAGGCCGGCGGCGCCGGGGCTGGGCGCCGCGCCGCCGCCGCCGTACGACGAGGTGGGTGAGGATGTCGCGGCGGCGGCGGGTGCGGCGAGCACGGCCGCCGCCGCAAGCGAGAGGACCAGAGAGCGAAGCATCTCGCGATGCTACGCCCGCGACTAGCGCGGCGCCATGCGGATCGCGCCGTCCAGACGGATCGTCTCGCCGTTCAACATGGGGTTCTCGACGATCTGGGTGGCGAGCTGGGCGTACTCGGAGGGGCGGCCGAGGCGGGGCGGGAACGGGATCGTCCTGCCGAGCGACTCGCGCGCCTCCTCCGGGAGGGCTGCCAGGAGCTGGGTGTCGAACAGGCCGGGCGCGATCGTGTTGACGCGGATCCCGTACTGCGCGAGGTCGCGGGCGACCGGCAGCGTCATGCCGACGACGCCGCCCTTGGACGCGGAGTAGGCGACCTGGCCGATCTGGCCGTCGAACGCGGCGACCGACGCGGTGTTGACGAGCACGCCGCGCTCGCCGTCGGCGTTGGGCTCGTTGCCGATCATCTTCGCGGCGGCCAGGCGCAGGACGTTGAACGTCCCGATCAGGTTGATGGCGATGATGACCTGGAACGGCTCGAGCGGGTGCGGGCCCTTGGAGTTCGCGGTCTTCTGCGCCCAGCCGGTCCCGGCGCAGGTGATCGCGATCCGCAGGCCGCCGTCGGCCTCGGCCGCGGCGTCGACCGCCGCCGCGACCTGGTCCTCCTCGCGCACGTCGACCGCGACGAACCGGGCGCCGATCTCGCTCGCCAGCGCCTCGCCGCGCTCCGCGTTCACATCGGCGATCGTGACCGCCGCGCCCGCCTCGGCCAGCCGCCGCGCGGTCGCCTCGCCCAGACCCGACGCCCCACCGACGACGAGCGCCCCGCTTCCGTTGATCTCCATGCCGCGGACCCTACTTCGCGCGGGCGATCAGGAGCACCGCGTGGAACGGCTTCCCGCCCTTCGGCGTGATCCTCAGCCGCAGCTTGCGGACCTTCGCCAGCTGTAGCCGCGCGAGGGCCGACTTCGACATGGTGTACTTGATCGTCACTGTCCCGGCGCTCTTGCGAACCGCGCTCGACGACGGCAACGCGACATTCTTGCGGTTGTCCAGCCGCAGGCTGCCGGCGACCTTCAACGTGCACGCCGCCGAGCACCTCACCGGCACGCTCAACGTGCGGCCGCGCCACTTCGCCTTCACGCTCGAGCCGATCGACAACCCCAACTTGGTCGCCGCCGGCTTCGGCGAGGCGCCCTTCACGAGCACCGGGACGCCCTGCGGCGTCGGCGCCGGCGTTAGCGCGCCGAACGAGTTGATGTCCTCGCACGCCGACGCCGGACGGTAGTCCGTACCGTCACCGCCCGAGGTGAAGCACACGTGCCAGAACCCGCGCGCCAGCGGCACGGTGAACGTCGTGCCGGTCCAGTAGTCCGGCGACGTCGCGCTCTGCGTGATCGTCCTGTCGCCCTGGGTCGCCGTCATCGTCACCTGCGGCGCCCGGCTGCCGACGCCCAGGACCCAGGTCCCCGTGGGGTGGATGTTCGCGTCGAGGTCGGAGTACGTCCGGAACGCGATCTGGTTCTCGCGCCCGCCCGTCGTGAAGCTCCACGCCTTCGTGAACGATCGCGCCGCGCCGCCGCCGGGCGGCGTCACATCGGCGGTCACCGACGCGTGGTAGGTCGTGAACGGCGCAAGCGCGGCGCGCGGGACGAGCCGCACCTCGGCGGCCGAAGTCGGGGACGGCGTGGTCGGGGACGCGGCGAACGCGACCGGCGCCCCGCCCGGCCCGGTGAGGGACGCATCGGTGACCTGCGTCGCCGAGGGGCTCGCTGGGTCGAGGTCCGGGCCGTCGAAGAAGGCGAAGAGCACCGGCCCGGTCTCGTCGAACGAGCGCTGTGGCGGCATCTCGCCGTCGCGTGGCTGCGCGGTCCGCACGTCCTGCGTTCCATCGCCGGGGTAGGTGTAGGTCACATCGTGCGCAGGCGCGGCGCCGCTGCCGGGAGCGTTGAACGTGGCGCAGCCTACGCCGCGGGCCGTCGCGGCGCCAAAGCTCGCCAGCCGCGGCGCGAGGACGAGCTGCAGCTCGTCCGGGTGGTTCTTGAACGGGTCGTTGGTCGCCGTCCACGGTCCCTGTTCGGTGACGTCGGACCAGCTCCACACGCCGGCCGGGCGCGTGCCCTCCTCGCCGGAGGCAAGCCACGACGCGCACGCCGCCGACGCCGCGGTGTCCTCCGTGATCCCCGCCGGGATGCCGTTCGCGGCGCGCTGCGCGTTGACGTAGCCGACGATGTCGGTGCCGCTGGTGTCGGCCTGGGCCGCCCCCGCCGGGATCACCGCGAGGGCGATCAGTGTTGCGAGGGCGCTTGAACGCTGGAGCATCTTCACTTGCACATCATGGCAAAGGCGTGGGCGCGCGGACCAGGCCGTCCTTGCCCGCCGCCTTCGACCCGCGCAGCGCCTGGTCGGCGCGTTCGAGCAGCTCGGCCGGGCCCTCGGGCTCGACCCACTCCGCGACGCCGCAGGACACCGTGATCCCTTCGACGCCGCCGTCCGGCCGCGTGATGTGGATCTCGCGCAGGACGCGCAGCGCGCGTGCCGCCGCGATGTCGGCCCGCGGCCCCTTCACGTTGGGCAGGATCACCACGAACTCGTCGCCGCCGTAGCGCGCGACCTGGTCGAACGAGCGGTACTCGGCCCGCAGCGCCTCGGCCACGTGGCGCAGCAGCGCGTCGCCGGTGGGGTGGCCGTAGGTGTCGTTGACGTGCTTGAAGTCGTCGAGGTCGAGGATCGTCACCGCCAGCGGCGTCCCCTGGCGCCGGGCGCGCGCGATCTCCTCGGCCAGCCGCTCGCGCATCGCGCCGTGGTTCAGGCAGCCCGTCAGCGGGTCGATCGCCGCCGCCAGCCGCGCGTCGCGCAGCGCGATCGCGGTGCCCGCCAGATCGCTCAGGGCGCTTGCGGCATGCAGCTCGGCCGCGTCCCACGCGCGCGCCTCCGAGCGCGAGCCGAGCAGGACCACCGCCCGGACCGTGTCTCCGGCATGCAGCGGCAGCACCGCCGCGGTCCTCAACCCATAGGTCTTGACCAGCTGCAGCGGCAGCGTGCCCGCGACGCGCGCGTCCGGGATCGTCACCGCCTGCCCGGCGTCGGCGACCCAGCGCAGCGCGTCGGTCCCGTCCTCGCGCCTGAGCACGTACTCGCTGGACGCCGACGCGCCGCCCGCCGCGCCGTCCAGGTCCGAGACCACGACGCCGTAGGCCGGATGCCCGCCGCTGAGGACGATCACGTGCGCCTGGTCGACCCCGACCACGCGCACGAGCTCCTCGCCCAGCGCACGCTGGATCGCGGGCAGGCCGGCATCGCGCTGCGCAAGGCGCGCAAGCCGCTCGACGCTCTGCAAGAGCCGCTGCTGCATCCAGGTTCGGTTGCCTTCTCCGCCGGCCGCGGCGCTGACTGTCAGGTCATCCGTGCCTGTGCGCCGCCTCGGACCGGTCCGATGACGAACAGCCTAGAAGAAGAGCTTCGGGTTGGGAAGGGGAGGTTTGCTCCCCGTTCGTTCAGTGACCTCAGGCGGCTCTGATGCGCGCCAGTG
This sequence comes from Conexibacter woesei Iso977N, assembly GCF_000424625.1. Classification (GTDB taxonomy): domain Bacteria; phylum Actinomycetota; class Thermoleophilia; order Solirubrobacterales; family Solirubrobacteraceae; genus Baekduia; species Baekduia woesei_A. The sequence goes on from NZ_AUKG01000002.1 coordinate 165,000, forward strand.
TCAACGCGAACAGCCCATCCTGATCGGTCAAGGTCTCGACCAGCTCCATGCCCGCCGCGGCGAGGTCGCCGCTGATCCGCTCGGGCGTGAACTTCGCGCTGATCTCGGTCCGCAGCTCCTCGCCCGCGGCGAACGTCAGCCGCAGCCCGAGCTTGCCGACCGTGACCCGCTGCGGGCGCTGCGCGCGCAGGCGCATCTCGATCCACTCGCGGTCGCGGTCGAAGAACGCGACGTGCTCGTAGGCGTCGACCGCGAAGTCGGCGTCGAGCTCGCGGTTGAGCACCGTCAGGACGTTGCGGTTGAACGCGGCGGTCACGCCGGCGCTGTCGTCGTAGGCCGCCTCCAGGACCGCCGGGTCCTTGACGAGGTCGGTCCCGAGCAGCAGGAAGTCGTCCGGGCCGAGCAGCTGCGAGAGCCCACGCAGGAAGCGCCGCCGCGAGCCCGGCGTGAAGTTGCCGATCGTCCCGCCCAGGAACGCGACGATTCGCGGGCGGCCGTCGACCGGCTCCGGGACGCGGCCGAGGTGGCGCTCGAAGTCGCCGACGATCCCGTGCACGCGCAGGCCGTCGAACTCCTCGACCAGCCGCGCAGCGCTGTCCCGGACCATCCCCTCGGTGACGTCGATCGGCACGTAGCGGTTCAGCGTCCCGGCCTCGTGCATCGCCGAGAGCAGCAGCCGCGTCTTGGCCGCCGTGCCCGAGCCCAGCTCGACCAGCTCGGCCGCGCCCGTGCGCTCGACGATCTCGGCGGAGCGCTGCTCGAGGATCGCGCGCTCGCAGCGCGTCGGGTAGTACTCCGGCAGCTCGCAGATCCTGTCGAACAGGTCCGCGCCGTGCGCGTCGTAGAAGTGCTTGGGCGGCAGCTCCTTGAACGGGCGCGTGAGCCCGTCGAGGACGTCGTCGGCCAGCGTGCGGTGCTCGCCGTCGCCGAGGAAGGACTCGACGATCACGCGGTCGTGGGTGGTCGGGGACACCGTCTGGGGAGGGGTCATGATGCCTCGTGCTCGGGGTGGTCGAGGTCGCGGACGAGCCGGACGCCGGCGAAGATCTGCCGGCGCTCCGGGAGGTCCCAGTTGCGGAAGGTGCGGGTCGCGACGCGCGGGTGCGTCGCCCAGGACCCGCCACGGAGGACGCGGTACTTGTCGCCGAAGAAGACCTCGGAGTACTCGCGGTACGGGTGTGCCGAGAAGCCGGGGTAGCCGCGGAACTGCGAGGCGGTCCACTCCCACACGAGCCCGACGCCGTCGAGGCGGTCGGCGGCCTTCTCCCATTCGGCCTCGGTGGGGAGCCGTGCTCCGCGCCACCTGGCCATGGCCTCCGCCTCGAACCAGGAGATGTGACAGGCGGGCGCGTCAGGGTGCCCGTCCGTCACGCTCGCGTGGTGCGTGATGTCGTACTCCTCCTTCCACGCCCAACCCTCGGCCGACCACCACTCGCGGCGGACGTAGCCGCCGCCTTCGACGAAGCGCATCCACGTTCCGTTGGTGACCGGTCGCTGACTGATCTGGAAGCCGGGAAGGTCGACGTCGTGCAGTGGCCGCTCGTTGTCGTAGGAGAACCGATCGTCCGGCGCGCCGAGAGCGTAGGTCCCGGCGGGGACGCGCAGCCAGTCGTCGCGGTGGGCGTCCGGGAGCGCGCGCAGCGACGGCTCGCCGGGCGGCAGCAGGCCGGCGATCATCATCGCCTGGCGCATCGTCTCGGTGTGCTGGAGCTCGTGCTGCAGGACCATCTCGTGGATCACGGGATCCACGCCGTGGGAGAGCAGCGCGTCCTCGGTCCGGGCGCGCACGGCCGACATGTAGGCCAATGCGTTGGTGTAGTCCAGGATCTCGAGGTCGCCGCGGACCGCGCGCGGGGTCTCGAACGCGTCGTAGAGCGCGGCGAGGTCGGGGCGCAGGAGGTCGGCGTCCGCGTGGCGGTGCACGAGCCAGAGGTCCTCGTAGGCCGCGATGTGGCCGAGGTCCCAGACCAGCGGGCTCATGATCGGCGCGATCTGGCGCTCGAGGTCGGCGACGTCGAGATGCGCCACGAGGTCCAGCGTGCGGCGCCGGACGGCGGCGAGGTCCTCCAGCAGCGTTGTCGTCGCTTCGGTGACCGTCATGGTTGCCCCCGTCATGCCCGGGTGCGCAAGCGTTACACACGATGTCCGGGTCCGTGGCCGGTTGGCGCGGCGACGTGGTCTTCCGCACTGATGTGACATGGACGTAACAGGCTGATACGGTGCCGTCCCATGCCCGCCGCCTCGTCGCCGCTCCTGGACCCGGACCGCCTCGCGAACCTGCGCGACGCGCTCGGCCACCGGGACTGGCGCGAGCTCACGGTCGCCGAGATCGCCAACGCGGTCGGCGTGTCGCGGATGACGCTGCACCGCCACGGCGTCGGCAAGGAGGAGGTCTTGGTCGCGCTCGCCCAGCTGCTGGAGCAGGAGTTCCGCGACATGGCGCTGCCCGCGCTGGCCGGCGGCGGCACCGCGCGCGACCGCCTGCGCGGCGCGCTGGCGTCGATCTGCCTGATCGACGAGAAGTACCTCGGCGTTTTCGCGGCGTTGTCCACCGCCTTGGAGCCCGTCTTCCACGAGGAGGGCGACGGCGCGGTCCTGACGCGCGAGCCGTTCACCGCGACGCTGCGGCGGCTGCTGGAGACCGGGATGGAGGACGGGTCGATCGGCGTGGTCGAGGACCCGGCCGAGACCGCGACGCTGATCTTCAACGCGACCGGCCACACGTATCGCCACCTGCGCACCGGCCACCGCTGGCCGGCGCAGCGCGCCCGTGAGGCGGTCGTCGCGCTGGTCGTCGACGGGCTGCCGGGGGCGGGGGCTGAAGCGAGATGATGGACAAGCGCAAGCTCGCGACGCTGAGCGCCGGCCACGGCGCGGTCGACCTGTCGCAGGGCGCGGTGCCCGCGCTGCTGCCGTTCCTGATCGCGGCGCGGGGGATGAGCCTCGGCTCGGCGACCGCGCTGCTGACCGCGGCGACGATCGGCTCCTCGATCGTGCAGCCGCTGTTCGGCCTGTGGGCGGACCGGCTGGCGACGCCGCTGCTGCTGCCGGGCGGGCTGGCGCTCGCGGGGATCGGGCTCGGCGCGGTGGGGTGGTGCGACTCCTACATCCTGCTCGCGCTGGCGCTGTTCGTGTCCGGGCTCGGCGTGGCGGCGTTCCACCCGGAGGGCGCGCGGCTGGCCGGCGCGGCGAGCGGTGATGAGCGCGCGACGGGCATGTCCTACTTCTCGGTCGGCGGGAACCTCGGGTTCGCGCTCGGGCCGCTGCTGGCCGCGCCGATCGTCGGGCTCGCGGGGTTGCATGCCACGCCGCTGCTGGCGATCCCGGGCCTGGTGCTGGCGATCGTCACCGCGCGGCGCCTGCCGTCGCTCGCGGCGGCCGAGGGGCCGGCGGCGCCGCGGGCCGCGGGCGCCGCTAGCAGAGCCGCCGGGCCGCCGCCCGCGGCGTGGTGGCCGTTCACGCGGCTGGTGACCGCGGCGGTGTCGCGGACCGCGGCGTTCTTCGCGCTGCAGGCGTTCATCCCGGTGTGGGTGATCCACCACCTCGGCGGGACGACCGGCGGCGGCGACGCGATCCTCGCGGTCATGCTGGTCTTCGGCGCGCTCGGGACGCTGATCGGCGGCCGCTGCGCGGACCGCTTCGGCCGGCGCAGCGTGCTGGTCACCGCGATGGCGCCGCTGGCCGTGCTGTTGTTGGTGTTGCCGCACGTCGGCATCGTCCCCTTCATCTTGGTCGTCGCGCTGGTCGGGCTCGCGATCGACGGCCCGTTCTCGACGACCGTCGTCCTGGGCCAGGAGTACCTGCCCGGCCGCCACGGCCTCGCCTCCGGCGTGACGCTCGGCCTGGCGATCGGCATCGGCGGCCTGATCGCCGCCGGCCTCGGCGCGCTGGCCGACGCGACCTCGCTCTCGACCACGATGGCGATCCTGCCGGTCTTCGCGCTGCTGGCGCTGGCGAGCGCGGTCTCGCTGCCCGAGCCGGAGCGCGCCCGGAGCCCGAAGGCCCCGGACGCGCTTGCGGCCGGAAGCAACGCCTAGCGCTTGATCGTCACCGCGGCGCGGGTCGTCGGAACGCCCGGCGCCTGGATCGTCAGGGTCAGCGTCGCGCGCTTGCTGTGCGCGAGCGCATGGCGCGCGGCGGCGGTGAAGCGGATCCGGACCGTGGCGGGCCTGCCGGCCTTGGCGGTCGCGTGGCCGGACCCGAGCTTCTTGGTGCCCTTGCTCGCGGTGACCGTCACGGTGCCGCCCTTGGGCGGCGTGATCGCGACCGTCAGGCCCTTGCGCAGCGCGGCGCCCAGCTTCACGGCCGCGACGTGGACGCCGAGCTCGACGCCGTCGTCGTCGCTCGCGCCGCCCGCGTTCGAGAGGCCGGAGGCCGGCGCGCCCGGCCTGGGCGTCACCTTCGCGGGGCCGGGCGCCGGGGCCGGAGCGGGCGCGGGCGCGGGCGCCGGAGCGGGCGCCGGGGCGCCACCGCCGCTGCCGGCCGGGACGCGCAGCGGCTCACTCGCCGGGCGCGAGGACGGGACGTCCGCGGGGCCCCAGTCCGGCTGCGAGGCGCCGGGCAGGAGCTCGCCGCCGTTCTGCGGGTCCGGGCAGGTCGTGGACCCGTCGCCGAGCGGGGCGATGTCCAGGCCCTTGCCCGAGCCCCACGCCAGGACCCTGCCGTCACCGCTGAGCGTCGGCGAGTTGTAGGCGTAGCCCTGGTTGGGCTGATCGGAGTAGGTCATGCACTTGTTGATCGTCGCGTTCTCGATCCTGCCGTCGCCGATCCGGTAGACCGACAGGCCCAGGCGCCCGGTCCCGACGACCGCCGCGATGAACCGGCGGTTGCGGGAGATCGTCGCCTCCATCGGGTGCATGTTGTCGCCGTCGGCGAACCAGCTGCGCGGGTCGCCGGAGCCGACGGTCTCGATCGCGAACGGCGTGCTCGGGTAGCCCGGGCCGTTGGACACCAACACGGTGTTGTTGTCCAGGAACTCCGGAGCCGTCCAGCTGCGGGCGTACTTGTACCCTGTGTCGGTGAAGCCGGTCAGCGCGTCGGACTTCGTGAACGCGTGGCCGTCGTACATGTCGGCATCCCTCGTGCCGTCCGGGTACTGGTACAGGCCGAACTTCATGAACGAGTAGCCGACGGTCCTGCCGTCGGGCGAGATGTCGGCGTCGTAGGGGCCGTCGAACACGGTCGAGCTGCCGTTGAGCGGCGTGCTGACCGGCGTGCGGATCGAGGAGAGGACGGTGCCGAAGCGGTCGAGCCGCTCGAAGCTGCTCTCCTTGGTCGTCGCGAGGATCGTGCCGTCGTCGGCCTGCGAGACGCCGACGTAGTCGCCGGTCCCGGTGACCTGGAACTGGCGGCCGGCGTCGGTCGTCGTCAACCACACGTCACCGCCCTTGATGTAGGCGATGGAGTCGGCCGACGCGGCGCCCGCGGCGCTGCCCGCGAAGGCGGCGGCGACGAGGCCGGTGACGGCGAGCTTGGGGAGGATGTGCTTGGTGTCGGGGAGCATGGGACGGCATCCTGGGGCGCCGCCGCCGGGCTCACATCAGGGGGTCGCCTAGTGGTGTTCGCCCCACTGGGCGAATCCCCGATTCACTCCGGGTTCTGCTGCTCGTCGCGGATCACGTGCATGACCGCGTTGATCAGCGCCAGGTGCGTGAAGGCCTGAGGGAAGTTGCCGAGGTGGCGTCCGGTCGACGCCTCCAGCTCCTCGGCGTAGAGGTCGAGCGACGAGGCCAGGGAGAGCAGCCGTTCGCACAGCTGCCTTCCGGCCTTGCGCTCGCCGATCTCCAGCAGCGCGCTGACCAGCCAGAACGAGCAGATCAGGAACGTGCCCTCCTCGCCGGTGAGGCCGTCGTCGGTCTCCTCGGTCCGGTAGCGCAGGACCAGCCCGGACTCGGTCAGCTCCTCGCTGATCGCCATGACGGTGTCGCGCACGCGCGCGTCGTCGTGGGGGAGGAAGCGCACGAGCGGGATCAGCAGCAGCGACGCGTCGAGGTTCGACGACCCGTAGTACTGGGTGAACCGGCCCTTCTCGTCGACGCCGCGCGCGAGGATCTCGGCGTGGATCTCGTTGGCGACGCGGCGCCAGCGGTCGGCGAGGTCGTCCTTGCCGCGGCGTGACGCCAGCCGCGCGCCGCGGTCGAGCGCGACCCAGCACATCAACTTGCTCGACACGTAGTGCTGAGGCTCGCCGCGCGATTCCCAGATGCCCTGGTCGGGCTCGCGCCAGGAGGCGATCGCCTGCTCGACCTGGTCGTGGATGACCGGCCACAGGCGCGCGCTGTTGTGGCCGTACTCCTTGGCGTGCAACCACAAGGAGTCGAGCACGGCGCCGAAGACGTCGTTCTGGCGCTGGCGGTAGGCGTCGTTGCCGATCCGGACCGGCCTGGCGCCCTCGTAGCCGGTGAGGTGGTCGAGCGTCTCCTCCTCGAGCACGCGCTCGCCGCCGATCCCGTACATGATCTGCAGCGCGCCGTCCTCGTTGCGGCCGAGGTCGGCGACGAACTGGATGAAGTCGTCGGCCTCCCAGTTGAGGCCGAGCGAGTGGAGGCCACTCAGCGTGAACGTCGCGTCGCGCATCCACGTGTAGCGGTAGTCCCAGTTGCGGACACCGCCCGGGGTCTCCGGGAGGGAAGTCGTCGGTGCTGCCACGAGCGCGCCGGTCGGCGCGTAGGTCAACCCCTTCAACGTGAGCGCGCTGCGCTCCAGGTGGTTGCGCCAGCGGTGGTCGGGGAAGTCGGCGTCGGCCAGCCAGCCGCGCCAGTACTCGCTCGTGTCCTGCAGCGCGTTGGTCGCCTCCTCCGCGGTCCGGGGACCGTCGAGCAGGCGCGACCAGGACAGCGCGCAGAACCGCGTCTCGCCCTTCTCGAGACGATGGCGCGCACGCGCCAGGCCGCCCTCGATGCCGACGTTCAGGTCCGACATCAACCGCAGCGTGCGGCCGCCGTCGGTCGCGTCGAAGGCATAGGTGTCGTTCGGGACCGTCGACCACGTGGCGGGCACGCGGCCGTAGTCGAACATCGGCTCACACAGCAGCTCGATCTGCGCCTGGCCGTGGATGCACGTGATCGTCCGCACGAGCACGTGGTGGGCCTCGTAGTCGGTCGGCGGGCGCGTGTGCGCGGTCGCCGAGCCCTGAGCGCGCTCGCGCCAGGGGCCGATCACCAGCGCGTCGCGGACGACCACCCAACCGGTGGGGGTCATCCACGTGGTCTCGAGGATCATCGTGCCCGGCTCGTAGCGGCGGCCGGCCGGGACGCCCATCGCGGACGGGCCGAGCCGGAAGCCGCCGGCGGAGCGGTCGAGGATCGCGCCGAAGACCGACGGCGCGTCGAAGCGGGGCGGGCAGAGCCACTCGATCGTGCCGTCGGGCGCCACCAGCGCGCCGGTGTGGCAGTCGCTGAGGTAACCGTAGTCGGCGATCGGCGGGAACGCGGAGCGCACGGGCGTGCGCTCGACGAACGGCGTCGTGTCGCGGACCTCGACGCGGCCGGGGTCCATCGCGCCGGCGCGCGGCGGGTGGCCGTTGGCGTGCGTTGCTCCGTTGGCGAGCTCGGTGTGCGGATCCATGGGCGGTACCGGGGTGATCGGCCGAGATTAGCGCCGATTCAGCGGATTTCAGGTCCTGGGCGGACGCTGTCAGGGTCGATCCCCAACGAACCCTTACGGGTGGGGATTCCCCCACAGCCGGACGCCAGTCGCCCACATGGCGGTGAGAGGACCACGGAGCGATGCTGCGGACATGACCTCCTCTCCTCCTCCAACTCCTGCTGGTCCGGCACCCGCCCCCACGGGCGCCGAACCCCGCCGCCCACGCCAAGGGGCGGGCGTCGCGGCCACTTCCCCGGCCCTGGCTGCGCGGATCGGCCGCTGGTCCACGCGGCACCGGTTCGCCGCCATCGCCGGATGGCTCGCGTTCGTCTTCGCCGCGCTGGCGATCGGCACCGCGGTCGGGACCGTCACGCCCAGCGACGACGGATCCCAGCACGGCGACTCCGCCAAGGGCGACAAGATCGTCAACGACGCGTACCCGGACCAGGCGTCCGAGACCGTGCTCGTTCAAGGCAAGGGCAAGATGAAGGCGTCGGACCCGGAGTTCCGGGCGACGGTCGCGGCGGTCGAGCGCGGCGTGTCGGGCAAGCCGGGCGTGGTGTCGGTGAGGTCGCCGTACGCCGCCGGGGCCGACGGGCAGATCTCGCCGGACGGGCGCAGCGCGCTCGTGCAGTTCAAGATCAACGGTGACAGCGACCTGGCCGACAAGCGCGTCGACGCCGTCGAGGACGGCGTGAAGGCCGCGGCCGCCGCCCATCCGGGCGTGTTCGTCGGGCAGTTCGGCGACGCGTCGGCCGACAAGGCGCTGTCGAAGGCGTTCGGCGACGACTTCGCCAAGGCCGGGATGCTGTCGATCCCGGTGACGCTGATCATCCTGGTGCTGACGTTCGGCGCGCTGGTCGCGGCGGGCGTCCCGCTGCTGCTGGGCATCACCGCGGTCGTCGGGACGATCGGGCTGCTGGGGCCGATCTCGCATGTTGTAGGCCTCAACGACTTCATCAACGAAGTGGTGTTGTTGGTGGGGTTGGCGGTCGGCGTCGACTACTCGCTCTTCTACCTGCGGCGAGAGCGGGAGGAGAAGGCGCGGGGCGCCTCGCCCAAGGACGCGGTGGCGATCGCGGCGGCGACGTCGGGTCGTGCCGTGCTGATCAGCGGCGTCACGGTGATCTTCGCGATGGCCGGCATGCTGCTGGCGGGCGACTCCACGTTCACCGCGCTGGGCATCGGCGCGATGTTGGTGGTCTTCGTCGCGATGATCGGCTCCGTGACCGTGATCCCGGCGCTGCTGAGCGGTTCCGGCCGGGCGCTGGAGCGCGGGCGGATCCCGTTCGTCGGCAAGCGCATGGCGCGGTCGCGTGACCGCAACGTCGACACCGGCGGGCGTGGGTGGAACCTGGTGCTGAATCCGGTCCTGCGCCATCCGGTCGTCAGCGTCGTCGGCGCGGTCGCGCTGCTGCTGGTGATGGCGTCGCCGGTGCTGAGGATGCACACGGCCGACAGCGGCGTCTCGGCGATCCCGCGGGACCTGCCGGTGATGAAGGTGTACGACAAGATGCAGACGGCGTTCCCGGGCGGCCAGATCCCGGCGACGGTCGTGCTCAAGGCCAGGGACGTGCGGTCGGAGAAGATCACGCGCGCCGTCGCCTCGCTGAAGCGGGACGCGCTGGCGAGCGGCGACGTCAAGCAGCCGATCGACGTGACGGTCAGCAAGGACCATCACGTGATGCAGATCGACCTGCCGATCGTGGGCGACGGCAACAACCAGGCGTCGAACCGGGCCCTGGCGACGCTGCGCGACGACGTGGTCCCGAAGTTCGCGGATCGCGCCGGCGTCAAGGCGTACGTGACGGGCACGACGGCGGGGTCCAAGGACTTCAACGACCTCATGAAGTCGCGCTGGCCGATCGTCTTCGGGTTCGTGCTGTCGCTGGCCTTCATCCTGCTGCTGATGACGTTCCGGTCGATCGTGATCCCGATCAAGGCCATCATCCTGAACCTGCTGAGCGTCGGTGCGGCGTACGGCGTGCTGACCTGGGTCTTCCAGGAGGGGCACGGCGAGAAGCTGCTGGGCTTCAAGTCCACCGGGTCGATCACGTCCTGGCTGCCGATGTTCCTGTTCGTGATCCTGTTCGGGTTGTCGATGGACTACCACGTGTTCATCCTCAGCCGGATCCGCGAGGCGTTCGACCGTGGTGCCACGACCGAGGACGCGGTCGCGCAGGGCATCCGGACGACCGCCGGGACCGTGACCAGCGCGGCGATCGTCATGGTGGCGGTGTTCGCGATCTTCGCGACGCTGAGCTACCTCGACTTCAAGATGATGGGCGTCGGGCTGGCGACGGCGATCCTGGTCGACGCGACGATCGTCCGGGCGGTGCTGCTGCCCGCGTCGATGAAGCTGCTCGGCGACTGGAACTGGTACCTGCCGCGGTGGCTGGAGTGGCTGCCGTCGCTGGGTCACGAGGACATGGTGTCGGGGCCCGAGGGCACCGGCCACCGTGCGGGGCAGGCCCACTTGCCCTCGCGCGACCCGGAGGTCGAGCGCGAGCCGGCGGGCGTGGCCTGATCGCGAAGGCGGCGGCTCTGCGGAGCCGCCGCCGCTTCGCGCTTCCGGGTCGGCGCGGCGGCGCGGCGCGGGGTACGGTTGGTCGGCGTGACCAGCGAGCTGCCCCCTCCGCACCGCGTCGACCCTCCGTCGGGAACGGCGCCGCCCAGTGCGGCGCCTTCGCCCGTTCCGGGCGCCGGCGAGGACATCGACCTGGTCGCGCTCGCGGCGGCGACCTGTGAGCGTTACTACGCGGAGTACACCGACGAGGACGCCGTCTACGGCCCGGTCGGCCGGCTCTGGTGCCAGCACGACCTCCAGCACCTGCTGAACTGGGCGGCGCTCGACGTCGCGGGCGCGGTGAAGCTGGAGACCCAGGTCGCCTGGCTGGCCCGCATCCTCGAGTCCCGCGGGTTCCCGCTCCTGCGCCTGGCCCGCTCGCTGGAGCTCGGCGCCGACGTCACCCTCGCCGAGCTGGGCCCCGACGCCGCGCCGATGGCCGGCGTCCTCCGCAGCGCCGCGACGATGATCGTCGAGCGCGGGACGTTCCTGGAGGACTAGGGCCGCCGAGCGCCGGGGCTCAGCGCGAGGCGTAGTCCTCGTCCTCGCCGTGGCGGGCGATGCCGGCGGGGGTTGCGGACCAGTGGGTCGCGTCGACCTGCTCGGCGAGGCCGTCGGCGGCGAGCGACGCGAGGTTCAGCGGCGTGCGCATGTCGGACCGGCCGCGCCCGATGCGCTCGTCGAGCGCGGTGACCGCGACCGCGACGCCCGCCTCGTTGCCGGCCAGCTCGGCGAGCGCGGTCAGGACGTGCAGGAGGTCGCGGTCGCTCATGCCCCGAGTCTAGGACCGGATCGCGCCGCCGTTCTTGCGGTAGTGGTTGACGATGCCGTCGGCCGCGCGGTAGGCGAGGCCGCCGAGCGTGCCGGTCGGGTTGAAGCCCGCGTTCTGCGGGTAGTTGCTCGCGCCGACGACGAAGACGTTGGGGTAGTCCCACATCTGGAGGTAGTCGTTGACGACCGTCTCCTTCGGGTCGTCGCCCATGATCGTCCCACCGGTGACGTGCGTGGACTGGTAGGGCACCGTGTCGAAGTGCGGGGCGAGCGCGCCCGGGCCGCCGGTCATCCTCGTCGGCCTCATGGCCTTCATGATCTCCTCGATCTTGGTGCCGAGGTACTTGACCATGTTGCGCTCGTTCTTGGTCCAGTCGAACGTCACCCGCAGCAGCGGATCGCCGAACGCGTCCTTGTAGGTCGGATCGAGGTCGACGTAGTGGTCGCGGTAGGCGGGGGACTCGCCCTGGGCGCCGATGCTGACCGTGCGGCGGTACGTGTCCTTGACCGCGCGCTTCCACTCCAGGCCCCAGGTCGGCGTGTCGCCGAAGACGTGCTGGGACTGGATCGGCCGCGAGCCGTTCTGCGAGATCGCGACGTTGCCGCCGCCGAGGAAGTCCAGGTCGCTGTGGTCGAAGTTGTCGGCGTTGAGGTCGTCGATCGACATGCCGTTGGCGCCCGACCCCATCATCAGGTTGAGGTCGTCCTCGTCGGCGAAGTAGCCGACCGCCCCGGCGCCGCCGGTCTGGTAGGCGAAGTTGCGCCCGACCGCGCCCTTCTCGGTCTTCGGGTCATAGGGCTCGCCCATGCCCGACAACAACAACAAGCGCACGTTGTTGAACATGAACGACGTGACGGCCACGACGTCGGCCGGCTGCTCGTGCGTGCGGCCGGCGGCGTCGGTGTACAGAACGCCGGTCGCCCTGCCGTCGCGGTGCGTGATCCGGTGGACCCACGCGTGGGTGCGCAGCTCGAAGTTGCCGGTCCGCTCGGCGACCGGGATCACGGTCACGGTCGGGTCGGCCTTCGCGCCCACCTCGCAGCCGAAGCGCTCGCAGAACCCGCAGTAGAGGCAGTGGTTGCGTGGGACGCCCTCCGGGTTGACGTAGGGCTCGCTCAGGTTCCCCGACGGCACCGGGAACGGCGTGTAGCCGAGCTCGCGCGCCGCCTTGGCGAACATGTCGCCGGACTTCGACGCCATCATCGGCGGCGTCGGGTACTCCTTCGAGCGCGAGCCCTCGAACGGGTTGCCGCCCTCGATCCTGTTGCCGTTGAGCACGCCCGCCTTGCCGGAGATGCCCGCCATCTCCTCGAACGTGTTCATGTAGGGCTCGAGCGTGTCGTAGGTGATGCCCCAGTCGCGCGGGCGCATCTCGTCCGGGAACACGTCCTTGCCGTACTTGTCCGTGTAGTGCGACTTGTACTCGAAGTCGGACGGGTGATAGCGCCAGTTCTGGCCGTTCCAGTGCACGCCCGCGCCACCGACGCCGGTGCCCGGCAGCCACGCGCCGATGTAGCGCATCGGCAGCGCGGGCTCGCCCGTCGAGTGGCGCAGCGTCTGGGTCTCGACCGCGGCGTCCTGGAACAGCTCGGAGCGGATCGCGAACTTCAGCTCGTCGTGGTCGGAGCCGAAGCTGGACTCGCCGCGCGGACCGCCGCGCTCGAGGCCGACGACCTTCATCCCCGCCTTGGCCATCTCGGCGGCGAGGATCCCGCCGGTCCAGCCGACGCCGATGCAGACCGCGTCGACCTTGTCGTGCTTGATCGACGCCATCGCTAGTTCTCCCTCATCACGTCGGCCATGCCCTGCGGTTTGACCTCGTAGACGTCGCCGCGGTGCCCGAAGATCGCGTAGTAGCTGTCGCCGTAGGCCATGGGGTCGCCCGGGTAGTCGATGTGCTTCCAGCCCGCGAGGTCCCTGTTGCCGCCGTAGACCGGGTCGCCGAAGAGGCCCTCGGTCACGTTCTGCAAGAACATGGTGAAGAAGCTCGCCGAGGTGAAGCCGTTGGGGCCGGAGGCCAGGCCGAGGTCGACCTTGCCGGCCTGCAGGTCGGTGAGGACCGCGTCCTGGTCCCTGGGATCCAGGTCCGCGAACGCCTTGTTGTCGTACTTGCCCTTGGTGTAGGTGTCGATCTCCGGCAGGACGTGGCGGTAGACGTCGCGCGGCGTGAGCGAGAGCTGGTAGCCGTGGCCGGAGCTCTCGGGCTCGTGGAACGGGCCCTGGCGGTAGAAGCGCTCGCCCGCGCCCCAGCCGCCGGCGAGTTGGCCGTCGAGGTAGGTGACGACGCCGAGCTCGGAGGCCGACGGGGTGTCGCCGTCGCGCGGCCAGATGCGATCGGCCATCGCGCCGACGAGCGCCGCCTGGTCGGCCGTCAGCGCGCGCAGGCGCATCGGCGTGCTGTCGTGGTCCATGCCGGCCATGTCGGCGGCGCGGGCGCCGACGACGCCGGCCAGCGCGACGCTGCCGGCCGCGGCGGCACCGCCGGTCAGCAGCTCCCGGCGCGAGACCCCTCGATTGGTGCGGAACATGGCGCCTCCCTGGGCGGCTAGTTGAACTTCTTGCGGCTGGCGACCTTGGCGACGTAGGCCGCGACGTCGGCGGCGTCGGTGCCGTTGAGCAGGCCGGCGGGCATGACGCCGTAGGCGCCCTGCGAGCCCTTGGCGATCACTGAGCGGATCTGCGCGTCGGTGGGCTGGACGTAGTCCAGGTTCGGGCCGACCGCGCCGACCGCCTGGCTGGCGGCGAGCGCGTGGCAGGAGCCGCAGGTGCGGCCGAAGACCTCGGCGCCGTGGCGCTCGGATGCGTTCAGGCTCGCACCGTCGACCGTGCGCGAGCCGGCGTTGTGGACGAGGACGAGCGTGGCGATGACGCCGAAGAGGGCCACGAGCACCCCGAAGGTCGCGATGACCGGGCCGCTGCGGACGTCTTTGGGCATGGCCTTCACTTTGTCGCAGGCCTGCTGCCCGCACAACCGCCGGCCGCGTCATCGGCCTGACGGCGGCCGGAGGTTTCAGATCGCGCCTACGCCGCGCGGGAGGCGTGCTTGTCTTCGTACAGCGCGGCGTCGGCGCGTTCGATGCAGGCGGCGAGGGGCTCGTCGGCTTCCCAGGGCGCGATGCCGGCCGACCAGGCGACGGGGTGGGCGGAGCGGAGGCGGTCGAGGACGGCGGTGGCCTCGGAGGGGCCGGTGTTGGGCATCAACACGATGAACTCGTCGCCGCCGGTGCGGGCCAGGACGTCGTCGGCGCGCAGCGCGGAGCGCCAGGCGGCGGTCGCCTCGGCGAGCAGGCGGTCGCCGGTGGCGTGGCCGTTGGTGTCGTTGACGGCCTTGAAGCCGTCGAGGTCGAGCGCGGCGACGGTGACGATCGGCGTGTCGCGGCGGCGGCGCAGCCGCAGCCGGCGCGCCGCGTCGTGCAGGCCGGAGCGGTTCAGGGTGCCGGTCAGCGCGTCGGTCGACATCCGGCCGAGCATCGCGCGCGAGATCATCGCGACGACGAAGCCCGCCATCAGGACGCTCACGCTCAGGACCATCCACGCGGAGAAGAGGTTCGCGTCGAGGCCGGCGCCGATCAGCCCGCCGCCGAACGCCGCGGCGACCAGCAGCCCGTACGGCCACCACGCGCGCGGGAAGAACGCGGCGACGTAGACGGTCAGCCACACGTACGCGAACGCGTCGGCGATCGCGCCGCCGGGCGTCGCGGACTGCGAGACCAGCACGGAGTTCAGCACGCACGCGACGCAGGCCTCGGCGAGCAGGATCCGGCGCGGGGCCCTGTCGATCAGGAACCACGTCCCGGCGGCCATGGCCAGCGCGACGACGATGAAGACCGACGCCAGCCTCACCGGCGCCTCCGGCGTCATCGGGAACAGCGCGCCGGCCGCCAGGCAGGCGGCGGCACCGCACAACAGCGCGGTGAAGGCCTTGACCTCGGGGGAACGACTTCGGCTCTTACGACTCTGCGGCACGTCTCGGGGTGGCTCGGCGATGACGCTGGCCATCTTGCCCGGTCGTCGGCCATCTCTCCCGGAACTTGCGCGTTCCGTTTCCCGCCGGACGCGGCGGAGCGCCGCTAGCTCAGGAGGTTCCAGGCCCGGATGACGCGCGTCTCGCGCTCGAAGCCGAGCTTGCAGATCGCGCCGGTGCCGAGCGCGAGGCGGCCCGCGAGCGCTGCCGGCTGCTCGATCCAGCGCGAGCCGAGCACGCGCAGGACGTGGCCGTGCGCGAACAGCGCGACGTCGCCGTCGACCGCGAGCGCCCGCGCGATCACGCGGTCGACTCGCGCGCCGACGTCGTCGGGCATCTCGCCGCCGGGCGCGCCGTCGCGCCACAGGTACCAGTCGGGCCGGGACTCGCGGATCTCCGGGGTCGTCAGGCCCTCGTACTCGCCGTAGTTGTACTCCAACAGGTCGGCGTCCTCGACGGCCTCGTCGCCCAGTCCCGCGATCGCCGCGGTCTCCCGCGCGCGCTCCAGCGGCGAGGTCAGCACCAGGGCGAACGACTGCCCCGCCAACCGGCCGGGCAGCGACGCCGCGTGCTCGCGCCCCTCGTCGTTGAGCGGGATGTCGGTGCGCCCGGTGTGCTTGCCGGCCTTCGCCCAGTCGGTCTCGGCGTGGCGGATGAGCCAGACCTCGCCGGGCATCAGGCGGGCAGCGCCGCGTTGTCGGCCATCACCAACAACTTGGTGCGGTCCAGCAGCGACGCGGGGTAGGTCCGGTCCGGCCCGGCCATCACGCGCGCCAAGGCCTCCGACTTGCCCTCGCCGGTCACCAGCAGCACGATCCGCCGGGACTCGTTGAGCTTGCTCAGCGTCAGCGTGATCCGCTCCGGCGGCGGCTTCGGCGAGTCGCTGATCCCCGCCGCGATGCCGTGCGCGTCCAGCAGCGGGTGGTTGGGGAACAGCGAGGCGGTGTGGCCGTCGGGGCCCATCCCCAGGTGGGTGATGTCGAGGACCGTCGACCCGAGCTCGCTCGAGTACTCGCGCGCGCCCTCGGCCGGGCCGAGCGTGCCGGGCATCGGGTGCCACGTCGCGCCGCGGGCGCGCAGGCGGTCCTTGACCTGGCCGTGGTTGGACTCCGGGTCGTCGAACGGCACGCAGCGCTCGTCGCCGTACCAGAGGTGCACGCCGGTCCAGTCCTCCAGCGCGCCGTCGAGCAGCTCGTAGCAGCGCATCGGCGTGCTGCCGCCGGCGAGGCACGCGTGCGCGACCCCACGTGCCTCGCGGGCCTCGGCGATCGCGGCGATGAGGTCGCGCGCGGCCTGGCGGGCGAGCGTCTCCGGATCGGGTTGACGGACGAGTTGGACGGCCATGGCGGACATCTTGCCGCACGGGGTGCCCGTGCTCGGCGTTTCGCCGACCCCGGAATGGACCGGTGTCACATGTGGTGTTGACATGGTGCCATGGTGGTGTCACTATGGCGCCATGGACCTCGCGCCCTACATCGAAGACCTCCACCGCCAGCTCGCGGCCGCGGCCGAAGCCGGTGGGGAGGACGCGCGGGCGCTGGCCGAGCGGCTGACGGCCCCGCTCGACGCCGCCGCGCGGCTGATGCTGCTCGAGGTCCTGTCGGCGGCCGCGGGCGAGATCACCTCCGAGCTGGCCCCGGGCAGCGTCGACGTGCGGTTGCGCGGCGGCGACCCGGAGCTCGTCGTGGTCCCGCCGCCGGCCGACGACCCGGCGGGCGAGGTGGCTCCCCACACCTCGCCCGCCGCTGCAGCTCCCACGACGGAGGACGCCGCCACCGCGCGGATCAACCTCCGGCTCCCGGAGGCCCTCAAGGCGCGCGTCGAAGAGGCCGCCGCGGCCGCCGGGCTCAGCGTCAACGCGTGGCTCGTCCGCGCGCTCGGCGCGGCCGTCGACCCCCAGGCGGCACCGCCGACCCGGACGCACCAAGGCCACCAACAACCTGGTGGCGGCGGCACGTTCAGCGGCTGGGTCGTCTGAGCGACACCCCCTCTGACCCCTCTCCCCAAACCAACACAAGGACATCAACATGCCCACCTTCCCTGCATCCGGCCCGATCAACGCCTCCATCTCGATCCACGCGGGCGACGTGAAGATCGTCGCGTCCCAGCGTGACGACGTCGTGGTCGACGTCGTTCCGCGCGATCCCGACCGCAAGGCCGACGTGAGGGCGGCGGAGACCGCTCGCATCGAGCTGAGCGGCAGCAAGTTGGAGGTGAAGACCACCCGGCAGGGCCTCGGGTGGTCGCGCTCCGGCGTCGTCCGCGTCGAGATCGCGTTGCCGGAGGGCTCGCGCCTCGATGGTCACACCGAGGTGGGCGACCTCCGGACCGAGGGCATCCTCGGGGCGTGCACGCTGAAGTCCGGCGCGGGCGCGATCCGGCTCGGGACGACCGGGAAGCTGCGCGTCGTGAGCGGAGCCGGCGACATCAGCGTCGACCACGCCACCGGTGACGTGGTGGCGGTGACCGGCACCGGTGCGCTGAGCTTCGGCGCCGTGAGCGGCGACCTGATCGTCAAGAACGGCAACGGCGGGACGAGGGCCGGAGTGGTCGACGGGTTGTTGAAGATCTCGGCGGCCAACGGCGATGTCGCGATCGATGTCGCGCGGCAGGGTGCGACCGTCAAGACCGCCAACGGCTCGATCCGCCTCGGCTCGGTGGCCTCGGGCGACGTCGACCTCAAGACCGCCTTCGGGACCGTCGAGGTCGGCATCGCCCACGGCACCGCGGCCAAGCTCGACGTCAAGACGACGTTCGGCCTCCTGCGCCAGGAGCTCGAGCCCTCCGCGACCCCGCCGTCCTCGGTGAGGACGGCGACCGTGAAGGCGCGCACCAGCCACGGCGACATCACGATCCGCCGTGCCGCCGGCGACGGCGACGGCGAGGCGGCGGCCGCCTAGGGCAGCAGGCGCGCCGCGGCTTCGAGGGCCGGCTTGTAGGTCTGGTCGCGCAGCAGGGCCTGGCGGATGCCCTCGCCGAGGATGCCGGCCTCGCCGCGGGAGGCGCCGAGGATCGTCCAGTCGCGCTGCTCCCCACGGCGGTTCTCGAAGTGCGCGCGCAGCCCGCCGGGGCCGCGGTCCAGGGAGTAGGTGCGGCCTGACGCGGTGGACAGCGTCAGGCCCGCCAGCCCCCGCACCTGCAGGCGCGGGTCCGGCTCCAGGCGAACACGTACATCTTGGCGCCTGGCGTGCACGTTGCCCTCGATGATCCCGCCGCGCCCCGACATCAGCGGCGAGCAGGACCAGCCCAGCCGCGACGCCAGCCAGCCGACCAGCAGCAGCGCGGCGACGGCGCTGTCGGGGTGGTGGCGGATCGTGATCGCCGAGATCGTCCTCAGCTCGGGCCGGACCGTCGGGGGATCGAACGTGGCGGCGATGCGCTCGCGCCACGGCGTCGAGCGCAGCCACGCGAGGTCGACCACGTAGACCTTCTTCGACAGCTGCTGCGCGCGGTGCAGCGCATCGACGGGCTCGGGCTCGTCGACGCCGTCGGTCAGCACGATCTGCGACATGTCCAACAACGAGTCGACCGCCTCGGCGTGCCCGTGCGGCGCCCAGACGCAGGTCAGCAGGTCGGTCACCACCAGCGGATCCACGATCCGGTCCAGGTGCTTCAGGTGCCGCGTCCCGCACTCCACGACGACCGTCTCGCGCAGCAACCCGATGTTGCCCTCGCCCACCTCGGACGGCGCCGAGATCGTCGCCACGGCGTCCAGCGTCGTCCGGCGCGGGTCGACCGAGCACACGATCGTGCGCGACGGGTGGTACCGGCCCACGCGCCGCAGCCGGTTGGCGATCTCACCGCTGTACTGCTTGTCGACGATCGTCACCAGGTTCAGGACGCGCGCCGGGACGTAGCCCGCGTTCTCGCGATGGACCTGGGAGAGCGCGGACCGCAATGCCGCGTCGATCTCACCCGGGTTGGTGTCGCGCGCCCGCCAGACGGTGTCGACCGTCGCCACTTAGATCGCCCGCCAGCGCGCGCCGGCCTCGAGCAGCCGCTCGGCCTCGGCCGGCCCCTGGGTCCCGGCCTCGTACTGCGGCAGCGGCCCCGGCGTCGCCTCCCACTTCCTCACGATCGGGTCGCAGATCTCCCACTGCGCCTCGACCTCGTCGTTGCGGGTGAAGAGCGTGGCGTCGCCGCGCATCGCGTCGAGGATCAGCCGCTCGTAGGCCTCGGGCGACTGCGACATGAACGACGTGCCGTACAAGAACTCCATGTTGACCGGCCGGATCCGCATCCGCGTGCCTGGGATCTTCGCGCCGAGCGACAGCGACACGCCCTCGTTGGGTTGCATCGTCAGGATCAGCTGGTTCGGGCGGACGCCGACCGAGCCCTCCTGCTGGAAGGCGAGGTGCGGCACCGGCTTCAAGGTGATGGCGATCTCCGTCACCTTGCGCGCCAGCGACTTGCCGGTGCGCAGGTAGAACGGGACGCCCGCCCAGCGCCAGTTGTCGATCTCCAGCCGCAGCGCCGCGTAGGTCTCCGTGTTGGAGTCCGACGGCACGCCGTCCTCCTGCAGGTAGCCCTTGACGTCGACGCCGCCGATCGTCCCCGGCCCGTACTGGGCCCGGACCGCGATCTCGTCGACCGTCGCCTCCGTCGGCTTCAGGACCGACCGCAGGACCTTGACCTTCTCGTCGCGGATCTCGTCGGCCGCGAAGTGCACCGGCGGCTCCATCGCCACGTTGCACAGCAGCTGGAGCATGTGGTTCTGCACCAGGTCGCGCAGCGCGCCCGCGTTGTCGTAGTAGCCCGCGCGCGTCCCGATCGTCAGGTCCTCGGCCGCGGTGATCTCGATGCGGTCGATGTAGTTGCGGTTCCACACCGGCTCGAAGAGGCCGTTGGCGAACCGGAACGCCATGACGTTCTGAACGGTCTCCTTGCCCAAGTAGTGGTCGATGCGGAAGAGCTGCCTCTCCTCGAAGACCGACAGGACCCTGCGGTTGAGGTCCTTCGCCTCGGCCAGCGTGGTTCCGAACGGCTTCTCGATGATCGCCCGGACCTCGGCGCCCTCGTGCGCGTTGAGCGCGTGGTTGCCCAGCTGCCCGATGATCACCGGGAAGAACTCCGGCGCCGTCGAGAGGTAGAACGCGCGGTTCAGCGGCTGGCCGGCCGCGTCGTCGAAGGCGTCGAGGTGCCTGCCGAGCTCCTCATAAACCGAGTCCTCGTCGAACGTGCCCGCGACGTAGCGGACGTTGGCGAGCAACTCCTTCAGCACGGTCTCGTCCGGCGGGCGGCGCGAGAACTGCCTGATCGCCTCGGCCGCCTGCTCGGCGAACTCCTCGTGGGCCATCTCGCTGCGCGACGACGCGATCAGGTTGAAGCGCTCGGGCAGCGCGCCCTCGTGGGCCAGGTTGTAGATCGCCGGGAGGAGCCTGCGACGGGCGAGGTCGCCCGTCGCGCCGAAGAGCACCAGCGTCGTGGGGTGGACCGGAAGCCGCTCGAGCCCTTCGACGAGCGGGTTGTCCTGCTCCGGCTCGTTGCCGAGCCTGACGTCGGTGGTCGCCATTGGTGCCTCTAGCCGTCGGCGCGCCGCTGGACGGCGTGCCCGCCGAACTGGTTGCGCAGCGCCGCGTTGACCTTGGCGGCGAAGTCGCCGCGGCCCTGGGACTGGTAGCGCTCGTACAGCGCGGCCGTGATGACCGGCATCGGGATCCGCTTCTCGACCGCGTCCTCCACGGTCCAGCGGCCCTCGCCGGACTCGGCGACGACGGGCTCCAGCGCCTCGAGGTCGTTGCCCTCGAGCTCGAACGCGCGCGCGGCGAGCTCGCACAGCCAGGACCGGACGACCGACCCGCGCATCCAGAGGTGCGCGATCTTCGCGTTGTCCAACTTGAACTCGGACGCGTCGAAGAGGTTGAAGCCCTCGGCGTAGGACTGCATCATCCCGTACTCGATGCCGTTGTGCACCATCTTGACGTAGTGGCCGGCGCCGGTCGGGCCCATGTGGCCCCAGCCCGGGCCGTGCTCCTCATCCGGCGGCGGCGCCAGGATGTCGAGGAACGGCTTGAGGCGCCTGATCGCCGGGTTCGGGCCGCCGACCATCATGCAGTAGCCGACCTCCAGGCCCCAGACACCGCCGGACGTCCCGACGTCCACGTAGTTGATGCCGAGCTTCCTGAGCTCCTTGCCCCGCGCCATGTCGTCGGTCCACTTGGAGTTGCCGCCGTCGATGATCGTGTCGCCCTTGTCCAACAACTTGGCGAGCTTGTCGACGGTCTGCTGGGTCGGGTCGCCGGCCGGGACCATGATCCAGACCAGGCGCGGCGCCTCGAGCTTCTTGACGAGGTCGGCCAGCGACTTCGCGCCGACCGCGCCCTTCTTGACGGTGTTGTCGATCGCGCCCGCGTCGAAGTCGAACGTGACGACCTCGTGCTCGGAGTCGCGCTTGATGCGGGCGACCATGTTGCCGCCCATCTTGCCGAGGCCGATGAAGCCGATCTGCGCCATGGTCTACAGGTTCTCCTTGATGGTGCGCAGCGCCGCGACCGGGTCGCCGCGGAGCACGATCCGCTCCGCCGGCAGGCCGTGGTCGCGCAGGACGAGCAGGTCGCCGTCCGCCTGTGCGCGCTTGAGGGTCTCGAAGGACGACGGGTCCCCACCCGGGATCTCCACGTCGTCGTCAGCAACATGTAGCAGTTGCAGGAAGCGCCCGTCCGGGCGGCCGCCCTTGTGCAGCTGGCCGGTCGAGTGCAGGTACCGGGGGCCGTAGCCGAAGGTGGTGGCCATCGTGGTCCGGTCGCGCAGCTTGGCGCGCACGTCCTCGATCTCGCCGTCGAACTCCGGCGTGGGGGCGAGGTAGCCCTGGATCGCCAGGTAGGACGGCGGGCCGTCGCCGAGCAGCTTCGCGAGCGCGGCGGCGTCGGCCTCCGCGATCTCCGGCGGCGCGCCGAGGGCCAGCACTTCCTTGGTCTTGTCCTTGGCCGACTGCACGTTGGGCTGGTCGAAGGGGTTGATCTCCAGCACCCAGCCGGCGACCGCGGTCGCGAACTCGAAGAGCAGCATGATGCGGCCGAGATCGGCCGCGCCGTGAGCGGGAATGGTGATCACGGGTTGGCCCGCGTCGATCAGGCGCTGCACCGCGCCGGCGTCGGCCGGATGGTGCGACGCGTCGTGCAGGTGCACGAACACGCGGTCGTTGCCGTAGGCCTCGGGCGCGCCGATCGGCTCGTCGGCGACGGGCAGGATGCCCTTGCCGTGCTTGCCGGTGGACTCGGCGATCAGCTGCTCGACCCACAACCCGTAGGACTCGATCGGCGGGTCGACGAGGAACGTCAGCTTGTCGCGCCCGGCCAGCGACAGCTCGCCGAGGTGCGCGCCGAGCCACAGGCCCGGGTTGTTGGAGGCGTCGCTCTCGCGCAGCGCGCCCTCCAGCTCGGCGGCGCCGCCGAGCAAGGCCTTCAGGTCGGCGCCCAGCAGGGCGGCCGGGACGATCCCGAAGTACGACAGCGCGCTGTAGCGCCCGCCGATGTTGGGGTCGTTGAGGAAGACGCGCCGGAACCCGCGCTCCTCGCCCAGCGCGGCGAGGCCCGAGCCCGGGTCGGTCACGGCGACGAACTGCGCGCCGTTGCCGCCGGTCTTCTCCCAGAAGTAGTGGAAGGCCGACAGCGTCTCGATCGTCCCGCCGGACTTCGACGAGACCACGAACAGCGCCGTGCTCAGGTCGATCTCGGCCTCGACGTCGCGGACGGCGTCGGCGTCGGTCGAGTCCAGCACGTGCAGGATCAGCCCGTCGGCGTGGGTGCCGAACGAGCGCCGGAAGACCTCGGGCGCCAGCGACGAGCCGCCCATGCCGAGCACGACCGCCTCGGTCAGCCCGTCCGCCCGCGCCTGCGACGCGAAGGCCCTGAGGTCGTCGGCCTCGGCGAGCACGCGGTCGTGGACGTCGAGCCAGCCGAGCCGGTTGGACACCTCCGGCTGGCCGGCCGGGCCCCAGAGGGTGTCGTCGATCCTGAAGATGCGCGCCGCGACGTCATCGTCGGCGGCACGGGCGAGGCGCGCGTCGATCGCCGGGGCGTAGGCCTCCGGGATCGACGCGTCGAGCCCAGCGGGGGTCCCGCTCACGCGATCGCCTTCCGCTTCTCGTCGATGCCTTCGAGCAGCTTGGTCATCGGCGTGACGAACGCGTCGACGCCGTCCTTGAGCAGCTTGTCGGTGACGTCGGTCATGTCGATGCCCGCGTCGGCCAAGGCCTTCAACTCGTCGCTCGGGTCGATCTTGACCTCGTCGCCCCTGGCCTCGGACTGCTCGCGCGCGGCCTCCAGCGTGGCGACCGGCATCGTGTTGACGGTCTCCGGCCCCGCGAGGCCGTCGACGTAGAGGGTCGCCGGGTACTTGGGGTTCTTGACCCCGGTCGACGCCCACAGCGGGCGCTGGACCGGCGCGCCGGCGTCGGCGAGCTTCTTGAAGGCGTCGCCCTTGAAGTACCTCAGGAACAGCTGGTAGGCGGCGCGGGCGTTGGCCAGGCCGGCCCTGCCCTGCAGCTCCGTATTGCCCCTCTCCTCCAGGCGCTTGTCGACCTCGGTGTCGACGCGCGAGACGAAGAACGACGCGACCGAGTGGATGTTGTCCACCGGCTTGTCCTCGTCGAGGCGGCGCTCAAGCCCCCTGATGAACGCCTGGATGACCTTCTCGTACTGCTCGACCTTGAACAGCAACGTCACGTTGATGTTCAACCCGAGGTACAGGGCCTCCTCGATCGCCGGGAGGCCCTCGTCGGTGCCCGGGATCTTGATCATCAGGTTGGGGCGGTCGACGCGGCCCCAGTACTCCTGGGCCTGCTCGATCGTCCTGTCGGTGTCGAACGCGAGGTCCGGGTCGACCTCGAAGGACACGTAGCCGTCATAGCCCTTGGTCTCGTCGTAGACCGAGCGCAGCACGTCGGCGGCGTTCTGGACGTCGCGGATCGCGACCTCCTGGTAGATCGAGCGGGAGTCGGCGCCCTCGCCGGCCAGCTGTGAGATCTGGTCGTCGTAGTGGTCGGAGCCGAGGATCGCCTTCTCGAAGATCGCGGGGTTCGACGTCATGCCCCGGAGGCTGTCCTCCCGGACCAGGCGGGCGAGCTCTCCGCCCTCCACCAGCTCGCGCTCGATCTGGTCCAGCCAGATGCTCGTGCCGTGCGCGGTCAGTGCCGCGAGGCGTTCGTTGACGGATGCTGCGTTGCTCATGGCGTTGCCTCCTGAAGTTCTCTCTAAAACGATCCTACGACCGGGTTAGCAGAGGCAACCCGGGTTTTCACGAGTTGAGCACTTCCTGACCAGCCAACAGGGCTGCTCCGCGCACGCCGGCCTTGGGGCCGAAGCGCGCGAGCCGGATCTCCGTCCGGGTACCCACGCCAGGAAGCACGAAGCGCCGGGCGACCGCTCGCGCCGGCTCCAGCAGCAGCTCTCCGGCCGCGCTGACGCCGCCCCCGATGACGACCTGCTCGGGGTCGAAGGTGTTGATGGCGTTCGCGATGCCGACGCCGAGCCGTTCGCCGAGGATGTGGATGGCCTCCAGCGCAGAGGCATCCCCGGCGCGGGCCGCGGTCACCACGGCCGGTCCGTCGGGGAACCCGCGCTCGCGGCCCAGCGCGTCGAGCGCGCGGCCGGCCGAGAGGCGCTCCAGCGACCCGGGCTGCGGGTTCTGGTCGGAGTGCGGCGGCGCGCCCGCGGCGAGGTCGGCGCCGACCAGCGTGTGCCCGAGCTCGGCGGCGCCGCCGGTCGCGCCGCGGTAGATGCGCCCGCCGATGACGATCCCGCCGCCGACGCCGGTCCCGATCGTCAGCAGGACGAGCGACTGCGCGACCTGGTGCAGGTCGTCGTCGTGCGCCTCGGCGAGCGCGGCGACGGTCGCGTCGTTGTCCACGAACACGGGCATCTTCAAGCGCTCGGTCAGGATCCGCCGCAGCGGCACGTCCTGCAAGGGGACGTTGACCGAATGGCGCGCGGTGCCGGTCGCGAAGTCGATCACCGAGGGGACGCCGATGCCGACCGCGTCGGCCGGGCCGGCGTCGCTGATCGCGGTCACGAGCTGCTCGACCAACTTGTCGCTGCTGGTCAGCTCGGTGGGTTGCAGGACCGGCTCGGAGAGCCGGTTGCCCTCGAGCACCGCGACGGAGACCTTGGTCCCGCCGACATCGACCCCGATGAAACGCTGCGCCATGTACTCGCACCTTCTCACGCCGGACGACACGTCCGCGTGCAGGCTATTGTCGGCGCGGATGCCGACCCTCGTACCCGCCGACGACCAGAGCCTGGTCGAGCGCGCGCGCGAGGGCGACGAGGACGCGTTCGCCGTGCTCGTGCGGCGCTACACGCCCATGTTGATGCGGTTGGCCCGGATGTACGTGCCGACCGACGCGCTCGCCGAGGACGTGGTCCAGGAGACGTGGGTCGGCGTGCTGCGCGGGATCGAGAGGTTCGAGGGCCGCTCGTCGTTCAAGACCTGGCTGTTCCGGATCCTCGTCAACCGCGCCAAGACGCGCGGGGTGCGCGAGCACCGCTCGATCCCGTTCGCCAGCGTCGGCGGCGGCGACGGCGTGGAGGGCTCGGGCGAGGAGGGCGACGGGCCGACCGTCGACCCGTCGCGGTTCACGCGCGAGGGCGCCTGGACGAGCGCGCCGGCCGACTGGCACGACGACCCGGAGCTGTCGCTGGAGAGCGACGAGGTGCTGCGGATCGCGCGCGAGGCGATCGCCGAGCTGCCCGAGCGCCAGCGGATCGTCATCACGCTGCGTGACCTCGAAGGGCTGTCGTCGGACGAGGTGCGAAACGTTCTCGACCTCACCGAGACCAACCAACGTGTTCTCCTGCATCGCGCCCGGGCCAAGGTCCGCAGGGCGCTGGAGGACTGGATCGCCGCATGAGCACTCCCACCACACCGCTCACCTGCCGCGAGCTCGTCGAGCTCGTCAACGACTACGTCGAAGGGCTGCTGCCCGCGCCCGACCTCGCCCGCTTCGAGGGCCACGTCGGCTGCTGCGACTGGTGCGTCGCCTACGTCGCCCAGTTCCGCGAGACGATCGCGGTCGCCGGCCAGGTCGACCCGGGCGCGATCGCGCCAGATGTCGAGGCGCACATGCTCGCGGCGTTCCGGGACTGGCAGTCCGGGAAGGCCTAGGACTTCATGAGCGAGGTCCGGGAAGTCGACGTGGTGGTGTTGGGCGCGGGTCCGGCCGGCGAGGTGATCGCCGGGCGGCTCGGCTCGAGGGACGTGGAGGTCGCGATCGTCGAGGACCGGCTGGTCGGCGGCGAGTGCTCGTTCTGGGCGTGCATGCCGTCCAAGGCGCTGCTGCGCCCAGCGCAGGCGCTGGCCGAGGCGCGGCGGGTCCCGGGCGCGCGTGAGGCGATCACGGGCAGGCTTGATGTCGGTGCTGCTCTGGAACGGCGGACCGAGGTCGTGCGCGGCTGGGACGACTCGCACCAGCTGCCGTGGCTGGAGGAGCGCGGCGTGATGCTCGTGCGCGGCCACGGGCACCTCGCGGGCAAGCTCGTGGTCCACGTCGGCGACGTGATCCTGCGCGCGCGGAGGGCCGTCGTCGTGGCGGTCGGCACGGCGCCGGCGATCCCGCCGATCGACGGGCTTGCTGATGTCGATCCGTGGACCAACCGCGACGCGTCGCAGACGCGCGAGGTCCCGGAGTCGCTGGTCGTGATCGGCGGCGGGCCGGTGGGCAGCGAGCTGGCGCAGGCGTTCGCGACGCTCGGCGCGCGGGTCACGCTGCTGGAGCGCGAGGACCACCTGCTCGGGCGCGACGAGCCGTTCGCGGCCGACCTGGTCGCCGAGGGGCTGAAGCAGGCGGGCGTGGACGTGCGCTGCGCGGTCGTCGCCGAGCGCGTGTCGCGCGATCGCTCGTCCGGACGGGTGACGGTCGAGACCGCATCGCACGGGAGCTTCGAGGCGGCCGAGATCCTGGTGGCCTCGGGCCGCCGGCACCTGACCGAAGAGCTCGGGCTGGAGTCGGTCGGCGTCGAGCCGCACGCCGGTCCGGTGGAGGTCGGCGAGGACCTGCGCGTCGTGGGCCACGACTGGCTCTACGTCGTCGGCGACGCCAACGGCCGCTCGCTGCTCACACACGAGGGCAAGCACCAGGCGCGCCTGGCCGCCGACCAGATCGTCGGCGACGATGGCGCGCGCCTGCGCGACACCGGTCCGCCGCCGCGGGTCACGTTCACCGAGCCGCAGGTCGCCGCCGTCGGGCACACCGAGGCGAGCGCGCGCGAGGCCGGTCTGCATGTGCGAGTGGTCGAGGTGTCCTCGGACGGGACGGCCGGCGCGTCGTTCCACGGCAAGGGCACGGGCGGCACGTCGCGGCTGGTGATCGACGAGGACCGCCGCGTCGTGGTCGGCGCGACGTTCGTCGGCGTCGACGTCGCCGAGTGGCTGCACGCCGCGACGATCGCGGTCGTCGGGCAGGTCCCGCTCGACGACCTCTGGCACGCGATCCCGGCGTTCCCGACGCGCTCCGAGGTCTGGCTGAACCTCCTGATGGCGTACGGCCTGTAGGTTCCAGCGCCCCACATGAAGATCGCCTTCCTCGTCCCGGCCTACAACGAGGCCGCCACGATCCGCGGTGTGCTCGAGGCGATCGACGCCCTCGGGCTCGACCGCCAGATCGTCGTCGTCGACGACGGCTCGACCGACGCGACCGCGGACATCGTCCGCGCGTACGCGGCCGCGTCGCACGACGTCGTGCTGCTCCAGCAGGCCAACGCCGGCAAGGGCGCCGCGCTGCGCGCCGGGATCCCGCACCTGGTCGGCGACATCGCCGTCATCCAGGACGCGGACATGGAGTACGACCCGGCCGAGGTCCCGCACCTGATCGACCCGATCCTGCAGGGCGTCGCCGACGTCGTCTACGGGTCGCGGCTGTCCGGCGGCCGCGCGCAGCGGGCCTACATGTTCTGGCACCTGATGGGCAACAAGTTCCTGTCCTTGCTGACCGGCCTGTTGTTCAACACCACGTTGTCGGACATGGAGACGGGCTACAAGGCCTTCAGGTTGGAGATCTTGAAGTCCTTGCCCCTGACCGAGTCCGCGTTCGGCATCGAGCCCGAGATCACCGGCTGGATCTGCCGCCGCGGCCTGCGGATCTACGAGGTCCCGATCTCCTACTACGGCCGGACCTACGACGAGGGCAAGAACATCACGTGGCGCGACGGGTTCCGGGCGGTCTGGGTGCTGTTCCGGGTCCGCCTCACCCCGCGGGGGTGATGTAGGTCCACCCGGCGCTCGGCGAGCGTCGGGACCATGCCCGATCCACGCTTCAAGGGGAAGATCGAACTCGACGTCCGGGATTCGACCCCGGACTGGGGCCCGTACGAGGCCCCGACCGCGCCGGAGGGCTCGCCCAACGTCCTGGTCGTGCTCTACGACGACACCGGCCTGGCCGCGTGGTCGCCCTACGGCGGCGGGATCGAGATGCCGACGATGCAGCGGCTCGCCGACGAGGGGCTGACGTACTCGCAGTGGCACACGACCGCGCTGTGCTCACCGACCCGCTCATGCTTCCTGACTGGTCGCAACCACCACACCAACGGGTTCGCATGCATCACCGAGGGCGCGATCGGCTACCCGGGCGCCCACGCGCGGCTGCCCGACAGCTGCACGCCGTTCGCCAAGATCCTGCAGCGCAACGGCTGGAACACGTACTGGATCGGCAAGGACCACAACGTGCCCTCCGAGGAGTGCCACGCCGGCGCGCCCAAGCGCGGCTGGCCGCTGTCGCAGGGCTTCGACCGCTTCTACGGGTTCCTGGGCGGCGAGACCAACCAGTGGTACCCGACGCTGGTCGAGGACAACAAGTTCGTCGAGCAGCCCGCGTCGCCCGAGGACGGCTACCACCTGTCCAGGGACCTGGCCGACCAGGCGCTGACGATGCTGCGCGACACGCGCCAGAGCGCGCCGTCGCGGCCGTGGTTCATGTGGTTCTGCCCGGGCGCCAACCACGCGCCCCACCACGCGCCGGACGAGTACATCGCCAGGTACAAGGGCAAGTTCGACGGCGGCTACGAGGCCTACCGCGAGTGGGTCCTGCCGCGGATGGTCGAGCGCGGGATCGTGCCGGACGGGACCGACCTGACGCAGCTGAACCCGATGCCCGACGGCACGCACTCGCCGCTGGACGACGTGCGGCCGTGGGACTCGCTCGACGACGACGAGAAGGCGCTGTTCGCGCGGATGGCCGAGGTCTACGCGGGCTTCAGCGAGTACACCGACGCGCAGGTCGGGCGGATCATCGACTACCTCGAGGAGACCGGCCAGCTCGACAACACGATCGTCTTGTACTGCGCCGACAACGGCGCGTCGGGCGAGGGTTCCCCGAACGGGTCGGTCAACGAGAACAAGTTCTTCAACGGCTTCCCGGACGAGATGGACGACAACCTGTCGCACATGGACGACCTCGGCTCGCCCAACACCTACAACCACTACCCGACCGGCTGGGCGGTGGCGTTCTCGACGCCGTTCAAGATGTTCAAGCGCTACTCCTACGCGGGCGGCACGTGCGACCCGCTGGTCATCCACTGGCCCAAGGGCTTCAGCGCGAGGGGTGAGGTCCGGACGCAGTACCACCACGTCACCGACGTGGTCCCGACGCTGCTGGACTGCCTGGGGCTGGAGATGCCGGACGTCGTGGACGGCCACGAGCAGCAGCCGCTGCCGGGCGTGTCGATGAGGTACACGTTCGACGACGCGAGCGCCGCGACGCGCAAGTCCCGCCAGTACTACGCGATGCTGGGTACTCGCGGCATCTACGCCGACGGCTGGAAGGCCGTGGCGGTCCACGGGCCGACGTCGGGGATCGGGCACTTCGACAGGGACGCGTGGGAGCTGTTCCACCTCGCCGAGGACTACTCCGAGGCCCACGACCTCGCGGGCGAGATGCCCGACAAGGTCAGGGAGATGGTGGACATCTGGTTCGAGGAGGCCGACAAGTTCGACGTCCTGCCGCTGGACGACCGCGTCCCGCCGGAGATCCTGGCCGACCCGCGCCCGCAGCCCGAGCCGGACCGCGACACCTACATCTACTTCCCGCACACCGCCGAGGTGCCGGAGGCGGTCGCGCCGAACATCCGCGGGCGCTCGTACCGGATCCTCGCCGAGGTCGAGGTGAGCACGCCCGAGGTCGGCGGCGTGGTCTTCGCCCACGGCGCGCGCTTCGGCGGCCATGCGCTGTTCGTCCACGAGGGGCGGCTGCACTACGTGTACAACTTCCTCGGGATCCCGCCCGAGCAGGTGTTCAAGGCGAGCGAGCCGCTGCCGCAGGGCAGGCACGTCGTCGGCGTGTCCTTCGACAAGGAGTCGGTCGGCCAGTACGGCGAGGCGCACGGAACGACGAGGCTCTACGTCGACGACGAGGTCGTGGCCGAGGGGACGATGCGCACGCAGATCGCGCAGTTCACGCTCTGCGGCGACGGCCTCTGCGTCGGGCGAGACTCCAGCGACGCGGTGTCCTCGCTCTACACGCCGCCCGGCACGTTCACCGGCGGCCGGATCGTCCAGGTCGAGGTCAAGCTCGGCGACGACCAGTACGTCGACCTCGAGCGCGACGCCGCGGCGATGATGGCGCGGGAGTGAGCGAGTGAACGGGCGCGGCGGCGGGGAGCCCAAGCGGCATGAGCACGCTGACGCCTTCGAGTGACCTCGTCTCCCAGGCCGGCCGCGCCGCGCATGAGCTCGGCCTCGCCGCGCTGCTCGGCGGCAACCTGTTCGGCCGCCTCGCGCTGCATCCGTCGGTGGATCGCATCGCGGACCCGAGCGAGCGCGGCGCGGTGGTCAACGCCGCGTGGCGGCGCTACGGGACGATCAACTCCATCGGGTTGATCGCGATGACCGCCGGCTGGGCCGGCGCGCGCGCCGAGGAGGCGCGCGGCGCCACGAAGCTCACCGGGCGCGAGCGCGCGCTGGCGCGGGCGAAGGACGTGCTCGTCGGGACGGTCATCGCGACCGGCGCGCTGACGGCGGTCGAGGGCATCCGCTTCTCCCGTCAGGCGCCGGGCGGCGCGGTGCCGCTGACCGACGGCTCGACGCCCGGCCCGGGAACGCCGCCGCGCGCGGCGAGGATGAAGCGCACGCTGAACGTGCTCGGCGCGGTCGCCATCGGGGCTGAGGCGGCGCTGGTGTCGGTCGACGCCGCGCTGGCGCAGGAGAACTTCCGGTCGTCGCCGCTGCGGCGGCGGCTGCGGCGCTGGGGGTGAGGCGCTGCGGCGCGGGCGTTGGGGGCGCCTCAGTGCGGGGCGTCGGTGGTGGCGCTCCGTGTTGCGGGGTGGGCATCGAGGGCGAGAAGCGCTTGAGGCGACGCTCCACGGTCGCGGTGTGGCTCGGCCTTGGCGCCGGGACTGGGGGCGGAGTTCGGGGCCGAACTGATGGGTCAACGGTGCATTTGGGTTCGTATGGGACCCAAATGCACCGTTGACGTCCTGAACGGCAGTTTGGTGTTCTCTGCGAACACCAAACTGCCGTTGACCATTCCGTTCGGCCCCGAACTCCGCCCGGAAGCACCAGAACGCCCAGCCACACCGCGCCCGGTGGCGCCGCCCCAGCGCCTTCTCGCCATCGATGCCCACCCCGCAACGCAACGCGCCCCCACCGACGCGCCGCACTGAGACACCCCAGCGCCGGCAGAGAGACGCCACAGCCACCCGGCCCACCCCGAAGCCCCGTAGGGCTTGAGCCCGCCGCCGACCTCCGCTACCGTTCACACCCTCGTGCGGCACCTCCTTCGAGTAGCGATCACCAGCGCCCCTTAGCGGCTCGCGGAAGCGAGTCCGGCGACTGGTCGTTCTCGCTCCTACTCGAACTTCACGGAGGTACCCCTGATGTCCACGTTGTCGTACACCGACGAGCTGCGGACCGCGCCGTCCACGTTCCGCCCGTTCCGGCCCGATCCGGTCGACCCGGCGGCGCTGGCCGCCGCGCTGGAGCGCGCGCACCTCGCGTCGTGGCGGCTGGTGACGGTCACCGATCCGCGCATGCGTGAGGCGATCCGCGATGCGCACCTGCCGTACTGGCGCCGCCAGCTCGCCGAGACCGGCGGGATGAAGATCCTCGCGGCAGACGCTCCGGCGCGGCAGGCCCGTGACCTGCGGATCGCCGATGCCTTCGCCAGGTCGCTGCACGAGGCGCCGGTCCACCTGGTCCTGCTGGGCCGGGTCGGCGGCTCGCCACGCTTCGGCGCGCTGCACGACCTCGCCGAGGGCCTGCGCGCCGAGGGCATGGACTGCGCGCCCGCGCCGTGCGCCCGCGAGGCGGCGGCGGAGATCGGCGAACTGCTGCAGCTCGAGGACGGGCTGGTCGTCTGCGGCCTCCTCGTGGCCCGGCCGGCGCGCTGAGCGGCATGGCGTCCTCCGGTGGTCCGAGCCCGCTGAGCGCGGCGCCGCCCGCGGCCGCGGCGCGGCTGCGCGACGTCGCGTCCTCGCCGGTGCGCGAGATCCTGGCGCTGACCCAGCGGCCGGGCGTGATCTCGTTCGCGGGCGGGCTGCCGGCGCCGGAGCTGTTCGATGCGCCCGGGCTGCGCGCGGCGTTCGCGGCCGCGCTGGCCGACGGGCAGTTCGGCAGGACGCTTCAGTACTCGACGACCGAAGGCGATCCGGCGCTGCGCACCGCGGTCGCCGCGCGGCTCGGCGCGCGCGGGCTGCCGACGGACCCCGAGGACATCCTGATCACCTCCGGCTCCCAACAGGCGCTGACGCTGATCGCGGCGGTGCTGATCGAGCCGGGCGACACGGTCCTGGTCGAGGAGCCGTCGTACCTGGCGGCGCTGCAGTGCTTCCAGATGGCCGGCGCGCGCGTCGTGCCGGTGCCGTGCGACGACGACGGCCTGGACCCGGAGGCGATCCCGGCGCTCGTCCGCCGCGAGCGACCGAAGCTGCTGTACACGGTCCCGACGTTCCACAACCCGACCGGCCGGACGCTGCCGCTGGAGCGCCGCGCGGCGCTGGCGCAGGTCGCCGCGCGCGTGGGGCTGTGGATCGTCGAGGACGACCCCTACGGCGAGCTGCGCTACCGCGGCGAGCCGGTCCCGCACGTCGCGTCGCTGCCCGGCGCCGAGGACCGGACGATCGCGCTGTCGACGTTGTCGAAGGTGTTGGTCCCGGGCCTGCGGATCGGCTGGCTGCGCGCGCCGGCCGCGCTGCGCCGCGCGCTGGTCGTCGCCAAGCAGGCGGCCGACCTGCACACGTCGACGATCGATCAGGCGGCGGCCGCGCACTGGCTCGCGTCCTGCGACCTCGACGCGCACATCGCTGGGCTGTGCGCGGTCTACGCGCCGCGGCGCGATGCGCTGGTCGGCGCGCTGGGCGACACGCTCCCGGAGGGCTCGCGCTGGACGCGTCCGGACGGCGGGATGTTCGTCTGGGTCCGGCTGCCCGACGGCTGGGACGCCGACGAGCTCCTGAAGGCCGCGCTGGAGCGCGAGGTCGCGTTCGTCCCCGGCTGGCCGTTCTTCCCCCAGCAGCCCGACCGCGCGACGCTGCGCCTGTCGTTCACGTCGCACTCGGAGGCGGAGATCGCCACCGGCCTGGACCGGCTGCGGGCCGCGGTGCTCGACACCCGCCGCCGCGCCTGACAGCCTCCAGCGGCGATGGCAGAAGAGCCGCAGCCGCTGGAGGGCATCGCCGAGGCCGACGCGCACCTGGGCCGCGAGGTCCCGCTGCCGCGGGTCCCGCTCCCGCTCACGCGCTGGGTCGACGTGTACGCGTGCGGACCGCGCGCGGTCGAGGTCGCCTGGAACCTCGACGACACCCGCGACGCCCAGCCCGGGCGCGTGTCGCTCTACGCGGGCGAGGCCGCGCCGCCGGAGCGCTCGCTCGGCGACGGGGCGACGGACGCGGCGCCGGTGGGCGACGGCGTCACGCACCGCGAGGCGCCGCTGAGCGAGGCCCAGCCGTCGCTGCGACCGGTCCACGAGCTGCTCTGGCGCCGCGACGGGCTGCACCTGCGCCTGACCGCGCAGGGCCCGTGGTCGTTGAGCGCGCTGCTCGCCATCGCGCAGAGCGTCGCGTGAAGCCTTAGGCTCCGGCCCCTCATGAGCGAGACCACCAACAAGCCGGACCGCAACCTCGCGCTCGAGCTGGTGCGCACGACCGAGGCCGCCGCGCTCGCCGCCGCGCGCCTCGTCGGGCTCGGCGACAAGATCGGCGCCGACCAGGCCGCCGTGGACGCGATGCGCCTGACGCTCTCGACCGTCCAGATGGACGGCCTCGTCGTCATCGGCGAGGGCGAGAAGGACGAGGCGCCGATGCTCTACAACGGCGAGCACATCGGCGACGGCTCGCCGCCCGAGGTCGACATCGCCGTCGATCCGCTGGAGGGCACGACGCTGGCGGCCAAGGGCATGCCCAACGCGCTGGCGGTGATCGCGCTGTCCGAGCGCGGGACGATGTTCAACCCGGGCCCGATCGTCTACATGGAGAAGCTGGCCGGCGCCGAGGACATCGCCGACCTGCTCGACCTCGACCGGCCGCTGACCAAGACCATCGAGTTGGTCGCCGAGCGCCGCGGGGTCGAGATCAACGACATCATGATCGTCTCGCTCGAGCGCGATCGCCACACCGAGCAGCTCCAGGCGGTCCGGGACATCGGCGCGCGCGTCCGGCTGATCCAGCACGGCGACGTGAGCGCCTCGATGCTCGCGGTGAGCGACCGCTCGCCGGTCGATCTGCTGTGGGGGATCGGCGGCACGCCGGAGGGCGTCATCTCGGCGGCGGCGATCAAGTGCCTCGGCGGTGGGCTCGTCGGCAAGCTGTGGCCGCGCGACGACGACGAGCGAACCGCCGCGATCGAGCAGGGCTACGACTTGGACAGGCAGTTGACCCAGGACGACCTCGTCCGGGGCGACGACTGCTTCTTCGCCGCGACCGGCGTGACCGACGGCGACGTGCTGCAGGGCGTGCGCTACCAGGGCGCGAGGAGCGCCACGACCGAGTCGCTGGTGATGCGCTCGCGGTCGGGCACGGTCCGGCGTGTCCACGCGCGCCACGACCGCACGAAGCTGCGCACGCTGGTGTCCGGCCGCTTCGGCTGAGCGCCCGGCGCTACTCGGAACGCTCGCGCTCTGGCGTGCCCGTCTCGGCCTGGCGCGGTTCGCGGAAGCGGCCCGCGACCGACTCGTCGAGGTCGCGGCGCGCCAGGCGCCGCAGGAAGCCGTGGGTCACGATCACGTGGATCCGCGACTGCGTGTTGGTGTACAGGAACCGCCCGAGGCGCGAGGCGATCTGCGGGTAGAAGTTGGCGACCTCGACCTCGATGTGGATCCGCGCGTTGCCGGGCTCGTCGCAGTCGAGGTGCTTGACGTCGATCTCCAGGTAGCCGTCGCCGCCGCGGCCGGCGTTCGCGACGAGCAGGCCTTTGTCGATCCGCCAGCGCACGATCCCGCGCTCGCTGTCGGTCTCGTACTCCGGCGCACGGAACGTGAGCAGCTTCAGCGGCCTGATCAGCAGGCAGACGTAGCGCTCCTCGTCGGTGTAGTACACGCGGATGAGGCCGAACGTCACGTGGGACAGGTAGCTCCAGTAGGTCCGGGCCAGGCGCTCGAGCGTCTCGCTCGTCCACAGCTCGCCGAAGAGCCTCTCGGGTAGGACGATGTCGGCGCCCTGGATCGAGCGCACCGCGCCGTCGCGGTCGATCGCCGTGTCGTCGGTCGGGTCGCGGACGATCACGCCCGCGATCGCCCGCGCGCCGCCGAGGCGGCCGACCAACATGTAGGCGATCTTGGCGAGGAGCGCCAGGAGCGCGACGAACGCGAGCGGCAGGACCATCTACGCGCGGAACTTACCCGGCGAGCGCCGCGCGTACCGCGTCGTCGAAGCCGCGGGGGTCGTCGTTGAGGCCGGCCGGGGGCTGGTCCTTGACGATCGTCTCGGAGCTGAGGCCCTCGACGAGCGGCTTGATCGTGGCGAGGTCG
Organism: Conexibacter woesei Iso977N; assembly: GCF_000424625.1. Classification (GTDB taxonomy): domain Bacteria; phylum Actinomycetota; class Thermoleophilia; order Solirubrobacterales; family Solirubrobacteraceae; genus Baekduia; species Baekduia woesei_A. The sequence continues at coordinate 200,776 of NZ_AUKG01000002.1, forward strand.
ACCGGAGTGAAGAGCGCGACCCAGTAGGAGGAAAGCCTCGGCGTGAAGAGCGGGACGCGGAGCAGGAGCGGCCTGCGGCGGCCCTCGATCGCGGCGGTGCGCAGCACCATCTCGCGGTAGGTCAGGACGTCGGCGCCGCCGAGCTGGACCTCCTGCGGTGGGTCTTCGGTCGTCGCCAGCGCGGCGAGGGTCTGCGTGACGTCGTCGATCGCGACCGGCTGGGTCTTCGTGTCCAGCCACTTCGGGGTGATCATCACCGGCAGGTGGTCGACGAGGCCGAGGAGCATCAGGAACGACGTCGAGCGGTCGCCGACGATCATCGCGGCGCGGACGTGGGTGACGGTGTCCGGCGGTGCGGTCCTGCTCAGCACGTCCGCCACCTCCTCGCGGGACTGGAGGTGCTCGGAGGTCCCGCCCTCCAGACCGCCGAGGTAGACGACGCGCTCGACGCCGTGCTTGGCCATCGCCTCGCCGAAGTTCCGGGCGGCCTCGCGGTCGCGCTCGGCGAAGTCGTCGCCGCCCGAGCCCATCGAGTGCACCAGGTAGTAGGCGACGTCGGCGCCGGCGGCCGCCTCGTCGAGCCCGGCGCCGGTCAGGACGTCGCCCTCGACGATCTTCAGGGAGTCTTCGGGTGGCAGCTTGGCGCGTGCCGATTGCGCGTCGCGGACGAGGGCGCGGACCGTGTGGCCTTGGTCCAGGAGGCGTGGAAGGAGCTGGCCGCCGACGTAGCCGGTGGCCCCGGTGAGGAGGATCGTTCGGGTCACTGAGAACGAGTACGTGCCTGGACGGCACTCGCGATGAACTCCGCGGCGCGCTGGGACGTACCCCGTCCGGTGCGCAGGGAACACTCAACAGCTCGTTGAACGTGCAAGGCGCTCGACGCATCAAGGGGAAATGTGACAACGGATCTGGCCATCAAGGACGTTGCGGAACGCACCGGCATCGCCGCCGGGACGATCCGCATGTGGGAGCAGCGCTACGGCTTCCCGGTGCCGGAGCGCACCGCGTCCGGGTACCGGCGGTACACGGAGGACGACGTCGACGCGCTGCGCAAGGTGCTTGCGCTGCGCCATCGCGGGCTGTCGGTGCCCGCGGCGATCTCGCGCGCGCAGGACACGGGCGGGGTCAGCGACCACCCGTCGATCTACGCGGCGGTCGCGGCGCAGGACGGCGGCGCGAAGCCGCAGACGCTGAGGAAGTCGACGCTGGTCGCGCTGTCGAAGGCGATCGAGCACGAGGCGCTGGCGCTGGCCGCGGCGCCGGTCGTGTTCGGGGCGTTCCAGCAGGAGCGCTTCTACCGGGTGGTCGAGCAGCGCTGGCGGCGGCTGGCGTTGCACGCCGATGCGTCGGCGGTGTTCGCCGACTTCGAGGCGGCCGTGCGGCGTCCGGCCGGCGCGCCGGTGGAGATCCAGATCGGCATGGACGACGTGCTTGGCAACGAGTGGGCCGTCGTCATCGACGCCCCCGGCTATGCAGCCTGCCTGCTGGCCTGGGAGCAGCCCGGGCTGAACGAACCCGGCGGCCCGCGCGACGGCGACCGGCTGTTCGAGGCGATCTGGACGATCGACGCGGAGGCGACCCGCCGCGCGGCGCAGGTCGCGGCACGCCTGGCGGGCCGGGCGGACCCGGCGCTCGGCGAACGCCTCGAGGAGCTCCTGGCGGACCGCCCCCTGGCACTGGAGGAACCCGTGCCGGCGCTGACGGCGCTGACCAACCGCATGGTCGCCTACCTCGAAGCCGCCAACCGCTAGCCACCTCGCGCTCGCCTAGCGACCTCCTCGGGCCGGCGCGGCTGCGGGCGTCGCCGTGGGCTGGCGTGGCTCGGGGCGCTTCGCGGTCGTGGTCAGGGCGACGCCGAGGGCGGAGATCGCGAGGGCCGCGAGGACGGGTGCGGTCAGGTGCTGGTGGAGGACGACGGCGGCCATCAGCGCGGTGACGGGTGGGACGAGGTAGAGCATCGAGGTCACGGCGGCCGCTCCGCCGCGGCGCATCAGCCACAACAACAACGACATCGCGCCGACGGAGTTGACGAGCGCCAGCCAGGCCAGCGCGCCGAGCGCGTGCGCGTTCGTGGGGAGGTGCAGGCCGCCGTGGAGGGCGGCGACCGGCGCGACGACGATCGCTCCGGTCGCGAGCGACACCGCTCCGCCGGCGCGCAGGTCGACGGCGGGCGCGAAGCGGCGCTGGTAGAGGGTCCCGGCGGCGAGGCCGAGCATCGCCAGGACCGACCACACGATCCCGCCGCCGCCGACACCGCTGAGCCCGTCGGCGACCGCGACGAGCACGCCGCCGAAGCCGAGCCCGAGGCCGAGCCAGGCGCGACCGCTGAGGCGCTCGCCGAACAGCGGGATCGCGGCGACCGCCACGACCAGCGGCGCGACCGAGTAGATCAGCGACGCCAGCGCCGCGTGGATCCCGGCGGCGAACCCGAGGTAGCCGCAGCCGAACTGCACCGCCTGCAGCAGCACGCCGGCGACCGCGAGGTGGCCGAGCGTCCTGCGGTCCCGCGGGAACGGCACCCGCGCGGCGCGCGCCAGCGCCGCGAGGACGGCCGCCGCGAGCACGAACCGGAACGTCGTCAGCGGCAGCGCGGGCGCGTGGTCGGTCCCGATCGTGCCGGCGATGTAGCCGGTGGACCACAGCGGGACGAACGCCACGAGAGGCATGTAACGGGTCATGCATTACATCGTTAGCAGACCTCGTAATGGGATGTCCATTACACTCGTCGGCACGATGCCCGACCGGGTCACCCACACCGATCTGCGCTACGACGGCGGCGCGCCGTGGCTCGACTTCCTGACGACGCAGGGCTATCCGTTCAGCGACGCGCCGGCGGAGCGGATCCCGACGGTCGAGCGGCTGGAGGAGTTCCTGAGCGCCGTCGGGCTGCGGCCCGACCGCGGGGTGAGGGAGGACGACCTGCCCGCCGCCCGCGTGCTGCGCGACGCGCTGCGGTCGGTGGCGCTCTCGGTCATCGACGGCAGGGGCCCGGACCAGTCGGCGCTGGCGGTCGTCGACGGCTACGCCGGCCGTGCGTCCGCCCCGCTGGAGCTGGAGGTCCGGCCGCGGCTGACCCGCCGCCCGCCGCTGGATGTCCAGGAGGCCCTCGGCCGCCTGGCCCGCACCGCCCTCGAAGACCTCACCGGCCCCCGCATGCCCGAGATCCACGCCTGCGCCGAGCCGATCTGCCGCAAGCTCTACCTCGACCCGTCGGGCCGCAAGAAGTGGTGCTCGACGTCGACCTGCGGCAACCGCGCCCGCGTCCGCGCCCACCGCGCGGCGGCCGGCGCCTAGATCGGCTCGAGCGTCACTTCGGTCCCCGCGGCGACGGCGCCCGCGCCGCGGGGAATGATCGCCAGCGCCTCGGCGCCGAGCAGCGACGACAGCACGTGGGAGCCCTGCGGGCCCGTCGGCTCGACGGTCCCGTCGGGGCGGCGGCGGACGCGGATCAGCTCGTCGCGGCCCTCGTTGCGCGGGACGTCGACCGCGAGTGTTGCGGAACTGCGCGGGACCGTCGCGTCGGCACCCTGCAGCGCGTTGAGCGCCGGGCGCGCGAAGAGCAGGAACGTCACGTACGCGCTGACCGGGTTCCCGGGCAGCCCGAAGACCAGCTGCCGCCCGCGGCGGCCCAGCCACGTCGGCTTGCCCGGACGCAGCGCGACGCGCCACAGCAGCTCCTCGACGCCGAGCTCCAGCAGCGCGGGCTTGACGTGGTCGTGCGGCCCGACGGACACGCCGCCGGCCAGGACCAGGACGTCGGCGACCTCCAGCGCCTCGGCGATCACCGCGCGCGTCGCCTCCGGATCGTCGACCGCGTGCCCGCGCCCGACCACCTCGGCCCCCGCGCGCGCCGCCAGCCCGGCGAGCATCGGCCCGTTGGAGTCGTGGATCTGCCCGTTCTGCAGCGGCGTCCCGGGCTCGACGAGCTCGTCGCCCGTCGAGATCACCGCGAGCCGCGGCCGCGGTCCCACCAGCAGCCCCTGGCGCCCGGCGCCGATCGCGACGCCCAGCTCCGCCGGGCCGATCCGGGTCCCGCGCGCCAGCACGCGCGTCCCGGCCCGCAGGTCGGTGCCCGCGTCGCGCACGTTGCGTCCAGGTGCGACGTCTTCGCGCAGGACCACCGCAGCGTTCGCGTCGTCCTCGTCGACCAGCTCGACCTGCAGGACGCCATCGGCGCCCGCGGGCAGCGCGGCGCCGGTCGAGATCCGGATCGCCTCGCCGTCGACGACCGTCCCCTCGTACGGCGCGCCCGCCCGCGACTCGCCCGCGATCCGGAGCTTCTGCCCGGCCTGGCCGCTGCGGACCGCGTAGCCGTCCATCGCGGAGTTGGCGAACGCCGGGACGTGGTGGGCCGCCGGGACGTCCTCGGCGAGCACGAGCCCGAGCGTGTCGCCGACCGGCAGGTTGACGGGGTCGAGCGGGTGGACGGCGGCCAGCAGCGTCGCGCGGGCCTCGTCGATCGAGGGAAGCGGGGTCACGGTCGGCATTGTGCCCGCCTGGCCAATCGTGCAGGTTCGCGGTCGGACCTTCATCAATACGTCAGGTTGTGGTGCAAAGATGCACGCTCCATGGATGGAGCTGTTCCACACGGTCGCCGGCCGCGACCGGTCGCGGATGCACCCGCGGTCGATCCCGCGGTCGTCGCCAAGGCCTGGCTGCTCGCGCTCGTCGCCGACGCGCCGCTGGCCGCTGCCGGTCACGTGCCCGCGGCCGAGCTGGCGCGCGGCGGGCCGGCGCTGTGCGGCGCGGTCCTCGCCGCGCTGGGCTCGACCGCCGCGCTGGAGCGGCTGGTCGTGGGGGACGGGCGCGCGCCGCTGGCCGCCTCCGCCGCGCGGCTGACCGGCGCCCGGACCGCGGGTGCGCTGACCGCCGGCGTCGAGGCGCTGCGTGCCGTCACCTGGCGCGCGTTGCGCGCCGAGCTGCGCGACGGCGACCCGGAGCTGGTCGCCGATCTCAGCGACCGCCTCGCCTACGTCTGCGCGCGGGTGACCGAGGCCGCGCTGCCCGCGCTCGGCGCCGAGACGCCCGGCAGGCGCGAAGGCCCGCTGGCCGACGCCCTCGCCGCCACCGCTTCACCGACCGCCGCCCAGGGCATCCGCGCCTTCGCCCCCCGCCCCGCAGCGCCGCCGAGCCACGACGGCGACGTGGCCAGCCACGACGACTTCGCGCCGACCCGCGACGACTTCGCGCAGCCGGGCTCGCCGCGCGGCGCCGATCGCGACGACTTCGCACCGACCCGCGACGACTTCGCCCGCCCCGGCGCGCCGCGGATCACGAGCCGCGACGACTTCGCGCAGGACGGCGCGCCGCACGTCCCGAGCGCCGAGGACTTCACGGGCGCGGTTCCTTCCGCGCGGGTCGCGCCGAGCGAGCGGCAGGATGAGCCGATCGCGGCGCCGCCGGCGGGCGTCCGGATCGTCGACCTGCCGGGTGCTCCGGTGGTCGAGGACGGCGATCCGCTGGCGACGCTCGCCGAGGAGCTCGCGGCTGCGCCGCGGACGACGGCGCCCGAGCCCGACATGTACGCCACGGCGCGCGACGCGCCGACGGTCACGCGGCTGCGCGCGGTCGACACCACCTGGGAGGACGCGCGCGACACCGGCCCGCCGTGGCTGGCCGCGATCGCCAGGCGGCTGGAGCGGCGCGAGCAGGACGGGCGCCCGTTCGCGGTCTTCGTCGTCGAGGTCGACGACCTCGATCGCCTGCTCGCCGCGCAGTCCGGCCGCGAGGTCGCGCTCGCGCTGGAGACCGCCGAGCGCGGCCTGACCGCCGAGCTGGCCCCCGCCGACCTCGTCGTCCGGGAGCGCCTCGGCCGCTGGTGGCTGACCTCACCCGACCGCGACCCCGCCGCCGCCCGCGACCTCGGCACCCGCGTCGCGACCGCGATCGCCCACGCCCAGCTCGGCGGCGCGCCGCTCTCGGCCTCGATCGGCCTCGCGACGTGCCCCGGCGACGGCGACACGCTCGACACCCTCGCCTCGCGAGCGGACGAGGGCATGTTCGCCGCGCGGGCCGCGGGCGTCCCGCTCGCGTAACGCCGGAGGGAGCCCTCGCCGCCCGCGCTGCGGGCGTCCCGCTGGCGTAACGCCGCGGGCGTTACTTCTTCGCTGCGGCGGTGCTCGCCGCCGTGACGGGCGCAGAGCGGACGGCGCCGATCGTCTGCGTCGCCACGACGCCGATGGCGGCGGCCGTCGCGGAGGTCAGGTCGTAGGACGTGCCCTTCTTGAACGGGCCGCGGTCGATCACCGGGACGGTCACGGTCTGACCGTTGTTGTACAGGTCGACCATCGTCCCGCACGGCAGCGTCTTGTTCGCCACGCCGAGCGTCGCCTTCTTCAGGCGCACGCCGCAGGCGGTCTTCTTGCCGTAGAAGCCCGGCCCGTACCAGGTGACCCTCGCGCGGCGGTACAGCGTCAGCGCGCGGCCCTCGGGCGCGGCGGACCCGGTCGCAGCCACGACGACGGCACGCGACGCGGCGGACGCGGCCGACGAGGCCGGCACGGCGCGCAGCGTCGTCTTCACGGCACGGTCGGCCTTGAACGACGCGCTGTAGTGCCCGTCGGCGCCGACGACGGCGTTCGCCATCGTCATCCACCCGGCGACGAGATCGGCGCGCTGCACGACGACGGCGTCGCCCGGCTTCGTCCCGGCCACGACGCCGGACACGCTCACGACGTCGCCGACCAGCTCGCCCGCGGGCGCGGTCAGCGTCGAGCCGTCGGCGAAGACCGTCGGCGCGTCGGGGTCGGCGAACACCATCCCGCCCGGCGACGGAGCGGCCGCGGGCGTGGCGGAGGCACCCGCGTCGTCGGCGAGCGCCGCGGCGGGAAGCATGAGCAGGACACCGCACGCGGCGCCCGTGGCAAGAAGGTTCGTCTTCGGCAACTCTGTGTAGGTCCTCATCCAACGGCCTACGGGGTTAGCTGGCGGGCTCGCGCCGGATGACGGCGCTACGGATCAACAGGACCGATTCGCCCCGGTGCCGCAACGAGAACGAAGCGACACAGGTGGTTCCCCCGCTCCACTCGCCCGAGGTGGCGAGCGGACTCGGCTGACGGCGCGGGAGCATAACAACGTACGGCCCGTGCGGCGAGCCCCCGGCCGCAGGAAACTCCGGTTACGGCCCGAAGCACGGCCGTTGGCAAGGGCCGGCGATGCGGCCCTTCTGGTCCATCAGAGAACCGACTTCCGGAGAACCATGAAGAACAGAGCAGGGGCGGTGGCCGCGCTCGCGGCCACGCTGGTGCTGGGCGGCGCCGTTGGGAGCGCGTCGGCCGACACCTACACCGTGCGCGGGTGCGCGGCGGGCTGGGAGGCCCACGCGGACACCGGCGCGGCAGCGACCGACGCGTGCGCGCAGGGCGGCGGCCTGACCGCCGCGCTGACCGGCACGGGCCCGTGGGACGGCGGCACGTTCGCGTTCCACCGCTTCACCGCGCCGGCCGGGACCCGGATCGCGCGCGTGACGCTCGGCCGCGTGACGCAGGGGATGACGGTCGGCAGCGTCCGGGCGTTCTCCTACGCGTTGAGCGCGGACGGCAAGACGATCGAGGCCTGCGCGCCCGGCCCGACCGACACGTGCACCGGCAACCTGACCGGTCCGCTCGACGCGGTCGGCCTCGACGCCGCGCAGGTGCTGTTCAGCTTCGGCTGCGGCGCCGACGACCCCAACGTCTGCACCCAGGGCGGCCAGCCGCCGCAGGCGACGATCACCGATCCGCGCGTGGTCCTACGCGATCCCGCCGCACCGACCGTGACCTCGAAGACCGTCGTCGACGACGGCTCGACCAGCGGCCGCATCCGCTTCACCTACAACGCGGCCGACACCGGCGGCGGCGTCTACCGGACGGTCGTCCGGGTCGACGGCAAGGTCGCGTCGGCGACCGCGATCGGCGGGGCGTGCAACGACATCGACCCGACCGACGCAGATCCGTATGAGTTCTCGACGCCGGCCCCGTGCCCGGCGACGGCGACCCAGGGCGTCGACTACGACGTCCTCAAGCTGCCGCTGCAGGAGCACGCGGTCGAGGTCGACGTCGAGGACGCGGGCGGCAACGTCACGCCGGTCTACGGGCCGGTCGTGCTGCCGAAGGCCAACGGGACGGTCGCCGGCGGCGGCAACGGCACGGGCTCCGGCTCGGGCGGGACCGGCACCGGGAGCGGCGGGACCGTCGGCGCCCAGGGCACGACGACCGTCTCCGGCAAGGACGCGAAGCTCGACGCGTGGTTCGTCAAGAACCACAAGAGGTCGTTCACGTCCAAGTACGGCAACCGCGTCGTGATCCGCGGCCTGCTGCGGACCAAGTCCACCAGGAAGGCCGTCGGCAGCGCACGGCTGGACGTCTACCACGAGGTCGGCGGCAAGCTGCGCAGGCTCACGAAGACCGGCCTCAAGACGCGTCCGGACGGCCGGATCACGCTGATCCTGCCGCTGAACCTCGACACCCGCCGGATCGTCCTGGCCTACCGCGCCTTCCGGCCCGGCCCGATCACCAGCCAGCTCGGCCTCAACCTCACCGTGCGCGACAAGGACGGCAAGGTCGTGCGCCGCACGAAGTAGGCGCCTAGGGGCGAGGCAGGCGCGACAGCGCCTGCCTCAGCGCCTGGCCGCCGTACGTCAGGCCGATCTGCGCCAGCTCGCCGACCGCCTGGACCGCGGTCCCGATGAGGTCGCCCGTCGAGCCGTCATGCGCGCGCTCCTCGCGCGGCGACGCCCAGCCCGCGGGCGGGACCGTCGCCTTCGGCTTCGGAGGGATGGCCTTCGGCTTCTCGGCGGCGGCGGGAGTCGCGGCCTTCGGCTTCGGAGCGGCGGCCGCCTTCGGCCTCGCGGCGGTCGGCTTCTTCGCCGCCGTCGCCCTCCTGGGCGCCGTCTTGCGCGCCTCCGCGGGCCTCTTCGCCACTTCTTCGCCCGCGGCCTCGGCGGCCGCGCCGGCGCGCGGGGCTCGCTTGGCGCTGCGCCGCGTCGGGCGTGCGTTGGGCAGGCTCGTCAGGACGTCGCGCTCGCGATCCGCGGGGCTCATACCGCCAGATCCTATGCCCCGCGTACGTTTGAGATCTCACCACCGGGACTCCAGGACCGGCGCGAGCCAGCCGATGCACCCCTGTACCGAATCCATGAAACGAACCAGGACGAGCGGCGTATGTCGTCTGACGAGAACGCACGAACTGTGTGACGGCGGTCACACACCGTTGCCGTTCTCAAAAACAGGGACTACCCTGCTGCTTAAGTTCGGACAGTAGCGTCGCTATTGCTGACGCCCGGCTGCGTTCTGAACCGTCCTCCGTACCCCGATAACCACTGCCGGCACGCCTGGCCGGCGAACTTGAACGGACGTCGATGTCAGTAGTTGAACTTCAGGAACTCGAGGAGATCAAGGGACTCCTGGCACGCGGCCAGGTGACCGGCGTCTTGACGTTCGCGGAGATCGCGACCGCCGTCTCCGAGTTGGACCTCGACGAGTCGGACGTCGAAGACCTTCACGGCTTCCTCGAGAAGAGCGAGATCGAGCTGGTCGAGGAGATCGACCCCGCGTCGACCGCCGCCAACGAGGTCGAGCGCGCGCCGGACAAGCGGACGCGCCGCAGGACGCAGAAGGCGCTGGACCTGCGCCCGGACATGACCACCGACTCCCTTCAGCTGTTCCTGAAGGACATCGGCAAGGTCCGGCTCCTCACCGCCCAGGAGGAGGTCGATCTCGCCAAGCGCATCGAGCGCGGCGACCTCGACGCCAAGCAGAAGATGGTCGAGTCGAACCTCCGCCTGGTCGTCTCGATCGCCAAGAACTACCGCAACCAGGGCCTGCCGTTCCTGGACCTCATCCAGGAGGGCACGCTCGGCCTCGTCCGCGCGGCGGAGAAGTTCGACTACCGCAAGGGCTTCAAGTTCTCGACCTACGCGACCTGGTGGATCCGCCAGGCGATCGCCCGCGCGCTCGCCGACAAGGCGCGCACGATCCGCATCCCGGTCCACGTCGTCGAGAAGCTGAACAAGATCGGCCGCGCCGAGCGCAAGCTCGTCACCGAGCTGGGCCGCGAGCCCACCGCGGAGGAGATCGCTGAGGTCACCGGGATCGACCCCGAAGAGGTCGACTCGATCAAGCGCTCCGCCCAGGCGCCGGTCTCGCTCGAGAAGCCGGTCGGCGACGAGGAGGAGTCGGAGTTCGGCCAGTTCATCGCCGACGAGCGTGCGGAGTCCCCGTACGAGCGCGCGGCGGAGATCCTCACGAAGGAAGCCCTCCGTGAGGCGCTGGAGAACCTCTCCTACCGCGAGCGCCGCGTGCTGGAGCTGCGCTACGGCCTCGGCGGCGAGCACCCGCGCACGCTGGACGAGGTCGGCCGCACGTTCAACGTGACGCGCGAGCGGATCCGCCAGATCGAGAACCAGTCGCTCAAGAAGCTGCAGTCCCTCGCGGAGGCCCAGAAGCTCCGCGACGTCGCCTGACCCGCGACCCGCGCCCGAACACATAGGCAGTACACGGAAGACCCGCTTCACGGCGGGTCTTCCGCGTTTCGTCCAATAACGCGCGAACCCCCTTCACCCGGAATGGGGAGGGTCGATCACTTGGACGTGTCCTTCGATCTCAACCGCGCCCTGGGCAAGCTCATCGAGCTGAACGGGTCCGACCTGCACCTCAAGGTCCCGTCGCAGCCGCTCTGCCGTGTGGACGGCGATCTCGTGCCGATCCCCGGCGCCGAGCCGCTGAGCGCCGAGGACACCGACGGCGCCGTCCGGATGATGCTCGGCGACGACACCACCAAGCTCGCGGAGTTTGACTCCGAGGGCGAGTGCGACTTCGCCTACGCCGTCGCCGGCCTTGCGCGATTCCGTGTCAATGCGTTCCGGCAGCGCGGAAGTGTGTCGATCGTCATGCGCGCGATCCCGTACGGGATCAAGACGATCGAGGAGCTCGACCTCCCGCCGGTCATCCGCGAGCTGGCCGAGGAGGAGCGCGGGATCGTGCTGCTGACCGGCACGACGGGCTCCGGCAAGTCGACGACGCTGGCGTCGATGATCGACCACATCAACTCGACCCGCGCCCGCCACGTCGTGACGGTCGAGGACCCGATCGAGTTCCTGCACGTCGACAAGCGCTCGGTGATCAACCAGCGCGAGGTCGGCATGGACACCCAGAACTTCAAGGCCGCCCTGCGCCGCGTCCTGCGCCAGGACCCGGACGTGATCCTGATCGGCGAGATGCGCGACGAGGAGACCGTCCAGACGGCGCTGTCCGCTGCGGAGACCGGCCACCTCGTGTTCTCGACCGTCCACACCGTGGACGCCGCCGAGACCGTCAACCGCCTGATCGAGTTCTTCCCGCCGCACATGCACAACCAGGTGCGCGCGATGATCGCCGGCACGCTGAAGGGCGCGGTGTCGCAGCGCCTGGTGCCGACGTCCGACGGCAGGGGCCGCGTCGCGGTGTGCGAGGTGCTGCGCATGACCGGGCGGGTCAAGGACATGATCATGGACCCGCAGCAGACCGGCAAGCTCCCCGAGGTCATCGCCGACGGCGGCTACTACGGGATGCAGACGTTCGACCAGGCGTTGTTCCATCACTTGAAGGCCGGGCGGATCTCGATGGACGAGGCGATGAACTTCGCGTCGTCGCCGCACGACTTCAAGCTGCTGGTCGCCGCCGACGGCCGCCGCGGGACCACGATGGACGACCTCACGCAGGCCGAGGACCAGCGGACCGAGGCGTCGACGTTCGGCCTCGGCGGCAGCGCGCTGCGGTAGTCCGCGTCGTCTCGGGAGCGACCCCTAGGGGTTGGTGTGCGGCTAACCGCCTTGCCGGACCGGCGTAGGTCCGGAAGGGTGTGCGCCAGACATGCAGACGACACTGGCGCAGTACAAAGAGACGCAGTCCAGCGACGCCTTCGCGCTTCAGAACTCGAAGCTGTTGAAGGTCTCGCTCGCGGGCCACACGATCCAGGCCAAGTTGGGGTCCATGGTCGCCTACCAGGGCGACGTGACCTTCGAGCACGCGGGGTCCGGCGGGATGTCGCGGATGCTCAAGAAGGCCGTGACCGGCGAGGGCCAGGACCTCATGAAGGTCACGGGCTCCGGCGAGGTGTTCCTGGCGGACTCCGCGCAGGACGTGCACCTGGTCTACCTCGAGGGCGACAAGATCACGGTCAACGGGCCGAACCTGCTCGCGTTCGACACCGACATCGCGTGGGACATCGAGCGCATCAGGGGCGCCTCGGGGATGATGGGCGGCGGCCTGTGGAACATGTCGCTGCAGGGGACCGGCTTCGTGGCGATCCTGTCGGACGGCCCGCCGGTCCTGCTCAACGTGGCGAGCGCGCCGACGTTCGCCGACGCGCAGGCCGCGATCACGTGGTCGGGCGGCGTGACGACCGCGATGAAGACCGACGTCAAGATGAAGAACCTGATCGGCAGGGGCTCCGGCGAGTCGGTCCAGATGGCGTTCCAGGGCGAGGGCTGGGTGCTCGTGCAGCCGTCCGAGGGCCAGGTCGTGGCGAGCGGGCCGCAGGGCAGCAACGGCGGCGCGCTGGGGAGCCTCCTGGGCGGCTGAGCCCGGGGGATGCGGGCACTTCACCTTGTATAGTCATGGGTGAATGCCCGTAGATCCCACGTGTCCGGTCTGCCAGACGGCGGACATCATCTGCGGGAAGTGGACGCTGTTGCTGATCCGCGACCTCGCGGAGGGGCACTCCCGCTTCTGCGAGCTGGAGCGGTCGCTGGCCGGCATCTCGCCGCGCACGCTGTCGCTGCGGCTGCGCGCGCTGGAGGAAGAGGGCATCGTCGAGCGTCACACCTTCGGCGAGGTCCCGCCGCGGGTCGAGTACGCGCTGACGCCGAAGGGCGTCGCGCTGCTCCCGATCATCGAGGACATGCGCTCCTACGGCGCGACCTGGCTCGGCGCCGAGTGCGGCGCCTCCGACGCAGAAGCTCCGGCGCTCGACGCCGAAGCGATCGCCGCCGCGCTGTAACGCCTTCGGCATTACGCGGAGGCGGCGGGCGACGGGCTCCCGACCCGTCGCCACCTCCACCAACAACCAGGCGTACCCCTACGTCCTGTGCGGGAAGTTCGGATGCTGCAACGGCCTGGTGTCCCGAAACTTGTGGCTTCATTCGCAACATCGCGCGGATGGTCGGGTTCCGGTCTCGATGGCACGGATGCGTGCATGGGTTGCGGATGGGGGACGTCGGGCTAGCTTTGGGGGCGTGGTCGCCCCGTCGCTCACGCGGCGGCGTGCCCTCGCGCTGGGTGCTGCCGCTGGACTGTCCTCCGTCGTCACCGCGTCGACGCCCGCATGGGCGCGCAGCGGTGCGCTGACCCGTGCGTTCTCGTTGCCCGTCGCGCGGTCGGCCTTCGGGCGCGGCCGGGCGACCGACGTCCTGCGCGCGCCCGCGCGCTTCGACCTGCTCGGCGTCGCGGGAGCGGCGCGCAGCGGGCTGGGCCTGGAGGTCCGGGTCCGCGCGCGCGGCGGCGCCTGGTCGCCGTGGGTGCCGCTCGGCTCCGGGCACGACCACCGCCCGGACGCCGGAACCGGCGCGCACGCCTCGGACCCCGTCTGGGCCGGCGGCGCCGACGAGCTGCAGCTGCGCGCCGCGCGGCGGCCCGCGGGCGCGCTGAGCGTCCGGTTCGTCGCGGTCTCGCCGCAGATCCGTCGCATCGCCCGTCCGGCCCGTGCACATTCGTCGCAGTTGGGCGCGACGCCGACGATCATCCCGCGCAGCGCGTGGGGTGGGGACGGCGTCAGGCCGCGGGCCGCGCCGGACTACGGCGACGTGCAGGTCGCGTTCGTCCACCACACCGTCTCCGCGAACGACTACGCGCCCGAGGACTCCGCCGGCATCGTCCTGTCGATGGCCAAGTACCACCGCGACGTCAACGGGTGGAACGACTTGGGCTACAACTTCGTCGTCGACAAGTACGGGCAGATCTTCGAGGGCCGCGCGGGCGGCATCGACCAGGCCGTCATCGGCGCCCAGGCGCAGGGCTACAACTCGCACTCGACGGGGATCGCGAACATCGGGACGTTCACCGCCGTCGGCCAGACCGACGCGGCCCTGGATGCGTTGAGCAAGCTGATCGCTTGGAAGCTCCCACTGCACGGCTCACCCGTCGTCGGCCAGGTGACGCTGACGAGCGCCGGCGGCGAGGACAACAGGTACCGGTCGGGCACGCCGGTGACGTTCCAGCGGATCAGCGGCCACCGCGACGGCGACGCGACCGAGTGCCCCGGCGACGCGCTCTACGCGCAACTGCCAACGCTGCGCACGAAGACCGCGGCGATCGCGCCCGCGGTGACCGCGCCCGTCGCCACGACCGCCGCGCTGGCGATGTCGCCGCCCGCGGCGTCGGCCGTGTACGGCTCGAAGGTCAGCGTGAGCGGGACCCTGCACCGTGGCGACGGCACGCCGCTCGCCGGCCAGAGGGTGCTGCTCCAGAAGCAGGGCTCGACCGGCTGGGTGACGATCGCGCGCACGACGTCCGGCTCCGACGGCACCTGGTCGGCCGGCGTCGCCTGGCGCGCGACCGGCAAGCTCCGCGCCCGCGCCGCCGTTCCCGGCGCCGCCGACCCCGCGGTGACCTCGCCGGTCTCGATCGCCTGCACGCCGTTGTTGGTGGCCAAGACCAAGACGACCCGCGTCAAGGCCGGCAGGTCCGTGCCCGTCTCCGGCACCGTCCGGCCGCTGGCGCCCGTCGTGGTGACGATCGAGAAGCAGGCCGCCGACGGCACCTACAAGAAGGTCGGCACGACGACGATCCGCCCACGCCGCGCGGCCTTCAGCTCCTCGATCCGCCTGACCAGGCCCGGCCTCTACCGCCTCACGCCGCACACCGGCTCCGGCCACCTCAAGGCCTCGGCGGCCGCGCTCTACGTCCGCGCGGTCCGCAAGCAGTCCGCGGTGCCGCCGGTCACCGGCGGGACGACCGCCAGCGCCTGACGCTAGAAGCCCGCCGGGTGGCGGACCTTGAAGCCCTTGTTGGACCGCAGTGCCGCCTGCCAGCGGGTGCCGCCCGCGGCCCTCTGGCCGGAGGTGTCGAAGCGGATGCCCGCGACGACGAGGTAGGTGTGGGTCTTGTTCGCGTAGATCGTGATCCAGCGGCCGGCGCCGGAGCGGCCCCAGGTCGACAGCTCGGTGGAGTCGAGCGTCGCGGCGAGGAGGCCGGCGCCGTGGAGCGCGAACGACACGCTGCCGGAGCAGTCGTAGGCGCTGTCGGTGAACGAGCCGTGGCCGCCGCCGTACTTGTAGGGCAACGTCGCGATCTGGTTGCCGGCGGCGATCAGCGCGGTCACCGCGGTGGGTGCGCCGGCGGGGGCGGCCGCGAGGCCGGTGG
Source organism: Conexibacter woesei Iso977N (assembly GCF_000424625.1). GTDB lineage: Bacteria > Actinomycetota > Thermoleophilia > Solirubrobacterales > Solirubrobacteraceae > Baekduia > Baekduia woesei_A. The sequence continues at coordinate 216,093 of NZ_AUKG01000002.1, forward strand.
CCGGATCGACGGTCGCGGGGGCGACGGGCGCGGCGGTCGTCCCCGGAACCGTGGTGGATCCCGGAACGGCGGTGGTCGACGGCGCGGTCGCGGTCGGCACAGGCGCCCCTTGGGACGCCTGTGCCTGTGCCGCGGTGCCGCCGTGTGTGGAGCTCGTGTAGCTGGTGCCGCCGGTCCCGTCGGTCCTGCTCGCGGCATCCGCCCGGCCCGGAAGGACCACGACGACGCCGGCGATGAGGAACGCGAGAACGGCTCGGAGGGACATCAGCTGCCCCGGTCTTCGGCGTCCCCGTCCAGCCCTCCTCACCTAAAGATGCCGTTGCACGGCATTGCCCAGCGAAACCTCCACATCCCCTGCGCAAATCCGCCGGACATCCTGCAACGAACCTTGCGAAACGCAGGAGAACCGCCCACCTCAGGCGAAACGGCACGGCATGCGCAACCGCCAGCTGCACGCGGCGCTGGCCGCCTTCGCCGAGGAGGCCGCCTTCCAGCTCGCCTCGGACGCCGCCGACGGCGCCGAGCTCCCGTTCGAGGTCATCGAGCTGTCCGGCTCCCGCCGGGAGGCGCCGCTGTACTGCTACAGGCCGCTGACCGCCGACTTCATCGACGAGCGCCTGTCGATCCTCGGCCGCCTGACGAGCTTCGCGCCCGCCGTCCACGCGCTGGCGGCCTGCGGCGGCCTGGACGCCTACCTGGTCGCGCGCGGCGAGAACGGGTTCCCGGCCCAGCCGCGCGCCCGCGCCGAGGGCGCGCTGCGCCACTTCCTCACGCGCGTCTTCGAGGACCAGACCGACTTCGAGCTGACGACCGACCGCATGGCCCGCGCCTACGAGGAGCTCGAGTCGATCGTCATGGAGGGCCGCGCGCTGACCGAGGTCGTCGCGCCGATCCTCGGGCTCGCGCTGATGACCGACGAGATCCCGCTCGGCGAGGGCCTGTCGCTCACCCGCTCCGGCGCGCCGTGCCTCGACGACGCGCCCGCCGACGCGACCCGCCCCCGCGACGACGGCCACCAGGTCGTCCTCGCGCGCCTGACCTGGGAGGCCGCGCCCGGCGACGAAGCCCCGCTGCGCCACGCGCAGGTCCGCCTGCGCCGCCTGCTCACCGGCCTGCGCCTGTACGACGCGACCGGCTTCGTGCTCGCCCGGACCGCCTGGGCCCGGACCGGCGGCGGCGCCTGGCAGCCGTTCGCGCTCGGCGGCGGCGCGCGTCCGCGCGGCGTCTGCGTGGTTCCGCAACAGCAGGAGGACGAGCTGCGCGCGTTCCTGTCGCTGATCGGCCGCCGCACGCCGCGCGCCGGCGAGCTGGCGTGGGCGCTCGGCCGCTTCGAGCTGGCCACCGACCGCATGCGCCCGTCCGAGGCGCTGACCGACGTCCTGCTCGCCCTGCGCGCGCTGCTGGAGCCCGAGGGCCCGCAGACCGGCAGGCTCGCCGGCCGCGTCGCCGCCCTCTGCGCGCTTCCGGAGCAGCGCGCCCAGGTGACCGAGCGCATCGCGCACCTCGTCTCGCTGGAGCGCAGCGTCGTCGCCGGCGTCGCGCCCGAGGACACCGCGCTGGAGGATCCCGTCGAGGAGCTGACCGGCTGGCTGCGCGCGCTGCTGCGCGACGTCCTCTGCGGCCACCTCGACTCCGACCTGCGCGCGGTCGCCGACGAGATGTTCGCCGAAGAAGACGCGCGCCAGCGGACGATCGTCTAGCGCTGCTCGCGGGCGCGCGTCGCGATGCGGCGCGCGATCGCGTGGGCGGCGTCGCGCACGGATCCTGAGCGGTCGACCCGCGGCTCGTAGGCCGAGAGGGCGGCGGCGGCGACGGTCGTGTTGTCGAAGACCGTGTCGATCGCGTCGAGGACCTCGTCGGTGGTGGGGCCACCGGCGCAGGCGTAGCGGTTGGCGCGGCCGACGCGGTCGGCGTCGAGGACGTCGAGGTCGACGTGGAGGTAGGTCCGGAACGGGAGGAAGTCCGGGGCGAGGCCGACCACGACGCCGGAAGCGTCAAGATGTAGGCGTTGGTAGTCCGCGAGGTCGCGCACCCCTACAACTTGGACCGCGGACTCCAGCACGGGCGTGAAGCCGGGGATCGCGCGGGCCGACGCCTGCCACGCGCTGCCGGTCACGATCGAGAGCGCCTGGACGTCCATCGAGCCGGAGAGGTTGTCCTCCGGCGTGTCGAGGTCGGCGTGCGCGTCGAACCAGACGGCGCCGTCGGCGCCCGCGCCCGCGACGGTCGCCGCCGCGCTGATGCAGCCGCCGCTGAGCACGAGCGGGAACGCGCCGCGCCCGACCGCCGCCCGGACCGCCAGCGCGTGCGCGCGCAGGAGGTCGAAGATCCGCGTGACCTCGCCCGCCAGCGGGTCGGCGGACGCGGCGATCCGCTCCAGCGTCGGCGTCCAGCCACAGGCGGCAAGGACATCATGAAGTTCCCTGTCGCCCGCCAGCAGCGACGCGCCCGCGCCCATCCCGAGGTCCGGCGTCCCCGCCTCGAACGGCCAGCAGATCAGCGCGAGCGGGGGATAGGAGAAGCGGTCGCCCATCAGAACGCGGCACCGGCGAGCAGCGCGGCGCGCGCGTCGCCCTCGGCGAAGAGGTGGCGGTGGACGCGGACGAGGCCGTCGACGTCGTGGACGTCGCCGTCGAGCTGGGGCACGACGATCGGGTCGGGGTCGCCGGTGGCGGCGGCGAGGCGGGCGAGGGCGGACTCGTCGCGCGCCGCGAGGACCCGGAACTCGTCGAGGGTCCGGAGTGCCTTGCGCGCGAGCGCGGCGTCGCCGTCCAGCGCGGCGGCGATCTCGTCCAGCGACGGCGGCGCCGACGGCGCGAGGATGTGCACGCGGTTGACGACGAGCCCGCCGAACGGCAGCCCCGCCTCGCGCAGCTTGCCGCGGAAGAAGATCGCCTCCTCGCGCGCCTCACGCTCGGGCGAGGTGACGATCAGGAACGTGGTCCCGTCATCGGCCAGCAGCGCCTTGACCGCCGCCGCACGCTCGCGGAACCCGTCGAGCACGCCGCTCAAGGCCAGGAAGAACCCGGACAGGTCGTTCATGAGGTCCACGCCGGTGACGCGGCGCAGCACGCCGAACACCACGCTCGTCCCGCGCCCGACGAGCTTGGCCGCCAGCCCCGACGGCGCCAGGAACATCCGCAGCGCGCGGCCCTCCAGGAAGCCCGTCAGCCGGTCCGGCGCGTCGAGGAAGTCCAGGGCGTTGCGCGACGGCGGCGTGTCGAGCACGATGACGTCGAACCGCCCGCTGCGTTCCAACTCATACAACTTGGCGATCGCCGTGAACTCCTGCGACCCCGCGACCGCGCTCGACAGCTCGCGGTAGATCCGGTTCTCCAGGATCTCGTCGCGCGCCGCGGCGTCCGGGGCGAGCGTCGCGATCAGCTCGTCGAACGTCCTCTTGGGGTCGAGCATCAGCGCCCACAGCTCGCCGCCGTCACCGATGACGATCCCGTGGCCGGCGAAGCGCGCGTCGTCGACGCGCTTGGGCTCGCCGCCCAGCTGCGCGATCCCCAGCGCGTCCGCGAGCCGCCGCGCGGGGTCGATCGTCACGACGCACACGCGCGCGCCGCGCGCCGCCAGGCCCATCGCGACCGCCGCCGAGGTGGTGGTCTTGCCCACGCCGCCGGACCCCGCGCACACCACCACGCGCTTCCCGGCCAGCCGCTCGATCAGGTCACCGTTCATCGCAGCAGCTCCTCGCCGAGCCGCGCGAGCTGGTCGCCGCTGAGCCCCTCGTGTTCGAACAGGTACGGCAGCGTCCGGACCGGGACGCCCGCGCCGAGCCCGCGCCGCAGCCGCGAGACCTGCGCGCGGTGCGCCCGCGCACGTGCCTCCTCGACGCGCGCCGCCCGGACCGCCCGCGCGGCGGGCGCGCCGGCGCCGGCACCCGCAGCTTCGCCAGCGGCAGCCAGCGCGCGCGCCTCGGCGCTCCGGAACCGTCCCGGCAGCACGCCGTTGACGACCACCGCCGCCAGGTCCTGGCCGCCCAGCTCCGTCCGCAGCGCGTCGCGCAGCGACAGCGTCTCGTTGACCGGCATCTCCTCCGCGGTCGCGACCGCCAGGATCGCCGTGCGCGCGGGGTCGACCAACATGTCGTGGATCTTCCCGCCCTGCCGCGCGACCGGTCCCACGCGCGCGGCGCCCGCGAACGTCCCCGGCGCGGTCAGCACCGCGACGCCGTGACCGGTGGCGGGCGCGTCGAGGATCACGAGGTCATACGGATGCGCGCCCGGCGTGCGCCGGTCCGGCTGGGCCAGCTCCCAGACCTTCCCGACCGTCAGCAGCTCGCGCAGCCCCGGCGTCGCGGCGACGAGGTAGGAGAACAGCCGCGACGACGCCAGCACGTCCGCCAGCCCGCGCGGGAGCTGGTCCTTGACGTACTCCTCCAGCGCCGACTCGGGGTCGATCGAGATGTGGTGCAGCCCGTCGCCGAGGTCGCGCTCGACGAACGTCCTGGCGTCGCCGGCCTCGCCGAACGCTCGCGACACGTCGTCGCGCGCCGCGACCTCGGCCACGATCACGCGCAGCCCGCGCGCCGCCGCGGCCGTCCCCAGGGCAGCGGAGACCGTCGACTTCCCGACGCCGCCCTTCCCGGTGACGACGAGCAACGGCTTCGACAGGAGCGGCTCGATGGACAGGCTCCGGACCCTATCGGCGTCGATCGATCGTCCAGGAGGTGGCAGAGCGCTAACACCCGGCGTCAAGAAGCCGATGTCGCTTTGACCATGTCACTTTCGCCCAGCTTCCCGCAGGGAGCACCGACGCTGGCCGAAGTCCTGTTGCAGCGGACCTTCGCCAAGCCGCCCGAGCCGTTCGTCGACGGTGAGCTGACCAAGGCCCTCGCCACGGCGGGACCCGCGGTCACGGTCGCCATCGAGGCGGCCGCCGAGTCCGGTTCCAGCTCGTCCGACGCGCACACCGGCGAGTCCGACGCCGAGCCGGCGGACGGCTCCACCCGTTCATCGGACGACAGCACGTCCGGTCGCAGCGTGGACGTCCGCGTGTAGACGTCCGGCCAAAGCCGCTCAACCCCGGGAGGAAACGACCGAAAGGGAGCGAATCCCCCTCGCGATGGGTCCCGAACCGACCACGACGGAGCATTCCGTGAGGGAGACAGCATCCCGATGAAGGTGATCGCCTTCGCCAACCAGAAGGGCGGCGTCGCCAAGACGACGACCACCCTGAACCTCGCCGTCGCGTTCGCCGAGAAGGGCAATCGCGTCCTGTGCGTCGACATGGATCCTCAGGGCAACCTGACCATGTCCCAAGGGATCGACCCCGACACGGTCGAGACGTCGATGTACGACGTCCTGGTCCACCACATGCCCATCAAGGACGTGATCCGCTCCCGCGAGATCGACGTGGCCTGCGCCTCGATCGACCTTGCCGGCGCCGAGATCGCGATGTCCGCCCAGATCGGGCGCGAGCGCTCTCTGCAGAAGGCGTTCAGGGCGATCGAGGACGACTACGACTTCATCTGCATCGACACGCCGCCGAGCCTTGGGCTGCTCACGATCAACGCCCTGACGGCCGCGGACAAGGTGATCGTCCCCGTGCAGTGCGAGTATCTCTCCATGCGCGGGTTGATCCAGCTGCAGAACACCCTCCAGATGATCCGGGAGAACCTCAACCCGGACGTCGAGATCGAGGGCATCCTGCCGACCCTCATGGACACCCGCACGGTCCATGCCAAGGAGGCCATCGAGATCCTGGAGGAGAACTTCGGGGACCGTGTCTTCGCATCGCGGATCAAGAAGACGATCCGTTTCGCGGAGGCCCCTGTGAAGGGGATGTCGGTCCTGAAGTACGATCCGGACGGGATGGCCGCCCAGTCCTATCGCGATCTCGCGACGGAGGTTCTCGCCAATGGCAAGCGGTAAGCGCGCGAGCATGCGGGAGGGCCCCCTGGCGGCCCTCTTCCGCCGCACCGACGAAGACGTTCCCGAGGAGACGACGCCCGCCGCGGCGCCGCAGGCCGACGCGCCTGCGAGCGAGCAGCCGCAGGCGGCCGCTCCCGAGCAGCCCGCGGCTCCGGCCCCGGCGCCCGTTCCCGAGCAGCCGCGCGCCGAGGCGCCGGCCGCTCCGGTCCCGGCCGCTCCGGCTCCGGTGCAGGAGCCGGTCGCGCAGCAGTCGTTCGACCCGCCCGTCCCGCCGGCCACGCCGGCGGCGGCCCGGCGGCGCGAGCCCGACCCGCTGCGGGACTCCGGCCCGGCGCAGACGCCGCCTCCGCACCCGCGCGAGACCGGCTACCCGCACCCGTCGCTGAACGCCGACGAGGCCGCGCGCCCGTCGGCGCAGGAGCGGCTGCGCAACGCGTTCGCCGCCGACCTGCCGGAGGACATCCTGGCGCCCGAGCCGGCCCGCACGCCGGAGCCCGAGGCTCCCGCCGCGCCGCCCGCTCCCGCACCGGTCGCCGAGACGCCCGTCGCCCCGCCTGCGCCGCCCGCGCCTGCTGCCCCCGTGGCAGCGGCTCCGGCCCCCGCGGCGGACCCGTACGCGCGCTCCGCGAACGCCTACGACGAGTCGCCGTGGCCCGCGAAGGTCGCCGGCTCGCCGGTGATCCGCGTCGTCGGCGTCGGTGGCGCCGGCGTCAACGCGGTCAACCGCATGGTCGAGGCCGAGGTCCAGGGCGTGGAGTTCCTCGCCATCAACACGGACCTCCAGTCGCTCCAGCAGTCGACCGCCGACATCACGCTGCACATCGGCCCGCAGGTCACGCGTGGCCTCGGCGCCGGCTCCAACCCGGACCTGGGTCGCCAGGCCGCGATGGAGGAGTACGACCGCATCAAGTCGCTCATGAAGGGCAGCGACATGGTGTTCATCGCCGCCGGCTCCGGCGGCGGCACGGGCACCGGCGCGGCGCCGATCGTGGCGCGCATCGCCCGTGAGATCGGCGCGCTGACCGTCGGCATCGTCACGAAGCCGTTCGGCTTCGAGGGCTCCCGCCGCTCGCAGCAGGCGACGCTCGGCATCGAGCAGCTCCACGCCGAGGTCGACACGCTGATCGTCGTCCCGAACAACCGCCTGCTCAGCGTGCTGGACAAGCACACGTCGATGGTCGACGCGTTCCGCGTCGCCGACGACGTGCTGCGCCAGGGCGTGCAGGGCGTGTCGGACCTGGTGACGCTCCCGGGCATCATCAACCTCGACTTCGCTGACGTCCGGACGATCATGTCCGAGGCCGGCGCCGCCCTGCTCGGCATCGGCATGGGCGTCGGGGACAAGCGCGCGCTGGAGGCGGCCGAGCAGGCCGTGTCCTCGCCGCTGCTGGAGACGAGCATGGAGGGCGCACGGTCGATCCTCCTGTCGATCACCGGTGGTCGCGACCTGTCGCTGTGGGAGGTCAACGAGGCGGCCAAGGCCGTCGCGGCGGCCGCCCACCCGGACGCGAACATCATCTTCGGCGCGATGGTCGACGACAAGCTCGAGGACCAGGTCTGGGTGACGGTCGTGGCCACGCGCTACAGCGACCAGCCCAAGCGCCGCTCGGCGCCCGTCGAGGAGCCGGCCGGCGAGCCGCGCATAGAGCGTGTGACCCCGTCCTCGCGTGAGGCTGCGCAGCCGCGGCAGCGCATCACCGCGAGCCGCGGGACCGGCGGAGTGGTCTCCGACCTCGACGTCCCGGAGTTCCTGCCGCGCCGCTAGCGCACGGTGGAGAGCGACACTTCCCGAAGCACCTTCGAGGGCCCGCGCCGACCGCGGGCCCTCGGTCGTTCCGCGACCACCGGGCGGTGGTCGCCACCGTGCGTATCCCGCGCAGGTTGTAGGACTACGAGGCGCAGCCGGACTGCGGCGACTCGGCGCCCTGCGCGTCGAGCCACGTCCGGAAGCCCTCGGCGGCCATCGGCCGGCCGAGGTGGAAGCCCTGGGCGACGTCGCAGCCCGCGTCGCGCACCGCGAACCAGGCGCGCTGCGTGGCGACGCCCTCGGCGACGACCTCCAGGTCCAGCGCGTGGGCCAGCGCGACGATCGAGCGGACGATCGCCGCGTCCTCGTGCGAGTCGGCCATGTCGCGCACGAACGAGCGGTCGATCTTCAGCGCGTCGACGGCCAGGTGCTTCAGGTAGGCCATCGACGAGTAGCCGGTCCCGAAGTCGTCGAGCGACAGCCGGACGCCGAGCTCCTTGAGCTCGTGCAGGACGCCGATCGGCCCGACCGCGTCGGCCATCACGAGCTCCTCGGTGATCTCCAGCTCCAGGAGGCGCGGCGGCAGCCCCGCCTCGCTCAGCAGCGCGGCGACCTCCGCGGGGAGGTCGGGGTCCATCAGGTTCGTGACGCTGAGGTTGACCGCGACGGTCAGCTCGCGGCCGCTCGCGCGCCAGGCGGCGCACTGGCCGACGGCGTCCTCGATGACGTGCAGCGCCAGCGGGCCCATCAGCCCGGCGCGCTCGGCCAGCGGCAGGAACGCGGCGGGCGGCATCAGCCCGTGCTCGGGGTGGCGCCAGCGCACGAGCGCCTCGGCGCCGCGCACGGCGCCGGTCCGGACGTCGGCCTGCGGCTGGTAGTGCACCTCGAGCTGGCCGGACTCCAGCGCGGCGTGCAGCTCGGCGGTCAGCGCCAGGCGCGCGGGGGAGTGCCTGTCGCGATCCGGGGAGTAGATCTCGATCGACGTGCGGTGCGTCTTGGCGAGGTGCATCGCGACGTCGGCGCGGCGGGCGAGGCCGGTCGCGTCGGCGGCGTGGCGCGGCGCGAGCGCGATCCCGATGTTCGTGCCGAGGCGCAGCCCAAGGCCTTCAACTTCCAGCGGCGCCTCGAGCAGGCCGCGCAGGCGGCGCCCGACGGCGGAGGCCTCGTCGGCCTGCTCGCCGGTCAGCAGGACGGCGAACTCGTCGCCGCCGACGCGGGCCAGGAGGTCGGCCTCCAGCGCCACGTGCTCCAGGCGGCGGGCGACCTGGCGCAGGACGAGGTCGCCGGCGTCGTGGCCGAGCGTGTCGTTGACGTCCTTGAAGGCGTCGACGTCGAGCAGCAGCAACGCCGCGCGAGCGTCGGGTTCGGTCAGCGCCTCTTCGAGGCGTCGGTGCAGGGCCTTGCGGTTGGCGAGGCCGGTGAGGTCGTCGCGCAGGGCGTCGTGGCCGGCGAGGTCCAGTTCGCGCAGCGGTTTGGAGTCTTCAACGGGGGAGGATGGAGCGCGGTGGCGGCGGGGAAGGCGCCAGTCGCGGGGACGGAGGGAGGGCATGGGACCAAGGATCGCGCCTCGAAGTGGTCTACACCACCGGGGGACCGAAGGGTCCGCAGCCGCACACGGACCTCCACCGATCGGAGGATGGTGGGGGTCAGCCGATCGGCAGGCGGGCCAGGACGGTCGTCCCTCCACCGTCCGGCTCGCCGCGCAGGTCCAGCGTGCCGCCGACGGCCTCGACGCGCTGGGTCAGCGACGCCAGGCCGATGTGGCCGTTCATCGGCGCGGCGGCGACCGCGTCGGCGTCCAGGCCGCGGCCGTCGTCGGCCACTTCCAGCAGGACCGTGCCGTCCTGGCGGGCGACGGTGACCTGCACGACGTCGGCCTGCGCGTGCTTGGCCGCGTTGTTGAGCAGCTCGCGCGCGACCGACAGGACCAGCTCGTCGCGCAGGCCCGCGGCCGCGGGGTCGACGCTGACCTCGGCCCGGAACGAGCCCTGGCGTGCGGCCTGGTCGGCCGCCGCCTGCATCGCCGCTTCGAGACCACCATGTTGCAGGACGACCGGGTGCAGCGCGTGGACGGCCTCGCGCAGGAGCTTGACCGCGCGCTCGACGCCCTCGCGCGCGTAGCCGAGCATCTCGTCGCGCGTGACCGAGTCATCGGCCACGCCCGCGGCCTCGACGAGGTCCTGGCGGGCGGCCAGCAGGTCCTGCAGCGCGCCGTCGTGCAGCTGCTCGGAGATCCGCTGGCGCACGCGCTCCTCGGCCTCCAGGTTCTCGGCGACCAGGCGCCCGCGCAGCGTGGCGAGCGCGGCGATCTCGGCCTCGTGGCGCAGGCGCTCGATCGCGGTCGCCAGGAACGAGGCGAGCGCGCTGAGGAACGCGGAGTTCTGTGCGGCTCCCGCCACTCCGGGAGTCAGCGAGTGCAGCGCGATGATCCCGAACGGCTGCGGGTCACCCTGCACGGCGACGGTCGCGGTCGAGCGGATCCCCATGCCGCGCAGGTACTCCGAGTAAGGCTGCTCGGGCTCGTCGAGCCAGTCGTCGACGACGATCGGCTCGACGACCTCCAGCGCGTTGCGGCCGATCGACGCCTGGCCGGCCGGGATCGCCGTGCCGCGCTGGACGTCGCCGAGGCCGAGCATCGAGGCGTAGGCGAACGAGCCGTCGCCCTGCAGCGCGAGCACGTGGGCGATGTCGACGTCGAGGAGGTCCAGCGCGACGCGGCAGACCTCGTCGAAGAGCATCTTGAGGTCGTTGCTGCCGAGCGCGAGCTGGCCGAGGCGCGCGATCGCCTGCGACTGCTGGTCGATCCGGCGCTGGCCGGTGACGTCCTGCATCGTGCCGCGCACGTAGGTGTCGTCGCCGGACTCGTAGGCCTCGCCGCGGACCGAGATCACGCGGCGGCCCGGGCCGTCCGGGCGGGGGATCGAGAACTCCAGCGTCCACGGCTCGCCGGTCGCGGTCAGCGCCTGCACGTCCTGCCAGCGCTCGATCTCGTGGGGCAGGCTCAGCGGGATGATCTCGTCGCCGGTCAGCGGCGGCAGCTTGGGGTCGCGGCCGAAGAGGCGGTAGGTGCCCTCCGACCAGACGACCGCGCCGTCGGAGACGCGCCACTCGAACGAGCCGATGTCGGCGAGGCGCTCGGCCTCCGCGAGGCGGCGCTCGTTGACGCGCAGCTCGGTGACGTCCTGGGTCGTGCCACGCAGCAGGTAGGGCTCGCCCTGCTCGTCGCGCAGGGCCTCCATGACGGTCGAGACCCAGCGCTCGCGCGGGTAGAGCTGGCGGTACTCGACGTGCACCGGGCCGGGCTCGGCGTACATCTGCGCGCGGGCGTCGAGCAGGCGCTGGTGGTGGGCCGGGTCGACGCGGTCCAGGAGCTCGTCCATGCCCCACGGCTCGTCGTCGGGGGTCTGGCCCTGGATCAGGAACATCTCGCGCGAGTAGTGGCGGATGCCGGTCCGGAGGTTCCACTCCCACGACCCGACGTGCGCGACGTGCTGGGCGTCCTCCATGCGGCGGATCGCGGCCTGGGCGTCGCGCAGCGCGCGGCGCTCGTCGGTGATGTCGCGCGCGGCGCCGTAGACGACGCCCTCGTTGGGCTCCAGTGCGCTCGACCAGCGCAGCCAGACGTAATGGCCGTCGGCGTGGCGGTAGCGGTTCTCGTAGGCGGCCGAGGCGCGGCCGGCGGAGACGAGCGCCAGCTCGGTGCGGGTGCGGCGGACGTCGTCCGGGTGCTGGAACTCGTAGATCGAGTGGCCGATCATGTCCTCGGCGCGGTGGCCGAGGACGCGCTGCCAGGACGGGTTGACGCTGACGATCCTGGCGTCGACGTCGACCACGATCAGGAGGTCCAGCGAGACGCTGAACAGCTCCTGTGCGTGATGGGCGTCGATCCCGCCGCTCACTCCAGCAGTCCCGCCCGCATCGCCGAGGCGACCGCTGCCGCGCGGTCGGAGACCCCGAGCTTCTCGTACAGGGACTGGAGGTGGGTCTTGACGGTCGACGGGCTGAGGTGGAGCTGGCGCGCGATCTCGGGGGCGGAGCCGCCTTCGGCGATGAGGCGGAGGACCTCCTGCTCGCGGGGGCTCAGGACCGGGCGCGATTCGGTCTCGCGCAGCTGGATCTGCGCGGCGAGGCCGGACTGGATCTCGGGGCTCAGGACGGTCTGGCCGCGGGCGACGGCGACGACGGCGTCGAAGATCGTGGAACGGTCCGCCTCTTTGGAGAGGTAGGCCGCGGCGCCGAGGGCGACCGCGCGGTAGACGAGCTCGGAGTCGACGTGGGCGGAGAGGAAGACGACGCGCGTCTGGATCCGCTCGCGGGCGATCGCGTTCAGCACTTCCGTCCCTGTTAGCCCGGGCATGCGCACGTCGAGCACGGCGACGTCAGGCGTCAGACGGCGGATCTCGGGCAGCGCGGTGCGACCGTCGGCGGATTCGCCGACGAGCTCCAGGTCCGGGCGCTCCTTGATCGCCCGGCAAAGACCCTCTCGGTACATCGGGTGGTCGTCGGCGACGAACACCCGCACACGGCTCATGCCGCCTTATAACTGCTCAACGCAGTGCGAGCAAGCGGCGGCAGATGTCGTCGCGCGCCAGGTCCTTGCTGAGGAGCACCGCCACACCGGCCGCGGCGGCCGCATGTTCGAGCTCCTCCGTTGATGAGCCCGTCAGGAGCACCACCGTGATACCGCCCAGTTCCTTGAGGCGGCGGGCGACTTCCAGGCCGTCGAGCCCGGGCATCCTGACGTCCAGGAGCGCGATGTCGGGCGACGCCTCGCGGATGACCTGCAGGGCTTCGGCGCCATCGGCCGCTTCGCCCACGAGATCGAGCGTGCCGAACCGCCGGATGGCTCGGGCAAGCCCCCGTCGGTAGGTCTCGTGGTCATCGGCGATCACGATGCGCATGGTCTCGCGTGCGATCCGGCGACCGCCTCCATCCAGCGCGGTCACAGCGGGATACAGCACACCCCGTATTTCGTCCCGACGGGGTGGGAAAGGCCATCGTCCGATCGGATGGTCCACCGGGGGAAGTTCGCACGAAGACCGCAAATTGGTCGCGCCTCTCGATACACGCGCCTCGTCGCCTCTGGTCGCGCCACCGCCGCGGGGCGGTCGGCGCCAGTTACTCCGCCGACGTCTCGCCACCAAAGCGTCGTTTCTGACACCGCGGGATCGTCGCGCTCTCCGCACATCCTCGGTACACGCACTCCGTCGCGTCTGGTCGCGCCACCGCCGCGGGGCGGTCGGCTGCGGCGGTCGCGCCGTCGTCTCGCCACCGATGCGTGGTCGCGCCTGGCATGCCGACCGCGCGCGCTCTCCGCGGTGGCTTGCCGGAGCGGCTCGGCGGGGTGGGCGTGGGCCTGGCAGGATGCCGCGACATGGAGGGGATCGTCGCCGCCGGGCATCCCGTGTCCGCGGAGGCGGGTGCGGTTGTGCTGCGGGCGGGTGGCAATGCGGTCGATGCGGCGGTGGCGGCGTGTCTGGCGTCGTGGGTCGCGGAGCCGTTGCTCACGGGGCCGGGCGCCGGCGGCTATCTCATGGTCGGGGGAGGTGGCGTCGAGGAGCCGGTCCTGTTGGACTTCTTCGTCGCGGCTCCCTCGGACGGCGAGCGGGCGGAGCTGGTCCCGGTCGACGTCTCGTTCGGCGACGCCGAGCAGGTCTTCCACGTCGGCGCCTCGTCGTGCGGCGTGCCGGGCGTGACGGCGGGGCTGGAGGAGGCGGTCACGCGCTGGGGCTCGCTGCCGCTGGCCGACCTGGCCGCGGGCGCGGCGGCGCTGGCCCGCGATGGCGTCGCGCTGACCGAGATCCAGGGCTACCTGTTCGAGATCCTCGAGGGGATCCTGGTCTCGACGCCCGAGGCCGCCGCGGTCTTCGCCCCCGGCGGGCGCGCGCTGCGCACGGGGGAGACGTTCCGGAGCGACGAGCTCGCCGTGACGATCGAGCGCTTCGGCCGCGACGGCAGCGCCCCGTTCATGACCGGCGACCTCGCCGCCGCGACCTCCGAGTGGGTCCTGCGCCACGGCGGCACGCTGACCGCGAGCGACCTGTCGTCCTACTCGGTCGCGTCGCGCGCGCCGCTCGCCGTGCCCTACCGCGACCGCACGGTCCTGACCAACCCGCCGCCGTCGGCCGGCGGGACGCTCCTCGGCCTCGCGCTCTCCCACCTCGACGCGCTGCCCCGCTCCGGTCCCGCCGAGCTGATCGCCGCGATGGCCGCCGCCCAGGACGCGCGCACGCCCGAGTTCACCTCGCGCCTGGGCAGCACCACCCACATCTCCGCCATCGACGCGACCGGCCTCGCCTGCGCAGTGACGTGCACCAATGGGGAAGGCAGCGGGCTCGTCGTCCCCGGCACCGGCATCCACATCAACAACGTCATGGGCGAGGAGGACCTCAACCCCCTCGGCTGGTTCCACGCGCCGCCCGGAACCCGGATGCCCTCGATGATGGCCCCGACCCTCCTGCTCGACCGAGCAGGCGCCGTCCAGCTCGCCCTCGGCTCGGCGGGCTCCAACCGGATCCGCTCGGCGCTCCTGCAGCTCTTGGTCAACATCATCGACAACTCGATGTCGGTGCACGACGCCGTCGAAGCCCCGCGCCTCCACCTCGAGGGCACGACCGTCTACACCGAGCCCGGGATCACGCTGCCACCCCTCGACCCGCCGCTCACCCACACACCCTTCCGCTCCCGCAACCTCTTCTTCGGCGGCGCCCAAGCCGCCGCCGCCAACCTCACCGCCGCGGGCGACCCCCGCCGCGGCGGCGCCAGCGCGGCGGCTTGACGCCGCGTCAGGCGACGACATCGGCGAGGGCGAGACGCCGACGCGTGCCAACCACGTCTTCTACGCAGCGATCGTCGCTAAACGGGAGTGCCCTGCTGCAACAACTCACCGCTGCGCTGGAGCCGCGCGAAGAGCTCGTCGTACGTCAGCACGGTCACGGAGGACATCGACCGGCGGAACAACGCCAGCGAACGTTGCTGCGAACGTGACATGCCGGCGACCTCCAGATCCCCGGCCAGCACGACGCAGTGCGGGTCGGGGGCTTCGAGGTCGGGCTCGTCGCGGGTCAAACTGTAGAACTCGTTCAGGAGGGTGGACCGGTAGTTCAGCACCTGCATGCACGCGCCGAGGAGCTCTTGCGACGGAGTCCAAACGCCTTGGCGGTACTCCTTCCCCAACAGCGTCGCTGTAGGGCTCTTGATCTCGATGAGCGTGGCGTTGCTGTGCTCTTTGATGATGAAGTCGAGCACGCCGCCGCCGCTGTTGTGGAGGCTCTTACCGCCCACGTAGCACTTGGTCTTGAGTCCGACGCCCACGGTCTGGGCGAGCGTGAGCAGAAGTCCTGGGCGGTCAGTGAAGTACCGCTGCCAGAACTCCTCGTCGCCGTTGCTGCGCTCCTTCTGCCAGGTCCTTAACGCTTCGTTCAGGACGCTCGTCGCATCACTGGACGGCACCATCGCTGCTGCAACGCGCGCCAACGCGTCGGTTCGCCAGCTGGCCAGGACGGGCGCGGGGAACTCAGCGGGGGATCGATCCACGACGGCATGGTGAGCAGCGCACAGCATTATCAGGTTGTCGGGAGCGGAGGTCTCGGCCTCCGTGAGGTCGGGGTCGTACCGCGGTCCGCCGGGCCGTAGCGCATGGATGTGTGCGATCTCGAGCCCGTGCCTCTCCGCCGTATGTGAAAGCCCGAACGAGCAATCCGGCACCATGCAACGACCACCCGACTGCTCGAGCAACAACGTTCGAAGCTTCATGTTGATTCGGGGCACGCAGGAACCGTAGCCACGGTCGCCTGCCGGTGTACCGGATAGCGTGTCGCCCTACCGCCTGCAGCCGCAAGTACCGTCTGTGGCATGGCCAAGAAGCGCTCGTTCCAGGACCTGACGCCGCAGCAGCAGGGGATGGCCGTCGCGGCGGTTGCGGTTGCGGTGCCGTTGATCGTGGCGTCGCAGAGGGATCTGTCGCATCGGGATGGCGATGCCGTCCGTGGGCCGAAGGCGCTGTGGCGCCTGCTGTGCCTGAACGGCGCGGGCGCTGTCGCGTACTTCGCGGTGGGGCGGCGGCGCGGCTGAGCGCCGGGTGCGGCAGGATGCCGCCCCGGATGCCCCGCCGCCGCAGCAGAGTCGTCGCCATCGCCGTGTCCGCCGTCGCCGCCGGCGTCGTGGCCGGGTGCAACGCGCCGCGGCCGGCGGACCTGTTCCTCGTCGAGCGCACCGGGTCGATCCCGGGCGCGAGGCTCACGCTGCGGCTGACCGACGACGGCGGTGCGTACTGCAACAGGCAGAAGCGCGCCGAGCTGACGTCGGCGCAGCTGATCTCCGCGCGCGCGATCCGGCGGGAACTCGACGGCGGCGACGACTCGGCCGGCAACGACGACGACACGAGGGCGCTCGCGAAGAGGCACGTGAACCTCAAGCCCGCCGCCGGGATCACCAGCTACCAGTACAGGGTGCGCTCGCAGCAGGGCGAGGTCGCGTTCGCCGACACCTCCAAGGGCCAGCCGCAGACGTTCTACAGGCTCGCCCAGCTCACCCGCGAGATCGCCATCAGGAACTGCAAGCTCCCGCGCTGAGCACGCCGAAGACGAACCACGGCAGCGTCGTCAGCCGCTCCCACGCGACCGGGTCCGCGACCTCGCACGCCGGCAACGGCTGCGGCTCGACCCACCGCTCCAGCACCAGCCCGGACGCCGCGATCGATGCCTCCATCGCAGCGAGCGACCGCGCGTAGAACCGTACGTCGAACCCCTCGCCGCCCTTCTCCCAGCGGTCGCAGACCAAGGCAACGTCCTTGCCTTGCGTCGCCGGGAACGCCCGCGCCGTCATCTCCGGATGGTGCGTCGAGAACACGATCCGCCCACCCGGCGCCAGCACCCGCGCCAGCTCGCCCAGCACCGGCTCCCAGTCCCGGACGTAGTGCATCATCAACGACGCGGCCACCAGGTCGAACGCCCCGTCGGCGAACGCGCGCAGCGCGCCGTCGGCGACGTCGCCGACCACGAACGTCGCGCCAACGGCGCGCGCCCGCGCCACCGCCACCATCTCCGGGCTCACGTCCACGCCCACCACCGGCCCCGCGCCCCGCGCGACCAGCTCCACCGCCAGCGCGCCCGCGCCCGCCCCGAGGTCCAGCACGGACCGGCCCCGCACGTCGCCCAGCAACCCCAACATCGCCGGCCGCTCGTACAGCGAGTTGTAGGCGTTGCTCTCGTCCGCCACGTAGGCCGCGGCCATCGCGTCGTACACGCCGCGCGCGTCGACCTCGTCGTCGTACCCCATGCCATCAGGATCCCTGATGCCGTCGATGAGAGATCGTCATCGGGCACGCCCCTCGAACCTGGGACACTCGAACGCAGACCCCACGATGTCCGCACGCGCCTGGCTCTCCCTCTCGATCACCGCCGCCCTCTGGGGCGCGTCCTACATGTTCATCAAGGTCGCGCTCGACGGCGGCCTCTCCGAGGGCTTCATCATCGCCACCCGGACGCTCATCGGCGCCGCCGTGCTCGCGCCGATGGCGATCAGGGCCGGCGTGATCCCGATGGTCCTTCAGCGCAAGGGCTACTCGCTCGCGCTCGCCGCCGCCCAGGTCGTCGTCCCCTTCGGCCTGATCACCTTCGGCGAGAACCACGTCCCCAGCTCACTCGCCGGGATCCTCGTCGCCACCGCGCCGCTGTTCATCGCGATCCTCGCGGTGAAGGTCGACCCCGACGAGCGCTCGCACGGCTGGGGCCTGGTCGGTGTCCTCGTCGGGATGGTCGGCGTCGTCCTGCTCTTCGGCCTCGACCTCTCCGGCGACACCGACACGATCGTCGGCGGGCTGATGATCGTCGGCTCCGGCCTCTGCTACGCGATCGCGGTCCTGATCGCCAAGCGCGGCTTCACGGGCGTCCCGCCGGTCGGCGTCGCGGCGTCGAACCTCGCGATCTCCGGCGTCATCTGGCTGCCGGTCGCGCTCGCCACGCTGCCCACGCACAGCCCCGGGACCAACGCGATCCTCTCCATGCTCGCCCTGAGCGTCGGCGGCACCGGCATCGCGTTCCTGTTCTTCTACACCTCGATCGCGCAGGTCGGCCCGGCGCGCGCGTCGATGGTCTCCTACGTCGCGCCCGCGTTCAGCGTGGTCTACGGCGTGATCCTGCTGAACGAGTCGCTCACCGTCGCGACCGTCGCCGGGCTGGTCCTGATCCTTGGGGGCTCGTGGCTCGCCGCCTCCGGACGGCTGCCCCGGTGGCTCAGCCGAAGCGAACCTTCCCATTCGAGCGCGCCCGAGCCTGCGCGCGCTCGATGAAGTCCAGCCGCTTCATCGCCGCGTTGAACAGCCGCGTCAGCAGCCGCATCCGCGCGTTCTCCGACCGCAGGTCCAGCAGCCCCTGCTTGGCGTCCGGGCCGAAGTCCACGGTCGCCGCCATCTCGTAGGCGGTCAGCGGCTCCAGCACCTCGGGCTCCAGGACCTTGTCGGTGGCCTCGGTCACCAGCGACGAGTACGCGGCGTGCGCGGCGTCGACGGTCCCGGGGTCGACCGGCTCGGCCTTGTCGTCGAGGAACTCGACCTCGCCGGCGGGGTAGACGTGGTCGAACTTCTCCTCCAGGACCCGGAACGGCCGGGTCCCGCGCGTGAGGATGTCCATGCGCCCGTCCTCGTGGCGCTCCAGCACCTCGGTGACCTCCACCGCGCAGCCGTTGGCCTTCAGCCCGTCGTCGGCGGCCCAGATGATCCCGAACTCGCGCCCGGACTCCAGGACGTCGGCGATCATCGCCTTGTAGCGGTCCTCGAAGATGTGCAGCGGGATCACCTCGTGCGGGACCGCGGCCAGGCCGAGCGGGAAGAGCGGGAAGTCGTCGAGGTGCTCGCTCATGGTCCGATTGTAGGTTGACCCGAGCGCGCCGTCGCGCCGTAGTCCGAGGGATGGGAGACGCCACCGCGATCGTCTGGTTCCGCCGCGACCTGCGCGTGCACGACCACCCAGCGCTGCACGCCGCGCGCGCGGAGAACGATCGGGTGATCCCGTTGTTCGTGGTCGACGACGCGCTCATCCACGGTCGTTACGCGTCGCCGACGCGGGCGCGCTTCATGCTCGGCTGCCTGGCGGAGCTCGACCGCGCGCTCAAGGACATGGGGTCGGGGCTAGTCCTACGCCATGGTCCGCCCGCGGACGCGGTGGTGGAGGTCGCGCGCGAGGCGGGCGCGAGCGCCGTGTACTGGACCAGCGACGTCGCGCCCTACGCGCGCCGCCGCGACACGCGCGTGACCGGGGCGCTGGAGGACGCGGGCATCACGGCGCGGCCGTGCGGCGGCGGCTACCTCGTGGACGTCTCGAAGCCGCGCACGCAGGGCGGCAGGCCCTACACGGTGTTCTCGCCGTTCCACCGCGCGATCGCCGACGTGGAGCGCCGTCCGGTCCACCGCGCGCCCGCCGACCTGCCGCCGCTGCCCAGCGGGCTGAGGAGGGGGCGGCTGCCCAGCGCGGAGGCGCTGAGGCTCGACCCCGGCGTCCCGGACCCCATCGCCGAGCCCGGGGAGGACGCGGCCCGCGCCGCCCTGCAGCGCTGGCTCGACGGCCCGCTGGACGGCTACGCCGACCGACATGATGCCCTTGAAGGCGGCACGTCGATCCTGTCGCCCTACCTGCGCTGGGGCTGCCTGAGCGCTCGGGAATGCGAGGAGCGCGCGGACGCCCGCGGCGGCGCCGGCGCGGCGGCGTTCACCCGCCAGCTCGCGTGGCGTGACTTCTACGCCCACCAGCTCCTGATGTTCCCCGACAACACCAACACGGAGTTCCAGGCGCGCTATCGCGACCTCAGGTGGGAATACGACGACGAGGCGCTCCAGGCCTGGAAGGACGGCCTGACCGGCTTCCCGCTCGTCGACGCCGGGATGCGCCAGCTCGCGCACACGGGGTGGATGCACAACCGCGCGCGGCTGGTCGTCGGCTCGTTCCTGACCAAGGACCTGCACTTGGACTGGCGCGACGGCGAGCGCCACTTCGCGCGGCTGCTGCTCGACGGCGAGCCCGCGCAGAACAACGGCAACTGGCAGTGGATCGCCTCGACCGGCGCGGACCCCGCGCCGTACTTCCGGCGGATGTTCAACCCGATGATCCAGCAGCGCAAGTTCGATCCGGACGGCGCCTACGTACGGCGCTGGGTGCCCGAGCTGCGCGACGTCCCGGTCAGGCGCCTGCCCGAGCCGTGGACGATGAGCGACGCTGAGCAGCACGACGCGGGCTGCGTGATCGGCAGCGACTACCCGGCGCCGATCGTCGACCACGCCCACGAGCGCGAGGTCGCCAGGCAGCGCTACGGCGCGGCGGCCGGTTGAGCGCTCCGGAAAGCGGGCAGCGCACGAGACATGCGCATCTCCTTCCTGGGCACCGGCATCATGGGCGCGCCGATGGCCCGCCACCTCGCCGAGGCCGGCCATGACGTCACCGTCTGGAACCGGACGGCCGACAAGGCGCGGCCGCTGGCGGAGGCCGGCGCGCACGTCGCGGAGGACGTCGCAGCGGCGACGACCGGCGCCGAGGTCGTCGTCACGATGCTCACCGACGGCGCCGCGGTCGAGGAGGTCATGCGCGAGGCCGCACCCGCCGCGCCGGACGGCGCGCTGTGGTGGCAGGCCTCGACGGTCGGGATCGCCGGGACCGAGTCGCTCGCCGCGCTGGCCGAGGACGAGGGGCTCACGCTCGTCGACGCGCCCGTGCTCGGGACCAAGGGACCGGCGGAGAGCGGCGACCTGGTGGTGTTGGCGTCCGGCCCGACCGACGCCATCAACAAGTTGCAGCCGCTGTTCGAAGCCGTCGGGAGCAAGACCATCATCTTGGGCGACGCGCCCGGCGCGGCGACGCGCTTCAAGTTGGTCATGAACCACTGGGTGCTCGCCGTGACCGACGCGATCGCCGAGACGATCTCGTTCGCCCAGGGCGTCGACCTCGACCCGAGCCTGTTCCTCGAAGCGATCGAGGGCGGCGTGCTCGACATCGGCTACGCCCACCTCAAGGGCCCCGGGATGATCGACGGCGAGCTGCCGGTCGCCTTCCCGCTCAAGCACGCGCTCAAGGACGCGGACCTGATCCTGGAGGCCGCCGAGCGCCACGACCTCGACCTCGACCTCGCGACCACCGTCCGCAACCGCTTCGCCCGCGCGGCCGACGAGGGCCACGGGGACGAGGACATGGGGATGGTCGTCGAGGCCTCCAGGCCCGCGACCTAGAGCGGGTGGCAGGACAGCCGCAGGAACCCGCACCGCTCCGCGCGGCCGATGACCCAGCCGGCGGGGATCGGGCCCCAGAAGCGGCTGTCGTCGGAGTTGCCGCGGTTGTCGCCGAGCAGGAAGACGTAGCCCTTGGGCACCGAGATCGGCCGCGGCATGGAGCAGATGTCCCCGATGCCCGCGGGGCAACGCGCGATGAACGGCTCGTTCGCCGTCCTGCCGTCGACGATCGTCCGCCCGCCGCGGATCGCGACCGACGCCGGCCCGACCGCGACGACGCGCTTGATGAAGGTCTCCCTCGCCGCGCCGCGCGTCGGCCGCGGGCACGCCTGGTCCTCGCTGTGCGCGGCGCCGCAGGTGTTCGTCTCCGCGCCGGTGGGCGGGTGCAGGACGACGACGTCGCCCACCCGCGGCGCGTGGTGGTCGTAGACCTTGGTGTCGGCGAGGAAGTGCGTCCCGACCTTGATCGTCGGCTCCATCGCGCCGCTCGGCACGCGGTACGCGTGGTAGCCGTGCCTGACGGTCGCCGCGCCGCCGACGAGCAGCACCAGCGCGATGCACGCCCCGACCGCCAGCACCGCCACGACCAGCCAGCGCCTCCTGCTGCGCGGCAGCTCGGGCGGCGAGGAAACCGCATCGGGGCTCACCGGTTCGGACACGTGCGGGGTTGTGTCCGCGGCGCGTCCCTTTTACGCGCTACTTCTGCGCGGTGATCATCAGGTTGTAGAAGACGGCCGGCGGGAGCCGGGTCTCCAACAACACGCGATCGACGTGCTGGAGGCCGACGTAGCCCTTGAAGGCGTACATCTTCCAGGCCCACGGCACGGTCTCCGGATCCGCGGTCGCCTCGAGCGCGCGGTTGGCCCAGCCGAACCAGTTGGCCAGCAGCTCCTCGCCGCGGACCCTGACGTCGGCGAAGCCCGCGGCGCGCGGGCCGGTGCTCAGCGCGTCCGGGGTGAACGCGTGGACGTCGACCATCGACTCCAGCTGGTGGTTCTCGGCGCCGCCGTCGAGGTTGCCCTCGCTGGCGGGCGCGGCGCGCATGATCGTCCGCCAGACCGGCGCGACGCGCGACGCGGCGCGCTTGGGGACGTTCGCCAGGCGGTCGCCGTACTCCGACGGCTCGCCCGCGAAGACCGCGACGCCGCCGGGCGCCAGGACGCGGTGGATCTCGCGCCACGCCTGGTCGAGGTCGGGAAGATGATGAAGAACGGCGTGGCCGAAGACGAGGTCGAACGACCCGTCCGCGAACGGCAGCGCCTCGGCGTCCGCGACGCGCGCGTCCACGTCGAGGTCCAACATGTCCGCGTTGCGCTGCAGCGCGTCGACCATCCCCGGCGAGATGTCCGTGCAGGTCGCGTGGGAGATCACGCCCGCCTGCAGCAGGTTGAGGCTGAAGTAGCCGGTCCCGGCGCCGAGCTCCAGCGCGCGGTCGAACGAGCGCAGCTCGCCGTCGAGCGCCTTGCGCAGCTTGCCCAGCACCTGCGTCCGGCCGATCTCGCCGAAGTCGATGCCCCACTTGGCGTCGTAGTCGGCGGCGGCGCCGTCGTGGTAGCGGGTGTTGACGTCGCGGATCTCGTCCGCGGTATCCGGGGCCGGGCTCATGAAGCGGGCCATCCTAACGCGCGCGCCGCGATCTGGACCTTCGGGTGGTGCCTGAACGGCTGCCGCACGCAACCGTGTCAGGACGATGACGACGCGCAAGCTGTCCCTTGCCCTCGCTGCGACCGCGGCGGTCGCAGGCCTCGCCGGCTGTGGCCCGCTGCCCGGCTACACGGTCCGCGACGAGAGCGCCGCCCAGCAGGACGTCATCGGCGACACCGTGCACCTCGGCGCGACGCTGTGCCTGGACACCGGCGCGAGCGCGCCGGACCCGTCCACGGACACCGAGCTGCGCGGGATCGCGTGGCCGCAGGCCACGTCCGGGAGGTGCGACGACCAGGCAGGCATGGGCAACGGCCTCAACTACGTGCCGTCGTTGGCCACCAACGGCGGCGTCCAGTTCTTCGCGGCGTTCCTGGTCCCGGACGGCGCGACGGCGCCCGCGACCGCGAGCGCGACGCTTCCCTCCGGGTTCGACGTGACGACCGCGACGCTGACGCGCAAGCCGTCGCTCGACGAGTCGCTGGGCCAGACACAGCCGACGCCCGCGGGCGAGCACTGGGTCGGGTACATCTCGCCGGTGGTCGGCCAGGCGACGGCGCCGAGCGAGACGCCGGAGGACGTCGCGTCCGGGCTGCAGCGCGTGGCGACGACCAAGCTCACGGAGGACCCGAACGCGCCCGCGACCGGCGCCGGCGACTGGTCGGCGAGCGCCGACTTCACGCTGTCGCGCGGCCCGGGCGGGCTGCCCGCGCCGGCGACGTTCGCGCACGCGGTGCTCGGCGGCGTCCGGATGGCCTACCCCCAGGACATCTACGACGGCGTCGACCCGACCGGCTTCCACGACCCGGCCGAGGCGTTCGGCCTGCAGCTGCTGGACACGCGGCCGGTCGACTGCCAGGAGGTCCGGTCGTGGCCGTTCGAGACGTTCCTGGGGCTGAGCACGTCCGGGCTGCAGGAGGACCCGTACGGCGAGCCGCTGCTGCCGACGACCTCGTGCGGCGGCGCCTCGGCGGGCGGGGCGCTGGCGCTGAAGGACCTGCGCGGCTCGGGTGACACCGTGACGGTCGGCGCGGGGCAGACCGCGACGGTGCCGTTCACGCTGCGCTACGTCGGCGATCCAGGGCCGGCGTTCGCGCTTTCGGCTTCCACCGCGCTGCCGGGCGCGCCCGCCGCGGTCGTCGCGCCGGGCACGCTGACGCCGGGCGCCGCGGGCTTCCAGAGCGCGACGGTGACCGTGCCGGTCCCGGCCGGGACCGCGCCGGGCGACTACGCCGTGACGCTGACCGCGACGGTCGGCGGGCAGACGCGCGTGGCGACCGGGACGATCACGGTCGGCGTGCCGGGCGCGGGGACGACGAACGCCAACACGTCGCCGAACCCGACCGGCCTCGAGGACGACAACAACTCCGGCGGCGTGTCCGCCGCGTCGGTGACGAGCAGGCAGCGCATGCTCGAGTTCCGCGGGCTGGATCGCTCCGGCCTCGGCCCGGACCACCGGTCGGTCAACATCGGCGACGTCATCTGCCACAAGACGACCGAGGCGTGCGGGTGGGTGTCGTGGCAGCTGTCGGTGCGCTGGGAGGCGCTGCACGCAGGCGCCGAGGTGGCGCGGGCGTCGGCGAAGCAGCGGGTCCGGATGGTCGTGCTCGGGAGCGGGACGCTGAGCGTGCCGGCGGGCGCGCGGCGCCACATCAGGGTGCGGCTGCCGCAGAGCGTCGTGAGGGCGATCGCCGGCGGCGAGGTCCTGCACGCGGTGGCGGCGGTCCGGCCGGCGCGCGACCGCGTCCCGGTCACCCACCGGATCGACCTGCGCCGCGGGTGAGGTGCGGGCACGTGTAGCGTGCCCGCCTTCGCCATGCCTGACGTCGAAGAACCGAAGCTCTACCTGCAGCAGAACCAGCCCGAGGGCGTGCCGCCGCTGGCCCTGACCGGCGAGCGCACGCTGCCCGACGTGCCGGAGGAGAACTACTGGTACCGGCGCCACCTGGTGGTCTACGAGTGGATCCGGGAGCGCGTCGGCGGGCTCAAGGTCATCGACATGGCCTGCGGCGAGGGCTACGGGAGCATGGTGCTCGGCGGGAGCGCCCGGGAGGTCGTCGGGGTCGACGCCAACCCGGAGGCGCACGAGCACGCGAAGGCGCGGTACACCACCAACAACGTCCGCTTCGCCCGCGACCTGGTCGAGACGTTCGACGAGCCCGCCGACGCCGTCGTGTTCCTGCAGACGATCGAGCACGTCCAGAACCCGGACGAGATCCTGGAGCGCTTCAAGACGCTCGTCGGCGCGTCGCCGTCGCCGGTCGTGATCGTCTCGACGCCGAACCTGCTGACGCTCGCGCCGGAGGGCGCCGAGAAGTCCGAGAACCCCTGGCACGTCAAGGAGTACCGGCCGGAGGAGTTCCTGAAGCTCTGCCGCGACCACTTCGGGACGGTCGAGTTGTACGGGTTGTTCCACGCCCGCAGGCTCAAGGTCCACGAGCTCGCCATCAAGAGGCTCGGCTGGGACTCGATCCACCGGGCGCTGAGGATCACCAAGCCGTTTTACGACCGCTTCACCCCGGCGATCGCGGCGAGCGACTTCGTGCTCAGCGCGGACCGTTCCCTCGACGGCGCACTCGACTTCGTGGCGGTCTGCCGGCCGTGAGCGAGGGCCGCCTCGCGATCGTCCTGCACTCCCACATGCCCTACGTGGAGGGCTTCGGGACGTGGCCGTTCGGCGAGGAGTGGCTGTTCGAGGCGGCGGCGACGGTCTACGCGCCGTTGTTGAAGGTGTTGGATGGGCCGGGTGGCGAGCGGGTGACGCTGTCGGTCACGCCGGTGCTGGCCGACCAGCTTGGTGCTGTCGGTGTCCACGAGCGCTTGTTGTCGTTCTTGCGCGACCTGCGCGTGACGACGCACGCGCTGGACGCCGAGGGCTGCCGCACGACCGGCGAGCCGGCGCTCGGCGACGAGGTCGAGCGGGCCGGGCAGGACTACGCGGACGCGGCCGACGCGCTGGAGGCGCTCGGCGACGGCGGCCTCGCCCGCGCGCTGCTGCGCCACGCCGCCTGGACGTCGTCCGCGACGCACGCGGTCCTGCCGCTGGTCGCGACCGACGCCGGCGTCCGCCTGCAGCTGCGCGCCGGGATCGAGGCGCACCGCGCGCGCCGCGGCGACCTGGGGTGGGGTGGGGGCTTCTGGCTGCCCGAGTGCGCGCACGCGCCGTGGCTGCACCCGCTGCTCGAAGAGGCCGGCGTCCACGCGACGTGCGTCGACCTCACCGACGTCCTGCCCGGCCACCGGACCCCGCTCGCGACCTCCGACGGCCCGCTGCTCGTGCCGCTCGACCGCGCGACGATCGAGCTGGTCTGGAGTCCCGGCGGCTATCCGGCGGCCGCGGCCTACCGCGACTCGCACCGCCGGACCACCCACCATCACAACCCCTGGGCCAACGACGGCGCCGTCTACGACCGCGACCGCGCCCGCGAGCAGGCCGCCGCCGACGCGCGCGACTTCGTCCAACGCGTACAACAACGCACCGACGACGGCTCGCTGTCGGTCTGCGCCCTCGACACCGAGCTGCTCGGCCATCACTGGTACGAGGGCCTCGACTGGCTCTCCGCCGTGCTCCAGGAGAGCGAGCGAGCGGGCCTGGAGATCCTGCCGCTCGACGCCGCGGCCCACGCCGTCGCACCGGCGAAGGCGCCCGACGACCTCCCGCCGACCTCGTGGGGAGAGCCCCGCACGCTCTGGACCTGGGACGGCCCGCAGGTCGCCGACCTCGCCTTCTCGACCCGCGACGCCGAGCTGCGCACCCTCACCGCCGCCCTCGCGGGCACCGTGGATCACCGAGCGGTCCGCGAGCTGCTGGCGCTCCAGTCCTCCGACTGGGCCTTCCTCGCCACCCGCGACATCTCCGGCCCCTACCCGCTCGAACGCGCCACCGCCCACCTCGCCGCGCTCGACGCCGCCCTCGCGTCGCCCGGCAGCACCGAGCCGGAGCTCCGCGCCCTGGCCCCCTTCGCGGACCCCGCGATGCTGCTCGTCCCCTAATGCCGTACGGCGTGCATCTGTCCGCCGGACGACATATAGGTATTGGATGCCGCGTCTTCCCGAGCGCATCGTCGCTCTCGCACCCGACGAGCGACTGACCCTCGCGCAGCTGTCGGGCGCGACGCTCGAGCCCGTCGCCGTCCGCCTGCGCCGCGCCGCGGAGACCGGCCGGATCGACGTCACCGACCCGATCCTCCGCCGCTGGATGTCCTCCCGCCGCGACGCGCTGCTCACCGCCGACAGCGACCACGGCGAGCTGGCCCTGATCGCCCGCCTGCTCAGCGACGCGCTCGACGCCGCGGCCGCGTAGGAGCGGCTAGGTCCAGCGCAGCGTCTCGGGCGCGTCGCGCATCCGCAGCAGCTTCGCCGGCGCGCCCGCGACGACGGCGTTCGCCGGGACGTCCTTCGTGATCACCGAGTTCGTCCCGATCACGCAGTTGTCGCCGACCGTCGCGCCGCGCAGGAAGCACGCGCCGTAGCCGACCCAGACGTTGTGCCCGACACGCACGTCGCGCTTGTAGATCCCCTGCGCCCGGATCGGACGGTCGACCTCGACGACGCCGTGGTCGAAGTCGATCAACATCACGCGGTCGGCGAGGATGCACTCGCGCCCGATCGACACGTGCTGGAACGCCGAGATCGTGCACTCCTGGCCCATCACGGTCTTCGCGCCGATCGCGCACTCGCCCTCGTGCACGCGGATCTTGCACCCGTGCCCGATCCACGACCAGCGGCCGAGCTGCAGGCGCGCACCGCGCCCGACCTCCAGCTTCGTCCCCGCCCCGATGAACGCGGGGCCGTCGAGGACGAGCCGCCGCCCGAGGCGCAGCTTCCAGTACGCGAGCCGGACCATCAGCCGCGCGTACTTCCAGTTCAACATGCCGTTGCGCCTGGCGAAGCGCAGCATCACGAGCGGCCCGCCGGAGCGCGGCGACGGGTCGCCGCGGAGCTCGAGCGGCGCGGCCGCGATCTCGGCGGGCGGGGACAGCACCGGCTCCATCGCCGGAGAGGCTAGACGCTCCGTCGCTCCTACGCCGGCAGGCCCTCCGCGAAGCGCAGCAGCCCGTCCGTGTCGCGCCACGGCCGGCCGTGCCCGAACACCACCAGCTGCGGCCGCAGCTCGGCCACCCGCCGGATCTGCGCGCGGTTCAGCGCCGGGTCCGGGGAGAACCTCGCCGGCGGCTCGTGCAGCCCCGGCCGGCCGGTCACCGGATGGCGCCCGAACAGGACGTCGCCCGCGACGAGCGTCCGGTCCTCCGCGCGCCAGTACGACAGGTGACCGGGCGAGTGCCCGGGCGTCTCCAGCGCGACGAAGCCCGCGTCGAGCGCGTCGCCCTCGGCCAGCTCGCGGTCGACCGCCAGCGCCGGACCGCGCCAGTTGCGCGTCTGCCAGCGTGTGATCGCGTTCTCGTTGGTCAACCCGGCTTCGTCGCCGGAGCGCAGCGCCTCCGCCTCCCGCGCCGGCGCCCAGAACGGGACCCTGAGCGCCGCGACCAGCGCCGCGCTCGACCCCTGGTGGTCGGAGTGCGCGTGCGTGACCGCGTGCGCCGTGATGTTCATGTCCTTGGTCGCGCTGAGGATCCGCTTGGCGGCGTGCTTGGTCGCGGCGTCGACGATCGTGCCGCCGACCACGTACACGTTGAACGCGTAGGCGGGGCGGGAGGGGAGGAGGGAGAGGCCCGGGGCAAGTTCGTACATGATGTCCATACGGTGGCGTATGGAGAGCACGTTGTCAATACGGTGGCGTATGGTGTGGGGCGCGCGATGCCCAATGACGACCCCACCAACCTCGATCGCGACCGCTGGGCCGCCGCCGGCCTCGCCGCGCTGGAGCGCGCCGGCCTCGCCGCCGTCGCCGTCGAGCCGCTGGCCCGCGAGCTGGCGGTGACCAAGGGCTCGTTCTACTGGCACTTCAAGAACCGCGCGGAGCTGGTGCAGGCGACCGTCGAGCGCTGGGAGCGCATCCACGTGGACGGCCCGCTGGACCGCCTGGCCGAGGTCGACGACCCGCGCGAACGCCTGCTGAGGCTGCTCGCTGCGGCGTCCGGCAAGCCGCCGTCGATCTTCATCCGGATGCTCGACGCGACCGACGAGCCGGTCGTCGCCGCCGCCGTCCACCGCGCCGCCGCGATGCGCGTCGACTTCATGGCCAAGGCCTTTCGCGAGCTCGGCCTCCCGCCCGCCCGCGCGCGCCGCCAGGCGCTCCTGGCCTACTCGACCTACATCGGCCGCGCGCACCTCGCCCGCGACGCGCCCGACGTCCTCGGCGACCCGCAGCAGCTCGCCAAGCACATCGCCGAGCAGCTCCTCCCCTGAGGCGCGGCGCCGCAGCGCGCGCGAGTCCGGCACAATCCGCCGCTCATGTCGCAGGCCCAGCAGACCCTCGCCCAACGGTTGCTCGACGGTGACAAGCGCGCCCTGGCGCGCGCGATCACGCTCGTCGAGAGCGATGATCCGGCCGGCTGGGAGCTGGTCCGGGAGGTCTTCCCGCACACGGGCAGGGCGGCGATCGTCGGGCTGACGGGCGCGCCGGGCGCGGGCAAGTCGACGCTGATCGGCGCGCTGACCAAGCTGCGGCGCGAGCAGGAGCGCGACGTCGCGGTGCTGTCGATCGACCCGTCGTCGCCGTTCACCCAGGGCGCGCTGCTCGGCGACCGCATCCGGCTGACCGACCACTTCCTCGACCCGGGCGTCTTCATCCGCTCGATGGCCAACCGCGGCGCGCTCGGCGGCCTCAGCGAAGCCGCGCTGCAGGCCGCGCTGCTGATGGACGCCGCCGGCAAGGACGACGTGTTCCTGGAGACCGTCGGCGTCGGCCAGGCCGAGGTCGACATCATCGACCACGCCGACACGATCGTCCTCGTGCTGATGCCCGGCTCCGGCGACTCGATCCAGGCGCTGAAGGCCGGCGTGATGGAGATCCCGGACATCATCGTCGTCAACAAGGCCGACCACCCGCTGACCGACACGATGGTCCGCGAGATCCGCGGCGTCCTGTCGCTGGCGCCCCAGCGCGGCTGGCGCGTCCCGATCATCAAGACCCAGGCCCACAGGGGCGACGGCGTCGCCGAGCTGGTCGAGAAGCTCGACGAGCACCGCGCCTACATCGAGGCCGAGGGCACGCTCAGCGAGCGCCGCCGCCGCAACCTCCGCAGCGAGGTCGTCGGGATCTGCACCTACCGCCTGCGCCGCCGCCTGGAGGAGCAGCTCGACGAGGATCCGCACTTCGCCGAGCTGCTGGAGGAGGTCGTCGCCCGCAGGCTCGACCCCGCCACCGCCGCCTCGCGGATCCTGGAGCGCCTCGACGCCGCCGCGGCGTCGCGCACGGACGCCTAGCGCGCCTGGGCCACCGCGGACGCGACGACCGCGTCCTCCCAGGCCATCCCGGTGGACTTGAAGACGCGCGGCCGCGTGTAGTCGGGCGCGGCGTCCTCGGCCAGCGTGCTGACCTCGGTGACGCCCGCAAGCAGGACGTCGCCGGCCTCCCGGAACGCGGATGCGCGCGACTCCACGACGACCTGCGCGCGCCGCATCAACCCGGCGTCCAGCTCCGCGGCATCGGGCTCGTGCGACCCAATGGCTATGACAACCGCGCGGTCGCTCACCCGCGCGCCGTCGAACACCGGCGACCGCGCGGTGGTGGCACAGACGATGACGTCGGCGTCCTCGAGCGACGGCGCACCGGCGCGGCCGACCACGTCGACCTGCTCCAGGGACGGCAGGACCTCGCGCAGCGCGGCGACGTGCGCCGTGCCCTGCGGGCCGCGCCCGTAGACCACCAACCTGCGCGCGTCGGGCACCGCCAGTCGCCGCGCCGCCAGCGCGCTCACCGCCGCGGTCCGCAGGTTCGTCAGGGCAATGCCATCGACAACGGCGACCGGCGCCAGCGTGTCCGGGTCGAAGACGACGCACACGCCCTGGATCCGCGGATCCCCGCCGACGGTCACGAGCTTCACCGCGCCCGCGACCGACGGCATCACCAACAACTCGCCGCCACCGACCGGGACGCTGCTGCGCGGGACGTCGGCCTCCGGGTCGAACCCCCGCCGCAGCACGTCCTCCAGCGCCTCCACCGCCTTGGTGTAGGACAACTGCGCGACCGCTTCGGCGTCGAGGAACCGCATCCCCGCAGGCTACGTCGTCGCGGAGTGCGCGACCGGGACGCCGGTCTCCCACGGCAGGACGTGGCCGTGCTGGACGAGCTCGCCGTAGTACTTGGTGTCGAACTCCGGCGCCAGGGCGAGCTGCACCGGCCACGCCGCCGCCTGCTCCGGCGTCTGGGCCTCGCTCATGTCGGCGAACCACGGGCGCGAGGCGTCGGTGTCGATCAGGCCCGGGCACAGCGCGGCGATCAGCCGCCCGGACGCGAGGTCCTCGTCGCGGCGCGCGCGGGCCAGCGCCCGGACGGCGGCGACCTGCGCGACCTTCGAGGGGATGTTCAGCCAGCGGCCGAAGCCCTCCTGCTCGGCGCGGCCGGCGTGGACGGCGGCGCGCCAGTCGGCGACGAGCGCGTCGACCGCGTCGAGGTCGCCGCTGTCGGCGGCCGCGGCGAAGCGCGGGGCGACGGCCGGGTCGAGCTTGTCGAGCGTCCCCAGCGCGCTGGCGACGATGAGCAGCCGCCCGCCGGGGTTCAGGCGCGGCGCGAACGCGCGCAGGACGTGCGTCGTGGCGAGGTTGCTGGTCTCGGCGACAGCGTCGACCTCGTCGGCGGGATCCGCGTCCGGGCTCATCCGCGCGGTCGCGTTCGAGAACAGCACGTCGATCGTGCCCAGCTCGGCGGCCAGCGCAGCGATCGCGGCGGGGTCACGGACGTCGAGCACGCGCGGCTGCACCTGCGCGGACCCGGCGGGCAGCTGCGCGGCGATCTGGGCGGCGGCGTCGCCGACGCGGCCGGCGTCGCGCCCGGTCAGGAGAACGCGGTCGCCGGCGCTCAGGCCGGCCGCGAGCCCGGCGGCGAGCGCGCGGCCGAGACCCTGGTTGGCGCCGGTGACGAGGGCGGTGCGGGGAGCGGTCATGGTCTTGACGCTAGAGCGCATCGGGCCATGTTCGATACGAGAACATGGCATCGGTACCATGCGCGCTTCGCATGGCTGCCGCCGGAGACTTCGCACCCACGGGCCTGCGCGTCCTGCGCGAGGTGGCCGCCGCGGGCTCGTTCTCGGCCGCGGCGCGGACGCTGGGCTACACGCAGTCGGCGGTCTCGCGCCAGGTCGCGGCGCTGGAGGTCGTCGCCGGGACCGCGCTGTTCGAGCGCCGCCGCGACGGCGTGGCGCTGACCGCCGCGGGCGCCCGGCTGCTGCCGCGCGCGCGGCGGATCCTGGACGAGTTGGACGCCGCCCGCGGCGAGCTGCGGGGTGAGCCCGTGGCGACCGGGCCGGTCCGGGTGGGCGCGTTCGCGACGGCGGCCGCGGGGCTCGTGCCGCGCGCGCTGGCGCTGCTGCCGGGCGAGATCCGGGTCACGCTGCGCGAGGGCACGACGCCCACGCTGACCCGCGCGCTGCGCGCCGGCACGCTCGACCTCGCGGTCCTCGCGCAGTCGCCGCCGTTCCGGCCGCCCGACGCGGAGTCGCCGAAGCTGGCGCTGACGACGCTGACCGAGCGCGAGCTGGTCGTCGGCGTCGCGGCAAGCGCGCCGCTGGCGCGGCGGGGCGTCGTCGCGGTCGACGAGCTGGAGGGCCAGACCTGGGTGGCGTCGCGCGCAGGCGAGGGCGGCGGCACGCTGCTCGGCGTCTGGCCGGGGATCGCCGAGCGCGCCGACGTCCGCTACGTCGTGCGCGACTGGCACGCCAAGCTCCAGCTCGTCGCCGCCGGCCTGGCGATCACGACGCTCCCGCCGATCCTCGGCGACACGCTGCCGCCTGGCATCGCGACCGTCGCCGTGCGCGGCGAGCCGGTCGAGACGCGGCGGATCGTCCTCGCCCACCGCGCGGGCGCGCTGGACGACGCCGCGACGAGCCGCGTGGCGGCCGCGCTGGCGCGCGCGGCGGGCCCGCGCTAGAGCAGCAGGACCGCGTTCGCCGCGACCGTGAGGACCGCCAGCGCGATCCCGGTCCGGGGCGCGAAGCGCCAGCCCCACGCGCTCAGCGCGGCCAGCGGCGGCAGGGCGGGGAGGAGGTGGCGCGCGTGCGACCACGGGTGGTCGCCGGACAGGCCGGGCGCCGCGAACACCGCGGTCAGCAGGACCGCCGCGGCGATCAGCGCCAGGAACGCGGCGGTGACCTCCACGTCGCCCTGCCCCGGCAACGCGACCGCCAGCCGCTCCCGGTGCGAGCGCCACAGCCGCCACAGGGCGAGCAGGGACAACAACAAGAACGGCGACCACACCAACAAGCCCTCGGGCCCGGCCAAGGCCGTCGCCAGCCGCGGCGCCCGGGCGAGGTGGTCGGCGACGCCCGACGCGCCGGTGGCGCCCCCGCGTGCGACGTCGTGCGGCGTCAGCCCGCCGAACAGCCGGTCGCTGATCGTGATGTACACGACGCCCGACGTCAGGACGACCTCCAGCGCGATGAACCCCGCCAGCCCGCGCTGACGCCGCCGCAGCCAGCGCGTGAGCGCGAGCGCCACGACCATCGCGGGCGCGATCAGCTCGGTGGCGATCCACGGCAGCGCGCCGATCAGCGCCGCGCCCCAGAACGCCCACGACCGCCGCGGCTCCTCGCGCACCCGCAGCGCCAGCAGCGCGGCGCCCGCCAGCGCGGTCGCGCCGACCAGCGCGGGTGCGATCGTCGTCGCGCCCGCCACCGCCGGCGGCGACAGCCCGACGACCAGCGCGCTCCGCGCCGCCCACGGCTCCGGGACCAGCGCGCGGCCCAGGGCCGCCGCCAGGCAGAACCCCAGCGCGGCGATCATCAGCAAGAACACGCGCACGCCGTCCGGTCCGGCGACCCAGTAGGCGGGCGCGATCAGCGCGGCAAAGCCAAGGCCTACAGGTTGGACCTCGCGCCCGCCGACCGCCACCGGCGGGTGCAGCTCCCGCGGCGCGCCGTCCCACCTCCGCCACACCCGCGCCGCGTGCTGGTTGCGCACGTCCACGTCGTGATCGCGCACGATCGACTCCGCGACGAGCAGCCGCTGCGCCTCCGGCCCGCTGACCGTCCGCGCGCCCGGCACGGCGAGCGTCACCGCGTAGGCGGCGACGAGGACGAGCCACAGCGGCAACGCGCGCCGCACCGCGGACATGCCGCGGGACCCTACGGCAGCAGCGCGGCGACGCGCTCGGCGTCGCCGGGCGACAGGCGGAAGCTCACGAGCTTCTGCTCCGGCGCGCCCGCGACCGTCAGGACGGTGTGGTGCAACAGCAGCTCGCCGAGGACCGGGTGGCGCAGGCGCTTGCGGCCGCCGCCGAGCGGGGCGATCGCGTGGCCCTCCCACCACGACCGCGCCTCCGGGCTGGCCGCGTGGAGCCGGTCGATCAGCGCCGCGAACCCCGGGTCGCCCGCGTGGCGCTCGGCCGCCGCCCGGAAGCGCGCGAGCTGGGCGCGGGCCTCGGCCTCCCACTCGACGAACACGTCGCGCGACCGCGGGTCGCCGAGCATGAACCACACCATGTTGCGGTCGTCGGCCGGGAGCGCGGTCCAGTCGGTCCACAGCAGGCGCGCCGCGCGGTTGCTCGCCAGGACGTCCCAGCGGCGGCCGCTCACGTACGCGGGATGGGGATCGAGCCGCGCGACGAGCGCCGCGACCTCCGGGTCCAGACGCTCCTCCTCCTGCGCGGCGTCACCCGCGCCCGCGGCGGGCGCCGCGTCGTGGACCAGCGCGTGCAGGTGCGCGCGCTCGGCGTCGTCGAGGCGCAGCGCCCCGGCCAGCGCGTCGAGCACCTGGCGCGACGGCCGGACGTCCCGGCCCTGCTCCAGGAACGCGTAGTACGTCGGCGAGATCGCCGCCAGCTGCGCGACCTCCTCGCGCCGCAGCCCGGCGGTCCGGCGCCGCGGCGCGCCGTCGGGCAGGCCGACGTCGGCGGGCGTCAGCGCCGCGCGGCGCGCGCGCAGCAGGTCGCCCAGCGCCCGCAGGCGGGCCGCGTCGTTGTTGATGGCGTCGCTCATCCTGGCACTCGCAATACCAGCAAGAACGTGCTCCGGATGCGAGCGGGTCGCGCGCCTAGGCTCGGACGACGATGCTCGGACCGGCCCAGATCCTCACCGAACGCGACGCGGCGCTGGACGCCTACGTCGCCCGCCCGGCGAGCGCGCCGCCCCGAGGCGCGGTCGTCGTCTTCCACGAGCTGTTCGGCCTGACGACCCACGTCCGCGCGGTCTGCGAGCGCCTGGCGTCGACCGGCTTCGCCGCCGTCGCGCCCAACCTCCACCACCGCACCGACCCGGCGCTGGAGCTGCCCCACGACGAGGCGGGCCGCGCCCGCGGCTTCGCGCTGCTCGACCGGCTCACGCGTGCCTCGGTCCTGGAGGACGCCGACCGCGCGCTCGCCGCGGCGCGCGCGCTGACGACCGGCCCGGTCGCGCTGCTCGGGCTCTCGATGGGCGGCCACGCCGCCTACTACGTCGCCACGCAGCGGCCCGACCTCGCCGCGGCGATCGTCGCCTACGGCGGCTGGATCCCGACGACCGACATCCCGCTGTCGCGCCCCGAGCCGACCGTGACCCTCACCGCCGGGATCACCGCCCGCGTGCTGCTGCTCGTCGCGGGCGCCGACGCGGCGGTCGGCGCGGAGCAGTCCGCCGCGGTCGAGCAAGCCCTACAACAACACGCGATCGACCACGAGGTCGTGACCTACCCGGCCGCGCAGCACGGCTTCCTCTGCGAGCAGCGCGCGACCTACGATGCCGCGGCGTCCGCCGACGCCTGGTCGCGCATCGACGCGCTGCTGGACCGCTCGGCCAGCGCGACGAGCGTCCGGACGCCCACGCCGGTCCCGCCCTTGGGCGCGTAGGGGCGGCCGGAGTCCCACGCCGTCCCGCAGATGTCGAGGTGCACCCACGGCAGGTCGCCGGTGAAGCGGTGCAGGAACTCGGCGGCGGTGTTGGGCGCGCCGGTGCGCAGCGGCGCGAGGTTGGTGAGGTCGGCCGTCGCGCCCTTGATCAGCTCGGCGTAGCGCTCGTGCAGCGGCATCCGCCAGATCAGCTCGCCGGCGTCCTCGGCAGCGGCTGCCAGCTCCGCGCCCCACGCCTCGCCGTCGGCCCAGTAGCCGGAGTAGAGCCTGCCGAGCGCCGAGTAGATCGCGCCGGTCAGCGTCGCGAGGTCGACGAGCCGTTCGGCGCCGAGGTCGCGCGCGTGGTGCAGGCAATCGGCCAGGACGAGGCGGCCCTCGGCGTCGGTGTTGTCGATCTGGATCGTCAGCCCGGCCGCGCTGGTGACGACGTCGCCGGGCTTCATCGCGCGCGGGCCGAGCAGGTTCTCGGTCGCGCCGACCACACCGACGACGCGGATCGGGAGCTGCAGCGCGGCGATCGCGCCGAGCGCTTCGATCACCGCGGCCGCGCCCGACATGTCGTACTTCATGTCCGCCATCCCGGAGGACGGCTTGATCGAGATCCCGCCCGCGTCGAACGTCACGCCCTTGCCGACGAAGCCGAGCACCGGCGTGCCGTCGGCCGCGCCGCTCGTGGGCTCGTAGCGCAGCGTGATCAGCGCGGGCTCCTCGTCGGTCCCGGCGGCGACCGCGGCGAACGCGCCCATGCCGCGCCTGACGATCCCGTCGCGCCCCTCGACCTCGCAGGTCAGCGTGTCGTGCGCGGCGGCCAGCGCCTGCGCGCGGCGCCCCAGCGCGGTCGGGGTCATCGCGTTGGCGGGCGTGTTCTGGAGGTCGCGCGCCGCGTTGACCGCCTCGGCCACGACGGCCGCGCGGGCGACCGCGTCGGTCTGGTCGGAGTGGTCGGAGACGATCAGCTCCGCGATCCCACCGTCGTCGTCAGCCTCCTCGGACTTCCTGGAGGACTTGAACGCGTCGAACCGGTAGGCCGCCAGCAGCGTGCCCTCCACGACGGCCCGCGCCGGGTGCAGCTCGCGTGCCCTGTGCGGCAGCTCCCAGCACAGCGTCCTGGTGCCCAGCTCTCGCGCGCGCCCGTGCGCGACCGCGGCCGCGACCCGGATGCCCTCGCCGTCCAGGGACTCCCGCTTCCCGAGTCCCACCAGGATCCAGCGCCTCCCGCCCGCATGGGTCACGGCGAGCGAACGCGGAGCGCTCCGCGCCTCCCCGGACGCCACGAGCGCGGCCAGGACGCCGTCGCCGACATCATGCGGAACGCCCTCGCCCTCGATCAGCCCGACGACGACCGTGTCGGCCGCGACATCCGCCGCAGCGGCAGTGCTCGAAGAGACGCGCATAGGCTCCTGGACCCTAGAGGAGGAGCGGTTGTCCGCCCCGGCGCCCAGGTCTACAGTCGCCTCGATGACGGCCCGGCGTGCGATCTCCGCTCTCGCGGCAGCGCTGTTCCTGGGGCTCGCGCCCGCCGCGGCCCACGCGGACGGCTGGGCCACGATCGAGTACAAGGGCACGGTCGACGAGACCTTCATCTACCAGCCCAGCGACCCCTCGGTCTGGCAGTCGACGCTGCACTTCGCCTGGGACGAGCGCGAGGTCTTCCATCTCACCGGCACGGACACGTCGACGCCGGTCGGCGGCCTGCACCTCGCCATCACCGGCCAGGAGTCGATGATCTACGCGCCGCCGAACACCAACCAGGACTGCAGCTTCGCGATCGTGCCGCGCTCGCCGCTGGCCAAGGGCCAGCTGTCGCCGCTCGACGTGGTGTGGAACGAGCGAGGGACCTTCGGCGGCAGCGCGACCATGCCGATCACCGGCAGCTACGCGATGTCCACGGGCGCGACGTCGACCGCGCCCAGCTGCGAGCTGCCGGTCAACGGCGGCGCGGGCGTCACCGACGAGATCCCGGACGGCGTGGGCAGGACCTTCGGCGACGCGGAGGTCTCCGGCATCGAAGGCAGGCTCGGCGGCCCGGCGGTCACGAAGCACTTCGACGGCGAGGGCACGACCCCCGACGGCAGGAACACCGAGAGCATCCACGCGACGCTGACGCTGACCAACACCGCCCGCAGGCCGCCCGACATCGGCGCGACACCGCCGAAGAAGACCCTGACGCCCGCGCAGAAGCAGGCCAAGCTCGCCGCGCTCGACGCGCTCGAGGACACGTTCCAGCGCGCGCTCTACCCGTGCGGCGTCGGGGCCGGCGTCGGCACCGCGCTGATCGCCGCCGGGCCGGTGGGCCTCGCGGTCGGCGGCACGATGAGCGCGCTGGGCACGCCGCTGTGCCTGTCCTACCTCAAGGCGATCAAGGCCGAGGCCGACACCGTCGCCGATCCGCCGGACCCCGCCTACCGGACCGCGGCGAGGATCAGGCCGGTCGCCGCGCCCGCGGCGAAGCTGCCCGCGTGCCCGGCCGCGCAGGGCGCCGGCTCGCCCGGCGCGGTGTGTGCCCAGCTCCAGCCGGCCGGCCAGGCGCTGCTGCGCGCGACCCGCGCCACCGAGGCCGCGGCGACCGGGCTCGACACGACGATCAGCCGCGAGACCGCCGCGGTCAGGGCCGGCGACCGCAGGGCGACCGCGCTCCAGGACCGGACGCTGACGACGCTCGGGCGCAGCTTCGCCGCGCGCCGTCGCACGGAGGCCGCGGCCGCCAGGCGCGTGGCGCAGATCCTCGGCGGGGCGGGCCTCAACGTGACGCTCGACCCCTCCGCGGCCGCGGCCGCGCTGACCGCGCTGCAGAACCGGCTCGTCGCCGCCGGACTGCCGGCCGCCAAGCTGACCACCGCGCTCGGCGCGGCACCGCAGGCCACCGCGTCGGACCTGCTGGCGTCGCTCGGCAGCTGAGCCGCAGCACCGCCCGTCGCCGTCGCCGCCGCCGCGTCGATACCGTTCCGGCTCCAGCTGTCCTGACCAGACCGAGAAGAACCAGGAACCTCATGCCCAAGACCGTCATCCTCGGCGCCGCGCGCACCCCGATCGGGAAGCTCGGCGGCGGCCTGTCCGCCGTCGACGCGACCGACCTCGGCGCGA
Organism: Conexibacter woesei Iso977N; assembly: GCF_000424625.1. Lineage (GTDB taxonomy): Bacteria > Actinomycetota > Thermoleophilia > Solirubrobacterales > Solirubrobacteraceae > Baekduia > Baekduia woesei_A. The sequence goes on from NZ_AUKG01000002.1 coordinate 254,543, forward strand.
CCGCCATCACCGCTGCGCTGGAGCGCGCCGACGTCGCGCCCGACCAGGTCGACCACGTCGTGATGGGCCAGGTCATCCAGGCCGGCCAGGGGCAGGTCCCCTCGCGCCAGGCCCAGATCAAGGCCGGCATCCCGAAGGAGGTCTCGTCCGAGACCATCAACAAGGTCTGCGCGAGCGGCCTGCGCGCGGCCGTGATCCTCGACCAGGCGATCCGCGCGGGTGACGTCGAGGTCGGCGTCGGCGGCGGCATGGAGTCGATGTCGGGCGCCCCGTACCTGCTGCCGCAGGCGCGCTTCGGCTACCGCATGGGTGACGCCAAGGCGCTGGACTCGATGGTCCACGACGGCCTCACCAACTCGTTCTCCGGCAAGCAGATGTTCGTCGAGGCGACCGAGGTCGGCGACGAGCTCGAGCTCACGCGCCCGGACCTCGACCGCTGGGCGCTGCGCTCGCACGAGCTGGCGCTCGCCGCGATCGACGACGGCCGCATGGCCGACGAGATCGTCCCGTTCACCGTCAGGGGCCGCAAGGGCGACACGGTCGTCGAGGTCGACGAGGGCCCGCGCCGCGGCTCGACGCTGGAGGCGCTGGCCAAGCTGCCGGGCCTGACCGGCAAGGAGGGCTCGCACACGGCCGGCAACTCGCCGGGCGTCAACGACGGCGGCGGCGCGCTGGTGCTGTCGAGCGACGAGTGGGCCGAGGCCAACGGCAAGACCGTCCTGGCCGAGATCGTCGGCCACGCGCAGTTCGCCAACGACTTCGCCTACCTCGCGACGACGCCCGCGGGCGCCGCCAAGCGCGCCCTCGACAGGGCGGGCCTGCAGCCGGGCGACATCGACCTGTGGGAGATCAACGAGGCCTTCGCCTCCGTGACGCTGCAGTCGATCCGCGAGCTCGGCATCGAGGAGGACCGCGTCAACGTCAACGGCGGCGCGGTCGCGCTCGGCCACCCGATCGGCGCCTCGGGCGCCCGTATCCTCGGCGTGCTCGTCCACGAGCTGCGCCGTCGCGGCGGCGGCCTCGGCGTCGCGGCGATCTGCTCCGGCGGCGGTCAGGGCGACGCCGTCATCCTGCGCGTGCATGGCAACGGCGCAGCCTAAGTCCGCAGCGTTCTTCGATCTGGACCGGACCCTGATGTCGGGGTCCTCCGGGTTCTTCTGGGCGCGCGCCGCCGCGAGAGCAGGGATGATCTCGCGGCGGCGGCTCGCGCTGGATGCGTGGGAGAACGTGAAGTTCCGCCTGCGCGGGTCGACCGACGCGTCGACCGACCGCGTGATGCACCGCGTCGGCGCGATGCTCGAGGGGCGGCGCGCGCTCGAGTTCCAGCGGTTGGGCCCGCAGGTGCTCGCGGGCGTGCTGCCGCGGCTGTACCCGCAGATGCTCGAGATCGCGTGGGACCATCAGGACGCTGGGCGGCCGGTGTACATCGTCACGGCCGCGACGCAGGACATGGCGTCGATGATCGCCCACGTCCTCGGCTTCGACGGCGGCATCGGCACGCCGCTGGAGACCGACGCCGAAGGGCTGTACACCGGCCGGCTGTCCGGCCCGTTCGCCTACCGCGAGGGCAAGCCGACCGTGATGCGCGCGCTCGCCGAGCGCGAGGGCATCGACCTGAGCGAGTCCTATGCCTACAGCGACAGCGAGAGCGACCTGCCGATGTTGCGCGCGGTCGGCCACGCGGTCGCGGTCAACCCGGACGGCCCGCTGCTGCGGATCGCCCGCGAGGAGAGCTGGGACGTGCTGCGCTTCGACCGGCTCGGCGGGCGGCTGAAGATGCTCGGCGGCCTGGCCGGCGCCACGCTGCTCGGCGCCGCGGGCGCGACGGCACGACGGAGGGTGGGGAGATCGCGATGAGGTCGAACGGTGCAGTCGCCGACGAGGGCCGAACCTGGAGGCACGTTCGATGAGCTACTACGAGCTCTACGACGAGCAGCGGGAGATCTGGCAGCTGGCCAGGCGCTTCGCCGACGAGGAGATCGCGCCGCATGCGGCGGGGTGGGACCGGGCGCACGAGTTCCCGAAGGACGTGTTCGCGGCGCTCGGCGAGCTGGGGCTGATGGGCACGTGCGTGCCCGAGCAGTTCGGCGGGGCGGGCGCGGACTTCTTGTCCTACATCTTGGTCCTGGAGGAGCTGTCGCGCGCCGACGCTGGGGTCGGCGTGACGGTCGCGGTGCACACGAGCGCGGGGACGCTGCCGATCCTGCAGCACGGGACGGAGGAGCAAGTTGAACGTCTTGTTCCGCCGCTGGCGCAGGGCCATGAGCTGGCGGCGTTCGCGCTGACCGAGTCGGGGAGTGGGAGCGACGCGGGCGCGATGCGCACGCGTGCGGTGGACGATCAGCTCACCGGCACGAAGCAGTGGATCACCAACGGGTCCTACGCGCACGTCTTCACCGCTTTCGCCAAGGACCCCGACAAGCCGAGCGCGTTCGTCGTGCGCCGCGGTGCGAGCGGGTTCAGCGTCACGCGCGAGGAGGAGAAGATGGGGTTGAACTCCTCCTCCACCGCCGACCTCGCCTTCGAGGACACGCCCGGCGAGCTGCTCGGCGAGCGCGGGGGCGGGATGCGGATCGCGCTGTCGACGCTCGACGGCGGCCGGATCGGGATCGCGGCGCAAGCTGTAGGCATTGCCCAAGCGGCGCTCGACGTCGCGACCGCCTACGCGCAGGAGCGCCGCGCGTTCGGCCGCCCGATCGGCGGCTTCGGCGCGATCCAGCAGAAGCTCGCCGACATGCAGACCGAGATCGAGGCGGCCCGCGCCCTCGTCTGGCGCGCCGCACGGCTGAAGGAGCACGGCCGCCCGCACACGGTCGAGGGCGCGCAGGCCAAGCTCTTCGCCTCCCGCGTCGCCCGCGTCTGGACCGGCGAGGCGATCCAGATCCTCGGCGGCTACGGCTACACCAAGGACTTCCCGGCGGAGCGCTACTACCGCGACGCCAAGGTCACCGAGATCTACGAAGGCACCTCGGAGATCCAACGCCTCGTCATCGCCCGGGCGCTGCTCGGCGAAGCAGCACGCACCACCGACTGACCTCGACAGACGCGCCCCGTCGTCCTGACCGCGCGACCGCGGCGCGCCGGCGTTTCGCAACCGGTGCGTCGTCGAGCCTGGCGCTCCGACCCTTCGCGCTCTCCGCCGTCTTCGGTACACGCGTCTTGTCGGCTGGTCGCGCCGTCGTTGTGGGGCGGTCGGCGGCGGTGGCGGCGCCGGTGTTTCGCAACCAATGCGTGGTCGGGCGTGGCAGGCCGGACCCGTCGCGCTCTCCGCGGCCGCGCGATCCAGCGGTTGGTTATCGCGCGTGTGCGCCGGAGCGAGTGAGGAAGAGCGACCAGTCCGGGACCACTGCCCGCTGGTAGACGAGGTCGGCGTAGAAGTCGCCGATCCCGCGGAGTGTCTTGAGGTGGGCGCGGGCCGCGTCGGGCTCCAGCGCGGCGAGTGTGACCGGGTCGAGGTCGCCGGCGAGGGCGGACTGGGCCACGCCGTGGAGGCGGCGGAGCTTCTCGTCGGACAGGCCGGGGACCGCGTCGATGGCCAGCAGCGCGGCCGGCGCTGGGAACGCGCGCAGTGTCGCGCCGTCGAGTGCGACGTCCTCGCCGTGCTCGTCGATCAGCGTGCGGCGTAGCGTCGCGGCTCGCGCGGCGGGCACGCGTGTCGAGAGGATCGCCCACGCCGCGGCCTCGTAGGGGTCCGCGAACAGGACGGGGCGGCGTGGCTCGTCGCCGACCAGGTCGAGGCAGAGGATCCGCCGGACCTGCGCCTCGGTCGCGCCGCCGGCGAGCGTCGCGGTCAGCGTGTCGGCCCGGTCCGGCAGGGCGCGCAGCGTGACGCCGCCGGCGCCGCGCAGGTCGTCGCGGACGAACGCGAGGCGCAGCGCGCCGTCGTCCGACCAGCCGTCGTGGGTCGCGGGCGGCCAGCGTGCGAGGAAGCGCGCGGCGAAGTCGAGGTCGATCGGGCCACCGGCGGTGGTGAGGGTCAGGACGGCCATGCCGCGAGCTCCTTCAAGTGCGACAACAACGATTCCGGGTCGCCGACGTCGGCGAAGAACGCGCGGTCGGCCTTCTCGACCGCGGCCTGCGCGCGGCGGGCGAGCCTCGCGCCGTCGGCCGTCACCGTGAGGCGCTTGACGCGCGCGTCGGCGGGGTCGGGGGAGCGGGTCACGAGCCCGCGCTTCTCCAGCGTCCGCAGGACCTGCGAGGTCATCATCACGTCGGCCTCGGCGTGGTCGGCGACCTCGCGCTGCGACGGCGACCCGTCGCGTGAGAGGTAGTTGGCGGACATCAGCAGGACGAACTGCGCGTGGGTCAGGTCCAGCGGGCGCAGCGTGGCGACGATCGAACGCTGCCAGCGCTGCGTGACCCGCCAGAGCAGGAAGCCCGGCGACGCGCCCGCGTCGTCGATCAGCTCGCTCACGCCCGTGCCTCCGCGACGCGCGCCAGCCGCGCGACGGTCTCGGGCATCTCGTCGCAGACGTCGGGCATCAGCCCGGGCGCGATCGCCAGCGCCTGCGGCCCGGACAGCGACGCGCCGTGGACGATCCGCGTGCCGCCGCCGGCCAGAGGCTCCAGGCGGTGCGAGACCCGCAGCACCGCGCCGTCGAGCGGGAACTCGTCCACGTGCCCGCGGCCCGGCTCGGCGAAGACCATGGTGTAGGGGAACGGCTCGCCGCCGACCGGCGTGAAGCGCCCGGTCATCCCGGCCTCGAACGGGCCGTCGAACTCGACCCGCTCCATCCCCGGATCCCACTCGCCCCAGGTGCCCGCATCGCGGTAGAGGCCGTCGACGACCTCCGGTGCCGCCGTCGTCTCGCCGCTCGTCTCGAAGGTGATCGTGTAAGAAGTCATGCGTGCAGACTATAAGTACGCATATGAATCTGTCAAGCGAACAACGAGGGGCAGCGGCCGGGGTAGGCTGCGGCGCGTGCGCGATCGACGCCTCCCCGGGCCGGGCCCGTACCTGCTCGGCTTCGAGCGGGTCGACGAGCACTGGGGGACGGGCTTCCCGTTCGACGTGCCGGCGGTCGACCAAGTGCGACAACTCGACTTCAGCGCGCCGGTCACGTTGCTGGCCGGCGACAACGGCGCGGGCAAGTCCACCATCGTCGAGGCGGTCGCCGAGGCGATGGGGTTCCTCGACCAGGGCGGCGAGCTGGAGCGCTCCGGCGGCTCGGCCGGGCAGCCGAGGCCCGCGCTCGGGGAGGCGCTGCGGCCGGTCCTCTCCAGCACCAAGCCGCGGCTCGGCTACTTCCTGCGCGCCGAGAGCTTCTTCAACGTCGCGAGCTTCATCGGCTCCGACAGCGTGCACGCTCCGGACCTCTCGCTCTACGGCGACACGCCGCTGCATCAACAATCACATGGTCAGTCGTTCCTGGCGCTCGCCGCCAACCGCTTCGGCGGCAACGGCCTGTTCGTCCTCGACGAGCCCGAGGCGGCGCTGTCGGCGTCCGGCAACCTCGCGCTGCTGAGCATCATCGCCCGCGCCGTCCGCGAGGGCGCGCAGTTCGTGATCGCGACCCACTCCCCGATCCTCCTCGCGCTCCCGAACGCCCGGATCTACGAGCTCGACGAGACCGGCGCACGCGAGACCGCCTACGACGACCTCGACGCCGTCCGCCTCACCCGCGGCTTCCTCGACGCGCCCGAGCGCTACCTCCGCGCCGTGCTCGAAGAGGACTAGGCTCGCCCGATGGCGACGATCGCGGTCAACGGCACCACCATCAACTACGCCGACGAGGGGCCGCAGGACGCGCCCGCCCTGCTCTTCGCCCACTCGATGTTCTTCGACCACCGGATGTTCGCCGCGCAGGCCGAGGCGTTCGCCGACGGCTACCGCGTCATCCGCTACGACCTGCGCGGCCAGGGCGACTCGCAGCGCCATCCGCGGGAGGCGCTCGACTTCGACACGCAGACCGAGGACGCGCGGGCGCTGATCGAAGGACTACAACTTCGTGACGTCACGTTCGTCGGCAACTCGATGGGCGGCTTCATCGGCCTGCGCCTCGCCGCGCGCCACCCGGACCTGCTGCGCTCGCTCGTCGTGCTCGGCACCTCGGCGGACATCGAGGAGGCGGCCGAGGGGATGGACGCGCTCGCCGCGGTCGTCCGGGAGCAGGGCATCGAGCCGGTCATCGACGGCGTCCTGTACTTCATGTTGGGCGACACGTCGCTCAACGACCCGAGCCGCGCGCACGTCCTCGCCGAGGCGCGCGCGGTCGTCGGCTCGCGCACGCCCGAGTACGCCGACGCCGCCTGGCACATCGCCCACCGCCCGGCGATCCTCGGCGAGCTGCCCAACATCACGGTCCCGCTGACGGTCGTCGCCGGCACCGAGGACCACACCTACCCGCCGCCGAAGTCCGAGCAGATCGCGGCCGCGGTGCCGCACGCCAAGTTGGTGGTCATGGAACGCACCGGCCACGTCCACGCGCTCGAGAACCCGGACGCGGTCAACGCCGTGCTGGAGGACCACCTCGCGGCGCTCTAGGGCTCGACCAGCCCGCGCTTGATCGCGTAGCGCGTCAGCTCGACGCGGTCGCGCATCCCGAGCTTGGAGAGGATGTTCTCGCGGTGGCGCTCGACCGTCCGCGGCGAGATCATCAACAACTCGGCGATCTGGTCGGTCGTGTGGGCCTCGGCGACGAGCTTGACGACCTCCAGCTCGCGCGGGGTCAGCAGCTCGGCGTCGACCCCCTCGCGCAGCAGCGCCGCCACCGCGGGCGGGTAGAGGAACGGCTCGCCGCGCAGCGCCGCGCGGCACGCGTCGAGCAGGTCGCGGTCGGCGGCGGTCTTCAGGACGTAGCCCGCAGCGCCGGCCTTCAAGGCCTCGAAGAAGTACAGGTCGTTGTCGTGCATCGACAACATCAGGATCTTCAACTCCGGCCGCCGCGTGCTCAGCTCGCGCGCCGCCGCCAGGCCCGTGCGCCGCGGCATCGCCACGTCGAGGATCGCCAGGTCGATGTCCTCGCGCAGCCCCAGCTCCACGGCCTCGATCCCGTCGCCCGCCTCGGCGACGACCTCCAGGTCCGGCGCCGCGTCCAGGACGTGGCGCAGCCCGCGCCGGACCATCGCGTGGTCGTCGGCGATCAGGATCCGTGCGCGCAGCGGGACCATCAGGCGCGCACCTCCAGCCGGACGACCGTGCCGCCGCCGTCGCGATCCGACACCATCAACGTGCCGCCGGCCAGCAGCGCCCGCTCGCGCATCCCCGCCAGCCCCGTCCCCGGAGCGGCGCCGCGGCGGCCCGCGCCGTCGTCGTCGATGACCAACACCACCATGTCGCCCTCGTGCCGGGCGCTGAGCGACACCGAGCGGAAGCCCTCCGCGTGGCGGGCCACGTTGGTCAGTGCCTCCTGGACGACGCGGTAGACCACCAACTCGGTCTCCTCCGGCAGCGCGGGCAGCTGATCGAGGTCGCGCCGCGGGCTGACGCCGGTGCGTTCGGCGAAGGCGGAGGCGAGCGCCAGCAGCGCGCCGCGCAGGCCGAAGTCCTCCAGCGCCTCGGGCCGCAGCCCCTGCATGATCTCCCGGACGCCGTCGGCCGCCGCGGTCAGCGCCTCCTGCGCGGCCTCCAGCTCGCCGGCGCGCAGCTCCAGCGCGACGCCGGTCAGCGCCTGGCCGACCTCGTCGTGCAGCTCGCGCCCGATCCGCGCGCGCTCCCGCTCCTGCGCCGCGATCGCTGCCCGCGCGCTGTCCTGGCGCTCGGCGGCCAACCGCACCAACATGGTGTCGAACGCCCGTCCCAGCGCCGCGACCTCGGCGACGCCCTCGCGCGGCGGACCACTGCGGACCGCGGGCGGCGCCGCGAGGTCGACCGCCGCCATCTCGCCCGCCAGCGCCCGCAGCGGCGCCAGCGCCCGGCGCATCACCACCATGTTGGCGAGCACCGCCACGACCGCGCCGCCCGCCAGCAGCGCCGCCTCGCCGCCGGTGATCCGCGGGCTGACGGTGGCGGGGGAGACGGCGAGGATCAGCGCGCCCACGAACACGACGAGGGCGTTGCCGGCGACCACGCGCTGCAGCAGCGTCATGCCCCCATCCTCGCGCGCCCGCGCGGCAAGCGAAATGGGGAGCGCTCCCCATGGCCCACGAGCGGACCGTCGCCGACCATCAAGGGCATGACCAACACCGACGCCACGCCGACCCCGCAGCCGACCCCCGAGGAGGAGGCCGCGCTCGCCAAGCGCCACGAGCGCCAGGGCTGGTTCATGCTCACCGGCATCTTCGCCGGCGCCGGCCTGCTCGTCGTCCTCGCCGCGATCGTCACCTAGCCGCGCGATGGAAGACGGCACGCTCCTCCTCGTCGCCGGCGCGCTGCTCGCCGGCGGACTGGCGGTCGCCCAGGTCGGCGACCGCCTGCGCGTCCCGGGCCTGGTCTTCGTGATCGGCCTCGGGATGGCGATCGGCTCCGACGGCCTCGGCTGGCTGCACTTCGACGACTACGCGCTGGCCAAGACGATCGGCATCGTCGCGCTCGCCGCGATCCTCTTCGAGGGCGGCCTGGCCGCCGGCTTCCCGGAGATCCGGCCCGTGCTCAGGCCCGCGCTCAGCCTCGCGCTGCTCGGCACGACGCTGACCGCGGTCCTCGCCGGCCTGGCCGCCTCCTGGCTGCTGCACTTCAGCCTCCTCGAAGGCCTGCTGCTCGGCTCGATCCTCGCCGCCACCGACGGCGCGGCGATCTTCGCCGTGCTGCGCGGCTCGACGCTGCGCCGCCGCGTCGCGCGGACGCTCGAAGGCGAGGCCGGCCTCAACGACCCCGTCGCCGTCCTGCTCGTGATCGGCTTCAGCACCTGGATCACCACCGAGGGCTACAACTTGGTCGACATGGCCGAGGCGTTCGTCGTCGAGCTCGGCGTCGGCGCGGTCGCCGGCCTGGCGGTCGGCGGCGCGAGCGCCTGGCTGCTGCGCCGCAAGCCACTGACCACGCCCGGCCTGTACCCGGTCGCGTCGATGGCGACGGGCGCGCTGGCCTTCGGGATCGGCGACGCGCTGCACGGCTCGGGCTTCCTGTCGATCTACCTCGCGGGGCTGTCGCTCGGCGCGCTGCCGATCGCCGAGCGGGAGGCGATGGCGACCTTCCACGACGGCCTGGCCTGGGTCGCGCAGCTCGTGATGTTCCTGGCCCTCGGCCTGCTCGTCTTCCCGGACGCGCTCGGCTCCGTGGCCGTCGAGGGGACGATCCTCGCGGTGCTGACGGCGGTCGTGGCGCGGCCGCTGGCGGTCTTCGTCGCGACCGCCGGCCAGGGCTTCGGCACGGGCGAGAAGGCCGTGCTCGGCTGGGCCGGCCTGCGCGGGGCGGTGCCGGTCGTGCTCGCGACGTTCCCGGTGATCGAGGGCGTCCCGCGCGCGCAGGAGCTGTTCGCGGTCGCGTTCTTCGCGGTGCTGCTGTCGACCGTGGTCCAGGGCACGACGTTCGAGGCGCTCGCGCGGCGGCTGAAGGTGACCGACTGACCGCGGACGGCGGACTAGGCTTGCTCCCACATGGGCCCCCTGCGGATCGATCCGGTCGCCGAGGCGCGGCGGCACTGGGAGGAGCGCTACGGCGACGAGCCCGCGCGCCCGATGGCCGCGGTCACGTCGATCATGCGCGCCCAGCAGGTCCTGCTGGCCCGGCTCAACGAGCTGGTCAAGCCCTACAACCTGACCTTCCCGCGCTACGAGGCGCTCGTCCTGTTGTCCTACACCAAGCACGGCGAGCTGCCGATCGGCAAGCTCGGCGAGCGCCTCCAGGTCCACCGCACCAGCGCGTCGTCGATCGTCGCCGCGCTGGAGCAGGACGGCTTCGTCGTCCGGACCCCGAGCACCCGCGACGGCCGCGCCACGCTGGCCGTCATCACCGAGAAGGGCCGCGCCGCCGCGCGCGCCGCGACGCAGGACCTCAACGACGCCGAGTTCGGCCTCGACGCGCTCACGCCCGACCAGCACGAGCTGATCACCGGAACCCTCCGTACCCTGCGTCTCGACGCCGGGGACTTCGTGGCCTAACATCTCAACCCCACGAGATATGAGGGATTCCTCCTAAATGGCCGCGACACCCGAGCAGACCAAGCCGACCACCCAGCCCGTCACCCACGACGAGTGGCTCGCCGCCTACGGCGCCACGCCCGAGCGCGACGCCGAGTTCATCTCGCTGTCGGGCGAGGAGGTCGCCCCGCTCTACACGGCCGCCGACGTCAACGACGCGCCCGACCACATCGGCCTGCCCGGCGCGTTCCCGTACACGCGCGGCGTCTACCCGTCGATGTACCGCGGCCGCCTCTGGACGATGCGCCAGTTCGCCGGCTTCGGCACGGCCGAGGAGACCAACGAGCGCTTCCACTACCTGCTCGACCACGGCCAGACCGGGCTGAGCACCGCCTTCGACATGCCGTCGCTGATGGGCCACGACAGCGACAGCCCGATGTCGCTCGGCGAGGTCGGGCGCGAGGGCGTCGCCGTCGACACGCTCGACGACATGCAGGACCTCTTCAAGGGCATCGACCTCGGCGAGGTCAGCGTGTCGATGACCATCAACGCGCCCGCGGCGATCATGATGGCCTTCTACGTCGTGGCGGCCGAACGCCAGGGCATCGCGCCCGAGAACCTCGCGGGCACGATCCAGGCCGACATCCTGAAGGAGTACATCGCCCAGAAGGAGTGGTGCTTCCCGATCGACCCAGCGATGCGGTTGATGGGGGACATGGTCGAGTGGTGCACCCACACCATGCCGCGGTGGCACCCGGTCTCGATCTCCGGCTACCACATCCGCGAAGCGGGTGCGACTGCTCAGCAAGAGCTCGCGTTCACGCTCAAGGACGGGTTGACCTACGTCCAGCAGGCCGTCGACCGCGGGCTCGACGTGGACGCCTTCGCGCCGCGCCTGTCGTTCTTCTTCAACGCGCAGATCGACTTCTTCGAGGAGATCGCCAAGTACCGCGCCGCCCGCCGGATCTGGGCGCGCGAGCTGCGCGACACCTTCGGGGCCAAGAACCCCAAGTCGCTGCTGATGCGCTTCCACACGCAGACCGCGGGCGTCAGCCTCACGGCCCAGCAGCCGCTGAACAACATCACGCGCACGGCGATCGAGGCGCTCGCCGGCGTCCTCGGCGGCACGCAGTCGCTGCACACCAACTCCTACGACGAGGCGCTCGCGCTCCCGACCGAGGAGGCCGTCCGGATCGCGCTGCGCACCCAGCAGGTGATCGCGCACGAGACCGGCGTCACGTCCACCATCGACCCGCTCGGCGGCTCCTACTACGTCGAGTCGCTGACCGATCGCATGGAGGAGGCGGCCTACGACTACTTCCGCCGCATCGACGAGCTCGGCGGGATGGTCGAGGCCGTCAAGCAGAACTTCTGCCAGCGCGAGATCGCCGACGCCTCCTACGAGCTGCAGGGCCGGATCGACCACGGCGAGCGGATCGTCGTCGGCGTCAACAAGTACACCGAGGGCGACGACCACCAGACGGCGATCCTGCGCATCGACCCGGCGCTGGAGCGCAAGCAGGTCGGCCGCGTCCAGGCCGTCCGGGCCAAGCGCGAGTCGTCCGAGGTGCAGCGCGCGCTGACCGCGCTGAAGACCGCCGCCGTCGACGAGGGCGAGAACCTCATGCCGCACCTCCTGGACGCGGCGCGGGTTCACGCCAGCGAAGGTGAGATCATCCATGCCCTGCAAGAGGTGTTCGGCTCCTACACCGAGACCCCGGTGTTCTAGCCGCGCCGCCGCAGCCCGTCCCAAAGCTCTGAGGAGAACCCGGTCCCATGAAGAAGCCGCTCGCCGCAGGCGTCGCGACCCTGGTCGCCGCCGGCGCCATCGCCGTCCCCGCCCTCGCCGCGTCGTCCAAGACCGTCCAGGTCAAGGACAACAAGTTCGTCGCCAACAAGATCACCGTCAGGAAGGGCACGACGGTCAAGTGGATCTGGAAGGGCGACGCCCCGCACAACGTCACGGTCACGAGGGGCCCGGCGAAGTTCCACACCGGCAACAGGACGTCGGGCAGCTTCTCCAAGAAGCTGACGAGGGCCGGGACCTACACGATCCTCTGCACGATCCACGCCCCCGGCATGAAGATGACCATCACGGTCAAGTAGCGCCGCGGACCGAGGCCACGACGCTGCGCGTTCCCTACTCGAGGTCGAGCCGCAGCTGGCCGCTGGGCCGGAGCTGCCGCACCCGCGGCGGCTCCGGGCTCGGCCGCCCGGCCGCCTTGTACACCGTCACGACGTCGCGCGCCGACAGCGGCCCGGACGGGCGCCCGTCGCACCGCTCGACGGCCAGCCGGCCGAGGCGGACGCCGGTGACGACCGCGTGGAAGCGCCCCGTCGGGCCCTTCGCCAGGAGCACGTCGCCGACCTCGATCTCCGCCATGGGAGGCGGAGCCTATCCGGCCCGAGTGAACGATCGCGGCCACCGCGACGCGCCCGAGCGGCACATGTCGCTACGATCCGCGCGCCTCCGGACCATCCAGTTGGCCGGAAGGAATCGACCATGTCTGCGACTCCCACTCAGCGCAAGATCCGCGTCGTCGTCGCCAAGCCCGGCCTCGACGGACACGACCGCGGAGCCAAGATCATCGCGCGCGCCCTGCGCGATGCCGGCATGGAGGTGATCTACACCGGGTTGCACCAGACCCCGGAGCAGATCGTCGAGACCGTGATCCAGGAGGACGCCGACGCCGTCGGGCTGTCGATCCTCTCCGGGGCCCACATGACGCTGGTCCCCCGCATCGTCGACCTGCTCAAGCAGCAGGGCATCGACGACGTCCTCGTCACCGTCGGGGGCACGATCCCCAACGACGACATCGCGCCGCTGAAGGAGCTCGGAGTGTCCGAGGTCTTCACGCCGGGCGCGCCGACGCAGGACATCATCGACTTCATCCGGTCCGCCGTCGAGGCCTCGCCTCGGCAGGGCGTCTAGTAGCCCGAGCTGCTCCATGGACCGTGGTGGAAACCCAGGAGCAGTGCGGTCACCCCGCCTGATTGACTTGTCAGTCAATGGAACGGGTACCATCCCGAATGTTCGTTCGCCAGAGGAGGCACTGACACCGTGAAGATCGCCGTGTTGGTCAAGGAAGTCCCGGACGCCGCCGTCCAGAAGCGCATCGACCCCAACTCGGGTCGTCTGGATCGCAGCGGTGAGAAGAACCTCAACCCGTATGACACGCATGCCATCGAGGCTGCGATGCAGATCAAGGAGGGTGGCGCCGTCCCGGTCGAGGAGATCGTGGCCGTCACCATGGGCCCCGACTCGGCCGTGCGTGCGTTGCACAAGGCCGTCTCGCTGGGCGCCGACCGCTCCGTGCACCTGAGCGACGAGGCCCTCGCGGGCTCCGACGTCGCCGCGACCGGCTACGCGCTGGCACAGGTGCTCAAGCGTGAGAACCCGGACCTCGTCCTGCTCGGGCAGCAGTCCGACGACGGCGAGTGCTACACGATCGGCGCGGTCGTCGCCGAGCACCTCGGCCAGCCGTCGCTGACCCAGGTCATCAAGCTCGACATCGCCGGCACCGAGCTCACCTGCGAGCGTCAGGCCGAGTACGGCTACGACACCGTCAAGGTCTCGCTGCCCGCCGTCATCTCGGTCGGCGACGCGATCAACGAGCCGCGCTACCCGTCGCTGAAGGCGATCATGGGCGCGAAGAAGAAGCCGCTGGAGAACATCTCCGCCGCTGACGCGGGCGTCGACGCCGGCAAGGTCGGCGCCGAGGGCTCCAACGTCAAGTGCGGTGACTTCAAGGCCCCGGCCGCCAAGTCGGCCGGCACGATCATCGAGGACGAGGACACGGATGACACCGTGGCCAAGATCGTCGCGTGGCTCGACGAGCGCAAGCTCCTCGCCTAGGCCCCGTCCCGGACTGAGATAGGAGAACCACAGCGATGAGCAACATCCTGGTCTACGCCCTGCACAACGAGGGCGCCTTCAACAAGAACTCGCTCGGCGCGATCTCCGAGGCCTCGCGCCTCGCGGGTGAGCTGGGCGGCGAGGCCCACGCGGTCGTCGTCGGGCAGGGCATCGCCGACGACCTCGCGGCCACGCTCGGCAAGTACGGCGCGACGAAGGTCATCAAGGCCGAGGCCCCCGAGGGCCTCGCGGCCCCGGTGATCGACGTCTTCGGCAAGCTCTTCGAGGGCGGCGGCTACGAGTACGCCGTCTTCGGCGGCGGCCTGCTCGGCTTCGAGATCGGCGCCGGCCTGGCCGCGCGCGTCGACGCCGGCGTGACGATGGAGGTCACCGCCGTCAACGTCGAGGGCGGCAAGCTGGTCGCCGAGCGCCCGATCCTGGGCGACTCGTCGATCTCGACCTCGCGCTACAAGGGCAAGGGCATCATCATCGCCCGCCTCAACGCGTTCGAGCTCAAGGAGTCCGGCTCCGACGCTCCGGTCGAGAACGTCGACGCCGACCTGTCGGCCCAGGCCCAGCAGGCGACGATCGTCACGCGCGGCGAGCAGCGCGGCGCCGACGTCGACATCGAGGGCGCCTCGATCCTGATCGCCGGCGGCCGTGGCCTCGGCAAGGCCGAGGGCTTCGAGCTCTGCGACGACCTGGCCAAGGCCTTCGGCGGCAACGCGGCGGTCGCCGCGACGCGCGCCGTGGTCGACGCCGGCTGGTACCCCTACGCGGCGCAGATCGGCCAGACGGGCAAGACCGTCGCGCCGAAGCTGTACCTCGCGGCGGGCATCTCCGGCGCGATCCAGCACAAGGTGGGCATGCAGGCGTCGGAGAACATCGTCGCCATCAACAAGGACGCCAACGCCCCGATCTTCGAGTTCTCGGACCTCGGCATCGTCGGCGACCTGAACAAGATCCTGCCCAAGCTGACCGAGGCGGTGAAGGCCCGCAAGGGCTAGCGCCATGGCCGGCCACAACGGCAACGGTCGGGTGGCACCGGCGGCGTACCCGCCGCCGGTCGACCCGCAGAAGGAGTTCATCAAGCGGGAGCTGGATCCCGAGGACGAGCGCATCGACGTCGGCGTCGCCATCGTTGGCGGCGGCACGGCGGGGCTCGCCACGGCCAACCGGCTCCTGCAGCTCCTCGCCGACGATCCGGAGACGATGGAGCGCCTCGGCGAGGTCCCCGTCGCGGTGATCGAGAAGGCGAAGGTCTGCGGCGGGCACAACCTGTCCGGCGCGGTCGTCCGTCCCGAGTCGCTCCTGGAGCTCTACCCCGACCTGACGCGCGAGGACTGGCGCAGGGAAGGGTGGGCGTTCGGCGAGGTCCACAAGGAGTCGGTGTACATGACACCGACCTCGAGGATCTCGCTGCCGTTGTGGCCGATCCCGCCGAACTTCAAGAACCACGGCAACGAGGTCATCTCGGTGTCGGCGCTGGCCCGCTACCAGCAGAAGATCGCGGAGGAGGCCGGGGCCTACGTCCTGACCGAGACCGCGGCGACGCAGCTGCTCGTCGACGAGGGCCGCGTCAAGGGCGTGCGCTCCGGCGACAAGGGCCGCGGCAAGGACGGCGAGCCGCTGGGCAACTTCGAGCCCGGCACGGACATCACCGCGCAGTTCACGGTGCTGGCCGAGGGCTGCTGGGGCCACCTGACCGGTCCCGCGATCCGCGAGTTCGACCTGGCCGAGGGCGCCGAGCCCCAGACCTGGGAGCTCGGGGTCAAGGAGATCTGGAAGGTCGCCAGGCCGCTGGACCGCGTGATCCACACGATCGGCCCGTGGCCGGTCAAGCTGTCGGCCAAGTACGGCCAGATCGGCGGCACGTGGATCTACCCGATGAAGGACGAGAAGACGGGCGACGACCTCGTGTCGATCGGCTTCGTCGTCGACCTCGACTACGCGGACGCCACGACCTCGGCCCACGACCTGCTGCAGCAGTTCAAGCTGCACCCGCTGGTCAAGAAGATCCTCGAGGGCGGCGAGCGCGTCGGCTGGGGCGCCAAGGCGCTGCCGGGCGGCGGCTACTGGTCGATGCCCAAGCTGACGATGCCGGGCGCGCTGCTGGTCGGCGACGCCGGCGGCATGGTCGACACGGTGGCGCTCAAGGGCGTTCACCACTGCGTCAAGGCGGGCATCCTGGCCGGCGACGCGATCTACGACGCCCTCAAGAACGGCAAGACCTCGCTGGAGTCCTACGAGGACGCCGTCGAGGACTCGTCGATCGGCAAGGAGCTGTACCAGGTCCGCAACGGCCGCCAGCCGTTCCAGAGGGGCTTCATCCGCGGCGCGCTGCCGGTCAACCTGGCGATCGCGACCAAGGGCAAGCTCCCGGCGGGCAAGCTCGCGTGGCACAGGCAGGACCAGAAGCCGATGTTCATCGGCAAGACCAAGGACGGCTATCCCAAGCCGGACGGGAAGTACACGTTCGACAAGCTGTCGTCGGTCTTCATCACGGGCAACGCGACCCGCGATGACGCCCCGAACCACATCCGCGTGCGCAGGAACGTGCCGCGCGAGGTGGCCGAGACGTGGCGCTGGATGTGCCCCGCAGGCGTGTACGAGATCCCGGACGAGGCGCCGGAGACCGGCAACGTCGACGTGATCGTCAACTACACCAACTGCGTGCAGTGCGGCGCGATCACGGCCAAGGGCGGTCGCCTGACGACGCCCGAGGGCGGCGACGGGCCGCTGTACCAGCAGACCTGAGCCCGGCCGAACAGGCCGAGCCGGAGTGGTGCGAAGGGCGTCCTGCGGGGCGCCCTTCGCCGTTCCGGCGCGTATGTCTCGCCGGGTCCTGCACCGCAACTGCGGCGGCGTACGCTTGTTGGTCTGAACGTGCGGTTCAAGGTCCTCATCGCGGTTGTTGGTGTTGTCGCTCTGGCGAGCGGCGCGACCGCGCACGCCTCCGACCGGGTGCCGCTGTCGGCGAAGGTGGCCAGCTGCCTGACCGGCGCCGACCCCGACGCGCGCGCCGCGGCGTTCACCGGCTCGATGCCGGCGTTGAGCGGCACCAGGCGCATGCAGATGCGCTTCCAGCTCCAGCAGCGGCCGGGGTCGTCGACGAGGACGAGGTACAAGAGGGTCTCGGTCCCGGGCTGGAGCGGCTGGGTGACCAGCGACCCGGGCCGCGAGGGCTTCGTGTTCACCAAGCGCGTCGAGGCGCTGACCGCGCCCGCGGCCTACCGCGCGACCGTCACGTTCCGGTGGCTGGACGCGCGCGGGCACGCGCAGAAGACGCTGACGCGCACGACGCCGGCCTGCGAGGAGCCCGATCCGCGCGCGGATCTCGTGCTGGCGTCGCTGTCGGCGACGGCGATCGCCGGCGGGCAGGCGGCGTACGCGATCTCGGTCGAGAACGACGGGCTGACCGAGGCCGACCCGTTCGCGGTCACGCTGACGATCGACGGCAGGGTCTCGAACCCGCTGACGCTCGGCCCGGTCGCGCCCGGCGCCCAGGCGACCGGTTCGCTGGCGGCCCCGCGCTGCGCGCCCGGGTCGACGATCACGGTGACGCTGGACGTCGCCGGGACGGTCGACGAGAGCGTCGAGTCCGACGACGTCGTGCAGCGAGCCTGCCCGTTGGCATAGCCATGCACCGTATGAGCGCTGAGGGAGGCGTTCCGGACGGTCGCGTGACGCTACACTTGACCCCGATCATGAAGACCGCCATCCACCCCGAATACGTCGTCTCGCACGTCACCTGCACCTGCGGCAACGACTTCTACACCCGCTCGACGCAGGCCGAGATCCACGTCGAGGTCTGCGCGGAATGCCACCCGTTCTACACGGGCAAGCAGAAGATCATGGACACGGGCGGCCGCATCGACCGCTTCAAGCGTCGCCAGGCCCGCGCGGCCGGCTCGAAGGACTAGCACTCCCAAGCTGAGATGGCCGACGCACCGACCAAGCCCGACGGCGCCTCCGTCGCCGTCGGTGACGGTGCGTTCGGCGATCAGCTCGTTGCGCAGCGTGACGCACCCGTAGGCGGCCAGGCCGTCCTCGAGGGCGTCATGATGCGCGGCATCTCGACCTGGGCGGTGGCGGTCCGCAAGCCGCTGCCCGAGCAGCTCCACGAGGGCGGGCTCGAGGCCGAGGAGATCCCACTCGGCGAGATCGAGGTCACGACCGAGCCGCTGACGTCGGTGCTCAAGAAGCACCGCGTGCTGCGCCTGCCGCTGATCCGCGGCGTGGCCGCGCTCGGCGAGTCGCTCGCGATCGGCTTCAAGGCCCTCGGCATCAGCGCCAACGCGCAGCTGCCCGAGGAGGAGCAGGAGATCTCCGGCGGCGTCTGGGCCGGGACGGTCGTCGTCGCCGTGCTGCTCGCGGTCGGCCTGTTCTTCGTCATCCCGGTCGGGCTGACGTCGCTGATCAAGGACCAGCTGCACTCGTCGTTCCTGTTCTGGCTCGTCGAGGGCGTCCTGCGCACCGGCATCTTCCTCGGCTACCTGCTGCTGCTCTCGCGCCTGCGCGACCTGCGCCGCGTGTTCGAGTACCACGGCGCCGAGCACAAGACGATCTCCTGCTACGAGGCCGGGTTGGAGCTGACGCCGGTCAACGCGCAGAAGTTCTCGCGCCTGCACCCGCGCTGCGGCACGAGCTTCCTGCTCGTCGTGATGATCGTCGCCATCTTCGTCTTCGCCCCGATCGGCCTGCCCGCCTGGTACTGGCTGGTCCTCACGCGCATCGTCGGCGTGCCGCTGATCGCGGGCATCTCGTTCGAGCTGATCAAGTTCGCCGGCAAGAACCGCCGGCGCGGCTGGGTCCGGGCCATCATGTGGCCGGGCCTGATGCTGCAGAAGCTCACGACCCGCGAGCCCGACCTCGACCAGCTCGCAGTCGCCATCGCCGCCATGAACGCCGTCCTGGAGCTGGAGGACCCCATGGGGTACACCGACCAGGATCTCGTCGGCGTCGAAGTCGTGGCGTGATCGCCCAGGGGGCGACCACGCCATTGCGCGAACTCGCCTAGCGGCTCGTTCGCACCGCCGGGCGGTAGGCTCGATGGTCGCATGATCGAGTCCCTCGTCGACCAGATCGAAAGCCGCTTCGCGGAGGTCGGTCGCCTCATCACCGACCCCGACGTGATCGGGGATCGCAACCGCTACGCGGAGGTCGGGCGCGAGTACCGCCGCCTGGAGCCGGCCGCGAAGCTGGCCGAGGAGTGGCGGCATGCGGTCGACGACGCCGCGGGCGCGCGCGAGCTGCTGGCCGAGGGCGAGGACCCCGAGCTGCGCGAGCTGCTGCGCTCCTCCGAGGCGCGGATCGAGGAGCTGGAGGAGGAGATCCGGCTGGCGATGGTCGAGCCCGATCCCAACGACGACAAGAACGTCATCGTCGAGATCCAGGGCGGCGCCGGCGGCGAGGAGGCGGGCCTCTGGGCCGGCGATCTCTACCGGATGTTCACCCGCTACGCCGAGCGTCGCGGGTTCACTACCGAGACGATGGACCAGAGCGAGGGCAAGTACACGTTCGCGGTCAAGGGCGACGGCGCCTACTCGGTCTTCAAGTACGAGGGCGGGACGCACCGCGTGCAGCGCGTGCCGGCGACGGAGTCCCAGGGCCGCATCCACACGTCGACCGCGACGGTCGCCGTGCTGCCCGAGGCCGAGGACGTCGACATCCACATCGACCAGAACGACCTGCAGATCGACGTCTACCGCTCCGGCGGTCCGGGCGGCCAGTCGGTCAACACCACCGACTCGGCGGTCCGGATCACGCACAAGCCGACCGGCGTCGCGGTCGCGATGCAGGACGAGAAGTCGCAGCTGCAGAACCGTGAGAAGGCGATGCGCGTGCTGCGCGCGCGCCTCTACGAGCGCGCGCTGGCCGAGCAGCAGGCGGCGACCGCCGACGCGCGCCGCTCGCAGGTCGGCACCGGCGACCGCGCCGAGAAGATCCGGACCTACAACTACGGTGAGCGGCGCGTGACCGACCACCGCATCAAGCTGACGGCGCACAACCTCGACGCGGTCCTCGAAGGCGAGCTCGACGAGTTCACCGCCGCCCTGCAGGACGACGAGAAGCGCCGCGGCCTGGAGTCGCAGGCGGCCGCGTAGCCGATGCCGTCGCCCTTCGCCGGGCCGGGCGTGCGCGAGGCGCTGGACTCGGCGCTGGTCGCGTTGCAGGCGGCGGGCGTCGACTCGCCGCGCCTGGACGCGGAGGTGCTGCTGGCCCACGCGCTCGGCGTCGAGCGCACGACGCTGTGGCTGGACCCCGACCGCGAGGTCACCGGCGACGCCGCGCGCTGGTTCCGCGACGCGATCCGGCGGCGCACGGTCGAGCGCGTGCCGGTCGCCTACCTCGTGGAGCGCAAGGGTTTCCGGCACCTGGACCTGCACGTCGACCCGCGCGTGCTCGTGCCGCGGCCGGAGACCGAGCACCTCGTCGAGGCGCTGCTGGACCTGCCGTCGGGCTCGCGCGTGCACGACGTCGGCACGGGCAGCGGCGCGATCGCGCTGGCCCTGAAGGACGAGCGCCCGGACTTCCGCGTGAGCGCTTCGGATGTCTCACCGGACGCGCTCGCGGTCGCGCGCGGCAACGCAGAGCGATTGGGGCTGGACGTGACGTTCACGCAGGGCGATCTCCTCGACGGGGTCGATCCGCATGTCGATGTGGTCGTGTCGAACCCGCCCTACGTGGAGGAGACCCAGCGCCGCTTCCTGGCGCCCGAGGTCGTCGCGCACGAGCCGGCGCTGGCGCTGTTCGCCGGCAACGACGGGCTGCGCACGATCCGGCCGCTGGTGACGCAGGCGGCGGGGACCGACGCCTACATGTTGGCGATGGAGGTCGGCGCCGGGCAGGCGCCGGCGGTCCGGGCGCTGGTCGCGGCGGCCGGGTTCCCGGAGGTCTCGACGGTCACCGACCTGGCGGGCCACGAGCGCGTCGTGGTGGGGCAGCGCTGATGATCACCCAGGACGAGGCCGCGACGTTCGAGCGCTGCATGGCGGTCGGCGGGGTCGCGATCTTCGGTGCCGACACGGTCTACGGGCTCGCGTGCGACCCGGACACGGTCGAGGCGGTCGAGCGGCTGTACGCCATCAAGGGGCGACGGCCGGACAAGCCCGCCGCGGTGCTGCTGTTCTCGCTCGAGCTCGCGCTGGCCGCGCTGCCGGAGCTGGGGCCGAGCACGGTCGCGGCGCTCGAAGGGCTGCTGCCCGGCCCCGTGACGCTGCTGCTGCCCAACCCGGCGCGGCGCTTCCCGCTCGCGTGCGGGCCGGACCCGGAGACGCTGGGGCTGCGCGTGCCCGCGCTCGGGCCCGCGACCGCCGGCCTGGGGGCCGTGAGGTGGCCGGTCATGCAGTCCTCCGCGAACCCGAGCGGTGGCGCGGACGCGCGGCGCGTGAGCGACATCGACCCGGCGAT
The DNA here is from genome assembly GCF_000424625.1 of Conexibacter woesei Iso977N. GTDB lineage: Bacteria > Actinomycetota > Thermoleophilia > Solirubrobacterales > Solirubrobacteraceae > Baekduia > Baekduia woesei_A. The sequence continues at coordinate 275,772 of NZ_AUKG01000002.1, forward strand.
CGTCTCCGAGGTCGACCTCGTCCTCGACGTGGGCGAGCTGGACGGGACCGCCTCGACGGTCATCGACCTGCGCAGGTTCGAGGGCGACGGGACGTGGGCGATCCTGCGCGAGGGCGCGCTCGGCCGCGACCGCGTGGCGGCGGCGCTCGAGGGCCTCGTCTCGTAAGTTGCCGCAGTTTGCGGGCGCCGGGTGGGTCCCGCGGCGTGCGCGATGGTTGTACATTGGCGCCGACATGGTCATCGCCATCGGGTCGGACCACGCGGGCTTTCACCTCAAGGAGCACGTCAAGCGCGTGCTGGCAAGTGAAGGCCACGAGCTGATCGACGTCGGGCCGGAGTCGCCCGAGTCGGTGGACTACCCCACGTACGCCGAGCAGGCCGCGCGCCTGGTCGGGTCCGGAGAGGCCGCGCGGGCCGTGCTCGCGTGCGGGTCGGGAGTCGGCGTCGCGATCGTCGCCAACAAGGTGTCCGGGGTCCGGGCGGTCAACGCCCACGATCCGGGGGAGGCCGAGATGGCCCGCCGCCACAACGACGCCAACACGGTGACGCTCTCGGGCGCGCGGCTGGCGCCGGTCGAGGCGGACGCGATCGTCGAGCGCTTCCTGGTCACCGCGTTCGAGGGCGGGCGCCACGCGCGTCGCGTCTCGCAGATCAGCGAGCTCGACGGATCGGCCGTTCAAGCCAGCGTTCCCGGCTGATACCTTCGGTGGCGTCGCGACTGGCGCCCGAGGGAGGAACCGACCTCCGGGAAGCGACGAGAGCAGTTCTGCCGCGCGCCTGGGCACATTCTCGGAACCTTTCTCCTAGAGGAGCGTCGCTGCCGTGTCTTCCGATCTGAGCCCTGACTTCTTCACCCAGTCGCTCGCCGAAGTCGACCCCGAGGTCGCCGAGGCGATCGGCAGGGAGCTGCACCGCCAGCAGCGGACGCTGGAGATGATCGCGTCCGAGAACTTCGTGCCCCAGGCGATCCTGGAGGCGCAGGGCAGCGTCTTGACCAACAAGTACGCCGAGGGTTATCCGGGGCGCCGGTACTACGGCGGGTGCGAGTGGGTCGACGTGATCGAGCAGCTGGCGATCGACCGCGCGAAGGCGCTGTTCGGCGCCGAGCACGCCAACGTCCAGCCGCACGCGGGCGCGCAGGCGAACTCCGCCGTCTACCACGCGCTGCTGCAGCCGGGCGACACGATCATGGGGCTGTCGCTGCCGCACGGCGGGCATCTCTCGCACGGCATGAAGCTCAACGTGTCCGGGCGGCTGTACGACATCGCGCCGTACGAGGTGGATCGCGAGACCTCGCTGATCGACATGGACGAGGTCGAGCGGATCGCCAAGGAGCGCAGGCCGAAGCTGCTGTTGGCGGGTTGGAGCGCCTACCCGCGGCAGCTGGACTTCGCGCGCTTCCGGGCGATCGCCGACGAGGTCGGCGCGCTGTTGATGGTGGACATGGCCCACTTCGCAGGGCTCGTCGCCGCGGGCCTGCACCCGAACCCGGTCGAGCACGCCGACGTCGTGACGTCGACCGTGCACAAGACGATCGGCGGCGCGCGCGGCGGGCTGATCCTGTGCCGCGAGGAGCACGCCAGGGCCATCAACAGCGCCGTGTTCCCCGGCCAGCAGGGCGGGCCGCTGGAGCACGTGATCGCCGGCAAGGCGGTCGCGTTCAAGATCGCCGCGTCCGAGCTGTTCCGCGAGCGTCAGGAGCGCACGATCGCGGGCGCCCAGGCCGTCGCGGAGGCGCTGATGGGCGCCGGGCACGGCGTGAACGTCCTCACGGGCGGCACCGACGTGCACCTGGCGCTGGTCGACCTGCGCGAGAGCGAGATCGACGGCCAGCAGTCCGAGGACCGCCTCCACGACATCGGCATCACGGTCAACCGCAACGCGGTCCCGTTCGACCCGCGCCCGCCGATGGTCACCTCCGGCCTGCGCGTCGGCACCGCCGCCCTCGCGACCCGCGGCCTCCAGGCCGACGATTTCCGCGAGATCGGCGACATCATCGCCACCGCGCTGACGCCGGCCTTCGAGTCCTCCCGCGACACCCTGTCGGACCGCGTGTCGGCCATCGCCGACCGCTACCCGCTCTACGAGCACCTCTCGACACCGACCGCCGCCTGACCTCGGCGCGGTCCAAGTCGTCTGACCCCCGTATAGCGGGGGTTGGACGACTTGGACCGCCGCTGCTCAGGTCAGGAGGAAGGTCCGCGCGAGGGCGGCGGCGATCGACGTGGGGGCTCGGTCGATCGTGGAGATCGTCTCGGTGATGCCGGGGAAGGTGGGGATGGTCGCGGCGAGGTGGCGGGCGTGGGCGATGAGGTGGGGTTTGCCGGGCCAGGTGTCGGGTTCGCGGGTGGCGATGCGCGAGGCGACGAGGTCGGGTGGTGCTGAGAGGCAGATCGTCGTGAGTCGCTCGGTCGGGATCGCCGCTTGGAGCTGGACGAGGTCGGTGGGGGACTCCGGCGTTGCGGCGATGAGGAGCAGGGTGCGGCCGGCGGCGAGTTGGGCTGACAGGACCGTGGCGAGGGTCGGGATCCAGGTGGTCGCCGGGAGCAGGGGCCAGCCCATCGAGAGCTGCTCGGACTCGATCGAGCCGTAGGGGATCTCGGCGCGCTCCAGCGCGGAGCCGAGGGCTTCCAAGATGGAGGACTTGCCGGCGCCGGGGGCCCCGACGAGCAGCAGCGCGTGGGTCATCGCCGGGTGGCGATGGCTTGTTGTAGGACTGCGGCCATACGCGCCGCTTGCGTGGCCGCGTCGTGCGCCGAGGCGGCTTCGCGCGCTGCCGGGTTGGGCGTCGGGTAGGTCGTCGCGTCGCGGAGCGCGGTCGTCAGCGCCGCGGGGTCGTGGGGGTCGACGAGGATGCCGGCGGCGGGCGTCACGAACTCCGGCGGGCCGCCGACGGCGGTGGCGACGACGGTGCGCTCGAGCGCCATCGCCTCGAGGGTCGCGAGGCCGAAGGGCTCGAGCAGCGAGGGCTGGCAGAGGACGTCGCAGGCCGCGTACCAGCCGGGGACCTCGGTGTGGGGGATGCGGCCGACGACGGTCACGCCCCCGCGGGACTCCAGCTGCGTGCGCAGCGGACCGTCGCCGACGAAGACGAGCGAGCCGCGGCCGAGGCGCTCGAAGGCGCTCGCGAGCGCGAGGACGTTCTTGCGCTCGATCAGCGAGCCGACGCAGAGGAAGCGCGGGTGCTCGCCCGGCCACGCAGCCGCGGGCGCCGCGCCCGGCGCGAACTGCGCCAGGTCGACGCCGAGGTCGACGACCACCGGTTCGACGCGCGGGAAGTGCGCCGTCAACCGCCCGGCGAGCCACGACGAGTTCGCGATCACCGCCGCCGAACCGCGCAGGACCGGCGCGGTCGCCCAGCGGAGCGCAACTCGGTCGAGGTTCGCGACGTCTTGTCCGTGGGCCATGACCACCAACGGCGCGCGCGCCGCGCGCGCGGCCAGCAGGCCGGCGAACCCCGCGGGGAAGAGGAAATGGGCGAACACGACGTCGGGCTTGAAGCGACGAGCGGCGCGCACCGCGGAGGACGCGAGGTGGAGGTACTTCGCCGCCGAGCCGCCGCGCTGCGACCGCGCGCTGACCTCCACGTCGTGCCCCGCCGCGCGCAGCTCGCGCACGAGCGGCAGCAGGAACGCCCCGAGGTCGGGTTCGGCCTCCGTCGGCCACATCTGAGTCACGAGCAGGATCCGCAAACCTGCGCAGAAGCCTCGCACGCCGACCCGCCGAATACCCTTCAGCCCACATGACGGAGCTCGACGCCGTCTACGCCTTCGCGGTCGCGTTCATGGTGGCCGTCCTGCTGACGCCGTTGACGGCGAGGTTCGCGCGCACCGTCGGCGCGGTCGACCAGCCCAAGTCGCGCGGCCTCGGCCGCGGATCCACGCCGCTGCTCGGCGGCCTCGCGATCTTCGCGGGCACGCTCGTCGCGGGCCTGATCTTCATCGAGACCACCCACCGGACCCACGACCGCTTCGTCGGGATCCTGATCGGCGGCGCGCTGATCACGGTCGTCGGCGCGATCGACGACCGCTTCGACCTGCACCCGGCCGTCAAGCTGCTCGGCCAGGTCGTCGCCGCCACGATCCCGGTCGCCGCAGGCGTCGAGGTCACGAACATCACGCTGCCGTTCTTCGGCGCGATCGACTTCGGCTCCGCGGGCGGCCCGATCACCGTCATCGGGATCGTCGCGATGATGAACGTCGTCAACTTCTCCGACGGCGTCGACGGCCTCGCCGCCGGCGTCTGCGCGATCAGCGCGGCGGCGTTCGCGATCATCGCCTTCGACCTCGACCGCAGCCACGCCGCGATCCTCGCCGCCTGCACCGCAGGCGCCGCCGCCGGGTTCCTGGTGCACAACTTCCCGCCCGCCTCGATCTACATGGGCGACTGCGGTGCGAACCTGCTCGGCTTCCTGCTCGGCTGCATCGCGGTCGAGGGCGCGGTCAAGACGCAGGCCGTCCTCGCGCTCGTGATCCCGCTGGTCGTGCTCGCGGTGCCGTTCCTGGACACGACGTTCGTCGTCCTCAAGCGCATGAAGTACAAGCGCAAGGTCTACATCGCCGACGCCAACCACTTCCACCACCGCTTCAACCGGATCGGCTTCAGCGAGCGCAAGACGCTGATCTACCTGTACGCCTGGACGCTCCTGCTCGGCGCCTTCGCCGTCTCCCTGCGCTTCATCCCGTACTCCGACAACCACGGCCACCTCAACACAGGGTGGTCGCTCGTCGTGCTCGCGTTCGCCCTGGTGGTGGCCGCGGCGTCGGCGTACCTGGTCTACGTGTTGGAGATCCTCAAGCTGCGCCGCCTCTCCGCGGTCCGGATCCGCCGCGTGAGGCCGGACGCCGAGCAACACGAGGTCGACGCCGACGTCCAGCGCCAGATGGAAACGGGCGAGTTCGAGGCGCTGAACCGCCGCGGCTGACGCGCGCTGCGGCTAGTGCGCCGCGCCCTGCGCCATCCAGGCGTCGAGGCGCACCTGCATCTCCTCCGCGCTCATGTCCTCGATGCGCGTCGCGATGATCCAGCGGTGCCCGAACGGGTCGCGCAGCGAGCCGACGCGGTCGCCGTGGAACTGGTCGGCCACCGGGTGGATCTCGGTCGCGCCTGCCGCGACCGCCCGCGCGTGCAGCGCCGCGGCGTCCTCGCAGTAGATCAGCAGCGACGACGGCCACGCGTCGCGATCGGCGGCCGGCGCGACGAGGCCGAGGTCCGGCATCGGGTCGTTGACGTACACCATGGAGTCGCCGATCCGGACCTCGGCGTGGGCGACCAGGTCGCCCATGGTGAGGCGCAACGTCACCTCGGCGCCGAAGGCGCGCTCGTAGAAGTCCAGGGCGCGCGCGGCGCCGTCGACGATGATGCCCGGGGTCAGGCTGTGGAAGCCGGAGGGGATGGGGGAGGTCATGGCCGCGAAGCTACGGCCGGCCCCACGCGCCCGTCTTGGAAGAATGCGACACCCATGGCGCGCGGCGTCCTCACCACCCCGGACACGGGCTTCCGCCTGGACCGCACGCCGCCCGCGCCGGACCTCGCGGCGCTCGTCGACCTGCACTGGCACGTCCGCTGGGACCTGCCGCCGGGCGCCGGCCACGTCCAGGGCGTCCTGCCGTTCCCGTGCGTCAACCTCGGCCACGGCAGCGACGGCCCGTTCGTCGCCGGTCCCGTGACCGGCCGCGACGACCGGACCCTCCAGGGCCGCGGCCACGCCCTCGGGACCCGGATCGCCGCGGGCCTGCTCCCGGCGATCTCCGACCTCCCCGCCCACGCGCTGACCGACCGCACCGTGAGCTTCGCCGAGGCGTTCGGCCCGGACGGCGAGCGCCTGGAGCGCGCGCTCGCGCAGGCGCGCAGCCCGGAGGAGCACCGCGCGCACGTCGAGGACTTCCTGCGCGCGCGGTGGCGGGACGAGGACGAGCGCGCGCTGCTCGCCAACCGCGTCTGCGTCGCGATCATCGACGCGCCCGAGCCCGGGCGTACGACCGTCGCCGAGGTCGCGCGCCGCCACGGCCTCACGACCCGCGCGCTCCAGCGCCTCTTCCGCGACCACGTCGGCCTCACGCCCAAGCAAGTCCTACAACGTGCCCGCCTCCACGAGGCGGTCGAGCGTGTCGCGGCCGGGCGCGACGCCGCGGCGGACCTCGCCTACGACCTCGGCTACGCCGACCAGGCCCACTTCACCAACAGCTTCAAGCAGGCGACCGGCAAGCCGCCCGGGCGCTACTAGCCGCCGTACACGGTCCCGCGGTAGATCCCGACGATCGCGTCGACCATCGCGTCCAGCGGGACCGGGTCGTCCTGGACCAGCTGCTGGTAGTAGGTCCGCTCGACCATCCACGTCAGCGCGAACGCCGTCGGCACGGCCAGGCCGTCCGGCAGGTGGCCTTCGGCCTCGATCCGCCGCGCGGTCGCGTCGACGAAGCGCTGCAGCAGCCCGCGCCAGAACGTCGCGATGTCCTCCTCGTAGGTGGACACCTCCACGATCGCCCGGATCAGCACGCCGTGCACGCGGTAGAGCTCGGCGATCCGCGTCAGCGCCTCCCGGATCTCCTCCTCGGGCGAGTCGCCGTCGCCGCTGAACCAGATGTCGGCCTGGGCGTACAACAACTCGGTGACGTCGCCCGCCAGGCGCATCAGCAGGTCGCGCTTGTCGGCGAAGTAGAAGTAGAACGCGGTCCGCGAGATCCCGGCCGCCCTGGCGATCTTCTCGACGTTGAGGTCCGCGTAGGACGACCCGGACGCCAGCAGCTCCTCGGTCGCGCGCAGCACGTCGGCCTGGACCTGCGCGCGCTTGGCCGTCGCCGGGCCCTCGCGGTGGGCGACAGGGCTGGTGCGCTCTTCGTCTCCGGACATCCTGAGCCACCATACCTCCACCACCCTGACACCCTGTCAACGAACGCTTGACACTGTGTCAAACACCCTGTCAGGATCGCCGGCATGGCCAACCTCCTCGAGCTCACGTCGCAGGGCGACGTCGCCACGATCAGCGACGAGTCCAAGCTGTCCTCGGTCGTGCTGATGACCCCGCAGCAGCTCTACGAGCTGTGGGAGCGCCAGCCGTGGTCGACGCACACGATCGACTTCACGCAGGACCGCGAGGACTGGGCGAACCTCAGCGAGGAGGACAAGGACCACATCACCTGGTTCCTGTCGTCGTTCTTCATCGGCGAGGAGCGCGTGGCCACGCAGTTCAACGGCCTCGTCGGCGCCTACGAGTCCCAGAGCGAAGAGGCGTTCCTCACCACCCAGCAGGTCGACGAGGCGCGTCACGCCCAGCACTTCAACAACTTCTACAACAAGGTCGTCGGCTACGACGGCACGTTCGAGCAGCGCCTCGACCGCGCCCGCGCCGACCTCAACGAGTCCTTCAAGATCCTGTTCGACGACGTGCTGGTCGACGCCAACAGGCGCCTGCTCGCCGACCCGGCCGACATGGACGCCAAGGTCGACTTCGTCACGACCTACCACATGGTCATCGAGGGGACGCTCGCGCTCACCGGCCAGGACACGCTGACGCGCGTCTTCGAGGACCGCGGGATCCTGCCCGGCTTCCTGGAGGGCTTCCGCCGGATCTCCCAGGACGAGCACCGCCACGTCGCCTACGGCACGTGGTTCCTGCAGCAGAAGGCGCGCGAGAGCCCGGAGCTGGCGCGCAGGATCACCGCGACGCTGCAGGAGCTGATCCCGATCGCGGCCGGCGTCCTGACCCCGCGCGGCTTCGACATCGGCGACGAGTACGAGATCCTCGGCGTCCGCAGCGACGAGGTCCACGGCTTCGCCTTCCAGGCGCTGACCCGCCGCCTGAAGGTCATCGGCGTGTCGCTGGCGGGCGCGCCCGAGGACGGCGCGCCGGTCGCCGCGTAGCGCGCGCCTGGTGCCAGAGGCCTGACATCAAGGGGGTGGCGCGCGTTCCGACGACCGGGACATGCGCCGCCTCCTCGTGCTGACCCTGCTCGCGCTCGCCGCCCTGCCCGCTGCAGCCCACGCCGCGGTCGCCCCGCTGGGCGTCGGCATCGCCGACAACAAGGCCGACATGTTCAGCGACCCGCGCTTCCAGGCCCTGCACGTCGGCTACGCGCGCATCGACCTGCGCTGGGACGTCCTCAGCGACGCGACCGCGACTGCGCAGCTCGACCTCTGGATGAACGGCGCCAAGGCCACCGGCGCGCGCCCGCTGGTCACCTTCGACCGCTCGCCCCGGCGCATCTCCTACAACCCGACGCCGCAGCAGCTGGTCTCGAACATGAGGGCGCTGCGCAGGCGCTACCCGTTCCTGAAGGACTTCTCGTCCTGGAACGAGGCCAACATGAACAAGAAGCCGGCCGTCGTCGCGAAGTGGTGGCTGGCGCTGCGCAAGGGCTGCCCGACCTGCAACGTCCTGGCGACCGACCTGCTCGACAAGCCCAACATGATCTCCTGGGCCCAGCGCTTCGTCGCCGCCGCGCACCGCACGCCCAAGCTCTGGGGCCTGCACAACTACGTCGACGCCAACACGCTGTCGACCAAGACCACCAAGAAGCTCCTCGCCTCGGTCGGCGGGTCGTTCTGGTTCACCGAGACCGGCGGCATCGTCAAGCGCGCCAACGGCTCCAGGCTCGTCTTCCCGACCGGCACCTCGCGCGCCGCGAAGGTCACGAAGTTCATCTTCGACAAGCTCGCGAGGGTCTCCCCGCGGATCCAGCGCGTGTACCTGTACCACTGGGACACCGGCCTCGGCGAGACCGGCGCGGCGACGTGGGACTCGGGCTTCGTCGGGCCCGACGGCCAAGCGCGCCCGGCGCTGAGCACCCTGCAGGGCGAGCTCGGCCGGATCCGGCGCGCGGCTCGCTAGCCTTCCGGCGCTCATGCGCCGCCCCACGCACGCCGTCCTGCTGACCCTCATCGCCCTCGCCGTGCTGGCCGTGGGCGGCACGACCGCCGCCCAGGCGAAGGTCGCGATCGGCATCGCCGACAACAAGACCGACATGTTCACGGACCCGCGCTTCACCGCGCTGCACGTCAAGCACGTCCGGGTCATGGTCCCGTACGACGCGCTGCGCGACGCGCGCCTGCGCACGTGGCTCGACGGCTGGATGGCGGGCGCGAAGGCCGCGGGCACGGCGCCGCTGGTGACGTTCACGCGCTCGCAGAGGCGCGCGTCCTACAACCCGTCGGCCGCGCAGATGGCGAGGTCGCTGAAGGACCTGCGCAGGCGCTACCCGTTCGTCAGGGAGTTCGCGACCTGGAACGAGGCGAACATCAACAAGCAGCCGGCGACCGTCGCGCGCTGGTGGAACGCGATGCGCAGGGCGTGCCCGACGTGCACGATCCTGGGCGCCGACCTGTTGGACCGCAACAACGTCGGGACGTGGGCCCAGCGCTTCGTCAAGGCCGCGAAGCGGACGCCGAAGGTCTGGGGCCTGCACAACTACGACGACGCGAACCTGCTGCGGACGACCGGGACCAGGAAGCTGCTGACGTCGGTCAGGGGCGCGGTCTGGTTCACCGAGACAGGCGGCGTCGTCGCGCGCAACAACAACTCGGCGGTCAGGTTCCCGACCGGCGCGCAGCACGCGGCCAAGGCCACCAAGTACGTGTTCTCCACGCTGGCGAAGCTCAGCCCGCGCGTGCAGCGGGTCTACATCTACCACTGGAACACAGGGCTCAGCAGCAGGTCCGACAACGCGGCGGCGCGCACGTGGGACTCCGGCCTGATCGGCCCCGACGACAAGCCGCGCCCGGCGCTGGCGGTCATCCAGGGCCTGATGGGTGTGAAGGCGGGTTAACCGCACTTGCGGCCCCGGGGCCTGCGCTGGTACGGTCCCCGGGACTTCTCCTACACGACGGTCATCAAGACCTACATGTAGAGAGGAGGGGATCTCCATGCGAGTCACCCGACGCGACATCCTCCCCAACATGACCCAGGTCGCCTTCCCGGCGGCCCGGAAGACCACGGTCTTCTCCGGTCATCGTTGGTCCGTCACGTCGACGCTCGCGCGCTAGGTCCCTCACCAGTCCGCGGGCGTCCCACCGCCCGCCAAGGACTCTCGCTTCGCCCCTTCCGGGCGGTGGCCCCTTCATCAACACCAAGAAGGAGCACCACCGTCATGCAGTTCTACCTCCACGCCGACTACGTCAAGTCCGCCGCACCGCGCTCGAGCGCGTCGGTGCGTGACGTGATCGAGGCGCGCAGGGCCAAAGCTCCCCCAGGCCGGGGACGGGCGATCGTCGCCCGCTCCCTGGCCGGCGCGGCCCGGCGTGTCGACCGCGAGTCGGCCCGCAGGGTCCTGGCCTCCTAGGACCCCCAGTGCCGTACGACCCCGGAGAACGGACCCCTCTCCTCCCCGAGCCACACGCACCCCGGACGCCCTCACGGCGTCCGGGGTGGGGTGGTTCCACCGCTGCGCCGGGTAACTTGCTGGCGATGGACCTCGCGAACCTGGACGAGCGGGAGCCGTTCACGACCCTCGATGGCTCGACGATCCGCGAGATCGCCGGGCGCGTGACCCTGCCGTCGCAGAACCAGTCGCTGGCCGAGGCGGTCGTGCCGGCCGGCGGGCAGACGATCGCCCACTACCACCGCGCGTCCGAGGAGCTGTACTTCTTCCTCGGCGGCGCGGGCCGCGTGCGCGTGGGCGACGAGTGGCGCGACGTGCGCGCGGGCGACTGCGTCGTCCTGCCGCCCGGCGTCGAGCACAAGCTCGACAACTCCGCCGGCGCCGAGCCGCTGGTCCTGCTGTGCTGCTGCTCGCCCGCGTACTCGCACGAGGACACCGTGCTGACCGAGGAGCCGGACCCCGCGTCGTGAGCCGGTCGCTGTCGTTGTGGGTCCGCGCCCTGATCGTCGGGGTCGCGCTGGTCGCGGCCCTCGGTGCCCGCGCGGCGTCGTCGCCCGCGCTGGTCATCGGCATCGCCGACCAGAAGCCGGACATGTTCAGCGACCCGCTGTTCCGGTCGCTGCAGATCGGCTACGCGCGGATCGCGGTCTCCTGGGATGCGATGGAGCACCCCTGGGAGGTCGCGGAGGTCGACCAGTGGATGGAGGCCGCGCGCGCCGAAGGCGTCCAGCCGCTGGTGGGCTTCGGCCACTCGCGCGTCGACCGGCGCAAGCTGCCGACGCCGTCGCGCTACAAGTACGACTTCCAGCAGTTCCGCAGGCGCTACCCGTGGGCGACCACGTTCGCGACCTGGAACGAGGCCAACCACTGCGGCGAGCCGACGTGCCACCGCCCGGCGCTCGTGTCGAGCTACTACCGCGGCATGCGGCGCGCGTGCCCCAAGTGCACCATCTTGGGCGCCGAGCTGCTCGACATGCCGAACATGGCCTCGTGGGTCGACGCGTACCGCAGGCACATCGGCAGGAGGCTGGCGCCGAGGTACTGGGGCCTGCACAACTACATCGACGCCAACCGGCTGCGCACGACCGGGACGCGGCGGCTGCTCGCGCACACGACCGGGCAGATCTGGTTCACCGAGACCGGCGGGATCGTCAAGCGCAGCAACGCGGCGAAGGTGACGTTCCCCGAGTCGGCCGCGCACGCGGCGGTCGCGACGCGCTGGGTGTTCCAGAAGCTCGTGCCGCTGAGTCGCCGGATCACGCGGGTCTACCTGTACCAGTGGAACGCCGCCAAGGGCGAGAACTGGGACTCGGGCCTCGTCAACCCGCACGGCAAGTCGCGCCCGGCGCTGGCGGTCGTCAGGGCCGAGCAGAAGACGCTGCTGCGGCGCGAGGCGCAGCGGGCGCGGGCGCGCGCCGCGGGCTGACGATCGTCCGGCCGCCCGCGCTGGGGGTCAGGACGATCGCACGGCGGCGGGTGCGCTCGGCGCGGCCGCGCGGCGGCGCGGGCGTGATGTTGTAGGTGTCGAGCGCGGCGCGCAGGACCGTGCGCATCTCGAGCTGCGCGAAGGCGGCGCCGACGCAGCGGCGGATGCCGCCGCCGAACGGGACCCAGCTGTAGGTGTCGGGCTTGTTGGTGGTGTCGAGGAAGCGCTCGGGCCGGAAGGCGCCCGCGTCCGGGCCGTAGGTGGCGGGGTGGCGGTTGGCCAGGTAGAGGCACGGGCCGACGCGCGTCCCGGCGGGCAACGTGTGGGACCCGAGTTGTAGGGGTTGCGTGGTCCGGCGGACCGCGAGCGAGAGCGGTGGCTTGAGGCGCAGCGTCTCGGTGACGATCGCGTCGAGCAGCGCGTCGTCGTGGCGCGCCGCCTCCGCGAGGTCGGGGCGGTGGTGCAGGAGCGCGAACGTCCAGGAGAGGGCGGAGGCGGTCGTCTCGTGGCCGGCGGTCAGGAGCGTGATCAGCTCGTCGCGCAGCTCGTGGTCGGTCAGCGGCGCGCCGTCCTCGTCGCGGGCCTGGACCAACATGGACAAGATGTCGTCGCCGTGCTCGGTCTCGGCGCGGCGGTGGGCGATCTCGTCGAAGAGGATCGCGTCGATCGCGGCGCGGGCCTGGAGGAAGCGCCGCCACGGCGAGCGCGGGCCGAGGTCGCGGCGCAGGGCGGGGAGGAGGAGCAGCGAGGAGACGGCGCCGTCGGGGATGAGCTGGGGGATCAGGCGCTCCAGCGTCGCGGCGCGCTGCGAGTCCTCGATCCCGAAGACGACGCGCAGGATGATCGCCAGCGTGATCGCCCGCAGGCGCGGCTCGACCGGGAACGGCTCGTCGTGCGGCCAGGTCGCGAGGTCGGCCGCGGTGATGTCGGCCATCGTCGAGCTGTAGGCCTTGAGGCGGTCGCCGTGGAACGGCGGCAGGACGAGCCGCCGGCGGCGCAGGTGGCGCGCGCCGTCGAGCAGCAGCAGCGAGTCCGGGCCGACGACGGGCTCCAGCGGCGCGTTGCCCTCGCCGGCGCGCAGGACGTCGCTGTCGCCGGTGAAGACCTCCTTGATCAGCGCCGGGTCGGCGACCGCGACGATCGGCCCGAGCGGGAGTTGGAGCGTGAAGACGTCGCCGCACTCGCGCTGCGCGCGCTCCATCACCGCTTCGGGGCGGAAGAGCCAGGCGAGGACCTGACGGCGCGGCGAGAGGCTCGGTCCGGGCGGGAGCATGGCCTACAGGATGGCGTGGCTGCGCAGCTCGAGCGAGCCGAACGCGGTCCGCAGCGTGGCGAAGGCGGGCGCGGGCGCGAAGCCGGCGCGCGCGATGAACCCCGGCAGGTTGCCCGCCGCGTGGTCCCGCGTGGTCGCGAACCCGTCGACGAGCTGCAGCACCGTGAACGCGACCCGCATCGCGGGATCCTGCGGCGGCCCCCAGTCGGCGACGTGGAGCATCCCGCCCGGCCGCAGGACCCGCCGCGCCTCGCCCAGCGCCGCCGCCTTGCCGTCCGCGTCGAGGTGGTGCAGGACGAGCGACATCGTCACCGCGTCCGCGCTGCGGTCCGGCTCGCCGGTGTCATCGGCGAGGGCCTGGCGGAAGTCGAGCCCCGGCGCCTTGCGCCGCGCGATCGCCAGCGCGTCGGGGTCGCCGTCGAGGCCGAGGATCGACGCGTCCGGCCGCGCCTGCGCGAGCAGCAGCGCGAAGGAGCCGGTGCCGCAGCCGACGTCGAGCACGCGGCCGCCGTCGGGCAGCCCCGCCGACACCGCCGCGAGCAGCCTGCTCCGGAACGCCTGCTCGCGCGAGGTCAGCGCGAGGATCGGGTCGTAGAACCTCGTGAGCGCCCTGAAGCCCGCGGCGGGAACGTAGCGCTGCCGCTCGCTCATCGGAACGAACGCAGACGCAGAGCGTTCAACACGACCGAGATGGAGGACAACGCCATCGCGGCGCCGGCGACCAGTGGGCTGAGCAGGCCGGCGACGGCCAGCGGGATCGCCGCGACGTTGTAGCCGAAGGCCCAGCCGAGGTTCTGGCGGATCGTGCGCAGCGTCGCGCGGGAGAGGCGGATCGCGTCCGCCGCGCCGCGCAGGTCGCCGCTCACGAGCGTCAGGTCGGAGGCCTCGATCGCCACGTCGGTCCCGGTCCCGATCGCGATCCCGAGGTCCGCGGCGGCGAGCGCGGGCGCGTCGTTGACGCCGTCGCCGACCATCGCCACCACCTTGCCCTCGGCCTGCAGCCGGCGGACGACGTCGGCCTTCTCGGCCGGCAGGACTTCCGCGACAACTTGGTCGATGCCCGCCTCGGCGGCGATCGTGCGCGCGGTGACCGCGTTGTCGCCGGTCAGCAGGATCGGCGTCAGCCCGAGCCCGCGCAGCCGCGCGATCGCCGCGGCGCTCGTCGGCTTGATCGTGTCGGCGACGCCGATCACCCCGCGCACCTCGCCGTCCCAAGCGACCAGCACCGCGGTCTGCCCCGCACCCTCGAGCTCCGCGCGCTGCGCGTCGAGCTGCGCCGGGACGCGCAGGCCCCAGTCGGCCATCAGCGCCGGGCGCCCGACCTGCACGCCGTGCCCGCCGACGACACCCTCGACGCCGAGCCCGTCGCGCGAGACGAAGCCCTCGACGCGGGGGAGGGGCGCGAGCGCCGCGCCGCCGCCGGCCATCGGGAGCCCCGCGGGCTGCGCCGCACGGGCCGCCGTCGCGACCGCCTGGGCGATCGGGTGCTCGGAGGCGTCCTCGACGGCGCCCGCGAGGCGCAGGATCGTCGTGGGGTCGTCTCCGTGCACGGCGGTGACGGACATGTGGCCGGTGGTGACCGTGCCGGTCTTGTCCAAGATGATGGTGTCGATCGTCCGGGTCGACTCCAGGACCTCCGGGCCCTTGATCAGCAGCCCCAGCTGCGCGCCGCGGCCGGTGCCGACCAGCAGCGCGGTCGGCGTCGCCAGGCCCAGCGCGCACGGGCACGCGATGACCAGCACGGCGACGGCGGAGGCGAAGGCCGCGCTCGACGCGTCGCCCGCGAGCAACCGCACCAACAACGTCGCCAAGGCGATCGCGATCACGACCGGGACGAACACGGCCGAGACGCGGTCGGCGAGCCGCTGGACCGGCGCCTTGCCGGCCTGCGCGGCCGTCACCAAGCGGGCGATCTGCGCGAGCGCGGTGTCGCTGCCGACGCGCGTCGCGCGCACGACGAGCCGCCCGCCCGCGTTGACCGTCGCGCCCGCGACCGCGTCGCCCGGGCCCTTCTCGACCGGGACCGACTCGCCCGTCAGCAGCGACTGGTCGACCGCGCCGTGGCCCTCGACGACCTCGCCGTCGGTGGCGACCTTCTCGCCCGGCCGCACGACGAACCGATCGCCCGCGGCCAGCTGCTCGATCGGGATCCGCCGCTCGGCGCCCGTCGCGTCGAGCACCGCGACGTCCTTGGCGCCGAGCGCCAGCAGTGCCTCCAGCGCGGCGCCCGCGCGCCGCTTGGCACGCGCCTCGAAGTAGCGCCCGGCGAGCAGGAACGTCGTCACGACCGCCGCGGTCTCCAGGTACAGCTCGTCGCCGCGCCCGCCACCGCCGCCCAGCGACAGCGTCATCCTCATGCCGGTCATCCCGGCGTCGCCGAGGAACAGCGCGTACAGCGACCACCCGTAGGCGGCGCCCACGCCGAGCGAGATCAGCGTGTCCATCGTCGCGGCGCCGTGGCGCAGGTTCGCCCACGCGGCGCGGTGGAACGGCCACGCGCCCCAGACGACGACCGGCGAGGCGAGCGTCAGCGCGAGCCACTGCCAGTCGTCGAACTGCAGCGGCTCGATCATGGACAACAACAACACCGGCAGCGACAGCACGGCCGAGATCAGCAGCCGTTCGCGCAAGGACGCCAGGTGCGCCTCGGCCGGGTCCGGTCCCGGACCGCCGTCAACCGTCTCCGAGGGCAGCGCGGCGTCGTAGCCTGCGGCCCTCACCGCCTCGACCAGCTGCTCCGGCGCGACCGCGTCCGGGAACGCGACGCTCGCCTTCTCGGTCGCGTAGTTGACGGTCGCCACCACGCCCTCCAGCCCGTTCAGGGACTTCTCGACGCGGTTGGCGCACGACGCGCAGGTCATGCCGGTGATGGGGATCTCGAGGTCGTTCATGGCGCGTACGAGCAACGTAGCAGATACCCCCTGGGGGTTCCATGAACGCGTACGCTGCAGCGCATGAGCGACCCCATCGATCCCGGCGTCTTCATCGGCCACGTCCACCTGCGCACCGCCGACATCGACCGCGTGCGCGACTTCTACGTCGGCGTCCTCGGCTTCGACGTCGTCGCCGAGGAGCGCGACGTCCCGGGGTGGGGGACGACCGGTGACATCCTCTTCGTGTCGGCCGGGGGCTACCACCATCACTTGGGGTTCAACACCTGGAAGTCCAAGGACGGCGGGCCGCAGCCCGACGGCGTGACCGGCCTGCACCACGTCGCGATCAACTACCCCAACAAGGCCGCGCTGGCCGACGCGCTGCGCCGCCTGGAGGCGGTCGACCACCCGATCCGCCAGGCCTCCGACCACGGCACGCACCTGGCGCTCTACATCTCTGACCCGGACGGCAACGACCTCGAGCTGGCGTGGGACCGGCCGCGCGCCGAATGGCCCCGCGACGGGGTCGGCGCGCTCGCGATGACGTTCGGCGACCTCGACCTCGACGACCTCCGTCGCGAGGCTCCGGGTTCCTCCAACTAGGCTCGAACCCCAACACGATCGCAATACAGGCTGCCTGCCCTTATTACCCACGCGCGCGTCAGACCGTTAGCGCCGACTGTCACGAAGTTGTTACAAAGTCCGCGACTTCGGTAGTCTCCGGCTTGCCGCCAAGGAAGCACTTGTCCCCGCTTCCGGAAGGGTCGCCCGCAACGCAGTTTCGCGGCGGGCGTGCCAGCATCGAGCAGGTCCGCCACTGCGCGCCCTGACACCCATGAACGAGAACTTCGACCGCGACCCCTTCGCCGACGACGCCAAGCGCCGCCAGTTCCGGCTGCGCCGCCTCGCCCTGCGTGACGTCCGCCGCGCCCAGCGCGCGGCGTGCGCCGCCGCGACCGTCGCGGGCACCGGGCGCTCGATCACGTCCATCCGCCACGCGCGCCCCTGCCCCGAGGCGGCGCGCGGCCCGCTGCGCCGCCCCGGCGCCTAGGTCGAGCCCATGCCCGCTGCCATCCGCTACCTCGACCTCATCATCTTGGCGATCGCGCTGCCGATCTTCATCGTCGCCGGCTGGCCGCTCGGCGGCTGGCTCGCCGCCGCGATCGCCTGGGTCGCCCAGCGCCTGATCAACGACTACACGTCCAAGCGCGCCGCCGCCTCGGACGACCCGAGGACCGTCGTCGGTCTGACGGCCGCGTCGATGATCGGACGCGGATGGCTCGTAGCCCTTACGATCTTCGCCGCGTACCTGATCGCCGGAAGCGATGACGCAGTCGGGCTTGCCGCCGCCGTGCTCGTCGTCGTCCTGTTCACGGCGTACTTCACCGTGAACCTGATCGCCCGCCCGTTCGAGAACCACCGAGAGCTCCCTTCTTGATGATGCCCAAGCGCTTCGCCATCCTCCTGACGCCGCTGGTCGTCCTGCTCGCTTCGCCGGCAGGCGCGTTCGCGTTGAACATCAACGACGACTACCGCCCGCAGGACGAGTTCGAGCTGAAGAAGTGGATCCCGCTCGGGATCTTCTCCATCAACAAGGCCGTCCTCTACGTCGTCCTCGCCGCCGCGCTGACCTGCTTCACGATGATCTACATCGCCAAGCGCATGCAGGAGCGGCCGAACAAGGTCCAGACCGTCGTCGAGCTCGCCTACGGCCTCATGCGCGACAACATCACGCGCGGCAACATGGACGAGGCGATGGCGCTGAAGTGGTTCCCCTTCATCGGCGCCCTGTTCCTCTTCATCTGGTTCTCGAACATGCTCGGCTACCTGCCGCTGCCGACGAGCCAGGAGAAGATCGACATCTTCGGCGTGCACATCCCGGCCTTCGCGCTGTTCGCGGCCACCGCCAACATCTCCGTGCCACTCGTCCTGACGCTCGTCGTCTGGGTCAGCTACCACGTCGAGGGCGTCCGGGCCAAGGGCTTCGTCGGCTACCTGAAGTCCTGGGTGCCCGCGGGCGTCGAGGGCGCCGCCGCCGGCCCGATCTTCCTGATCGAGGTCATCTCGCACTTCGTCCGGCTCGTCAGCCTCTCCGTTCGTCTCTTCGCGAACATCCTCGCCGGCCACCTCCTGATCCTCTTCATGGGTGGCGGCCTGGTCGTGCTGCTGAACCTCTCGATCTTCGGCTCGGTCGTGCTCGGTCTGGTGACCGGGACGATGGCCGTCGCGTTCTTCATCTTCGAAGTGGCCCTGGTCGCAACGCTCCAGGCGTTCATCTTCGCCACCCTTACCGCGATCTACCTCGGCGGCGCCGTCGCCGCCGAGCACTAACCAAGGAGACACACCGTGGACCTGTCAGTCATCAACCAGGTGACCACCCTGGCTCAGGCCGCTGATCCGCAGGAGTACGGCCGCAAGGCCGGCAAGGCGATCGCGTTGGGCATCGGCGCCGGTCTCGGCACCATCGGCCCGGGCGTCGGCGTCGGCTACATCTTCGGCAAGGTCATCGAGTCGGTCACCCGTCAGCCGGAGATGCGTGACGAGATCACCTCGATCCAGTGGCTGGGCTTCGCACTGACCGAGGCGATCGTCTTCTACGCCTTCATCTTCGGCCTCATCGCCTTCTTCCTCGGCTAGGTCCTGATGCTGAACGGCATCATCACCGCGCTTCCGCTCGCAGCGGAGGACGCCGCGAAGGACAAGTCCTCCAACTTCCTCGTCAGCCCGGACATCGGGCTGATGATCTGGACGTTGGCGGTCTTCTTCGTGACGCTCTTCCTGCTGAGGAAGTACGCGTTCCCACCGATCCAGGCTGCGCTCGAGAAGCGCCAGCACATGATCGAGGAGTCCATCGACTCGGCCAACCGCGTCAAGGCGGAGGCCGACGAGATCCTCGCCGAGTACCGCGAGCGCCTCAAGGAGGCGCGCGTGCAGGCCGAGGAGATCGTCGCCCGCGCCCGTAAGAACGGCGAGGCCGCCGAGCGCCAGGCCCTCGAAGAGGCCAAGGGCCTCCGCGAGGAGCAGCTGGCGCAGGCACGCAAGGACATCCAGGCCGAGACCGCTCGCGCCCTGCAGGAGATCCGCAAGGAAGTCGCCGACCTCACGGTCGCGGCGACCGAGCGCGTCACCCGCAAGACGCTCAACGAGGACGACCAGCGTCGCCTCGTCGAAGAGGCGCTGTCGGAGCTGGACTTCACCGCTCTGGGGGAGCGCCGCTAGATGGAGGAGATCGCCCAGGTCTACGCGCGGTCGCTGTTCGAGGTCGCCAAGGAGCAGAGCAAGCTCGACGTCATCAAGGAGCAGCTCGGCCAGTTCGCCGATGCCCTCGACGGCAACCGCGAGCTGTCGATCTACTTCTTCAGCCCCTACTTCTCCACCACGGAGAAGAAGGACGGCCTGGGCAAGCTCCTGGAAGGTGCCGATGAGGTCATCGGCAACTTCCTGGCGCTCCTGATCGAGAACCACCGCATGCCCGTCGTCTTCCGCGTGCGTCGTGAGTACGACGTGCTGTGGGAGCAGGAGAACAAGCGCCTCCCGGTCACCGTCACCTCCGCGGTGGCGTTGGACGAGGCGACGGTGAAGTCGATCGGCGACGCCATCGGCAAGCAGACCGGTCAGCAGATCGAGCTGACCGCCAACGTCGATCCCGACGTGCTGGGCGGGCTGATCGTCCGCGTCGGCAACTCCATCCTGGACGCCTCCATCCGCAACCGCCTCGAGAACCTGCGCCGCAGCGTCGCGCAGGCCTAGCCTCATAGGCGAAGCCCCGAGCTCTCACCCCTTTCCAAGGAACCTGAACCGCATGCAGATCAAGCCCGACGAGATCACCTCCATCCTGAAGTCCCGCATCGAGGGCCTCGACCAGGGGCAAGCCGAGCTGACCGAGGTCGGCACCGTCCTGTCGGTCGCGGACGGCATCGCCCGCATCCACGGGCTCGAGAACTGCATGTCGTTCGAGACGCTCGACCTCCCGCACGGCGTCACCGGCCTCGCGCTCAACCTCGAGTCCGACAACGTCGGCGCCGTGCTGTTCGGCCCGTGGGAGAAGATCGTCGAGGGCGACACGGTCAAGCGCACCGGCCGCCTGCTCGACATCCCGGTCGGCGACGGCATGCTCGGCCGCATCGTCTCCCCGCTCGGCATCCCGCTGGACGGCAAGGGCGACATCGAGATCGCCGAGCGCCGCCCGGCCGAGTTCAAGGCCCCGGGCGTCGTCCAGCGCCAGCCGGTCACGCAGCCGATGCAGACCGGCCTGAAGGCCGTCGACTCGATGATCCCGATCGGCCGTGGCCAGCGTGAGCTGATCATCGGCGACCGCCAGTCCGGCAAGACGGCGATCGCGATCGACACGATCATCAACAACAAGGACTCGGACCTCGTCTTCGTCTACGTCGCGATCGGCCAGCGCATGGCGACCGTCGTCGGCATCGCCGAGACGCTCGCCGAGCACGGCGCGCTCGAGAAGACGATCATCGTCGCCGCGGCCGCCGACGAGGCCGCGCCGATCAAGTTCCTGGCGCCGTACGCCGGCGCCGCGATGGCCGAGTACTTCCTGTACAAGGGCGGCCACGCCGTCGTCACGTACGACGACCTCACCAAGCACGCGTTCGCCTACCGCCAGATGTCGCTGCTGCTGCGCCGTCCGCCGGGCCGCGAGGCGTACCCGGGCGACGTCTTCTACCTGCACTCCCGCCTGCTGGAGCGCGCGGTGAAGCTGAGCGACGACCTCGGCGGCGGCTCGATGACCGCGCTGCCGATCATCGAGACGCAGGCCGGCGACGTGTCGGCCTACATCCCGACGAACGTCATCTCGATCACCGACGGCCAGATCTTCCTGGAGCCGAAGCTGTTCAACTCGGGCGTGCGCCCGGCCATCAACGTCGGCATCTCGGTGTCGCGCGTCGGCGGCAACGCGCAGATCAGCCCGATGAAGAAGGTCGCCGGCCGCCTGAAGATCGAGCTGTCGCAGTACCGCGACCTCGAGGCGTTCGCGCAGTTCGGCTCCGACCTCGACCCCGACACGCAGCGCACGCTCGCTCGCGGCGCGCGCCTCGTGCGCACGCTGAACCAGAACGAGCGCGAGCCGCTGCCGGTCGGCATCCAGGTCGCGCAGGTCTACGCCGCCACCAACGGCTTCGTGGACCGCATCGACGTCGATCGCATCGGCGAGTTCCTGGACGGCCTGACGCAGCGCGCCAAGGCCGAGAACCAGGACCTGCTCGACAAGATCGCCGGCGGCGACTGGAGCGACGAGACGCAGGCCGCGCTGAAGGACCTGATCTCGACCTACGCCGACGACTTCGGCTACGACCTCGACGAAGAGGGCCAGCCGATCTCCGAGGGCGAGAGCGATCGCGTCAAGACCCGCGAGTCCAAGTCGGACGACGAGGCCACCGAGGCCGAGCCGGCCGGGGCAGCCGCCTAACGCATGTCGCAGCGCGACGTCAAGAACCGGATCGCCTCGGTCCAGAACATCCGCAAGATCACGCGGGCGATGGAGATGGTCGCCGCCGCCCGCCTGCGTCGTGCGGAGCAGCGCATCGAGCACCTGCGCCCGTACGCCGGGGCCATCCGCCGCATGACGCGGCAGGCGGCCGAGGCCGCGGGCGGGGAGATCGGCTCGCTGCCGATCCTCAAGGAGCACGAGCGCGAAGAGCGCGTCGCGCTGCTGCTGGTGACCGCCGACCGTGGTCTCGCGGGTGCGTTCAACTCGCAGATCATCCGCGCGGGAATCCGTGCCGCGGCCGAGTACGAGGACCAGGGCAAGGAGGTCGTCTTCTCGGCCACCGGTCGCCGCGGCGTCTCGTCGTTGACCTTCCGCGGCCGTGATCCCGAGGGCGCGTTCACCGGCTTCACCGACCGCCCGGCCTACGCCAACGCGCGTGAGGTCGCCGAGTCGCTGATGGCGGCCTACATCGACGGCAAGGTCGACCGCGTCGAGATCTTCTACAACGGCTACGTGTCGCCGCTGGTGCAGGAGGTGCGTCGCGAGACGCTGCTGCCGCTGCAGCAGGCCACGATCCTCGAGGGCAACGAGCGTGACACCGAGGGCTCGGAGGGCGAGACCGGCCACCACGCGCTGGTCGAGTACGAGCCCGATCCCGCGGTGATCCTCGAGCGGTTGGTCCCGGACTACGTGGAGATCTCGATCTTCCGCGCGCTCCTGGAGTCGACCGCCTCGGAGCACGGCGCGCGCATGACCGCGATGCGGAGCGCCTCCGAGAACGCCGGGGACGTCATCGAGGACCTGACGCTCGAGATGAACCGCGCCCGGCAGGCCGAGATCACGCAGGAGATCATGGAAGTCGTCGGCGGCGCCGAGGCGCTGACGTAACCAGCCCGTTTAGAGACTTAGAACGTTCCAGGAGATTTAGAGACCATGGAAGCCAGCACCACCGAGCGCCCGACGGGCGCGGAGACGGGCGCGAAGAACGTCGGCCGGATCGAGGAGATCCAGGGCGTCGTCATCGAGGCCGTCTTCCCCGACAAGCTCCCGAACATCTACAACGCGATCCGCGTCAAGCTCCCCGAGGCCGCGAAGGCCGAGGAGGGCGTGTCCGGTGAGGCCGGCGCAGAGTGGCTCGTCTGCGAGGTGCAGCAGCACCTCGGCGACGACCGCGTCCGCGCGGTCGCCATGGACACCACCGACGGCCTCGCCCGTGGGTTGGAGATCGAGGACACCGGCGGCCCGATCGCCGTGCCGGTCGGCGAGGAGACGCTCGGCCGCATCTTCAACGTCCTCGGCGACGTCATCGACCAGAAGGAAGAGGTCAGGACCAAGGAGCGTTGGGGCATCCACCGCCCGGCTCCGACGGTCGAGGACCTGACCCCGACGACCGAGATGTTCGAGACGGGCATCAAGGTCATCGACCTGCTCGCCCCGTACGCCAAGGGCGGCAAGGTCGGCCTGTTCGGCGGCGCCGGCGTGGGCAAGACGGTCCTGATCCAGGAGCTGATCCACAACCTGGCGTCCGAGCACGGCGGCCTGTCGGCCTTCTGCGGCGTCGGTGAGCGTTCCCGCGAGGGCAACGACCTGTGGCTGGAGATGACGGAGTCCGGCGTCATCGACAAGACCATGATGGTCTTCGGCCAGATGAACGAGCCGCCCGGCGCGCGTATGCGCGTCGCGCTGACCGGCCTGACGATGGCGGAGTACTTCCGCGACCAGGGCCAGGACGTGCTGTTGTTCATCGACAACATCTTCCGGTTCGTGCAGGCCGGCTCCGAGGTCTCCGCGCTTCTGGGCCGCATGCCGTCGCAGGTCGGCTACCAGCCGACGCTGGAGTCCGAGATGGGCCAGCTGCAGGAGCGCATCACCTCGACGCGCCAGGGCTCGGTCACCTCGGTCCAGGCGATCTACGTCCCGGCGGACGACCTCACCGACCCGGCTCCGGCCTCGGTGTTCGCGCACCTCAACGCCACGACGACGCTGTCGCGTGGCATCGCCGAGAAGGGCATCTACCCGGCGGTCGACCCGCTGGACTCGACGTCCACGATCCTCAAGCCGGACATCCTCGGCGAGGAGCACTACACGGTCGCCAACCAGGTCAAGTCGATCCTGCAGCGCTACAAGGAGCTGCAGGACATCATCGCGATCCTCGGCATCGACGAGCTCTCCGACGAGGACAAGGTCACCGTGCAGCGCGCCCGTAAGATCGAGCGCTTCCTGTCGCAGCCGTTCAACGTCGCCGAGCAGTTCACCGGCACGCCGGGCGCGTACGTCCCGATCGCCGAGACGATCCGCTCGTTCCAGGAGATCCTGAACGGCGACCACGACGACCTGCCGGAGTCGGCGTTCCTGCTCAAGGGCACGATCGACGACGTCGTCGCGGCGGCCAAGGGCAACAAGTAGGCGACTGTGGCTCGCACCACGTTCACCGCTGAGGTCCTGACGCCCGACGGCGAGGTCTTCAACGACGAGGTCGAGATGGTCTCGACCCGCACGTCGGTGGGCTCGATCGGCATCCTGGCCAACCACACCCCGTTGTTGGGGATGTTGGAGCCGACGGAGCTGCGCCTGTACAAGAGCGAGTCGGACGTCGTCCGGCTCGCCCAGGGCGAGGGCTACGTCCAGGTCGCCGACGGCCGCGTGCTGATCCTCGTCGAGGAGGCGACCGACCCGTCGTCCCTCGACGTCGGCACGCTCCGCGACAAGCTGGCCACCGCCGAGCGCGAGCTCGAGCAGGCCGAGGAAGGCACCGAAGCCGCCCGCGTCGCCGCCCGCGACAGGCGCCGCACCGAGGCCTTCCTGCGGATGGCCGAAGGCGGCACGCCGGAGCACTAGCTCCGCGGCTCGCCGCACCACGCAGCTTCCGAAGGGCCGGCGATCGCGCCGGCCCTTCGTCGTTCTGCGGGCGGGTCAGTTGCAGGGAGCGGACGGGTGCTTCGGGAGGGTGGCGTCGGGGGCGTAGGGCGGGCCGGTGCGGGTGGTCGCGACGACGAGGCGCCCCGCACGCATCGACCTTCGCGCGGCCGGCGCCGTTCATCCCGCCGGGCGCCGGGACCGGTCAACGGGTGTTCGCGCGAGGTGGTCGACCGGTAAGGTGTGCTGCGTGACGGAGCTGACGGCACGGAATGCCGGGGTGGCCGAGCGGATGGGGTCGAGGCGGCCGGGGTTCTGGCGGGTGTTCTTCCTGACGTTGCTCGGAGGGATCTTCGGGGCGTTGGCGGCGGCGTTGTTCGGCGCCGTTGTTGGGGTGGTTGGTGTCGCGTCGCCGCCGTTGTGCTCGCGCGCCGGTTGCCGCCGCGGGACCTCCGGCCGCATCGAGACGATCCGCGTGCGGTACGCCCTCGGCGGCGTGCATGTGATGGAGCTGCCGCTCGACCCGGCGCCGGCGCTCACCTGCTGACCACCCTGGCGCTCGGCTGCATCACGCCTGCCTGAACGACGAAGGGCCGGCGAACGCGCCGGCCCTTCGTCGTGCTGTGGTGTCCCCTGCGGAGGTCGCCGCGCTAGCGGACGACCTCGACGACGATGCGGCGGTTGAGCCAGCGGCCGGTCGTCGTCTGGTTCGTCGCACGCGGCTGCGTGTCGCCGCGCGTCCCGAGCTGGTAGCTGGCCTTCGCCCCGCGGGCGGCCAGGAAGCGCTCGGCGGCGGTCGCGCGGCGGAGGCCGAGCTTGCGCAGGTAGCGCCCGTTGTTGGAGGTGTTGTCGGTGTGGCCGACGATCCGGACCGACGCGCCGCCGGCCGTGAGGCCGACGATGCGGGCCAGCTGGCGGCGGACGTTGGCCGGCAGCGTCGCGCGGCGCTCGCCGAAGCCGGCCAGCACGAACGTCGTGTGCTCGGCGACCAGGCGGGCGGCACCCTCGGCCTTGAGGGCGGCGCCGGAGTCCGGCTTGCCGCTGATCGCGACCTTGACCTTGAAGCCGGTCTTGCTGCGGCGCAGCAGGTCCCGGCCGGTGCCGTTGAGGACGACGCGGACCCTCAGCTTGGCGGTCTTGGCGTCGGCCCTGACGAGCCCGGTGCCGACCAGGACGCGGCGCGCCGCGGCGGTGACGGCCTTGCCGTCGGTGCCGACCATGGCGTACAGGTCGACCTGGCAGGACTGCAGGGCGACGCCGGTCATCGCGCAGCCGACGTCGACGCCGCGGTTCTGGACGGTGACCGTCGTGGTGCCGTTGGCCCCGCCGGCGGTCGTCGATCCGCGGTTGTCGGTCCCGCCGATCACCGCGGTGAACTTCGGCTTGACGGCCTTCTCGATCGACGGCGTCGTCGGAGCCTGGTTCAGCGGCGCGGCGGTCGTCGTCGTGGTGGCGACCGGGGTGGTGGCGGTCGTCGTGGTGGTCGGGGTCGCCGTCGTCGTCGTGGTGGTGGTGGCGGGCGTCGTCGGGACGGGCGGTGCGATGGGGCCGGCGACGGTCCAGGTGGTGGACGTCTCCGGGCCGACGTTGCCGGCGGCGTCGGTCTGGCGCAGCTTCACGGTGTGCCGCCCGAGGCCGAGGCCGGAGAGCGCCAGCGGCGAGGTCGTCGTCGCCCAGGCGCCGCCGTCGAGCTGGTACTCGAACGTCGCGCCGTTCTCGCCGGTGAACTGGAAGGTGCCGGTGGTCGAGGTGTCGGGGTCGGCCGGCCGGGCGGTGATCGCCGGGGCGGCCGGCAGGGTCGTGTCGACCGTGAACGTGGCCGTGGCGTCGGCGCCGACGTTGCCGGCGTCGTCGATCTGGTGGACGTCGACCGTGTGCTGGCCGTCGAGCAGGGTGCCGGTGACGAAGGGCGAGGTGCACGTGGCCCAGCTGCCACCGTCGACGCGGCACTCGAACGTGCCGCCGGCCTCGGCGCCGGTGAAGTCGACCTGCGCGGTGTTGACGCCGGTCGTCGTGGCCGGGGTGCCGGTCAGCGTCGGAGCGAGCGGTGCCGTGGTGTCCGGCGCGGCGACGGCGCTGGTCACCTGCGAGGCGACCGCGCCGGCCGAGCCGGAGGCCTGGACGTCGACGCGCATCGTCGAGCCGAGGTCGCCGGCCGTCAGGTTGTAGGTGTCGCTCGTCGCGCCGTTGACGGCGGCGCAGTTCGCGCCCTGGGCGTCGCAGCGGTACCACTGGTACGTGTACTGCGTCAGGCCGGTGGTGTCCGACCAGGCGCCGTTGTCGGCGGTCAGGGTCTGGCCGACGGTCGGGGTGCCGGTGATGGCCGGCGGCGTCGTGTTGGTCGGCGCGGACGGGTTCAGCGAGCCCATCGAGGTCGCGATCGCGAACGTCGCGGTCTGGCCGGGCGCGACGTGGCGGGCGTTGGAGTTGTCGGTGCCCCAGATCCAGCGGACCTCGTTGTCCGCGTTGATCCTGGCCGACGCGAGCGGCAGCGTCGGGACGAGCGGCTGGTTGGCCTTCACGCCGTAGTCGGCCATCTCGAGGATGTCCGGCGCGGTGGTCCCGATGCCCGCGACGCCGGCGGTCCAGGTGGCGCGCAGGGTCGGCGCGGTCGGGATCGACGGGTTCGTGCCGTTGTTGTCGTTCAAGTAGAAGTAGTCGAACGCCGGGTTCGTGTAGCGCGTGGCGGTCGTGAGGGCCGAGCCGCCCTCGGGCGTGAACGCGGGCCCGTCGTCGTTGGCGAGCTTGAAGTCGACGGCCATGCGCGCGCCGAGGTCGACGGCGGAGGCGCCGTCGTTGCGCACCTTGAGCTTGATGAAGATCGCGGAGTTGTCGACGGTCGTGCCGCCGACCGTCAGGTCCTCGTCGATGTGCAGCTGGTCGGTGCCGCCGGACGAGGCGTTGTTGACGTCACCGCTGGCGCGGACGCCGCCGGTGATGTTGGACAGCGTGGCCCTGTTCGTGGTCAGCTGCGCGAACGGGTAGTAGGTCCCGCTCGTGTAGTTGTAGAGGAGGCTGCGGCCGCCCTGCGTGAAGGTCAGCAGCAGACCGGCGCCATTGGGGTGGTTCGGGCCGGTCCTGGCGGCGAAGTTCCCGGTGTCGCTGGCGGTGACCGTGTAGATCCCAGCGGGGTTCGTGTAGCTGAGGTCGACGGCCTGCGCAGCGGCCGGGGCGACGGCCAGCGCGGCGCCTGCGAGGGCCAGGACACGGCCGGCGCGCCGAGGAACGATGGTGTGCATGACCTCGCTGGTCGGCGCCTGAGGCCGGGACTTGCCGCGCACCGTCGGTTCAGTGACGTTTGCGGCTTAGCCGGCTGAGCCGAACGGCTCAGCCGCATGGCTCAGCCGTGTGGTGGGCGGCGACCGCGGTTGCGGGGATGCCGTAGTCCTCGGGTTCGGGCCTGCGGCGGCGGCCGCGTTCGGCGACGTAGAGGGCGTAGCGGCGGCGGGCGGTGGCGTCGGAGGAACCGCAGAGGAGGGTGAGGAGATCCGCGGAGGCGAGCCAGGGTGGGGCGGGCGCCGCGCCGATCGTCGCGGCGTGGCTGCTCCAGCGGTAGCGGGCCGCGTCGAGGCAGAGGCCGGCGTCCACCGGGTTGGACGCGATGTACGCGGCGACCGCCCAGAGCTGCTGCTCGTTGCGGATCCGGACGGCGCGGTGACCCGTCTGCCAGACGGCGTCGGACACGCCGTGGCGCACGCCGAGCGCGTGCGCGTGGGCCTGGCGGAGGCGGCGTTGCCCCACGCGGACCTCGGTGCGCGGGGCCTCGACGAGCAGGTGCGTGTGGTTGCGCATCAAGCAGTACGCCAGGAGGCGCCAGCCGTAGCGCTCGGTCACGCCGCCGAGCGACTCCAGGTAGCTGCGGCGGTCGGCGTCGTCGGTGAAGAGCCGCACGCCGTTGGCGGCGCGGCCGACGAGGTGGTGGATGTGGTCCATGCCCCCTCTAGGGCTGGACGGCCGGAAACTCGCCCCCCCGGAGCGGCGGCGGTGGGCGGGCCCACGCGCGCGGGCGGAGTCCCGCGCGCGTGCGGCTAGAAGTCCTCCGGCAGCACGGAGTTGGTCTCCAGTGCCGCCGTGAAGTTGCCCAGCTCGTCGATGAAGCGGGCGATCGAGACGATCTCCAGCGCGGATTCCATCTCCTCGACCGCCGCGTCGTTGGCGTGCTCCATCGCTTCGAGCGCCTCGTCCTCGACGATGCCGGTCGTCAGCGTGTCGCAGTTCTTGCAGTGCAGCGCGAGTAGGTACAGGCCTTCGTCGACCATGTCGAGCAGCGCCACCGGAACCACGAACGGGCGGTGGCACGCCTCGCACATCTCGAGCCCCTGCGTCTGTGCATCCCCAGCCATGCCCACGTGAACGGAAGCGGACGACAGAACTTGTGGCGAAATGGACGGGAGATCGACAAGTGACGAACTACCCACCGGTGCATCGAAGTCCCTGCACGTCGCGCCGGATTCAGGAACGCCGCGAACATGCAGCGGCGGGAGCGACGGGCGCGGTCGGTACCCTGGACCGGATGGACGAACGCGTCCTGGCCGAGCGGCTGATCACCTATGACACGTCCACGCTCGACGGCCTCCGCGCGGCAGCCGGCTTCGTCAAGGGTTGGCTGGAGTCGCGCGAGCTGGAGGTCAAGAGCTACGACCACGACGGGCTGCCCGTCGTGATGGTCGACGTCGGCGCCCGCAACTCCGAGGCCCCGCCGACGGTCATCTTGCATGGCCATCTGGACGTCGTCCCCGCCTACGCCCACCAGTTCGAGCCCCGGATCGAGGGCGACCGGCTCATCGGCCGCGGCGCCTACGACATGAAGGGCGCGCTCGCCGCGATGATGTGCGCGGTCAAGGACGTGGCGGACAACCCCGACGTCCGCGTCCGCTTCGTCTGCGTCCCGGACGAGGAGTCCGACGACGTCTCGTCGCGCTCGATCGACGCGATCGTCGGCGGCGGCTACAGCGGCCACTTCGCGATCACCGGCGAGCCGACCGACCTGCACATCGGCGTCCAGGCCAAGGGCGTCCTGGCCGTCCGCGTCGCGGTCCACGGCCGCGCGGCCCACGGCTCCACGCCGTGGCTCGGCGACAACGCGATCCTCAAGGCCCACGACGCGTTCCGCCGGATCGAGACGCTCCCGTTCTCGCGCGAGAGCAGCGACCTCTTCGACCGCCCGTCGATCAACCTCGCCCGCATCGAGGGCGGCGACGCCTTCAACAAGGTCCCCGACCGCTGCACGATGGACGTCGACATCCGCTTCCTGCCCACGCAGGACGCCGGCGACATCCTGTCCCAGATCCGCGCGATCCCGGACGTCGAAGTGCTGAAGTGCTTCACGCGCGCACCCGCGGTCGTGTCGCGCAGGAACCCCTACGTCCGCGCCCTGCGCGACGGCATCGGCCGCTCGATCGAGGGCGAGGCCATGAGCGTCGGCCGCGACGGCGCCTCCGACGCGATCGCGTTCCTGAACGCCGGCATCCCCGCCGTCGAGTTCGGCCCCGTCGGCGCCGGCCACCACGGCCCGGACGAGTGGGTCTCGATCTCCTCCCTCGCGCGCTACCGCCGCGCGCTCACCGACTTCGTGCAGCTCCTGCCCGCCTGGCTGGAGCGCGAAGGGCCTGACGCGGGCCCGGATCTCCGCGCCGTCGAAGGCGGACTCGCGTGACACGCCTCCCGAAGGAGGAACGGCCCCCACGCGAGGGGCTGCGCTTCCTCCTGCGGGCGTTCGGCTCCCTCTTCGCGATCGTGCTCCTGACCGCGGGTGCGACCGCGACCGCGTCGCTGCTGAAGATCAAGGACATCATCGAGGCGCCCCCCGGCGCTCCGGAGCCGATCAGGACCAGGCCCAGGACGATCACGCCGGCCAGGCCCGGCAAGCCGCAGACGATCCTGATCCTCGGCTCCGACCGCCGCTGGAGCGACCTCAAGAAGAACAACCCGGGCCTGTCCAAGTCCAACCCCGCGCGCAGCGACACGATCCTGCTGATCCGGATGGACCCGCACCAGCAGGCGACCGCGGTGCTGTCGATCCCGCGCGACCTCAAGGTCCTGATCCCCGGCTACGGCATCAACAAGATCAACGCCGCCTACAGCCTCGGCGGGGCGGACCTGACAGCCGAGACGATCAAGACGCTGTTCGGCCAGGACTTCAAGATCAACCACATCATCAACGTCAACTTCTCCGGGTTCCGGAAGGTCGTCGACGAGCTCGGGTGCGTCTACGGCGACGTCGACCGGCGCTACTACCACTCCAACCTCGGCCTTCCGGTCTCCCAGCACTACGCGGAGATCAACATCAGGCCCGGTTACCAGCAGCTCTGCGGCCAGCGCGCGCTCGACTACGTGCGCTTCCGCCACGAGGACTCCGACCTCGTCCGCGCCGCCCGCCAGCAGGACTTCCTGCGCGCGGCCAAGGACCAGATCAGCGAGTCGGCGCTGATCGGCGACCGCGACAAGCTGATCAAGATCATGGAGAGGAGCACGCAGACCGACTCGGACCTGCGTTCGGTCAAGGGCGTCATCAAGCTCGCCAAGCTCGCGATCTTCAGCGCCGGCCACCCGGTCTCCCAGATCAAGTTCCCGCCGGTCTACTCGGGCGACTCCACGACGGGCGAGTACGTCGAGGCCAGCTCGGCCACGCTGACCAGGCTGCGCAACGAGTTCTTCCACGCCTCGCCCGAGGTCAAGAAGAGGTCCAGGACCGCCAGGAAGAAGAAGGTCTCCGCCGCCGCCGCGCGCAAGGCCGCCAACGCGCGGATCAGGAACGCCAAGCTCGTCGCCTCGACCTCGACCGGCCGCTCGCTCGTGCGCAGCACCGTCCAGTCGCACCGCCTCGGCTTCCGCCTCTACTTCCCGGCCCAGCTCACGCCCACCGGCCGCTACGCGAGCACCGTCAACGACGGCTCGCTCGTCGACCCGAGCCCGCGCGTCTACACGCTGCGCGACCGCGCCGGCAAGCCGCACAGGGCCTACCGCCTCGTCGTCCTCGACAACCAGGCGGAGGGGAGCTACTACGGTGTGCAGGGCACGAACTGGATGAACCCGCCGCTGCTGGCCAATCCGACGTCGAGCGTGACCATCCACGGGCGCAGGCTGCTCCTCTTCAAGGCGGGCAACCGGCTGCGCTACGTCGCCTGGAAGCGCAAGAACGCCGTGTACTGGGTCTCGAACTCGCTGACGGCGAACCTGACCAACGCGCAGATGCTCGGCATCGCCGCATCGCTGACGCACATGGGCACCTCGTGAGGAACAAGAACCTTCAGAACCCCGATCGCCCGCCGCGCCTCGCGTTCGGGATGTACAAGCGCTTCCTGCTGGGAGCGCTCGTGCTCGTGCTCGCCTCCGCCGGGACCGTCGCGACCGCCGCGCTGCTGGAGGTCAAGGACGACGCCAACCTCTTCCTGCAGGGCTCGAAGGGCGGCGCCGGCCTGGGCAAGGACGTTCCCGGCGCGCTGGACAACGTCGACTCCGGCGGCCCGCAGACGATCCTGCTGCTCGGCTCCGACCAGCGGTTCGTCGACATCAAGGCCAGGAACCCGGTCCGGTCGGACACGATCATCCTGCTGCGCCTGGACCCGTCCAAGGGCGCGACGTCGGTCATGTCGATCCCGCGCGACCTCAAGGTCAACATCCCGGGCCACGGCAACGACAAGATCAACGCGGCCTACGCGATCGGCGGCCCGGCGCTCTCGATCAAGACGATCAAGAACCTGCTGCACATCCCGATCACGCACGTGGTCAACATCAACTTCGGCGGCTTCCGCCGCGCGGTCGACCGCCTCGGCTGCGTCTACACCGACGTCGACCGCCGCTACTTCAACGACAACAGCCCGCCGTTCGGCGGCGGCGGCGACTACGCGACGATCGACGTCAAGGCCGGCTACCAGAAGCTCTGCGGCCAGAACGCGCTGGACTTCGTCCGCTACCGCCACTTCGACACCGACCTCGTGCGCGCCGCGCGTCAGCAGCAGTTCCTGACCGACGCCAAGGCGCAGATCGGCGTCGGCAAGCTGTTCAGCGACCGCAAGGCGCTGCTGAAGATCTTCGGCCGCTACACGCAGACCGACATCAGGTCCCAGAGCGCGATCCTGCGGCTGCTCAAGCTCGCGGTCGAGTCGGCCAAGAACCCGGTCAAGGAGATCAGGTTCCCCGGCGACATCACGGGCGACTACGTGACCGCCACGCAGCAGCACCTGACCAGCGTCGTCCAGCAGTTCATGAACGCGACGCCGGTCGCCAAGCCCAGGACCGCCTCGGACTCCGACAGGAAGACCAAGAGGAAGTCCAGGAGGTCGTCGTCGGCCGCCGCGCTCCCGCCCGGGATGATCAAGGCCGGCACCGGCGGCGAGGACGAGGCGGTGCGCCTGGCGCTGAAGCTGCCGTTCGCCGTCTACTACCCGAAGGCCGCGATCGCCGGCGCGCAGCTGCTGACCGACCACAGCCGCGCCTACGACATCTACGACCGCAACGGCCACAAGTACCGCGCCTACCGGATGGTCTTCAAGACCGACGACCTCGGCCAGTACTACGGCGTCCAGGGCATGAACTGGAAGGGCCCGCCGATCCTCGACGACCCGTCGGAGAGCATCAGGATGGGCGGTCGCAAGTTCGACCTCTTCTACGACGGCAGCAAGCTGCGCCTCGTCGCGTGGCGCAACGGCAGCAACGTCTACTGGGTCTCGAACACGCTGTCGTCGTCGCTGGGCAACAGGCAGATGCTGGCGCTCGCCCGGTCAGTCGGCCGCATCCGCTGACGCTCCGCTAGCCTGCTCCGCTTCATGGCAGAGCGTGAACCCATTGGCGTCATCGGCACCGGATACGTCGGCCTCGTCACGGCCGCCGGCTTCGCCGAGCTCGGAAGCGATGTCTACTGCATCGACATCGACGAGTCCAAGATCGAAGGCCTCAAGAACGGGGTCATCCCGATCTACGAGCCCGGCCTGACCGAGCTGATCGAGAAGAACAAGTCGCGGATGCACTTCTCGACGGACATCGGCGACGCGCTGGAGCATGCGCGCCTGCTGTTCGTCGCGGTCGGCACCCCGCCCACGTACTCCGGCGACGCGGACCTCTCCGCGGTGCACGCCGTCGTGGCCTCGATGCCCGAGTCCGACCACCACGCGCTGGTGATGAAGTCGACGGTCCCGGCCGGGACGGGCGACTCGATCAAGCGCCTGTTCAAGGAGTCGGGCAAGGACAAGTTCTCCTACGTCTCCTGCCCCGAGTTCCTCAAGGAGGGCTCGGCGGTCAAGGACTTCCTGCAGCCCGACCGCGTCGTCATCGGCGACGACGGCGACTGGGCCGGCGACGCGGTGGCGCAGCTCTACTCGCCGCTCGACGCCCCGCTGGTCCGGACCGACATCAACTCGGCCGAGATGATCAAGCACGCGTCCAACGCGTTCCTGGCGACGAAGATCTCGTTCATCAACGAGATCGCCAACGTCTGCGAGGCGACCGGCGCCGACGTCGTCGAGGTCGCCAAGGGCATGGGCCTGGACGACCGCATCGGCCCGAAGTTCCTGCAGGCCGGCCTCGGCTTCGGCGGCTCGTGCTTCCCGAAGGACGTCACCGCGCTCAAGCAGCTGGCGGGCAACTCGGGCTACCACTTCCAGCTCCTGAACTCGGTCATCGAGGTCAACGAGCTGCAGAAGCGCCGCGTCATGGGCAAGCTCGAGAAGCACCTCGGCTCGCTGATCGGCAAGCGCGTCGGCCTGCTCGGCCTGGCGTTCAAGCCGAACACCGACGACATGCGCGAGGCGACCTCGCTGGTCCTCTCCGCGCGCCTGCAGGCCGCGGGCGCCCAGGTCGTGGCCTACGACCCGATCGCCGAGGAGGAGGCCCGCAAGCTCATCACCAACATCGAGTTCGCCGACGGCGCGCTCGGCGTGGTCGACGGCGCCGACGCGGTCGTGCTGGTCACCGAGTGGGACGAGTTCAAGGAGCTCGACTTCGCCGCGGTGGCGAGCAAGATGAAGGGCGACCTGCTGATCGACGGGCGCAACGCGCTCGACCCCGACGCCGTGCGCGCCGCAGGACTGGTGTACGAGGGCGTCGGACGCGGTCACTGAGGGTACGGCCGCGCCGAATGCAGGCCGTCATCCTCGTAGGTGGTGAAGGCACGCGGCTGCGGCCGCTGACCTCCAACCAGCCCAAGCCGGTCATCACGCTGGTCGACCGGCCGTTCCTGGTGTACATGCTCGAGTGGCTGCGCGGCCACGGGGTCGACGACGTGATCCTGTCGTGCGGCTTCGAGCCGACGAAGGTGCGCGAGGCGCTCGGCGACGGCAGCCGGCTCGGGATCAAGCTGCAGTACGTGGTCGAGCCCGAGCCGCGCGGGACCGCGGGCGCGCTGCGCTACGCGGCCGACGAGCTGGGCGGGCTGGACGAGACGTTCCTGATGCTCAACGGCGACGTCCTGACCGACGTCGACGTCACCGCCCAGCTGCGCCAGCACGCCGAGACCGGCGCGAGCGCGACGCTCGGCCTGGTCCCGGTCGACGACCCCAGCGCCTACGGGCTCGTGCTCTGTGACCCGACGTCCGCGGTCTCCGGGTTCCTGGAGAAGCCGGCGCCGTCGCAGCTGCGCGGGATCGACCGCTATTACATCTCGGCCGGGATCTACGTCCTGGAGCCGAGCGTGCTCGACATGATCCCGTCCGGCCAGGAGGTGTCGATCGAGCGCACGATCTGGCCCGCGCTGGTCGGCAACGGGCTGCACGGCTCGCAGGCCGACGGCGCCTACTGGATGGACATCGGGACGCCCGAGCGCTACCTGCAGGGCACGTTCGACATCCTCGAGGGCAACGTCCGGACCGCGGTCGCCGAGCGGATGGGCGCCGGGTACACGGCGCTGGCCGACGGCGTCAGGGTCGACGGGCGCGTCGTCCCGCCGGCGGTCGTCGGCGCGGGCTCGTCGATCGGCGCGGGCGCGCACATCGGCTCGCTCGTCGTGCTCGGCGAGGGCGTGACGGTCGGCGAGGGCGCGCGCGTCGAGCGCTCCGTGGTGCTCGACGGCGTCAGGGTCGGCCGCGGCGCGGTCCTGCAGGACTGCATCGTCGCGGCGGGCGTCGAGATCGCCGACGGCGCGGTGGTTCGCGGCGGCGCGGTGCTCGGCGAGGGCGTGCGTGTCGGCGCCGGCAACATCCTCTCGGCGGGCATCAAGGTGTTCCCCGGAACGGACCTCCCGGCGGGCGCGATCAAGTTCTGATGTGATTCATCGTCGTGCGGGCGACCGAGGGGATGGCGGCATGACGACGACGAACGTGGATCTCGATCGCGAGAGCATCGGGCAGATCGACAGCACCGACCAGCTCACCGACGTGCTCGCGATCCCGGAGCACCTGCGTGACGCGCTGTGGAAGGCGGAGTCGGCGCAGCTCTCCAACTGGGACTCGCCGGCCGGCCTCGTGGTCGCCGGCATGGGCGGCTCGGCGATCGGCGGCGCCCTGGCGCGCGCGGCGCTGGGCGACACGGCCTCGCGGCCGATCCTGAGCGCGCGGGCCTACGGCCTGCCGCCGTGGACGACGCCGGACACGACCGTGCTGTGCTCGTCCTACTCGGGCGACACCGAGGAGACCTTGGCCTGCTACGAGGCGGCGGGCGCCCTGGGCGCCAAGCGCGTCGTGGCGACGTCCGGCGGCCAGCTCGCCGAGCAGGCGCGCGCCGACGGCGTCCCGGTGATCCCGGTCGCCGGCGGCCTGCAGCCGCGCGCGGCGGTCGCCTACATGGCGGTCGCGGCCCTGGAGGTCGCGGCGCGCTGCGGCTGCGGCCCGCGGATGAACTCCGACATCGACGTCGCCGCCGAGCACCTCGAGGAGCTCGTCGTCGAGTGGGGGCCGGAGGCCGCCGAGGACACCGTCGCCAAGTCGCTGGCCCGCGGGCTGGTCGGCACCGTGCCGGTCATCTACGGCGCGGGCACGACGACGACGATCGCCTACCGCTGGAAGACGCAGCTCAACGAGAACGCGAAGGTCCCGGCGTTCTGGCACGAGCTGCCCGAGGCCGACCACAACGAGCTCGTCGGCTGGACCGGCGCGGCCGAGCTGGGCAGGTTCGGCGCGGTGTTCCTGGAGGACTCCGACACGCACCCGCGGATCGAGGATCGCGTCGAGCTGACCGAGGGCCTGATCCGCGAGGCGGCGACCGCGACGTTCCGGGTGCCGACGCGCGGGACCTCGTCGTTCGAGCGCGTGTTCTCGCTGGTCCTGCTGGGCGATCTCGTGAGCGTCTACCTGGCCGCGCTGCGCGGCGTGGACCCGGGCCCGGTGGCGAACATCGAGTCGCTCAAGGAGCAGCTGGCGCAGAAGTAGGCGTCGTGCGCCTGACGGCGTACGACGTGTGGGGTCAAGCGGGACGGCGTCGCTCCGATCACCCGGGGCGACGTGGACCGCCGCCGCCCTGTCCTCCTGTGCCTCGCGCTGCTCTGCGCCGGGATCGCCGCCTTCGGTGCGACCCCGGCGGGCGCCGCCACGCTGTCGTTGAACGGCTCGGCGTTCGCCGTGGCCGCCGGGGCGGGGGAGACCAACACCTACACCTTGACGGTCTCCTCGACCTACGTGGAGGTCGGGTTCGGCGTCTCCGGCCAGCTGACGACGGCGACCGGCTACTGCTACCTGCGCACGGCGACCGCGCTGCGCTGCGCGCGCCCGAGCGCGATGAGCTTCGACCTCGGCGACGGCGACGACCGCCTCACGGTCACGGGCTCGTCGGCGCTGCCGCTGACGATCGCCGACGGCGCGGGCAACGACGTGATCTCCGGCGGCGCCGGGGCGGACACGTTCACCGACGGGCCGGGCGACGACACCTTCAACGGCGGCTCCGGCGACGACCGCCTCGTCGCGGACGCCGGCGCCGACGGCGCCGACACGTTCAACGGCGGCGCGGGAACCGACACGGTGGACTACTCGGCGCGCACGGCGCCGGTGACCCTGACCGGCGAGGGCGACCAACTGGGCGCCGACGTCGAGAAGCTCGTCGGCGGCGCGGGCGACGACACGCTGGCGGCAACGCCGACCATGACGTCGCTCGAGGGTGGCCCCGGCGACGACCACCTGAGCGCTTCGGGCGCCGCGACCGCGCTGCTCGGCGGCGACGGCGACGACGTCCTGACGACGACCGCGCTCGGCGGCTCGCTGAGCGGCGGCGCGGGCGACGACCAGCTGACCGTCCTCGGGACGCTGCCGGTGTCCGGGAACGTCCCGGCGACGACGCTCGACGGCGGGGACGGCGCCGACGTCCTCAAGGGCGGCGCCGGTCCCGACAAGCTCGACGGCGGCGCCGGAGCCGACACGCTCCTCGGCGGTGCGGGCAACGACACCTTGACCGGCGGCGACGGCGCCGACGCGCTCGACGGCGGCGCCGGGAACAACACCCTCGACGGTGGCGACGGCAACGACACGCTGACCGCGGTCCCGAGCGCCGGCGCTGCGGGCAACAACACCATGTCGGGCGGCGCGGGCGACGACAAGCTGACGGCCGGCGCGGGCAACACCACCATGTCGGGCGGTGACGGCAACGACGCGCTGACGGTGACCGGCGGGACGGGCGCGCTCGACGGGGGCGCCGGGAACGACGTCCTGACCGGCGCCGCGGGCAGCGACACGCTCACCGGCGGCGACGGCAACGACCGCATCGACGCGGGCGCGGGCAACAACATCATCAACGGCGGCGCGGGCGATGACGCGGTCACCGCGGGCGCGGGCAGCGACGCGGTCAGCGGTGGCGACGGCGACGACACGCTCGACGCGGGCGCGGGCAACGACACGCTCGACGGCGGCAGCGGCGACGACGTCCTGCTCGCGGGCGCGGGCTTCGACCGCGCCTCCGGCGGTGGCGGGGCCGACCAGGTCGCCGGCGGCGACGGCAACGACGCGCTCTCCGGCAACGACGGCAACGACACGCTCGACGGGGGCGCGGGCGACGACGTCCTCGACGGCGGCACCGGCGACGACGTCCTGCGCGGCGGCGACGGCAACGACACGCTCACCGGTAGCGACGGCGACGACGCGCTGGCGGGCGACAACGGCGACGACCAGTTGACCGGCGGCGCGGGCGCCGACGCGATGGCCGGCGGCGACGGGCGCGACCAGGTCTCCTACGCGGGCCGGACCGACGCGGTCGCGCTGACCCTCGACGGCCAGGCGAACGACGGCGCGGCGGGCGAGGGCGACAGCATCGCCTCCGACGTCGAGGCGCTGATCGGCGGCAGCGGCGACGACCGCTTCGTCGGCGGCCCGGGTGCCAACCTCCTGCGCGGCGGCCCCGGGACCGACACGGTGGACTACTCCGGCGCGACCGCGGGCGTCAGCGTGACCCTCGACAACCAGGGCAACGACGGCACGCCGGGCGAGGGCGACGACGTCCGCGAGGCCGAGCACGTCATCGGCTCGCCGTTCGACGACACGCTCGTCGGCGGCCCCGAGGCCGACACGCTCGAGGGCGGCGCGGGCGACGACCTGCTCGACGGCGGCGCCGGCCCGGACGTCCTGCTCGGCGGCGACGGCTTCCACGACCGCGTCAGCTACGCGGCGCGCACGACCGGCGTGACCGTCACGCTCGACGGCGCCGCCGACGGCGGCGAGCCCGGCGAGGGCGACCTCGTCGGCGCCGACGTCGAGGACGTCACCGGCTCGGCGGGCAACGACGTGCTGCGCGGCGGCGACGGCCCCAACGTCCTGTCCGGCGGCCCGGGCAACGACACCGTCAACGGCGCGGGCGGCGACGACCTGATCTCCGGCGGCAGCGGCAACGACAACCTGATCGGCGGCCCCGGCACCGACGCGATCGGCGCCTTCGACGGCGGCGGCGCCGACGTCGTCACCTGCGACGGCTCGGACGTCGCGACGGTCGACGGCAAGGACAAGGCCTCCGGCTGCGCGTTCCTGCTCAAGCAGGCCAAGGCCGGCCCGGCGCCCAAGGCCGCCCAGGTCGGCGCCTCGACCGCCAAGACCGCGCGCGCCGCCTCGGTCGGCCTCGCGCGCGCCGCGTCGGTCCCGGTCGCGACGGCCGCCGCCGACAAGCACCCCGGCGGCAGGACCGCCGCGGCGCGTCCCGTCGTCCGCCACGGCGGCTCCGGCGTGGACGTCCTGCGCGGCCGCGCGGGCGACGACCGCCTCACCGGCGGGCGCGGCAACGACGTGCTCTGGGGCGGCGCGGGCAACGACGACCTCGACGGCGGCTTCGGCCACGACGCGCTGCACGGCGGCACCGGCACCGACAACCTGCACGGCGACGAGGCCCCGGACGTCCTGGACGGCGGCCCCGGCGACGACGCGCTCTACGGCGACACCGGCGGCGACGCCGTCAGCGGCGGCGCCGGCAACGACACGCTCGCGGGCGGCTCCGGCGACGACAGGCTCGACGGCGGCACCGGCAACGACGACCTCAGCGGCGGCTTCGGCCACGACACCCTGCTCGGCGGCGCGGGCGCCGACGACCTCGACGGCGGCGAGGCGCTCGACAAGCTCGACGGCGGCGCTGGCAACGACACGCTCGACGGCGGCTCCGGCGCGGACGTCGTCAACGGCGGCGACGGCGACGACGTCGTCGCGGGCGGCTCCGGCCGCGACACGCTGCTCGGCGGCCCCGGCAACGACACCGTCGAGGCCAACGACCGCGGCGCCGACGAGCGCATCGACTGCGGCCCCGGCGACGACACGCTGCTGATCGACCCGGCCAACGCGGCCGGCGGCGGCTCCGACCGCCAGCTGATCAAGCAGGGCGGCGTGACCGGCTGCGAGCACATCGTCGAGGCCCAGCCGCCGGCCAAGAACCCGCTCGCGGGCGTCCAGGTCCTGACCTCGGACTCCGGCGACGCCGTCCGCGGCGGCGACCGCGACGACAAGCTGCTCGGCGGCGCGGGCGGCGACGTCCTCGACGGCACGCGCGGCAACGACCTGCTCTGGGGCGACCGCGACCCCGGCACCGCGGCGCCCGACATCCTGCTCGGCGGCGAGGGCGACGACACGATCTACGGCGGCGGCGGGCCCGACTACGTCGACGGCGGCCCCGGCAACGATGTGCTCCAGGGCGACGACGGCCCGGACGTCATCCGCGGCGGCGCCGGCAACGATGTGATCCGCCCCGGCCGCGGCGCCGACATCGTGCGCGCGGGCTCCGGCGACGACGTCATCCACGCGGGCGCCGACGGCTCCGGCGACGTGATCGACTGCGGCCCGGGCAACGACGTCGCCGAGATCGACCCGGGCGACAAGGTCACCGGCTGCGAGACGGTCAAGCGCAAGTAGCGCATGGGCGTGCCCGCGCGCGGGCACGGGGACGAGCATGGCCTTCCTGCTCCGCCTGCCGCTGTTGCTGCTCGAGCTCCTGCTGCGCCGCCTGTTCGGCGGCGACGACGGACCGAACGCGACCTACTCGCCCGCGCCGAGCGGGGCCGACTACGTCGCCGAGACCGACGACGTCCCGCCGGTCGCCTTCACGGGCGGCGTCGGCACGCCGTCGTCCAACGGCGCGCCGCCGCCGACCGCCGAGGAGGCGATCGAGCGCCGGTTCGCGCGCGAGGCGGCCGAGCGCGAGAGCGAGGCCGGCGGCAACGTCCCGCCGCCGACGCCGCTGCGCCCGATCCACGACGGCCACCTCGACACGACGCCGGAGCCGGTCGAATCCTTCGGCGAGCCCAACGACGTGCGCGGGACGATCGTCATCGACGAGCCGTGGCCGGGCTACGACGGCGACACCGCGGGATCGATCGTCGCGCGGCTGAGGGACGCCGACGGCGCGACCAAGGGCGTCGTCGCGCTCTACGAGCGCGCCAACAAGGGCCGCAGGACGGTCCTGAAGGCCGCGTCCTGACACACCCGTCCAAACCTTGACACGATCGTGGTAAGGTTGGGGCGTTGACGGACGCCCTCACCATCCACGAGGCAGCGGAGACGACGGGCTGGTCCCCGCGCATGCTCCGCTACATCGAGCGCAACGGGCTGATCGAGCCCCAGCGCTCGGCAGCCGGCTACCGCCTGTACGGCGCGGCCGAGCTGCAGCGCCTGCGCACGCTCAAGGAGCTGCTCGGCGCCAATGACCTCGAGCTCGGTGACATCGGCTTCGCGCTGCGCCTGCGTCGCGACCCCGCACTTGCGGGCGCGGTGGAGGCGTGGTTCGAGGCCAGGCCCGAGCGGCCCGCCGACGTGCCCGCGGACAACTGGCTGTCCTTCGAGCAGGAGAAGCACTCCCGCCTGCTGGACGCCGTCCGCGCCCGACAGACCCCGACACCCACCACTTCCACGGAGACCGCATGAGCGCCACCGAGCAGCAGACCCTCGACTTCAAGGTCGCTGACCTGTCCCTGGCCGAGTTCGGCCGCAAGGAGATCCGCCTCGCCGAGCACGAGATGCCCGGCCTGATGCGCACGCGCGAGGAGTTCGCCGCTTCTCAGCCGCTGAAGGGCGCCCGCATCATGGGCTCCCTGCACATGACGATCCAGACCGCGGTCCTGATCGAGACGCTCACCGCGCTCGGCGCCGAGGTCCGCTGGGTCTCCTGCAACATCTTCTCGACCCAGGACCACGCGGCCGCGGCCGTCGCGGTCGGGCCGAACGGCACGCCCGAGGACCCGCAGGGCGTCCCGGTCTTCGCCTGGAAGGGCGAGACGCTGGAGGAGTACTGGTGGTGCACCGAGCAGGCGCTCACCGGCTTCAGCGGTGACGCGGACCTGGGCCCGAACATGATCCTCGACGACGGCGGCGACGCCACCATGTTGGTGCACAAGGGCACCGAGTTCGAGAAGGCCGGCGCCGTGCCGGACCCGGCGCAGGCCGAGTCCGAGGAGTTCCAGGTCTTCCTGACGCTGCTCACCCGCAGCGTCGCCGAGACCCCCGGCAAGTGGACCAAGATCGGCCAGGACATCCTCGGCGTCACCGAGGAGACCACCACCGGCGTGCACCGCCTGTACGAGCTGGCCCAGCAGGGCGAGCTGCTGTTCCCGGCGATCAACGTCAACGACTCGGTCACCAAGTCGAAGTTCGACAACCTCTACGGCTGCCGCCACTCGCTGGTCGACGGCATCAACCGCGCGACCGACGTCATGCTCGCCGGCAAGACCGCCGTCATCTGCGGCTTCGGCGACGTCGGCAAGGGCTCGGCCGAGTCGCTGCGCGCCCAGGGCGCCCGCGTCATCGTCACCGAGATCGACCCGATCTGCGCGCTGCAGGCGTCGATGCAGGGCTACCAGGTCGCCCGCCTCGAGGACGTCATCTCGACGGCCGACGTGTTCATCACGACGACCGGCAACAAGGACATCATCATGGCCGCCGACATGGCCAAGATGAAGCACCAGGCGATCGTCGGCAACATCGGCCACTTCGACAACGAGATCGACGTCGCGGGCCTCGGCAAGGTCGACGGCATCGAGCGCATCAACATCAAGCCGCAGGTCGACGAGTACCGCTTCCCGGACGGCCACAGCATCATCCTGCTGTCCGAGGGCCGCCTGCTGAACCTCGGCAACGCGACCGGCCACCCGTCGTTCGTGATGTCCAACTCGTTCACGAACCAGACGATCGCCCAGATCGAGCTGTTCACCAAGAACGACGACTACGAGAAGCAGGTCTACGTGCTGCCCAAGCACCTGGACGAGAAGGTCGCCCGCCTGCACCTCGACGCGGTCGGCGCCCTGCTGACCGAGCTGCGCCCGGACCAGGCCGCCTACATCGGCGTCCCGGTCGAGGGCCCGTACAAGCCGGACCACTACCGGTACTAGAGCAGTCAGGGATCCGGCGGAGATACGTCGCTGAGCGACATCGCTGATCCCTCGCTCGCGGAGGCGGGCGGGACGAGCATCGAATGGGCGGATGCCCAGATGCCCGTCCTGCGCTCGCTCCGCGAGCGGTTCGGTGCCGAGCGCCCGCTCGAGGGGCTGACGGTCGGGGCGTGCCTGCACGTCACGGCCGAGACGGCCGGCCTCGTGCGGACGCTCGTCGCCGGTGGCGCGCAGGTCGCCCTGTGCGCCGCCAACCCGCTGGCCACGCAGGACGCGGTGGCCGCGGCCCTCTCGCAGCTCGATGGGGTCGAGGTGTTCGCCCGCCGCGGCGAGGACCTCGACACCTACGCGGGCCACGTCGCCGACGTCCTGGACCGCGCCCCGCGCGTCACGCTCGACGAC
This sequence comes from Conexibacter woesei Iso977N, assembly GCF_000424625.1. Lineage (GTDB taxonomy): Bacteria > Actinomycetota > Thermoleophilia > Solirubrobacterales > Solirubrobacteraceae > Baekduia > Baekduia woesei_A. The sequence goes on from NZ_AUKG01000002.1 coordinate 319,067, forward strand.
GGCGCCGACCTGCTGGTCACGCTGCACGCCGCGCGCCCCGACCTGCTGGAGGGGATGCTCGGCGGGACCGAGGAGACGACCTCCGGCCTCGTGCGCCTGCGCGCGATGCAGGCCGACGGGCGGTTGAACGTCCCCGTCCTCGCGGTCAACGAGGCGCGCGCCGAGCGCGTGTTCAACGACCACTACGGCACCGCGCAGTCGACGCTCGACGGCATCCTGCGCGCGACCAACCTGCTGCTCGCGGGCCGCACCGTCGTGGTCCTCGGCTACGGCCCGACCGGCCGCGGCATCGCGCTGCGCGCGCGGGGCGCGGGCGCGCAGGTCGTCGTCTGCGAGATCGACCCGATCGCCGGGCTCGACGCGCGGATGGAGGGCTTCGAGGTCATGCCGTCGCTGGAGGCCGCCGCGCGCGGGGACATCTTCATCACGGTCACCGGTGCTCCGCACGTCCTCGGCGCCGCGCACTTCGAGCGCATGAAGGACGGCGCGGTGCTCGCCAACGCGGGCCACTTCGACGTCGAGATCGACCTCGGCGCGCTGCGCGCCGTGGGCGGCGACGGCGTCGCGGTCCGGCCGCTGGTCTCCCAGCACACGCTGCCCGACGGGCGGCGCCTGAACCTGCTGACCGCCGGCCGCGTCGTCAACCTCGCCGCGGGCGAGGGCCATCCGGCCTCGGTGATGGACCTGTCGTTCGCGCTGCAGGCACTGAGCGTCGAGCACCTCGCGCGCCACGGCGCGCAGCTGGGCGCCGGCGTCCACCCGGTCCCGGACGACATCGACCGCGAGGTCGCGCGCCTCAAGCTGGCCTCGCTCGGCATCGAGCTCGACGCGCTGACCGCCGAGCAGCAGGCCTACCGCCGCTCCTGGGAGTAGGCGCGGGGCCGCTGGCCTTCCGGCCAGGTGGGGGCGGAGCGCGCGTAGTACCTTGCTGGGCTCTTCGCGAACTGGAGCCTCGCGTTTGTCCCGTAGCTTCGCTCGCGCCGTCCTGTTGGCGGCGCTCATCGCCATCGTCCCGACGTCCGTCGCCCGCGCTGCCGCGCCGGTCGTGTCGGTGCTCGCCCCGGCGACGGCGCAGACGGGCGACCCGGTGGACTTCGACGGCGACGCGACGACCGACCCGGACGGCGACCCGCTGACCTACGCGTGGTCGATCGACGGCCAGCAGCTCGACGTGGAGAACTCGTGGCTGTCGGTGTCGTTCGCGCACCCGGGCCCGCACGTCGTGACGCTGACCGCGACCGACTCGACGGGGCTGTCGGCGTCGGCGAGCGCGACGATCGTCCTGACCGGCGACGACAAGCTGCCCTCGACGCTGAGGCCGATCGGCCAGACGGTGCTGCCGGGCATCGCCGCCGTGCCCGAGGTCGTCCTGCAGGCGCCGAGGCAGCGGCTCCAGAAGCACCGGCTGCGCGTCGTCGTGCGCTGCCGCGGGACCGCGCGCTGCCAGGGGATCCTGCGGATCGTGGCGCTCAAGGGCGCCAGGAAGACGCCGTTCCTGCTCGTCCAGCGGCGCTTCGACGTCCAGACCGGCGGGCCGCGCGTGCTGCACGCCAAGCTCGGCCCGCGCGCCCGCAAGCGGCTCGGGCGGTCGACCGTCGTGCGCGCGACGCTGTTCAAGGGCACGAGGGTCCGGGTCGCGACGACGTGGGCGACCGCGTCGTACTCCGTGGCCGTCGCGCGCTAGACCCGCGATCCGTGGGGTAGGTTCCGCGGCGTGGACGGGTTGCACGCTGCCATCGAGAAGATGCGGGCCGAGGGTCTCGGCGACGCCGCGGTCGAGAGCTTCAGGCGCCAGTACGAGCGCTTGGCCGGGGGTGAGAGCGGGACGCTGGCCGAGGCCGACATCGAGCCGGTCGAGTCGCTGCCGTCGTTCGCCGACCTGAGGAACACGGCGATCGCCGAGGTGACGGACGAGGTGGTGGTCATCAAGCTCAACGGCGGGCTGGGCACGTCGATGGGGATGACCAAGGCCAAGTCGCTGCTCGAGGTCAAGGACGGGCTGTCGTTCCTGGACCTCGTCGCCCAGCAGGTGCTGCACCTGCGCGAGGCCACGGGCTCACCGCTGCCGCTGATCCTGATGAACTCGTTCGCGACGCGCGAGGACTCGCTCGCGGCGCTGGAGCGGTACGACGACCTCAGCGCCGGGCTGCCGCGCGACTTCGTGCAGAACAAGGTCCCGAAGCTGCGCGTCGACGACCTGGCGCCGGTGGCGTGGGAGGCCGATCCGGGGCTGGAGTGGGCGCCGCCCGGCCACGGCGACCTGTACACGGCGCTGGCCGGCTCGGGCATGTTGGAGGCGTTGCTCTCCGGGGGCTACCGCTATGCCTTCGTGTCCAACAGCGACAACTTGGGCGCCGTGCTCGACGTCGACATCCTGGGGTGGTTCGCCGAGAGCGGCGCGCCGTTCCTGATGGAAGTCGCCGATCGCACGTCCTCGGACCGCAAGGGCGGGCACCTCGCGCGGCGCAGGAGCGACGGCGGGCTCGTCCTACGCGAGATCGCGCAGACGCCCGACGAGGACGTCGATGCCTTCCAGGACACGAGCAAGCACCGGTTCTTCAACACCAACACCTTGTGGGTCGACCTGAAGGCCTTGGCCGCGGTCATGGACGACGGGGCGATCGACCTGCCGATGATCGTCAACAGGAAGACCGTCGATCCGGGCGACAGGTCCTCGACGCCGGTGATCCAGCTGGAGACCGCGATGGGCGCGGCGATCGGCGTCTTCGAGGGCGCGGCGGCGCTGCGCGTGCCGCGGTCGCGGTTCGTGCCGGTCAAGACGACCAACGACCTGCTGTCGCTGCGCAGCGACGCCTACGTGATCGGCACGGGCCGCGCGGTGCATCTCGCCGACGAGCGCGACGGCCAGCCGCCGTTCGTCGACCTCGACACCGACCACTACAAGTTGGTTGCCGACTTCGACGCGCGCTTCCCGCACGCGCCGTCGCTGGTCGCCTGCGACAGGCTCGAGGTTCGCGGCGACGTCACGTTCGGGCGCGACGTCGTGGTCCGGGGCGACGTCGTCGTCGAAGGCGTCGAGCGGGTCGACGACGGCAGCGTGCTCGAGGGCTGAGCTAGCGCGCCGCGTTGGCGGCGGCGGCGTCGGCTTCCTGCTGGTCGAGCAGGCGGTCCTCGCGCTCCTGCGCGCGCTCGGACTCCGAGAGCGCGCGGACGAACAGGTAGGCGAGCGCGATGCCCATGACGACCGACTGCTCGATCGCCATGATCGCGCCGGCGAGCGCCTGGTCGTCGGTCGGCTTCAGGCCCCAGACGTGCGGGCCGGTCTTGTAGAAGTCGTAGAGCGCGTTGGGGGCGAAGGTCAGCAGGATCCCGAGCAGGCCGACGGCGAGCTTGGTCGAGAGCATGTAGCCGACCGGCGCCAGCCCGCCGAAGTGGCGCCCGCGCACGGGGGAGAGCAGGTGCCACCAGTACAGGAGGCCGGCGCTGAGGAAGAACGTGTGCTCGATGACGTGGATGCCGGAGTGCTTCAGCGCGGCGTCGTACAGCGCCGGGAGGTGCCAGACCCACATCGCGCCGACGTAGAAGCAGATCGCGAACAGCGGGTGCGCGATCGGGCCCAGCGCGCGCTCGGCGTCCAGGACCGTGCGTGCGATCGGGCGCAGCAGGACCTTGGAGAGGCCGAGGATCAGGAAGACCGGCACGATGTCCAGCAGCAGCACGTGCTGGACCATGTGCATGGCGAAGACCTGGTCGGCGAGGTTGTCGATCGGCGAGATCAGCGCGACGAACAGGGCGAAGATGCCCGTCATCCAGCACGCCAGCAGCGTCCACGTCGCCCCGCGCGTGGAGCCCGCCGCCCGCACCTGCCGCCACCGGTAGACGTACAACCCGGTCAACAGCGCCACGATGATGATCGGCCCCGGGGCGAGCGAGAAGGACGTGTTGGCCGCAGCGGCAAGCACCACCAACCGAGTATGCCGCTTCCGCCCTGCACGAAGCCGTTGCGATCGCGTGTGGTGACGCCGCACCCGCTGCACGAAGTCGTCGCGATCGCGCGTGGAGTCGTGGCACGGCCCGCGGCAGGGTCACGGCATGCCCGCTCTGCTCGATCTCCTGATCCCTCCGCGCTGCGTCGCCTGCCGGTCGGCGACCGGCGTGGCGCGGGGCGATCCGCTCTGCATCGTCTGCCGCGGCGCGCTGCCGTGGCTGCCGGCGGTGGCGCAGCGGTGCGCGCGCTGCGGGCTGCCCGAGCGACACGGCGCCCGGAGCTGCCCGGCGCGCAGGCAGGCGTTCGCCGCGGCGTGGTCGGCGGTCGCCTACGCGGGACCGGTCCCGCCGCTCGTCCTCGCGCTGAAGGACCGCGGCGCGCTGCCGGTCGCCACGCTGATGGCCGCCCAGCTCGCCGCCGCCGCGCCGCCACGGACCTGGGACGCGGCGACGCTCGTCCCGGTCCCTCCGGACCCGTGGCGGCGGCGACGGCGTGGGGTCGACCACACGGGCGCGATCGCCGGAGCGCTCGGCGCGCGGCTCGGCGTCCCGGTCGCTGCGTCGCGGGCGCGGCTCGGCGCAGGCCGGGCGCTCGCGGACGGCGCGGCTGCAGGCCGACGTCGGCGCACGGACGCGCGCCGGGCCGGTCCCGCGGGTCGCGGTCCTGGTGGACGACGTGCACACCACCGGCGCAACGCTTCACGCCTGCGCGCAGGCGCTCCGGGCCGCCGGGTGCAGCGAGGTCCGGGCGGTCGCCTATGCCCGCGCGCTGACCTGATACCTGGGCATTTCCACACAATCGGTCCAACCACGTTGCCAACTCCATGCCTCGGGGGTACGGTGACGAAGACCTAGTGATCCCAGCCCCAGGAGGGCCGTATGCAGATCGAGGTCAAGGGCCGTCACATGACCATCTCGGACGAGATCCGGGAGCATGTGGAGAAGCGCTTCGCCAAGGTGGGGAAGCAGGTGTCCGAGCTGGCAACGCTCGAGGTCGAGCTCAGCCAGGAGCAGAACCCGTCCAACCCGGACGCGTTCATCGCCGAGGTCACCCTGCGCGTCAAGGGCACCACGCTGCGTGCCTGCGACAGGTCCCGCGACATGGCCCACTCGATCAACCTCGTGGCCGACGAGCTCGCCGTCCAGGTCAAGCGCCACCGGGACAAGCGCCGAAAGCGCCGGGAGTCACGCGCGCTGGCGATGGCCCCGCCCGGGATGGAGCAGCCGGACGCCGCCGAGGGCGCCCAGGCCTACATCTGAGCTGCGCGCCCGACCGCGCAGCACGGCCGATCGCGCCGCCTCGCAAGGGGCGGCGCGACGTCGTTTCGGGGCCCCTTCCCAGCAGCGGCAAGGCGCCACGCCAACGCCGTCCTGCCAACCGGCCGTCCGGGCAGCGGTTTGACCGCTCAGCGCGGCCGACGCCGACTACACTGACGGCATGGGTCTGCTCGACCGCGCGTTGAACATCGGAGAGTCAAAGCAGTTCCGCCAATACGAGAAGCGTGTGGCGCGAATTGCCGATTTCGAGCCCGAGCTGGAGCTCGAGTCCGACGAGGAGCTCAAGGAGCGGATGGAGGCGCTGCGCCAGCACGTGCGCAGTCAGACGTCCGACGACAAGCTCAACGCGGCGCTCGACGAGGTCCTGCCGGAGGTCTTCGCGATCACCCGCGAGGTCGGCAAGCGGCGCATGAGGATGCGCCACTTCGACGTGCAGCTGATCGGCGGCATGGTCCTGCACGGCGGCAACATCGCCGAGATGCGCACCGGCGAGGGCAAGACCCTCACGGGCACGCTCGCCGTCGTCCTCAACTCGCTGGCCGGCAAGGGCGTCCACGTCGTCACGGTCAACGACTACCTGGCCAAGCGCGACGCCGAGTGGATGATGCCGCTCTACGAGGCCTGCGGCGTCACGGTCGGGATCATCCAGCACGACCAGGACCCCGACGAGCGCGCGGCCGCCTACGGCGCCGACGTCACCTACGGCACGAACTCCGAGTTCGGCTTCGACTACCTGCGCGACAACATGGCGCAGTCGATCGAGGACAAGGTCCAGCACGGCGGCCGCATCGCCGAGGATGGCCGTCCGATCGCCATGCACTTCTACGCGGTCGTCGACGAGGTCGACAACATCCTCATCGACGAGGCCCGCACGCCGCTGATCATCTCCGGCGCGCCCGAGGCCGCCGCCGAGGCCTACGTGCAGTTCGCCAGGCTCGCCAAGGTCATGATCGCGGGCAAGACGCCCGAGGGCATGGACCCGCGTGCGCGCAAGGACTTCGTCGCGGACTTCGACTTCGAGTACGACGAGAAGCACAAGACCGTCGCGGTCACCGAGCAGGGCGTCGCGAAGGCCGAGAGGTTCCTCGGCATCGACCACCTGTACCGCGCCGAGAACGGCCCGCTGGTCAACCACCTGCTGCAGTCGCTGAAGGCCGAGTCCCTCTACAAGAGGGACGTCGACTACGCGGTGGTCGACAACGAGGTCAAGATCATCGACGAGTTCACCGGGCGCATCCTCGACGGCCGGCGCTGGTCGGAGGGCCTGCACCAGGCGGTCGAGGCGAAGGAGGGCGTGGCGGTCCAGGAGGAGAACCAGACCCTCGCGACGATCACGTACCAGAACTTCTTCCGCATGTACTCGAAGCTCGCCGGGATGACGGGCACCGCCCTCACCGAGGCGACCGAGTTCATGAAGATCTACAAGCTCCCGGTCGTCCAGATCCCGACGAACCGCCCGATGGTCCGCAGGGACAAGAACGACCAGGTCTACAAGACCAAGGACGGCAAGTGGAACGCCCTCCTGTCGACCATCAAGGAGCGCCACGAGCAGGGCCAGCCGATCCTCGTCGGCACGATCTCCGTCGAGATCTCCGAGATGATCTCGCGCCGCCTGGACAAGCTCGGGATCCCGCACGCGGTCCTCAACGCCAAGCCGGAGCACGCGGCGCGCGAGGGCGACATCGTCGCCGAGGCCGGCCGCCCCGGCGCGGTGACCATCGCCACCAACATGGCGGGCCGCGGCGTCGACATCAAGCTCGGCGGCAACCCCGAGCACCAGACCGAGCTCGAGCTGCGCAACCTCGGCCTGTCGCCCGGCGACCCCGACTACGAAGAGACCTACGCGTCGATCTACCCCAAGATCGAGGAGCGCGTCGTCGCCGACCACGACAGGGTCATGGAGTCCGGCGGCCTCTTCATCTGCGGCACCGAGCGCCACGAGTCGCGCCGCATCGACAACCAGCTGCGCGGCCGCGCCGGCCGCCAGGGCGACCCGGGCGAGTCGCGCTTCTTCCTCTCCGCCGAGGACGACCTGGTCCGCCTGTTCGCGGGCGACCGGATCTACAAGATCCTCGACAGGCTCGGCACGACCGACGAGGAGGGCAACGAGGAGCCGATCGAGGCCGGCATGCTCTCCAAGCAGATCGAGAAGGCCCAGAAGAAGGTCGAGGAGCAGAACTTCCTGCTGCGCAAGCGCGTCCTCGAGTACGACGACGTGATGAACGAGCAGCGCCGCGTGGTCTACAAGTACCGCGACGAGGTGCTCGAGGGTCGCGACATGGGCCCGGTCGCGCGCGAGAACGTCGCCGACGTCATCCGCCGCGTGGTCGACGAGTACACGGTCTCCGAGTACGTCGAGGACTGGGACGTCAACGGTCTGTTCACCGCGCTGGCCGACATCTTCCCGGTCGGCTTCGGCCCGGACAGCATCGACGAGGTCAACGAGCGCGAAGAGCTCGTCGAGAGGCTCGTCGCCGAGGCGATGACGATGTACGACGCGCGCGAGGAGCAGCTCGGCGAGGAGCTCATGCGCGCGCTCGAGCGCTACCTGCTGCTGCAGGTGATCGACAACAAGTGGCGCGAGCACCTGTACGACATGGACTACCTGCGCGAGGGCATCCACCTCCGTGGGTTCGCGCAGATCGATCCGCTCGTCGCGTACAAGAACGAGGCGTTCGACCTCTTCACCGACCTGATGAACTCGATCTGGGCGGACTTCTCGCGCATGATCTACCACGTCGAGGTCACGGTCGAGGACGCCGAGGAGCCCGCGCTCCCGCAGCCCCAGGGCGGCCCGACGAGCGTGCAGTACTCCGGCGGCGTCGGCACCCAGCAGCCGTCGGCGCTGACCGAGGCGGCCGGCGGCGGCGCGGCGGTCGGCTACGCCGAGGCGTCGCCCGACGACGAGGAGGCGCTCCCGATCGTCCAGCAGCGCCGCGTCGACGAGCACGACACGATCGGCCGCAACGACCCGTGCTGGTGTGGCTCCGGCAAGAAGTACAAGAAGTGCCACGGGTCGTAAGTCCGTAGTGAGCACACCGAACAACGACACACCCGTCCCGCAGCGCATCGCCGCGATCCAGACGAGCTTCGAGCGCCTGCGCGCGTCGACCGATCCCGACGCGCTGGCGGCCGACGCCACGCGGCTGGAAGGCGCGATGCAGGTCGACGGCTTCTGGGACGACCCGGCGGCCGCCGCGAGGGTCAACACCGAGTACGCGCGCGCCACGCGCAAGCTCAAGACCTACACCGACCTGGCCGGCGACATCGAGGACCTCGACGGGCTCGTCGAGCTGGCCGCCGAGGACGACGAGCTGGCCGGCGAGCTGACCGAGCAGCTCGCGTCGGTCGAGTCGCGCTTATCGGAGCTCGAGGAGGAGCGCCTCTTCTCCGGCCCCTACGACGCCGGCGACGCGCTGGTGACCGTCAACGCGGGCGCCGGTGGCACCGACGCCCAGGACTGGGCCGAGATGGTCCTGCGCATGATGATGCGCTGGGCCGAGTCGCGGAGGTTCAAGGTCGAGCTGCTGGAGGCCAGCGACGGCGAGGAGGCGGGCATCAAGTCCGCCACGTTCCGCGCCGAGGGCGAGAACGCCTACGGGCTCTTCAACGCCGAGCAGGGCGTGCATCGCCTGGTCCGGATCTCGCCGTTCGACGCGCAGTCGCGACGGCAGACGGCGTTCGCGGGCGTCGAGGTCGCGCCGGTCATCGAGGACACGGGCGACGTCGTCATCGACTCCGACGACCTCCAGATCGACACCTATCGCGCGTCCGGCGCCGGCGGCCAGCACGTCAACAAGACGGACTCCGCCGTCCGGATCACCCACCGCCCGACGGGCATCGTCGTGCAGTGCCAGAACGAGCGCTCGCAGTCGGCCAACAAGGAGACCGCGATGAAGATGCTCCGGTCCAAGATCCTGGAGCGCCAGGAGCGCGAGCGCCAGGAGGAGATCGCCAAGGAGAAGGGGGAGACGCTCGACGTCAACTTCGGCTCCCAGATCCGCTCCTACGTGCTGCACCCGTACACGATGGTCAAGGACCACCGCACGGACCGCGAGATGGGCGACGCGCAGCGCGTGCTCGACGGCGACCTCGACGGGTTCGTCCGCGAGTACCTGCTCAAGTCCGCGGGGTAAGCCTCGCCTGGCGGCGAAACTCGCGGCCGATAGCCTGGCGGGCGATGAGCGAGGCGAGCACCCCCAAGTCCGGCCCTTCCGAGCAGCCGACCGCGCCGTACCTGGATGCGGTCGTCGCCTACGGGTTCCGGGGGCCGGGACGGTTCCACGTCCCGGGCCACAAGGGCGGTCCGGGCGCCGACCCGGGGCTGCGCTACGCGCTCGGCGAGCGCGTCCTCGGGCTCGACATCCCGCAGGACATCCACGGGGTCGACCTCGGCCCGTCGCCGACGCCCTACGAGCGCGCCGAGGCGCTGGCCGCCGAGGCCCACGGCGCGGCGCGGACGTGGTTCCTGACCAACGGGGCCACGCAGGGCAACCACGCCTTGTGCTTGGCCTTGGCCCCGCTCGGGACCCATGTTGTCGCACAACGCAACTCGCACGCGTCGATCGTGGACGGGCTCGTCCTGTCCGGCGGCCTGCCGTCGTTCGTCGCGCCGACCTACGACGACGAGCTGGGCCTCGCGCACGGCGTGACGCCGGAGGACCTGGCCGCGGCGCTCGACGCCGACCCGGACGCGCGGGTGGCGTTCCTGGTCTCGCCGACCTACTACGGGATGGCGGCGGATGTTGAAGCACTTGCTCGCGTCGCGCACGAGCGCCACGTCGCGCTGGTCGTCGACCAGTCGTGGGGTCCGCACTTCGGCTTCCACCCGGACCTGCCGGAGTCCGCGTTGCGCCTCGGCGCCGACGCGGTCCTGACGTCCACACACAAGATCGCGGGATCGCTCACCCAGTCAGCGATGCTGCACGTCGCCGAGACCGGCCGGATCGACCCCGCCGCGGTCGGCCGCGCGATCCGGCTGGTGCGCTCGACGTCGCCGTCGTCGTTGTTGATGGCCTCGCTCGACGGCGCGCGCCGCCAGCTCGCCGTGCACGGCGAGGCGCTGCTGCACGAGACGATCGCGGCGGCCAGGGCGACGCGCGAGAAGCTCGCCGCGACGCCGGGGATCAAGACCATCGACTACAACTTCGTCGGGCGGCCGGGGATCGCGGCCTACGACCCGCTGCGGCTGGTCCTCGACACGCGCGCGACCGGCTGCACCGGCTACGAGGTGGCCGACGCCCTTCGCAATGCCTATGACGTGCACCCGGAGCTGGCGACGGTCGCGACGATGGTCTGCATCATCGGCATCAACCAGCCGGCCGAGGCGCTCGTGCGCTTCGCGGGCGACGTCGACGAGATCGTCAAGCGGATCGCGCGCGACCGCCCGCCGGTCGAGGCGCTGGTCCGCTCGCCCGCCTCGCTGCACAACGAGATGGTCGTCGCGCCGCGCGACGCGTTCCTGGGGCAGAGCGCGGTGGTCGCGCTCGACGACGCCATCGGCCGGATCTCCTGCGAGTCGATCGCCGGCTACCCGCCGGGCATCCCGGCGCTGCTGCCCGGTGAGCGGATCACCGCCGACACCGCCGCCTACCTGCGCGAGCTGGTCGACTCCGGCGCGCGCCTGCACGGCGCGGCGGACCCGACGATGCGCACGATCCACGTCCTGGCGACGTAGCCCGTCGTCACAAAACGGGCCGCGCTTCACCACTACAGAGGCGATGGCACCCGAGCCCACCGACGCGGAGCTGCTGGCGCGGTCCGGACAGGACGCGTCGGCGTTCGCCGCGTTCTACCGCCGCCACGAGCCGTCCGTCGTCGCGTACGCGGGCCGGATGGTCGGCGGCGACGCCGAGCTGACGGTCGACGTCGTCGCCGAGACGTTCGCGCGCGCCTACGAGGCGCGGGCGCAGCTGCGCGGCGACTCGGCGCGCGCCTGGCTGCTGGGGATCGCGCGGTTCGTCGCGTTCGCCGCGTTCAGGTCCGGGCAGGTCGAGCGCGACGCGCGCGCCCGGCTCGGGATGGAGCCGGTCGCGCTGAGCGACGCGACGCTCGAGGCCGTCGCCGATGCCGCCGGCGGCGAGGCCTGGCTCGCCGAGCTGCCCGAGGACCAGCGCGAGGCGGTCCGCCGCCGCGTCCTCGAGGACCAGCCCTACGAGACCATCGCCCACGACCTCGCGACCTCACCCGCCGTGATCCGCCAACGCGTCAGCCGCGGCCTCTCGACCCTCCGCCGCCTCGCCTCGTCAGGAGACACGCCATGACCCTGATCCCCGAGCTGGAACACGAGCTGGAAGCCGCGATCGCCCGCCGGATCGCCGAGTCGCGCGCCGGGTCGCGCGCGGCAGCTCCGCCACGCCCGCGCCGCCGCCGTGCGCGCGGGCGCTTGTCGCGGCGCGGCGCGCTCGTCCTCGTCGCGGCGCTGCTGCTCGGCGCGGCGGCCGCGCTGGCCGCGGGCGGCGTCATCCCGATCGGCGCTCCGGCCAGGGACCCCGGCGGCTGGCCGGCCGGGCCCGGGCGGGGCAACGGGACGGTCCTGCCGGGCTCGCTCGACGTGCTGCCGCTGCGGGTCGCCGACCCGGTCGGCGGTCCGGCGTGGGGGCTGCGCGTGACGTCGACGACCCGCGGGACCGGCTGCCTGCAGGTCGGCCGCGCCGTCGGCGGCCGCCTCGGCGCGCTCGGGACCGACCTCGCGTTCGGCGACGACGGGCGCTTCCACCCGTTCTCCGCGCAGTACGGCGTCAGCGGCCCGTGCGCCCAGCTCGACGCCGCCGGGCGCCTGTTCCTGACGCAGTCGCGCGGCGGCATCCCCGCGGCCGCGACCGCCCAGGACGGTGCGTGCGTGCCGCCCGGCGAGATCGTCGGCGACCCGACCGTCCACGAGTGCGCGCCGGCCGACCTGCGCGACCTGATCTACGGCACGCTCGGCCCGCACGCCCGGAGCATCACCTACAACAAGCCCGACGGCACGCCGGCCACGGTCCCGGTCGCGCGCCCGTGGGGCGCCTACCTGCTCGTCCTGCCCTGGAGCCGCACGCTCAGCAACGGCATCTCGGGCTCCCTGTACGGCACCGACCCCGAGCCGCTGCAGACGCCGATCACGAAGGTGACGTTCGACGACAACTCGGTCTGCGCGGTGACGCCGATGGGCTGGGCCGACCGCCGGCGCGGCTGCCCGCAGGTCGGCCTGAAGCCGCACCCGCTGCCGCCGGGCGTGACGAAGGCGAGCGTCCGCGCGCGGGTCCGCGCCCACACGGTGCCCAACCACAGGACGCATCGCCTCGACGTCGTCGTCTCCTTCCGCGCACCGGTCGCGCTGACCAACGCCGACGCGCTCTACGAGGTCACGCGCAAGCTGCGCGGCGCGCGCGGCTGGGGCTCCGGCACGGTCAACCGCGACGTGCGCCGCGGCGAGGTGGTCACGGTGAAGTTCCGGACCGCCCGCCGCGGCGTCTACCACGGGGTCGTGCAGTACCAGTTCCTCGCGGGCACGCCCCGGGACCGCCGTGTGTTCACGGTCGGCAACTACCGCTTCCGCGTGCGCTAGCTAGAACCGCAGCAGCGCCGCGATCGAGCCGTGCCTCTCGAGGTGGCCCTCGTCGGCGGCGAGGTACCGCACCCGCGCGTCCTGGCCGAACGCGCGGCCGACGGCCGCCTCGACGATGTTGTCCACCACCTCGGTCATCGTCCCGTCGGCCGGACACTGCCCGCCGGCGCTCTGGCCCATCCAGCCGCACTGCGGGCAGCGCGTGCCCTTGGCCGTGAAGCCTTCCTGAACGATCAAGGTGTCCACGCGGCGCTCGTGCACCGCGGTCAGGACGTCGGTCAGCCCGGCCACCGCACGCGACGTCCCGAGGCCGCTGCCGACCTTCTCCAGCAGCTCCTCGTCGCGGCGCGCGCTCAGCTCGTCCAGGACCGGCATCGCGGCCTTCAGGACCTCGTCGGCGGAGCTGTTCCAGACCTCGGCGTCGAAGCGCCCCTTCAGGCACTTCTTGAGGTCGGAGGGCATCCGCTCCTCGAACTGCGAGACGACGTCCCTGCGCCCGCCGACGAGGATCCCGGCGATCCGGACCCCGTGCAGGCGCCTGCCCAGCTCGGCGGCGATGCCCTTCAGGTGCTTGTCGACCTCGTGCTCGACGCCGCGCTCGTAGCGGCTCTGCGAGCGGCCGTCCTGGTCGGTCTTGGCGCTGTCGATCTTCGCGGTGACGTCGTCCTCGTGGCGCCAGGCCTCGACGATCCCGTCGACCGTCCCGGTCAGCAGCCGTGCGTGCTTGCGGTCGACCAGCACGAGCCACCACAGCTCGCCGGTCCCGATCCTGGCCAGCGGCTCGACGCTCGGGTGATCGGCGATGACGACCTTGTGATCGACGGGACGCGGGAGTTTGAGCACCTCGTACAGCCCGGCGGGCTGCGAGGCGAACACCGCGAGGCCACGGGCGCCCTCCGTGTCGACCCCGTTGGTCAGGCCCGCGCGGACGCGTTCGACGTCCTGCTGGAGCTCCTTGCGCTCCTCGTGGGTCAGGCCCGCGAGGTCGCGGATCGTGCGGGACGCCTCGTCCAGCACCGAGCTGATCTCGGTCGCGCGCGCGGGAGGCGTGGCGAACTCGCGCGGGTCGAGGTTGATGAAGACGCTGAGGACCTTGCCGTTTGCGGAGCGCGTCTCGGCGAGCTCACGCAGCCGGTCGGTCGTGATGTCGGTCGCCATGCTGACCGCCTACCCTCTCACGCCCGCGGGGAACCCGCGAACGACGAAGGGCCGGACGTCCCTCTCGGAACGCCCGGCCCTCGTGTCCTTCGTCCTCTCCGTCAGGAGGCGGCGAGCACCGCCGTTAGGCGGCGATCGCCTCCGGCGCGACGGCGGCGCTGACCTCCAAAGCCACACCGCCGTCCTCGCCGGCCGTGGCGCGCACGTGCGCGCCGTCGGTCAGGGTCCCGGCCAGGATGGCCCGGGTGAGCTCCCGCTCCAGCGTGCGGCGCACGTGGCGCTGCAGCGGGCGGGCGCCGAACTCCTCGTCGAACCCGTCGGCCGCGAGCTGGGCGACCAGCTCGTCGTCGGCGGTCAGCGTGACGTTCCGCTCGGTCTGCAGGCGGTCGGCCACGCGGTCGACGATCAGGCGCGCGATCTGCGTGATGTCGTCGCCGGTGAGCGCGTCGAACGTCACGACCTCGTCGATCCGGTTGACGAACTCCGGCAGGAACGCGGACTTCGCGGCGGCGACCATGCGGTCGTCGTCGGCCGGCGCGTCGGCGGCGGTGAAGCCGATGCCGCGCTTGGCCTTCCCGGCGCCGAGGTTCGACGTCATCACGATCACGGCGTTGGTGAAGTCCACCGTGCGGCCCTCGCCGTCGGTCAGGCGACCGTCGTCGAGCAGCTGCAGCAGGACGTTCCACACCTCGGGATGCGCCTTCTCGATCTCGTCGAGCAGGATCACGCTGTACGGGCGGCGCCGGACCGGCTCGGTGAGCTGGCCGCCGTCGCCGTAGCCGACGTAGCCGGGCGGCGAGCCGATCAGCCGCGCGACCGTGTGCGGCTCGCGGTACTCGGACATGTCGATCCGGACGAGGCTGTCCTCGGTGGCGAACAGGCGCTCGCTCAGGGCCTTGACCAGCTCGGTCTTGCCGACGCCCGTGGGGCCGAGGAACAGGAACGAGCCCAGGGGCCGGTCCGGCTCGGCGAGCCCGACGCGTGCGCGGCGGATCGTGTCGGCGACCTTCTCGACCGCCTCGTCCTGGCCGACGACGCGCTGGTGCAGGTCGTCCTCCAGGTCGGTGAGGCGCTGCAGCTCGCCGGCGACCAGCTCGCCCACCGGGATCCCGGTGCGCGTGGCGACGACCGCTGCGACGGAGGCCTCGTCGACGATGACCTTGGCGCCACCGGTCGTCCCGGTCTCACCCTGCTGGGCCAGCTTCGTCTTGATCTCCGCGGCGCGCTCGTAGTCCTCGGCCTCGACGGCGGACTTCAGCTGCTCGCGCAGCGTGTCGGCGTCGATGGGACGGGGCGTTGCGAGGCGCAGCTTGGCGGCGGCCTGGTCCATCATGTCGATCGCCTTGTCGGGCAGGTGCTGCTCGGTCAGGTAGCGGTCGCTCAGGCGAGCGGCAGCCGTGATCGCGGCGTCGGTGATCGTCGCGGCGTGGTGGTCCTCGTAGGCGGACCGCAGGCCCTTCAGGATCTCGACGGTCTCCTCGACGCTGGGCGCATCGACGGTGACGGGCGAGAAGCGGCGGGCCAGCGCGGCGTCGCGCTCGATCTTGCGGAACTCGCTGAGGGTGGTCGCGCCGACCATCCGCAGCTCGCCGCGGGCGAGCATCGGCTTGAGCAGGTTCGCTGCGTCCATCGCGCCCTCGGCGCCGCCGGCGCCCAGGACCGTGTGGAGCTCGTCCACGAAGATGATGATCTTGCCGTTGGCGTCCGTGACCTCGGCCAGGACCTGCTTCAGGCGCTGCTCGAACTGGCCGCGGTACTGCGAGCCGGCGACCAGCGAGCCCATGTCGAGGGCGACGACGCGGACGCCCTGCAGGGCCTCGGGCACGTCGTTGTTGTGGATGTGCAGGGCCAGGCCCTCGGCGATCGCGGTCTTGCCGACGCCGGCCTCGCCGATCAGCACGGCGTTGTTCTTGCGGCGGCGGGCGAGGATCTCGATCGTCTCGGCGATCTCGTCCTCACGGCCGATGACGGGGTCGATGCGGCCGTCGCCCGCGTCGCGGGTCAGGTCGCGGCCGAACTCGTCGAGCGCGGGGGTCTTGGAGGCGTTGGCGTTCTCGGCGCGCTGACGCGTCTGCGTGCCGGCGGCGCCGCGGCGGCCGGGGCCGAACGGGCTGTTCATGCCGTTGGCGGCGGTGAAGTCGGCGTTGTCGTTGCCCTGGGAGGAGGGGCCGAAGCCGGCCTGGCCGAAGCCCTCCATGAGGTCGCGGGCGCAGCTCTCGCACATCACGGCGCCTTGGCGGCCGCTCTCGGTCTGGACGACCATGTGGAGCGTGCCGGGGCGCTCGGCGCAGATGGAGCAGGGCACGATGTTGGTGAAAGGCTGTTCAGGCATGTTTCCTGGGTGGGGAGAGGATGGAAACTTGAGTGGCTTGCACTGAGATAGTACCGAGCTGCGATGATCCGTTACGTGTGGGCCGACACATACCGCCGTCTGGGCGCCGATCCGCCGTTCAGCGATCCGGTGCGGGCGCACGGGGTGGCGATGGAGGGCTGGTTCTGGCGGTTCTCTCGTGTCGACTCCGGCGCCGTGGTCGTGGTGCTGGCCGCGGTCAACCGCGATGCGTCGGGGGCGCCGTGGGGGACCGTGGGCGTGGCGGCACACCCGGGCGGCTTCTCGCGCGCGGAGGTGGTCGGCGCGGCGACGGTCTCGCCGGACGGGAGGACGCTGCGGATCTCGGGGGCGGGGGAGACCGCCGACGCGCGCGACTCCGACGAGGCGCGCGACTCCGCCCACGCGTTCCTCGACGCGACGCCCGAGCGCCTCGCGGTCCGGGTTCCCGGGGCGGAGGTCGAGGTCGAGCTCCTGCGGCCGGGGCGCTGGCCGCGGCGGGCGTTCGGCGGGCTGGGGGCGGCGCAGGCGATCCCGGGGCTCTCGCAGTACTGGCATCCCTGGCTCCTGCGCGCGGAGGTCCGGGGGCGGGCGGTGGTCGAGGGACGCGAGGTCGCGTTGGACGGCGCCGTCGCCTACGCCGAGAAGAACTGGTCCAACGGCGGCTTCCCGGAGCGCTGGTGGTGGGGCCAGGCGCACGCGTTCGACAGCGACCCGGGCGCCTGCGTCGCGTTCGCCGGCGGGCTGGCGGGCGTCGGTCCGCTGCGGGTCGTCGCGACGTCGCTGGTCGTCAGCGCCGGCGGAGAGCTGGTCCGGCTGGTCCGGCCGTTGCAACCCCTACATGTCGACGTCGGCGCGGACGGCTGGCGCCTGTCCGGCCGGACTGCGGGCGGGGTCGCCGTCGAGGTCGAGGGCCACGCCAACGGCACGCCGCCGCACCTGCTGCCGATCCCGGTCCCGGGCGCGCGCAGGCACGCCGAGGACGCCGCGCACCAGCACCTCGCGGGCGCGCTGACGCTGAAGGTGCGCCGCCGCGGGCGCACCGTGTTCTCCGGCGAGTCGCTCCTGGCCGGGCTGGAGCAGGGCACCGCGCCCTGACGCCGAGCTGCAGGTCGGGCCCCGGTTCCTAGTCGCCCGGGGGTGGCCGGTTGCGCGTCGTGCCGCTATCGCTAGGGGCATGCGCAAACCGTCCGCGTCCATGGTCGTCGCGACCGTCGCCCTCGTCATGGCGACGACCGGCACCGGCATCGCCGCCTCCAACTACATCATCACGTCTTCGAGCCAGGTCAAGAGCGGGTCGCTCTCGGCCTCCGACCTGAGCAGCAGCGCGCGGCGGACGCTGCGCGGAAGGGCCGGTACGGCCGGCGTGAAGGGAGCCCAGGGACCCGCGGGCACCGCCGGCACGGCGGGCAAGGACGGCGCGGCCGGCAAGGACGGCGCGCCCGGTAGGGACGGCGTGGCGGGCAGGAACGGCGCGACCGGGCCGATGGGCCCGAGCGAGGCCTGGCAGATCGCTGCCCTCGGCACGGGCAGCGGCGTCGACGTGCCCCCCGGCAACTACATCGTCACCGGCCAGGCCTACATGGGCGCCGTGACCAACAGGGCGCCGCAGTGCATCGTCTACCACGGCCTCGGCCGCATCAGCTTCGGCTACGCGCCCGGCGACGGCTCGAGCCTCTCGCTCTCGGTCTCCGAGGGCTTCACGACCACCGCCACGCAGCACGTCTACGTCGGCTGCAGCGGCTACAACACCTCCGTCTCGACGAGCGCGACGGTCTACGTGATCCGCGTGGGGACGCTGCACACGTAGGCGGGTTCCCGGTCGGCATCACGGCACCGCCAGTCGCCCGGATGCCGCGGCGTTGTCGTTGCGCGCCTGGGTGCGGCGCCTCGGGATGACGCAGACGAAGTCGTTCGGGAACGCCTCGCGCCAGACGAAGCCCGACACGCAGGTGCGTGAGCCCGGCAGGTGGCGCGACGCGGCGGCCGCGTTGTCGGCGGTGACGTCGTCGCGGACCTGTCCGGTCACGCAGACCCAGTCGCGCAGGTCGGCCTCGCGCCAGACGTACCCGGGCTTGCACGTGTTGGGGCCGAAGACGTCGCGGGCCGGGTTGTTGCGGCTGTCGGCGGCGGCGTTGTCGTTGCGCGCCTGGGTGCGGTGCCTCGGGATGACGCAGACGAAGTCGTTCGGGAACGCCTCGCGCCACACGAAGCCGGGCAGGCAGGTCCTCGAGCCCGGCAGGTGGCGGATCCTGTCACCGGCGTTGTCGTTGCGGGCGTCGGTCCGGACCGACGGGACGACGCAGACGTGGTCGGTCGGGCGCGCCTCGCGCCAGACGAAGCCGCGGCGGCAGCGGTCGGCCATCCCGCTGGCGACCCTCACGGCGACGACGCCGCGCGTCGCGTCGATCGCCCCGACGCGGATCGTCACGCCGTTGGCGGTCAGCGACTGCGCCGCGAGGCTGGAGAACGTGCCGGTCACGCCGCCGCCGCGCCCCGGCGTGGGGGCGAGCTGCAGGAACGGGACCGGCTGGCCTGTGGCGTCGCGCCTGACCTCGTTGATCAGGACGGCGCTGGCGGGGATGCCGCCGTCCCAGCTGCGCTTGATCCGCAGCTCGATCGTGTAGTAGTGGTACAGGTCGTTGGGGTCGAACGGGACGCGGATCTCGCGGATCCCGGAACTGCTCGGCTGGTGGTAGAGATCGGTGAGCGTGAGCGTTCGGTTCGTCGAACCGTCGGCGCCGAAGGTGACGATCTGGTTGCGGCGCAGCCAGCCCTCGCGGTCGAGGTACTCGGCGGTCAGGCCCGGCGGGTCCGGGGTGAACGGCCCGACCGCCGCGCCGAAGATGTGCGCGTTGCTCATCACGTCGTACATGTCGTCGTACTCGCCGATGCCGGAGGAGCCGGAGTTCCTGTACGTCGGGTCGTTGGAGAACGAGTGCGCGACCAGGCCCATGCTGTGGCCCATCTCGTGTGCCGCCCAGCCGTTGTTCCAGGCGAGCGGGTCGAGCAGGACGCGTCCGCGATCGCTGGTGCCGTCGTTGCCGGAGTCGACGACGCCGTTGATGATCGCGAGGATCCTGTTGCCGGCCGGCGGGACGACGCCGTTCCTGCCGGCCGCGGCGACGCAGTCGTCGATCCGCGAGGCTCGCGTCTTGCCCTGCGCCTGGGACTGGCGAGCGTCACGTTCATCGTGAACCAGCCCGAGACCGTCGAGCCGGCCAGGTCGATCGCACCCGACGAGATCGTCCGCCAGTACTGGGCGACGCCGCCCGACCCCGCGCCGGCATCGGTCAGGAACTGCACGAAGTAGCTCGGCGGCTGCTGTTGCACCGGTTGGTCGGAGAACTGGCACAGCAGCACCGACCACGGGACATGCCCGCGCAGCGGCCGCGCCGGCGCGGTGGGGGCGAGCACCGCGAGCGCGACGGCCGCGATCACGATCGGCAGCGCGAGGGGCACTCGGACGACGCGGCGAAGCATGGCCAGCTCCTGTCCCGGCGCCTCCACAGCCCACTCCGAGCCTCCCGCGACCGACCACCGTTCGTGCTCCCCGCTTCCGCTTTCATGGAGCCTCGCGCGCCATGCCTGTGCAAATCCTCACCGATGATCGTGCCGAAGTGGGGCACGGCCGCGGCGGATCCGGCTCGAGCGGGCGGAGACGGAGGTCAGCGGTCGCGAGCCAGCACGAGCAGCGTGGCGTCGTCGCGCATGGGCTCGGGGCCTGCGCCGATGACCGCGTCCTGCAACGCCCGGACGGTCGCCGCGGCGCCTTCGAGATCGGGCCGGGCGAGGACCGCGCGGACGCCGTCGAGCCCGAACAGCGAGCCGTCGCCAAGGCGCCGCTCGGTCACGCCGTCGGAGTAGAGGACGAGCCGGTCGCCGGGTTCCAGGCGCGCCTGGGCGGGCGTGAAGGCGCGGTCGGCGTCCAGCGCGCCGAGCGGGTAGGTCGTGGCGCCGCCGAGCTCCTCGATCGCGCCGCCGGCCCGCACCACCAGGGGCGGCGGGTGGCCGCAGGCCAGCCAGCGCAGGACGCCGTCGGCCGGCGACCACAGCGCCAGCAGCATCGTCAGGAAGCGCTCGGGATCGCCCAGGCTCCGGATCGCCGCGTCGATGTCCTCGGCGGCCTGGACCAGGCCCTTGCCGCTGCGGCGCGCGGCCCGGACGGCGCCCACGCCCAGCGACGCCAGCGCGGCGGCGCCGTTGCCCTTGCCGGTGGCGTCGGCGACCATCAGCCAGACGCCCTCGGCGTTGCTGGCGTGGTCGAAGAAGTCGCCGCCGACCTCGTAGCCGGGCAGGACGCCGCCGGCCAGCGCCGCGCCCTCGAGCCGGGCGATGCGCGGCGGCAGCAGGTTCTCCTGGATCTCGGCGGCGGCCTGGACCTCCTTGTGCCGGCGGGCGGCGTGGACCACGTCGGTGTAGCCCGAGACCAGCTCCAGCGCCATCGCCGCCTCCTCCGCGAACGCGGAGAGGTCCTCATCGGTCTGCTCCCGCGCGAGGAGGAACCCGAGCACGCGATCGCGGACCACGAGCGGGACCATCGCCCCGGCGGTCATCACGTCGCCGATCAGCTCCTCCAACGTGCCGAGCACGTCGAGCGCGATCTCCGGGCCGATGCCCAGGGGTGCGTCGATGCGCTCCGGGAACGCCGACGCCTCGCCGGCCAACCGGACGGCGCCGGACCCGTCGAGGTCGATGACGTACAGGCCCAGCGGCACGCCCGCCAGCGCCGAGCCCGCCTCCACGATGCGCCGCGGCGCATCGTGGGCGGGCTCGACGCCGAGCAGCGCGGCCGGACCGGGCCCGGCGGGCGGCGGGTCGTCGCGAGCGATGACGGTGCCGCCTAGGCCTGGCTGTGCTGGCGCCCGGCCGCGCGGAGCACGCTCGAGCGGTTCTTGTGGTCGCGCTCGTAGGAGCGCACGCGCTGGCCGCGCTCGTCGTCGCCCTCGTCCAGGACGGCCTTGATCTCGGCGGCGGTCAGCTCGTCGTAGCCCGGCCACGGCTCGTCGCCGCGCAGCTTCGCGATCCGCTCGGTGATGCCCGTCCGGTCCTGGTTCTTGCGCTCGTAGGCGTCGACCTTGGCCAGGTCGATCTGCGAGAGCCCGTCGAGCTGCGCGGTGATCTGGGCCACGGTCAGCCTGTCGTAGCCGGCGATCGCGAGGTCCTCCTCGGAGGCCAGCGCGCCCTTGACCTCGCCCTCGGCGCGGGCCACGCCCGGCACCCTGCGGGCCTGGGTGGCGGTGCGCTTGACCGCCTCGGCGGCGCCCGTGCTGCCGATGTCGAAGGAGCTGTCGCCGTCGACCTCGGCCGCGGTCACGGCGCCCGTCAGCCGCGGGATCTCGCGCAGGATCCGCTCGAGCATCCGCTGCTCGTCGGCGCGGATCGACGCGGCCATGTCGGCGGTCTCGTCGTCGCCGGTGGCGCGGGCGAGGTGCTCGAGCGCGGTGTAGGTCGCGATCTCCAGCGCCTCCGTGGCGGCCGCGTCCTTGGCGTTCTTGAGGACCTTCTCCTCGCCGCCGGAGCCGCGCAGCAGGTCCACCGGGGTCTTGCTCAGCGCCAGCGCCTGGCCGAAGAGGGTCTCGGCGAGCGTGATCACGGCCGCCAGCGGGTTGGAGCCGCCGTCGAGGTCGGCGAGGCGCCGCTGCACGCGACCGGCGTGGTCGCGGGTCTCGTCGAGGTGGTCCTCCAGCGCGGAGCGGTAGGAACCGCGCGGCGTCATCGCGATCTGCGACTGCAGCACGCGGACGAGCGCCTGCTCGCTGGCGTGCGCCTCACCGAGGTACTGCACGACCTTCTGGGTGGAGTCATCCATGGGTGTTCCCGTTCTGCTGAGGGTGGTTGGGGAAGAGGGGGGACCGCGGGCCGAGCCCGTTCGAGCTACCCCGACCCGTCCGGCTCCCACACCTCGATGAAGTGAGACAACCAGCACAGACAACGATCTGAGACACCATGTGTCGGTTGTGTCTATGATGCTCGCCATGGCGCAGGACCGGAACCCGGTGGGCAGGCGACGGCGGCGGCGCAGCGACGCAGCGTTGAACCGCACGAAGCTCGTCGAGTCCGCGCGGCGCCTGCTCGTCGAGCGCCCGGACGCGACGATGATCGAGATCGCCGCCGCGGCCGAGGTCAGCCGCGGGACCGCCTACCGGCACTTCCCCTCACGCGACGACCTCGTCCGGGCCGTCCGCGACCGCGAGCGCGACGAGGCCGAGGCCGACGGGGTCGAGGTCCTGCGGCCGGCGGGCGAGCTCGCGCGCACGGCGCCGACGCCGCTGTCGGTCGCCGACGTCCTCAACAAGGTCCCGCCGTTCCTGGTCGGCGACCAGGTCGTGGCCGAGGCCCAGCGCCTGCCCGGCGTCACCGTCGCCGCGGTCTACCTCTGCGATCTCGACGGCACCACGCTGCAGCGGCTGGCCGGCGGCGGCGGCTTCCCGGAGCGCATCCCCGTCCCGCTGGCGGTCGGCCCCGAGATCCCGCGCGAGGGCGTCGAGCCGCTGCGCGCGGCGATCGGCGAGCTGCTGCCCGGCGTCGCCGTCGCGCCGATGTACCTGCGCGGCCGCGCGACGGGCGCGCTGCTGGCGCTCGGCGCGCGCGACGACGCGCTGCGCGACCTGGCGGCGGCGGCCGCGGCGTCGATCGCGCTCGCCGACGAGTACACCGACGCGATCGCGTCGGCGCGGCGCACGCGCCCGACCACGCCTGCGGCCGAGATCCAGCAGAACCTGCTGCCGCCGCGGATCCTGCGGATCGCCGGCGCGCTGATCGCCGGCAACGTCCTGCCCGGCTACGACATCGGCGGCGACTGGTTCGACTACGCCGAGAACCACGACGGCGCGTGGATCGGGATTGCCGACACCGAGGGCGCGGGCCCGGCGGCGGCCGGCCTGGGCGCGGTCACGCTCGGCGCGTTCCGCGCGGCGCGCCACGCGGGCGCCGACCCGGGCGGCGTCGTCCGCGCGATGCACGAGGTGCTGCGCGAGGTCTCGCGCGGCCGGGCGACCGCGCACGCCACGATCGCGACCTACAACGGCGCGACGTCGACGGTCTGCTGGGTCACGTGCGGCGAGCACGCGCCGATCCTGATCGGCGCCGACGGCGAGCTGGAGGTGCTGGGCGATGGCGTGCTGCCCAAGCTCGGCGCGCGCCGCATGCCCACCGAGCCGGAGGTCCAGCGGCGGCGGATCGTCGATGGCGACCGCCTCGTGCTGCTGTCGGACGCCGTCCTGGCGCGCCCGACGCTCGCGGGCGGGACGCTCGGGCTGGACGGGATCCGCGACGCGGTCGCCAAGGCGCCGCTCGCCTCGGCCGCGGGGACGCTGCGGGCGATCGAGGACGCGGTCCGCGCGGCGGTCGAGGACCCGCTCGACGACGACGCGACGGTCGTCGTGCTGGTCCCGAACCCCGCGGTCGCCGAGGCGCGGGACGACCGCGGCCCCAGCGAAGGGTGACGCGCGGCGCGGGAGACGTCTCCCCGCGCCGCGCCCCAGGCGCTAGGCGCCGGCCACGCCCTCGCGGGCGGCCTGCGCGTTGTCCTGAGCGGTGCCCTTGAGGTCGTCGGCGTGCGCCTGGCCCTCTTCCTGGGCGGTGGACTTGGCGGCGTCGACGGCCGCCGAGGCGGTCTCGCCGGCAACGGCCTTGCCGTGCTCCAGCGCCTCGGCGCCGGTGTCCTTGATCTGGTCCTTGACCTGGTCGGCCATCGGCCCGAGCTTGTCGTCCTCCATCTTCGTGGAGGGCAGCAGCATGCCGGCCAGGAAGCCGATCGCGACCGCGCCGATCGCGAGCCCGAGCGGGTTCTCCTGGGCGATCCCGGCGGCCTTCTTCGCACCGTCCTGCATGTCGCCGCCGGACGGCGCCGCACCGGTGATCCTGTCCTTGACGGCGCTGACCCTGTCGCCGGCGCGAGCCGTGACGTCGGTCTTGTAGCCGAGCGCGTCGACGGTGTCGCCCATGCGGTCGCGGGTGTCCTCGATGTCCTTGCGGATCATGTCCGGGTCTTGGCCCATTGCACGTCCTCCTTCACGGTTTCGACGGTCTGTGGCACAGGCGGCGTCGCCTGCTGGATCTCGTTGCGGCCCTGCAGCGCCAGGACGCCGGCGACGGCGGTCCACAGCACGGTCACGATCAGCGCCGCGAGCCAGAACGCCATCGCGGTGTCGAGCACCCCGACCAGCGTCGCGGTCAGCGTGCCGAGCATCAGCAGCACGGCGACGCCCGCGCCGCCGAGCATGCCCGCGCCCTTGCCGGCGCGCTTGCCCTGCTGCTCGAGCTCGGCCCGCGCGAGCGCGAGCTCCTGCTTGACGAGCGTCGACGTCTCCTCCGACAGCTGCTTGAGCAGGTCGCCGATCGAGCTGTCGCGCAGGTCGGTGCCGTTGCCCGACATCAGGTCGCGCCGTTGCCGGCGAAGCGCGGCTCGCCGGGCTCGATCGGGCGCGGGAGCGTGGTGGCGCCCGGCGTGGTGCCGGTGTGTGGCGGCCGCTGCAGCTCCGGCGCGGGTGCCGGCGTCGGCGTCGTGCCGCGTGCTGCGTAGCGATCGCTGCTCGACGCCTTCAGGAAGCGCGAGGCGGCGAAGCCCAGCGCGATCCCGCCTGCAACGACGGCCCACGGGTTCCTGCGCGCGGCGTCCTCGACGTCGTGCAGGATCTTGTCGGCGTCGGACTCGCTGAGCCAGCTGCCCGCGCGCTCGACGCGGTCGGCCGCCTGGCCGGCCAGCTTGGCCGGGCCGTCGTTGCCCTGCTCGCGCAGCTGCTCGCCGACCGCGCGCAGGTCGCTGCCGTGCTCGCTGACCCGCTGGCCCGCGTCCGTCGAGCGCTGGTCGATCTGCGACCGCACCTGGTCGCGGGCCTGGCCCGCGGCCTGCTGCGCCTTCTCCTGCGCCTGCCCGGCGACCTCGGTCGCCTTGTCCTTGACCTGCTCGGCGGTCCCGGCGTCGGTCTGCGTCATGAGTCCTCCCAAGAGTCGGTTCCTGCGTGTAGGTCTTGGGTCCCCGTTGTCGTGCGCCGCTCAAACGAGACATTCGCGGTACACGGTGTCCCGGATCGGGAAGAAGCGCGACATGGACCCGCTCGCTCCGCTGAAGGCCTTCGATCGCTTCCAGCGACGGCACCGGACGCTGGCGGTGCCGATGGCGGTGATCAAGAAGTTCGGCGACGACCAGGGCGGCAACCTGTCGGCGCTGATCGCCTACTACGGGTTCTTCTCGCTGTTCCCGTTGTTGTTGGTCTTCGTCACCGGGCTTGGGTTCGTGCTCGACGGCAACCCGGACGCCCAGCACGCGGTGGTCAACTCGGCTCAAGGACATCCCGATCGTCGGCGACCAGATCAAGGCGGGGTCCTTGACCGGCAGCCCGACGGCGCTGGTCATCGGCCTGGCCGGCGCCGTGCTCGCCGGGCTCGGGGTGACGCTCGCGGCCCAGACCGCCTTCCAGCGCGTGCACGGCGTCCCGCACCGCGAGCGTCCCGACTTCCTGTTCTCGCGGCTGCGCGGCCTCGGGCTGCTCGCGATCCTGGGCACGCTGCAGGTCCTCTCGACCGTCGCGTCGGGGCTCGTGACCGGCGGCGTCGGCGGGCCCCTGCTCGTCGTCGCCGGCGTCGCGGTGTCGCTGGCCACCAACCTGGTGCTGTTCATCGCCGCCTTCCGGCTGCTGACCGCCGGCGACGTCGACAACCGCGAGCTCTGGCCCGGGATCGTCTCGGCGACCGTCCTGTGGACCGTCGTGCAGGCGGTCGGCGGCGCCTACGTCGGGCACGTCGTCAAGGGCGCCGGCGCCGCCTACGGCACGTTCGCCACCGTCATCGGGCTGCTGACGTGGATCTTCCTCGGCGCCCGGATCGTCGTCTACTCGGCCGAGCTCAACAGCGTCCTCGCCGGCCGGCTCTGGCCCCGCGGGCTGTTCGAGCCCATGGAGCCCGCCGACCGGCGCGCCCTGCGTCGCCTGGCCCGGATCGAGGAGCGCAGTGACGCCCAGCACGTGTCGGTCACCTTCGACGACACGGCCGGCGAGGAGCGGTCGTGACGATCAGGTGCCGGGCTTGAACACCACCTTGAAGGTGCCGTCCTCCTTGGTCTGGAACTTCTTGTAGGCCTCGGGCGCCTCGGTCAGCGGGACGTGGTGGGTCGCGAAGGACTCGGTCCCCAGCGGGTCGTCCGCGCCGGTGAGCAGGGGCATGATGTCGTCGATCCAGCGCTTGACGTTGGCCTGGCCGCCGCGGATCTGGACCTGCTTGTCGAAGATCTGCATCAGGTTCATCGGGCTGGCGGCGCCGCCGTAGACGCCGGAGACCGAGACGGTGCCGCCGCGACGGACGAGCTCGAAGGCGGAGTGCAGCGCGCTGAGGCGATCGATGCCGGCGGTCTCCATGACCTTCTGCGCGGCCGCGTCGGGCAACAGGCCGGCGAGGCGGTGGGCGAGCTTGCCGACCGGCGCGCCGTGGGCCTCCATGCCGACCGCGTCGAGCACGGCGTCGGGCCCGCGCCCGCCGGTCTGCTCGCGGACGACCGCGGCGAGGTCGTCGTGGTCCTCCAGGTTGATGGCCTGGACGCCGTGGGCTCGCGCGCGCTCCAGCCGGTCCGGGACGACGTCGACCGCGATGACGTGCTCGACGCCCCTGTGCTGGGCGATGCGTGTCGCCATCTCGCCGATCGGCCCCAGGCCGAGGACCAGGAAGCTGTCGCCGGGGCCGACGTCGGCGTAGGTCACGCCCTGCCAGGCGGTGGGGAGCACGTCGGAGAGGAACACGAAGCGGTCGTCGGACGGGCCCTCGGGCACCTTGATCGGGCCGTAGTGGGCCTGGGGTACGCGCAGCAGCTCGGCCTGGCCGCCGGCGACCTGCCCGTAGAGCTTGGAGAAGCCCAGCAGCGACGCGCCGGTGCCGTACTCGTGGACCTGCGTGGTCTCGCACTGCGACTGCAGCCCGGTGCCGCACATGTAGCAGTGGCCGCAGGAGACGTTGAACGGGATGACGACGCGGTCGCCGGGCCTGATGTTCGTGACCTCGGATCCGACCGCCTCGACGATCCCCATCGGCTCGTGGCCGAGGATGTCGCCGGCGTCCAGGTAGGCGCCGAGGACCTCGTAGAGGTGCAGGTCGGAACCGCACAGCCCGGAGGACGTGACGCGGATGATCGCGTCGGTCGGCTCCTGGATGGTGGGATCGGGGACGGTGTCGACGCGGACGTCGTGGACGCCCTGCCAGGTGAGTGCCTTCATGGCACCGCGCTACCCGGCAACCGGCCTCGGGAACGCCTGGGCTGCGCCAACCCGCACATGCGCCGGTCCGGCGACGGGTACCAACATGTACAACATGGCCACCAACGTCGCCACCATCTCCGCGCCGGTCGACCAGGTCTTCGCCGTCCTGTCCGACCCCGGCAGCTACGCCTACTGGGTCGTCGGCTCCGACAGCATCCGTGACGCCGACGCCTCCTGGCCCGCCGTCGGCGCCAAGCTGCACCACCGGATCGGCACCGGGCCGTTCAAGCTCAACGACAACACCGAGGTGCTCGAGGTCACCGCGCCCGTGCACCTGGTGCTCCAGGCCCGCGCCCGCCCGTTCGGGACCGCCCGCGTCACGCTCGACCTCGTCGCCCACGGCGACCACACCGAGGTCACGATGGGCGAGGGTCCCGGCGACGCGATCAGCCGGGTCGTGTTCAACCCGCTCGCCGACAGGATCCTGCACCGTCGCAACGACGAGGCACTGCGGCGGCTCGGGGAGCTGGCGCGCCGGCGCGACGCCGTCGCCGGCTAGGGGAGGGGCGGCGCGGTCACGCCGTGGGCTCGGCGTGGCTCGGCGGTCAGGCCGCGCGCAGGCGCGCGCGGAGCGCGGCGGCCGCGTCGTCCTCGAGGCCGTGCTCGGCCGCCCAGGCCGCGGGCGAGCCGTGGCGCTCGTCGAGCAGTTGCAGGATGCGTTCCATCGACTCCGGGCGGGCTGCGTGGTGCTGGGGGTCCGAGGTCTGCATGTCCTGCGCGTAGGTGGGCGTGGACGCGAGGCGGTGGACGATGGCGTCGATGCGCTCGGAGGTGAGGGCGTAGTCGGCGATGATCGCGGTGCGGTCGGCGCCGGCGATCTCCAGGGCAAGTGCGATGACAAGGCCGGTGCGGTCCTTGCCGGCGGCGCAGTGGATCAGCGCCGCGCCATCTTCGGGCGGCTCGGCGATCGTGCGCAGGGCGGCGACGATGGAGTCGGGACGGCGCTCCAGGTACCCGAAGTAGGTCCGTACGGTCGGCGTCTCGTCGGGCAGGTCGGCGCCGTGGTCGCCGTTCTGCCACGGGACGATCGTGTCGACCCTGATCGCGTCGGTCCGCTCACCGGCCTCCGGGTACAGCGAGCGGTGCTCGACGACCACGCGCGCCTCGCGCAACAGCGGCCCCGGACCCTCGAGGTGCACCTCCGCGCCCGTGCGCAGGTCGATGACGGCGCGCAGCCCGTGGTCGTCGACGAGCGTCGCGACGTCGCGCGGCGTCAGGTCCTGGAGGTTGTCGGACCGCAGCAGCCGCCGCGGCGCGACCGTCCCGGACCCGTCGGCCAGCGGCAGCCCGCCGACGTCACGCGCGTTGACCGCGCCCTCCAGGTCGATCCAACGGGGTGCGGTGTCGAGCGGCGTCATGGGCACGATCCAACGTAGCGGGCGACCGCCGTCAGACCCCCGAACTGCGCAGTTCCGTCACGAAGCCTCCGCGGTCCTGACGACGCGCGCCAGCGCTTCGCCGCCGATCAGCCGCTCCCACGGCCCGACGACCGCCCACAGCGCGCGCAGCCGCAGCGCGGCACCACGGTCGACCGGCGCGACGCGCGCCTCGCTCAGCAGGACCGAGCCGCCCTCGCGCTCCTCCACCCAGTGCGCGAACACCACCCGGACCGTCCCGGGCTCGGCCCAGCGCGCGAACGCCTCGGCGCCCTCCACCCGCGGGTAGTCGCGCCGCAGCGTCCAGATCCGCCCGACGAGCCCGCTCACCGACCACCCGTCGCCCTCGTCCAACACCGTGAACGGCGGCGACGCGAACAGCTCCGCGTACGTCACGCCATCCGGCAGCCCCGGGATCCGCCAGCGCACGAGCCGCCCCAGCGGTCCGGTCGCATCGACACGCAACCCACGCGCCGTGTTCCAGAGGTCCGCCGGAGGTGCAACGGAATCGCGGCGATGGCGGGTCCGGACGGCGGGAGCTGGTATCCAGGAGTCGAGGTCAACGCTCACGTGCCCCATATCCTCACCGATCCGATGCCATCGCCCCCGCCACTGGACCCCAACTTCGTCGCCGACGTCGTCGCCCGCGCGCTCGCGGAGGACATCGGCGACGGCGACGCGACCACCTCCGCGACCGTTCCGCCCGGCGCTCAGGCGCGCGCGACCATCACCCAGAAGGCCCCCGGCGTCGTCTTCGGCCTCGACCTCGCCGAGATCGCGTTCGAGCAGACCGACCCCGAGGTCGAGATCGAGCGCCTCGCGCCCGAGGGCGTCTGGCAGGAGTCCGGGACGCCGGTCCTGCGCGTGGGCGGCAGCACCGCCGCGATCCTGACCGCCGAGCGCACCGCCCTGAACTTCCTGCAGCGCCTGTCGGGCGTCGCCACGCTGACCGCCCGCTACGTCGAGCAGGTCGCGGGCACGGGCGCCCGGATCCTCGACACGCGCAAGACCACGCCGACGCTGCGCGCGCTCGAGAAGGCCGCGGTCGTCGCGGGCGGCGGGACGTCGCATCGCTTCGGCCTGTTCGACATGGTGCTCATCAAGGAGAACCACATCGAGGCGGCCGGAGGGGTGACCGAGGCGGTCCACGCCGCGCAGCTGCACGCACCCGGGCTGCAGATCGAGATCGAGGCCGAGACGCCCGAGCAGGTGCGGGAGGCCCTGGCGGCCGGAGCGACCCGGATCCTGCTCGACAACATGGCGCCGGACACGATGCGTGCGGTGGCAACCGAGGTCGCCGGGCGGGCCGAGCTGGAGGCCTCCGGGAACATCGACCTGACCACGGTCCGGGCTGCGGCCGAGACCGGGGTAGACTTCATCTCGGTCGGAGCGCTCACGCACTCCGCACCGGCCCTAGATCTCTCCCTCATATTGGAGCGTCTGCCATGAACCTCCCCATGGCCCCCAGCCCCACTGGTTCCCCGGCCCTCACGGCCGACGAACGTAGCGCGCTGACCGCAGAGGTTCGCGCGCTCGCACAAGAGCGCAACGCAGTCATCCTGGCGCACAACTACCAGGTACCCGAGGTCCAGGACGCCGCGGACTACGTCGGCGACTCGCTCGGGTTGAGCCGCCAGGCGGCCGCCGCCGACGCCGACGTGATCGCCTTCTGCGGCGTCCACTTCATGGCCGAGACGGCGTCGATCCTGTCGCCGCAGAAGACCGTGATCATCCCGGACCTCGACGCCGGCTGCTCGCTCGCCGACTCGATCACCCCGGACCAGCTGCGCGCCTGGCAGGCCAGGCACCCCGGCGCGGTGACCGTCATGTACGTCAACACGACGGCCGAGACCAAGGCGCTGACCGACTACTGCGTGACGTCGTCCAACGCCGTCAAGGTCGTCGAGCACATCCGCGCCGAGCACGGGACGGACGTCCCGATCCTGTTCGGCCCGGACATGTGGCTCGGCGCGTACGTCGCCAAGGAGCTCGGGCTGAACGGCTCCGGGACCTTCCACGTGTGGGACGGCGAGTGCCACGTGCACGCGGGGATCCGGCCGGACGACATCACCGCCGTGCGCGCCGCCCACCCGGACGCGGAGTTCCTCGTGCACCCGGAGTGCGGCTGCACGACGCAGGTCATGGAGTACGTGGCGTCCGGCGACATCGCCACCGAGGGCGTGCACATGCTCTCGACCGGCGGGATGCTCGACTACGCGCGCGAGCACGCGGGCCACGGCGGCGCCGCGATCATGGCGACCGAGACCGGCATGCTGCACCAGCTGCGCATGGCCGCGCCGGACGTCGACTTCATCGCCGCCAACGAGCGCGCGTCGTGCAAGTACATGAAGATGATCACGCTGCCGAAGCTGCGCGACGCGCTGCGCGACCTGAGCGGCGAGGTCAGGGTCGACCCGGCGCTGGCCGAGCGGGCGCGCGTGCCGATCGAGCGCATGGTCGCGATCGGCTAGAGGCCGCGCCCGTGGCCTTCGGCGGCTTCCCGTCCGCGGCGTTCGCCTGGTTCTCGGACTTGGCGGACAACAACAACCGGGACTGGTTCACCGCGCACCGCGACACGTATGACAACGCGGTGCGCGGTCCGCTGACCGAGTTGTTGGAGGAGTTGGCCTCCGGCGCGCCGGTGTGGATCGCGCGGCCGAACCGGGACATCCGGTTCTCGAAGGACAAGTCGCCGTACAAGACGCGCGCGTACGGGACGATCGACGGCAGGTTGTACGCCGAGCTGTCGCCCGACGGGCTGTTCGCCGGGACCGGCGCCTACGGGATGGACCGCGGCCAGCTCGACCGGTTCCGCCAGGCGGTGGACGACCCCACGAGCGGCGGGGAGATCGAGTCGATCATCGGCTCGCTCGACGCCGCGGGCATCGAGACCTGGGGCGAGTCGCTGAAGACCGCACCCCGCGGCTACCCCCGCGACCACCCACGCGCGACGCTGCTGCGCCACAAGATGCTCATCTGCGGCGCACGCCTGGCGCCGGACCAGCAAGCCGGTATCGGCCGCGAGGTGGCGCTCTCCCACCTCACCGAGACCTGGACCGCCTCAACACCCCTCCTCGCCTGGCTCGACACCCACGTCGGCCCACCCGACGAACCCCGCCGCCGCTGACCCCCTCGGCAGACGCGCCTCGTCGCCGCCGATGGCTCGGTTGCTGCGGGGCGGTCGCCTGCATTGGTCGCGCTGGCGTTTCGCAACCGGTGCGTGGTCGTCTCTGGCGTGGCATCTCGCCGCGCTCTCCGCGGCGAGGCGGTCCGGAGGCGCGGTTCAGCAGCCGTCCGGGCCGCAGGCGTCGCCTTCGGCGACGACCTGGATGGCCGGGTGGGACTCGGACCAGCCGTGGTTGAGGAACTGCAGCAGGACGGTGGGGTCCTGGGCCCCGGAGGCGCCGTATTTGCGGTCGATCACGAAGCAGGGGACGGCGGAGATGCCGGCGTTCTGCGCGTCGCGCTCGTCGGCGCGGACCTCTTCGGCGAAGCGCTCGGTGAGCAGGACCTCGCGCACCGACTCCTCCGGGAGGCCGACCTCGGTGCCGAGCGCCAAGAGCGTGTCGTGGTCGCTCACCAAAGCGTTCTCGGTGAAGTACGCGTGCATCAGCCGCTCCTTCATCTCGACCTGCAGCCCGTGCTCGGCGGCGAGGTGGATCAGGCGATGGCCGTCGAACGTGTTGCCGGACCGAATGCCCGACAGCTTCATCTCGATCCCGTCGTCGGCAGCAACGGCGGTCAGCTGCGCGTCCATCTGCTCGACCTGCTCGACGGTCCGGCCGTACTTCTTGGCGATCAGCTCGACGTGCGACTCGTCGCGCGACGCGGGCGCGCTCGGGTCCAGCTCGAACGAGCGCCACGTCACGTTGACCTCATCGGCGTGCGGGAACTCGGCCAGCGCCTGCTCCATGCGCTTCTTGCCGACGTAGCACCACGGGCACGCGATGTCCGACCAGATCTCGAGCTCCATGCCTTCGAGGGTAGGACGTCGCTCAGCGCAGGAACCGCGTCAGCTTCGCGGCGACCTCGTCCGGCGCCTCCTCGGCCTGATGGTGCCCGGAGTCGACGGCGTCGGCGAGCAGCTCGACGACGGGGGAGACCCACGGGCGCCAGAGCGGGATCGGCTCGCCGTACAAGTCATACATGTCGTCGCCCGACGACCACAGCACCAACGTGGGGCACGCCACGCGCCGCCCCGCCTCGCGGTCCGCCGCGTCGTGCTCGCGGTCGATCGTCAGCCCCGCGCGGTAGTCCTCGCACATCGCGTGGATCACGGCGGGATCGCGCAGCGCGTCCTGCAGCTCCGCCCACGCCTCGCGCCCCATGACCTCCGGGCCCGCGACGCGGTACCACCACGTCGGGTCGCGGCCGATCACGGTCTCCGCCGGCTTGTCGGTCTGGCCCATGAACCACCAGTGCCACCAGGACGCCGCGAACTCCGCGTTGACGCGCTCCAGGTGCTCGATCACCGGCAGCCCGTCCATGACCACCAACTTGCTCACGCGCTCCGGCCAGTCCATCGCCGCCCGGAACGCGACCAGCGCCCCGCGGTCGTGCCCCACGACCGCGAACCGCGCGTCATCACCACCAACAACGCGATCGACCACCCCAACGACATCGCCCGCCAGCGCCCGCTTCGACGCCTGCGCATGCGCAGGCTCATCCCGCGGCGCGCGCGAGCGCCCGTAGCCGCGCAGGTCCGGCACGACGACCCGGAACCCCTCCGCCGCGAGCAGCCCCGCGACGCGCCACCACGTCGCGCCCGTCCGCGGATGCCCGTGCAACAGCACGACGACGTCCCCGCCCTCCGGACCGCCGACCCGGACCCGGCTCGTCACGCCCTCGCCGAGATCGACGTCCTCGCTCGCGAACCCCTCGAAGAACACGCCCCGGACCATGCCCGCCACACGGGCCGGCGACACACGAAAGAAAGCCGTGGAGCAGCACGGCGGCCGTACGCCCCCGCGCCGCCGCCGTGCCGCACCGCGGCTTCGAAGACCCCGCCGAGCACCTCCGGCGGGATCAAGCTTGTTGTAGGACTCGCCTACTCGCCGTCGTCGACCAGCGCGACCGCGTCGAAGACCGTCGCGCCCGTGTCGTCGGTCGAGAGGGCGGACTCGTGGACCCACGCGCCGGCGTCGAGCGTGTCGAGGCACGAGGAGTCATCGGACGTCGTGTCGTCGCCCGCGTCGTCGCCGGCGTCATCGTCCGAGTAGTCCGACGACGTGTCATCCGAGGACGCCGCATCCTGCGCGCGCACGAAGCGCGCGTCCGAGGCGGCCGGCGTGTCGTCGTCCG
This sequence comes from Conexibacter woesei Iso977N, assembly GCF_000424625.1. Classification (GTDB taxonomy): domain Bacteria; phylum Actinomycetota; class Thermoleophilia; order Solirubrobacterales; family Solirubrobacteraceae; genus Baekduia; species Baekduia woesei_A. The sequence goes on from NZ_AUKG01000002.1 coordinate 353,252, forward strand.
ACGAGTCATCGGACGACGAATCGTCGCCCGAGTCATCCGACGTGTCATCGCCCGAGTCGCCCGACGTGTCATCCGAGAACGAGTCGTCGCCCGAGTCGTCCGCCGACGTGTCATCCGACGACGACGTGTCGTCGTCGTACGCCGCCTCGTAGTCCTCGGTGCCGTTGCACTCCACGGCCGTCGCGTCGTCGACGCCCGCCTTCACGATCTTGCCGGTCGACGCCAAGCGCAGCGTCAGTACCGACCCGTTGAACGCCACGACCTGCCCGGCGTTCTCGGCGCCGTCGCGGACCCCGTCGTCGTCGGAGTCCGGATCGCCCGGGTCGTTGGCCGTGTTCTGCTCGGCCAGGTTGTTCAACCCGTCGTGGTCGGCGTCCTCGCGCGCGTCCGGCTTGCCGTCGTGGTCGCTGTCCTTCAGCCCCGGGTTCGTCCCCGCGCGCTGCTCGGTCGCGTTGTCGAGCCCGTCGTGGTCGAAGTCCTCCGACGCATCGAGGACGCCGTCCTTGTCGGTGTCCTTCTTCTTCGGGTTCGTGTGCGCCCGGTACTCCGTCAGGTTCGTCAGCCCGTCGCGATCCGGATCGGCCGCGGCGCCCTTGACGTGGTACTTCTTCATGAACGTCTTGGGCAGCTTCGGGGAGGCGCTCTTCTTCGCGGAAGCGGTCGCGGGGAGCGCGCAGGTGCAGAGCGCGACCGCGCACACGGCGGCCAGGCGGGTGGGGGCGAGAGGCATGTTGGCCTCGGAATCGACCGCCTCACCCGGGCGATTGACCAACGGCGTCCGCCGCTGGCCACTTGTCCGCGCCCGTACTACCTAGTTCTGGGCGATCAGGTCCACGCCGTACTCGGCGACGTTCCGGACGACGGGCAGCGAGCCCCTCTTGCGCTCGAACTCGCCGGGCGTGTAGCAGTGCACGTCGGCCGCGCCCGCCATCTCCGCCGCATCCCACAAGTTGGCCGCCTGGTAGACGCGCTCCAGCCACGGAACACCCGCGAAGTACTCGGAGATCAGGAGCACCACGTACTCCTGGCCGCGCTCGCGCTGGGGCGGCGCGCCCTGGAGATCCAGGACCCTTGCGCCGCCGACGATGACGCGGGACAGCGGCCAGCGACCATCGACCCGCTGGACGTACCGGCCCAGCTCACGCTCGTTCAGCATCTCCGCCACCGCAGCCACGACGCGTGACTGTCCCACACCGCGCGCCGCGGCGCCACTGCTTCCCGAAGAACTACGGGGCCAGACGTCAGAACTCGTCCGCCCCGTGCGGCCCGACGCACGCCACCGCGGCGGCCTCCGGGTCGACCTTCTTGGCGATCGCGGCGACCTCGTCGAACGTCACGGCGTCCAGCGCCGCGATCGCGACATCCGGATCGATCGACTCGCCGAACACGATCGCCTGGGAGGCCGCGAAGCGCGCGACCGCGTTGGTGTTCTCGAAGGCCAGGACGCGACGGCCGGCCGCGTAGGCCCGCGCGCGCTCGACCTCCTCCTCGGTCGGCCCGTCGGCGTGCAGCTCGGCCACGATCTCGCGCATGCGCGCGTAGGCCTCGCCGGTCTTCGACGACTCCAGGCCCGCGCCCAGCTGCAGGATCGCGGCGTCCGCCAGCGCGTGGTCGACCGCGTAGACCGAGTAGCAGAGCCCGCGCTGCTCGCGGATCTCGTCGAACAGGCGCGAGCCCATCGAGCCGCCCAGCAGCGTCGAGTAGATCGTCAGCGCGGCGCGCTCCGCCGGATCCGTCGCGTCGATCGAAGGCGCGTACATGATCCGCAGGTGCGACTGGTTGGAGTCGCGGCGCTCGACCAGCTTCTCCAGCTGCAGCGACGGCGCCGGCTCGAACGCGCTCGGGACGTCCAGCGTCGGGAAGCGCTCGAACAGCCTGCCCGCGGCGTCGTCCACGTGGTCGACGTTGCCGACCACAAACGCGCCACCGCGCGCGCCCGCCCAGCGGCGCTCGCGGAACGCGACGATCGCCTCGCGCGAGAACGTGCGCAGGTGCTCCTCCGGCCCCAGGACCGTCCGGCCCAGCGGGTGGTCGCCGAACGCGGCCTTGTCGATCAGCTCCTCGGCGACCGACGACGGCTGGTCCTTGTAGCGCTGGATCTCCTGGATCACGACGCCGCGCTCCCTGTCGAGCTCCTCGGCGTCGATCAGCGGGCGCCCGACGAAGTCGGTCAGGAGGTCGATCGCCTCCGGGGCCGCCTCCGCGCGCACGGTGATGTGGAACGCGACGAGGTCGTGCGAGGTGTAGGCGTTGAGCGTGCCGCCCATGCGCTCGGCGGTCTCGTTGACCTTCTTGTAGTGGTCGAACTTCTCGCCGCCCTTGAACACGAGGTGCTCGAGGAAGTGCGCCATGCCGTTCTCCTCGGGCCGCTCGGTCCGGGCGCCGGCGTCGAACGCGACGAGGATCGTGACCGCCCGCGTGCCCGGCAGGGCGATGCGGTGAAGCGGCAGGCCGTTGGCGAGGGTCTCGCTGGTGATGGAGGGCACGAAGCTCAATCTAGCCGGTGCATGGAAGCGTGCAGCAGGCAGGGATCCGGGACGCCACGGCTAACGTCGGATCCGTATGGCCATCGTCGAACGCCACAAGCAGGAGCTCGACCGCAAGGCGGCGCCCGAGGACCGGGCACCGTCGGTGATCGACTTCCGCGGCGTCTCCAAGTCCTATGGGCCCACCAACGGCGGCCTGGACTCCGCGACCTTCTCGATCCAGCGCGGGGAGTTCGTCTTCCTCGTCGGTTCGACGGGGTCGGGCAAGTCCACGCTCATGAAGCTCCTGATCAAGGAGATCGAGCCGACCGCCGGGGTGATCAAGGTCGCCGGGCGCGACCTGAGCGAGATCACGCGCAAGAAGGTCCCGTTCTACCGCCGCAACATCGGCATCGTCTTCCAGGACTTCAAGCTCCTGCCGGACCGGACCGTCTACGACAACGTCGCCTATGCGCTGCAGGTCACGGGCCAGTCGCGCAAGGAGATCCGCGCCAAGGTGCCGGACATCCTGCGCCTCACCGGCCTGGCGACCAAGTTGCACTCCTTCCCGGACCAGCTGTCGGGCGGCGAGCAGCAGCGCGTCGCCGTGGCGCGCGCGTTCGTCAACCACCCGCCGCTGCTGCTGGCCGACGAGCCCACGGGCAACCTCGACCCGGAGACCTCGGTGGGGATCATGCAGCTGCTGTACCGGATCAACCGGACCGGCACGACCGTCGTCGTCGCGACGCACGACGCGACGATGGTCGACCGCATGCGCCGGCGCGTCCTCGAGCTCCACAGGGGCGTCCTGGTGCGCGACGAGCACAACGCGGCCTACGCGCCGCGCGACATGAACACGGCGGAGTTCGGCGCGCTGCTGCGCGAGCCGGCGCCGGCGCCGCGACGCAAGTCGGTGTCGGACGACATCGACGACATCTTCTCCTAGTTAGCTCAGACTTCCCATGCGCCCTGGCTTCTTCATCAAGGAGGCGTTCCGCTCGATCTCGCGGAACGCGATCCCGTCCTTCGCCGCGATGGCGTCGGTGCTCGTCACCGTCCTCGTCCTCGGCGTGTTCATCCCGGTCGTCCAGGCGACGACCGGCGCGGCCAACGAGGTGCGTGGCCGCGTGCTCGTCGACGTGTACCTGAGGTCGGACGCCAAGCCGGCCGACGCCAGCCGCGTCGAGGCGCTGCTCAAGCGCACCGACCACGTCAAGAGCGTGCAGTACGTCTCCAAGGCCCGGGCGCTGGCCGAGGAGAAGAAGCGCAACCCCGAGGCCTACCAGCTGCTCGGCACGAACCCGCTGCCGGACACGTTCCGCGTGACCCCGGACGACCCGGACAACGTGCAGAAGCTCCGCGACGTCCTGGCTCCGACCGCCGCGGCCGGCGGCCGCCAGCCGATCGACGCGTCGATCGACCAGGTCAAGAACCGCAAGGACGAGACCACCAAGATCCTGACCGCGACGCGCGTCGTGAAGCTCGCGATGGGCGGGCTGGCGGTGCTGCTGGTGATCGCCTCGATCCTCCTGATCTCCAACACGATCCGGCTGTCGCTGTTCTCGCGCCGTCGCGAGGTCGAGGTCATGAAGCTGGTCGGCGCGACCGACTCGTTCATCCGCTGGCCGTTCGTGATCGAGGGTGTCGTGCTCGGCGGTCTCGGCGGCGTGGCGGCGATCCTGCTGCTCGGGATCGGCAAGATCGCCCTGCTGGACCCGCTGACCAGCGACTTCGCGCTGATCGCCGCGCCGCAGACGATCGGCTTCGCGCTGCTGGCGATCCTGCTGCTGGTCGCGAGCGTCGGCGTGAGCGCCGCGGGCTCGAGCCTGTCGCTGCGCAAGTTCCTGCGCGTGTAGAAGCGGTCTGAGCGCAACCGCACAGTCTGAACGCGGCCGTTCCGTAGGCTTGCGCGATGGCCGTCGCGGAGGAGCTCCAGGTCCAGCACAAGCAGGCCGTCGTCAACGGCGTCCGCCTGCACTACGTCGAGGCCGGATCCGGCCCGCTGGTCGTGCTGCTGCACGGCTTCCCGGAGTTCTGGTGGTCATGGCGCTCGCAGATCCCGGCGCTGGTCGAGGCGGGCTATCGCGTGATCGCGCCGGACCAGCGCGGCTACGCGTCGTCCGAGAAGCCGGTCGGCTGGCGCAACTACCGGATCGAGCTGCTCGCGGCCGACGTCGCGGCGCTGATCCGGGAGGCGGGCGAGGAGCGCGCGTTCGTCGTCGGCCACGACTGGGGCGCGGCGGTCGCGTGGATGGTCGCGACGCTGCACCCGGAGGTCGTCGAGCGCCTCGCGATCCTCAACGTGCCGCACCCGGACACGATGCAGCGCACGCTGATGCGCAACCCCAAGCAGTTGCTGCACAGCTGGTACATGTTCTTCTTCCAGCTGCCGTGGCTGCCCGAGCGGCTGCTCGGCTGGGGTGGGCGCGACGCGCTCGCACGCGCCTACGGCGACGCGCGCGAGGGCGCGTTCACCGACGCCGACCTGGACCGCTACGTCGAGGCGCTGCGCGGGCCCGAGGGGTTCCGGGGCCCGATCAACTGGTACCGCGCCGCGCTGCGCACGCCGATCGGCCGCGCCCGCAGGCTGTACCGGCCGATCCCCGCGGAGGTGCTCGTGATCTGGGGTGAGCAGGACCGGTTCCTGATGGCCTCGATGGCGCAGCCGTCGCCGACGCTGGTCCCGCATGTGCGAGTCGAGCGGCTGCCGAACGCGTCGCACTGGGTCCAGCACGACGAGCCCGAGCGCGTGAACGCGCTGCTCACCGGGTTCTTCGACGCCGCGGCGTAGCGCGGACGCAACAGTCCGACCCCTAGCCTGTGGCGCGACCATGATCCGCCGCGCCCTCGCCTCGCTGGTCCTCTGCCTGATCCTGCTCTGCGCAGGGATCTACGTCGGTGCCCATCCCAACGGGCTGCCCGGCTTCATCCGCGACCCGCTGGTCGGCGACTCCGACACGCGGATCATGGGGGAGGCGATCGACACCATCCACAACACGTACTACCGCGAGTACAGCAAGGACGACCTGTCGAACCGGGCGATCGGCGGGGCGGTCAGGTCGCTCAACGACCGCTTCAGCAACTACTTCGACCCCGAGTCCTACAGGGCGTTCAAGTTGAACCAGAACGGCCAGTTCGCGGGGATCGGCGTCGAGGTGATCAAGGACCCGGACGGGCTGAAGATCGCCAAGGTGTATGACAACTCGCCGGCGTCGGGCGCCAAGCTCAGGCCCGGCGACGTGATCACGGGCGTCGGCACCTCGTCGCTGCACGGCAGGTCGAGCGACGCCTCGATCGCGCTGATCCAGGGCAGGCTCGGCACCGACGTGAAGATCACGGTGCGGCGCGGCAGGGACACGAGGACCGTGACGCTGACGCGGTCGAACATCGACGTGCCGGTGGTGGCGAGCGCCGAGAAGACGGTCGACGGCAAGAAGCTCGGGATCATCGTGCTGTCGCAGTTCTCGAGCGGCGCGCACGCCGAGGTCGCGGCCGCGCTTCAGAGGCAGTTGAGGGACAGGGTGAAGGGGTTGGTCTTCGACCTGCGCGGCAACCCGGGCGGGCTGGTGACCGAGGCGCAGCTGGTCGCGTCCGAGTTCCTGAAGGACGGCAAGATCGTCACGACCAAGGGCCGCTCGGTGCCGACCCGGACGCTGGACGCGACCGGCGACGCGATCGCGCCGACGCTGCCGATGGTCGTGCTGGTCGACAGGAACAGCGCGAGCGCGGCGGAGATCGTCAGCGGCGCGCTGCAGGACCGCAAGCGCGCGGAGCTCGTCGGGACCAGGACGTTCGGCAAGGGCGTCTTCCAGGAGGTCATCGACCTCTCCAACGGCGGCGCGCTCGACATCACCGCGGGCCAGTACTTCCTGCCGTCCGGGCGCAACCTCGGCGGCAAGGGCACCGACACGGGCTCGGGCCTGACGCCCGACGTCAAGGCCCAGGACAACCCCAAGACCACCAACAAGGACGAAGGGCTCGACAAGGCGCTGGACGTCATCGCGGCGAAGGCTTCATGAGCCCCCGCGACCACGGGCGCCAGGGCCGGCGCGGCCGGCCCGAGCAGGCGGAGTCGTTCGTGGTCGGCGTGCTGGCCAAGCAGGGCCGCTTCGTCGTGCTGGAGCCGTTCTTCGACCTCAGGGGCGTGGGGCGGCGGTCGTCGTTCGTCGTCGACCCGGGGCGCAACGGGCGCACCGGGCAGCTCGTGCTGGTGCGCGCCGGTGGCAAGGTGCGCGGCCATCCGAAGGTCGTCAAGGTCATCGGCAAGCCCGACGTCGCGCGCGACGTGATCGAGGCGCTGATGCTCGACCGCGGGCTGCGCCGCTCGTTCCCGCCGGGCGTCGAGCGCGCGGCGGCCGAGGCGGTCGAGAAGGTCGACCCGGACCGCGGGAGGCGGCGCGACCTGCGGTCGCTGGCGACGTTCACGATCGACCCGGCGACCGCGAGGGACTTCGACGACGCGATCTCGGCGGAGGCGATCGGCGAGGCGGGCGACGGCGCTTGGCGGGTGTGGGTCCACATCGCCGACGTCAGCGCCTACGTCCGGTCGGGGTCGGCGGTCGACCGCGAGGCCTACCGGCGCGCGACGTCGGTCTACGTCCCGGGCGCGGTCGAGCCGATGCTGCCCGAGGTGCTGAGCAACGGCGCGTGCTCGCTGGTCCCGGACCAGGAGCGGCTGGCGGTGACCGTCGAGCTGGAGGTGCGCGGGGAGGACGTCGTGCGCACGTCCTTCTACCGCTCGCTGGTCCGGAGCGATCAGCGTCTGGACTACGACCGCGTCGACCGGATCTTCGCGGGCGCCGAGGACGCCGCCGCGCCGTGGGCGGCGCCGCTGGCCGCGGCCCGTGCGGCGTCCGCGGCGTTGCGCGCGCGGCGCGAGCGGGCGGGCGCGCTGGCGGTCGAGTCGACCGAGCCCGAGTTCGCGTTCGACCGCGGCGGCCACGTCAAGGCGGCGGAGGCGTCGGTGCAGACCGAGTCCCATCAGCTGATCGAGCACCTCATGATCGCGGCCAACGAGGCCGTCGCGCGGCTGCTGAGCGAGCGCGAGATCCCGGCGCTCTACCGGATCCACGAGCGCCCGGAGCCGCCGGCGGCCGAGCGGCTGATGGAGCAGCTCGCGTCGCTCGGCGTGCCGACGCCGCCGGTGCCGGAGCAGATCGAGCCGGGTGAGGCGGCGGAGATCATCGCGGCGGCGTCGCAGCTCGTCGCCGAGGAGGTCCGGCGCCGCGGCGGCACCGGCGGCCGCGGGTTGACGTCGCTGGTCCTGCGCTCGCTCAAGCAGGCGCGCTACTCGCCGGAGAACAAGGGCCACGCCGGGCTGCATTCGACCGCCTACGCGCACTTCACCTCGCCGATCCGGCGCTACCCGGACCTCGTCTGCCACCGGGCGCTGCTGAGCGCCGTCGGCGGTGGGGAGGAGGAGCCGCGCGCCTCGACGCTGCCCGAGGCGGCCGACTGGACCTCGTCGCGCGAGCGCGACGCGATGCAGATCGAGCGCGCGGCGGACGACGTCGCCAACGCGTTCCTGCTGGAGCGCCTGATCTTCGAGGCCAAGCTGCCGCGCGAGCAGGAGGCGGAGGTCGTCGGCCTCGTCGGCGCCGGCGCGTTCATGTCCTTCGGCGCGTCGTTCGAGGGCTTCCTGCCCGCGCGCCGCCTCGGCGGCCGCGACGACTGGTGGGAGCTCAACGAGCCCGGCACGATCCTCACCGGCGAGCCGTCCGGCGCGACGGTCCGGATCGGCCAGACGCTCCCGGTGCTGATCCGCCGCATCGACCCACCACGCGGCCGCGTCGAGCTCGACCTGGACCGATCCTCCGGGCCGCCTCGCCGCGCCTGACGCCACCGACCATCGCTTGATGGGCTGGCGCCCACCGGCACTCGCCCGGCGACGTCAGCCACGACGATCCGGGCCGGACGATCGGCCCACCGCGACCTGCGGCGCTGAACTCGGTAGACGCGTCTCGACGTCGCTGGTCGCGCGGGCGTTGCGGGGCGGTCGGCTGCAGCGGCAACGCCGATGTCTCGCAACCAATGCGTGGTCGAGCGTGGCACGCCGACCCCTCGCGCTCTCCGCCCGAGCGCCCGGCTTCCGGACGCGCCGAGGGCGGGCGCTGGGGCTGACGTGAAGGACTGACATACACTCGAAGGTCAGATGGCGAAGGGCAAGAAGCGCAAGGTCGCACCAGGGGACGTCGCGAGCAATCGCCTGGCGTCGCACAAGTACGAGTTCCTCGACAAGCTCGAGGCGGGTCTCGTGCTGCAGGGAACCGAGGTGAAGGCGCTGCGCGAGAGCGGTGCCTCGCTCAAGGACGGCTTCGCGATGATCCGCGAGGGCGAGGTCTGGATGTACAACGTCCACATCCCGCCCTACGCCCCGGCGTCGCGCGACAACCACGAGCCCGAGCGGCCGCGCAAGCTGCTGCTCAACCGCCGCGAGATCGAGCGGATCTCCGGCCGGACGCGCGAGAAGGGCCTGACGCTCGTCCCGACCCGCATCTACTTCAAGGACTCGCGCGCCAAGGTCGAGATCGCTCTCGCCCGCGGCAAGGACCACTACGACAAGCGCGAGTCGCTGAAGAAGAAGGACCAGGCGCGCGACGTCCAGCGCGCGCTGCGCGAAGTCGGCCGGTAGGCGGCGGCGCGCCCGCGTCCGGGCGACTCCTACATGACGCTCTGGCAGGCCTCGGCGATTGCGGCTGCGTCCCGCCGGGCGTAGCGTCAAACTCGCAGTTCGTGAGTGCTGACAGGTGCTGCGCGGCTCGCGAGCTCGCGCTTGCCACCCTCACGCGCGGCACGTTGCAAGAGGAGCTCATCATGAAGTCCATGAAGCCGGTCGCCGCGCTCGCGGCGATCGCCGCGGCGTCGCTGTGCGCGCTCGTCGGTGCGGGCGGCGCGTCGGCCACGACGCTGTGCGTCGTCGGCTCACCGCCGAGCGTCAGCTGTCCCGCCGGGTCCGGTCCGGGCGGCGCGTTCGCGCTCACGTCCGGCAACGCCATGTTCAACGTCGGCGGGGCGATCGGCACCGTCGCGTGCAGGTCCGCCGGGATCGCCGGGACCGCGCCGGCGATCTCCTCGTCGACCTCGATCACGGTGCCGGTCGCGCTGGCCTGGTCCGGCTGCTCCGGCCCGCTCGGCCCGGCGAGCGTCGCGATCGCCGCGTCCTGTAGGGCCACGTCGATCCCGCCGACCATGACCTTCGACTACAACGGCGGCAGGCCCTTCACGTTCGAGAAGCTGCCCCAGGGCTGCGACGTCGTGATCTCGTTCCTCGGCCTCGCCTGTCAGGTCACGATCGCGGCGCCCACGACGATCGGCAACGGGACGCCGGGCGCCGGCGGCCAGCAGTGGATCAACGGCTCGGCGAGGGTCGCGACGCCGTCGAGGGACGTCTTCAACAACGACGTCGTCAACTACGTCACCGCGACGGCCTGCCCCGGCGGCCCGAGGACGAGCCCCGGGACCTACGCGGCGACCTACACCGTCACGACCCCGGCGACCGCACCCGGGATGACCGTGGAGCCGTAGCCCTGCAGGTTGGTCATGCGCGGCCGCCGGCGCGACGCCGGCGGCCGCCAGGACCGGATCCGCGCGCTACCCCTCGCGCTGCGCCAGCACTTCCTCGACGGCCTTCTCGGCCAGCTCCAGCTGCTCGCGGACGAGGTCCAGGCCCGCGCCCCAGAAGCCCGGGTCGGTGAGGTCCAGGCCGGCGATCGCGGCCAGCTCCTCCGGCGACTTCGAGCCGCCCGCGGAGAGCAACTCGATGTACTTGTCGACGAAGCCCTCGCCCTCGGCGCGGTACTTGCCGTAGACCGACAGCGCCAGCAGCTGGCCGTAGGCGTAGGCGTACACGTAGCCGGGCGTCCCGATGAAGTGGGGGACGTAGGACCACCAGGTCTTGTAGCCGTCGGTCACCTCGACCGCGTCGCCCAGCAGCTCCTCCTGGGACTCCTTCCACAGCTCGCCGATGCGCTCGACGCTCAGCTCGCCCTCCTCGCGGCGCGCGGTGTGCGCGAGGTCCTCGAAGCGGTTCATGGCGACCTGGCGGAAGACGGTCGCGATCGAGCCCTCGATGTTCTCGGCCAGCAGCGCCAGGCGCGACGCGGGCGTCTCGGCCTCGTCGAGCAGGCGGGCGAACACGAGCGTCTCGCCGAACACGGACGCGGTCTCGGCCAGCGTCAGCGGCGTGTGCTGCTCGAAGACGCCGCGGTCGCGCGCGAAGTACGCGTGCAGGCCGTGGCCGAGCTCGTGGGCGAGCGTCAGGACGTCCCGGCGCTTCGAGGTGTAGTTCAACATCACGTACGGGTGCACGCTCGGGACCGTGTAGGCGCAGAACGCCCCGCCGCGCTTGGCCGGGCGGACCGGCGCGTCGATCCACTGCTCGTCGAAGAAGCGCGCGGCGCCGTCCTTCATGACGGTGGAGAAGTCGCCGAAGGACGACAACACGATGTCCTTGGCCTCGTCCCAGTCATAGGCCTTCTCCTCCTCGCCGCCGACCGCGGCCATGCGGTCGTAGTCGGCCAGGCGCTCGATCCCGAGCAGGCGCGCCTTGAGGCGGTACCAGCGGCGCGGCAGCTCGTAGGCGTCGCGAACGGCGGTGACCAGCGCCTGGACGGACTCGTCGGACGCCTCGTTGGAGAGGTTGCGCGAGGAGATCCAGGACGGGTAGTTGCGCAGGCGGTCGTCGGTGGCCTTGTCGGCCATCAGCGTGTTGAAGATGTAGGCCCGGATCCGGAGCGTCGGCTCCAGCGCCGTGCTGACCCGCTCGGCGACGTGCGCGCGCAGCTCGCGGTCGGGCGACATCAGCTGGGAGAGCGCGACGTCCAGCGGGACCGCCTCGTCGGCGCCGTCGAGGTCGACCTTGATGGCGGACGTGACCTCGGAGAACAGCCGCGACCACGCGTCCCGGCCGGTGACCGACTTCTCGGCCAGCAGCTTCTCCTCCGGCTCGGTCAGCAGGTGCGGGCGGTAGCGGCGCGCGGTGCGCAGGTAGTGGCGGAACGTGTCGAGGCCGTCGGCGGCGAGCAGCTCGTCGGCGCGCGCGTCGTCCAGCGCCGCCCACTCGAGGTCGAAGAACAGCAGCTGCGTCTCGATCCCGGTGCCGCGCTCCTGCACGCGCTGCAGCAGCGCGCCGTTGGCGGGGTCGGCGGTGTCGGTGGCGAAGCGCAGCATCGCGTAGTTGCCGACGCGGCCGACGAGCTCGCCGATCCCCGACAGCTCGGTGAGGGCGGCGACGAGGCCGGGGCCGTCGAGGTCGGCGACCCTGCCCGCGTGCTGGGCGGAGAAGGCGCTCGCGCGCTGGTCGGCTTCGTCGAGGAAGCGGTCGGCGCCGGCGGCGCCCTCACCGTCGACGAGCGGGTCGAGGTCCCAGGCGACGGTGTCGAGATCGGTCGTGCTCATGACGTGCACGATATTGCGCCCAACGAGCAGGGCCTTGCCGGTTCGGCCATTGACTTTCCTGGGCGGGCAGGCGTACCTTGAGCAGCAAGACGCGGGACCGGATCCGCGGACCACAAGAGCGACGGCCGCCCGAGTGCGAGGCCACGCCACCAGCCGTTCACCGCCAGCCCTCCGGGGCGCGAGAGCGAGCAGGTTCTCGAAGTCCTGGGCCGGTCCCGCGTCTCCTTTTTGCGTGCATGAAGCCGCGCGGCGCGGGGGACGTTGACGGGCATGCTCCCTCTCCGCTCTGCCGTCTTGACCATGTCGATGGCCGCGTGCGCGGTGGCGCCCGCCGTCGCCTCCGCCGACGGGCTGTCGTCGTCGACCAAGCCCGAGGACGCGATCGCGCAGGCGAAGACCGCGCTCGGCAAGGTCTCCAACCTCGCGCTGTCCGGGACCGAGACCGACAAGGACGGGTCGTCGGTGAAGCTCTCGGGCGTGGTCAGCGCGGCCGGTCCGGCCGACGTCGTCCTCTCGTCGGGCGGGCGCACGGCGCACATCGTCGCCCTGCCCAAGGCCGTCTACATCAAGGCCAACCAGGCCTACTGGAAGGCGAACCTCCCCAAGAAGGAGGCGTCGCTGGCGTCCAGGCTCGCGAACAGGTGGATCAAGGAGGCCGCGAAGCAGGGCGCCGACGCGACGTCGCTGTTCAGCGACTCGTCGCCGAAGAAGGCCGCGTCGTGCCTGGACTCGCACGTGGGCACGTTGACCAACAAGGGTGAGAAGACCGTCGCGGGCGGCAAGGTGATCGTGATCGCCGACGCCGGCGACAAGCCGGGCACCGCGCCGGGCGAGATCTGGCTGGACGAGAAGACCGGGCTGCCGGTGCGCCAGACCCAGACCGGGCCGGCGAAGGCGGGTGGGTCGAAGGACGCGGCGTGCGACGACGACTGGCCGTCGAAGACGAAGACGTCCTCGTACACGCTGAGCAAGTTCGGCAAGGCGCCGAAGGTCGTCGCGCCCAAGCACGCGGTGACGCCGAAGCAGGCGGTCGGGTCGGGCGGCGGCGACGGTGGCTCCACGCCGGTGTAGCGTCGCGGGGGTGGAGGGGGTCCAGGAGGTCACGACCGAGCGGTTGGTGTTGCGAGGCTGGCGAGCGAGCGACCACGAGGCGCTCGCCGCCATCAACGCCGATGCCGAGGTGATGCGCTGGATCGGGTCCGGGCGGGTGCTGGGGCGCGGGTTCAGCGATGACTTGATCGCGCGGTTCGAGGGCGAGTGGCGCGAGCACGGGTTCGGGCTGTGGGCGGTGTCGTGGCGGGACGACCCGGAGCGCGAGTTGCTGGGGTTCTGCGGGCTGACGCTGCCGGCGTTCCTGCCGGAGACGCTGCCGGCGGCGGAGATCGGGTGGCGCCTGGCGCGCGCCGCGTGGGGTCGCGGGGTCGCGACCGAGGCGGCGCGGGCCGCGCTGGCGTTCGGGTGGGAGCGCGGGCTGCGCGAGGTCGTCGCGGTCGTCGCGCCCGAGAACACGCGCTCGCTGCGGGTCGTCGAGAAGCTCGCCATGACGCCTCGTCCCGATCGCTACCTCGCCAGCGCACGGAGGCGCGTGAACGTGTTCGGCGTGCTTGCGCCCGAGCGGTAGACTTGTAGGTGATTCACCCAGGGGGACGACAGGCTTCGACGTGGCTGATTTCGTCTGGGTGGTCGCGAGCCGAGGTCCCGGAGGCCTCGTAAAAAACCGGGAAAACCATACGTGCGGACTCTCACGAGTACGCCCTCGCTGCTTAGTCTCTGACTAGGTGATCGAGGTTCCGCCCTTGGCCTGCTGGCCGCCAAGGCTTCGGAATCAGACATGTCAGCTCACCCCCGGCGGTCCGCCTCCGCCAAAGGGGGGACATCTTCAGGAGGCTGGCCCACTGCAACCCCGTCGGCAAGGCGATCAGTGGGCGAGATCAGAGTGCCGACTACGCTCGTAGAAGCCACTCATACGCGGTTGCGGACGTGGGTTCAATTCCCACCGTCTCCACCTTGTAGGCGAAGGCCCCGGACCCTCTCGGTCCGGGGCCTTCGTCGTTCAGGCGGTGCTGCTCGGGTGGTCCTGCACGTAGCGCACGAGGCCGGCGACGTCGGGCGGCATCGCGCCCTCGACGTAGCTGCTCTGGACCGGCGGGCCGTCGTCGGGTTCGACGGTGACGGTGTAGCCGAGCTGTGCCGGGAACCTGCGCTCAGGCTCCGGCGCGGGCGCCCTGACGGCCGCGTCTGCGCGCGCCGTCAGGGCGGCGGCGTCGCCCTCGGAGAGGTCCGCGGAGTCCAGCGCCGTGCTCATCGGCACCCCGAGCGGCCCTCCCGTCTGCGTCACCGAGACCTTCACGACAACACTTCTACCGCCTTCCACGCGTCCTCGACAACCCCGCGCACCGTGCCGCCGGGGAACAGCTCGTCGGCGGCCTCCAGCGTGGCCTCCGCGGCGTCCCTGAACTGCGCGTCGCTCCTGAGGTGCCTGGTCAGCGCCTGGTACCAGATCTTGCCGGCCTGGTCCCAGGAGTTGCCGCCGAGCCTGGTGGCCGCCAGCGCGAACGCGTGGTTCGGGATGCCCGAGTTGATGTGCACCCCGCCGTTGTCGCCCTGCTCGGTCTCGGGCAGCTGCCTGTAGTTGGACATCGTGCCCGGCTGCGGGTCGCCCCTGAACGCGCTGCCCGGATCGAGCATCGAGCGCAGCGCCCTGGCCGCCGGGTTGACGAGCAGGCCCTCTCCGATCAGCCAGTCCGCGTCGGCGGCCGACTGCCTGTTGACGCGCTGCTTGATCATCGAGCCGAAGCAGTCCGACATGCTCTCGTTCAGCGCGCCGGACTGCGACCTGTACTCCAGCCTCGCGGTGTGCTCGGTCACCCCGTGCGTCAGCTCGTGGCCGATGACGTCGACCCTCGAGGTCAGTGAGCCGGGCCTGAAGAACCTCCCGCCCTCGCCGTAGACCATCTGGGTCCCGATCCACGCCGCGTTGGCCCACGAGCTGCCGTCCTGGTCGGACACGTGGACGCTGGAGATCACGTCCATCCCGTGGTCGTCGATGCCGTTGCGGCCGAGGACCGAGGAGTAGAAGTCGAGCGTGTCCCTGGCCCCGTCGAAGGCCTGGTTGGCCTCGGTGTCAGAGACCGCCGGGTCGTTGGTGGACCGCAGCAGCGTCCCGGGCAGCGCGAAGGACGTGAACGGCAGGCCGTGCGCGTCGTAGACCTTGATCGCCGAGCCGTCGGCGGGCAGGAGCCCGAGCGCCTGGGTGTCGATCGCCGGGTCGGCGATCAGCAGGGCCGTGACGACGCGCTTCTGGCGCACGAGCGCGAGCGACGCACGCGTCTGCGCGGCGGCGGCCGCGTCGTCCGCATCGCCGGTCTCCTCGAGCCAGTCCAGGATGTAGGGCGGCAGGATGCACTGCAGGCCATGACGGTGGCCCGCGTGGTGGTGGCAGAGCGGTGACAACTGGTGCTCCCTCCGTGTAGCTGAGCAGTTGTGCGCAGTCAACACCGTTCTGCCGGGCGTAGGGGAATTTCCTGTTACCGCCTTGCGCTACGCGCCGTTGCCAGGACCGGCCGACGTCGCCGTGACGGTCGAGATCCCACAGCTCGGCGTAGTGGGTGGGTGGGTACACCGGAAGCGTGAAGTGGCCGCGACTCCGGACGCATCCAGACCCCGAGACGTCGGTCCCCGTGCCGGCGAGGGTGCGGTGGCTCTGGACCGCTGTCTTCGAGGCGGCGCTGATCATCATCATGTTGATGAGCAGCGCGACGTGGCCGGTCCGGGGCGTCGTGATCGTGGTGGGGACGGGGGTGCTCGCGTCGATGAACGCGTCGTGGCGCGCGTACGGCATGCCGCGCGACGGGGCGCCGTAGGGCGCGCGCGTTACGGCAGGACCGGGCGCGCGAACGCGCCCCACACGAGCATCTCGTACTCGTCGCGATCCGCGTGGTGCTCGTAATCGAGATGCACGCCGCTGCTGCCGTCGGCGCTGACGAGCAGGAGGTCCGACCCGACGCCGCCCGGGCCGACGTCGCCGGGAGGCGGCCCGAGGTGACGCGGGAGCTGCGACAGGACCGTCGCCGTCTCCACCTCGAACGCGACCGCGGTCCTCGCGACGGGCTTGTGCTCGCGGTCCCACCACATCCAGACGAGCTGCGCGCGGTCCGGCGTGGCGCTGCCGAGGCGACGTGTGGTCTCGAGCATCTCGTCGCGGAGCCGGACGCCCCACACGCGTCGCCAGACGAGGTGGAACCGCTCCTGTTCCAGGTACGCCGCGCGTGCGGCGTCGACGGCGCTGCGCGGCAGGGCCTGATCCGCCGAGACGGTCGTGCCGAGCAGCTCGGACAACTGCCGCGCGGCCCCCGCGATCGCCTCGCGGTAGAAGCGGTCCGCCAGCCGTTCCCGCAGCGCTTCCTGTCGTGCCTCTCGCTGGTCCATCGACCGCAGGCGCGCCCGGCGCGCTAGCGCCTGCGGAACGTGTCCGGCTGGACGCGCAGGGCGTTGAGGGTCATCGCGAGCATCGTGTAGTGGCCGGTGAGCATCGGCAGCTCGATCAGCTGGCGCTCGGTGAGACCGACACCTACAAGTCGGTCCCAGGCGGCGTCGGCCAGGCCGTGGCGGGCGACCAGCTCGTCGACGGCGGTGATCAGCGCGCGTTGGCGGCCGGAGAACGCGGAGGTCGGTGGGTCGGCGATCGAGAGCGCGGCGATCTGGTCGCGGGACAGGCCTGCGCGCGCCCCGATGCGGACGTGGTGGTCGCGCTCGTAGGGTGCGTCGCAGAGGTGGGCGACGCGGAGGATGACCAGCTCGGCGTCGGCGCGGGGCAGCGCGCCGCCGGGCATGAGGCGGCCGGCGAACCTGAGCCAGGGGCGGAAGAGGCGGCGGTGGCGGCCGAGGGTCGTGAAGAGGTTGGGCGGACCGACGGTCCCGCCGCCGAGGCCGATGACGCGGGCGATCGCGTAGTTGAGGCGACCGTTGGAGGCGCTCGTCCCGGGCGGGATGCGCGGCGTGCCGCTCATCGGGACACCGCCCGCTCGAGCTGCTTGACCGTGACGCTGTGGCCGACGCGCAGCAGCGCGTCCTGCAGCGGTGGCGCGATGCGTCCCAACCCGTACAACAACCGGATGTCGAGCGACGTGTGGACCAAGGCCTTGTTCTTGACCACGCCGTCGGCGATGCAGCGCGCGACGTGCTCGGCCGACTTGGCGTGCTTCTGGAAGCGCGCGGTGAAGGACGACAACTTCGCGCGGTCGATGCCGGCGATGTCCACCGTGTCGACCAGCCCGGTGTCGACCCCGCCCGGGCAGACGAGCGTCACGCCGATCCGGTGGCGGCGCAGGTCGTGCCGCAGCACCTCGCTGACCCCGCGCAGCCCGTACTTCGCCGCGCTGTAGGGCGCGTGCCACGGCAGCGGGATCAGGGCCGCGGCCGACGCGACGTTCACGACCTGCCCGGGCCGCCGCGCCGCGATCAGCGGCGGGACGAACGCCTCGATGACGTGGATCGGACCCATCAGGTCGACGTCCACGGTCCGGCGCCACTGCTCGTGGGTCAGCCGGTCCACGCGACCCCAGGTCGCGATCCCGGCGACGTTCATGATGATGTCGACCGGCTCCGGGACGTCCTCGGCGAACGCCCTCACCGCGTCGGCATCGGCGATGTCGAACGCTTGGGCGAACACGACCGCGTCGCCCAGCTCGGCGACGACCGCGTCGAGCGCCTCATCGTTGACGTCGGTCAGGACGACCCGTCCGCCACGCTGCACGACGAGCCGCGCCGTCGCCCGTCCGATCCCGCTCGCCGCGCCCGTGACGAGGCTGACGCGCCCGTCCAGCGCAGGAACCGGCGGCTTCGAGAAACGCATCCGGCATCTATAGCGGGAACGCCTCGCGCCCCGCGGCAGTCCACACGCCTCGAGCCGCCCGGCCGGCCATCCTTCTGGCCCGCCGACCGGGCGGCTCGTTCACGGCGTGGGGTGGGTCAGGCCTGCTGGGGCTCCAGCTCGGTCGCCGCGACCGCGGTGGCGGGCACGGGGATCGAGGGGGACGAAGCCTTGAGGATCTGGGTCGTCCCGCGGTGGCGGGGCGAGATGTCGTGGATGTAGCCGGCGACGATGCCGCGCTTGACGCGCCGAGGGCGCGCCATCGGGCTGGTTGAGGAGAGGGACTGGGGTCGGGAGGGAGCGGTCATGGGGGGAGCCTCCTTGGTTCGATCTGTCTCGAACAGCTTAGCAGAGGTCGGTTGCACGTGCAACAATTGCGTCTCTGCACAGTCCGGGCACGCCGCCGCCCGCCGACGTAGGCTTTGGCCATGGGTCTGCTCGAACCCCTCTGGATCTCCGAAGCCGCCTGGCAGGCCCTGCGCGACCAGGTGATCGTGCCCGAGCTGACCGCCGGCGGCGAGCAGGACGTCCGCGAGCTGCTCGAGACCTGGAACGCTCCGCAACGCGAAGCGGACCGCGTCGGCGTCTTCATCGACGGCGCCCACGCCCGGACCCTCGCGCGCCTGCTCGACGCCCACCCGGCGCTGGCCGCCGAGCTGCTCGGCTAGCGGCCCAGGACCGCCATCGCGGCGTTGCGGCCGGGGATCCCGGAGACGCCGCCGCCGCGGCGCGCGGCCGCGCCGCAGAGCAGGACGCGCGGATGCTCGGTCTCGACGCCCCAGGTGCCGACCTCCGCGTCGGACTCCGCGAACGGCCACGACAGGTCGCGGTGGAAGATGTTGCCGCCGGGCAGGCCGAGCTCGGCTTCGAGGTCGAGCGGTGTCCGGACCTCCAGGCACGGCGTCCCGTCGGGCGTGCGCAAGATGATGTCCTCGATCGGCTCGGCGAGGATCGTGTTGACCGAGCGCAGCGTCGCTTCGAGGGCCGCCGCGCGGGCGGCGTCGTGATCGTCGCGGAACAGGCGCGCGGGCATGTGGAGGCCGAAGAGCGTCAGCGTCTGCGCGCCGGAGGCCTGCAGCTCCGGGCCCAAGATGGTGGGGTCGGTCAACGAGTGGCAGTAGGTCTCGCAGGGCGGGAGCGTGGGGATCTGCCCGGAGGCCGCCTCCTCGAACGCCCGCTGCAGCTGCGATGCGGTCTCGTTGATGTGGAACGTCCCGGAGAAGGCGCGCACGGGGTCGACCGCCTCGTCGCGCAGGCGCGGCAACCGCGAGAGCAACACGTTCACCTTGAGTTGCGCGCCCTCGGGGTGCTCGCCGTCCGGAACGTCGAAGGGACCCGCGTTGAGGAGGACGTGGCCGCCGGAGGCGGTGTGCTCGGCGCCCGACGCGTCGCGCCAGGTGACCTCGCCGGAGTCGCGGTCGACATGGACGACGTCCGACTCCGTGCGCAGCTCCGCACCCGCGGAGCGCGCGGCGTGCGCTAACGCGCCCGACACCGCGCCCATCCCGCCAACCGGGACGTCCCAGTCGCCGGTCCCGCCGCCGATCACGTGGTACAGGAAGCAGCGGTTCTGCTTCAACGCCGCGTCGTCGGCCGACGCGAACGTCCCGATCAGCCCGTCGGTCAGGACGACGCCGGAGACCAGGTCATCGTCGAACGACGACCGGAGCGTCTCGCCCAGCGGCGTCTCGAAGCAGAGCTGCCACGCGTCGTCGTCGCCGACCAGCTCGCGCAACGCGTCGCGCGAGCGCAGCGGCTCCAGCAGCGTCGGGAAGACCCGCTCGGCGACCCGCGCCGTCAACCCGTACAACGCGTCCCACGCGGCCAGGGCGGAGGACCCGCCGCTCACGCGCGCAAACGACGCGGCCGTCGCCTCCGGGTCCAGCCGGTCCACCAGCAGCCCGCGCCGCCCGCCGTCCCGAGGGTCCGGCGTGTACGACGACACCCGCCGCCGGACCAGGTCCACCGACAACCCCAAGTCCTCCATGATGCTCCGCGGCATCAAGGACACCAGGTACGCGTACCGCGACAACCGCGCGTCGACCCCCGGGAACGCGACCTCCGACACCGCCGCGCCGCCCAGCTCGTCGCGCCGCTCCAGCAGCAGCACCGACCGCCCCGCGCGCGCCAGGTAGGCCGCCGCGACCAGCCCGTTGTGCCCGCCGCCCACGATCACCGCGTCATACGAAGAACCCATCGCCCCGCAGTCTCACACGACGCGCCCGCTAGCGTGATGACCGTGAGCAGCGAGCGACCCCAGCCCTCACCGGTCGAGCGTCGCGTTGCCCGCAGCCTCGACGGCGAGAACCGGCACGGCCGCGCGATCCCGACCGAGGAGCTGCAACGCGAGCGGACGGTCGAGAACTACCTCCGGGGCGCGCTCATGCCGCGCTGGATGGAGCGCCTGAAGGACATCGAGAGCGGCACGCGCCAGCATCGCCGCGCGCTCGCCGCCGACCACGCCTACCTCAGAGAGCAGCACGCGGACGACCCCGAGACGTTCGCGCGCGTGTGGCGCGAGCGGGTCGAGCGGCGCTCGTTCGACGACGTCAACGACCTCGTCCAGGACCACAACGAGTGGTTCCCGGTCGAGCGCCAGCTGCCGATGGACCCGCGCACCGGTGAGTACCAGAAGGTCGCGGGCCGCCCGTACACGCGCGACCCGCTGACCGTCGAGTGGGCGCTGGCGCTGTTCCCGCCGACGCTCGACGGCGACGACGGCGACGACGACGCGCCGGAGAAGGACTAGGCCTTCACCGCGTCGCACGCCGCCGCGGCGCGCGGGGCGAAGCGCGCGAACACGCGCGCCAGGACCGCGGCCTCCTCGGCGCTCAGGTGCGACAGGAACCGCTCGCGCACCGCGACGGCATGCGCCGCCTCAGCTTCCGCGACAACTTCACGGCCCTCGTCCGTCAGCGACGCCTCGACCGCGCGCGAGTCGGTCGAGCACTTGCGCCGCTGCACGAGCCCGCGCCGCTCCAGCGCGTCCATGTGCCGCGAGACCCGCGACAGAGACAGCCCGGTCTCGCGCGCGAGCACGCTCAACCGCGGCCACTCCGGCGCCGCGGCGGCCAACCGCCCCAACAGCTCCAGCGTCGACAGGCCCAGCCCGTGCGCCGCGTCCAGCTCGGCGTCCAGGGCGCGCGTGATCTGCTTGTGCGCCTCGAGCAGCCCGATCCAGGCGTCGGCCTCGTGCTGGGTCCAGCCGGCCTCGGTCACGACAGCGTCTCCGCCACCCAGCGGACGGCCGCCGGGATGTGATGGGGGTCGATGTGGTGCGCCGCGTCGGACTCGTGGTACTCGACGTCGATGCCGCCGGCCTCCAGCAACGCCTGCGCGTCGCGGCCGAACTGCACGTCCATGATCTGGTCGTTCCGCCCATGGGCGACGAACGCCCGCATCCCGCTCGCGGCGCGACCGGCGACGTCCGGCGTCCAGCCGTCGACCGTCGGGACGAACCCCGAGAACACCAACAACCCGGCGGGCGCCGGCCGCGCGGGGTCCAGGCCCAAGGCGTAGGACATGACCGACCCCTGCGAGAAGCCGCCGAAGACCGTCTGCTCCGGCCCGAGGCCCGTGCGCTCCCACAACATGTCGTGGAACTCCGCCAGCCGCGCCGACGACGCCCGGAACGTGTCCGGGTCCGGGTGGCCGACCCGCGGCACCACGTACCAGTGCTTGCCCGGCCAGCCCTCGATCGTCAGCGGTGCGCCTGGCGTGACGACGTGCAGCCGCCGCTCCGGATCCAGCACGTCGGCCAGCCCGAGCAGGTCGTGTTCGTCGGCGCCACGGCCGTGGTGCAGGACCAGCAGCCCCGCCGCCTCCGCGGCGGCGGGACGCTCCTGGTAGATCAACGAGGACTTGGTGGTCATGCCGACACCTCCGACGTCTCACGCGCGGCCGCGCGCGGGTTGACGATCGGCTGCAGCGAGCGCTCCAGCTGGGCGCGCAGGTGCTCGTGCTGCCTGGGCAGCCGCAGCTCCTCGCCCAACCGCTCGGCGTCCTCGTCGGCCGCGAAGCCCGGGGACATCGTGGCGATCTCGAACAGCACGCCGCGCGGCTCGCGGAAGTAGATGGCGTTGAAGTAGTCGCGGTCCTTGACGTCGGTGATGTAGCCGTCGGCCTCGCGCACGCGCGCCTGCCACTTCAGGTGGTCGTCGTCCTGCGACGCCCACGCGATGTGGTGGACCGTGCCCGCGCCCGACCGCGGCGCCCAGGCCGGCGCCTCGTCGTAGGCCCAGTGGAAGTGGCGCTCGTCGCCCTGGACGCGGTACTCGCCGCCGCCCTGGTGCTCGAAGCCGAGGACCTCGGTCAGGACCTGCTCCTCGACGCCGTGGAACATCGAGTAGGCGCGCGCGCCCTCCAGGCCGGTGATCGCGTGCTCGGCCGGGACCTCGTGGTGGGCGGCCTGCAGCGGCGGGTTGCCGTCGTCGGCGACGACGAGCTCGAGCTGCAGCCCGTCCGGGTCGGAGACCTTGAGCGAGCGCTCGGAGACGCGCGTGGGGTTGGCGCCCTTGGCGGCGAGGCGCTGCTGCCAGAAGTCGAGCGACGCGTCGCTCGGCACGCCGAGCTGCAGCGTGTGGATCATCCCGAGGCCCGCGCGGCCCGGGGCGGCGCCGGCGAACTCGAACCACGTGAGGATCGAGCCGGGCGCGCCGGTCTCGTCGCCGAAGTACAGGTGGTAGGCGCTCGGGTCGTCGAAGTTGACGGTCTTCTTGACGAGCCGCAGGCCGAGGACGTCGGCGTAGAACGCCACGTTGGACTGGGCGTCGCCCGTGATCATCGTGATGTGGTGGAGGCCCTCGAGTCGCATCGTCGTCGCTGCTTTCAAGTCGGGGAGAGGAGTTGTTGCTCCCGCAACTATAGCAGGTTCTTGCGCCCGCAACGATGCGACCCGAGGCCGCCTGGAACTACGCGCCTACGGCAGGAAGTAGAACGGGTTCGGGAGCTTGAACGCCGTGTCCTCGTGGCCGCCGGCGAGGTCGCTGTACTGGTCGCCCACCGAGGCGACGATCCGGTAGCCCTGGCTCTCGATCTGCTGGCGCGCGCCCGTCTTGTAGTTGACGGTCGTGCCGGTGAAGCCCGCGGGCTTCAGGAACAGCTGCTTGTAGTCGGCGTAGCCCTCGCGCCTGAGGTTGTCGTCTGTCACCGCGCGCTGGGCCTCCGGGCGGCCGGTCACGAAGAACGGCGTGATGCCCTTGGACTTGGCCAGGTTGTAGAGGTCGAGCGTCGGCCTGATCGCGGTGCCGATCTCGTCGGTCGCCTCGGCCTGCGACTTGGGGCCGTAGACGAAGCCGTCGGCGACGATCGCGGAGTAGTTGGACAGGGCGGTCTCGTCGATGTCGAAGACGATCGCGAGCCTCTTGTTCCACCACTGGCCGTTGCCGTGGCTCGGCTTGTTGGGCCCGTGGTGCGCGGCGCGCGCGACCGTGCGCGCCTTCGACGCCTTCCGGGCCGTCGCGGCCTTCCAGGTCTTCCAGTCGTTGTTGAGGTACCTGGCGGCGACCCCGTCGACCTGGCCGAGCTCGGTGTCGTAGACGCCGGTGTCGTGGTAGGCGGTCAGGACGGCCGTGAGGTCGCCCGCGTTGTAGGACCTGGCCGAGCCGAGGTAGGGCAGTCCGGCACCACCGTCGGACAGCTCGATCAGCGGCGTCGCGCCGATCTTGGTCAGGACCACCGTGGGTGCCGGGATGGCGTTGGGGTCGTCTTGGGCTGAGGCGACCGGGACGGCGACGGCGGACAGGACCAGGGCCGCCGCGGCCAGGACAAGAGCGAGAAGTCGGTTCATAGCGGTCTCCATGTCCCCATCTGGTCCGCACCCCGACGGCGCACTGTCCGCACCATGACGCTCCACAGCGGCCAAGAGCTCTCAAGGCTGCCTGCACATCACCGAACTCTGGGGATGTGCGTTCCCCACGTTCCCTCGCCACGAAGCTCGTCCTGACCGTCGGGCCGATCGTCCTGATCGGCATCGCCGCGCTCACCTGGATCGCCGTCACCCGTGCCGGCGACGCCCAGCGCAAGTCGGTCCAGGAGGGCCTGCGCGACCTCTCGGCGCGCCAGGCCAACGCGATCGACGCCCAGAGCGCGGCGCGCGCCGAGGTCGCGCGCTCGCTGGCCGCGAACTTCAAGACCGTCAAGTCGGGCGACCGCCCGCTCGTCACCCAGCTCGTCAAGGGCGTCGCGCTGGAGCACCCGGAGCTCAACGGCGTCTACGCGCTGTTCGCCCACGACGAGTACGGCCCGGACGCGCCCTACGCGGGCCAGTCCACCAAGTCCGGGATGTTCACCCCGTACTTCTACCGCGACAAGGGCAAGCTCGTGTACGCGCCGGGCGACAACGGGATCTACGGGGAGGACTACTGGGAGGTGCCGCGGCGCACGAAGCGCGACGCGGTCATCGAGCCCTACGTCGACCCGTCGATCCACGTGCTGATGACGTCCTACGTCACGCCGATCCTGGCCGCCGACGGGACGTTCCGCGGCATCGGCGGCGTCGACGTCGCGCTGAACGACGTGCAGGCCGAGGTCGCCAGGCTGAAGGTGCTGGAGCACGGCTACTCGTTCCTGGTCACCGGCAAGGGCGCCTACCTCGCCGCGCCGAACAGGAAGCTCGTCGGGAAGTCGACGCTCGCGAAGTTGAAGCGGTCGGACCTGGCGGCGATGCGCGCGTCGATCGCGCGCGGTGGGTCGGGCCAGCTCACGGTCAAGGACCCGTTCAAGAGCGAGAAGGCGATCGTGTCGTGGGCGCCGGTCGCCACCGGCGGCTGGTCGCTGGTGACGGTCGCGCCGGAGTCCGAGGCGATGGCGCCGGTCCGGTCGCTGCGCAACAAGCTGCTGATCACGGGCGCGATCGTGTTGTTGTTGGTCTTGGGTGGCCTGGCGCTCGTCGCCACGCGCCTGGTCGCGCCGCTGCGGGTCTTCGTCGGCCGGATGCGCTCGGTCGCCGAGCGCGACGCGCCGGCGCTGGCGTCGGGCATGGGCGCGATCGCGTCCGGCGACCTGACCGTGCGCGTCGAGGCCGAGACCGAGCCGGTCGCGGTCCGCGGCCGCGACGAGGTGGCGCGGGCCAGCGAGGCGCTGAACGGCGTCGTCGAGGCGACGCACGCGTCGGCCGAGGCCTATGAGAACACGCGGGGCGCGCTGCGCGACCTGCTCGGCCAGGTCGCCGAGCGCGCCGGCGAGGTCCGGGCGTCGACCGAGATGATGGCGTCGACGTCGCAGGAGGCCGGCAGCGCGGTCGGCGAGATCGCGCGGGCGATGGGCGACGTCGCCGGCGGCGCGGAGCGCCAGGCGCAGATGGTCGCCTCGGCGTCCGAGCGCACCGAGCGCGTCGGCACGGCGATCCGGGCCAGCGCGGAGAGCGCGCAGCGCACCGCCGAGGCCGCGGAGCGCGCGCGGGCGGTGGCGTCCGACGGCGCAACGCGGGCCGACGAGGCGGGCGCGGCGATGCGCGGGGTCCGTGCGTCGACCGAGTCGGTGTCGGAGGCGATCGCCGCGTTGTCGCAGCGCTCGGAGCGGATCGGCGGGATCGTCGAGGCGATCACCTCGATCGCCGAGCAGACCAACCTGTTGGCCTTGAACGCGGCGATCGAGGCCGCGCGCGCCGGCGAGCAGGGCCGCGGGTTCGCCGTCGTGGCGGACGAGGTCCGCAAGCTGGCCGAGGAGTCGCAGGAGGCCGCCGCGTCGATCGGCGAGCTGATCGGCGAGATCCGGGCCGAGACCGAGCGCGCGGTGGCGACGGTGGCCGACGGCGCCGAGCGCACCGATGCGACGGCCGTGGTCGTCGAGGGTGCGCAGGAGGCCTTCGCGGCGATCGCCGCGGCGGTGGCCGACGTGACCGAGCGGGCCGACGAGATCGCCTCGGCGGCGGCCGCGGTCGCGGCGGAGACCGAGGAGGTCCAGCGCGAGGTGTCGGAGATGGCGGCGGTCGCGGAGCAGTCGAGCGCCGCGTCGCAGCAGGTGTCGGCCTCGGCCGAGGAGACGACGGCGTCGACCGTCGAGATCGCGGGCGCGGCCGAGGGCCTGGCGCGCGCGGCGGCGGGGCTGGACGAGTTGGTCCAGCAGTTCGGGCGCGCGTAGGGTCGCGCGCCCGAACCCCGGGTTCTTCTAGTTGATCCCCGCGGCCTTGCAGGCGGCCGCGAACTTGTTGATGCAGATCTCCTTGGACGTCAGGAAGTCGTCCGCGATGATCGTGTCCTTGATGTTGTCCTTGGTCACCGCCGTGGGGGCGAGGAGGACGGACGGGACCTGGCCGGCGCCGTTGTCGGTCTTGGCGTTGACGAGGCCCGCGGGCGGCTGCTTGCCCTGGGCGAGCGCGACGGCGATCTCGGCCGACGCCTCGGCCTGCTTCTTGATGCGCAGGTAGATCGTCATGTACTGGTCGCCGACGAGGATCCGCTGGATCGCGGCGACCTCGGAGTCCTGGCCGGTGGTGGGCAGCGACTTGGGGTCGATCCCGCCGCCCTTCATCGCCGCGATGGCGCCGGAGGCCATGCCGTCGTTGGCGCTGTAGACGCCGACGATCCTGTCCTTCCCGAGGGCGGTGATCGCCTGCTCCATCTCGCGCTCGGCCTTGTCGGGCGACCAGTCCTGCGTGTCGTACTCCTTGCCGATCCTGACCTGGGCGTGGTCGAGGACGGAGTGCGCGCCCCTCTTGTAGTCCCCGGAGGAGGGGTCGGTGGGTGAGCCGTTGAGCATCACGATGGACTTGCCCCTGCCGGCGGCGCCGATCTTGTCGATCAGGGTCTGCGCCTGCAGCTCGCCGACCTTCACGTTGTTGAAGGACACGTAGTAGGCGATGGGGGCGCCGGTGATCAGGCGGTCGTAGGCGATGACGGGGATGCCGGCCGCCTTGGCGCGGTTGACGGTGGCGACGGCGGCCTTGGCGTCGACCGCGTCGAGGACCAGGACCTTGGCGCCCTTGGTGATCGCCGCCTCGGCCTGCTGCTGCTGGCGGACGGGGTCCTGGTTGGCGTTGGCGTAGTCGATCTTGCACGCGGGGCAGAGCGCCTGGACCTTGGCGACGAACGTCGGGCGGTCGTGGAGCTCGTAGCGCGTGGTCTTGGTCTCCGGCAGCAGCAGGGCGATCGTGCCGCCCTTGGTGTTGTCGGTGGTCTTGGTCGCGTTGGTGGTGTTGTTGCCTGAGGCCTTGTCGTCGCTGCTGCCGCAGGCGGCGAGCGCTGTCGTGGCGGACAGGCAGACGAGCGCGGTGAGCGCCCATCGGGGGGTCGGGATCATCGTGCAGCTCCTCCTCGGGAGATGATCATGTTGGTGTGGTCGATCGCCAGGGCGATCGCACCGCGCAGCGCAGCGTCATGGACGAAGCGGGCGGGGACGACGGGTGGGGGGAAGGGGACGGCTTGTTGTAGACGTCGGTGTAGGGCGGGAAGGATGAGGTCCTGGTGGTGCATGAGGCCGCCGCCGACGGCGATGCGCGTGGGGTCGATCGCGATCGCGAGGTTGGCGACATGGAGGGAGAGCTCGTCGAGGGCGTCGGCGACCAGCGCTTGCGCGTCCGCGTCGCCGCGCCTCGCGCGGTCGAAGACGTCCGCCGCGCTGGAGCCTCCGCGCTCGCCGATCGCCCGGCCGCCGGCGTGCTCCTCGAGCGCGTGCGGCTCCGCGGGGGAACGCAGGTTGTAGCCGAACTCGCCCGCCGCGCCGTGCGCGCCGGTGAGGATCGTGTCGCCGACGACGATCCCGGCGGCGAGGCCGGTGCCCAAGTTGATGAAGATGCCGGGGTCGGCGTCGACCAGCGCGCCCCAGGTGGCCTCGGCGCGGGTGGCGGCCTTGACGTCGGTCTGGGTGACGACGTCCACCCCGAGCCCCTCGCGCAGCCTGCCGGGCAGGGCAAGCTCCTCCCAGCCCGGGACGTTGGGGGCGAGCAGGATCCGGTCCTCCTGGACGATCCCGGGCGACGTCGCGCCGGCCGCGCGCAGCGCGCCGCCGAGTTGCGCGGCGGTCGTCTCGGCCAGGGCGTGCGCGGCGTCGACCGCGCGCTGCACCGCCTGTTCGGCGCCGGCCGCGGCGTCGGTGTCGAGGCGCCGCGACAGGACGATCTCGCCGTCGAGCGTGGCGGTCGCCACGTCGAGCTTGGTGCCGCCGAAGTCGATGGCCAGTACGAAGTCCGTCATCAAGAGAAAAGAAACCTACTTTCCTAATTGGCTCGGAGTCAAGGCGGATAGGCTGGCGGGCCGATGGCGGCCGACGAGCAGATGCGACCTGGGCGTCCGCGGTTGCTGCGGGCGATCAACGAGCGCGCGGTGCTGGAGCGGCTGCGGGCCGGGGGTGCCGCGTCGCGGACGGAGCTGGCGGCGGCGACCGGCGTCTCGAAGCCGACCGTCGGGCAGGCGCTGGCGAACCTCGAGCGCGCCGGGCTGGTCCGGCCGGCCGGGCAGCGGGTGGGGGAGCGCGGGCGCAGTGCGTTGTTGTACGAGTTGGATCCGACGGCGGCGTACGTCGCGGGCGTGGACGTCGGGCGGTCGTGGGTCCGGGTGGCGGTCGCCGACCTGACGGGCGCGATCGTCGGGCGGCGCGACGAGCGCAACCGGGCGCGCAGCGCGGGCGCGCTGGTGGAGCGCGTCCGGTCGCTTGCGCACGATGTTGTAGGAGAAGCTGGCATCGCGTGGGGCGACGTCGTGCACACCGTCGTCGGCTCGCCGGGCGTGCTGGACCCGGAGACCGGCCGCCTGCGCTACGCGCCGAACCTGCCGGGCTGGGGCCGCGCCGGACTGGTCGACGAGCTGCGCGCCGCGCTGACCGCGTCGCTGTCGATCGACAACGACACCAACTTGGCCGCCCTCGGCGAGCGCGCGTACGGGCTGGGGCGCGAGACGCCGGACTTCGTGTACCTGTCGGTCGGGACCGGCGTCGGCATGGGCATCGTGGTCGGCGGCGAGCTGCACCGCGGGGCGCGCGGGGCCGCCGGCGAGGTCGGCTTCCTGCCGCTGGCCGGTGGCGGGCTCGGCCGGTCCGGATCGGCCTCCCGCGGCGGCGCGCTGGAGGAGGCGGCAGCCGCATCGGGCCTCGTCCGCACGGCGCGCGACCTCGGCATGACCGGCACGGTCACCGCCGAGCGCATCTTCTCCCTGGCCGCGGCCGGCGACGCGCTGGCCCTCGAAGCGGTGAGGCACGAGGCCACCCGCCTCGCCGTCGTCGTGGCCGCCGTCGCCGCGATCATCGACCCCAACCTGGTCATCCTCGGCGGGGGCATCGGCGCCAACGCCAACCTCCTCCTGCCACACCTCGAAGCCGCCGTCGAGAGCCTCACCCCCCTCCGCCCGCCCATCGCTCTCTCAACCCTGGGCACCGACGCCATCCTCCTCGGCGCCCTCTCGACCGCCCTCACCACCGCCCACGACCTCGTCTTCACCGAACGCGCCGGCGACGGCCGCTGACCGCCAAGGTCGTCAGGCGGCCGGCTCGAGCTCGGTGGCGAGGCGGCGGAGGAGGGGGTCCAGCTCCGGGTTCTCGTCGGGGGACCAGTCGGCGATGAGGGTGCGGAGGCCGTCGGTGCGGGCGGCGACGAGGTCGGTGCGGATGGTCTGACCCTCGGGGGTGAGGTGGGTGGGTGGGTTGGCCGTGACGAGGCCTTGGGCCTGGAGGTCGGCGAGGGCCTCGTCGAACCTGGACGGGTTCACGAGCGGGAGCTTGCGGTAGAGCGTGATGTCGTCGGGCGCGTCGGGTGCGCCGCCGCGCAGGAGCAGCCAGGCGGCGCTCGGCGACAGGTCGATCCCGGCCCTGCGCGTCGTGTCCTGCAGGAACTCGAGCGTGCGCTCGCGGCCGACCAGCCGCGTCAGCCCGCGGGTGATCTCGCGCAGGGAATCGGTGTCGACCGGCGCGCCGAAGGACTCGCCGATGTCGCTCGCCGACGACTCGACGGTCTGGCGCAGCGGCTTCTGCTGGATGAACCACGCCAGGATGAACGCGACGACCATCACGCACGTCGCGACGACGAAGACCGAGTGCAGCGCGTCGGTGAACGACGCGATGTAGGCGTCGTGCAGCGGCGCGGGCAGCCGCTCGATCTGCGCCGGGTTGACCCCGCCCTCGGTGCCCTTCGACGCGCCGGTCGGGATCTTCTCGCTCAACTCCGAGCTCAGCCGCCCGGAGAAGATCGCGCCGAGCACCGCGGTCCCCAGCGAGCCGCCGATCGACCGGAACAGCGTCGCGCCGGACGTTGCGACGCCGAGCTGGTCGTAGGACACCGCGTTCTGCGTGGCCAGCACGAGCACCTGCATGACCATGCCGAGGCCGAGCCCGAGGACCAGCATGTGCAGCGCGGCGACGCCGCTGGCGGTCGTCTCGTCCAAGGACGACAACAACCACAGCCCCAGCGCGGCCACCGCCGTGCCGAGGATCGGGAAGACCTTGTACTTGCCGGTCCGCGTGATGATCTGCCCGGACGCGATCGAGGACACCAACAACCCGCCCATGACCGGGATCAGCTGCAGGCCCGACGCCGTCGGCGACAGGCCGCGGACGACCTGCTGGAACAGCGGCAGGTACGTCAGCGCGCCGAACAGCGCGAAGCCGACGACCAGGCCGACCGCGCTGCACACGACGAACACGCGATTCCTGAACAGCGAGGGGGGCAGGATCGGCTCGGAGGCGCGCCGCTCGACCTGGGTCAGCGCGAGGAGCGCCAGGACGCCGACGATCCCCATCCCGACGATCTCCGGCGACCCCCAGTCGTAGGTGTTGCCGCCGAGCGTCGTCGCGAGGATGATCGCGCTCAGCCCGACCGCGAGCAGCAGCGTCCCGCCGTAGTCGATCTGGTGCCTGCGGCGCTCCGTGACGCTCGGCAGGGTCCGCGCGAGCACGAAGAACGCCGCGATGCCGACCGGCAGGTTCACGTAGAAGATCGACCGCCACGAGATGTTCGTCGTCAGGAAGCCGCCGAGCAGCGGCCCGGCGACGCTCGACACCCCGAACACCGCGCCGAACAGCCCGCTGTACCTGCCGCGCTCGCTCGGCGGGACGACGTCGCCGATCGCCGCCTGCGCGCTGACCATCAGCCCGCCGCCGCCCAGGCCCTGGATCGCCCGGAACGCGATCAGCTCGGTCATGCCCTGCGCCAGCCCGCACAGCGCGCTGCCGATCAGGAACAGGACCAGCGCCGCCTGCAGGACGACCTTGCGGCCGAACAAGTCCCCCAACTTGCCGTACAGCGGCGTCACGACGGTGACCGCCAGCAGGTAGGCGGTCACGACCCACGACAGGTGCTCCAGCCCGCCGAGGTCGCCGACGATCGTCGGCAGCGCGGTCGAGACGATCGTCTGATCCAGCGACGCCAGCAGCATCACGAGCATCAGCCCGCCCATGACCACCCAGATGTGCGGCCTGGACTCCTCGGCAGGCGGTGGCGGCGTGGCGGCGGTGGTGGTCGCGGCGGCGGACATCCCCCGCTTCTACCCCCACGCGCCCGCCAGGGCAATCACTCCCGAGGGTGAATCGGACGTCCGTACCTTGCAGGTACGCCTCTGTACCTCTAAGGTACGCAGCCCGTGACGGACCTGTCCCTCGTCGCATCGCACCCGGAGGTCGGCACCGGCCTCGCCGCCCGCGGCTCCCAGCGCGCGCGGCTCGTCGAGGGCATGATCCAGGCCGTCGCCGAGAAGGGCTACGCCAACGCGACGGTCGCCGACGCGGTCCGCGCCGCGCGGGTCTCCCGCGGGACCTTCTACGCGCAGTTCGCCTCCAAGGAGGAGTGCTTCCTCGAGGCCTACAAGTACGGGATCGACGTGATGGTCGACCGGATCCGCACCGCGATCCGCGCCACCGCGCCCGAGGCCAACTGGCAGGAGCGCCTGCGCACCGGCATCCGCGCCTACCTCGAGACGCTCTCCGGCGAGCCGCGCTTCGCGCGCACGCACCTGTTCGAGGTCCACCTCGCGGGCCCGCGCGCGGGCGCGGCGCGCGACGCGGCGCTGCGGGCGTTCGCCGACCGCTACCGCAGCTCGTTCCGCGCCGCGCTCGAGGAGCGCCCGGAGCTGCGCATGCCTTCCGACGACGCGCTGTTCATCCTCAGCGCCGGCGTCGACCAGCTGATCTGCGCGCGCGTGCGCGCCGGGGCGCTCGACACGCTCCCCGATCTGACCGACGAGCTCACGCTCACGGCGGTCGCCTTCCTGGAGGGCGCCGCAGCAATCACACCAACAACCGAGAGAGGAGCGTCCTAGTCCCATGGACCTCACCTTCTCCGACGCCGAGGCGCAGTTCCGCGACGAGCTGCGCGCCTGGTTCGAGAGCAACGACCCCGGCGAGATGCCCGAGGGCGACGACGCCGGCTACGCCTGGCGCCGCGACTGGCAGAAGCGCCTGGCCGCCGACCGCTACGCCGCCGTCCACTGGCCCGAGCAGTACGGCGGCCGCGGCGCGACGATCACGCAGTCGGCGATCTTCTTCGAGGAGCTCGGCCGCGCACGCCGCCCGCTGCCCGCCAACGTGCTCGGCATCCTGCTGGCCGGCCCGACGATCATGACGTTCGGGACCGACGAGCAGAAGGACCGCTACCTCGCCCCGATCCTCACCGGCGATGAGATCTGGTGCCAGGGCTTCAGCGAGCCCGACGCCGGCTCCGACCTCGCCTCTCTGAAGACCAAAGCGGTCAAGGACGGCGACGAGTGGGTGATCACCGGCCAGAAGGTCTGGACCTCCGGCGCCCAG
The DNA here is from genome assembly GCF_000424625.1 of Conexibacter woesei Iso977N. GTDB lineage: Bacteria > Actinomycetota > Thermoleophilia > Solirubrobacterales > Solirubrobacteraceae > Baekduia > Baekduia woesei_A. The sequence goes on from NZ_AUKG01000002.1 coordinate 385,652, forward strand.
TACAGCAAGTGGTGCATGTTGGTCGCCCGGACCGACTTCGACGCCCCCAAGCACAAGGGGTTGACCTACTTCCTGATGGACATGGAGCAGCCCGGCGTCCAGGTGCGCCCGCTGGTCCAGATCACCGGCGAGCCCGAGTTCAACGAGCTGTTCATCGAGGGCGCGCGGATCCCGGACGAGAACGTCCTGGGCGGCGTCGGCAACGGCTGGCGCGTCGCGCTGACCACGCTGATGAACGAGCGCTCCGGCCTCGCGTTCTTCCTGCAGGTGCGTCTGCGCCAGCTGCTCGACGAGCTGATCGAGGAGGCCGCCGCGCGCGGGCTCCTGGACGATCCGATCGTCGCCGACAGGTTGGGGTACCTGCACACGAAGGCCGAGATCCTGCGGCTCACGGCCTACCGCGGCCTGACCACGATCGAGAAGTACGGCACCCCCGGCCCCGAGGGCTCGCTGACCAAGTGGATGTGGTCGGAGACCAACCAGGAGCTGGTGCAGTTCGCGGCCGACCTGCTCGGCCCGGAGGCGCTGATCTCCGGCGAGAAGTGGGCCTACGAGCTGCTGCGCGCCCGCGGCAACACGATCGAGGGCGGCACGACCGAGATCCTCAAGAACATCGTCGCGGAGCGCGTGCTCGGGCTGCCGCGGCTGAAGGCGGTGACGGCATGAACTTCGACTTCTCCGAAGACCAGCACGAGATCAAGCGCACCGCGCGCGACCTGCTCGGGCAGCGCTCGACGCTCGCCAAGGTGCGCGAGGCGGCCGAGGGCAAGTCCTATGACGACGCGCTCTGGAAGGAGCTCGTCGAGCTGGGCTGGCCGGGCATCGCGGTCTCCGAGGAGCACGGCGGCCAGGGTCTCGGCGCGGTCGAGCTGGCGATCCTCTGCGAGGAGCTGGGCTACGCGCTGGCCGCGTCGCCGTTCCTGGCGACCGTGATGGCGGCCGAGGCGATCGGCGCGGCCGGCACGGCCGAGCAGCAGGCGCGCTGGCTCCCGGGCCTGGCGAGCGGTGAGATCACCGGCGCGCTCGGCGGCGCGAGCCAGCTCGTCAACGACGCCGACGCGGCGGCGGTGATCGTCCTGGTCGGCGACGACGGCGTCGTGCGGCTGCTGCCGCGCGAGCAGGCCGACGTCACGGTCGTGGACTCGATCGACCCGACGCGCCGTGCGGCGCGGGTGGCGGGCGAGGGGGAGACGCTCGGCAACGGCGGCCACGACGGGCTGGACCGCGCGACGGTCGCGGTGTCGGCCGAGCTGGTGGGCGTCGGGCAGCGCGCGCTGGAGATGACGCTGGCCTACGTCAAGGACCGCAGGCAGTTCGACACGCCGGTCGGCGCCTATCAGGCGGTCTCGCACAAGTGCGCGCAGATGCTCAAGGACACCGAGGGCGCGCGCTCGGCGACGTACTACGCGGCGTGGGCGGCGGACGCGGGCGACGACGGTCCGGGCCTGGCCGAGCCGGCCTCGCTGGCCAAGTCGGCGGCGAGCGACGGGATCCGCGACGTGACCGCCAACGCGATCCAGGCCCACGGCGGGATCGGGTTCACGTGGGAGGCCGACGTGCACTGGTTCTACAAGCGCGCGCAGGTCGACGCGGCGCTGCTCGGTGGGTCCGGGCTGCATCGCAGGCGGCTGATCGCGCTGGTGGGCGCGCGCCTCGCGGGGACGGCCGCGTAGGCGAAGCCTGGTCCGACTGGCCAAGAGGTGGTGGGATCCCGCGTCCGGGCGGGTACAATGTTCAGAGGTGCTCGCACGTTCGCGTGCGGTCCCACCCCTCTCAGCGCGATGGTTCGGCCGTGTGCGACGCACACGGAGACGCTCTCTCGCGCGCCCCGAACCCGAACGCATGAAGGAGGCCGCATGGCCGTAGAGGACAAGGTCGCTCTTGAAGGTGAAGTCGTCGAGTCGCTTCCCAACCTGCTCTTCCGCATCCAGCTCGACATGGACGATCACGAGGTTCTCGCGCACCTCGCCGGCAAGATGCGCCGTAACCGCATCCGCGTGCTGCCGGGTGACCGCGTGCGCGTCGAGGTCTCTCCGTACGACCTCACCCGCGGGCGCATCGTCTACCGGATGAAGTAGCGCCGGAGGCGCTTCACGCGCCTCCGATGGACGCCAGCAGCGCTGGCGTCACCTCCCTGATCCCGTCGACCACGACCGCGGCGAGCGCCAGCGCGTCGGGGGCCGGCGGGAAGGCGTGGTTGGGCGTGGCGATGACGACCATGCCCGCCGCACCGGCCGCGCGCAGGCCGTTCGAGGAGTCCTCGACGGCGGCGCAGTCGTTTGGGTCTGCGCCGATCCGGCGCGCCGCCTCGAGGTACACGTCGGGCGCGGGCTTGCCGCGCGCGACCTCCTCGGATGACACGGTCGCCGCGAAGTGCCGCGCGATGTCCGCGGCGTCGAGGACGGCGTCGATGACCTCGCGGTTGGCGCTCGAAGCGAGCGCCAGCGCGTAGTGGTCGGCGAGTGCCCGCACCGCTGCGACGGCGCCCGGCAGGAGGGGCAGCGTCCGGTGCACCTCGGCGACGACCCCGGCGGCGACCTCCTTCGAGATCGTCTCCACGTCGCCGTCCACACCCAGCTCGTCGCGCAGATACCGCGACCACTCGGCACTCGACATCCCCTGCATCGCCTCCGTGGCGCCGTCCTTCCAGGCCCCACCATGCGCGGCAACGTACGCCCTCCGCTCCCGATCCCAGACCTCCTCGGTGTCGACGATGACACCGTCCATGTCCAAGACCACCGCCTCGATGCTCATGGCCCGGAGGCTAGAGGACCAAGGACATCAGGAAGTGGGGGCCGATCGAGGGCATGAGGAACTCGGGGCCTTCGGTGGTGAAGCCGGCGCGTTCGTAGAAGCCGAGGGCGGGGGTGCGGGCGTTGCACCAGATGCGGATGGCGCCCTCGGTGCGTGCGTGGTGGATGCACGCGGTGAGGAGCTGGGCGCCGGCGCCGCGGCCGCGGCCGTGGTCCGGGTCGGTGGCCATGCCGCGGATGCGCCAGTCGCCGGGCGTTGGGGAATGGGGGTGGGGCTCGGGCGTGATCGAGGCAATGCCTATGGGTTGGTCGCGCGCGCTGTCCTCGTCCATGAAGGCGGCGAAGTGGGCTGCCCCGGGCGTGTCATCGCCGTCGTAGACCTGCTCGGCGATCGTCTGGTGGGGGCGCAGGACCCGTTGGCGCAGGGGTCGAACGACGGCCGCGGGGACCTGCTCGACGATCACGCCGGCTCGGCGATCGCCAGGCCGGACGACCCGGACAGCACCGCGACGAACGGCAGCGCCCGCGCGCGCACGCGCGCCACGGCCTCGCGCGAGAACGGACGCGCCGCCCTGCGGTAGCAGGCGACCAGCCCGAGGACGACGCCGCCGTCGTGGACCGGGACCAACAGGACGCCCTGGTAGCCGGCGGCCGCCAGCGCGCGGCGCTCGATGCGGTCGGCTTCGGCGTCGGCGCGCAGCACCTGCCCGGCATCGCCGGTCGCCAGCGCGTGGGCCCGGACCGGGACGTCGCCGAGCGCGACCCGCGCGCCCGGCTCGCGGTCCGGGACCCGCACGGCGACCAGCTCGCCGGCGCGCCGGTCCAGCCTCCAGAGGTCGACGCGGTCCGCGCCCGCCGCGGCGCCGATCAGCGTCGCCAAGCGCTCCGGGACCGATCCGCCCAGCGACGTCGCCACGTCGCGCGGTGGCGCGCCCAGCGCCCGCAGCCCGTTGCGCAGCGACGCCGCGAACGGCTGCGCCGCACCCGAGTCGGGCGCGGCGAACGACGCCGACGGCCGCCCCAGCAGGTACCCCTGCGCGTAGGCGACGTCCAGCTCGGCGACCGCGCGCAGGTCCTCCGCGCACTCGATCCCCTCGGCGCACACCGCGCCACCCGTCTGCGTCGCGAACGACGCGAACGACGCCACCAGCGCGGCGCGCGCCGGGTCGCTCGCGACCCCGCTGACCAGCGAGCGGTCGAGCTTGACGATGTCGGGCCGGACGCGCATCAGCTGCTGCAGCCCGGAGTACCCGGCGCCCGCGTCGTCGAGCGCGATCCGCGCGCCCGCCGCGTGCAGCCGCGCGACCGCCGCGTCGAGGTCGGCGCCGAAGCCCCACAGCTCGTCCTCGGTGATCTCGACGACCACGCCCTCCAGGTCCTCCGGGAGGCGCTGCCACAGGACGGGCGAGCGCAGCGTCGAGATCGACAGGTTGATCGTCAGCATCGTCCAGCGCGGGCGCCCGGGCGCGGCCAGCGCGCGCACGACCGCCTCGGTCTCCAGTTCGGGGCCGAACCCCGCGGCGTGCGCGGCGTGGAACACGTCCGGGATCGCCATCCCCGGCAGGCCCGGGAAGCGCGCCAGCGCCTCGTGCGCGATCACCCGCCCGGTCGCGAGCATCACGATCGGCTGGAAGTGCATCTCCAGGGCGCCGGGCTCCGAAAGCACGGCAGGGGTCAGCAGCGGTCCTCCCTCCACACGCGCCAAGTTCGACGCGTCCGGAACCGGTCCTGCCGGCCGGCAGCCTCCAGTACGCTGGCGCGCGATGTCACGGACGACCGGACTGGGTCCCGCAGCCCTCGTCGCCGTCGCGCTCGCCGCTGCCCTCGCGGCGCCAGGCGCGACCGCCTCCACCTACGACACCCCGGACGCGAGCCAGAGCTGGACGCGCGGCACCGTGATCGCGCCCGGCCTGCAGCCGCCCGCAGCGTTCGCGCCGATCGGGATCGTCGACGACCCGGTCGACGGCGCCGCCGTCAGCGACGTCGCGCAGGCCGGGATCCTGGCGGGCAGCCCCGGCCGGGCGCCGACCGGCGACCCGATCACCGCGCACGGGACCGAGGTCGCCTCGGTCGCCGCCGCGCGGGCCGACAACGCCGGGGTGATCGGGATCGCGCCCGGCGCGCCGCTGCTGTCCTGGGGCTACGACGAGCGGTCGGGCGAGGACCCGACCTGCGACGAGGTCACCGACGGGATCGTCAGGCTCGCCGACGCCGGCGCCAAGGTCATCAACTTGAGCGTGGAGACGCCGGACGACTGCACCGACCTGCGGCTCGCGATCGGCGCGGCCTACGGCGAGGGCGCGCTGATCGTCGCCTCGGCGGGCAACGACGGCAGACTGCCCGATCCGCCGGCGGCGACCTACCCGGCGCAGTACCCGCACGTCCTCACCGTCGGCGCGCTCAGCCTCGGCCTGACGGCGGCGGACTTCTCCACGCCGGGCAGCGGGGTCGACCTCGTCGCGCCCGGCGAGGCGGTTCCGGTCGCGCTCCCGCCGGCGCTCGACAAGGACGGCACCGCCGACGGCCTGACGACCGAGACCGGCACGAGCTTCGCGGCGCCGATCGTCTCCGGCCTCGCGTCGTGGCTGATCGCCGCGCGGCCGAGGCTCGAGCCCGGCCAGGTCGCCGACCTGCTGCGCGCGACGGCCAGGGACGAGGGCGATCCGGGCTGGGACGCCAAGACCGGCTTCGGCCTCCCGGTCCTCGCGAGCGCGCTGACCGCGAGGTTGCCGCAGGCCGACAACTACGAGCCCAACGACCTCATCACCGAGGTCGACGGGATCGGCTACAACGGCGCCGACCCGTACCGCTCGGGCACGCTGAAGGCGACGATCCAGCCCGTCGAGGACCCGGCCGACGTCTACCGGATCCGCGTCAAGGCGCACGGCCGCGCAACCGCGAGGCTCACCGGCGGCGCGGGGACCAAGCTGTACGCCTACGCGAGCAAGGCCAAGTCCTTCGACGCCCGCCCGCTGGCGACCGGCGCGAGGTCGGTCACCGTCCGCAACGCCACCAAGAAGGCCGCGACGTACTACCTCGCGGTGCGCGAGCCCGCCACGACCACCCCGGTCGCGACGAGCATCCCCTACACCTTGAAGATCAAGCGCTAGTAGATCCGCCGCTCGATGCGGCCGTCGCCGTGGGCGACGATCACGGCGCTCGTCAGCTCCGGCGGGAACAGGCCGTGGTCGACGACGCCGGGCGTCGTGGACAGCAGCGTCGCGACCGCCGCGACGTCGCTGAGGTCGCCGCCGTAGTCGGCGATCACCCCGCCGTCCGGGGACGGCGGCGCGCCGTCGCGCACGACCGTCGGGACCAGCGCCGCGAGCGTCGCGGGCAGGCCGAACGACAGCAGCTCCAGTGGGATCGGCGCGCTGATCGACTCCACCACCTTGGTCTCGTCGGCGATCACGACGAAGCGGTCCGCGGCCGCCGCGACGACCTTCTCGCGCGTGTGCGCGCCGCCGCCGCCCTTGACGACCCAGCCGTCGGGCGCGATCTGGTCGGCGCCGTCGATCGCGAGGTCCAGGTGGTCCAGCGCGTCGAACGGCTCGACCGCCAGGCCCAGCTCGATCCCGATCCGCTCGGTCGCGTCCGACGTCGCCACGCAGCGGATGTCCTTCAACTTGCGCGCGGCCAGCGCGGGGAGCAGGTAGGCGACCGTCGAGCCCGTCCCGAGCCCGACCAGCATGCCGTCCTGGACCTCCTCCGCGGCCGCCTCGGCGGCCGCGCGCTTCTGCGCCTCAAGCGCCTCGCTGCTGCTGGTGCTCATGCGACAAGCAAAGCAGCCCCGAGGGCGCCGCCGAGATCTCCCAGCTCCGCGACCCGGATGACCGGCGGGTCGTCGTCGTGGAAGAGGTGGGGCATCATCGCGTCCTGGATCCGGCGCGCGTAGGGGTCGCCGAAGCGGACGCCGAGGCCGCCGCCGATCACGATCGCCTCGGGGTCGAGCACGTTGCACGCGGACGCCACGGCGGTGCCGAGCGCCTCGACGGCGTCGGCGATCAGCGACTCGGCGAGCTCGTCGCCGCGGTCGATCGCGCGCGCCCAGATTCCGGAGGTCAGGCGGTCGCGGCCCTTCTCCTCCATGATCTTGAACAGGTCGGTGTGCTGGCCGTCGTCGACCGCCTCCCGCGCGCGCTGCTCCATCGCGCGCCGGCCCGCGTATGCCTCCATGCACCCGTGGCGCCCGCACGGGCACCTGATGCCGTGGTGGCGCACGGGGATGTGGCCGATCTCGCCGGACGTCCCGCGGCCGTTCCAGACCCTGCCGTCGAGGATGATCCCGCCGCCGACGCCGGTGCCCCAGAAGACGCCGAGCAGCGAGTCGAACTCGCGCGCCGCGCCGAGCGTGAACTCCGCCTGCGTGGCGACCGTGACGTCGTTGCCGAGCTTGACGGTCGCGCCGAAGCGGTCGCCGAGCAGCTGGGCGACCGGGACCGGGTCCCTCCAGTCCGGGAGGTTGGCGGCGTTGGCCAGCGAGCCGGTGGCCTCGTCGATCCCGCCGGGCGCGCCGACGCCGATCCCGGTGAGCGCGTCGGGTGCGACCGACGCCGCCTCGGCGGCCTCCTCGAGCGCCTCGATCAGCGCGGCGATGACGTCCGGCGGGCCGCCGGTCGTCGGGGTCGGCCGCCGGGCCTGGCCGAGCACGTTGTTGTCCTTGTCGGCGATGATCGCCTGGATCTTGGTGCCGCCGAGGTCGATGCCCCCGCGGAGTGCTGCCTGTGGCATGTGCGTTGCATCTTGCCCCTTCGGGGCGCTGAGGCAACGTCAGGCTGCGGCGGGGACCGGCCGGGCGGCCGGAACGGGCTCCGCGGCGGGCACGGTCGCGCGGGCGCCGAGCGGGCCGAGCAGCGCGACCATCGCGGGCGGCGCGAGCCACAGGAGGTACAGCGGGGCCCAGTGGTTGGCCTGCAGCTGCAGGCCCGCGAGCACCGCGGTGATCAGCGCGGCGACGCGGCGGGGATCGGCGGCGAGGGCGCGGTCCTTGTAGACCAGGACGGCGCCGCCGAGCGCGAGCGCGAGCGTCGTCGCCTGGGCGAGCGGCTGGACGCCCTGGAGGTCGAGCGTCGCCCAGAGCGACATCATCGAGCGCCGCGAGACCTGGAACGACATCGCGTGGAGCATGTCGCTCGGTCCGCTCGTGCCGCCGATCAGGACGAGCGCGGCGAGGCTGGCGGCGCCGACGGCGACGGCCGCGGCGAGCGCATGCACCAGCGCGCGGCCGCGCAGGCGCGCGAGCCAGAGCGGGAGCAGGACGAGCGGCGCGAGCTTGGCGACGCCCGCGCCGGCGAGGACGGCGGTCGAGAGCGCGGGGCGCGCCCACCAGGCCAGCGCCCAGATCAGCGCGGCGGCGATCAGGCCGTCGTTGGTCCCGGAGGAGGTCGAGAGCAGTGCGGCGGGGAAGGCGAGCAGCGCGATCAGCGCGGGCCAGCGGCTCGCGGCGCCGCGGCCGTCGCCGGTGGCACGGGCGATCCCGGCGGCGCAGGCCAGCAGCGCGAGCGTCGCGACGACGAGCGCGCCGGTCTGGTCGTCCCAGTCCGAGGTCACGGGCCAAAGCAGCGCGAACGGCAGGTGGATCAGGTAGATCGGCAGGCCGTAGGTGTCGCCGTGGACGATGTCGCCGGGCATGTGGCCGTAGGGCAGGAGGCCGTGGGCGAGCGCGGTCGCGCCCTCCATGTCGGCGGTCCCGACGTCGACGACCGCCGTCGAGGTCAGCGTGACGAGCACCGAGATGGCGAGCAGCGCGAGGCCGAGCTGCTTGGCGAGGCGGGGCACGGCGAGGCGCTGGAGCAGGACGGGCTGCTGCTGGTCCTCGTCGTCCTCCGGCCGGGGCGCGCGCAGGGCGAAGACGACGCTCCGGACCATGATGTAGGCCAACAGCGCCGCGCCGACGGCCTCGGTCAGGGTCAGGCGGGCCTGGTCGACGAGGATCACCGGGATCACGAACGCGGCGAGCGCGAGCGCGTCGAGGGTCCGGGTCCGCAGCAGCGGGCCGCGCAGCGTCGCAAGCAGGAACAGGACCGTCAGCGCGGCGAGCACGATGTAGGAGTTGGCGATCGGCGCGCCGAAGGCCGCGCGGCGCTCGGTGTAGACGTAGGGGTGGTAGGTGTGGCCGTTGGTCCGGACGGTCGTGGTCGCGATCGCGCGGCCGTCGCGGAACCAGTTGACGCCGACGGAGCGGTCGTCGAGGTAGAGGACCTTCGCGGACGTGGTGGTGCGGACGACCGGCGCGAGCGTGGGGTCGTGTGCGCCGATCTGCAGGGCGCGTGCCGCCGGAACCGCGAGCGGCGGGTCGTGGCGTGCCTTGAGGAACCCGAGCGCGCTCGTGGCGAGGAAGACGACGAGGGCGACGAGCGCCGCGGAACGGCGCGCGGACAGGAGGGAGACGCGGCCCACTTCCCCGGGCGGTCGGCGCCGCGCGCGCGGGGTAGAGGTGGGCGGTCCGCCTCTGGACGCATGTTCGGGCAAGATCCCGCGCGCTGATGGATGCCGCCGATGCCGTTCTGCTCGCCGCCGCCGGGGTCACGACCGGCGCGATCAACGCGGTGGCCGGTGGTGGGTCGCTGGTCTCGTTCCCGGCGCTGATCGCGACCGGGCTGTCGCCGCTGAGCGCGAACGTGTCGAACCTGATCGCGACGCTGCCGGGGTACCTGTCGTCCGCGGCCGCGTCGCGCGAGGAGCTCGCGGGGCAGCGGGCGCGGGTCCGGCTGCTCGCGGCCGCGAGCGCGGTCGGCGCGGCGATCGGGACGACGCTGCTGCTGGTCGGGCCTGCCGACACCTTCAAGAAGCTGGCGCCGTGGCTGATCCTGATGGCGTGCGCGCTGCTGGCGGCGCAGCCGTTCGTGGCGCGCTACGTCGCGCGGTCGCCCGCGCACCACACGGCGCCGCGGCGGCTGGTCGTGAGCGTCGGGATCGCGAGCGTCTACGGCGGCTACTTCGGCGCGGGGCTCGGGATCATCCTGCTCGCCGCGCTGGGGCTGACGCTGGAGGAGCCGCTGCAGCGGCTCAACGCGCTCAAGCAGGTGCTGTCGCTGACGGTCGCCGTGGTGAGCGCGGTCGCGGTCGCGCTGTTCGGGCCGGTGTCGTGGCTCTCGGCGCTGGTCGTCGGCGCGGGGACGCTGGTCGGCGGCCGGCTGGGCGTGGGCGTCGCCCGCAAGCTGCCGGATCAGGTGCTGCGCGGCGCGGTGATCGCGCTCGGCGTCACCGTTGCGGTTGTGCTGCTGCTGCGGGGCTAGCCGCCGGGCCTGCGTGGTGGTGCGGCACGTCCGCGCGGCTCGTGGCGGCGCCGAGCAGCAGCGCGGCGACGACGAGCGCGATGACGCGGCGGCCTGACGTGGTGGTGGGTTCGGTGCGCATGCGAAGAGGTCCTCGCCCCTAAGACGCGCGGCGCGCGAGAAAGTGACGGGGTTTCCTCTTCGTGATGTGCGCGCTCAGCCCTTTGCCGCGCGCAGGACCATGCGGACGAAGCCGAGCTGCAGCGGGAGGCGCGCCCACAGCAGCGGCTGGGGGATCTTCTTGTAGCGCTCGGGGTTCAGCGCCATGTGCAGGTTGGCGGGGAAGACCGCGACGAGCGTCGCGATCAGCCACCACGCGCCGTACTTGCGAACGGTCGGGTTCTTGGAGAGCAGCGCCGCGCCGCCCGCCGCTTCCGCGACGCCGGAGGCGTAGACCAGCTCGCGATGGGCCGGGAGGTAGTCCGGCATGATCGACTCGTAGGTCTTCGGGATCACGAAGTGCAGGATCCCGGCGCCCACGAAGACGGGGCCGGCGGCGTTCTTGAAGAGGCGGGGCATCAGGGCGGCAACCTACCCAGGTTGCGGCCGGGGTAGGCTGGCCGTCGAGATGCCACTCGTCTACCGAGAGTCGCTGCCGGTCGAGGAGCCCAGGGGCACGGTGCTGTGCGTGCACGGGTGGCCCGAGACGTCGTACATGTGGCGCCACCAGCTGGAGGCGGTCGCCGACGCCGGCTGGCAGGCGGTCGCGCCGGACCTGCCGGGGTATGGCGACTCGCCGCTGGGCGGGCTGCGCGGGACGTGGACCGATCACGTCGGTGCGCTGGACGAGTTCCACCGCGAGCAGGAGCTCGGCGAGGTCGTCCTGGTCATGCACGACTGGGGTGGGCTGATCGGCCTGCGCTGGGCGTGCGAGCACCCGGATCTCGTGCGCGCGATGGTGATCAGCAACACGGGGTTCTTCGCCGACGGCAGGTGGCACGGGCTTGCCGACGTGATGCGCACGCCCGATCAGGGGGAAGCGCTGATCGACGGGGTTGACCGCGAGGGGTTCGCCGCCATGCTTCGGTCGGTGAGCCCTGGAATGGATGACCGCGCGCTGGACGAGTACTTCAAGGCCTATGGGTCGGAGGAGCGGCGGCGCGGCATGTTGTCGCTGTACCGGTCCGGCGAGTTCTCGGAGATCGAGGACTATGACTTGGCCGGCGTGCAGGCGCCGTCGCTGATCCTGTGGGGTGCGGACGACCCGTTCGCGCCGGTCGCGGGCGCGCATCGCTTCGACGCCGAGCTGGACGACACGTCGCTGGTGGTCGTCGATGGTGCCGGGCACTTCGTCTACGACGACGAGCCGGAGCGCTGCTCGCGCGAGATCGTGTCCTTCCTCGAGCGGGTCTGAGTTGTTGATGTCCAAGCGTGAGATCAAGTCCTGGTTGATGGACATGGACGGCGTGCTCGTCCACGAGGAGGAGGCGATCCCGGGCGCCGACCGGTTCATCGCCGCGCTGCGGGATCGCGAGATCCCGTTCCTGGTGCTGACCAACAACTCCATCTACACGCGGCGCGACCTGGCGGCGCGGCTGCGGGCGTCCGGGCTGGACATCCCGGAGGAGTCGATCTGGACTTCCGCCCTGGCCACCGCGGGGTTCTTGCGCGACCAGCGTCCTGGCGGGAGCGCGTTCGTGATCGGCGAGGCGGGGCTGACGACCGCGCTGCACCAGGAGGGCTACACGCTCACCGAGCGCGACCCCGACTACGTGGTGCTGGGGGAGACGCGCACCTACTCCTTCGAGCGCATCACCCAAGCGATCCGCCTGATCGAGAACGGCGCGCGCTTCATCGCGACCAACCCCGACGCGACCGGGCCATCACCCGACGGCTCGCTTCCGGCGACCGGCGCCGTTGCCGCGCTGATCACCCGCGCGACCCAGCGCGAGCCCTACTACGTCGGCAAGCCCAACCCGCTGATGATGCGCTCCGCGCTCAACGCCATCGACGCGCACTCCGAGACCACCGCGATGATCGGCGACCGCATGGACACCGACGTGGTGTCAGGCCTCGAAGCCGGCCTCGAAACCGTGCTCGTCCTCACCGGCGTCTCCACCCGCGAATCCGCCGAGCTCTTCCCCTTCCGCCCCTCCCGCATCCTCGACTCCGTCGCCGACCTCGCCGACGAGATCACGTCCGCCTGACCCCGCTAGACGCGCCCCTCACCACCGGTCGCGCGACCGCCGCAGGGCGGTCGGCGGAGGTGGTCCCGCCGGCGTTTCGCAACCGGTGCGTGGTCGCGTCTGGCAAGGCAACCCGTGAGTCTTTGGACGCGTACGACGGGTGGGTCTTCATCGAGACCGAAACGCTCCCCCGGACCGACGGAGGTTGAAGTCCTATGACCCGGCAGAGCACTGCCAGCCGAATGGATGACGCAAAGCGTCTCTCGGCTTTGGCGGCTGGAGTTTCTGGGCTCCTGCTCGTCTCCTGTGGCTCGAGCGGAGGCCCCATGGGGTCTGCTGCTGGGGACGCGGTCACGAGCGTCAGGCCGGCGTCGAGCACGACGACTCCCGATCCGGCGGCAAGTGCGAAGTATCGCTTCGCGGTTCCGCCAACCGTGGTGTTCGTGTCGGCGCAGGACAGCGGACAGTTCTATGTCTTCGTCCGAATGAACCGCCCCCTCCCGCGGACCAAACGAGGGATCCGAGCCTTGTTCGAGCTCGATGGTGGTTCGGCACCCTTCGCAATTCCCACAACGATCTCCACAAGGCCGCCGTGCTATGAGGCGTACGTCGAGGCAATCAACAACCCGAAGGCGCCTCCTTCGATCGTCAGCCCCCAAGACGGCGAAACGGTGACGGTCACGCTGCATCTCCCCGGACGCCGCGACACCGAGTCGGTTGTCGTTGCGGCGCGCGCCGTGTCGCAGAGCTCTGTCGGCACGGACAAACGAAACGCGAGGTATCTGCGAAAGCTCGGCTGCAAGGTGAAGTTGTCGCCCGCATCAAGGGACGGGGCGTGACGGTCGCCTGCCCGCCATCGCGCGTAAATCGAACGGGCGTGCGTATAGTTTCGGCGCATGGCGCTGAACCGCACGCTGTATGACGATGATCACAAGCTGTTCCGGGAGTCTGCTGCTGCTTTCGTGGATCGGGAGATCCTGCCGGCGCGGGAGTCGATCCGGGAGGAGCGGCGGATTCCGAAGGAGCTGTGGCTGAAGGCCGGGGATTCCGGGTTCCTGGGGGTCGCGGTTGCCGAGGAGTACGGCGGCAGCGATGTCGACTTCCGCTACAACGCGATCTTCAACGAGGAGCTGTCGCGGGCGGGGATGGCGTTCTCGTCGTCGTTCACGATCCACGCCGACGTGTGCGCCCCGTACCTGACGCGCCTGACCTCGGAGGAGCAGAAGCAGCGCTGGCTGCCGAAGTTCTGCTCCGGCGAGATGGTCACCGCGATCGGCATGACGGAGCCGGAGGCCGGCTCCGATCTGCAGGGCCTGAAGACCACCGCCAAGCGCGACGGCTCCGACTGGGTCATCAACGGCTCGAAGACCTTCATCACCAACGGCGCGCACGCCGACCTCGTGATCGTCGCCGCCCGCACGGCGACCGACCCGAAGGGCCGCGGCATCAGCCTCTTCGCGATCGAGGAGGGCATGGAGGGCTTCTCGCGTGGGCGCAAGCTCCACAAGGTCGGCCAGCACGAGGCCGACACGGCCGAGCTGTTCTTCGAGAACGTCCGCGTCACCGACGACCAGCTGATCGGCGAGGTCGACCGCGGTTTCCACCACATGATGGAGCACTTGGCCCAGGAGCGGCTGGGCTCGGCGATCTCCAACACCGCACATGCTCAGCAGGCCTTCGCGGTCACCCTCGAGTACATCAAGTCGCGCAAGGCGTTCGGCCGGCCGATCGGGACCTTCCAGAACTCGCGCTTCCTCGCCGCCGACCTGCAGACGCGCCTCGACGTGACGCAGTCGTTCGTCGACCAGTGCGTGATCGCGCACGCCGCGCACGAGCTCTCAGCGGTCGACGCGGCCAAGGCGAAGTGGTGGTCGGCCGAGGTCCAGAACCTGGTCATCGACGCCTGCGTCCAGCTCCACGGCGGCTACGGCTACATGGAGGAGTACGAGGTCGCCCACGCCTGGATGGACGCCCGCGTCACCAAGATCTGGGCGGGCTCCAACGAGATCATGAAGGAGATCATCGGCCGCGACCTGGGCCTCGGCGAGGTCCGGGCCTAGCCGCATGATGCACCCCGTCCTGGAGCTGCTCCGGGCGCGGGCGGCGGGGGAGGCGCGCGGCGACGCGCGCCTCGCGCTCGTCCTGGAGGGCGGTGGCATGCGCGGCGTCGTGTCCTCCGCGATGGCCGACGCGCTCGAGGCGCGCGACCTGCGCGACGCGTTCGACCTCGTCGTCGGGACCAGCGCCGGCGCGCTGAACGGCGCGGCGTTCCTGGCGGGCGTCGCGCGCGGCTGCACCGACAACTACCTCGACGCCGACCTCGTCAAGCGCTACATCGCGCCGCGCCGCCTGCTGATCGGCAGGGCCGCGGTCGACGTCGCGTTCACGCTGGACCGCAACAACCCCGGGCTGGACGGCGACCGCCACCGCCGCACCGCGGAGTCCGGGAAGCTGCACGCGATCGCGATCGACGTCGCCACCGCCCGGCCGGAGACGCTGAGCGACCTCACGACGCCGGAGGACCTGCGCGGCGGGCTGCTCGCGACCTCGCGGCTCCCCTGGCTCGGCGGCGACCCCGTCGCGTTCCGCGGCCGCCGCTGGCTCGACGGCGGCCTCGTCGACCCGATCCCCGTGGATGCAGCGCTACACCTTGGTGCCACCCATGTGCTGGTCCTTCAGACGCGCCCAGAGGGCGTCCCGCGCACGCCCGCCGGCGGCCTCGTCGAGCGCATCATCGCTCGCCGCCTGCGCGCGCTGAACCCGGACCTCGTCCCGCTCGCCGCCGGCCGCTTCGCCGTCTACGAGGACGTGGTCACCAGGATCGCGACCAACACCACCAACGTGCTCGGCGTCCGCCTCCCGGCCGGCACGCCGTCCGTCTCCCAGCTCGAGCGCAGCACCGAGGAGCTGCGGGCCGCCGCAGACGCGGGGCGCGCAGCGATCGCGCAGCTCCTCGGCGACTAGGCGGGATGTGCTGGGGAGCGCATTGACCGAGTCTAACTTTGTACTCGGTCAAGCGTCAAGTGGTACGGTCGCGCCATGTCGCTGCGCGAGCGCAAGAAGGCCGAGACCCGGACCGCGATCGCCGACGCCGCCGCGCAGCTGTTCAGCGAGCGCGGGTTCCATCACGTGACCGTCGGCGAGGTCGCCGAGGCCGCCGGCGTGTCGAAGCAGACGGTCTTCAACCACTTCGCCAACAAGGAGGAGCTGGTCTTCGACCGCGCCGCCGAGGTCGAGGAGATCATCGTCGCCACCGTCCGCGACCGGCCCGCCGGCACCACCACGGTCGAGGCGTTCAAGGCGATGACGCGCGCGTTCTGGACCCGCGTCGACGACCTCGCCGAGGACCGGCCCCAGGCCGGCTTCTTCCTCATCGTCGAGCGCACGCCCGCGCTGCAGGCCTACCAGCGGGAGCTGGGGGCCAGGATCGTCGACCGCGTCGAGCACGAGATCCGCACGGAGGCGAGGGCGAGGCCGGACGACCTGCGCCCGCGCTACGCGGCGGCGTCGCTCTGCGGCATCCACTTCGGCGTCGCCGACATCTTCCGCACGCACGTCGCGGCCGGCGACCCGCCGTCGCAGTTCCTGAAGGCCTTGCTGCGCCGCGCCGACGAGGCCTACAACATGCTCGCCGACGGCGTCGGCGCCTACCCGGAACGCTGACGCGCCATCACCCGGTTGGGTCGGATTCTCAACCTGGTTACCCAGGACTGGGGACGCAGCCGGTACAACGCCCGTCGAACGCGGTCCGACGACGGTCGCCCCGCACCCTCCAGCCTCCCCTTGCCGAGCATGTCCGCCGATCCCAGGACCATGTCCACCGCCGCTGCCGTCATCGACCTCCTGACGAGCCCCGGAACGCCGGCGCCGACGCGCCTGCGCCTCGCCGCCGAGCGCCTCGCCGACGGCCCGACCCAGCAGGACAGCCCCGTCTTCATCGAGCGCCTCGCCGCGATCGTCTGCGGCCCGGGCGGCGACGAGCGCCTGACCGCCGCGCTCCACGTCTTCGACACCGCCGCGCTCGTCTAGCGCGGCGCTAGGCCCCTAGCCAAGTAGCGTCCACGGGTCGAAGCGATCGATCGGGATCACGCGGATGCGCGGGAGCGCGACCGTGAAGGCCCCGACGTCGTCTTCCAAGTCATACAACTCGAGGCCGTCGGCCTGGAGGTCGGCGAGCTGGGTCGAGATCAGCTCGCGGAAGCCGATGACGCCGACGCGGCGCTCGCCGTCGCGCAAAAGCTCGGCGATCTGCGGCGCGAAGTCGCCGTCGTGGGAGCAGAGCAGCACGTCGCCGTCGCCGCGCTGGGCCAGCGCCTCCAGCGTGCGCTGGATCGCGACGTCGACGACCTTGACCTCGGGCGGCCCGGACAGCAGCACCGGCCGGTACTCCAGGGCGTCCAGCGCCTGGACGAACGACATCGGGATCTGCCCCGAGCCGTTGAGGTAGAACAGCCCGCGCGCCGGCTGCTCCCAGACCGCCTGGCCGTACTTGCGGACCCGGTCCCACCGCGGCCGCTCCTCGGGCTCCGGCCGGCGCCCGAGCAGGGAGCCGCCGAGCGTCGCGTCGATGTTCTCGCCATCGACGAGCAGGAAGGTCTCGGCCATCGCGGCGGAGGCTACCCGCCCGGGCGGGCGGAGCCGCGCGCGCTGCGCGGCTCCGCTCCGTCCGTCCTCCCGGTTGCTACGGCTGCGTCGTCGACAGCGTCACGACGATCGTCTTGGCGTACCTGCCGGTCCGCAGGGCGTCGGTCGCCCCGACGTACTGCTTCAGCCACAGCGTCACCGGGTCCCTGGTGACCGGTGCGGCGTAGGTCAGCAGCGTCAGCGGCGACGCGACGCCGGTCACCGCGCCGAACGACGGCGTCCCGCTGCCCGCCGTCGCCGCGGCCTGCAGCGGCGAGGCCAGCGCGAACGCGCCGTTGACCAGGTGGCCGGTCGCCGTCCCGCTCGGATCGGCGATCGTCAGCGCGGCGTTGCCGCCCGTCGAGGTCACGCTCACCGGGATCGTCGTGCCGTCGTCGGCGGCGACCCCCGGGACGAACGTGCCCAGCGACGCGCTCGTCGCCCCGACCTCCAGCGCGAGCGTGCTCGGCACGTTGCCGCCGACCGTCGCCGACCCGGTTGCGTCGATCACGAAGGCCACCGACCTGGTCGCCTCGTGGTTGCCGGCCACGTCGACCGACGAGAACGCGACCGTGTGGCCGCCCGCGCCGGACACCGTGATCGGCGCGCCCGTCCACGCGACCGGGTCGCCGCCGTCGACCGCGTAGGCGGTCGCCGCGACGCCCGAGCCGCCGGCGTCGGTCGCGCTCAGCGTGACCGTGGCCGGGCCGGACGCGATCTGCCCGCCGTCCGGGACCGGCGTCACCGCCGCGGTCGTCACCGGCGCCGTCGAGTCCTCCTGGAACGTCAGCGACCCCGCCGGCTCCTGGTTGCCGGCCGTGTCGACCGAGTAGAAGCGGACGGTGTGCGTGCCGTCCCCCGCGACCGGGACCGGCGTGCCGGTGTAGGCCACGAAGTCAGCGCCGTCGACCGAGATGTAGGACGTGCCCACGCCCGGCCCGCCCGCGTCGGTGGCGCTCAGCGTCACCGACGGGCCCGAGTACCAGCCGCCGACCGCGGCGGGGGAGACCGTCGCGGTCGTCGCCGGGACCGTGCCCGACGAGCAGCCGCCGGTCGCGTCGTAGAAGCCCGGGCCAGTCAGGCCCGGCCCCGTGATCTGCGGCTTGTTGGCGCCGCCGCCCGCCGGGTAGGCGGTGTCGAACCACTGCGTGAAGAACGTGTCCAACTTGGTGGAGCACGCCGCGCTCTGGTTCGGCAGGTACTTGTGGAAGACGGCCTCCTCCTGGGGCTCGGTGATGCTCTTGCCCCCGTAGGTCGCCTGGATCTCCTGGAGCGCCCTGTTGAACGGGGTCGCGCCGAGGATCTGGCGCAGCGCGATGTACGCGGTGGCGGGCCGGCGGTAGGTGAACGACGTGCTGAACAGCGACGACGGCGTCGGGTTCGACGGCGCGCCGGTCCAGGCCGAGGTCGAGGCGTAGTTGGTGTTGAACTGGTTGACCAGCGACGTCTCGAAGCTCGCCGAGCCCGGGACGTTGCCGCCCCCGCCGGCGTTCTTGGCGTTGTTGAGGTACTCGCCCAGCTGCGCGAAGCCCTCCTTGAAGAACGTCAGGTTGAAGTTGCCCTCGCTGACGTTGTCGCCCCACCACTGGTGCATGTTCTCGTGGTAGAAGGTCCCCGAGCTGATCGAGCTGCCGGCGAAGGTGATCTTCGTCTGCATCTCCTCCTCGAAGCTCGCGCCCGGGGTGCCGATGATCACGCCGTCGGTCGAGAACGGGAACCCGCCGTTGAACTGCGTCTGGAAGTCCGTGATGTCCTGCTGGGTGTCCATCACGGTCTTGTTGGTGGCCTTCTTGGTGGCCGCGATCGACGCGCTCTGCGCCTGGTAGTAGACGACGCCCGCGTTCGGGCCCGTCGAGGAGATCCGGCTGCTCAGGTCGTAGGCCCCGATGCTGTTGGTCACCAGGTAGTTGGCGATGTGCTCCGGCGAGTGCCAGTGCCACGTCGTCGTGCCGCCGGCGATCCGGGGGTCGGACGCGTCGTCGGCCGTCGAGACCAGCTCGCCGTTGGCGATCGCCGTCTTGCCGAGCGGCACCGTGTCGTAGAAGTCGTAGGTCGGCTTCACGGACGGGTGGTTGTTGAGCGGCATCCAGTCCATCGTCCCGACGGGCTCGGTGGTGACGAACGAGCCGTCGGTGCCGGTGAACCAGCCCTCGGTCGAGCCGTCGCCGTCGACGTGGACGCCGGGGCGGCCGGCGTAGTTGACGACGACGTCGAACGTCGCGCCGCTCGGGATCGGGTCGGCCGGCGTGATCACCAGCTTGTTGGCCGGGCACTGCAGGCCGTTGCCGGACGCCGACGTGGTCGTCGGCGCGCACGCGGGCGCGTTGGGGTTGGTGGCCGAGATCGGGTTGGTCTGCCCGGTCAGGTGCGCGTTGGGGTCCGGGTCGTCCTGGCCGTTGGGGTCGCCGGGGTAGGTCGGCTGGGCGAACCTGAACGTCGCCGGCCTCCCGTTGACCGTGATCGAGCTGACCGCCATGTTCGGCCCGGCGGGGTCGGCGTTGGCCTGCTCGAAGTCGAGGCTGAAGTCCGTCAGGCACTGCGTCGCCTGCTGGGTGAGGTCGACGTAGGTGCCGTCGAGCAGCGCGTTGCCCGCGACGTCGTAGATCAGGTGCACGTCGGAGTGGACCGACGTGTAGCCGCCGTTGCCCATCTCGACGTAGACGTGGTCGCCCGCCCTGGAGAGCGTGTGCGCTCCGGACGAGCAGCTCTCGGCAGCGGCGGCCGCCGCGCGCTTGACGCTGATGGAGGCCGCCGGCGATGCCGTCCCGACCTCGACGTGACGGGCGGCGGTCGCGCACGCCAGCCAGCCCTGCGTGCCCTTCGGCAGGCAGCCGACGAGCGCGTAGGAGCCCTTCTTGAGGCCCTTGGGCAGAGCGACGGAGATGGTGATGGCCTTGCTCGCGCCGGGCTTGAGCACGACGGCGCGGTGGCCGACCACGACCGGCCTGCTGCCGGCCTTCGTGAGCCGCACCGCGAAGCGCGCGGCGTGGGTGGCGCGGCCGTGGTTCACGAGCCGGGCCTTCAACTTGTAGGTCTTGCCCGGCGCGGCGGCGGCGGGCGCCGACGAGAGGCTCGCCGGGAAGAACGAGCGGCGCACGGCCGCCGGCCTGGCGGCCGCGGCGCGCGGAGCGCTCGTCCTGGTCGTGGTGTGAGGCTTGCTGGCCAGGCCGGCGGCCGGCAGCGCGAGGCTGCAGGCCACCGCGACGGCCGCCGAGGCAGAAGCCCCGGCGCGGAAGCGACGTCCGGTCACGTTGTTGAGTTCCCCCGAGGTGAAAAGGCGCCGGACGCATCGGTGCGGCCGGTCGGCGGCGCACGCTAACGACGGGTCACCTCCCGGACATCATGCATTCGGTACATGCGTGTTCGACCTTTGGAACATCCGCGAGGATGTGCTGCGCATATGCCCGAGCTCCCCACGGTCCGCCTTCAGATCCTCGACGCGACCGCGCTGCAGGCGCTGGTCTCCGGCAACCTGCGTGCCGCGAGCGACGCGGCCGGCGTCGCGCTGCCGATCGAGTTCCTCAACGACACGTGGCTGTGGACGCTGCGCCTCGGCCAGATGATCGGCGAGCCCGAGGTCACGCCGTGGCTCGTGCGCGTGATCGTCCCGGAGACCGGGCCGGGCGCGGGCACGGCCGTCGGCCACGCCGGCTACCACGGCGCGCCCGACGAGCGCGGCATGGTCGAGATCGGCTACCGGATCATCCCGGCGATGCGCCGCAACGGCTACGCGCAGGCCGCGGTCACCGAGCTGCTGGCGTGGGCGAGGGCCAACGGCGCGACGATCGCGCGCGCCTCGATCAGCCCCGGCAACGCGCGTTCGCTGGCGATCGCGGCGGCCTTCGGCTTCGTCGAGGTCGGCGAGCAGATCGACGAGATCGACGGTCGGGAACTGGTCTTCGAGCGGTCGATCTGACACAGTGTCAAACCATGTCCGCGGAACCGCTTGATCTCAAGGACGTCAACGTCACCGAGCGCGAGAACTGGCCGGACGGCCCGCCGCACGAGCTCTTCAAGCGGATGCGCGGGGGGTGCCCGGTCCACTGGACCGAGAAGATCACCGAGTACCCCGACGAGAAGGGCTTCTGGTCGGTCACGACCGCTGAGGATGTCCACGCGGTCTCGCGCGACTGGGAGACCTACTCCTCGGCGACCGGCTTCACGTTGCTGACCGACGCGATCCTGCCGCTGGCGCTCGCGCAGGGCATGTTCATCGGGATGGACCCGCCGCGCCACGACCGCCTCAAGGCGCTGTTCCAGCGCGGCTTCACGCCCAAGCGCACCGCCGAGCACGAGCCCGCGATCCGCGAGATCACCACCGCCGTGCTCGACCGCCTCGAGGGCCGCGAGACCGCCGACCTCGTCAGCGACGTCGCCCAGCCGGTCGTCGCGCGCGTCATCGGGTCGTTCATGGGCACCGCGCCCGAGGACGACGCGATCTGGGCGCGGCTGATGAACCAGACGCTCGGCGCCGGCGACCCGGACATGAACCCCGAGGGCGTCCAGACCGTGATGGAGCGCGACGTGCCGGAGATCTTCCGGCGCTGCCAGCTGCTGATCGAGGAGCGGCGCGAGCGCCCGACCGAGGACTTGATGTCCGTGTTGGTCCACGCCGACATCGACGGCGAGCAGCTGACCGACGTCGAGATCGTCATGGGCTTCTTCCTGCTCGTCGCCGCGGGCAACGACTCCACGAAGGCGACGTACTCGTCGGCGATGCGCGCGCTGATGGAGGACTCGTCGCAGCGCGACCTGCTGCTCGCCGACATGTCGCTCGTCCCGAGCGCCGTCGAGGAGGCGCTGCGGATGTTCCCCGCGTTCGCGCACTTCCGCCGCACGGCGACGCGCGACGTCGAGCTCAACGGCGCGCAGATCAAGGCGGGCGACAAGGTCGCCATGTGGTACGTGTCGTCCAACCGCGACGAGACGCGCTACGAGGACCCGGACCGCTTCGACGTCACCCGCAACCCGGAGCACCAGGCCTTCGGCGCGGGCGGCCGCCACTTCTGCCTCGGGACCGCGCTGGCGCGCCTGGAGCTGCGGATCCTGATCGAGGAGACGCTGAAGCGCTACCCGGCGATGGAGATCGCCGGCGAGCCCCACTACGCCGAGTCGCCGTTCATCAACCAGCTCAAGAACCTCCCGGTGCGGCTCAACGCGTAGGGGAGCGCGCGGCCCTGGCGGACAGGTCGCCTGTCTTCTGAACGACGGCGGCCAGTTGACCCAAGAAACTCTTGCGTCTACTGTTCGGCGTGATGACCGTCGCCGAACGATCGATGGGGCTTGGGCTCCGGGCGCTGAACCGCCTGGCCGGCTCCGACATGGTGGACCGGCTCGGGGCGCGCAAGCCCGCCGAGCGCGTCCTGTACCGCGCCACGCGCGATGGCTTCAAGGTCGTCGGGCGCGCGGGCCGGACGTTCTCCGCCGCGCAGCGGCTCGGGAAGCCCGCGCGGCCGCGGAAGTCCGGCGGGACGGGGCTGTTCGACCTCACGCCGAGCGACGAGCAGCAGATGCTCGTCGAGGCGTGGCGCGACTTCGCGTCGGCGCGCCTGCGCACCGCCGCGGCCGCCGCCGAGAGGGGCGAGGGCCGCGACGAGGTCTTCAAGGAGGCCGGCGAGCTCGGGCTGACGATGCTCGGCGTGCCCGAGGAGCTGGGCGGCGCGATCTCGGAGCGCAGCGCGGTCACCGCGCTGATGGCCGCCGAGACGCTCGCCCACGGCGACGCCGGCCTGACCGTCGGCGCGCTGGCGCCCGCCGCGGTTGCCACCGCGCTCGCGCTCTGGGGCGACGCCGACCAGCAGGCGACCTACCTGCCCGCGCTGGTCTCCGACGACATCCCGGCGGCCGCGCTGGCGATCGCCGAGCCGCGCCCGCTGTTCAACCCCAACAACCTCGAGACCGTCGCGCGCCGCGCGACCGGCGGCGGCTACATCCTCGACGGGCTGAAGACGCTCGTCCCGCGGGCCGAGGACGCCGAGCTGCTGATCGTCGCCGCGCGCCTGGAGGGCTCGCAGACGTCCGCGCTGTTCCTGGTCGAACCCAGGGCCGGCGGCGTCGCCGTCAAGGAGGACCCGGCGATGGGCCTGCGCGGCGCGGGCCTCGGCCGCCTCAAGCTCGAAGATGTACATGTCGGTGCGGAGGCGCTGCTGGGCGCCGCCGATCCCGCGGTCTACGCCGAGCTGATCGCCCGCTCGCGCCTGGCCTGGGCCGGGATCGCCGCCGGCGCCGGCCGCGCGGTCCTCGACTACGTCATCCCCTACGTGAACGAGCGGATCGCCTTCGGCGAGCCGGTCAGCCACCGCCAGGCGGTCGCGTTCACGGTCTCGAACGTCGCGATCGAGCTGGAGGGCCTGCGCCTCGTCGCGCTGCGCGCCGCCGCCCGCGCCGACGCCGAGCAGGACTTCTCCCGCGAGGCGGCGCTGGCGCGCCAGCTCGCGGCCCGCTACGGCATGCAGATCGGCTCCGAGGGCGTCCAGCTGCTCGGCGGCGCCGGCTACATCGCCGAGCATCCCGTCGAACGCTGGTACCGCGACCTGCGGGCCACCGGCCTCATGGAAGGCGTGCTGGTCGTCTGATGATCAACCTCGAGACCCCCAAGAAGTTCGGCCCGCTGATCGCCCAGGCGCGACAGGTGGCCGACGAGGTCTTCCGGCCGATCTCGCGCAGGTACGACCGCGACGAGCACGAGCGGCCCAAGGAGCTCGACATGCTCGCCGCGCTGGTCGACGGCATGAACGACGGCTCCGACATGGGCGGCGCGGGCGCCGCCGGCGTGCGGCGGTCGAGCAACGGCAACGGCAAGAAGGCCGACGACGGCGGCACCCGCAACGGGTCGAACCTCTCGACCGCGCTGTCGATCATGGAGCTGTGCCGCGGCGACGTCGGCCTGCTGCTGTCGATGCCGCGCCAGGGGCTGGGCAACTCGGCGATCGCATCGGTCGCCGACGACGAGCAGCTCGAGCGCTTCGCCGGCCGCTGGGCGGCGATGGCGATCACCGAGCCCGAGGCCGGCAGCGACTCCGCCGCGATCCGGACGACCGCGGTCCTCGACGGTGAGGACTACGTGCTCAACGGCGAGAAGATCTACGTGACGGCCGGCGAGCGCGCCGACCTCGTGGTCGTCTGGGCGACGCTGGACCGCACGAAGGGCCGCGGGGCGATCAAGTCGTTCGTCGTCGAGCGCTCCAACCCCGGGCTGGTCCTCGACCGCCTGGAGCACAAGCTCGGCATCCGCGCGTCGGACACCGCGGCGTTCAGCCTCGTCGACTGCCGCGTGCCGAAGGAGAACCTGCTCGGCCCGCCCGGCATCGCCGACACCAACGGCTTCGCGGGCGCGATGCAGACGTTCGACAACACGCGCCCGCTGGTCGCCGCGATGGCCGTCGGCCTGACGCGCGGCTGCCTGGAGGAGACCAGGAAGCTCCTGGAGCAGGCGGGCGTGACGATCGACCACGGCGCGCCGGTCGCGACGCAGAGCGCGGCGGCCGCCGAGTTCATCCAGATGGACGCCGACTACGAGTCCGCGTACCTGCTGACGATGCAGGCCGCGTGGATGGCCGACAACTCGAAGCCCAACTCGCTGCAGGCCTCGATGGCCAAGGCGAAGGCGGGGCGGACGTGCGTGGACGTCGCGCTGCGCTGCGTCGAGCTGGCGGGCGCGCTCGGCTACAGCGAGGACCTGCTGCTGGAGAAGTGGGCGCGCGACGCGAAGATCCTGGACATCTTCGAGGGCACGCAGCAGATCCAGCTGCTGATCATCGCGCGGCAGCTCCTGGGGTTGAGTAGCGCTCAGCTTCGTTGAGCTTATTTTTCTCCTGCACGTCTCTAGTTTTGCTGACCGGGCGCCGATCACCGTGTCGTGCGCCCGAAAACGGCTCATAACGCCCCATCGCATCGCCCGTCCTGGATCTGCCGCGACCAACCCGAGCGGGAGCGGTTCCTGGACATGCACGCGCGCATCCTGCCCGCGCACCAGCGCGTGCTCGGGCTGATCGCGCTGCTGCTGATCCCGACGATCCCGTTCGACAGCATCTACGCGCCGATCCCGCTGGTCTGCGCGGTGATCGGCTACGCGTGGGCGCAGCACAACGCGACGAGGTTCGACCGGCCGGAGCTGGTCATCGCCGCCGGGCTGCTGTTCGGGCAGGCGATGCTGGCGACGGCGATCGTGGTCGACGCCCGCCAGCACACGGTCGGGCTGGCGATCATGATCTGGCCGCTGGTGGCCGCGGGCGGGCGCTTCTCGTCGCGCGTCGTGTGGGTCTTCACGGCGTACACGCTGGTCCTGATGTGCGGCGCGTCGCTGGCCTTCGGCGGCGCGGCGGTCCTGCACGACCCGATCCTCCTGACCCTCCCGGTCGCGACGCTGGTCGCGGTCGTGATGATGTC
The DNA here is from genome assembly GCF_000424625.1 of Conexibacter woesei Iso977N. GTDB lineage: Bacteria > Actinomycetota > Thermoleophilia > Solirubrobacterales > Solirubrobacteraceae > Baekduia > Baekduia woesei_A. Next base: position 410,819 of record NZ_AUKG01000002.1, read on the forward strand.
GGCGGTCATCCGCGACTCCGACGCGCAGCACCGCAGCGCCGCGATCCTCGACGGGCTGACCGGGATGCTGAACCGGACCGCGCTGGCCGCGCGCACGCACGAGATCGAGCACCAGTCGGCGGTGACCGGCGGGCCGGTCGCGGTGATCGTCGGCGACGTCGACCACTTCAAGGCGGTCAACGACTCCCACGGGCACGGCGTGGGGGACCACGTGCTCCGGGACCTCGCGTACGTGATCCGCAAGGAGCTGCGCGCGTTCGACCTGGCCTACCGCGTGGGCGGCGAGGAGTTCGCGGTGATCATGCCGGGCGCCGAGGAGGGCGCGGCGGCCGAGCTGGCCGAGCGGCTGCGCGCGGCGATCGCGGCAGGGCCGATCGGCGGGCTGGCGGTGACGATGTCCTTCGGCGTCGCGGCCGCGGCACCGGGCACGTTCGTGTGGGACGAGTCCTACGCGCGCGCCGACGCCGCGCTGTACCTGGCCAAGCAGGACGGGCGCAACTGCGTCCGGCTGGCGTCGGGCGCCGTCGAGCCGCTGGTGCTCGCGGCCTAGCGCGGCGACGCCGGCCAGGCGATCTGCTCGAAGCGCGCGCGGAGCTTCGCGCCGCGCTGGGGGTTGACGTGCTCGACCCAGGCGATCCGGCCGCGCAGGTGCGCGCGGAAATCCGGGACGTGGGCGCGGTTCTCGGCGTGCGGGTCGGCGGCGCGGGCGGCGTTGTGGAGGATCGCCCTGAGGCGGTCGTACTCGTCGCGGGCGATGTTGGGGTGGTCGTTGACGACGATGCCGGTCACGCGCTGGCGCTGGGCGGCGACCATGATGGTGGTCTTGGTCTCGTTGAGCCGCAGGCCCTGGCCGCGGACGATCGCGCGCACGGTCTGCGTGGTCCGCTGCGCGTGGCGCGCGAGCGCGCGGTCGCCGGAGAGGACGAGGTCGTCGGCGTAGCGCGTGTAGGTCGCGCCGAGCTTGACGGCGAGCGCGGCCATCCGGCGGTCGAGCGTGAACGCGCAGAGGTTGGCCAGCAGCGGCGAGGTCGGCGCGCCCTGGGGGAGGTGGGGCGCGGCGAGACGGCGGCCGAGCAGGACGTGCTGCCGGTGCAGCGCGGGGTCGGCGGGCGCCGGGACGTCGGCCCACGCGCCGGGCGGGACCGCGTTGGTGGTCAGGCCGGTCAGCGCGTGGGCGACCGCCTCGGGGTAGCCCGCCAGCCGGAAGATCCCGTAGACGCGGCCCGCGGGGAGCGAGACGAAGAAGTCGCGGACGTCGAAGCGCAGGACCGCGGCCGCGCCGGCGTGGCGCCGGGCATGTTGTAGGACATCGCGTCCGGGCACGAACCCGTAGGCCGCGTCGTGGGCCGGGACGTGGACGAGCAGCTTGTGCAGGATCCGGCGCTGGATGGCCTTCAGGCGCGCCTTCGGCTGCTCCAGGAAGCGCACGGGCGCGCCGGGGCGCGCCGACCACGCGTACGTGTAGTGGCGCAGCCGCCGGTCGTCGGCCCGCCGCTCCCGGGACTGCACGTCGGCGAACCACGCCAGCTCGCCGTGCGACAGCGCCAGCCAGTCCGCGAGGTCGCCCGCCGTGTCGAGCTCCGGGATCGCGGGCCACGGCCGCCTGCCGGCCATCGCGCCCGGCGCGACGAGCCGGTGCTTGGGCGGGAACGGCGCCGCGCGGCGCGCGTCGATGGTCGCCGCGACGAACGCCGCCAGCTCGCGCGGGCGGTCGCGCGGTGGGTGGGCGTACGCCGCCAGCACGCGATCGACTTCCCGCCGCAGCCATCGCAGCCCCGGGACCGCCTCGACGCCCAGCGCATCGTGGCCCCGCTGGATCATCCCCGGCCGCGTCCACGCGCCCGCCAGGAACGCGTCGGCGAGCGCCGCCGCCGCGTCGGAGCGAAGGGGCTGCGGCTGGTCGGGAGGCGGCGGCATGACGGACGTGGCGGCGGCGCCGGGCCCGACGGTCCCGTGTCGTGCGTGCGGGGCATGGCGGCTCGTCGCCGCAGCCCGCACGCGCTGCCGTGCCGTGGTTCCTGCTGATCCCCGGGGTGACCCCGGAGAGGTGGCCCGCCCGAGGGCGGGCGCACCGGCTCGGGCCCGGCGCCGCGCTGCGCGGCAGCATAGCGCCGGACTACACAGCAGGCCTCAGCGTTCCGGGCGGTCCGGCATCTCCCACTCCTCGTCGCCGAGGGTGACCAGGACCGGCTCGCCGCCGCGGGCGGTCACGGTCAGGTCGATGCCGGCCGTGATCGTCTGGTAGACCGCGATCGCCACCGAGCGCCCGCCGAGCAGTGCGGCCAGCTCGCGCATCGCGTCGGCGAGCATGTCCAGCCCGCCGAGCGTGCCGGTCACCTGGCCGGTCTCGGGGTCGACCTCGAACGGCGGCAGCTGGCGCAGCTCGATCGCGCCGCCGAAGGACTCGGCCTCCAGCTCGATCGCGTGCGGCAGGTGCATGATGCGGTCGCCGATCCGGACCTCGACCGGCGCCAGCCGGCCGACGTCGACCAGCGCGGCAGGCGAATCCTGCGCGCCGTCCACGACGACCGCGACGCGCAGCGCGCCGGACCGGTGCAGCACGTCGCGCAGCGTCTCGACGACCGCGTCCAGCGGGCCGACGGTCGCGACGAGGTCGATCTCCTCGGCTTCCTGTTCAGGCTCTTCCATCGCCCTCAGCATGCCACGCCGCGCGCTGTGAGAGGATCCCGCTCCGGAGGAGCTGGACTTGGACTCGATGGACACCGCGCAGGCAGCGGAGGCCGTGGTCGGCGGGGACGCCGGCCACCTCGCCCGGCTGTTCGCCATGTCGCCCGACCTGTTGGCGGCGGCGGGCTTCGACGGGCTGCTCAAGCTGTTCAACGACGCATGGGAGACGCAGCTCGGCTTCTCGCGCGAGGAGCTGGCGGTCAAGCCGTACCTGGAGCTCGTCCATCCTGAGGACCGCGACGAGACGCGCGTGCAGATCGGGCGCCTCGCGCAGGGCGAGACGATCGCCGAGTACGTCTGCCGCCTGGTCCGCAAGGACGGCACGGTCGTCCACATGGCGTGGTCGGGCGGGCCCGGCGACGAGGCGTTCTACATCGTCGGGCGCGACGTCACCGACCGGCTGGCGATGGAGCACGAGCTCGAGCAGCGCGCCGAGCGGCTGCTGACCACCAACGGCGAGCTGCAGGACTTCGCCTACACCGCGTCGCACGACCTGTCCGAGCCGCTGCGGATGGTCGCGTCGTTCCTGGGGCTGCTGGAGCGGCGCTCGGGCGGCGCGCTCGACGAGCGCTCGCGGGAGTACCTGCGCCAGGCGTCTGACGGCGCGGTCCGGATGCGTGCGCTGATCGACGACCTGCTCCAGTACTCGAGGGTCGCCAACGAGGAGCCGCGCAGGGAGCAGGTCGACCTCCGCGGGCTGGTCGACGGCGTCCTGGCGTTCCTGGCGCCCGCGATCCAGGAGCAGGGCGCGGTCGTCACCGTCGAGGACCTGCCGACGCTAGAGGCCGAACCGACGCAGCTCGCCCAGCTGCTGCAGAACCTGATCGGCAACGCGGTCAAGTTCCACCCGCCCGAGCAGGTGCCGCACGTGCGCGTCAGCGCGCGCAGGACGATCGGCGGCTGCGTCGTGACCGTCTCCGACGACGGGATCGGGATCCCGATCGCCGACCAGGAGCGCATCTTCGCGATGTTCACCCGCCTGCACGGCCGCGACGAGTACGCCGGGACCGGCATCGGCCTGGCGATCTGCCGCCGCATCGCCGAGCGCCACGGCGGCCGCATCTACGTCGAGTCCGACGGCGAGGGCCAGGGCTCGGCGTTCCACACGCTGCTGCCCGACACGCCGACCGCGCCGGGAACCCCGCGCGGCGACGCGCGCTAGCCGCCCCTACGACGGCAGGTCGAAGCGCGCGGTCCGGATCCGGTGGGCGGTCGCGGTTGCCCAGGGCGCGCCGAGGGCGTCGAGGGCTGAGGCGGACTCCTCGACGTCGTAGGTCACGCGGCGCAGCGTGACCGCGTCGATGTCCTCGGTGTCGTCCCACGTCGCGTAGGCGGCGCGGGTGTCGCCGTCCCAGGGCAGGCCGACCGAGCCCGGGTTGACGAGCTCGGCGCCGCCCTCGGCCGAGCGCAGGAACTGCAGGTGCGTGTGGCCGAAGACGATCCGCGCCTGCGGGATCTCCAGCAGCATCGCGGCGTCCTCAGCGCTCGCCTCCGGCCCGAAGGCGACGACGTCGGACTGCGGCGAGGCGTGCACGAAGAGCGTGTCGCCGAGCACGACCTGCCTCGGCAGCCCGCCGAGCTCCTGGACCGCGCCCGGCCCGAGCGCCTCGCGCACGAACGCGTTGGCGCCCCTGATCACCGGCTGGTCGAACGCCGACCCCGGATCGGCCTGCCAGCGCTCCCAGTTGCCCTGGATCCACGTCGTGTCCTCGGGCAGCCCGCGCAGGATCTCCACGCACTCGACCGGCCACGCGCCGAACGCCGAGTAGTCGCCGCCGAGCAGGAAGCGGGTCGCGCCATGCTCGCGCGCGTCGGCCAGGACCGCCTCCAGCGCGGGCCGGTTGCCGTGGATGTCATACAAGATCGCGAGCATGTCGCCATCATGCCTGGCCGATGGAGCTCCGTGGACCGCATCTGACCCTGCGCCTGCCGCACCCCGACGACGCCCCCGCCCTGCTGGCGCTGGCCTCCGACCCGGAGGTGACGCGCTGGTTCTCGTGGGGCCCGTACACGAGCGTCGATCAGCCGATCGCGTGGATCGAGGCCCAGGCGGCGCGGCGCGAGGCGGGCGACCAGCTCGACTTCGTCGTCCACGACCGCGAGCACGGGCCGATCGGCGTCACCGGCCTCGGGGAGCTGTCACGGCGCGACCGCCGCGCGATGGTCGGCACGTGGTTCGGCCGCGAGCACTGGGGCACCGGCGCCAACGCCGAGTCCAAGGCGCTGATCGCCCACGCCGCGTTCGCGATCTGCGGGCTGGAGCGCCTCGGGGCGTACTCCAACCCCGACAACGCGCGCAGCGCCAACGCGCTGGAGCGCGTCGGCTTCACGCGCGAGGGGACGCTGCGCGGCTGGCACCGCCACGGCCCGCAGCAGCTCGACGTCCACATCTTCGGGATGCTGCGCGGCGACTGGGAGGACGGGCCGCTGCACGACGTCAAGGCGGCGGTGATCGGCGTCCCTCCGGCGCCCTGGCTGCTAGGAGATGAGGCGTGAGCACCGATGCCCCGCCCGCCGTCGCCGCCCTCGAGGTCGCCGGCCTGACCCGCAGCTACGGCCGCCTCGTCGGCCTGCACCCGTTCGACCTGACCCTCCAGGCCGGCGAGTGCGTCGCGCTGATCGGCGCCAACGGGTCCGGCAAGTCCACCGCGGTCCGCACGATCGCCGGGCTCCTGGAGCCGACCGAGGGGACCGTCCGGATCTGCGGCCACGACCCGCACGACGAGCCCGACGCCGAGCAGGCGCGCGCACTGCTGGCGCTCGTCCCCGACACGCCGCTGCTCTACGACGACCTGACGGTCCGCCAGCACCTGGAGCTGACCGCGCTCGCCCACGGTGTCGCGGGCGACGGGGCCGACGAGCGGATCGACGCGCTGCTGGAGCGCCTCGACCTCACGGCGCGCGCCGGCTTCCTGCCGACCGAGCTGTCGCGCGGCATGCGCCAGAAGACCGGCCTGGCCAACGCGCTGATCCGGCCGAGCAAGGTGATGATCCTGGACGAGCCCGTCGTCGGCCTCGACCCGCCGTCGCAGGAGCTGCTCGGCGTCGTGCTGCGCGAGGCCAAGGCCGCCGGGACCGCGATCCTGATGACCACGCACCAGATGTACTTCGCCGAGGGCCTGGCCGACCGCGCCGTCGTGCTCGCCGAGGGCGGGATCGTCGACCAGGGCCCCTGGGACGAGGTGCGCGCGCGTGGCCACTGAGACCGCGATCGCCGCGCCGGCGCCGCCGCGCGTCCGGCCCTCGGACCTACGGCGCTTCTGGCGCGGCGTGCAGGAGCCGCCCGGGATCCTCAAGCGGCTGGAGCCCGTCTACTACGTCTTCATCACGATCGCGATCTTCGGGCCGCTGGTCTACGGCACGGTCAGCCAGGCGCTGGCCGACGTCGCGACCGGCCGCGCCGTCGCGGTCTGGGGCCCGGCGCTGGCGCTGGCCGGGCTGCTGGCGGTCGTCCGCTGGGGCGCGGTCCAGGGACCGGTGGTGTTCTCCGTCCCCGACGTCGCGCACCTGCTCGGCGCGCCGCTGCGCCGCGCCGACCTCGCGCTCGGGCGGCTGGTGCGCGCGCTGCTGGTCGCCGCGGGTGCGGGCGCCGTCCTCGGCGGGCTGATCCTGATCGGCGCCGCCGGCGACGGCCGCGGGATCGCGGTCGCGCGCGGCGCCGGGTTCGTGGTGGCCCTGGCGTTGTTGATGGTCTTGGGCGTCGCGGCCGCCGGTCTCGTGCAGGCCAGCGCGCGCTGGGACCGCGGCTCGCGGCTGCTGACCTGGCCGCTGCTGGCGATCGCCGCCGGGCTGGTCGTCGCCGCCGGCGACGGCGGGACCACCGGACGCCGCATCGCGATGTGGTCCGGCCCGTGGGGCTGGGCGATCGCGCCGCTGGAGAAGGCGGTCCGCGCATGGCCGTTGGCCATCGTCCTGCTCGCGGTCCTGACCGCGGCGGCGACGCTGCTCGCGTTCGCCCGGCGCGGCAGCACGCCGACCGAGCGCCACCTCGTCCGCGCCGAGGCGCGGCAGGGCGCGCTGGCCGCGGTGTACTCCATGAACGCGCGCTACGTCCGGCGCTCGCTGTCGAGCGTCGGCGCGCGGCCCGCCCGCGCGCCGCGGCTGTTCGGCCTGCTGCCGCGCCCGCGCGACGAGCGCTGGGCCGTCCCGTGGCGCGACGCCGCCGCCCTGCTGGCCGCGCCGCAGCGCCTGGTCGAGGCGGTCGTGCTGGCGGTCGGCGGCGCCGCGCTGGCGCTCGTCAACGGCGCGCACCCGGCCGGTGTCGGCCTCGGCGCGTTGTTGTTGTTCTTCGCCGGCTCCCGGATCCTGGAGCCGCTGCGCGCCGAGACCGACCAGCCGAGCCGCGCCCGCGTGCTCTACGTCGCGGCGATGCCGCGGCTGCTCGTCGCGCACGCGTTCGTCCCGATCGTCGTCGTGGCGACCGGGACGCTGCTCGCCACGCTCGGCGTCGCAGCCCTCGGCGCGCTCCCGGCGCACGGCGCGACCGCGGCGGTGCTGCTCGTCCTGACGGCGATCCCGATCACGCTCTGCGCGGCGCTGTCCTCACGCCGCGGCGGGCAGATGTCGCCGTCGGTGATGGCGACGGCGACGAACGACCAGACGGGGATGATGCTGGTGCTCGTGTTGCTGTGGGTGATCCTGTTCCCGGTGATCGCGGCGGGGATCACGATGGTGGCGATCGGCGTGACGGTGCAGAACGGGACGACGGGGACGCCGCAGCTGGTGGCGGGGTTGTTCGCGGCGACGGCGGTGTTGTCGATCTCGCTGGCGGCGTCGAGGTTTGCGCCGGGCTGAGGTGGTTGTCCGCGGGGTGTTGAGCGGCGCTGCGGCGCGTGCGGTGGGTGGTGTTCAGCGCGGCCGTGTTGAGGTGCCGCTCCGCGTGGTTTGGTGGGCATCGATGGGAGAGTCGTTTGGTGTGGCGCCGTCGTTGGCGGTGTGGCTGGGTGGTGGTGGTGCTTCCGGGCGCGGTTCGGGGCCGAACGGGTGGGTCAACGGCAGTTAGGGGTTCTCTGCGAACCCCTAACTGCCGTTGACCTCTTCGGGGTCCCGATTCGGAGCCGAATTGGCGACTCTGGAGCGCAACGGTGCATTTGGGTCCTATGCGAGCCCCTATGCACCGTTGACCCCTTCGTTCGTCCCCGAACTTCGCCCCGAAGCACCACGAAGGCCCAGCCACACCGCCAACGGCGGCGCCGCCAACCGGGCTGGTCGCCGTCGATGCCCTCCAAACCACGCGCCACATCGCCGCCGCACGGCCGCGCTGAACACCACAACCGCCGCGCCGCACCACCGCCAACACCCCGCGGAGAACCGCAGCGCCGCCAACGCCCCGCGGAGACCTCAGTCAGTCCGAGCGCCGCGCGTCCCAGCGGAAGCCGCGGATCGCGAAGAACAGCCCGATCAGCGTCCACACGCACACGATGCACAGCCCGGATGCGTTGTCGCTCAGCGACCGCCCCGACACCAGCGCGCCTGACAGGCCGTCGATGATGTGCACGAGCGGCAGCACCTGCGCGAGGTGGAGCAGGAACTGCGGCGCGTCGTTGACGTCGTAGAAGACGCCGGAGATGAAGATCACCGGCAGGAAGATGATGTTGTTGTACGCCGCGGCCGCGTCGTAGTTCGGGACGATGTGCGACCACGCGACGCCCAGCGACGCCAGGCAGACGACGCCGAACGCCGTGTACACCAGCAGCTCGACCCAGTCCTTGGGCCAGCCGGTCCCGAAGATCAGATCGCCCGCGATGATCACCAGCGCGAGCTGGATCACCGCGTTGGCGACGGCATTGCCGAACACGCCGAGCAGGTAGGAGCCCTCGGGCAGCGGCGTGCCCTTCATCCGCTTCAGCACGCCCTGCTCGCGCAGGAACGTCAAGTTCATGACCAACGACGAGAAGGTGGTGGCCATGATCGACATCCCCGCGATGCCGGGGATCAGGACGTTGAGGTTCTTCTGGTTGCCGGCGAAGATCGCGCCGAAGAGCGCGAGGAACAGCAGCGGCAGCAGGAAGTTGAAGAACGCGGCGCTCGGGTTGCGCCAGAACATCTTGCGCTCGAGGCGGTACTGGTGCCACGCCAGGGTCAACGCGTCGGACATCAGGCGCCGACCTCCTCGGCCGCGGCGGCGGCTTCCTCGTCGCTCGTGACCGGCTCGGCGGTCAGCTCCAGGTAGACGTCCTCCAGCGACGGGCGCGCGACCGACAGGTCCTGCAGCGCCTCGCCGCGCGCGAGCGCGGCACTGGTCAGCTGGTGCAGCAGCGCGGTCGGGTCGTCGCTCTCGCGCGTCTCCAGCTGGCCGGTCTCGGCGCTTCGCCAGGACACCGTGTAGCGCGAGGACGACGCGCCCAGCTCGGCGGGCGGGCCCTCGGCGACGATCCGGCCCTCCTTGACGATCGCGACGCGATCGCACAGCGCCTGGGCCTCGTCGAGGTAGTGCGTCGTCAGCAGGACGGTCTTGCCCAGCTCCTGCAGCGAGCGCACGACGTCCCACGCGGCGCGGCGCGCGGCCGGGTCGAAGCCGGTCGTCGGTTCGTCGAGGAAGATCAGCTCGGGGTCGCCGATCAGCGCGAGCGCGAAGTCCAGGCGGCGCTGCTGGCCGCCCGAGAGCTGGCGCGAGAGCGCGTCGCGCTTCTCGTTCAGTCCGGCCAGCTCCAGGACCTCGTCGACGTCGCGCGGATGTGGGTAGAAGCGCGCCCAATGCGCGACCGCCTCGCGGACCGTCACGTGCCGGTACATGCCCGACGACTGCAGGACGATCCCGACGCGCTTGCGCAGGTCTCGCGGCGCGTGCTCGGGGTCGTGGCCGAGGACCGAGACGATCCCGCCGTCGCGCTTGCGGTAGCCCTCGAGGATCTCGACCGTCGAGGTCTTGCCGGCGCCGTTGGGGCCGAGCAGGCCGAAGACCTCGCCCGGCGCGACCTCGAAGTCGATGCCGCGCACCGCGGCGAACGACCCATAGGACTTGCGCAGATCGCGCACCAGGATGGCGGGTGCAGAGGCGGCCACGCCTTCATTCAAGCAGCGCGCGCATGAGAAGCTCTGTCACGTTGCGTAGAGCAGCCTGCATCGACATCGGCTCCAACACGACGCGGCTGCTCGTCGCCGAGCCCGATCCTGCGCATCCAGGGGCGCTCGTGGAGGTCGCCGCGCACCGCGCGTTCGTGCGCCTGACGGCCGCCGAACGGCGCTCCGGGATCCCGGAGGACAAGGCGGCGGCGATCGCCGAGGCGGTCGCCGAGCAGGCGCTGACCGCACGCGCCAACGACGTGCTCGCGCTGCGCGTCGTCGCGACCGCGGCGCTGCGGGACGCGCCCGGACGGGATCGGCTGATCGCGCGCCTCAGCGCGGCGGCGGGCGTCCCGGTCGAGGTGCTCAGCGGCGAGGAGGAGGCGCGGCTGGCCTTCGCGGGCGCGACCGCGCCGCTGGCCGGCGACGGCGACGGCATCCGGTCCGTGGTCGTGGCCGACGTCGGCGGCGGCTCGACCGAGCTGGCCCACGGCGCGCCGGGCGCCGTCCCGGGCTGGTGGGCGTCGCTGCCGATCGGCTCCGGCGCGCTGGCCGAGTCCTTCGACGGCGCCGACCCGCCGACGGCGCAGCACGTCGCCGCCGCGCGCGCCGCGGCCCGCGCCGCGCTGCACACGGTCGGCTGCCCGGAGGCCGAGGTCGCGTGGGCGGTCGGCGGCAGCGCGACGTCGCTGCGCCGGCTCTGCGGCGAGGAGCTGACGGCCGCCGCGCTGGAGGACGCGCTGGAGCGCGTGATCGCCGCGCCCGCCGCGGTCGTCGCCTTCGACCTCGACCTCCACGTCGAACGCGTGCGGCTCCTGCCCGCGGGTCTGGTCCTGCTCGCCGAGGTCGCGCGCGCCGCGGGTTGCCCGTTGCACGTCGGCTGCGGCGGCCTCCGTGAAGGTGTCGTCCTCGACCTGCTGGGACAAGAGGAGTAGAAGAGACCCAGCACCGATGGCGAAGGCACGCGACATCCCCGGCCTCGACGGCCGCCACAGCTTCCGCGCGACCGCGCGCGAGGCGGTCGCGATCCGTGCCGACGAGATGTGGGAGCACGCGGCCGGCGTGCTCGACACCGAGGACATCGAGCGCGTCCACGACATGCGCGTCGCGACGCGGCGGCTGCGCGCGGTCCTGGAGGTCTTCGCGCCCGCCTTCGAGAAGGCGCAGCACCGGGCGGTCCTGAAGGACGTCGAGGCGCTGGCCGACGCGCTCGGCGCGCGCCGCGACCCCGACGTGCAGCTCGCGGCGCTGATGGAGATCGGCGCGCAGCTCCCGGAGGCCGACCAGCCCGGAGTCGCGGCGTTCGCCGCGCGCGTGCGCGCGGAGCAGGGCGACGGCAACGCGATCCTGGCGGCGGCGCTCAGGCACGCCGAGGACCACGACCTGCGCGGCCGGATCGACGCGCTCGTCGCGGAGACGGAAGCGGAAGCGGTGCCCTCGTGAAGGCGCGCAAGGTCAAGGGGATCGACCCCGACGGGCGCGCCGCCGACGAGGTCGCGAAGATCGTCGCGGTCCGGCTCGACGAGCTGTGCGCGTTCATGCCGACCGCGCGCGACCCGGCCGCGGTCCACACGCTGCACGACATGCGGATCGCCGCCAAGCGCCTGCGCTACGTGCTGGAGCTGTTCGCGCCCGCGTTCGGCCCGTACGCCGGCGAGGCGGCCAGGCAGGCCAAGAAGCTCCAGGACGTCATCGGTGAGATCCACGACTGCGACGTCACGCGCCCGCGGATCGCCGCGCTGCGCGACGAGCTGCCCGCGGACGATCCCGCCCAGCCGGGCCTGCAGGCGCTCGACGGCGTGCTGGCCCAGCGGCGCGACGAGCAGTTCGTGCGTTTCCTGCAGCGCTGGGACAGACTGGAGGACAAGCACTTCCGCACGCGGCTCACCGAGGCGATCACATCGCGTTCACACGACGGTAACGGCAGCCCGGAACATGCGGGCATACCGTCAGAGGAGTCTCCAGCATGAACCCAGATCCTCAGATGACCCAAGAGTCCATCCGCGACATCGAGGCGCACCCCGCGCCGCCCCCGCCGCCGTCGGACCTCGACGCCAAAGAGCTGTACATCAACCGCGAGCTGAGCTGGGTCGACTTCAACGACCGAGTCCTACAACTCGCCGAGGATCCGGCCCAGCCGCTGCTGGAGCGCTGCAAGTTCGCGGCGATCTTCGAGTCCAACCTCGACGAGTTCTTCATGATCCGCGTCGCCGGCCTGCACGACCAGGTCGACGCGGGGATCACCGCGCCCAAGCTCGACGGCCGCACGCCGTCGGAGACGATCGACGCGATCCGCGCGAAGGTGCTGGACCTGAAGTCGCGCCAGTGCAAGACGCTCTCGCACGAGCTGCGCCCGCAGCTGGCCGAGCACGACATCAACCTGGTGTCGATCGACGAGGTCTCCGCGGACGCGCGCCGCGCGCTCGATCACCGCTTCCGGCGCCAGATCTTCCCGGTCCTGACCCCGCTGGCCGTCGGCCTCGGGCGGCCGTTCCCCTACATCTCGAACCTGTCGCTGTCGCTGGCGGTTCTGATCAGGGACCCGGTCGGCGGCCACATCACGTTCGCGCGCGTCAAGGTGCCGAAGGAGATGCTGCCGCGGTTCGTGGCGCTGGAGGACGAGCCGACGACGTTCGTCCCGCTCGAGGAGCTGATCGCCGCAAACCTGCAGTCGCTGTTCCCGGGCATGGAGGTCATCGAGCACGGCGTCTTCCGGGTCACGCGCGACGCGGACTTCGAGATCAGCGACGAGGCCGACGACCTGCTGACCGCGGTCGAGGACGAGCTGCGCCGCCGCCGCTTCGGGGAAGTTGTACGGGTTGAGGTCGACTCGCAGATGGCGACGTCGCTGCGCGACGCGCTGACCGAGGCGCTGGAGGTCGAGGAGCGCCAGATCTACGAGACCAACGACCTGCTGGACATGACGGACCTCTGGCAGATCGTCGGCCTCAAGGGCCACGACGACCTCCGCGACGAGCCGTGGTCGTCGGTCACGCAGCCGCGCCTGCGGCCCGAGGAGCACCACGCCAAGGCCGACATCTTCGCCGCGATGCGCCAGGGCGACGTCCTGGTCCACCACCCCTACGACTCGTTCTCGACCTCGGTCGGGCGCTTCGTGGAGCAGGCCGCCAACGACCCGGACGTCCTGGCGATCAAGCTCACGATCTACCGGACCAGCGACGACACGCCGCTGGTCCCGGCGCTGATCCGCGCGACCGAGCGCGGCAAGCAGGCCGTGTGCCTGGTGGAGCTGAAGGCGCGCTTCGACGAGCGGGCGAACATCGAGTGGGCGCGCAAGCTGGAGGAGACCGGCGTCCACGTCGTCTACGGCCATCCGGCGCTGAAGACGCACGCCAAGTGCATCCTCGTCGTCCGCCGCGAGGGCGACGGGGTCCGCCACTACCTGCACGTCGGGACCGGCAACTACCACCCGAAGACCGCGCGGTTGTACACCGACTTCGGCCTGTTCACGACCGACGAGCGGCTCGGCTCCGACGTCGCCGACATGTTCAACTTCCTGACCGGCTACGCGCGGCCGCGCCGGTACCGCAAGGCCCTGATCGCGCCGGACCACCTGCGCGACGGGATCGTCGACGAGATCGAGAGGACGATCGCGGCCAAGGAGGCCGGCAGGCCCGCGCGGATCCAGATGAAGATGAACTCCTTGGTGGACCGCACGTGCATCAAGGCGCTCTACCGCGCGTCGCAGGCGGGCGTGAAGGTCGACCTCAACATCCGCGGGATCTGCTGCCTGGTGCCGGGCATCCCGGGGGTCAGCGAGAACGTCCGCGTGGTCTCGATCGTCGGGCGCTTCCTGGAGCACTCGCGGATCTACGCGTTCGAGCGCGGCGAGGAGCAGCTGGTGCTGATCGGGTCCGCCGACCTGATGCCGCGCAACCTCGACACGCGCGTCGAGCTGGTCGTGCCGGTCGAGGACGCGGTCCTGCGCGACGACGTGCTCGACACGCTGGAGCGCTCGTTCGCCGACGACACCCACGCCTGGGACCTCGACACCGAGGGCACCTGGACCCGCGCCGTCCGCGACCCCGACGAGCCCGAGCCCCGCGACCTCCAGCGCGAGCTGATGCTCGGCCACACCGCCCGCGCCGCCGAGCGGGACGCGTCGAGCACGTCGTAGACGCGCGCTAGGTTGAGGCGCGTGCCGCGGCTCGCGCTCGTCCTGCTCTGCCTCGCGTTCGCCGGCTGCGGCGGCGCGTCGGGCGGTGGCGGCACGACCGCGACGGCTCCGGCCGGCGCGCAGGTCGCCAACGGGCCCGCGCGAGCGTCGACCAACCGCGATCTCGGCGTCGCGACGCCGGAGATCGAGCACGGCCGCGCGTCACGCGCGCCGGTCCCGATCCTGATGTACCACGTGATCGCGCCCGCTCCGCCGGGCGCGAAGTACGGCGGGCTCTGGGTCCCTCCGGCGGAGCTGAAGGAGCAAGTTGATGCTCTTGCCGGTGCGGGCTACACGGCGGTCACGCTCGACCAGGTGCTCGACGGCTGGGCCGGGAAGCCGGCGCTGCCCAGGCACCCGGTCGTCCTGTCGTTCGACGACGGCTACCTCTCGCAGGGCAAGGACGCGGGCGCGATCCTCGCCGCCCACCGCTGGCCCGGCGTCCTGAACCTCGCCTGGCACAACCTCGGCGTCCCGGGCGGGATCACGAAGTCGCGGATCAGGACGATGGTCAGGTCCGGCTGGGAGATCGACGCGCACTCGCTGACGCACCCGGACCTCACGACGCTCGGCGCCGCGCAGCTGAGGACCGAGGTCGCCGGCTCGCGCAGGGCGATCCAGGACGCGTTCGGCGTCCCGGTCGACGCGTTCTGCTACCCGGCGGGCAAGTACGACGCCACCGTCGAGGCCGCCGTGAAGGCCGCGGGCTACCGCGCGGCGACGACCGAGCTGGACGGCGCGGCGGCCCCGTCGCAGGACCCGTACGCGCTGCACCGGATCCGCGTCAACGCGGGGGAGAGCGCCGCCGCGGTGCTCGCGCGCGTGCAGGCGGCGGCGGGGCGTTAGGGTTCGAGACGTGAGCGCCGGCGATGCGACGCCCCAGACCCTGGACGAGAAGGTCAACGCCGCGCACATCCGCGTGCCCGCGCGCGGCAACCGCAAGCTCGAGAAGCTGATCGACGCGGTCAACGCCGACGTCGAGCTGAAGGCGTGGTGGCACGCCGCGGCGGTCAACGCCGAGCGCCTCGAGATGTCCGACCACTCGTGGGTCCACATCCAGATCGTCACCAACATCGGGCTGCGCCTGGCGCGGCTGCTGTTCCGGCGCGGCGTGGTCCCGAGCGTCGTCAAGGACCACGGGCTGACCGAGCGCGACGCCGAGGTCGTGATCGCCGCGGCGGCGCTGTTCCACTGCGTCGGGATGTCGATCCACCGCGCCGACCACGAGCAGTTCTCGCTCTTCCTCACCGCCGACAAGCTGCCCAAGCTGCTGGCCGGGATCTACGAGGACCCGACCAAGGCCATCATCTGCTCCGAGGCGTCGCACGCGATCATCTCGCACCGCTCCAGGGGCGCGCCGTTCACGATCGAGGGCTCGATCGTCCGCGTCGCCGACGCGCTCGACATGGCCAAGGGCCGCTCGCGCGCCGACAAGCTGCTGCCGAACATCCACAGCGTCTCCTCGTACGCGATCGAGTCGGTGGAGATCAAGCCGGGCGAGGAGAAGGCGGTCCGGATCGAGATCGACATGTCCAACTCGGCCGGCATCTACCAGGTCGACGAGGGCCTCGGCACGAAGCTGCGCGGGACGCCGCTGGCCGAGCACGTCGAGGTCATCGCCCGCATCGACGCCGAGCACGAGGCCCGCATCCTCAACGTCTTCAAGATATGAGCCCTTCGATCCCGGAAGCCATCTTCGAGCGCCACCTGCGGCTGATCGCGGCGCGCGATGTTGAAGCACTTGCCTCGCAGTACCACGACGACGCGCTGCTGCTGCGCGGCGACCGCGCGATCCGCGGGCGGGACGCGCTGCGCGAGCACTTCGGGACGTGGCTGGCGTCCGGGCCGTCGCTGGAGGTCGCCTCAGCGCACGCCGCCGATGACGTGCTGTCCTACCAGGCGACCGTCACGGTGGCCGACGAGCCGGTCCGCGAATACGGCGTGCTGTTCGCGCGCGGCGAGCGGATCGCCCGCCACGTCACCGGGATGTTCCCGGTGGCGTCGGGCGAGGGCCGCCGCAGGTCCGGCGTCCACGTCGACCTCGAGCCCTACAGCGCCTGGACCCCGCACGCCGTGCCGGACCCGCGCAACGCCGGGCGCGAGACGATCGGGCCGGTGCTGCTGGAGATCGTCTCCGCCGAGGGCCCGATCCTCGCCGAGCGCGCGTACCGCCTGTACATCAAGGCGTCCGGCGGCAAGGCGCTGACGTCGATCGCCCGCGCACCGCTGAGCGGCTCCACGTTCCGCCTGCGCAACGCGGGCGCGATCGACTTCGAGGAGGGCTCGGAGGTGCTGCGGCCGGCCGGCACGCCCGAGGTCCGCGTCCGCGAGCTCGGCCCGCGCGCGCTGGACGAGGTCCCGCTGCGCGAGGTCGCCGAGCTGATGCGCCGCCTGCGCGCCGCGGGCGCGACCGAGCTGCCCCGCGCGGTCCTCGACGCCTACGGGTTGGTCCGCATGACGGCGAAGGCCGAGGACTTCCTCGCCCAGGCCGAGCAGGTCTCGCTGACCGACTTGTAGGTCATCGCGTGCGCTTTGCGCAGCGATGGTGAACTTCAGATCGCTTGAGTGAACATTGGGGCGCGCAAACGCTCGCATCCCCCGTTCGGGGGACCGAGAAGCGGGACAATGCGCCCCCACTTCTCTTGGTCGTCCGGTGTCCCCGCACCGTCCGACGACCTGCACCACGGCTCCTCGGCGGAGTTCGCCGAGGTCAAGGCCGGGCTCGTCAGTCTGCAGGCCAACTGCCTGACGAACCTGTCCGAGGGCCTGGCCGCGATGGCGTCCGGCGACCTCACCCGCGCGATCGCGCCCGTGACCAGGCCGGTCACGTCGCAGCCCAGCGACCCCCAGATCGCCGAGCTGGCCGAGCTGTTCAACACCATGTTGGGCACCGCCCAGGCCGCGCTGGAGGGCTACGAGGCGCTGCGCAGCGACCTGCGCCGCGCGCTCGGCGACCGCTCGTCGCTGAACGACCTCGGCCTGCGCCTCACGTCGCTGTCGGACAACTGCCTCGTCGCGCTCGGCGACGGCCTCGCCGCGGTCGCCGACGGCGACCTCACGCGCCCGGCCGAGCCGGTCACGACGTCGATCGACGCGGCGCCCGGCCACGACCTCGGCACGCTGGCCACGACCTTCAACACCATGTTGGGCCGCGCGCAGGGTGGGCTGGGGTCCTACAACGAGATGCGCGGCCACCTCGCCGGGATGATCGGCGAGATCGGGGCGACCGCCGCGACCGTCGCCGCGCACTCGCAGGAGATGTCGACGACGGCCGAGCAGACCGGCCGCGCGATCCAGGAGATCGCCGAGGCATCCTCCGACGTCGCGCTCGGCGCCGACCGCCAGCTCGGCCTCGTCTCCGGCGCCCACGCGATCACCGGCGAGGCCGTCGGCCTGGCCGAGAGGGCCGAGGGCGTCGCCCGCGAGGGCGTCGCGCTGACCGCCGAGATCGCCGGGATCGCCGAGCAGACCAACCTGCTGGCGCTCAACGCCGCGATCGAGGCCGCCCGCGCCGGCGAGCAGGGCCGTGGCTTCGCGGTCGTGGCCGAGGAGGTCCGCAGGCTCGCCGAGTCCGCGGCGAAGACCACGCAGCTGACCCGCGGCGCCTTCGACGGCCTGGCGGGCTCGATCAACGAGGTCAGCGACTGCGTCGCCCGGATCGCGAAGGCGACCGAGGAGGTCACGAGCGTCGCCCGGCAGGCGGGCTCGGCGACCGGCCACGTCTCCGCAGCGGCCGAGCAGTCGTCGGCCTCGACCCAGCAGGTCGCCGCGTCGGCGACCGAGCTGGCGCACTCCGCCGAGGAGCTGGAGCGGCTCGTCGGCCGCTTCGTCGTCGCCTAGGCGGTTGCCATAGGCGTCGGTGGTCCCACCACCGCGGGGCGTGCGTCGTACTCGGCGCGCGCCCCGTGCACGTCCTCGATGTTGTCGATCGCCCACGCCCGGATCGCGTCGACCGCGACGCTCAGGCTCCGGCCCAGCGGGGTCAGCGTGTACTCGACCGTCACCGGGACCGTCGGATAGGCGGTCCGGGTCACGAGCCCGTCGCGCTCCAGCCCGCGCAGCGTCTGGGTGAGCATCTTCTGCGTGATCCCGTCGACGTCCCGTCGCAGTTGCGAGAAGCGCTTGGTCCCGGGCTCCAGCGCGGTCACGACGAGCATCGACCACTTGTCGGCGATCCGCGCGAGCACCTGGCGCGTGGGGCAGAGCGCGTTCATCGGGTCGTAGCCGGACTTGGTTTCCATCAGGTACCAAGGTAACTCAAGGGTGCCATCTTCCGCAAGGAAACCACCTCGCCTAGCGTCCGCCGGCATGGACGCCTTCATCCCCACCAACAACGCCGAGACGCTGATCGAGCTCGCCCGCGACGTCGCCGAGCCGGAGCCCGCGCCGAACGAGGCGGTCGTCGCCGCGCGGGCCTTCTCGATCAACCGCGGCGAGGTCAACCTGCTCTCCGGCCCGCCGCGCGGCGGCGGCTGGCGCCCCGGGGCCGATGTCGCCGGCGTGATCGCGCGCGCCGCCGCCGACGGCTCTGGCCCGCCGGAGGGCGCGCGCGTCGTGGCGCACGCGTGGCAGGGCGGCTGGGCGCAGCGCGTCGCGGTCGCGACCGACGCGATCGCCGTGCTGCCCGATGCGGTGGGCTTCGACGTCGCCGCGACGCTCGGGGTCGCCGCGCTGACCGCGCTGCGGCTCGTCCGCGCGGCCCCGGACCTGACCGGCCGGCGGCTGCTGATCACCGGTGCGGCCGGCGGCGTCGGGCACTTCGCGACCGAGCTGGCGATCGCGCGCGGGGCGGAGGTCGTCGCGGTCTCGCGGAGGGGCGCGCCGCGCCTGGAGGCCTTCGGGGCGACGGTGGTGCCGGAGGTCGCGGCCGCGCCCGGTCGCTTCGACGTCGTCTTCGAGTCGATCGGCGGCGCCTCGCTGCCCGCGGCGATCGAGCGCGCGGCCGCCGGCGGGACCGTCTTCTGGCTGGGCCAGGCCGACAACGAGCCGGTGGCGCTGGACTTCTTCGAGACCGTCAACCACCCGGTGGCGCCGGTCGCGGCGATCGTCCCGTTCTCCTACTGGCGCACCGGCGCGTCCGACGCGGCCGACCTGGCGACGCTCGCGGGCCTCGTCGCACGGGGCCTGCTGCACCCGGAGGTGGGGGAGACCGCGCCGTGGGCCGAGACGCCGCGGCTGCTCCGGGCTCTGCGCGATCGCGAGCTGACGGGCAACGCGGTGCTCGGCTTGGATTCGCTCTGAGTCGAATCGTCGGCTAGGCTGCGCCGCGATGGCGGCGAGGCCTGCGACGCGGGGTGGCGGCGGTGTGGGAGGGCGCGCCGTCGTCTCGCCGACGGTCGAGATCGTCGCTGCGGCCGGTCGGGAGCGGCCGGCGTGGGGGAGCGGGCGGATAACCGCGGCCGACTACGGCCTGCTGCGCGCGGTGTCACAACCTGGCGGCCGATTGGGCCCGCGTTTCGCGATGTCGCCGGGCGATGAGCCTCACCCTCAGGTCGAGGTTGAGCTGCGCAGGGTTCTGGAAACCGATCCGGAGCGCGTCGCCGCCGACCTCGCCGCCGTGCACCCCGACGGCATCCCACGCGGCGCGCGCCTGCTGCTCGACCGCCCCGGCACCGGCCTGCGCAAGCTCGTCGACCAGATGCGCATGGTGTGGGAGGCGGTCGTCGAGCCGCGATGGGCGGAGGTCCTCCCACTGCTCGAAGCGGCGGCGGCCGAGGAGGGCGCGCGGGCCGAGCTGCGCGCGTCGGTGGTCGCGGCGGCGCAAGAGGGACCCCTCCACGTTGTCGTCTCGGCCTTCGCGGCGCGATCGCAGACGGTCGGCGACCTGCGGATCGTCCGGGTGGAGGATGCGGCGCGGCTCGTCGACCCGGAGGCGTCGGCGCTCACCCCGGACCCGACCGCGCTCGGCGACCTGATCGGCCCCCGGCGCGCGCAGATCCTCGTCGCGCTTGGGGTCGCGCCCGCCACGACGACGCAGCTCAGCGAGTGGCTGCGCGCCAGCCCGGCCGGGATCTCGGGCCATCTCGCCGTTCTGCGCCGATCTGGCCTGGTCGCCGGGCAGCGCCGAGGGCGAGAGGTGCTCTACGTCCGGACGCGCGGCGGCGACGGGTTGGTCGCCGCCGCCGGCTCCGGCGGCGCGGCTACGCGCTGAAGAACTGCCCGTGGAACCCGAACGGGATGTGGTGGGGCGCCTCGGCGCGCGCGATCTCGGTGAACGACGCCGCATCCAGCACCAGCAGGAACGACCGTCCGGCCTCGACGTCGAGCACGACCGAGAGCACGACGCCGTCGTCTTCGGCCTCGGCGCCCGGCCGCGGCACGAACACCGGCTCGCCGGCCCACGCGCTCGGCTCGTCCCACGCCACGTGGCTGCCGTCGGTCACGTCGATCTTGACCAACCGCTTCAGGAACACCTCGCCCGACGAGTTGCCGCCGTACACGTACCGGTACGGCTTCCCGTTGAAGCGCCGGTAGTTGATCTGCGGCAGCTCCATCGTCAGGTCGGCCAGGTCGCGGACCTCGGCGCGGCCCGCGCCCGCGCGCAGCGTGAGGCGGACCGGCTGGGCGCTGAGGTCGGAGTGGTCGTCGCCGCCGCGCAGGCGGTCGAGCTCGAGCAGCTCGATGATCGACGCGTCCGGATACGCGCAGAGGTCGATGACCACGTCGTCGCCGTCCTCGAACGCGTTGATGGTGTGGAACACGAAGAACGGGTCGGCGACCCAGGTCCGCGCCAGCGCGCCGGTCTTGCGGTCGAAGGCGTGGATCCTGACCCCCAGCTCCGGCTTCCACTTGTAGTTGTGGATGAACGCCCTGCCGCCGACGGCCAACTTGATGGGGTTGACGACCAGCGGGTTCTCCAGCAGCAGCGCGTAGCGCGGGGTCAGCGCGAAGGAGTGCATGTACGCCGGCTCCCTGACCGGCATCGACGCGACCACCCGCGACGACGTGCCGTCCGTGCGCGCGTAGACCTTGTACTGCGACCTGGGCCCCATGTGGGCCGAGAAGTTGATGAACTCGCCCGTCTCGCCGTCCAGGTGGGGGTGCGCGGTGGTGATCTGGCCGAACCTCATGGCCTCGCGATCGATGCGCGTCGTCGCCAGCGTCTCGGCGTCGAAGGCCACCGCCATCGGCGTCTCGGTCATCGCGACGTACTCGTCGCCGAGCTTGCTGAGGTTCACGTTGGCGTTGTCGGTCAGCTCCGGCGAGAACACCGACTGCACGCGCTGGAACAGCGAGCGGCACGGATCCGTCGCGAAGCCCGAGATCGCCGCGCCGCCGGTCGCCAGCGCCCTGCGCCGCGCGTCGGTGTCGAGGAACCTCGAGGCGTAGGAGACGCCGCCGGTGCCGTCGAAGCCGAAGCGGTTGAGCATCGCCATCCCGTCGAACCAGTGCGACACCGAGCGCCGCTCGAAGTCCATCTGCGCGGGCGTGACGCGGACCAGCCCGCCCGTCAGCCACGCCGGCACCTCGCCGGTGACAGGGACCGAGTCGATCCGGACCTCCTCGGTCTGGTCGGCGAAGCCGAGCCGGTGGTCGGTCTGCGTGCTCGATACGATCGACATGCTCCGAACCGTACCGTCCGAAAGAGACCATTGCAAGCCCTGAAGCTCACCCCGACCTCGTTCATGGTCCTCGGCCTGCTCGAGCAGGCCGCGCCCGCGGAGGCCACGCCCTACGACATCAAGCAGTGGATGGGCTTCTCGGTGGACAACTTCTGGCCCACGCCGCACGCGCAGGTCTACCGCGAGCCCGAGCGGCTGGCGACCGGCGGCTACGTGACCGAACGCAGGGAGGAGACCGGCCGGCGGCGCAAGTTCTACAAGATCACCGAGGCCGGCTCGGCGGCGCTGGAGACGTGGCGCCACGAGCCGCTCGACGACCTGCCGGAGCTGCGCGACGCCGCCGTCCTCAAGATCTTCTTCGGCGCCGACCCGGTGGTCGTCGCCCGCCACCAGGTCGCCGCGCACGAGGCCAAGCTCGCCGAGTACGAGCACCTCCGCTCCAACATCGCGGAGTTCATCCCGCCCGGCCAGCTCCTCGCGCTCGACATCGGCATCGCCCACGAGCGCAAGGAGGTCGACCTCTGGAACGAGGTCGCGGCCGGTCAGGTCCCGCCTACTACCAGTGCACCCCGCGCATGATGTTGGCCATCGCGATCTGCTCGACCGAGGCCTTCTCGTTCGGGTCCTTCTCGCCCTTCGACGCGGCGGAGTCCGGGAACACCTTGTAGGCCATGTGCAGGATCTGGTCGACCGCCTTCGGCGCGACCGCGTAGAGCACCTCGCCGAACGTCCCCAGCCGCGTGTTGATCTGCTTGGGCTTGCTGCGGATCGCCTCGCAGATGATGTCGCCCGCCTCGTCCGGCGAGATCGTCGGGAACGAGTCATAGATCTTGGTCGGCGCGATCATCGCCGTCCGGACCAAGGGCATGTGGATGGTCGTGAACGTGATGCCGTCGCCGATGACCTCGGACGACACGACGCGCGTCCACGCGTCCAGCGCGGCCTTCGACGCGACGTAGGCGCTGAAGCGCGGCGGCGAGGTCTGCACGCCGATCGACGACACGTTGACGATGTGGCCGGCGCCGCGCTCGCGCATGTGCGGGAGCAACCCCATCGTCAACTTGATCGTGCCGAGGTAGTTGAGCTGGACCGTGCGCTCGAAGTCGTGGAAGCGGTCCTGCGAGAGCGCGATCGAGCGCCGGATCGAGCGGCCCGCGTTGTTGACCAGGACGTCGATCGACGCGTGGTCGGCGAGCAGCGAGGCGACGAGGTCGTCGATCGAGTCCAGCGCGCTCAGGTCCGCGGAGTAGGCGTACGCCGTGCCGCCGGCGCGCTCGATCTCCTGCTTGGCCTCCTGCAGCTTGTCCATCGACCGCGCGACCAGGATCGGGATGCCGCCGGCGCGCGCGACCTTGTGCGCGGCGGCCAGGCCGATGCCCGACGACGCGCCGGTGATGACCACCGTCTTGCCGTTGACCGCGTGCTCGAAGGACCGGTCCTTGTACAGGTCCGGGTCCAGGACGCGCTCCCAGTAGTCCCACAACTTGGTCGCGTAGGTGTCCAGCTCCGGGACCGCGATCTCGCTGTCGGCCAGCGCGCGCTCGGTGTCGCGCGTGTCGAACTGGCACGAGAAGCCGACGTGCTCGATGACCTCCGGCGGGATCCCGAAGTCGGCCAGGATCGAGTCCCGGACGCCCTTCAGCGCGGGCAGCTTCATCACCATCGACAACGTGCCCTTGGGCAGCATGTCGAGCAGCTTCCTGTCGATCCGCATCGCCATGTGCGGCGCGTGGCCGGCACGGGCCATCGTGTTGAGGACGTCGCCCGAGCGCTGGCCCTTGGGGTGGGCGAGGTGGAACGTCTGGCCGTCGAGCCCGTCGGCGTGGGCGATGTGGTCCATCGCCTTGGCGACGTAGTCGACCGGGACGACGTTGGTCCAGCCCAGCTCCGGCCCGACCAGCGGCGCCCACTCGGGCAGCCAGCCGCGGATCTTCTGCAGCGCCTTGAAGAAGTAGTAGGGCCCGTCGACCTTGTCCATCACGCCGGTCTGCGAGTGGCCGACGACGATCGCGGGGCGGTAGACGCGCAGCGGCGACGACGCGTCGTCGCGGGCGATCCTCTCCGACTCGAACTTCGTGCGGTGGTAGGCGGACGGGAGCTTCTGGCCCTCGTCGAACATGTCCTCGCGGAACAGGCCGCGGTGCGCGCCGGCGACGGCGACGGACGACACGTGGTGCAGCGTCCCGCTGTCGAGCGCGTTGGCGAGGTCGACCGCGTTGCGCGTGCCCTCGACGTTGAGCTTCTCGTTGCGCTCCTCGTCGGCGGTCATGTCGTAGATCGCCGCGAGGTGGAAGAAGTGGTCGATCGAGCCCCTGTGCTCGGCGATCCAGGCGTCGTCGACGCCGAGGTTGGGGTGGCCGAGATCGCCGACGACGGGGTGGACGCGCTCAGCGTCGGGCCAGGTCTCGATCAGCGCGTCGAGACGGTCGCGCGAGGTCTCGCGGACCAACACGTACACGTCGCCGGTGCGGTTGCGCAGCAGCTCCTCGACGAGATGCCGGCCGATGAACCCCGTCGCTCCGGTCACGAAATACGCCATGCAGCTTCTCTCCTCACTCCTCCAGCGGGACGAGAGGCGATCCTATCCGCAAGCCGCGAGGCTCACGCAGGGTGTGTTCCGCTAGGAGATCCCGGCGCCCGCGCCGCTGCGGCCCTCGCCAC
This sequence comes from Conexibacter woesei Iso977N, assembly GCF_000424625.1. Taxonomy (GTDB): domain Bacteria; phylum Actinomycetota; class Thermoleophilia; order Solirubrobacterales; family Solirubrobacteraceae; genus Baekduia; species Baekduia woesei_A. The sequence continues at coordinate 434,912 of NZ_AUKG01000002.1, forward strand.
CCGCGAAGCGCGCCGCGCCGGACTGGGCCGCCGCGTAGGTCTCGGGACCGGCCTGGGCCTCGAGCGCCAGGCCCTCGGCGAGCGGCAGGCCGAAGCCCTCGATCGCCGCGCGGCGGTCGGCGAGCATGGTCGCCTGCGGGAACGACGCCAGCGCCTCGGCCCACTCCAGCGCGCGCGTGAGCGCCGCGTCGGGGCCGTCGGGGACGACCTCGGTGACCAACCCCATCGACAACGCCTCGGCCGCGTCGACGATCCGGCCCGACAGGATCAGGTCCAGCGCGCGGCCGAGCCCGACGATCCGGGGCAGGCGCTGCGTGCCGCCGTCGATCAGCGGGACGCCCCAGCGCCGCTCGGGGCAGCCGAACGACGACTGCGCGGTCGCGATCCGCAGGTCGCACCACAGCGCGAGCTCCAGCCCGCCGGCCAGCGCGAACCCGTCGACCGCGGCGATCGCGGGCTTGCTCGGCGTCCGCCGCGTGAAGCCCATCGGCCCGTTGGGGTCGTCCAGGCGCCCGGCGTAGGTGTCGATCGCCTTGAGGTCGGCGCCCGCGCAGAAGGCGATCCCGCCCGCGCCGGTCAGGACCATCACCCGCGCGTCGTCGTCGGCCTCGAAGCGCTCCAGCGCGGCGAGCAGCGCCTCGGCCGTCGGACCGTCCACAGCGTTGCGCCGCTGCGGTCGGTCGATCGTCACCACCGCGGCGGCGCCGCGGCGTTCGTACGAGACAGGCTCCGGCGACATGGTCGCGGAGCCTAGGGGCTTACCAGCCGCCGGACCAGCGCTTGTCGCCGCCGGCCGCCTTGACCGCGGCCTTCCTCTCGTCCTTGCGCTTCTCCAGACGCCACTGGAGCAGCGAGACGACGAGGACCAGCACCGGGAAGAAGGCGATGACGATGAACGCGGCGTTGGTGACGACCTTGTCGTCGGTCTCGCCGTAGGCGCCCTCGCCCGAAGCCTGGGCGAACGCCATGGGCGCGCTGAGGGCCAGGAGGGCGATCGTCAGGAACAGGGTCTTCGTGAGGCGGCGCATCGCAACCCGCATCGTATTGAATGCGGCGCCATGGCGGCACTCTCACGTGAGCGGCTCGACGACGGGATCGAGGTCATCCGGCTGGACCGGCCGGACGTCCGGAACGCGATGGACACGGCGATGCTGGCGGAGCTCGGCTCCGCCCTGACCGAGCTGGCGGCCGACGACGCGCTGCGGGCGCTGGTCTTCTCCACGACGTCCGAGCGCGCGCTGTGCGCGGGCGCCGATGTCGGCGAGCAGCTCGACCACGCCGCGGGCGTGGCGCGGATGGAGGCGTTCGCGCGCCTCTACGCGGCGGTCGAGGCGTTCCCGGCGCCGACGATCGCGGTCTGCGTCGGCAACGTCGTCGGCGCGGGCGCCGAGCTGGCGTGCGGCTGCGACCTGCGCGTCGGCGGCGACAACCTCAAGCTCGTGTTCCCGGGCGCGAGGCTCGGCGTCCCGGTCGGCCCGGCGCGGCTGGTCCCGCTGGTCGGGCTGGGCAAGGCGAAGGAGCTGATCTTCACGGGGCGCGTCGTGGGCGTGGACGAGGCGGACGCGCTCGGGCTGCTGGCGCGCCGCGCGACGCCCGAGGGTGCCGAGGCCGCCGCGCTGCAGCTGGCGCGCGAGATCGCCGCGCACCCGCCGGAGGGGCTGCGCCACCTGAAGGGTTTGTTCCGCGCCTACGAGGGCACGGAGGACCGCGTGGCCAGGGAGAACGCGGAGATCGTGGAGTTCCAGCGAACCGGCGGCGGGCTGCCGTACGGCGGGGTGAAGCGGTGAGCGCGGCGCACGCCCCGGCGGCAGCGCACGTCGCGGCGGCGCCGAAGACCGACAAGACGCTGAAGGCCGACCTCGTCCGGCTGGCGAAGGCCGCGGGCGGGTCCGGCGGCTTCACGGTCATCGACGACCGCACCGGGCGCACGGTCGCAGCCTCCGACCCGGACACCTCCCGGCCGCTGGGGTCGACGGCCAAGCTCTTGACCACAGGCCTGGCGGCCGCGACCTTCACGCCGCCGACCAACTACCTGAACACCTCGGTCGAGACCTCCACGCCGGTCGGCGTGGACGGCACGCTGGACGGCGACCTCTTCCTCGTCGGCGTGGGCGATCCGCTGATGGGCGAGGCGCAGCTACAGACGCTCGCCGACGGGGTGCAGAGGGCCGGCATCAGGACGATCAGCGGCTCGATCGTGGGCGACGGCTCGCGCTTCGACGACTGGGTGGGCGGGCCGTCCACGCACGGGGCGTTCGACCTCAACATGAATGGATCGATCGGCGCGCTGACCTACGCGCGAGGACGAGAGGCTCCCGACGGCCCGCTCCAGCCGGACCCGGCGCGGGCGGCGGCGTTCCGGTTCGACGACGTCCTGGAGGCACGTGGGGTCGTCATCCGCGGCACGCCGCGCCAGGGCATCCGCGACGGCAGCAGGCCCTTCGCCTTCTCCCAGACGCCGGTCTCCGCAGTGATCGAGGACATCAACAAGAGGTCCGATGACTTCGCCGCCGAGATGCTCGCGAAGATCGCCGCGTACAAGGTCGACGGTACGCAGGCGACGACGGCCCGCGCTGCCACGGACATCGCTGCCTACGCCCGCACGCTGCACACCCGCTTCCGCGTGGTCGGCGGCTCGGGGGTCGATCGCCGCACGTCGGGCGCACCGCGGCAGCTCGCGCGCTATGTGCGGGCGATCCGGAGGACCGCGGTCGTCGCGAGGTCGCTGCCGATCGCCGGTGTGGACGGCACGCTGGTCAACCGGATGATGAGCGCGCCCGCGCGCGGCAACTGCCACGCGAAGACCGGCTCGCTGCCGCAGTCGCGCGACAGCGCGCTGGCGGGCTGGTGCCGCGTCCACGGGCGCACGCTGGTCTTCGCGATCCAGCGCACGCGCGTGACGTCACAGCCCGCGGCCAAGGACGCCGAGGACACGATGGTCGAGCGGATCGCCGCCTCGCGCCCCCGCTAGTCCTCGGCCAGCACCTGCTGCAGCCACGGCTCGAACGTCCTCAGGAACGCGCTCCTCTCGGGCGCCGCGGTCAGCGGGTCGAGGTGGGAGTCGGTCCTCGAGGCGTCGACGTACTTGGTGTGGTACCGGTCGGTGTTCGCGAGCCTGGCGAACTTCTTGGCGCCCTTGAGCACCGCGCCGTTCGTCAGCGACGTCTGCAGCGCGTAGAGCGCCAGGTCGCTCTGCGCGAGGTTCCTCTTGGCGTCCTTCAGCCGCAGGCCGAGGTACTTGGCGGCGCTGTTCTGCACGAGCGGCGACGCGGCGTCCACGTCGAGGTTCAGGCGCGCGGGGTAGAACCACTCGACCGCGTTGCCGGGCTCCTGCCCGAACGTCTCCTCGACGCGCCTGATCGGCGAGACCTCGCCGTCGACCCACCGGCCGTCGCTGCCCAGCGAGCCGGCGCGGACCTGGATCAGCCCGAGCGCCTTCGGCGAGGTCGTCGCGTCGAACGCGAAGCCGAACTGGCCCTCGTTCGTCACGGGGATCGGCGGCTTGAACGCGGCGGGCAGCAGCGAGAACCTCTGGCCGACCGACGGCGCGTCGGGCTCCTTCAGCGCGAGGATCGCGGCGCTCTCGCTCAGGATCCCCGTCACCCACGGCAGGCCGAGCCCGAGCAGGTCCAGGAACGGCTGCCTGCGGATCGCCGCCAGGCGCGTCCTGGCCTGCGCGAGGTCCGCCGAGTCGAACGACCCCAGCAGGCCGCCGTCGATCAGCACCAGGCCGTTGAGGTCGCGGTAGCCCGGGTGGCCGTCGAAGTCCCACGCCGCGTAGGCGACCGCGACCGACGCGCCGAGCGAGTGGCCGCCGAGCAGGACGCGGGTGGCGCCGCCGCGGTGGGCGGCCGCGATCACCGCCCGGACGTCCTCCAGCTGGACCTTCAGGCCCCAGTCGGCCGCGAAGCCGAGCTGGGCGGCGTCCGGCGGCTGGTAGTGCGGCTGGATCGACGGGTCGGCGATCCAGCCCGCGTAGTAGCTGAACATCTGCTGCGGCGTGACCGTGCCGGCCAGCGCCTGGCGGAAGACGCTCGTGTCCTCCAGCGCCTGCGAGCGCCGGTCGACCGCCCACACCTGGATGTCGCGCTCCTGCCTGACGATGTCGCGCGCGTCGAGCGTGAAGTCGCCGCGGCCGCCGTTCGTCCCCGGCACGAGGATCAGGACGTTGCGCGACCTCAGGTTCCCGAACTTCGTGACGTCGAGCCTGTCGTACTTGCGCGGCCCGGGCGCGTGGGTCCAGCCCGTGACGTGGGTCTGGACCTCGGCCGCGGAGGCGACCGGAGCGGCGGCGAGGCAGGCCGCGCAGAGCGCCGCGGCGAGCAGGAAGCGGTGGGACATCGCGCATACCTACCATGGTGGCGTGGCCGTCGTCATCGCTTCCGACCTCTCCAAGGACATGTCCGGCAACCCGCTGATGTCGGGGGTGTCGTTCAAGCTCGAGCGCCGCGACCGGCTGACGATCGCCGGGCGCAACGGCGCGGGCAAGACGACGCTGTTGCGGATGCTGGCCGGCGAGACCGGGATCGACGGCGGCGAGCTGGTCTTCCAGAAGGGCGTTCGCGTCGCGCTGCACGACCAGCGCCCGCCGCGCGACCAGGACGTCACGCTGCGCGACTACGTGCTCTCCGCCTGCAAGGAGCAGCTGTCGCTGGAGGCCGAGCTGGCGTCGCTCGAGGTCAAGATGGCCGAGGGCGACGAGGCGGCGATGAACCGCTACGCCGACACCTACGCGAAGTTCGAGGCGGCCGGCGGCTACGGCTGGCGCGACCGCGCCGGCAACTACCTGCACGGGCTCGGCTTCGCCGACGAGGCGCTGGACCGCAAGCTCGACACGTTCTCCGGCGGGCAGCTGACGCGCGCCTCGCTGGCGCGCGCGCTGGCCGTCGAGGCCGACCTGCTGCTGCTCGACGAGCCGACCAACCACCTCGACATCGAGTCGCTGGAGTGGCTGGAGAGGACGCTGACCGGCCTGGACTGCGCGATCTGCCTGGTCGCGCACGACCGCTGGTTCCTGGAGGCCGTCGGCACCGCGGTGCTGGAGCTGGAGCTCGGCAGGTCCAAGTACTTCAGGGGCACCTGGCACGCGTGGCGCCGCGAGCAGGCCGCGCGCGAGATGGCGCTCGGCAAGGCGATCGAGAAGCAGCAGGCCGAGATCGCGCGGATGGAGGCGTTCGTCGAGCGCTTCCGTGCGAAGGCGTCGAAGGCCAGGGCGGCGCAGTCGCGCGTCAAGGCCCTCAACAAGATCGAGCGGGTCGACCGCGATCCCCGCGACACGCGCGAGCTCGGGTTCTCGTTCGCCAAGCCGGAGCGCACGGGCCGTGTGATCTTCGAGCTGGAGGACGGGCGCCTGGAGGTCGGCGAGGGCGAGCGCCACAAGCTGCTGGTCGAGGACGGCGAGCTGTGGCTGGAGCGCGGCGAGCACGTCGCGCTCGTCGGTCCCAACGGCACCGGCAAGACCACGCTGATCGAGGCGCTCGCCGGCGCGCGGCCGCTGGACGGCGGCAAGCTCCGGACGGGGCACAATCTCAAGGTGGGGTACTTGAGCCAGCACGACTCCGAGCTGGAGGGGCTGGGCAGCGCGCGGACGGTCGCCGAGGCGTGCGTGAAGCGCACGGGGCTGACGCCGGGCAAGGCGCGGTCGTTGCTGGGCAAGTTCCTGTTCAGCGGCGAGGACGCGGAGAAGCCGCTGGACGGGCTGTCCGGCGGTGAGCGCAAGCGGCTGGCGCTGGCGATCCTGCTGTCGCAGGGCGCGAACGTCCTGATCCTCGACGAGCCGACCAACCACTTGGACTTGGAGTCGCGCGAGGCGCTGGAGGATGCGCTGAAGGGCTTCGAGGGCGCGCTGCTGCTGGTCACCCACGACCGGGCGCTGCTGGAGGCGGTCGGGACGCGCACCGTCGCGCTGGAGCACCAGCGGCTGCGGTCCTACCTGGGCGACTGGGTCGAGTACGCGCGGATCCGCGAGGAGCGCAGGGCCGCGGGCGAGGACCCGGACGGGCCGCCGCCGGCCAGGGCGAAGGCGGCTGCGAAGCCGAAGCCCTCGAAGGCGAAGGCCGCTGCTCCGGCGGTGGCGGTGGCTGCCGCTCCGAAGGCGAACGGCAACGGCGCGGCGACCGCGACGGTTCCTGCGCCGTCCAAGAACGCCCAGAAGCAGACGGCCAAGCTGGAGAAGGCGATCGAGACCGCCGAGGCCGCGCTCGCGTCGCTCGAGGAGGAGCTGGCCGCGCCCGAGGCGTGGGCGACCCAGTACGAGTCCGCGAAGAACACCGCCCGTCACACCGCCGCCAGGCGCGCGGTCGACGACGCCTACGCGGCGCTCGAAGAGCACCTGGACAAGATCGGCGCCTAGCGCGCCCGGCGCGGCACCGTACGATCGCGCGATGCTCGTCGGCACCGCGATCACCGCCAGCCACCTGCCGTGGGCGCGCGTGCTGGCCGCGAGCTTCGCCGAGCAGCACCCGGACGCGCCGCCGGTGGCGGTCCTGGTCGTCGACGACGTTCATGGTGTGGTCGACGGCGCGGGCGAGCCGTTCGAGCTGCTGCGGCCCGCCGACGTCGGGATCGACGACGCCGAGCTGCACCGCCGCGGCGCGATGTACCAGCCGATGGAGCTGGCCGGCTCGACGCGCGCGCTGCTGCTCGCGACGTTGCTGGAGCGCGCGGGCGGCGGGCCGGTCGCGTTCGCCGACGCCGACGTGCTGGTGTGCGGCTCGCTCGATCCGGTCGCCGAGCAGGTCGCGCGCGAGGGCATCGTGCTGAGCCCGCACCTGCTCGCGCCGCCCGCGCGGCCGGAGCCGATCGAGCAGGGGCTGCTGCTGGCCGGGTCCTACAACTGCGGGTTCCTCGGCGTCGCGGGGGAGGCGGGCGCGCGCTTCACGCGCTGGTGGGCGGGGCATCTGGAGCGCGACTGCATCAGCGATCAACCAGGAGGGCTGTTCGTCTCCCAGCGCTGGCTGGACCTCGCGCCGGGGCTGTTCGGCGTGGCGAACCTCGCCGATCCAGGGACGAACGTGACGGTGCACAACCTCGGCGCGCGGGTGATCGCCGAGGGCCCGGCGATCGACGGCGCGCCGCTGCGGCTGCTGCACGTCGGCGGGGACTTCGACCCGCGCGCCGGGGCCTGGCCGCGGCTGGCGACGAGCCCCGTGGCCGCGGAGTTGTTGGAGGACTACGCCCGCCGCCTGATCGCCGCGGGCCACGTCGCGCCGGCCGCGCCGTACGGCTTCGCGGCCGCGTCGGATGGCACGGTCCTGGAGCCGTGGGTCCGGCGCGCGGTCCGGGCGGCGCTGCTCGACGGCGATCCCGCGCCGGATCCCTTCGCTTCGGGCGCGGCGTTCACCGAGTGGCTCGCCGACGCGCCCGAGCCGCCGGCCTCGCGCTGGGCGCTGGCGCTCCGGGCCTACCGGCGCGACATCGCCGCCGCGTTCCCCGCCGTCCCCGGCGCCGACGCGCCGCGCTTCGTCAGGTGGCTGGGGATCCAGGAGGAGATCCCGATCCCGGCCCGCTTTGCCCCGCCCGAGATCGAGCTGGACGAGGAGCGCGCCGCCCGCGAGGTCGGCGAGCACATGGCCGCGCTCGACAGCGCGCGGCAGCGGGCCGAGGCCGAGGCGGAGACGCTGCGCGCCGCGCTCGCGACGGCGGAGGGTGCCCGCGACGCGGACCGCGCCGCGCTTGCCGCGCTGCGCTCCAACCGCGCGCTGCGCGCCTCGCAGGCCGGCCGCCGCGCGCTCAACAAGCTCTTGCGTCGCTAGCGGCGTCGGCGCGCTGCTCCTCGGGGCGGCTAGCGCCCGTCGGGCGTCTCGGCGACCACGCTGGCGGGGATGCCGACGACCTGCACGCCCGGCGGGACGTCGCGCGTCACGACGGCGCCCGCCGCCACGACCGCGCGGTCGCCGATCGTCAGGCCGTCGAGCACGAGCGCGCCCATCCCGACGAACGCGCGGTCGCCGATCGTCACGTTGCCGGCGACGTTGGCGCCGGGCAGCAGGCTCACGTGGTCGCCGATCGTCGTGTGGTGGCCGATCAGGACGCCGCGGTTGACGATGACGTGGCGGCCGATCGCCGAGCGCGTCCCGGTGATGGCCCCGGCGCCGACGAGCGTCCCCTCGCCGACCGTCGTCCGCGACGAGACGCGGGCGGTCGGGTGGACGAGCGTCGCGAACGGGATCCCGTGCGCGGCGACCTGCTCGGTGAAGGTGTAGCGCTTGGTCGTCACCAGCGCGCACAGCGCCCACACGCCGTCCATCCCGGCCAGCGCGTCGACCCAGTGGATCGGCAGCCCGTCGAGCTCGCCGCCCGCGCGCTCGCGCTCCCAGTTCTCGACGAAGCCCGCGACGCGCCAGCCGTCGACTTCCCCGGCGAGGTCGGCGACCTCCTCGGCGAACGTCCGCGTGCCGCAGATCAGCAGGTCGCGCGCCACCGCTCAGAACCCCTGAACGGCCGTGACGACCTGGTCGACCTCGGCGTCGGTGAGCGCCGGGTGCAGCGGCAGGTTCAGGCCGGTCTCGGCGAGCCGCTCGCTCACGGGCAGGCGCTGCGCCTGCGCTCCGAACGCCGGCATCCGGTGCAGCGGCGGGTAGCGCATCGTGGTGTAGATCCCGGCGCCGAGCAGCGCGTGGGCGAGCGCGTCGCGGCGCCCGTCGGTCACGCGCACGAAGTAGGTGAACCACGAGTGGCGCTCGCGCGGCCCGGGATCCTCCGGCGTGATCAACCACCCCAACTCGCCCAGCTCGCGCTGGTAGTGGGCCCAGATCGCGGCGCGCCGCGCCTGGTTGGCCGCCAGCCGATCGAGCTGCGCCAGGCCGATGCTCGCCGAGACGTCGTTGGGCAGCATCCGCGGGAACGGCGCGGTGTGCGCGGTCTCCCACCAGCGGCCGGCCGCGCCGCCGTTGGACGACGCCGCGAACCCGGACCGCTCCAGCCCGCAGTAGCGCAGCGAGCGCACGCGCTCCAGGACGTCCGGGTCCTGCGCGGTGACCGCGCCGCCGTCGGGCGTCGCGAGGTTCTTGACGGCGTCGAACGAGTAGATCCCGGCGGCGCCGAGCGTCCCGCACGCGCGGCCGTCGAGCGCCGAGTCGATCGCGTGGGCCGCGTCCTCCAGGACCGGCAGGCCGAGCGCGGCGACCGCGCCGACGTCGACCGGCTTCCCGGCGTAGTGCACCACCATGATCGCCGCGGCGCGCGGCGTCAGGACCGCTGCGCACAGCTCAGCGGTCACGTTCTGCGTGGCCTCCTCGACGTCCACGAAGACCGGCCGGTGGCCGGCGAGCGCGACCGCGTTGGCGCAGGCGATCCAGGTCCAGGACGGCACGAGCACGTCGCTGCCCGGCGGCAGGCCGAGCGCGGCGACCGCCGCGTGCAGCGCGTTGGAGCCGCTGTCGACCATCACCAGCGGCGCGCCGAGCCGGTCGCCCAGCGCCGCCTCGAACGCGGCCACCTGCGGACCCATGCCCATCCAGCCGTCGCGGACGCTCGGCGCCAGCGCGGCCAGCTCCTCGGCGCCCGTGCGCGCGCCGAAGACGCCGATCATCGCGGGACCGCGAGCGGGAGGCCGAGCCGCTCGCGCGCCTGCGCGGGCGTGGCGAGCGGGCGCTCGGCCAGCGCGGCGAGCTGCGCGACGCGCCCGACGAGCGCGGCGTTGGTCGCGAGCGTCGTGCGGTCGCGGTCGAGCCAGATGTTGTCCTCCAGCCCGACGCGCACGTGGCCGCCGGCGGCGATCGCCAACATGGTGGCGTCGAGCTGGAAGCGCCCGATCCCGCCCAGCGCCCACGTCGTGTCCGGCGGCGCGACGGCGAGGAACGCGGCGAGCGTCGCGGGCAGCAGCGGCGCGGTCCCGGGGTTCCCGAGCAGGATGTTGGCGTAGTGCGGGCCTTCGATCTCGCCGCGCTCCGCGAGGTGCGCGCCCCACGCGAGCATGCCGGGCTCGAAGGCCTCCAGCTCCGGCCGGATGCCGCGCTCGCGCATCCGGCGGGCGAGGCCGAGGACGACGTCGGGCGCGTTGACCGACGCCTGGCGCAGGAAGTTGTTGGAGCCGAGCGTCAGCGACGCCATGTCGGGCCGTGCCGCTCCGTCGAGGTCGAGCACGGCCGCGCGGGCCTCCAGCGACGGCTCGATCCGGCCGCTGCAGCTCACGCAGACGATCAGCTCGGGGTCGATCGCGCGGATCCCCTCGACGATCGGCGCGACGTCGTCCGGGTCCTGGCTGGGCGTGCCGTCGGGCCTGCGCGCGTGGACGTGGACGATCGCGACGCCGGCCTCCGCGCAGCGCTCGACGTCGGCCAGGATCTCGGCGGTGGTCAGCGGGACGTGCGGCGTGTCCGCCCGCATCGGCACCATCCCGGTGGGGGCGAGGTTGACGATCAGGGGGTCGGATGCCATGCGGCCGCCGAATGTACCGCGGTGGGTCGGCGCGCGCCGTGGGTAGGCTGCCTGACGAATGGCCGGGGAGCTCGATCTGGTGACATCCGCGTTGCGGGCCGACGCGGGAGACGTGGACGTCTTCTTCGACGTGCTGGTCGGCAAGCTCGCCGAGGCGCTGCCCGAGCAGGTCGAGGTGGAGCGCGGCGGCTTCCTCGGCAGGGGCAGGCCGGAGGCGGTGAGGGTCGCGCTCGGCGACGCCCACTACGAGGCGCGGCGGGAGAAGCGGCGGGTCCGCTGCGCGCGGCGCGTCGTGGTCCGCGGGATCGCGCTGAAGACCGAGGAGCTGGAGGTCGGCGCGTGGATCGACGCGCTCTCGGCCGACCTCGTCGACGAGGCCGCGCGGTCGGAGCGCGCCCGGACCGCGCTGCAGGGCCTGCTCGACGCATGACGAGGCGGCCGTTCAGCTCGGCGCTGGGGACCCGCGAGGCGCTCGCGGTCAGCCACGCCGGGCTGGTGCCGCTGCGCCAGGTGCTGGGCGTGTCGTACTTCAAGATGGGCTGGCAGACGACGCCGTGGTCGGCGGGCGGCGGCTGGAACCTGCGCGGCGCGGGCGGGACGACCGAGCTGGAGAACCAGACCGAGGCGTGGAACCAGGCGCGGACCGCCGCCGTCCGGCGGCTGCGCGACGAGGCGGTCGCGTGTGGCGCCGACGCGGTCGTCGGCGTCCGGATCGTCCGGCGGCTGCGCGACTGGGCGAGCGACCTGGCGGAGTTCGTCGCGACGGGGACCGCGGTGCGCTCGGCGCGCCACGACGTCGGCGACGGCGCGCCGCTGCTGTGCTCGCTGTCGGGGCAGGACGTCGCGAAGCTGATCGCCCACGGGTTCTGGCCGGCCGGGATCGTGGGCGGGTCGACCGTCGCCTACGTCGCGTCGGGGTGGGACCAGACGCGCCGCTCGGGCGGGCTGTTCTCCTCCAACTACAACCAGGAGCTGCCGGACTTCAGCAGGGGCATGTACGACGTGCGGGCGCTGGCGATGCGGCGCGTCGAGGCCGACGCGCGCGTGCTGGGCGCGACCGGCGTCGTGGGCGTGAGCATCGACCGCTCGCAGCGCACGCGCGAGCGCGACGTCAACAACACCACCTACGTCGACCTGATCCTGGAGATGCACGTGCTGGGGACGGCGATCGTGGAGGTCGCGCAGGGCGCGGGCGCGCCGCCACCGTCGGTCAAGACGATGGTGTTGCCGCTGTCATGAGCTCTGCGCGTCCCTTCACCAGCGCGCTCGGGACCCGCGAGGCGTTCGCCGTCGCCCACGCGGGCTTCGTCCCGATCCGGCAGGTGATGGGCGCGTCGTTCCACACCCTGGGCTGGCGCGAGCGGCTCAGGTACGCCCAGCAGGTCGCGCCGGCCGACCCGGCGGAGGACCGCTACGTCGCGTTCCAGCGCCAGGAGGCGGTCCGCCGGATGCAGCGCTGGCAGCAGGAGGTCGAGACCGTCGAGCTGGAGCGGCAGACGACCGCCTGGAACAGCGCGCGCGAGCAGGCGATCGAGGGGCTGCGCGCCGAGGCCGCGGCGTGCGGCGCCGACCTCGTCCTGGGCGTGACGATCAAGCGCCTGCGCCGCGACTGGGTGACCGACCTCGTCGAGTTCGCCGTCACCGGGACCGCGGTGCGCAGCCGCCGCTACGCGGTCGGCGACGACGGCCCGCTGCTGTCGACGCTGTCCGGTCAGGACGTGGCGAAGCTGAGCGCTCACGGCTTCTGGCCGGTCGGGATCGCCGGGGGCTCGACGGTCGCGCAGGTCATGACAACCTTCGGCCAGGGGCGCAGGCCGGGGCTGCTCCGCGGGTGGCGCAACGAGGAGGTCCCGGACTGGACGACCGGCATGCGCGACGCCTACAGGTTGGCGCTGCGGCGCGTCGAGCGCGGGGCCCACGAGGTCTACGCGACCGGCGTCGTCGGCGTCGAGATCGAGCGCCACGTCGAGGAGCGCGACCGCGACGACAACGACACCAGGTACCACGACATCGTCGTCGAGATCCACGCGCTCGGCACCGCGATCGCCGAGATCGACGACGGCGACGCGCTGCCACCGTTCAAGTACATCGCCTTGAAGTTGTAACAGCACAAGGAGCTACACCTACACCATGGCCGACAAGGACCAGCAGTCGCAGGAGGAGTACGACCCCAGCTCGACCGCGGGGATCCCGGAGCACGGGCGGGAGCGGTTGGAGCGGATGAAGGGCACGCTGTTCACCAGCGACCTGTCCGTCAACGAGTTCCTGCTGGTCCGGGCCGCGGGCTTCGAGCCGCTCGGGCTTGTCGTCGGGTCGTCGATCTACCACATCGGGTTCCAGGCCTCGAACTGGTCCAAGAACCAGGAGATGGACGTCCTCACGCAGGCGATGTACCACGCCCGCGAGCTGGCGATGACGCGCATGGAGGAGGAGGCCGAGCAGCTCGGCGCGGACGGGATCGTCGCGGTCCGGCTCGACGTGTCGCGGCGCGAGTGGGGCAACGACCTCGCCGAGTTCGTCGCGATCGGGACCGCCGTGCGCCACCGCGAGGGCGAGCTGCACCGCGCGCCGTCCGGGCGCCCGTTCACGTCCGACCTCAGCGGCCAGGACTTCTACACGTTGTTGAGCGCGGGCTACCGGCCGGTGTCGATGGTGATGGGGACGTGCGTCTACCACGTCGCCCACCAGGGCCTGGGCTCGTGGCTGTCGCGCGTCGGGCGCAACACCGAGATGCCGAACTTCACCCAGGCGCTCTACGACGCGCGCGAGCTGGCGATGGAGCGCATGCAGGCCGAGGCCGAGGCGGCACAGGCCGAGGGCATCGTCGGCGTCCAGCTCGTCGAGGGCAACCACGGCTGGTCCTCGCACGTCCTGGAGTACTTCGCGGTCGGCACCGCGGTCATCCCGACCTCCGACGACCACACGATCCCGGACCCCTCGTTCGTGCTCTCCCTCGACGACCAGCGCCAGTCCGGGTTCAAGGGGTTCTAGCACGGACGCGCGCGGTTCACCGGTCCTTCACCCGCCGATCACTGAGCGGTCACAGGTGATCGTGTGGGGCGGGGCAAGCTGGTGCTCGTGACGATCGAGCTCGGCACTCGCCTCGGCCTCAACGTCCACCGCGATCAGTGGCCCTCGACGCCGTTGCTGCGCTCCTATGAGTCGGCCGGCTTCGCGTGGGTGCAGATCCACACACCGCCGCGTCCCATGCTGGCCGACCGGGAACGGAGCCGCCGTCATGCGCGTGCGCTGCGCACCGCCCTGGATCCTCACGGCCTGCGGTTGCTCCTCCACGCGCCCGACGATCTCAGCGCCGGGACCATCGAGCACGACCGGGCCTTCGACGGGTTGCTGGACTACGCGGCGGAGGCGGGTGCGGAGATCGTCGCCGTGCACGGCATGGACTTCCCGATCGCTGAGGGTTCGTCTGCGGCCGCGCGCCTGGACGAGCGACTGGCGGCCGAGGAGCGCTCGTTGCAGCGCTTCGCGGCGCGCGCCGAGGTGCTCGGGTTCACGCTCGCGCTGGAGAACCGGGCGCCGGTGTGGCCGGCGTCGCCGGTCCTGCCGCACGTCGGCTACGACGTGCTCACGCTGCGGGACCTCGTCCGCCGGATCGGCTCGCCCGCGCTGGGGCTGCTGCTCGACGTCGGGCATGCGCACATCTGCGCCGCGCTGCGCGGGGAGAGCGCGGAGCGCGCGGTCCGGGCGGCGCTCCAGGACGCGGTCGCGTTCCACCTGCACGACAACCTTGGCGCTCGGCGCCACGACCTCGGGGCTCCCGGGGTCGACCCGCTTCGTCTCGATCTCCACCTGCCGCCCGGTGCGGGCTGCCTCCCGTGGGATCGCCTCGGCCCGCTCCTGGCCGGCCACCACGCGCCGCTCGTGCTCGAGGTGGAGCGATCCCACGGCGTGGCGCCGGCGGCGCTGGCGGCCGGCGCCACCGCGCTTCTGCGACGCGCGGCGGCGTCGGCCGCTCCGGTCGCCGCCGCGGCGTAGCGCCTACGGCGCGGCGCGCGACGCGACCCGCAGGACCGCGTCGCGCTGCAGCCCGAAGAACGGGTCGTGCCCGCCCGGGCGCGCGCTCCACGCGGCGACCGGCGCGCCCGTCGCGGGGTCGAAGGCGACGGCCGGCGGCTGCGCGTCGTCGGGCTCGGCGAGCGCCTCGGGCGCGCCGAACGGCGCGGTCGGGGTGGGGCGGACGGCCGCCATCGCCTGGTCGGTGAGCTGCTCGCGGATGACGTGCGCCCAGGTGACGACCGCCGCGCCGTCGCGCAGCCGGACCGCAACGCCGCCGACCGCGCCGTCGGGCGCGAGCTCCTGCGTCGTGCCGAACGCACCCGTCGCGGGGTCGAGCGTCGCGGTCTGCACCGGGAACGCGATCCCCTGCAGCACCCTCGGGTCGCGGACGACGCCCGACCACGCGGCGGTGACGTGCCCGACGCCGTCGGCGGCGACCGCGACCGTCCCCTCGGGCCGGTTGACCGCGCCGGCGGTGTCGAGCGTCTGCACGGCACCGAAGTGCCTGGCCCCCGCCACGAGCGACGCGGCGCGCACGACCCACGGCCTGTTCGCCTCCTCGCCGCCGTCCTGGCTGCCCCAGACGATCGTGGAGCGGCCGCGCTCGTCGACCAGCGCCGCGGTCTCGGCGATCCCGTCGTGCGGACCGGCGGTCAGGCGCTTGCCGAACCTCGCACCCGCCCGCGGCGCGGTCCAGGCGTACATGTTGGTCTTGGTGCCGTGCCTGGTCTCGTGCCCGTCGGCGTAGGCGACCAGCGCGCGGCCCGTGTTGCTGAGCGCCACGACGACGTCGCCCGGATGGTCGTAGTCGAGCGCCTGGGTGTCGAACAGCGCCTGCGGCTTGGAGAACGTCCTGGCGCCCGCGGGCCTCCAGGCGACCTTGACCGTCAGCGTCCTCCACAGCTGGCGCCTGCTGCGCGGCGGCGTGATCTCCGCCCAGCCGGCGAGCGCGTCGCCGTGCGAGTCGACCGCGAGTCGCGGCGCCTGCGCGAGCGTCGCGGTGACCAGCGGCCGCGCCGCGCCGACCGCGCCCGCGGCGTTGGCGTTCGACCACGTGATGCTGGTCCTCTGGCCGCCCGCGGTCGTCGCCGAGCGCAGGATCAGCCCGCGCCCGTCGGCGCCGAGCGCCGGCCCGGCGACGAGCTGCTCGGGCAGCGCGCGCAGCTCGCCGTACCCGTCGCCCTGCGTCAGCCGCAGGACGCTCCCGGACGGCGGCGGCTGGACGCCGGTCGGCGGCTGGAGGCTCGTGTTCCAGCCCGCGAGCCCGTTGCCGTTGGCGCCGAAGGCCAGGACCGGCTGGCGCACGAAGTCGGCCGGCGTGCCGAACCCGCTCGGCGCGCTCCACGGCGCGGCGGCCTGCGCGGCCGCGGGCACCAGGGCGGCCGCCGCGACGACGGCGGCGACGGTGGTCTTCATCATGGACCGAACAACGAGGCTCACCACGGGAAGGTTACGTGCAACGCGCCCGCCGGGGCGACGCTCACGTCCGGCGAGCGCCTACGACGACTCGCCCTCCACCGGGGACTCCTCCTCCACCGGGGACTCCTCCTCCACCGGGGACTCGCCCTCCACCGGGATCGGCTCGTCGAAGATCGCGGCGATCGCGTCCAGCGCCTGCTGCTCGTTCGCCGAGACCGGCGTGCCGCCGATCCCGAGGAACCCGCCCTCCTTGTGGGCGTGCGCGACGCTCTCGGCCAAGGAGTACACGAACCGCTTGTACTCCACCAACTCGTCGTCCTGCGCCACGCGGTCGAGCGTCCGGACCGCCCTGCGCAGCTGCTCCAGCGCGGCCGCCCGGATGTCCTCCGGCGTCTTGGGCCGGTTGCTGGCGTCGAGCGACGGCGCGGTCGTCAGCACGTCCTCCAGCAGCTCGCCCGGCTGCCGTGCGCGCGCCTCCGCGTAGCCGCGCGACAGCGCGACGGACTCGCGCAGGTTGCCGCCCGGCTCGGCGGAGGCGACCAGCAGCCCGGCGAGCGCGGGGGCCGTCGTGATGACCGTCCAGTCCTCGGCGTTGAACGATGCCTTGGTCGTCATGCCGACGATGGTAGGCGACTTGTGGCACCGTTCCGCCCCTCATGCTCGTCATCTTCCACCCTGACGCCACCTCCGCCGAGATCGACGCGGTGACCGAGCGCATCACCGCCACGGGGGCCGGCGCGCAGCGCGTCGTCGGCGCCGAGCAGACGGTGATCGGCGTGATCGACGCCGATCGCGACCACATCGCCTCGCTCGAGCTGGACGCCGATCCGGGCGTGGACCGCGTCGTCGCGGTGTCCTCGCCCTACAAGCTCGCGCACAAGCACCGCCACGGCGACCAGCCGCATCCGGTCGAGATCGCGGGCGTCGCGTTCGGCGGCATCGCCGCGGACTTCCGCCTGATCCTCGGCCCGTGCGCGGTCGAGTCGCGCGACCAGACGCTGACCGCCGCGCGTGCGTGCGCGGACGCGGGCGCCGACCTGCTGCGCGGCGGCGCGTTCAAGCCGCGCACGTCGCCGTACGCGTTCCAGGGCCTGGGGCTGGAGGGCCTGAAGATCCTCGCCGAGGCCCGCGAGGAGACCGGCCTGCCGGTCGTGACCGAGCTGACCGACCTGCGCGACGTCGAGCAGGTCGTCGAGTACGCCGACTGCATCCAGGTCGGCGCGCGCAACATGCAGCACTTCCCGCTGCTGACCGAGCTGGGCCGCGCCGGGCTGCCGGTGTTGCTCAAGCGCGGGATGGGCGCGTCGATCGACGACTTCCTGCTCGCCGCCGAGTACATCCTGACCGAGGGCAACCCGAACGTCGTGCTGTGCGAGCGCGGGATCCACGCGAAGGCGACGCCGGCGCGGTCGTGCCTGGACCTCGCCGCCGTCACCGTGCTCAAGGAGCACACGCACCTTCCGGTGATCGTCGATCCGTCTCACGCGGCCGGGCGCCGCGCGCTGGTCGAGCCGCTGGCGCTCGCCGCGGCCGCCTGCGGGGCCGACGGCCTGATCGTCGAGTGCCACCCGGACCCGCGCACTGCGCGCTGCGACGGGCCGCAGGCGATCACGCTCGACGCGCTCCCGCAGTTCGCCGCGCGCGTGCGCGCGGTCGCGCAGGTGGCGACGCCGGCCTAGGCCTCGCCGGCGGCGCCGTCGCCGGCGCCGCCGATCCGCTCGTACTGCTCGCGCATCAGCGCGATGACGTCGGCGACGTCTGTGTCGTCGTCGATGCGTCGCGCCGCGGGCCCACGCCGGTCGGGGAACACGGGGTGTGGGCCGACGCGGCCCGCGGCGAGGAGCTCGTCGAAGACGTCCTTGGGCAGCATGAAGTGCGCCGCGTGATCGCCGTGGAGATGGCCGATCTCCCTGCGGCCGACCCTGAACGACCACTCGCCGCGGCGGCCGAAGCCGGCCTCGACGCCCGGCCAGGCCGTCACCACTTCGGTGATCCGCGCGCTCGCGCCCAACTGCGTCTCGGTGCTCATGACGAGCATGATGCAAGTTCAAGTCAACTTGAAGTCAAGGGCGAATTTCGCGGAGTCTGCTCAGACGCCGACCGTGAGGTTCGCGACGAACCCCTCCCTGACGTTCCCGGTGACCGTCGCCAGCTGGCGGATCGCCCTGTCGTCGGAGAACACGTTGTCGGTGGACAACGACACCTGCGACAGGTTGCGCGTGCTGCCCGGGTACAGGCTCGACGCGTACACCTTCCTGCACGCCGCGGCCGGCATCGCGATCTGCGAGGTCTTGACGATCGGCCCGTTGGCCACCGCCTTGGCGACCGAGGCGTACACCTCGAAGTGGATGTGCGGCCAGCGGCCCGAGTAGCAGGCGGGGTAGATCGTCTTGAACCACGCCAGCCCGTCGCTGTCGGTCTTGACGATCCCACGCAGGTAGTTCTCGTCGGTGACGCCGGAGCCGTACATGGAGTACTTGCCCTGGCGGTCGCAGTGCCAGGCGTACACGGCGACGCCCGATAGCGGCCTGTAGTCCTTGCTCGCGTCGGTGACCGTGAGGTTGACGCGCAGCGGGACGCCGGTCGCCAGCGTCCTGGAGTCGCCGAACGAGCGCCGGATGTCGTGGCGGACGATCCCGGACTCGGTCAGCACATCCGGCCCGTTCGACCCGTCGCCGGGATACGGTCCCGCCGTCTCGCTCGGCGCCGTGCCGGTCGGCCGCTTCGCGGCCAGCGCGCTGCCGGCACCTCCGAGCGTCGCGAGGATCGCCGCCGCACCGCCCGCGCCGAAGAGCTTCAACGCATCGCGCCGCGAGGCGAGCTTGACGAGGTCCTCATGCAGGCCGTCGCCGTGGGGTTCATGGCTCACGGCGAGAACCATCGACCGTCCGGCTGGGAACGGCCTGAGCGCTCGCTGGGACTGGCCCGTCAGAGCCGCCGCTCTGCCTGCCCGGCAGGACCACGTGAAAACGCTCGAAGGTCCGCACCCAAACCGTTCACATCCCCGTCACGGGGTGTTGGCGGAGCTTTCACAGAAGGCCACCGCTAGCAGGGGATTCTCGTGGCATGACCGCGCGTACGAGCCGGGCCGACCTGCACTGCCACTCGACCGCTTCGCAGCTGTCGAAGCTGGGCGTTCAGCGAGCACTCGGACTCCCCGAATGCGCAACGCCACCGCAGGAGGTCCTGGAGCTCGCGCTGCAGCGCGGCATGGACTTCGTGACGATCACCGACCACGACACGATCGCCGGCGTCCTGGAGATCGCGCACGACCCGCGCGTCTTCATCTCGGTCGAGCTGACGTGCTGGTTCCGCGAGGAGCCGCAGGCCGTCCACGTGCTCGTCATGGGCATCACCGAGGAGCAGTTCCTCGACCTCCAGGCGATCTCGAACTGCGTCGAGTCGGTCGCCGAGTACCTGCACGACCACGAGATCGCCTGCGCGCTCGCGCACCCGTTCTACGCGGTCGAGGCGCCGCTGACCCCGCGCCACCGCCGCCGCCTCGCGCAGCTGTTCCCGGTCTGGGAGGTGCGCAACGGCGCCCGCGCCAAGGAGCTGAACCTCCCGGCCTTCATCTACGTCGAGACCCACGGCGGGACCGGCGTCGGCGGCAGCGACGACCACGCGGGCGTCGACATCGGCCGCACGTTCACCGAGACGCCCTACGCCGAGACCCCGCAGGAGTTCCTCCAGCACATCCGCAAGGGCCGCGCGCGGGCCGCGGGCGACCAGGGCAGCGCCGCGAAGTGGGCGCACGCCGCGATGGCGCTGGCGGTCCGCTCGCTGGAGCCGGCGGACGCCGCCGCCGAGCAAGGCAACCACGATGAGTTGAACCCGGCCACCGTCCTGCGGATGGTCGAGCGCGTCATGAACGAGGGCGAGGCGCGCCGCGGCGCGATGGGCGCCGACCTCCAGCCCGAGGATGCCCGCGCGCTGCTGCGCGCGTGGCTGGACGCGGTCGGCCTCGCGCACCTCTCCAGCACCGACCTGCTGGCCGCGATGAAGGACGACGACTTCCGCCACGCCGACCTGTTCCGCCGCGCGCGCCGCACGCACGAGCGCAAGCTCGCGCGCGTCGTCGACAGCGTGATCGCCGGCGTCGGCGAGCGCGGCGCGGGCGGGCTGGCGACGAGCGCCGCGGACCTGTTCGACGCCTGCGTCGCCGCGATCCCCTACGCGCCGGCCGCCGCGTTCCTGGGCAAGGAGAAGTCGAAGCTCGTCCCGGACGAGGACGGCGCGCCGCGCCGCGTCGCGCTGGTCGCCGACGGCGTCGGCGGGATGCACGGCGTCACGCACACGCTGCAGGAGCTGCGCCACCGCGGGGTCCCGGGCTTCGAGGTCGAGATCGTCTCGACCGACATCATCGCCGACCGCCGCCTCGGCGCGGTCGCCGAGGTCGAGGTCCCGTTCTACAAGGGGTTGCAGGTCGGCGTCCCGAGCGTCCCGACGATCGTCGAGGCGCTGGCCGAGGGCCGCTACGACCTCGTGCACGTCTGCTCGCCCGGCCCGGCCGGCGTCGCCGCGCTGCTGACCGCGCGGATCATGGACCTGCCCGTGCTCGGCAGCTACCACACCGAGTTGGGGTCCTACGCGGGCGTCCGGTCGATGGACCCCATGTTGGAGGCCTTCGCCAACGCGGCCATGTCGATGTTCTACGGGCAGTGCGAGGTCGTGCTCTCGCCGAGCGAGGCGAGCGACGCGGTGCTCGGTGGGCTGGGGATCGACGCGGGGCGCGTCGGGCGCTGGGACCGCGGGGTGGACGTCAGCCGCTTCTCGCCGGACCGACGCAAGGTGGATGCCTTCCCGGGCGAGATCAACATCATGTACTCGGGCCGGCTGACCGCCGAGAAGGGCGCCGACCTGCTCGCGGACGCGTTCCTGGCGGCCCGTGCGCGCGACCCGCGCCTGCACCTCGTCCTGGCGGGTGGCGGTCCGGAGGAGCAGATGCTGCGGGACCGCCTGGGCGAGCACGCGACGTTCTTGGGGTGGTTGGAGGGCGACGCGCTGGCCGACGCCTACGCGAGCGCCGACGTCTTCCTGTTCGCCTCACGGACCGACACGTTCGGCCAGGTGCTGCTGGAGGCGCAGGCGAGCGGCCTGCCGGTCGTCGCGGTCGCCGAGGGCGGCCCGTGCTCGATCGTCGAGGACGGCGTGACCGGCCGCCTGTGCGCGCCGGACGCCGAGGCGCTGGCCGACGCGGTCGTCGCGCTCGCGGGGGACGCAGAGCAACGTGTACGTCTTGCGGGCGCAGCGCGGGCCGCGGTCGCCGAGCGCACCTGGGACCGCGCGCTGGAGCGATTGGCGACCGGCTACCGGCGCGCGTTGGGCGTCGATGGCGCGGTCGTCGGCGGGGCGCGCCGTGCCGCCTGAGCTGGCGGTCCTCGAGGGCGGCGCGAGCCGCGCCGGGTCGCGCTTCGCGCGTCGCGACGCGGCGCCGCCGCGGCCGCTGAAGGTCGCCGACGTCGCGCTGTTCTACGGCGAGCGCTCCGGCGGGATCCGGACCTACCTCGACGCCAAGGCCGAGCACGCGATCCGCAACCCGGGCGCGATCGACCACCACATCTTGGTCCCGGGCGCGAAGGAGAAGCACGAGTCCGGGCGCCACGAGCTGCCGTCGATGCGCGTCGTCGCGGCCAACGGCTACCGCGTCCCGCTCGGCGCCGGCGCGCTGAAGGAGACGCTGAGGGCGCTGCAGCCCGACGTCGTCCTGCTGCACGACCCGTTCTGGTGGCCGGTCGACGTGATCTCCTGCGCACGCGAGCTGGGCGCCCGGACCGTCGCGGTCCACCACGGCACGTCGAACCTCGAGGCGGCCTCGCTGCCCGGCCCGTCGCGCGTGTACGCGCCGCTGCTGCGGCGCTGGCTGCGCCGGTCCGGCCGGCACGTCGACGCGGTGATGAGCAACGTCGACACGATGGCCGACTTCGGGCGGCTCGCGACGATGCCGCTGCGGTTGGGCGTCCACGAGGCGTTCCGTTCGCGGGCCGACGTCGCGCGCGGCGACCATGTGCTGTATGTCGGTCGGCTGTCGCGCGAGAAGGGCGTGCTGGAGCTGCTGGAGGCCGCCGCCCGGAGCGCCGATCCGTGGCCGCTGCGGATCGTGGGGAGTGGGCCGCTGGAGGAGACGCTCCGGACCCGCGCGCGCAGGCTGGGGTTGAGCGCGCGCATCAGCTTCCGCCCGCATGCGCGGGATCGTGTCCGGCTTGCGCATCGCTACGCGAGCGCGCGCTGCGTCGTGATGCCGGGCGAGCACGAGACGTTCGGGCTCGCCGCGCTGGAGGCCGCCGCGTGCGGGACGCCGGTCGCGGCCTGCTCGACGGCGCCCGCGCTGCATGCGATCGGGCGGCTCGGCCACGGCTTCGTCCCCGCGGATCCGGACGACCTGGACCGCGCGATCGACGAGGCCTACATGTCGCTGCCCGATCCGCAGGAGGCGGCGATGCTCGGGTGGCGCCACCGCTGGGACCGCGTGTTCGCCGCGGAGCTGGACGGCCTCCGGGACCTGGTGGGCTGAGCGGTGCACCGGCACGGCGGGACGATCGCGGTGTCGCTGCACGACGTCGAGCCGGCGACGTTCGAGCGCTGCGCGCTGATCCGCGACTGGCTCAACGACAACGGCGTCGACCGCGTCACGTTGTTGGTGATCCCGGCGCCGGACCTGCACCCGTTCACCGACCGGCGGCCGGAGATGGCCGACTGGCTGGAGGAGTGCGCGCGCGGCGGCGACGCGATCGCCCAGCACGGCTTCCAGCACCGCCAGGCCCGGCGCGTGCACGGGCCGCGGCAGTTCGTCGCGAAGCTGCAGGCGGGGGAGTGCGCGGAGTTCGTCGGGCTCGACATCGCCGAGACGCGCCGCGCGGTGCTGGCCGGGCGGCGCCTGCTGAAGCTCGCCGGGATCCAGCCGCGCGGGTTCGTGGCGCCGGGCTACGCCTACACCGGCGCGCTGCGCGAGACGCTGGCGCAGACCTTCGAGTGGTGGGCCGGCATCGGCCGCCTGCACCGCGTGCCCGACGGCACGACGACGACCGCACCGGCCCTGACGCTCGGGACCAGCACCCGCTTCAAGCGCTGGACCTCACCCCTCGTCGTCCGGTCGGGCGCAGCGATGTCCGGCGACCTGTTGCGGTTGGACCTCCACCCCTCCGACCTCGACCACCCCCGCTGCGTGCAGGCCGTCGAACGCGTCCTCCGCCGCTCCAGGGACCGCGCGGCGGTCACCTACGACGAGCTCGCGCTGCGCTAACCGTCTCGCTACACACGGCCACCGCAGCACCGCGCTGCTCGGTACGCGCGATTACCGAGGCCGTGTCGCAGCCGACGTAGCTGTCCGCGGCCGTCGCCGCTGACAGCGCGTCTGCTTTGGAAACCGATCCTCACTGCCGCGGCACAGCCACGGTCGGTGGTCTGTGCCGTCAGCCGCCGCTACTTCGCGAACGAGTTGGTGTACACGGCCTTGCCGAAGGACGGCATCGCCGGGTCGTTCGCGTAGCCGAGGTGGTCGAGGCCGAAGAGGTCCTCGATGGACTTCAGGAAGGCGAAGTGGTTGAAGGAGTCGATGACGTCGGTCGTGCCGGGCTTGACGGCGTCGGAGATGAGCAACATCCCCACCTTGCCGCCGCCGGGTGAGGAGCCGGAGTCGTCGGTGACGGCGGGCACGGTCGTCGAGGCGGGCGCGGTGGTCGACGCCGGGTCGGTCGTGCTCGTCGTCTCCGGGACCGCGGTCGTCGCGGGAAGGACGGTCGAGGCGGGCGTCGCCGTGCTCGCCGGCGTCGTGGTCGACGCGGGCGCCGTGGTGCTCGGCAGGTTCGGGAACATGCTCGGCGTGCAGCACTGCGAGGAGTCGACGGTCGCGCCGGCGGCCGCGGTCTGCGGTGCCTGGTCGAACGTGATCGCCAGCAGGCCGCCGTCGGCGTAGGCCTTGGACCTCAAGATCGTCGGGACCGTCGCCTTCAGCCAGTCGTCGGCCGCCTTCATGCCCGCGGGCGAGCCGTCGGCGCACGGCGTGTCGCTGCCGTCGTGGCAGGCGTTCGGGATGATGTAGGAGAACGCCGGCGTGGTGTCGGGCGACAGCAGGTCCAGGCTCATCTGGCCGAGGCCGACGTCGCCGTTGGCGCACGCGGTCCCATCGGTCAGCGAGTGGAAGTAGATGAAGGGGTTGCGCCAGGTCTCGTAGGCGTCGGCCGCGCGCGGGGCCTGGAGCGGGTCGGCGGTGCCGAGAGTGGCGTGGCGGCAGCTCGTCGCCTGGTCGACCGGACCGTTGCCGATGTCCTCGACGTACGCCTTCCACGTCCTGCCGGCCTTGAGCAGCTGGTCCGGGAGCGTCGTGGTCGCGGCGGGGTAGACGCAGCCGTCGCCGAGCACCTGGCCGTCGGTGTCGCTCGCCGTGCCGGGCGTGACGTCGGTGTAGTTGGGGCAGTTGGCCTGCGTCTGCAGCGTCGGGCCCTGGCCGGAGATCAAGGCGATGTTGTTGGCCAGCTCGCCCTGCGTCGCGCCGTAGTAGTTCTGGATGATCTCGCCCTGCTTGGGCAGCGTCCTCGACAGGTAGGTCGCCTGCGAGGACGTCCCGAACGACTCGTCGTAGCCGTGGCCGTGCAGGACGATCAAGAACACGTGCTTGATCTTCGGGGCGGCGTAGACGCCGGGCGCAGCGGCGGCACCGTCGCCGGAATCCCCGGAGTCGTCGGTCGCGGTCGTGTCGGCGCTCGACGTGTCGTCGGCGACGCTCGTGTCGCCGCTGGTGTCCGGCGTGTCGGAGCTGGCGTCGTCGGCCGGCGGCGACGCGGTGTCGTCGGTCACCGGCGCGGCGGCCACGGGCGCCGCGGCGGCCGGCGCCATCGCGACGACGACCGGCGCGCTCGCCAGCGAGTCCGCCGCCGGCGAGATCACGGTCCCGAGCACCGAGCCGAACGCGAGCGTCGCCAGGACCGCCAGCGCGGCGACCCGCGGCGACAAGGAACGGCGCGACTCGACGGCCTCCGGCTCCGGATCCGCCATCCCGACGAACCGCGCCGGCGCGGCGTGGCCGAGCAGCTGCGCGATCTCCGGCGGCAGGTCGTGGACGCGCACGCCGCAGTGCAGGCAGTAGCGCTGGTCGGCGGCGAGCGCGGTCCCGCACTCGTGGCAGGCGCGGCTGGGCAGGGGAAGACGGTCCTCGGGCACGGCGGTCGCCCACTTTCGCGTGCGCGGGTCACCGACTTGTGAACATCCGGAGGTCCCCAAACCTTCGACACGGTGGAAACCAGACGTTCACAACTTCACAACCTCTCCCACGCAGACTTGGCTCGCGCATGGACAGCACGAGCACCCTCAACCCGGCGGACGAGCCGACGCAGACCAGCGTCCCGTTCCCGGACCCCACAACTTCAGCGACCGCACCGGTCGCCGCGGCGAGCGCCTGCTCGAACTGCGGCGCCGCGCTGGCGACCGACCAGCGCTACTGCCTGGTCTGCGGCGAGCGCAACGGCGACCCGCGGCTGCCGGTCATGAGCGGGCGCGCGTCGCTCAGCTCGCCGGCCACGCCGGCGGTGGTCACCACCACGACGCGCGGCCCGCGCGGCGGCGGCTCGACGAACACCGCGCTGATCGCGGGCGTCGGCACGCTGCTCGTCGCCCTCGGCGTCGGCGTCGTGATCGGCCGCTCGAGCGACAACAACAACTCGACGGCCAAGACGCCGCAGGTGATCACGGTCGGCGCGCCGGCCGCGGCCGCTGCGGGCGCCGCCGTCGCGGGCGCGGGGGCGTCCGGGACCACGCCGGGCGACACGTCCGGCGCCGCGGCGAGCGGCTCGTCCGACAGCAGGGCCAAGGACTCCAAGAACGCGTCGTCGGACGGCGCCAAGGCCAAGGACTCCAAGAGCGACGCCAAGGCCGCCACGCCCGGCAACGGCAGGGTCGCCGCCAGGAAGGGCACCGTCGTCAGGCTCGGCCAGAGGGGCACCGGCAAGGGCTACAAGGACGGCAGGTTCACCGGCGACTTCTTCGGCGGCTAGGAAAAGACATGAGCAAGATCCCGTTCCCGCGCCGCGGCGCGCACACGCACGCGTCCGCCCCCGGCGACACCCAGGTCATGCCCGCCGTGTCGGCCGTGCCCGAGCCCGAGGAGGCGATCGACCTCCGCCGCCGCCGCGACCAGCTGAGCGCCCGCCTGGCCGAGCTGCAGTGGGACCTCGGCGGCCTCACCTACGAGATGGCGACGCGCGCGACGATCCGCGTCGACGTGCTGATGCAGCGCGCCGCGATCCTCCAGGACGTCGATGCCGAGCTGGCCGAGGTCGAGCGCATCATCCGCATGGAGGACTCCGGCGTCGCGGGCACCTGCCCCGTCTGCCGCGCACCCCACTCGTCCGGCGCGGTCTTCTGCTGGCAGTGCGGCGCTGGGCTGCTGCCCCAGGCCGGCACCGCCGCGTAGTCCTACAACGACCCTCCGTCCGCCGCTCTCCTCCGACGGCAAGCACGAAGGGCCCCGCGTCGGCGGGGCCCTTCGTCGTTCCAGGGTCAGATGCGCGCGAGTGCGCGCTCGGCGCTCCGGCTCAGCCGAACCGGCCGTTGACGTAGTCCCGCGTCCGCGTGTCGGCCGCGCTCGCGAAGATCGTCTCCGTGTTGTCGTACTCGACCAGCGTCCCGACGTGCCTGCCGTCCTGCACGTCGAGGCTGAAGAACGCGGTCTTGTCGGCGACGCGCGCCGCCTGCTGCATGTTGTGCGTGACGATCGCGATCGTGTAGCGGCGCTTGAGCGAGTGGATCAGGTCCTCGATCGCGGCGGTCGCGATCGGGTCCAGCGCGGAGGCGGGCTCGTCGAGCAGCAACACGTCGGGCTCGACGGCGATCGCGCGCGCGATGCACAGCCGCTGCTGCTGGCCGCCCGACAGCCCGAGCGCGCTGGACTTCAGGCGGTCCTTGACCTCGTCCCACAGCGCGGCGCCGCGCAGGGCGCGCTCCACCCGCTCGTCCAGCCCGGACTTCAACCCCAGGTTGCGCGGGGCCCAGGCGATGTTGTCGTAGATCGACTTCGGGAACGGGTTCGGCTTCTGGAAGACCATCCCGATCCGGCGCCGGACCTCGACGCGGTTGGCGGCGCCCGCGTACACGTCGTGGCCGTGGTAGAGGACGCTGCCCTCCAGCCGGAAGCCGGGGATCGAGTCGTTCATGCGGTTGATGGAACGCAAGAACGTGGACTTGCCGCAGCCCGACGGCCCGATGATCGCCGTGACGAGGTTCTTCTGGATCGCCATGTCGACGCCGGCGATCGCCATCTTGTCGCCGTAGAAGACCTTCACGTCGCGGGCGTCGATGACGACCTCGTGCTTGCGCGCGGCGGCGAGCGTCGTGGGGTCGAGCGTCGGGATCGCGCCGCTGTGCAGGCGCTGGCGTGGCGGCGTGGCGGCGGCCGGGGCGTCGGAGTTGTTGATGTCCATGGTCGTCATGAGAGCTTCTTGCGGCTTCGTGCCAGGAGCGCCTTGGCGGCGATGTTGGTCAGGAGGATGAAGGTGAGCAGGATGAACGCGGCGCCCCAGGCGACCTTGTAGCCCTGCGGGTCGGCGGCCTCGGAGGCCGTGAAGATCGTCACCGGGATGTTCGGGATCGCGTCGAACGGGTTCCACGACACCCTGGCCGGGTTGTAGATCGAGTCGAGCAGCAGCAGCGGCGCGGTCTCGCCGGCGGCGCGGGCGACGGCCAGCACGACGCCGGTGAGGATGCCGCCGAGCGCGCTCGGCAGGATCACGCTGAGGATCGAGCGCCAGCGCGCGACGCCGAGCGCGTCGGCGGCCTCGCGCATCGCGGGCGGGACGAGCAGGAGCATCTCCTGCGTCGAGCGCGCGATCAGCGGGAGCATGATGATGGCCAACGCGACGGAGGCCGCGAAGCCACTCTGATGATGGCCGGTGACCAGCAGCCCGAAGACGAACACGCCGACGACGATCGACGGCAGCGAGTTGAGCATGTCGAGCGCGAGGCGCATGACCGCGCCGAGCCGGCCGCCCGCGTACTCGGTCAGGTAGAGCGCGACGAGGATCGCGATCGGCGTCGCGATCACCGTGGCGATCCCGACGATCAGCATCGTCCCGATCAGCGCGGGCGCGATGCCGCCGCCGGCGCCGCCGAACAGCGGCGGGGGCTCGGTGATGAAGTCCCAGCTGATGATCGAGCCGCCGCGCTGGACGACGGCGTAGGTGACGATCGCCAGGACGACCATCGCGGCGAACGCGGCGAACGTCGCGCCGCCCTCGGCGATCCGGTTGACGACCATGCGCCGGCGCAGGTTGCCGGTCGGCGTCAGCGGGAGCGTCGGGTCGTAGGAGAGGGGCGCGTCGAGGTCGGCGAGGTCGTAGTCGAGCTCGTGCTCGTCCTCGTCGTGGCGGGTGGGGGTGCTCATCGGGCGAGGCGGCGGACGTCGTAGCGGCGCGCGATCCACTGCGCGCCGAGGTTGGTGGCGAGGCTGATCGCCAGGAGGATCAGCGCGAGGTAGAACAGCGACGACGTGTTGAGCTTGTCGAGCGCGTTGGAGAACTGACCGGCGATCCGGCTGGCGAGCGTATCGCCGGTCTCGAAGAGCGAGGCGTGGATCTCGTTGCCGGCGCCGATCACCTGGGTGACGGCGATCGCCTCGCCGAGCGCGCGGCCGAGGCCGAGGCAGGCGGCGCTCGCGACGCCGCTGGCGGTCGACGGCAGGACCACGCCGCGGACGATCTCCCAGCGCGTGGCGCCCAGCGCGGCGGCGCCGTCCTGGAGCTCGCGCGGGACGGTCAGGAAGAGGTCGCGGGAGACCGACGAGACGATCGGGATGATCATGATCGACAGGACCAGGCCGGCGGTGAAGACGCTCAGGCCGGTCGCGGGGACGGTCCCGAAGATGGGGAGGAAGCCGAGCTTGTCGTGCAGGAACGGCTCGAGGTGGTCGTGCACGAACGGCGCGAGCACCAGGATCCCCCAGAAGCCGAGGATCACCGACGGGATCGCGGCGAGCATCTCGACGAGCGCGCCGATCACGCCGCGCACGCCGCGGGGCGCGAGCATGCTGAGGTAGATCCCGATCGCGACCGCGACGGGCAACGCGATCAGCAGGCCCATCAGCGAGGAGACCGCGGTCCCGTAGATCAAGCTGAGAGCCCCGTATTGCTTGAAGTTCGGCTTCCACTCGGAGCCTGTGAGGAACCCGAGGCCGAACGTGGAGATCGAGAGCCGCGACCCGTCGATCAGCTGGTACGCGACGTCGACGATGACGACGCATGCGAGCAGGGATGCGGCGAGCGCGAGCCCGAGCAGGACGCGGTCGCCGATGCGATCGCGTAGCGCCAGCCGGGATGCGCCCGCGGTGGAGCGGGTGGGCACGATCGGCAATCTAGTTCGAGGGCAGGGATGTGCACGGATCGTTCACAACAGGTGCACACGGCCACAACAACTTGGCAACAGGTTGACCCATGGCTGGCCCACATGCTTGCGCTCCCCGAAAACGGACTCCTTGCCGGACGGTGAGGGAAAGGGAAACACGAACGTGAACCGCAGGTTCCTCGGTCTGGCGCTCTCGGTCGCCGCAGTGGCGTCCTCCGCCATGGCGTCTTCCGCGATGGCCGCCAACACGAACGGCGCGCTGACCGGCGCCGGCTCAACCCTCGTCGCGCCGCTCATGGCCAACTGGGCGAGCGATTTCGAGGCTCGCCACAGCATCTCGGTGACCTACGGGGCCGTTGGCTCGGGCGCCGGCATCACCCAGATCACCAACCGCACCGTGGACTTCGGCGCATCGGACGCGCCGCTGACCGCTGCTCAGGCCTCGGCCTGCAACAACTGCGCGCAGATCCCGTGGGGTCTGACCGCGACCGGCATCGCCTTCCACCTCGACGGTGTGAAGCACCTCAACCTGACCGGCAAGATCCTCGCCAGGATCTACCTCGGCCAGGTCCACAACTGGAACGACAAGGCGATCGCCAAGGTCAACCCCGGCGTCAAGCTGCCGAACCTCGGCATCACCCCGGTCTACCGCTCTGATGGATCCGGCGACACGTATGCCTTCACCGACTACCTGTCGCGCGTCAACGCGCAGTTCAAGTCGCAGGTCGGCAACGCGACCGCCGTGCAGTTCCCGAAGGGCGTCGGCGGCAGGGGCAACGACGGCGTGACCGCTGTCGTTGGCAGCACCAACGGCACCATCGCCTACATCTCGGCGTCCTACATCATCGCCCACGGCCTGTCCGTCGCGAAGCTGCAGAACAACGCCGGCAAGTTCGTCTACCCGAACCTGAAGAACATCGCGGCTGCCGCCTCGGTGGTCAAGTCGGTTCCGGCGAACAACGAGCTGCACATCGTGAACCCGCCGAAGTCGGTGCCGCTCGCGTACCCGCTCTCGACGTTCACGTACGCCATCGTGCCCCACAACGGTGCGAAGGCCTCCTCGGTCCGCCTCTTCGTGTTGTACGCGATGGGCATCGGCCAGAAGTTCGGCGCAGCCCTCGACTTCGCCCCGATCCCGGGCGTCGTCTACCAGGCCGGCCTCAAGACGGTGAACACGCTGGGCTAAGCCCCGCACACACCCCTCCTCACGATGGCCGCCCCTCAGGGGGCGGCCATCGGCCGTTGAGGGACAGGAGCCCTCGCTCCACACGCCCGACGCTCCCGCCACCGCGCACCCCCGTTCCGCGACCACCCTCGCGGCACCGCACGCGCCGTGGACGACGGCGCTTCGCTTGATCGCGGTCGTCTCTGGCGCCGCCACGGGGCGCGGTCTTCGCCGTGAACCGTCCAGCATCGAGCTGCTCGGAGACCCGCACGCCAGGGTCGTCGACTGCCAGGCCGCGCGCGAGCAGCTCGCCGCCTATGCGACCTCCGCGGCCGAGCACTGCAGCAAGCTGCGCCGCCAGCTTCAGCAGGCGAGGGCCTTGGCGGTCAGCTGCGGGCCGAGTCGGGTGCGACCGGCAGTCCGGCTGACCGGTAGGCCTGGAAGCCGCCGACGAGGTCGGTGGCGTTGGAGAAGCCGAGGTCCTGGAGGGTCGCTGCCGCGAGGCTGGATTGGTAGCCCTCGTTGCACACGACGATCACGCGGCGGGAGAGGTCGGTGCTCAGGCGGGGGTCGTCGTGACCGGAGGTGGGGTCGGCGCGCCACTCCAGGACGTTGCGCGGGTGGAAGATCGCCTCCGGGATCACCCCGTCCGCCGCGCGCTGGGCGTCGCCGCGGATGTCCACCAACAACGCGTCGCCGTCGCGCATGATCTCCGAGAGATCCTCGACCGTCACGCGGTCCAGCCGTGCGCGGGCCGTTGCCAGCAGGTCCTCGATCGTCGTGCGCGCCATGGCACGCATGCTACGGCGCGCCTCAGCGGCGCAGGCTCAGCGTCTTCGTCACTCGCCGGTGGTTCCCGGAGCGGTCGGTGAGCGTCAGGACGAGCTGCAACGACGCACCACCGCCACCCAGATGCGCGAGTCCGCGCCGCCCGGCGGCCGTGACCTTCAGCCGCACCCGCCCGCCGGCCAGCCGCGACAGCGTCCCGTCCGCGAGCGTCGCGCCCGCCGCGACGTGATGGCGGCGCAACGTCCGCGCCGTCGCCCCGCGCGCGACCAGCCGCGCGTCGATCCTGCAGACCTCGTCGCAGAGCACGTCCACGTCGAGCCCGCGCGCGAGCAGCGTCCTGAGCCGCGCGCCCCTGACGACCGTGAGATGCGCGGTCGGCGCGACCTTGTCGGCCACCGGCGCCGGCCTGGCGGGCACGACGGGCAGCGGCCTGCTCGGCACCCTGACCAAGATCCTGATTCCGGGCGGCAGTGCCCTCGGCGTGTCCGCCGCCGCACCCCTCGGGCCGATCGCGACGTGCTCGCACCCGGTGTCGATCAGGTCGATCCTGTCGCGCCAGACCTGGTCGTCGCCGTCGCCGCACGAGATGACGTCCTGCACCCCGTCGGTGCCGTCGATGACGTCGTCGCCGTCGTCGCCGAAGAGGTCGTCGCTGCCGCCCGGATCCGTGAGCGTGTCGTTGCCATCGCTGCCGTCCAGGAACCCGTCGGCGCCGTTGCCGATCAGCGTGTCGTCGCCTTCGCCGCCGTAGACGCCCTCGACGTCGGCGCCGACCGTGTCGCCCTCGCCGGCCTGGCCGTCGTCGCCGGGCGAGCCGCCGAGATCGACCCGGACCGCGGCGCCGCGGGACGAGTAGTCCACCGCGTCGGTCCCGCCGCCGCCGAGCATGACGTCCGCGCCGGGGCCGCCGTCGAGGACGTTGTCCTGCCCGTCGCCGGTCAGCGCGTCGTTGCCCGACCCGCCGCGCAGGTCCTCGACGTCGGTCGCGATCCGGTCGCCCTCGCCGGGCGAGCCGTCGTTCGCCGCGCCGTCGAGCGTCAGCGTCACGGGGCCGGAGTGGTCGGAGTAGTCGGCGACGTCGTAGCCGGCGCCGCCGTTCAGCGTGTCCGCGCCGCCACCGCCCTGCAGCAGGTCGTCGCCGCTGCCGCCGGTGATGACGTTGGGTCCGGAGCTGCCGGTCAGGTACATGCCATAGGCGCCGCCGATCATGTCCTCGATGTCGGAGTGCCAGTCCTCGTTCGCGTCGGGTCCGTCGTTCGCGACGTCGTCGAGGCTGAATGACAGGTCGCCGCCCTGGACTCCGCTGAGGTCTGCGACGTCGCGGCCGGTGCCGCCGCGGACGTCGGCAGAGGAGCAGCTCGAGACGCCGGACAGCTTGATGGTGTCGTCATCCGCACCGCCGTCGACGGTCCCTCCACCGTCGAGGACCAGCGTGTCGTCGCCGGTGCCGCCCGAGAGGCTGTCCTCCCCGCAGCCGGGCCCGGTGTCGAGCGTGTCGTCGCCGCCGAGGCCGGAGATCGTGTCGGCTCCCGTATAGCCGTGGAGCTCATCGTCGCCGGCGCTGCCGGTGATGGTGTCGTCGCCGAAGCCGCCGAAGACGTACTCGACGTCCGAGTGGACGTTGTCGCCCTCACCCGCGTAACCGTCGTTGGCGACGTCGTCGAGCGAGATCGTCATGGACACCACGCGGTTGTAATAGGAGATGCTGTCGTGGCCGCTGCCGCCGTGGATGTCGTCCGCGCCGCGCCGTCCTTCGTCGGCGCCGACCAAGCGCGGATCGTCGCCATGGAACGTGTCGTCGCCGGGGCCGCCGTCGATCTGGCTGCCGTTGCCCGCGGCGTCGATCTCGTCGTCGCCGTCGCCGCCGTCGATCACGAACGGGAGGCCATTGTCGCCTTCGACCCTGAGCTGGTCGTTCTCGTCGCCGAGGTCGACGTCGACCTCGGTCAGCCCGGCCTTGGGGCAGACCGCGAAGGTGTTGCCGGCGGTCTGCAGGGTGCAACCCGTGCCGGTCGTGATGCTGGCATTGGCGTCCTCGACCTTCACCTGCGTGGTGTCGAAGGTCGTCGACACGGTCATGTCGTTGGTCTCGCCCGGGTCGGCGACGACGTGCAGGACGCGGTGGGTGCCGTCGTCGGTGATGTAGGCGTTGCTCGCCTGCGCCGCCGGGGCGGCGGCTGCCCCCAGCGCGGCGCAGGACGCGAGCGCGCAGAGGCTCGCCTGCCACATCGATCGACCGCTCGTCCTGACTGCCCGCATGATGACCCCTCCGGTTCGCGTCCATGCCCCCGAGGGGGATGCTGCGGGCGGATCGTAGCGGTGAGCGGCGCTGTTTGCGAGAGCGGCTTACGGTGACCAGGCCGCGTAGACCTGGGGGCCGAAGGGGCGGAGCTTGGTGGCCGCGGCGTAGCCCAGGGGATCGAGGGCGAAGAGGTGGTCGATCGACGACAAGAGGGCGAAGGGGTCGTAGGGGGCTTCGATGGTCGCGCCGGCCTTGACGAAGGATGAGAGGAGCAGGGCTCCGACGCGGCCGCCGCCGGCTTCGGCGTCGCCGGGTGCGCCGGTGTCGAAGGTCACGACGACGAGGCCGCCGTCGTTGTAGGCCTTGCTCGCGAGCAGGGCGGGCATGAAGGACCTCAACCAGGTGTCGGCGTCGGCCAGCGAGGTCGAGCCGTCGTGGGCCGGGCCGGGCAAGACGTAGGAGAACGTCGGTGCGCTGTCGGAGTCGGCCGCGTCGGTCACGAGGCCGGAGAGGTCGGCCATCGAGGACCCGCAGGCGGAGTCCGAGGTGATGGATTTGAAGCGCAGGAACGGGTTGCGTGGGGCCTGCTCGGGCGGGCGCGCGCACGGGTTGTCGCCCGGCTGCAGCCCGTCGGCCGCGCCCTCGACGTAGGCCTTCCAGGTCCGGCCGAGCCCGGTCAGCTGCCCGGGGAGCGTCTGCGTCCTGGCGTCGAACGGGCCGGTTGCGTCGCGCTGTCCGCCGAGCAGCGCGACCCCGCTCGCCGCCGGATCGTGGCCCGCCGCGTGGTACCAGGGCAGCAGCGTGCCCTGCGCGCGCAGCTCGCCCGCGAGGTACGGCGCGGCGCCCGCCGCGCCGGCCCCGAAGCTCTCGCCGAACGAGTGGCCGGTGAGCGCGATGACCCACACGTGCTTGACCGGCGGGAGCTTCGGGGCGGGCGGAGTGGCGGTGTTGCCGGAGTCGGCCCTCGGCGTCGAGGAGGAAGGCGGCGTGGGGTCGCGCGGCGCGGACGCGGCGGAGTCGGTGCTGGGCGTGGAGGGCGGTGGCGGCGTGGCGGACGCGCGCACCTCCGGCACCCGCGGCGCCCGCGCCGGCGCTGCCGCGGCGGTGAGCACGGGCGCGACCGCGGCGGTGAGCACGGGCGCGACCGCGCCCGCGTCCTCCACGACGATCACCGGCCCGCGCGCCCCGCCGGCGGCGCTCGCCCCGCCCGCGCCCGCGTCCCCGAGCACCGCGCCGAACGCCAGCATCCCCAACAACAACCCCGCGGCGACCCGCGGCGACGGCAGCTCCACGCCGCGCGTCATCGCGCCGCCGCACGCCGGGCAGAACCGGAAGTGCGCGGCGACCGCGACCCCGCAATGGCGGCACGACGAGCCCATGAGGCGCCGCAGTGTGCGTCACCCACCTTCGGTGGGTGTTGCGGAATCGTGACGTCCCGAAGATGTCGCCGAGATGTTATCCGCACATTACGCTAAACATCCGCGACTGATCAAGAATCTTTCACGGAGCGTTCACAAACATCTGCGTATGCGGTGGAAGGGTGACGACTCCGTCTCAACCCGAAGGAGCTCCCCCACCATGACGACCCGCGTTCGCCGCCTCGGCGTCTGCGCCGCCACGGTCGGCGTCCTCGCCGTCGCCGGCCCCGGCACCGCCTCCGCAGGCGCCCCGGTGATCACGATGAGCGGCTCGACGTCCGTCTACCCGCTCGCCACGCTGCTCGCCAAGCAGTACGTGAAGACCCACAAGGGCAAGGTGAAGTTCAAGATCGCCCAGGGCGGGTCGGACGTCGGCGTCTCCGACGTCGCCGCGGGCCGCGTCACGATCGGCAACTCCTCGCGCGACCCCAAGCCGAGCGACCCGACCGGCATCTACTTCAACAAGATCGCCCGCGACGCGATCTGCATCATCACCAACAAGAAGAACCCGGTCGCCTCGCTGTCGCAGGAGACGATCCAGGCGATCTTCTCCGGCGACGTCCGCGACTGGAGCCAGGTCCCGGGCTCGACCCAGAGGGGCACGATCGACCTGATCGGCCGCACCGCCGCCTCCGGTACGCAGGACGCGTTCCAGAAGATCTTCATGGCCGACAAGACGATCACCTCGTCGATCGCCGCGAAGGCGCAGAACGGTCAGGTCCAGCAGGCGGTCCAGAGCGACCCGGGCGCGATCGGCTACGTCTCGATGGACTTCATCGACGGCGTCAACGCTGCGGGCTACAAGGGCGTCGCGTGCAACCTGCGCAACGCGAAGTCCGGCGAGTACGGCGGCGTCCGCAACTTCTGGATGATCACGCGCGGCAAGGCGACCGGCGCCGCCAAGGCGTTCATCACGTGGGTCCAGAACGACCCCAGGGCGCAGGCGATCATCGCCACGGACTGGGTGCCGCGCAAGTAGATGTTGGAGAAGTTCCGCCAGCCGTGGCCGGACCGGCGCGCCGAGCTGATGCTCGGCGCGCTCGCGTCGGCGATCCTGCTGCTGATCGTGTTGATGGTGGTCTTCGTCGCCCAGGAGGCGTGGCCCACGTTCCAGCACAACGGGCTGAAGTGGCTCGGCCCGGGCGGCAACGTCGACGAGCAGATCGGGACCATGGTCAACGCGGGCGCGCGCCCGCCCGCGGCCGACTACCACCTGCGCGCGTGGCCGCTGATCTGGGGGACCCTGCTGACCACCGGCCTTGCCGTAGTCATAGGCATGGTGTTCTCGGTCCTGGCCGCGATCTTCATCGTGGAGTTCGCGCCCGCGCGGCTGCGCAGGGTGATCGTCCCGGTCGTGCGGCTGCTGGCCGCGGTGCCGAGCGTCATCTACGGGTTGGTCGGGATCCTCGTGCTGGTGCCGTTCGTGGGCAACCACATCGTCTCGGCGCACGACAAGAAGTCGGTGGAGTTCGTGGTGCAGCTGACGGGCGCGAGCCTGCTGGTCGGGGTGATCGTCCTGACCGTGATGATCGTGCCGATCATGATCGCGCTGATCGTGGACGCACTGCAGTCGGTCCCGCGCGGGTGGCGTGAGGGCGCGGTGGCGCTGGGCGTCAACCGCTGGCGCGCGATGTGGACGGTGAGCGTCCGGGCCGCGCGGCCGGCGATCGTCGCGGCGGCGGTGCTCGCGAGCGCGCGGGCGCTGGGCGAGGCCATCATGTTGTCGATGGTGACCGGGTCGGTCGGCTTCTCGCCCAACCCGTTCGACGGGCCGCGCCTGTTCCTGCTGGAGCCGCTGCGCCCGCTGGCCGCGACGATCGTGGAGGACGCGGAGTCGCTGCAGGCCCCGGCGGTCCGGAGCACGGTGTACGCCTTCGCGTTGTTGTTGCTGTTCTCGAGCTTGTTCCTGTCCTTGGCCGGGTTCTTGGCCAAGCAGCCGATGAAGAAGTACGGGGTCCGCGTCTGATGGCCGTTGCCGCACCGCCGCGCGCACCCCAGCGCGCGCCGCGCAGGACCGCGAGGCGCGAGTCGATGGCGTCCTGGCGTTGGAGCGATCGCATCGCCTACATGTCGTGCTGGGCCGCGGGGCTGGCGCTGTGCCTGATCGCGGCCGGGATCGTCGGGTTCATGGCGGTCAAGGGCGTGCAGTACCTGAGGCCCGAGCTGCTGTGGTCGACCCCGTCGCCGGAGCTGGACCAGTCGAAGTCCGGCGGCTTCCTGGACCCGATCCTCGGGACGTTGCTGCTGGCCGTGATCGGGATCGCGATCGCCACGCCGGTCGCGGTCGCGACCGCGTTCTGGGTCGTCGAGTACGGGCGCCCGCGCGGGCTCGCGCGCGCGGTCGAGTCCGGGATCGAGGTCGTCGCCGGGACGCCGGACATCGTGCTGGCGATCTTCGGCCTGGCGCTGTTCCAGCACGGCCTGTTCTCCTGGATGTCGTTCACCGCCTCGGGTGGCGCGGTGTTCGGGCGCTCGTTCCTGACGGCCGGGACCATGATGTCGTTGATCGCGTTGCCGATGGTCTTCGGCGCGACGCGCGAGGGGCTGCAGGCCGTGCCGCGCCACGTGCGCGAGGCGTCGTACGGGCTGGGGAAGACGAAGGCCGCGACGATCCGGCGCGTGCTGCTGCCCGCGGTGCGCAGGAACATCTCGACGGGCGCGGCGCTGGGGATGGGCCGGATCGCTGGGGACACGGCGATCGTCGTGATCCTGCTCGGCGCGACGCTGCAGATCGAGCCCGAGGGCGGGATCCCGGGGTTCGACGTCCTGAAGGGCACGGGGTCGACGCTGACCAGCTACGTGTACAACAACTCGCCCGCCGGCGAGGGCGCGGCGCCGGAGAAGGCGTATGCCGCGGCGTTCGTCCTGCTGCTGTTGGTGGTGGCCTTGAACTTCGCCGTCGACCTGGCGGCCCGCGACCGCATGGAGGCACCGCGATGATCGACGAGACGACGACGGCCCGGGACGGGGCGCCTCGCGGCGAGCGCCACGAGCGCGCGCCGCACGCGAACGGCTCGGCGGCGGCGCACGCGCGCGCCGGCGGGGGCGCGGCGGTCCCGCCGATCCGCAAGATCGTGGTCGGCGCGCCGCCGACGGTGGTCGACGGTGCGGAGGCGCGCGAGTTCGCCCCTGCGCCGCCGGTCCAGCACGACGCCGCGACCGGGACCGAGCGCATGGTGTTGGACGCGTTGTCGGTGTTCTACGGCGAGCACGAGGCGGTCAAGTCGGTGTCCTTGCCGATCCGGACCGGCGAGGTGCTGGCCCTGATCGGCCCGTCGGGCTGCGGCAAGACCACGTTGTTGCGCACGCTCAACCGGCTGACCGAGCTGACGCCGGACGCGTCGCGAGCCGGGACGATCCTGCTCGACGGCCAGGATGTCGACGACCTGGAGGCGACGGCGCTGCGGCGGCGGGTGTCGATGGTCTTCCAGCAGCCCAACCCGTTCCCGATGTCGATCTTCGACAACGTGGCCTACGCGATCCGCGAGCAGGCGCGCAAGCGGCCGGGGCGCGGCGTGGTCGCGCCGCTGGTCGAGGACGCGCTGCGGCGCGCGGGGCTGTGGGACGAGGTGCGCGACAGGCTCGACGCGCCCGCGCTGCGGCTGTCCGGCGGCCAGCAGCAGCGGCTGTGCATCGCGCGGGCGATCGCGACGCGGCCCGAGGTGTTGTTGATGGACGAGCCGTGCAGCGCGCTGGACCCGCGGTCGACGGCGGTGATCGAGGAGCTGATCGGCGAGCTGCGCACCGAGCTGGCGATCGTGATCGTCACCCACAACATGCAGCAGGCGCGGCGCGTGGGCGACCGGGTCGCGTTCATGTACCTGGGCGACCTGGTGGAGTACGGGCCGGCCGAGCAGGTCTTCGAGGCGCCGCGCGCGCAGCGCACGCGCGACTACGTCGCCGGGGCGTTCGGGTGAGGGCGGTGGCGGTCGCGGCGGGGTGTGGAGCGGTCGCGGCGGTGTCGCTGTCCGGGTGCCTCGGGGTCGAGACGACGCCGGAGAAGAGCGCGGCGCGGGCGAGGTCGGCGGCCAACGCGGTCTCCCACCAGGAGGGGCTGGTGGTCGGGCGGCCGAACGCGTCGGTGCGCGTGCGAGACGCGGCGATGGTCCAGGACGCCAACGGCGTGGCGGCGGTGGTCCGGTTCAAGAACATGGGGTCGGTTCAGGCGCGGCTGCCGGTGGGGATCACGGTGCGCGACGCGAGGGGCTCGAAGTTGTATGAGAACGACGAGCCGGGGCTGGACGCCTCGCTGACGTCGCTGCCGGTGCTCGGCGCGGGTCAGGAGGTCGAGTGGGTCGACAACCAGATCTTGGTGACCGGCAGGGCGGCGAAGGTGAGCGCGGTCGTCGGCGCGGCCCGGGGGAGGGCGCCGCGTGGCGCGCTGCCGAAGGTCGTCGTGGGCGGCGTGACGGCGGGCCATGACGCCGACGGCTGGTTCGCGAAGGGCACGATCAGCAACATGTCGTCGTTGGTCCAGAGGCGGATCGTCGTGTCGTGCGTCGCGCGGACCGACGACGGCGGCGCGCGGGTGGTCGCCGCGGGGCGCGGAGTGATCGACCAGCTCGCGTCCGGTGGGAAGCCCGCGCCGTTCACCGTCTTCTTCATCGGCGATCCCAAGGGCGCGCAGCTGACCTGCGCGGCACCCCCGACCGTCCTGGCAGGAGGGACGCAGTGACCGACCATGTGAACCGCCCGCTGCTGGGCGAGCCCGGCGCGCCGTGCCGGATGTGCGGCGCGCCGCTCGCGGCCGACCAGCGGTACTGCCTGCAGTGCGGGACGCGGCGCGCCGAGGCGCGGCTGCCGTTCCTGGAGATCCTGAAGGGCCAGGGGCCGCGGAGCGGCGGCGGGCTGCGGGCCACGCCGCTCGCGGCGCCGCCGCAGCATGGTGGTGCGCTTGGTCGCGTGAGCGCCAACGCGGTGGCGATCGCGGGCGTGGCGTGCCTGGTCCTGGCGCTCGGCGTCGGCGTGCTGATCGGCGGGATGAACGACAACTCGGCGCCGGCCGCGGCGCCGGCGCAGATCATCCGGGTCGGCGCCGCGCCCACTGTGGTCGCACCGACCACCACGGCGCCCGCCGCGACGACGAGCGCCACCGCGGACGACGCCACGCCCGCCGCGAGGAGGCCGGCGGCGAGGAGGAGGGCCGCGGCCGAGAGCAAGGCCACCAACTCGACGGTGAGGGACCTCGGCAGGTCGTCGGGCGGGGACTACGCCAAGAGGTCGGCGAGGCTGCCGGACACCGTGGGGACCGGCGGCAGGCTGCCACCGAAGAGGGCCGGGACGATCGGTGCCGGGTCCGACGTCGAGTCGATCGGGTAGGGAACATGAGCACTCCGGACATCAACGCCGAGCTGCACCGCCGGCTCCACGAGCTGGCCGAGCAGGTCGCGACGCTGCACTGGGACCTCGGCGGCCTGACCTTCGAGATGGCGATCCGCGACCACTTCCGTCTCGACGTCCTGATCCGCAAGGCCGCCGAGCTGCAGGAGGCCGACGCCGAGCTCGGCGAGGTCGAGCGCCTCCTGGCCGAGTCCGACGAAGGCATCACCGGCGCCTGCCGCTCCTGCGGCGCACCCCACTCCCGCGGCGCCGCCTACTGCTGGCGCTGCGGCCAACCCCTGATGCTCCAAGCCCAAGCTTCCCTCCTCGGCGCCGCCATCGCCCCACCCCGCGGCGGCGCAGAGTAGGACTACTTGTTGGTCATCGCAATCACGCCCATCACGAGCGCCGCGATGCAGGCGGCGCCCGCGAGGGTGATCAGGGCGCCGTCGCGCAGGGTTGCGGTGGGGGAGGAGGCGCGGTGGCCGGCGCGTGACTGCGTGAGGCGTTCGGCGGCCAGGGCGCCTTGGCCGAAGAGGAAGGTCACGCCGACGCCGACGATCAGCGCGGCGAGCAGGATCTTCCCGATGGCGTGGAAATCGATGATGGTGGCGAGCATGTGGTCTTCTCCTGGAACTAGACGTCGGAGGCGTGGATGGCGGACGACCCGCGCTGGGTGGCGACGAACAGCGCGATGGCTCCGCCGGCCGCGACCACGGCCAGCAGGATCGGGCCGGTCGCGCCGCCGAGCCCGTCGGCGACGGTCCAGATGATCCCCGCGACGACCGCCGCGGCCGGCAGCGTCAGGACCCACGCCGCGGCCATGCGCGACGCCAGCCCCCAGCGGACCTCGGACAGGCGCTTGCCGATGCCGACGCCGAGGATCCCGCCGCTCACGACGTGCGTCGTCGACAACGGGTACCCGTAGGAGGACGCGGCGAGGATCGTGGTCGCTGACGTCGCCTCCGCGACGAACCCCTGCGGCGCCTCGATCTCCGTCAGCTTCCTGCCCATCGTGTTGATGATCCGCCACCCACCGGTGTAGGACCCCAACGCGATCGCCGACGCCGCGACGACCTTGACCCACAGCGGCACCGAGAAGTCGTCGCCGTGCTGGACCAGCGAGCCGTGCGCCACCAGCGCCAGCGTGATCACGCCCATCGTCTTCTGCGCGTCGTTGGTCCCGTGCGCCAGCGAGACCAGCGACGCGGTCCCGATCTGCCCGAACTTGTAGGACCTGCGCACCGTCCTGTCCGGCCCACCCGCCTGCATCTTGTAGGCGATGAACGTCCCGATCGCCGCGACCGCGCCGCAGATCAGCGGCGACAGCACCGCCGGCGCGATCACCTTCTCGACGAGCGCGTTCCCGTCGACCGCGCTCCATCCGGACGCGACGACCGCCGCGCCGACGAGCCCGCCGATCAGCGCGTGCGACGAGGACGACGGCAGCCCCAGTGCCCACGTCGCCAGGTTCCACGCCGCCGCGCCGATCAGCGCCGCGAACAGCGTCCGGAGGTCCAACACCCCCTGGTCGACGATCCCCGACGAGATCGTCGCCGCGACCTTGATCGAGATGAAGGCGCCCGCGAAGTTCAGCAGCGCGCAGAGCGTCACCGCGATCTTGGGCGAGAGGGCGCGCGTGGCGATCGAGGTCGCCATCGCGTTGGCCGTGTCGTGGAAGCCGTTGGTGAAGTCGAACGCGAGGGCGGTCACGATCACCACGACGAGCAGCAGCTCGGAGTCGTTCATCGCCATCTCGCGTACCCGGCCGGCGCACGCCCGGCCGCGGTTTCACCGGATCGTCACGTCAGGCGGGCCGGCCGTGCAGGGCGAGCGACTGGTTCGCGTACGCGCGATCGCCGGTCAGCTCGCGCCCGACCCAGTCCGGAGCGACGAACGCGGCCGCCGCGTCCTCGGACGCGAACTCCACCTCCAGCACCGCCAGCCCCTCGAGCTCACCCTCGTAGACGTCGAGCTCCAGCAGCACGCCGCGGTCGGCCTCGCGCGAGTATCGGTGCTTGACCAGCCGCCGCCCCTCGGTCAGCGGCCACAGCCGCTCGAACGCGCCGTCCTCGAGCACCAGCTCCTCCTCGACGCGCGACAGCCCCGGCGCGGACTTCACGGTCAGCCACGCCTCGCCACCGTCCGCGCGCCGGACCCGGACCTCGGCGGCATCCGACACCGCCAGGTACCCCTGCTCCAGCTTGCGCGTGTCCCAGCGCCCGCCCTCGACCTCCGGCGGCAGGGTCTCGACCAACCACTTGCGCTCGATCTCGGCTCCGCTCATGACCGCGGAGTCTCCCAGAGCGGTCTAGTGCCTGCGGGAGGACTTGCGCTTGAGCGAGATGCCCTCGAGCACGTGCGCGACCTTCTCGCACGCGTCGATGGACTGCTCCAGCGTCTCGAAGATGTCCTTCCAGCGGATCACGACCATCGGGTCGATGCCGTTGGCGAACAGCGAGGCGACGGCATCGCGTGACAGCCGGTCGCCCTCGTTCTCGAGCCGGTGGATCTCCACCAGGTGCGGGGCCAGCTCGGCCCCGGACTTCAAGCAGCGCAAGGCCTGAGCGACCTGCTCGCCCGCGCCGACGAGCACGTCGGCGATCAGGTTGGCCTGCTCCATCGGCGCCTCGACCGCGTACAGCGACAGCTCGTCGGCGGCCTGCTCGGCGTAGTCGACGATGTCGTCCAGCGCGGTCGCCAGCAGGTGGCCGTCGGCCGGATCCAGCGGCGGCTTGCCCGCCCCACCGCCGTTGAGCCGGTGGATGATGTCGTGCGTGATCCGGTCGCCCTCCTGCTCGGCGAGCAGGATGTCCCGCGCGAGGTCGGAGCGCTCCGGGTACTCCGCGAAGAGGTCGCGCAGCAGCAACGTCGCGCGTTGGACGTTGCGGCCGGATTCCTCGATCAGGTCGTAGACCGCCAGGTCTGTGGTGCGAAACAGCGCCATCCCGATCCAGACCCTAACCCCGTGCGATCGCGGCGCCGCGCCCATTCACGACTCGTTCACATCGGGTTCACCGGACGGTCACGGCCATCGCGGGTCCGCGCGGGAGGCTGCGGGGGATGGAGGCTGCGCAGTCAGACGACGTGCTCTTCGCAGGGGAGCTTGAGATCCGGCCCGGAGACGGGCTCGTCCTCGCTGCAGGCCGGGCGCTCACGCTCTCGGTCCGCGAGTTCGGGTTGCTCGTCGCTTTGGTCCAACGCTCGGGGCGCATCGTGTCCCGGAGCGAGTTGTACACGCTGGTGTGGAGATCCGAGCTGCGCGACGGCGATCGATCGATCGACGTCTACGTGCACAAGCTGCGCGTGAAGCTCGAGACGGCCCTTCCGGCGTGGGCGTTCATCCACACCCACGTCGGCTTCGGCTACCGGTTCTCTCCGGAGCCTTCACACGTCTTTCACAACTCGACCACACCGCGATAACAGGATGTGGTCGTTGCCGCGTCAGCCTGCCGCGCGACAACCGAAATCAGGAGAACACGTGAAGTCCCGAATCCTCCCCGCCGCCTTCGCGGCCGCAGCACTCGCCACCGGCCTGGCCGCCTGTGGCAGCAGCGATGACAACAACAGCTCGACCTCCAGCACCGCCGGCTCCGGCAGCTCCGGGTCGACCGTCAACGCGACGCTGAACGGCGCGGGCTCGACCTTCGCCGCCCCGATCTACCAGCAGGTCGGCGCCGACCTCAAGGGCAAGGGCCTGACGGTCAACTACCAGGGCGTGGGCTCGGGCGCGGGCGTCTCGCAGTTCGCCGCCGGCACCGTCGACTTCGCCGGTTCCGACCCGGCGCTGGCCGATGCCGACAAGGCGACGATCAAGAAGGGCGACGCG
Source organism: Conexibacter woesei Iso977N (assembly GCF_000424625.1). Classification (GTDB taxonomy): domain Bacteria; phylum Actinomycetota; class Thermoleophilia; order Solirubrobacterales; family Solirubrobacteraceae; genus Baekduia; species Baekduia woesei_A. Next base: position 478,819 of record NZ_AUKG01000002.1, read on the forward strand.
GTCCAGATCCCGTTCGCCCTCGGCGCCATCACCGCCTCCTACAAGCTGAGCGGCGTCAAGTCGGGCCTCAAGCTCGACGGCGCGACGCTGGCCGACATCTACCTCGGCAAGGTCAAGGCCTGGAACGACCCGGAGATCGCCAAGCAGAACTCGGGTGCGTCGCTGCCGTCGACCAAGATCACGGTCGTCCACCGCTCCGACTCCTCGGGCACGACCAAGGGCTTCACGCAGTTCCTGGCCAACTACTCGCCGGCGTGGAAGTCGGGCCCGGGTGTCGACAAGGACATCAAGTGGCCGACCGGCACCGGCGCCAAGGGCAACGACGGCGTCGCCGCCGCGGTCAAGCAGACCGACGGCGCGATCGGCTACGTCGAGCAGGCCTACGCGCTGCAGAACGGCTTCACGTTCGCCGACGTCAAGAACAAGTCGGGCAAGTACATCGCCCCGACGCTGGAGTCCACGTCGGCCGCCGCTGACGGCATCGACGTCCCGGCCGACCTCGGCATCTCGACCATCGACGCCCCGGGCGCGACGGCCTACCCGATCGTCTCCCAGACGTTCGCCATCGCCTACAACGACCCGTGCAAGGCGGGCGCCGACAAGAACAAGGCCGCCGGGCTCAAGGAGCTCTTCAACTACCTGATCAACGACGGCCAGGACACCATCAAGAAGCTGTCCTACGCGCCGATCCCGGATGCCCTCAAGGCCAAGGATCAGACGGCCGTCGACGGCATGCAGTGCAATGGCGCTGCGATCTCGTAAGTGAGCTGATGGCGACCACGACGCCCAACGTCGGCCGCGGCGACCGCTCCGTTCTGGAGCGGTCGCCGTCGGCGCGGCGTGCCGACCCGCTGTTCCGCTGGACGCTGATGACGCTCGCGGCGCTGATCCTCGCGCTGATCGCGTTCTTCTTCGTCTACCTGATCAACAAGGCGGAGCCGGCGCTCAGCCATCAGGGCGTCTTCTCGTTCCTGTTCACCAACGACTGGAACCCGTCCAAGGCGATCTACGGCGCCTGGCCGCTGGTCGTCGGGACGCTCATCACCGCGGCGATCGCGCTCGTGATCGGCGTGCCGGTCGCGGTCGCCACCGCGCTGTTCATCACCGAGCTCGCCCCGCGCCGGGTCCGCCAGCCGCTGATCATCCTGGTCGAGCTGCTCGCCGCGGTCCCGTCGGTCGTCTACGGCCTGTGGGGGATCTTCGTGCTGATCCCCAAGCTGCGGCCGGCCGAGCAGTGGTTCGCCGACACCTTCTCGTTCCTGCCGTTCGTCGGCGGGCACGTCGCGGGCCCCAACTACTTCATCGCCGGGCTGATCCTGGCGATCATGATCCTCCCGATCGTCTCCGCGATCTCGCGCGAGGTCATCTCGACGGTCCCGCTGGACCTCAAGGAGGCGTCGCTCGCGCTCGGCGCGACGCGCTGGGAGATGATCCGGATGGCCGTGCTGCCGTACTCGCGCTCCGGGATCACCGGCGCCGCGATGCTCGGCCTCGGCCGCGCGATCGGCGAGACGATCGCCGTGACGCTGGTGATCGGCAACTCGCCGACGATCGGCAGGCAGATCTTCGACCAGGGCTACACGCTGGCGGCGGTGATCGCCAACGAGTTCGGCGAGGCCGCCAACGACAAGACCCACGCGGGCGCGCTGTTCGCCGCCGGCCTGGTGCTGTTCGTCCTGACCCTGCTGATCAACGGGCTGGCGCGCGCGCTCGTGCGCCGTGCTGCGAGCAAGGGCACCAAGATCAAGGCCATCCCCGGGGGTGCCGCATGAGCGCCGTCGCCTCGACGCCCGGCGGGGGCTCGGCCCTCGCGCCGATCACCGGCCGCCGCAAGGTCACCGACGTGGTCATGCGCGGCCTGCTCGCCGCGGGGACGCTGATCGCGCTGATCCCGCTGGTCCTCGTCATCTACTACCTGCTCCACAAGGGCCTCGGCGCGTGGTCGTGGGACTTCTTCACGACCGACCCGACCGGCAACTTCCTCGGCGACCAGGGCGGCATCAAGAGCGCGCTGCTCGGGACGATCGAGATGGTCCTGCTGGCGAGCGTCATCGCGATCCCGATCGGGTGGGGCGTCGCCCTGTACCTGGTCGAGTTCGGCCGCACCGGCCGCTTCGCGGCGACCGTGCGCTACTTCATCGACGTGATGACCGGCGTGCCGTCGATCGTCTTCGGCCTGTTCATCTACGTGACGCTGGTGGTCGGCGGCTGGGGCGGCTCGTCCTTCGCCGGCTGGAAGGGCTCGATCGCCCTGGCGCTGCTGATGCTGCCGGTCGTGACGCGCTCGGCGGAGGTCGTCCTCCTGCTGGTCCCGGACCCGCTGCGCGAGGCCGCGCTGGCGCTCGGGACCCCGCGCTGGCGGGTCACGATGAAGGTCGTGCTGCCGACCGCGCTGCCGGGGCTGATCACGGGCTCGCTGCTCGCCGTGGCCCGCGCCGCGGGCGAGACCGCGCCGCTGCTGTTCACGGCGACGATCGTCAACGGCACCAACTTCAACCTCGGCGAGCGCATGAACTCGCTGCCGGTGCAGATCTACACGGACGTCGGGTCGCCCAACGACCAGCTCGTGCAGCGGGCGTGGGGCGCGGCGCTGACGCTCGTTGTCCTGATCCTGCTGACCACCCTCATCGCGCGACTCGCCTCGCGCAGGAGCCGACTCTAGCCATGAGCGACCTCACCCCGGACACCAAGACCATGGACGAACCCCGCACCGACCCCACCGCTGCCGACGCCGCCGTTCCCGGGACGGGGGCGCCGCGCGCGCCGCTGCCGGCCCGCGGCGGTGCGTCCGTCGCGTCCCACGCCGCCGACGGCGCGCCGACCCAGACGGCGCCCGGCATCTCGGTCACCAGGCTGCAGGCCTTCTACGGCGGGTCGCACGCGATCAAGGACGTGTCGATCGAGTACGCGCCCAACAGGGTGACGGCGATGATCGGGCCGTCGGGCTCGGGCAAGTCCACCGTGTTGCGTTGCATCAACCGCATGCACGAGGAGATCCCGGGCGCGCGGGCCGAGGGCACGGTGCTCCTCGACGACGACGACATCTACGGCCCGTCGGTCGACGTGGTCGCCGTGCGGCGCGCGATCGGCATGGTCTTCCAGAAGCCGAACCCGTTCCCGACGATGTCGATCTTCGACAACGTGGCGGCGGGCCTGAGGCTCAACGGCGTCCGTGGCGTCGACCTGAAGGAGCGCGTCGAGCAGTCGCTGCGCGGCGCCTCGCTGTGGGAAGAGGTCAAGGACCGGCTCTCGGAGCCGGGCATCGGGCTGAGCGGCGGCCAGCAGCAGCGCCTGTGCATCGCGCGCACGATCGCCGTGCAGCCGCAGGTGATCCTGATGGACGAGCCGTGCAGCGCGCTGGACCCGATCGCGACGCTGAAGATCGAGGAGCTGATCGCCGACCTCAAGCAGCGCTTCACGATCGTGATCGTCACGCACAACATGCAGCAGGCCGCGCGTGTCGCGGACACGACGGCGTTCTTCCTGGCCGGCGAGCTGATCGAGCACGCGCCGACCAACGACGTCTTCACGAACCCGTCCGATTCCCGCACCGAGGAGTACGTCACCGGGAAGTTCGGCTGATGGCCGCGGCGGGCGCCACGGGGCGTCAGCACTTCGCCGACGAGCTGGCGCGCGTCGAGGCCCAGGGCCTCGGCGGGCTGGACCTCGTCGTGCAGCAGCTCGACAAGGTCCTGGAGGCGCTCGAGCACCAGGACGTCGAGCTGGCCGCGATGGTCATCGCCAACGACGACCTGATCGACGGGCGCTACCTGGAGGTCCATCAGGAGCTGCTGTCGCTGTTCGCGCTGCAGGCGCCGGTCGCCGGCGACCTGCGGGTGGTGGCGGCGCTGTTGCACGTGATGAAGAACCTCGAGCGCATGGGCGACCAGTGCGTGAACATCGCCAAGACGATCCCGCTGACGGGCTACGAGCCGCCGGTGCGCGCGGAGATCCTGGAGCGCGTGTTGCGGATGGGGCGCGCGGCGCGGACCGAGGTCACGCAGTGCAAGGCGGCGTTCGCCAACCGCGACATCGAGCTGGCCGAGGACCTGGTCCGCCAGGACCGCGAGATCAACGCGCTGAACCGCGAGATCTTCAAGCTGGCGATCGACGTCGGCACCGATCCGGACACGCGCGAGTGGGCCATGCACATGGCGATGGTCGCTCGGGCGATCGAGCGGATCGGCGACAACGCGGTCGACGTGGGCGAGCAGACGGCGTTCGTGGTGACGGGGCTGTTCCGGGAGTTCTCGGACTCGTCGCATCCCAACCCGTTGCGTTAGCGCGGTTTTTGCCTCGTTTTCACATGGTTCGTGACACCCGCTACGACCGGGAATTCAGTTGTGAAGATGTGGTGACCGGCGACTGGATTTCTAGGCCAGTTGTCGAGTTGGGCGTCTAGACTCCGCGGCGAGATGACGACGGAACGAGGGACTTCGGCACAGCCTCTGCGGCTGGCCGTGATCGACACCGACTCGGGCTTCCTCCAGGTTCTGGACAAGCGGCTCGAGCGCCTCGGCTGGGAGCACCGCACGCTGGCTTCTGCCGTCCCGGTCGAGACGATCGTCGCCATGCGCCTGAGCGCGCTGGTCGTCGACCTGGCGATCCTGGGCCCTTCGGGCTGGGACTACCTGCATCGTGTGTGCTCGGAGCTGCCGGGCCTGGGTGTGGTCGTCTGCACCGGGCAGTCGACGGTCGCGCAGCGTGTGCGCGGGCTGCGGCTGGGGGCGGATGACTGGCTGTCGAAGCCGTGCCACCCGGAGGAGCTGATCGCGCGGGTCGAGGCTGTGGTCCGCCGCCGTCGTCGTTCCGACGCGCGGGCCGAGCGTGGGCCGGTGGCCGCCGGCGAGCTGGAGATCCGGTCCGACCGGTTCCAGGCGTTCGTCGATGGTCGTAGCGTCGATCTGACGCGCCGCGAGTTCGAGCTGATCGAGCTGCTGGCGGGGTCCGAGGGGCGGGTCCTGGAGCGCGAGGAGATCTACCAGCGCGTGTGGGGCTACGCGATGGCGCGCGGGGATCGCTCGGTGGACGTGTTCGTCCGCAAGCTGCGTCAGAAGCTGGAGAAGGCGTCGTCGGAGTGGCGCTACATCCACACGCACTTCGGGGTCGGCTACCGCTTCGCCGCCGAGCCGGTCGAGGGCTCCGTGCCCGCTTCGCGCGAGTCGGAGGCGGCGTACGCCGAGCCGGCCGACGGCCCGGCGCCGTCGACCCTGGGTCTCGCCGACGACGAGCTGCTCGCCGCCGAGCTGCGGGCACTGACGTCGTAGCAGCGGCGCGGCGAGTACCCTGCGGAGCGTCGTGAACAAGACGCTCCGCAACGTCCTGATCATCATCGCGGTCGCCGCGGCCGTGGCGTTCCTGCCCGGCGGCGGGGAGACCGCGACGCTCGTCTCCGCGCTGCTGGGGATCGCGCTGACGGTGATCTTCGTGCTGCTCGGGATCCGCTTCTACCGCGAGAACCGCGTGGCGATCTTCTCGCTCGGGGACAAGCACCGGGCGCTGCTGTACGGGGCGCTGGGCGCGCTGGTCCTGGCGCTGGCGGGGCGCGCGTGGCTGATCACGTCCGGGATCGGGACGCTGGCCTTCATCGTGCTGCTGGTGGCGGCCGCGGGCGCGCTCTACGCGGTGTGGCAACACCACCGCGCGTACGGCTACTGAGCTTCGCCGCAGTTCCGCAACACCTGCGCGTAGAGCCGTGACACGCTGGCCGGGAGTGTCCCGGCCATGCACGACGGCGGTCGGGAACACGGCGGCGGCGAGAGCGGCCAAGCAAGCATCGAGTTCGTAGCGCTGCTGCCGCTGCTGCTCGCGGCGGCGCTCGTTCTCCTGCAGCTCCTCGTTGTTGGTGTCTCAGCCTGGCTCGCCTCGACGGCAGCCCGCGACGCGGCCCGCGCCTCCGCGCTGGGCACGGACCCGCGTAGGGCGGCCGTCACATCACTGCCCGCGCCCTTCCGCCGCCACCTCACGGTCACGACGAGGGCGCCGTCGGTCCACATCAACCTCCGGATCCCCACCCTCACGGGCATCGGGCTGGGCTCGCTCTCCGCGACCGCCTCGATGGAGTCCCAGCGATGACGCTCCGCAGCGAGCACGGCCAATCCTCGGTCGAGCTGCTCGGCGTTCTCCCGTTGTTGATGGTGTTGATTCTGGCCGCCGCGGAGGCGCTGGCGGCAGGCGGCGCACGGACCGCGGCATCAAGCGCGGCGGAGGCCGGAGCCATGGCGATCCTCCAAGGCAGCGACCCGTCAGCCGCGGCCCACGCCGCAGCACCCGGCTGGACCCACGCGCACCTCTCGATCCACGTCTCAGCCCGCCACGTGACCGTTCGAGCAACGCCTCCGGCCCTGCTCCCCTGGCTGCCGTCGCTCCTCTCGTCCACGACCACCGCCTCCGCCGGCCCCACCGCGCGATGACCACCATGGCCCTCCGCGACACCTTCCTCTCGCCACCACCGCTAGCCGCCGAGCGCTCGATCCCAGCATCCCTGGCCATCCTCGCCTCCACCACCGACGGCACCACCGCCGGCACAGCCCTAGCCCTCGCCTGCGGCGCGCCGGTCGCCGTCCTCGCAATCTGGACCGGCCACTCAGGCGGCGACTCCGCGGTCGGGGGCGGACAACCGCCGCGGGCGGGCTTCGCGTTGCCTCCGGCGCGGCGACTCGCGGAGCGTCTTGCTGCGCGGGGCTTGGCGGCGGCGCCGCGTGGGCGGCTAGTCGTGGTCGCGTTGCCCGGCGAGCCGGGGGCCGGGCGCGCCGCTGCTGAGCGCGCGCAGGCGGCGAGTGGGGAGGCGCCGTTCGTCCTCGTCGTCGCCGGTCCGCGGCCGCAGGACTTCGATCCTCTGCTCGCTGCGGCGGACCGGCTCGTCGTCGTCCCGCCGCCGGGCGCGGCGGAGGGGCTCGAGGTGCTGGCGCTCGCGGCGGCCGCACGCCTTGGTCGCTCGGCCGGCGTTCTGCGCCTCCCGGCGACCACACCAACAACGCGGTTGCTCGCCGCCACGGGCTTCGTCCTGTCGCCCGCGCTTCGCCGACTCGCGACTGCCGCTCTGACCGATGCCTGAGCGACGCGACGACGACGGGCAGGCGATGGTCTCGTTGTTGGGGTTCTTGGTCTTGGCGATCACGGTCGCGTCGGTCGTCGCGGCGTTCCTGGCGGGCATCGCGCACAGGCAGGAGCGTCGGGGCGTGGCGGATCTCGCAGCGCTCGCGGGTGCCGAGGCGATGCGGGTCGCGCAGCCGCGGTTGTTCGAGCCTGCGGTGCTCGACGGCGGCGTCCCGAACCCGCGGCATCTCGAGCGGGCTGCCTACCTGGAGCTTGCGCGCGATGCCGCTGCCGCGACCGCTCGTGAGAACGGCGCGCGGGGTGCCGACGTCGCGTTCCCGGATGCGACCGCGCTCGCGCCCACGCGCATCGCCGTCGCGGTCGGCGGCGCGCGTGCGGTCGCCGAGGTCGCGCCCACGACGCTCCCGAGCGCGGGTGGCGACCTCGCCGGCGAGTACCGCGGTCCGTTCGCGACGCGCCAGGGCCAGCGGATGCGGCCGGATGTCGCGCTCGCCTTCGACCGCGTCGCCGCCGCGGCGCGCAGGGACGGCGTCGCGTTGATCATCAACAGCGCGTTCCGGTCCAACGCCGAGCAGGCGGCGCTGTTCGCCGCGCACCCGGACCCGAAGTGGGTCGCGCGGCCCGGCGAGTCGCTGCACCGGCTCGGGACCGAGCTCGACCTCGGCCCGGAGTCCGCGTACGCCTGGCTCGCCGCGCACGCGCCGCGGTTCGGGTTCAAGCAGCGATACGACTGGGAGCCATGGCATTACGGCTTCACGCGCGCGGCCGGCTCGCGCAGCGTCGGCTACGGCCCGGGCGACGGCCGCTCCGGCGTCCCGGACTTCGTGCCCGCGCGCTGGGCGCCGACGATCTCCCGCGCGGCGCAGCGCTGGAACGTCGGCGCGGCGCTCCTGGCCGCCCAGTTGTTCCAGGAGTCGCACTTCAACCCGTTCGCGACCTCCTCGGCCGGCGCGCAGGGCATCGCCCAGTTCATGCCCGGCACCGCCAAGGACTACAACCTGCCCGACCCCTTCGACGGCGACGCCGCGATCCTCGCCCAGGCCCACCTCATGCACGACCTCCTCGCCCGCTTCGGCTCCGTCCCCCTCGCCCTCGCCGCCTACAACGCGGGCGCGAACGCCGTCGCCGCCTGCGGCTGCATCCCACCGATCCCCGAGACCACCGCGTATGTCTCAGCGATCCTCGGCCTCCTCGGTGGGGCAGGCGACACCATGGGCACGGTCACCGGCCTCAAGGTCCGGCTGATCGCGTGACCCCACACCGAAATCCGGCCCCCGCCCAACATCTCCTAACGTGTAGGTGGTCCGCGGCCGGGTACGGTCCCGGACAGCGGCCGAAGCCCGGCAGGGGTGCTCGCTCAGCGCCGGCTCATGGGGTTCTTCGCCGCCTCTCAAGTTCGTGACCGACCGTAAGCACATGCCCACGGCCGAGCCCGTCAGCGTCGACCGCCGCACCGCGGCGGCGATCAGCCGTGCGACCGCCGAGCCCGCGCAGCGGCTCGACGCGCTCGACGGCCTGCGCGGCCTCGCCGCCCTCGGCGTCCTGGTCCTGCACACGTGGATGTTCAGCTACGGCGACCAGCACAGGCCGCCGAAGGGCCTGCTCGATCTCTCGCTCGGCGAGCTGCGGCTCGGCGTTCAGCTGTTCTTCGTGTTGTCAGGCTTCCTGATCTTCCGCCCGTTCGTCGCCGCGGCACTCGACGGCGCGCGGCGCGGGCCGAGCCTCACGCGCTACGCGATCCGCCGCGCCGCCCGGATCCTCCCGGCGTACTGGCTGGCGGTCGTCGCCTCGTACTTCCTGCTGCGCCACCTGGACCACCCGATGCAGATCGACGCGGGGCTGCTGCCGGTCTTCTTCGTCTTCGCCCAGAACCACTTCGACGAGACGATCAAGCACCTCGACCCGCCGATGTGGACGCTCGCGATCGAGGTGTCGTTCTACGCGACGCTGCCGTTCGCCGGCGCGCTCGCCCTGCGCCTCGGCGGCGGCCGCGCGCGGCTGCTGCTCCTCACGCTCACGGTCGTCGCGGCCGGCGCGTTGTCCACCATCTTGGCCTACGAGCACCACTGGCCGCAGACGTTGTCCACGTCCCTGCTCCCGCACCTCGTCGAGTTCGGCGCGGGGATGACGATCGCCGTGCTCTGCCACAGGCGCCGTCTCAACGCGCGCCGCGCCGCCGCGCTCCTGCTGCCCGCGCTGGCCCTGATCCTCGTGAACTCCTGGTGGCACGCGACCGGCGCCGGCTCGCAGGAGCTGCGCAGCCTCGTCGGCGACGCGCCCGGGATCGCCGGGATCGCCGCCGTCATCGGCGTCCTCGTCGCCGGCCCGTGGACCGCGCCGCTGCTCGCGCGCGGCCCCGCGAAGTGGCTTGGCTCGATCTCCTTCGGCGTCTACCTGATCCACTTCCCGGTGATCGTCGCCCTGCGCATGACCGGCCACTGGCCCGAGGGCGACGTCCTCGGCCGCCAGCTCCTGACGGTCATGGCGTTCACGATCCCGCTGGCGACCGCGTCGTGGTTCCTGGTGGAGAAGCCGTCGATCGCGCTGGCCCGCAGGCTGACGACCCGGACCGCCCGCTCCACGGCGGGCGCGCCGGCGACGCGCGAGCCGCGCCGCCAGCGCACGGGCGAGCGGCCCGCGCTGCGCCCGCAGACCGCGGGCGAGACCTACAACTAGCGCTCGACGATCGCCACGACGCCCTGGCCGCCCGCGGCGCAGACGGAGATCAGCGCGCGGCCGGAGCCCTTCTCGGCGAGGAGCTTCGCGGCGGTGGCGAGGATGCGCCCGCCGGTCGCGGCGAACGGGTGGCCCGCAGCCAGCGACGACCCGTTGACGTTCAACTTGGTGCGGTCGATCGAGCCGAGCGGCGCGTCCAGGCCCAGGTGCGACCTGCAGAAGTCCGCGTCCTCCCAGGCGGCCAGCGTCGCCAGCACCTGCGAGGCGAACGCCTCGTGGATCTCGTAGTAGTCGAAGTCCTCGAGCGTCAGCCCGGCGCGCGCGAGCATCTTCGGCACGGCGTAGACCGGGGCCATCAACAACCCCTCGTCGCCGTGGACGTACGACACCGCGCTCGTCTGCGAGTGGGTGAGGTGCGCGAGCACCGGGAAGTTGTGCTCCTCGGCCCACGCGTCGGTCGACAGCAGGACCACCGACGCGCCGTCCGACAGCGGCGTCGAGTTGCCGGCGGTCATCGTCGCGCCGTCCTCGCGCGTCCCGAAGACCGGCTTGAGCTTGGCCAGCTTCTCGACGCTCGAGTCCGGGCGCAGGTTCTGGTCGCGCGACAGGCCCAGGAACGGGGTGACCAGGTCGTCGAAGAACCCGCGGTCGTACGCCGCGGCGAGGTTCTGGTGGCTCAACGCGGTCAGCTCGTCCTGCGCCTCGCGCGTGATGCCCCACTTGCGCGCGGTGATCGCGGCGTGCTCGCCCATCGACAGCCCGGTCCGCGGCTCGGCGTTGCGCGGCACGTCGGGCGCGAGGTGCGAGGGCCGGACGTGCGCGAGCAGCTTCACGCGGTCGGCCGTCGACTTCGCGGCGTTGACCTTCACGAGCAGCCGCCGGAGGTCGTCGTTGACGCCGAGCGGCGCGTCGCTGGTCGTGTCGACGCCGCCGGCGATCGCCACCTCGGTCTGGCCGAGCGCGATCTTGTTGGCGGCCAGGACCGCCGCCTGGATCCCCGTGTCGCACGCCTGCTGGACGTCGAACGCGGGCGTCGCGTCGTCCAGCGCGCTGCCCATCACGCACTCGCGGATCAGGTTGAAGTCGCGCGCGTGCTTGAGGACGGCGCCGCCGACGACCTCGTCGACGGTCGATCCCGCCAGCCCGAAGCGGGCGACGAGCCCGTCGAGCGCGGCGGTGAACATGTCCTGGTTGGACGCCTGCGCGTAGGGACCGTTCGAGCGCGCGAACGGGATGCGGTTGCCGCCGAGGATCGCGGCGGGGGCGGGGGCTGATGGCTTCTTGGGCTGAGGCATGGTGACATCAAAGAATGTAACATCGAACCGTGTCGCAAGCCGCCGATAGATACCAACAGCTCTCGTCCACGCCGCCCGGGAAGTTCCTCGTCGGCCGCCTGGGCCTCCCCGAGTCGACGCCGCTGCGCCGCTACAAGCCGGGCCAGCCGCTCCTCGAAGGGGCCGCGGTCGTCGGCGGCGCGCCGGAGCATCGCCTGCTCTCGACGGTCGAGCGGGTCCTCAAGAACACCAACACGCCCGCCCTCGCGCCCGAGGCCGTGGCCGGTGCCGCCGACAAGGTCGGCGCGATCGTCTTCGACGCGTCCGGGATCACCAAGTCGGAGGACCTGAGCGCGCTCCGGGAGTTCTTCAACCCCGTCATCACGAAGCTCGGCAGGAGCGGCCGCCTGATCGTCCTCGGCACGCCGCCCGAGCACGCCGCCGACCGACGCCATCATGTCGCTCAGCGCGCGCTCGAGGGCTTCGTCCGCTCCGCCGCCAAGGAACTGCGCCACGGCGCGACCGGCAACCTCGTCTACGTCGCGCCCGGCGGCGAGGACGACCTCGAGTCGACGCTGCGCTTCCTGCTGTCCTCGAAGTCGGCCTACGTGGACGGCCAGGTCATCCGCATCAACAGCGGCGAGTCCTCGACGCCGAGGGACTGGGAGCAGCCGCAGGCCGGGCGCGTCGCCGCGGTCACCGGCGCCTCACGCGGCATCGGCGCCGCGATCGCCGAGACGCTCGCGCGCGACGGCGCCCATGTCATCGCCATCGACATCCCGCAGGCGGGCGACGCGCTCGCCAAGGTCGCCAACAGGATCGGCGGCGCCGCGCTGCACCTGGACGTCACGGCCGACGACGCGCCGCAGTCGCTGGCCGCGTACCTGACCGAGCGCCACGGGACCGTGGACGTCGTCGTCCACAACGCCGGCATCACGCGCGACCGCACGCTGGCGCGCATGAAGCCCGAACGGTGGGACGCCGTGCTCGATGTGAACCTCTCCGCGCAGGAACGGCTCAACGACGCGCTGCTGATCGGCGACCTGCTCGGCGACGGCGGCCGGATCGTCACGGTCTCCTCGATCGGCGGGATCGCCGGCAACCGCGGGCAGACCAACTACGGCGCGTCGAAGGCCGGCGTGATCGGGATCGTCGAGACGCTGGCGCCCGAGCTGGCCCAGCGCGGCGCGACGATCAACGCGGTCGCGCCCGGGTTCATCGAGACGCAGATGACCGCCGCGATGCCGCTGTTCGTCCGCGAGGGCGGGCGCCGCATGAACTCGCTGGCGCAGGGCGGGCTGCCGATCGACGTCGCCGAGACGATCGCGTGGTTCGCCAGCCCCGCGTCGGGCGGCGTCAACGGCAACGTCGTGCGCGTCTGCGGCCAGTCCCTGATCGGGGCGTAGGCGGGCATGGCGACGACCCGGACGTTGGACGGCGCGCCCGGCGCCGCCACCTTGTACCCGCGCGCGGTCGCTGGGTCCTACGCGCTGCCGCTGCTGCGCAGGGTCCCGCTGGTCGGGCCGAAGGGCTCGCGCGAGCTGCCGGACCTGTCGTTCGCGTTGCAGGATGTCGCGCTTGATCGCGGGCACGTCGCCGACTACGCGCGCGTCTGCGGCTTCGACCTCCGGGACGCGCTGCCGCCGACCTACCTCCACATCCTCGCGTTCCCGTTGGCCATGCGGTTGATGACCGACTCCTCGTTCCCGTTCGGCGTGCTCGGGCTCGTGCACGTCGAAAACCGGATCGAGCACGTCCGGCCGGTCGGGACGGGGGAGACGCCGTCGTTCACCGTCCGGGCGGAGGACCTCCGGGACCATCCGAGGGGCCGGCAGTTCGATGTTGTCGCGGTTGCCGAAGTTGATGGTGAACGCGTGTGGGAGGGCCGCTCGACGTACCTGCGCCGCGGCGGCGGAAGCGGCGACGGTGGGGAGAGGCGCGAGCGCGAGCGCGACGAGCCGAGCGCGCCGCCCGCCGCGGAGGCGATCTGGAAGGTCCCCGCCGACATCGGCCGCCGCTACGGCGCCGTGTCCGGCGACCGCAACCCGATCCATCTCCACAACCTCTCGGCCAAGGCCTTCGGCATGCCCCGCGCGATCGCCCACGGCATGTGGCTCAAGGCCCACACCCTCGCCGCCCTCCAACCCGAGCTCCCGGACGCCTTCACCACCGACGTCCGCTTCAAGCTCCCGGTCCTCCTACCCGCGACCGTCGCCTTCAGCTCGGCACCAAGCGCCGGCGGCCGCACGTTCGAGGCGCACGACGCGAAGAAGGGCAAGCCGCACCTCAGCGGCAGCTTCACCGCGCTGTGACGACGCGCGGCCCTAGGCCGCGCGCGGTGACTCGGTGAGGGCGGTGCGGAGCGCGGATGCCGGCAGCGGGCGGCCAAGGCCGTAGCCCTGGGCCACGTCGACGCCGAGCGCCCGGACGACGGCGAGGCAGGCGTCGTCTTCGATGCCTTCGGCGACGACGCGGAGGCCGAGGGAGCGGCCGAGGTCGACGATGGTGCGGGCGATCGCGCGGTGGGCGGAGTCCTCGGCGACGTCGGTGATGAAGGAGCGGTCGATCTTGAGCTCGTCGACGGGGAGGCCCGCGAGGCGGGCGAGCGACGCGTGGCCGGTCCCGAAGTCGTCGAGGGACAGGCCGACGCCCAGCCGCTTCAACGCCTCCAGCACCGACACGCAGCGCTCGGCGTCGGCCAGGATGTTCGTCTCGGTGACCTCGAAGCGCAGCGCGCTCGCCGGCAGCCCGTGGCGCTCCAGTGCCGCAGCGACGATGCCCGGCAGCTCGACGTCGAGCAGGTTCGCCGCAGCCAGGTTCACCGCGACTTCAAGGACCAGTCCTTCGGCTCGGAAGGCCGCGCAGTCGCGCAGCGCCAGCTCCAGGACCTCCAGCGCCAGCGGCCCCATCGCGTTGGTCTGCTCGGCCAGCGGCAGGAAGACGCCGGGCGCGAGCAGGCCCTCGGTCGGGTGCTGCCAGCGGACCAGCGCCTCGGTCGACACGACGGCCCCGGACACCAGGTCGACCTTCGGCTGGTGGTGGACGACGAGCTGCCCGGAAGCGATCGCGCTCCGCAGCTGCCCAGCGAGCGCGAGCTGGTCGAGCGTGTGCCGATCGGTCCCGACGTCGTAGACCTCGACGCCGGACCTCCGCTCCTTGGCCTGGTACATCGCGACGTCCGCGCGCTGCAGCAGCCCGCTCGCATCGCGCGCGTGGTCCGGGAAGTGCGCGACGCCGATCGACCCGTCCACGCGCAGCGCGATCCCGCGCAGGTCGAACGGCTCCTCCAGCACGCGCAGCAGCCGCTGCGCCAGGACGACCGGCCGGTCGTCGTCCTCGCCGCGCCAGGCGATCACGCCGAACTCGTCGCCGCCCAGCCGCGCCAGCACGTCGCGCGGGCCGAGCACCTCGCGCAGCCGCGGCCCGATCCGCCGCAGCAGCTCGTCGCCCGCGGCGTGGCCCAGCGTGTCGTTGAGCTCCTTGAAGTGGTCCAAGTCCAACAACAACAGCGAGGCCGGGTCGCCGCGCCGGACGACCTGCTCCAGGTGCCACACCAAAGATCGTCGGTTCGCCAGACCGGTGAGCTCGTCCGTGCGGGCCTCGACGCGGCGCTCGCCGAGCTCCTGGACCTCCCGGAACGTCAGCAGCGTCCGGCCGACCGCAGCGGCGATGGCGGTGACCGCGAGCCCGAAGGCCAGCCCCGGCACGGCCACGAACCGCGAGGCCACGACGATCGCCAGCGCCACGAACGTGCACACGACCGGCAGCAGGATCGCGCGGGCGCCGCCGAAGTCGGCCTCGACCCGCGTCCGCTTCGTCCACGGCGAGCAGGCCATGATCGCGCAGCCGATGATCCAGCCGGTGCTGACCGGCGTCCCGGTCTGGTAGTTCCCGCTCGAGAGCAGGAACGTGAACATGATGTCGCTCGCCGAGAACACCACCAGCCCCGCGCCGAGCACGAGCAGCGAGCGCGTCGGCGCGCGCCCCGTCAGCACCGCGGTCGTCGCGATCAGCGCGAGGATCAGGAAGTCGGACAGCGGATAGGCGAGCGTCGTGGCGACCGTCTGCGCCGGCCCGTTGGTGGCGTTCATGATCGGCTCGAAGACCGCCGCCGCGGCCACCGCCGCGACCGTCACGCCCGCGATCACCCCGTCGAGCCACATCGAGGGCGGGATCCGCGCGCCACGCTCCCGGAGCGTCAGCCCGATCGCGGCGTAGGCGAGCGGGTAGAACCCCAAGAACCCGATGTCGGGCCACGACGGCACCGGCGCCGCGCCGGTGGGGCCGATCAGCGTGAACCACGCCGCGTCGCCCAGGCCCCACGACAGGATCGCGCCCGCGAGGCAGAGGCAGATCGCGCGCTCCGACGGGACGCGCACCGCGCGCCACGCCGCCAGGGCCACCGACAGCGCCAGCGCGGTCAGCGGCAGCGTGATGTCGAACGCCGGGACGTAGTGCGCGCCGCCGCGGACGAACGGCAGCGTGGTCAGAAGGTAGCCCGCGGCGACGAGCGCGACGGCGAGCTGCAGCCGACGGACTCCGGCCGTCATCGCCACCCGGTCGCGAATCTCCTCCACGCGCGTAGGATTCGGCAGCGAACGGCGGGGGTCACATCCCCCGACCGGGGTATCTTCGCTCCCCGGTCGGCGGACGGACCCGTTCCTGGTACCGCTCCGTTCCGGTTAGACCGTTTGGAGGAGCGTTTCGGTGGTTTCGGCGGCTTCGGTGGTCTCCACGGAGACACCGGCGTCTGCCTCGTCCTTCGGCGTCCGGAGCAGGAACGCGCACGCGACGGCACCCACGGCGGCGAGCCCGGTGCACGCCCACAGCGCGTCGTGCAGGCCGCCGACGAACGCGTGCGGGTCGCCCGCGCCGAGCGACGCGCCGGTCGGGATCAGCGCGCCGAGCGCCGCGACGCCGACCGCGATCCCGGCCTGGCGGAACGTGTCGTTCACACCGGCGGCCAGGCCGCTCTGGTGCGCCGGCGCGCTGCCGAGCGCGAACGCGCTGATCGACGGGTTGAACAGGCCGGTCCCGACCATCGCCAGGATCGAGCCGGGCAGCGCGATCGCCCACGACGAGCCGACGTCGCAGAACGTCAGCAGCGCCATGCCGCCCGCGACCAGCGCGAGGCCGGCCGACACCATCGCGCGGCCGGAGACGCGCTCGCCGAGCGCGGCGGACCCGCCCGCGACGAAGAACATCGTGGCGGTGCCGGGCAGGTAGACGAGGCCGGCCTCGATCGCGCTCAGGCCCAGCACCTGCTGGAGGTAGAGCGTGGTGTAGAAGAACACCGCGAAGAACGACGCGGAGATCGCGAACGCGCCGACCTGCGCACCGGTGAAGCGCCCGTTGCGGAACAGGCCGAGCGGCAACATGGGGTCCTTGACGTCGGACTCGACGAACAGGAAGACGACCAGCAGCGCGGCGGCGCCGCCCAGCTCGAGCAGGATCTGGGTCGAGCCCCAGCCCAGCTCGTTGCCGCGCAGCAGCGCGAGGATCAGCAGGAACAGGCCCGCGGTCAGCGTCACCAGGCCCGCGAGGTCGACGCGGCGCGCGACGGCGTCCTTGGACTCCTCGACGTACTTGCGCGTGATCGCCAGGCAGATCAGCCCGAGCGGGATGTTGATGAGGAAGATCGCGCGCCAGCCGAAGCCGGAGGTCAGCGCGCCGCCGACGAGCGGGCCGACCGCGAACGACGCGCCGATCGTGGCGCCGTAGACGGCGAGCGCGTTCATGCGCTCCTTGAGGTCCGGGAACGCGTTGGCGAGCAGCGCGAGCGAGACCGCGAACATGATCGCGGCGCCGATGCCCTGGACGGCGCGGGCGGCGTCCAGGAAGCCGATCGAGCCGGCGAGCGCGCAGACGAGTGAAGCGGCGGTGAAGAGCGCGAGGCCGTAGGTGAAGAGGCGCTTGCGGCCGAAGCGGTCGGCCAGCGAGCCGGCGGTCAGGACGACCGAGGCGAGCGCCAACGTGTAGGCGTCGACGATCCACTGCAGGCCGTGCAGGCCGGTGTTGAGGTCCGACGCGATGTCGGAGAGCGCGGTGTTCACGACCGCGATGTCGAGCATCAACATCGCGGTCGCGACGCACACGACGGTCAGGGTCCAGCGTTGGGTGGGCACTTTGGAGGTCTCTCTGGGAGTTGGGGAAGCGGGGTCGTGCCGGACCCTGACGCGCACCCACCCCAGTCACATCAGGGGATCCCCTAGGGGCGCGCGTTTCCCCCTGCTGGCCGCACCGCGGGCGGTGCGGTTACCCGGCCGCGGCGAGCGGCGCGGCGTCCTGCGCGCTGGCCTGCACCGGTGCGACCGTCACCGGGATCCCGTTGAGGACCGCGGTGCCGGTGAGCGGCTCGACGGCGGCCTCGTCGGTGAGGACGTTGGAGTTCACGCCCGCGTGGGCGCGGGCGACGGCCATGTCGGTCCCGTCGCGGTCGTGGCCCCAGCCGTGGGGGAGCGAGACGACGCCGGGGCGGATGTCGGCGGTCACCTCGACCGGCGCGGTGACGGCGCCGACGCGCGAGGCGATCGACGCCCGGCCGCCGTCGGTCAGCCCGAGGCGGGCCGCGTCGTCGGGGTGCACGTGCAGCGTGCAGCGCTCCGGCCCGCGCACGAGCAGCGGCAGGTTGTGCATCCAGGAGTTGTTGGAGCGCAGGTCGCGGCGGCCGATCAGGACGATCCCGTCCGCGTTGTCGATGTGGTCGGCGAGCGCGGCGTGCAGGCGCGCGACGTCGGCGACCAGCGACGGCGGCGCCAGCTCGACCTTCCCGGAGGGCGTGCGCAACACCTCGGGCATGCGCGGCTGCAGGGGACCCAAGTCAATGCCATGGGGTTGCGCTTCCAGGTCGGCGAGCGTCAGCCCGTACGGGCCGGTGCGGAGCATCATGTCGATCAGGCGCGCGGTGCCGGTGCGGGGCTCCAGCTCGGCGACGCACGCCTCGACGTCGCGCCCGTGCCACGGCGAGTGCTCGTCGCCGGTCTCGCGCCCGATCGCGGCCCGGACCACGAACGCGTCGATCGCCGCGATGTCGGCGTCCGGGCCCTGGCCGGTGGCGACGCCGACCAGCCGCAGGACCGTCTCCCACTCGTCCGGCAGCCCCTCCGGGCGGTCCAGGACGGGCGGCGAGTAGTTGGCGTAGTTGCGCACCGCGAAGCCCTGGAAGACGAAGTCGAAGTGCGACTTCTCCAGCGGCGACGGGGCGGGGAGGATGACGTCGGCGTGGCGCGTCGTCTCGTTGACGTAGATGTCGAGCGACACCATGAAGTCGAGGTCGTCGAGCGCGGCGGCGAGACGGTCGCTGTTGGGCGTCGAGACCACCGGGTTGCCCGCGACCGTGATCAGCGCGCGCACCTGGCCCTCGCCGGGCGTGTCGATCTCCTCCGCCAGGCAGGCGACCGGCAGCTCGCCGAAGACCTCGCCGAGCCCGCGCACGCGCGACGCCCAGCGGCCGAAGCGCGCGCCGCGCCCGCGGCCCGGCTCGCCCTTGGAGTTCTGCAGGCCGGTCGAGGGCAGCGGGAACATCGCACCGCCGGCGCGGTCGAGGTTGCCGGTGACGATGTTGAGGACGTCGATCAGCCAGGACGCGGTGGTGCCGAAGGCCTGGGTCGTCGTGCCGATCCGGCCGTAGGCGACGGCGGACGGCGCGGCGGCGAAGGCGCGGGCGACGTCGCGGATCTCGCCGGCGTCGAGGCCGCACGCGGCGGCGACCGCCTCGGGCGGGAAGTCGGCCGCGAGCGCCCGGACCTCGTCGAGGCCGTCGACATGCTCCGCGGAGAGCGCGCCGAGCGACTCCAGGCCTTCGGCGAAGATCGTGTGCAGCAGGGCCATCAACAACAGCGCGTCGGTCCCGGGCCGGATCGCGAGGTGCTGGTCGGCCTCGGCGGCGGTGCGCGAGCGGCGCGGGTCGACGACCACGATGCGGCCGCCGCGCGCCCGGATCGCGCGCAGGCGCCCGCGCGCGTCGGGCGCGGTCATCAGCGAGCCGTTGGACGCCAGCGGGTTCGCGCCGAGGCAGAGCAGGAAGTCGGTGCGGTCGAGGTCCGGGATCGCGATCGTCGTGCCGGTCCCGAACATCAGCGCCGACGCGGCCTGCTTGGGGTACTGGTCGACGGTCGAGGCGCTGAAGATGTTCTTGGTTCCCAAGGCCTTCAACAAGACCTTCCCGTACAACAAGAACGCGAGCGAGTGCGCGGCGGGGTTGCCGATGTAGGCGGCGATCGCGTCCTTCCCACCGCGCGCCGCGATGGCCGGGAGCTTCTCGGCGATCAGGGCGAACGCCTCGTCCCACGTGGCGGCCGCGAACGACCCGTCCGGCTGGCGGATCAGCGGCGTGCGGACGCGGTCCGGGTCGTCGTGCAGCTCCTTGATCGAGACGCCCTTGGGGCACAGGAAGCCGTGCGAGAACACGTCATCGGCGTCGCCGCGCACCTTGGTCACGGTGTGGGCGTCGTGGTCGACCTCCAGCGCCAGGCCGCAGGTCGCTTCGCAGAGGGGACAGGTCCGGAAGGCGACGGGCATCCAGGAAAGCTACTCGCACACTCGTCCATGCACCACATCCCCACTCTCAACACGACGCCGCCGTGACCGATGTTCCAGTGAGCCATGGAGGCAAAGCACGCAACGGACTGCGCGCCCTGGAAGGACGGCATCGACCCCGAAGCCGCCCGTTCAGTGGCAGGCGCCATTGACGACCTGGCCGAGTTCCCCGTACTCGACGCCACGGTGCTCCGCGTCATCGCCCTGTGCGACGACGAGGAGGCGACCGCCGCTGACCTGGTGGACGCCCTCGAGCAGGACGCGACGTTCGCGGCCAACCTGCTGCGCTTCGCGAACTCCGCGGCCCGCGCGCACCCGATCCGCGCGAAGACGATCCGCCAGGCCGTGATGCTGGTGGGGCGCCGCGCGCTGCGCCGGCTGGCGCTGGAGGCGGCGACGTTCCGGTTCCTGGAGCGCTCGCGCGGCAACGGCCGCGCGTCGTGCGGGCAGCTGCATCTTCACGCGATCACGGTCGCCATCGGCGCCGCCGCGGCGGCCGAGGAGGCCAAGATCCCCGGCGACACCGTGCACCTCGCGGGCCTGTTGCACGACGTCGGCAAGCTGGTCCTGCCGGAGGTCTTCGGCGAGGACGTCTGCGATGCGCTGGCGTCCGAGTTCCCGGCGGGCGCCGAGCGCGTCCTGGCCGAGAGGGAGCGCTTCGGGATCGACCACGCCCAGTGCGGCGCGCTGCTGGCCGAGCGCTGGGGTCTGCCGGCGGAGGTCGCGTCGATCATCGCGTGGCACCACGGCGGGCCGACCGGCGTCGGGGCTCCGAACGCTGAGATCGCGTGCGTGCAGCTGAGCGACAACGTCGCGGGGATGCTGCACGGGACCGAGGCCGACCACGCGCTCCTGGAGGTCGCGATGGCGCGGCTCGACGTGACCGCGGACGTTCTTGATGTCCTTGCCGAGCAGATCGCGCAGCCCGAGCAGCGTGGCGGCGAGAACGACCGGCTCGCGCAGCGGGTCGCCGAGCTGGAGCGGCTGTCGCAGACCGACGACCTGACCGGGCTGGCGAACCGCCGGCACTGGCTGCAGACGACGCGGCTCGCGCTGATCGAGAACGGCGGCGGCGCGATCCTGATCTGCGACATCGACCACTTCAAGTCGGTCAACGAGCGCCACGGGATGGCCGCGGGCGACCTGGTGCTGGCCGAGATCGGCCGGATCCTCGGTGTCCACGGGCACGCGGGGCGGCTGGGCGGCGACGAGTTCGCGCTGCTGGTCCCTGGGAACCTCGAGGAGGCCGTGCAGGCCGCGCAGCGGATCATGGCGCAGGTGTCTGAGGTCTTCGAGGCGGGGTCCGGGCCGAAGGTCGACCTGTCGATGGGCTGCGCCGCCGCGCCGACGCACGGCGACGAGCTGGCCGATCTGCTGGAGGCCGCGGACGTCGCGTTGCTGGACGCCAAGCGGGCGGGGCGGTCGAGGGCGATGATCGCCGGGACCGAGCTGCGCGCGGACGCGGCGGCCTAGGCCTGGGCCGCCGCGGGCGCTTCTTCGAAGAGCGACACCATCACGGTGGTGTCCATGTACTCGCGGACGGCTGAGATGCGGCCGTCGCGGATCTCGAAGATCGCGATGTAGTCGTTCTTGTAGGGGTTGCCGTCGAGGCGCGTGGCCTCGACGGTCCACTCCAGGATCGCCGCGTCGTCGGTGGTGGTGATCGAGTTGGTGGTGAACTCGATGGTGTCCGGCCGGAAGCGCGCCATGACGGCGGGGAGGAACTCGTCCAGGATCGCGTCGGGGCCGTGCCAGGTGCGGCTGACGGGCAGGTCGCCGGGGAGCCACCAGGTCGCGTCGGGGGCGAACGTGGCGTGCAGGGTCGGCAGGTCGCCGGTCCGGAGGGCGTTCATGTAGGTGTCGATGAGCGTGCGGGTGGGGGTCATGGCCATCACCTTGCCTTGCGCGCACGCTCGCCGCCAACAGCGTTTCGCTCTGGCGCCGTACCGATCCGGCATACCCTTGTGGCGTGCTCGACCGGCGCCTCCTGTACTTCCTGGCCGTGGCCCGCGAGGGGTCGTTCAGCCGTGCGGCCGGCGTGCTGCACGTCGCCCAGCCGGCGGTGTCGCGCCAGGTCGCGGCGCTGGAGGCGGAGGTCGGCGTGCGGTTGCTGGAGCGCTCGGCGGGCGGCGTGACGCCGACCGAGGCGGGCGCGCGGCTGCTGGAGCGCGGGACCGCGCTGGAGCATGAGGCGGCCGCGTTGCACGACGAACTGCGGGCGTTCGGGCTCGGGGTGCGGGGGAGCGTCGCGCTGGGGTACTCGACGTCGCTGGGGTACGGGACGGCGCCGCTGCTGATCGAGGCGCTGCGGCGGCGGCTGCCGGGGGTGGAGGTCGTCCCGCGGCTGCTGGCGACGCCGGCGCTGGGGGCGGCGGTGCGGGCGGGTGAGTTGGACCTGGCGCTGGTCCGGGCGGCGGGGCTGGTCGAGGGGGTCGACGCGGTCGTGCTGCGGCGGGAGCGGCTGGGGGTGTTGGTGCGTTCCGGGGATCCGGTGGCCGATGATGATGTCGTCGAGTTGTCGTCCTTGGCCGATCGCGCGATCTCGTTGCACGACCGCGACGCGAACCCGGGGCACTACGACCTGGTCGTCGGCGCGTGCCGGGCGGCGGGCTTCGAGCCGCGGCTGCAGCCGGTCGAGACGCCGTTCGATCCGGCCTATGGGGCCTTGGTCGGCGGCGGGGCGGTGTCGCTGGTGGGGGAGAGCGCGCAGACCGGGACGCCCGCGGGGCTCGTGTGGCGGCCGCTGGCGGAGGTGGTCCGGGTGCCGATCTCGCTGCTGCGCCGCGCCGGTTCGGACAGCGCGCTGCTCGATCGCGCGGTGTCCGCGCTGCAGGACGAGGCGCTCGCGCAGGGCTGGGCGACGGCGTGAGCGGCCCGCGCCGGCTGGTCGACGCGCGCTGGTACGAGCTGCGCCCGTCGCACTCCGGCCGGCCGCGGACCTACGCGTGCCCGTTCTGCCCGCGCAAGCTGCCGGCGTTCAACGAGCACGTCCTGATCCGGCCCGAGGGCAGCGGCGAGAACCGCCGCCACGCGCACATCGCCTGCGTCCGGAAGGCCCGCGCGGCCGGCCGGCTGCCGTCGCGCGAGGAGTGGCTGGCGACCCAGCCCCGGAGGCGCGGCTTCTTCGCACGGCTCTTCCGCCGTGGGGCAAGATGATGTCCATGACGCCAGCCGACGAGCCCCTCGTCTCCACCCGCCGCTCGCTCCACGCGCTGGCGGTCCACGTGATCAGCCCGCTGCGGGTGCAGGCGACCGGCAACGAGATCGCCCTGCAGGTCCGACCCGAGGGCTTCGGCACCCCCGACCTCCCCGACGGCAGCTGGATCGCCACCCGCGGCCCCCAGCTCGTCCGGGTGGACCCCTCCGGCGACGAGCACTCCATCGCCATCACGTCGTTGCGCGCAGCCGCCCACTTCGTCGGCCTCGCCGAACCCGCAGCCTCCGCGCTCTCGGACGAGACCCTGGAGATCCACGCCGGCGCGACGCTCCGCCTCGCCGACGTCTGGGCGACCGGCGAGGAAGCCCTCCGCGCCTTCGACGCCAACGCACCCATCCACCTATGGCCCGAGCACTTCGACATCGCGATCGAAGCGGGCAACGCGACCTACGGCATATCTCCCGGCGACGACGACCACACCGAGCCCTACGCCTACGTGTCTCCCTGGACCCCACCCGCCAAGACGGGCCCCTCCACCTTCTGGAACGCCACCTCCTTCACCGGCGCCGAGCGGCCCGTCACCGACGCCGACGACGACGGCGAGATCCCCGCCTTCTTCCGCGCGGCGCGAGACCTCCTCACGGCGCGCTGATACACGCCGCCAGCCGCCGATACGCCGCCGCCGTCTTCTTCCCGGCGACGACGATGCGCGAGCGCTCAGCGATGAGCAGCCCGCGTGACGAGGGGGCGAAGTGACCGCGGTCGGTCGTCCCGCCGATGACCTTGGCCTGCCTCTCCTCGCAGGCGCCGCGACGCCAGGACCGCGCCCTCAGCAGGTCGTTGTCGCCGTCCCACCAGAGCAGGTCCGCCGCGTACGAGGCGCGGCGTGGTCAGCGGCTGCCGACCGGAGGCCAGCGTCGCCGTCCGGCCGCCCGCGACGACGCGCAGCCGGTCGAGCGGGCCTCGGTCCTCGACCCATATGACTCGATCGCCGGACGTGTCGAGCTCCGCTGCCCCGGTCTGTGTCGTCGGGACACGACGCCATCGATCGCCCACCCTGCGCAGCCACACGCCGCGATCGCGCGGGGCGCAGCGCGCGCCGCTCAGCACAACCGCGACGACCTGCGTGCTCTCCGACGGCCACGCGGGCGAGCAGCCGCGCTTGCGCGGCACCGCGATCGTCGTCGAGGTACCGTGCGCGATGGGCCGTTCGCGGACGACACAGCCCCGCGCGGCGCACGACCGGTAGATGACGACGAGCCGGCCGTTTGGGTCGCGGCCGAGGTCCGG
Source organism: Conexibacter woesei Iso977N (assembly GCF_000424625.1). GTDB lineage: Bacteria > Actinomycetota > Thermoleophilia > Solirubrobacterales > Solirubrobacteraceae > Baekduia > Baekduia woesei_A. The sequence goes on from NZ_AUKG01000002.1 coordinate 502,813, forward strand.
CTCCAGCCGGTGCGGACTCTCGAGGAGCACGCGCTCGGCGCCGCCCGTGCTCACCATCAGCGCCCACGGTCCGTGTGGATGCGCGCGCTCGGACCACGCGAGCGTGGTCCCGGCGGCATCGACGTCCTCGACCTGCTCGGTGTCGGCGAGGACAGCCGCCGGGTCGTCCTGGCCACGGCACCGGTCCGGCACCTGGCCGAAGCTGACGAATCCGGCCTCTCCGGCGTACTGCGCCTCTTGGAGGTGGAGCGAGCTGCCGTGCTCGACGTCGTACATGACGAGCTGCCCGTTCGCGTGGCCGAGGTAGAGCACGCAGCCCGGGTCGAAGCCGTGGCCCGCCGGCAGGCGCGTGAAGTGGAACGGCATCGCCCAGATGTCGAGGACTTGGAGTCCCCACGCGAGGGTGCCCGAGCTGATCTTGCCCGCCCTGACCTGATCGGCGCCGTAGGACGCGCCGCCCCAGATGATGCCGAGCGTGATGACGCCGAGGCCGACGGCGTTCAACACCGCGCCCGCGGGCCGCCAGATGGCGAACCGGGCCATGCCGTGTTCGGCTGCCAAGGCCAAGGACAACAGGAGCGAGAGCGGCACGAAGATCAGAGCGATGATCACCGTCGCGATGGCCGTGTCCTCGATCAGGCGCGGACGGCTGAGACCGACGTCGGCCAGGTCGATGTAGAGCGACCCGTACATGTGCTGCTCGGCCGCTGCGAGGGTGAAGTACGTCAGCGCGGCTAGGACCGATGCGATCGCGAGGAACAGCCCGGTGTGGTCTTTGGCGAACCGCCAGTACGGCCGCCAAGCGTCGCGCGTGAGCATCGTCTCAGCGCGCCAGAAGCCTTTGAACCTCGCCCAGTTGTGCCCCAGCATCGAGATGAAGAGACATGACGCTGCAGTTTGTGACCTTCGAGCTAGTTGTCGTCCTCGGCGAGGAGGTGCTGGGTCAGGACGATGGATTCGGAGAGGGTCTTGTAGCCGGTGTGGTCGAAGGCGATGGTGAGGATGTTGTCTTCGATGTGTTGGATGGTGCCGGGGCCGAAGGTGGGGTGGTGGATGCGGGTGCCGATGGTGTAAGGGCCGGCGTCCGCGGGTGGGATGCCGTGGCCGGCGTTGCAGTTGTCGCAGTTGTTGCATGGCGGCTCGAAGGGCTCGCCGAAGTAGGACAACAAGAAGGCTCGGCGGCAGGTGTAGTGCTCGGCGTAGCCGCGGACCATCTCTACGCGCGAGCGGTCGAGGTGTTCGTGGTCGACTTCGGAGGCGGCGGCTGAGGCGATCCCGGTCGCGAGGTCCGCGGAGGGGATGGAGGTGACGAGGCCGGTGTCGCTCACGTCGATCAGCCCGGCGTCCTGCAACCGATGCAGGACGGTCGCGGTGCGACTCCGTGAGAAGTCGAGGTTGTCGCGCAACACCGCTGCGTCAACCGGCGACGTCGCCGCGATCACACGGGCGGTGCGCTCCAGCGTCGCGGTGTCGAGCTTGCCGGAGGCGAAGAAGCGGCGGCGGCCGAGGTCCTCGGGGCGGTAGTACAACCGCGCGACGCTCGGTGCGCCGTCGCGCCCCGCTCGGCCGAGCTCCTGGAAGTAGGCGTCGAGCGACTCGCTCACGTCGAGGTGGAAGACGAACCGCACGTTCGGCTTGTCGACGCCCATCCCGAAGGCGATCGTGGCGACCATGACGTCGGTCTCGCCGCCCGCGCTCATGAACGACTCCTGCGCGGCATCGCGCGCCTTCGCGCTCATCCCGCCGTGGTACGCGGTCGCCCGCACGCCGTGCGCGCGCAGCGCGGCGGCCAGCGCCTCGGCCCCCTTCTGCGTCGCCACGTAGACGATCCCCGGCAACGGCGCCGCCACGACGTCCGCCACCAGCCTGCGCTCCTTGTCGTCGGCCTCGTGGAAGCGCTCGACCCCGAGCCAGATGTTGGGGCGGTCGAAGCCCTTCACGATGATCTCGGGGTCCCTCATCCGCAGGACCGAGACGATCTCGTCGCGCACCGGACCCGCGGCGGTCGCCGTCAGCGCCAGGATCGGCGGGCGGCCCAGGGCCTCTGCGGCCGCGCCGAGCTCCAGGTACTCCGGCCGAAAGTCGTGCCCCCACTGCGACACGCAGTGCGCCTCGTCGACCACGAAGAGCGACGGCCTCACGGCGCGCAGCCGCTCCAGCGTGTCGCGGTTCGAGAGCTGCTCCGGCGCGAGCAGCACGAACTCCAGCGAGCCGTCGGCCAACCCCGCGAAGACCGCCTCGCGCGCCGCATGCGACAGCGTCGAGTTCAGCTCCGCCGCCGCCCCGCCCTCCGCCTGCGCCACCTGGTCGCGCTGCAGCGCGATCAGCGGCGACACCACCACCGTCGGCCCCGCCCGGAAGTACCCGGCCAGCTGGTAGATCGCCGACTTCCCGCTCCCGGTCGCCATCACGACCAGCGCGTCGCGCCCGTCCAGCGCTGCCTCGACGCCCTCCAGCTGCCCCGGCCGCAGGTGCTCGTGGTGCAGCTCGCGCTCCGCCGCAGCCTCGATCTCGTCCTCGCTGGGGTGCTCGTTCCCGACCACGCTTCACCCGACCCTATCCTCCAAACGCAGCATGGCCTCGGTCCCGCAATCAGAAGGACGCAAGAGCCGCCTCGCCGACCAGCGCAAGCAGCTGCCTGACGGCCCCGGCGTCTACCTCTTCCACGATGACAAGGGCAAGGTCATCTACGTGGGCAAGGCGATCTCGATCAAGAAGCGGATCGCCAGCCACTTCGCCAACCCGGTCACGCGCGGCGCCGTGCAGATGACCGAGGTGATCGACACCATCGACTTCATCCTCGTCGAGTCCGAGACCGAGGCCCTGCTCGTCGAGCAGAACTTCATCAAGCAGTACCAGCCGCGCTTCAACATCCGGCTGCGCGACGACAAGTCCTACCCGTACATCGCGATCTCGATGGACGAGCCGTTCCCGCGCGTCTACTTCACCCGCGAGCGCCACCGCAGGACGCGTCTGTACTTCGGGCCCTACTCCTCCGCCAGGCGCACGCGCTCCACGCTGGAGACGCTCGGCAAGGTCTTCCAGTACCGCTCCTGCAGCGGCGCCGAGCCCGGCCGCCGCTCCGGCTCGCCGTGCCTCGACTTCTACATCAAGCGCTGCGGCGCACCGTGCGTCGACTACGGCGTCACGCGCGAGCAGTACATGGAGTCGATCGACGGCGTCCGCGCGTTCCTGTCGGGCCGCTACCGCGAGATCGAGCACGACCTCGAGGCGCGGATGAAGGACGCCGCCGCCAAGCAGGAGTTCGAGCAGGCGGCACTGGAGCGCAACCGCCTCGCCGCCGTCCGCAGCCTCCTCCAGCGCCAGCGCGTGGCCAACGACGCGCACGGCACGGCCGACGTCGTGGCGGTCGCCGCCGACGGCACCGACGCCAACGCCCAGGTCTTCCAGCTGCGCGACGGCGTGCTCAGCGACCGCCAGTCGTTCTACCTGGACAACATCCAGGAGGGCGGGGTCGGCGAGGTCGCCCAGGAGTTCTTGTTGCAGTACTACGGCGAAGCGACCGTGATCCCGCCGCAGATCATCGTCCAATCCGAGGTCGAGGACCTCGGCCCGCTGGGCGAGCTGCTGACCGAGCGCCGCGGCGCGAACGTCGAGGTCCGCGCGGCCGAGCGCGGCGACAAGGCGCGCCTGCTCGACCTCGCCGAGCGCAACGCGAGGCTCGCGCTCGACCAGGAGCGCCTGAAGGCCGAGCGCTCGCGCCAGCAGCGCGTCGAGGCGCTCGACGACCTCCAGGCCGACCTCCAGCTCGCCGCGCTCCCGATCCGGATCGAGTGCTTCGACATCTCCAACCTGATGGGGACGCACACGGTCGCGTCGATGGTCGTCTTCGAGGGTGGCGCGCCGAAGAAGGCCGACTACCGGCGCTTCACGATCCGCGGTGGGGAGGAGGGCGTCCCGGACGACTTCGCCTCCATGAACGAGGTGCTCGGGCGGCGGCTGGCCCAGTGGGAGTCCCAGCAGGACCTGTCCCCGCACGACCCGAGGCGCAACGAGTCGTTCGCGACGCTCCCGAACCTGATCGTCATCGACGGCGGCAAGGGGCAGCTCTCGGCGGGGCTCGCGGCGTTGCAGGGGTTCCTGGACCGCGGCGTCGCGGTCGTGTCGCTCGCCAAGCGCATCGAGGAGGTCTTCATGCCGGGCCGCGCCGAGCCGATCGTGTTGCCCCACGACACGCCCGCGCTGCAGCTCCTGCAGCGCGTCCGCGACGAGGCGCACCGCTTCGCGATCACCCACCACCGCACGCGGCGCGACAGGGCGATGACCGTGTCGATCCTCGACGACCTGCCCGGGATCGGCGAGGTGCGCAAACGCACGTTGTTGAATCACTTCGGCTCGCCCGACGCGGTCCTGGAGGCGACGCGCGAGCAGCTGGAAGCCGTCCTGCCGGGTAAGACGGCGCGCGAGTTGTACACGTTCCTGCACCGGACCCGGACGGGGCGCTGACGCGATGGCTCCCGAGCGGATCGCGGTGATCGGCGCGCCCTCGTCCGCGGGCGCCTACGCGCCCGGCCAGGAGCGCGCGCCGCGCGCGCTGCGCGACGCCGGGTTGTTGGAGGCGTTGGTCAACGCCGGCTGGGAGGAGGTCGACGACGCGGGCGACGTCGAGGGCTTCCGCTGGGCGCCGGACGGCGACGACCCGGCGGCCGCGAACGTCGCGGACGCCGCGGCGGTGGCCGGGCGCGTGGCGGGCGAGGTCCGGCGCGTCCTGGACGACGGCGCGCGGCGCGCGCTGGTCCTGGGCGGCGACTGCACGGTCGGCGTCGGCGCGGTGGCGGGTGTCGCGCACCGCGGGCGGGTCGGGTTGGTGTACTTGGACCTGCACGCCGACATGAACGTCCCGGACGCGACCGAGGACGGCACGCTGGACTGGATGGGCGTCGCGCACCTGCTCGCGCTCGACGGCACGCGGAGCGAGCTGCGCGATGTCGGCCTTCGCACGCCGCTGCTGCAAGGCAAGGACCTTGTGCTGGTCGGCTTCGACCCCGACTACGCGACGGCGTTCGAGCTGGCGGCGATCGCCGAGCAGGACGTGACGGTCGTGACCGTCGCCGACCTCGCGGCCGACCCGAAGGGCGCGGCGCGCCGCGCGCTGGCGGCGCTGGCCGACTGCGACGTGCTGAGCGTCCACCTCGACGTCGACCTGGTGGACTTCCTCGAGCTGCCGCTGTCGGAGAACACCGAGCGCGACGGCGGCGTGACGTTGCAGACCGCGCTGGCCGCGCTGCACGTCCTGGCCGCGCACGACCGCACCGCGACCGTCACGCTGACCGAGCTCAACCCGGACCACGGCGCGGCGGACGGCTCGACGCTGGCGCCCTTCGTCGCCGGCGTGGCGGCCGCCCTCGCGCCGAAGAACTGCCGCTAGCTCAGGTCGTCCCGTTGGTGGTGGTGTTGCCCGGCGCGGTGCCGGACGCCTGAGGCCGCTGCGGCAGCTTGGACTGGCAGGACTTCAGCGCGGCCTGGACCTTGGGGTCGGACTGCTTGAGGTTGCGCAGGGCGTTGAAGCCGTCGGAGACCCTGACGTCCAGGCCCGCGTCCCTGAGGCAGGTCAGGTAGGCGGTGAAGGCCCTGATGTTCTGGCGCGGCGCGCCGTTGCCGTTGCCGCCGCGGAAGTTGCCCTGCGGGCGGTACTTCGCGCAGGCCCTCATGGCCTTCTGGGTCTTCGGGTCGGCGCTCTGGCCGCCGAAGCCGCCGGGCCCGCCGCCGTAGCCGCCGCCCTGCGGGGGCTGACCGTTCGGCGGCGCGGTCGTCGAACCGCCGTCGGTGTTCGGCGGCGCCGCGTTGGAGCCGCCGGGCCGGTTGCCGCGGTTGGGCAGCGTCACGCCGTTGTCCTTCAGGCACTGCTGGAACTTCTGGAAGTCCGCGTTGCGCGTGCCGCTCTGGCCGTTCGCGGTCGTGCTCGTCCCGGAGGACCCGGACGAGCTGTTGTCGGATGACGAGCCGCACGCGGCGAGCGCGAGCGAAGCGCCGGCGACGGCGAAGACGGACAGGGGCGTGGCGAGGCGGAGCATGGCGAGCAGTGAGCCGCAAGAACCGAAACGCCGTCCAAGCGGGGGCGAAGAAGTCCGTAAGTCGGCGCGGCGCGCGGGTTCTTCGACTCCTCTCACACTTCACTTAGAGGCTGCTCACGGGTCGGACCCATGCTGGTCGTCGTATGCCACGGCTGTCCCGACGTCAACTGACCCCGCTCAACCTCGGCATGGGAGCGCTCGCGGTCGGCGGCGTGATCGCCGCGGTGATCATCGTCGGGCCCGAGTCGAGCACCGGGACCACCTCCGCGCAGCGCGTCGTGACGGTCTCGAAGGGCGTCGTGCAGTCGACGGTCTCCGGCTCCGGCAACCTCTCGCCGGCCAACACCATCAACATGAGCTTCGGCGCGTCCGGCAAGGTCACCAAGGTGTACGTGAAGGCCGGTCAGCACGTCGAGGAGGGCGAGCTGCTGGCGCGGATCGACCCGTCGTCGGCCGAGGTCGACCTCGCCGAGGCCAAGGCGACGCTCGCCTCCGCCCAGGACACGCTCGACAACATCGAGTCGGGGACGACGACGACTTCGACCGCTTCAACCGGTTCGACCGCCTCGACAACAACGACAACTTCCTCGTCGTCGGCCACCGCGACGACGGCGTCAGTGAGGGCGACGACCGCGGCCGCCAAGGCGACCTCGTCGGCGCCCGCGACGACCGGCGCTCCGGCGACGACCTCGGCGCCGTCGAGCACCACCACGCCGGCGCAGACGGCGCCGACGACCACGACGCCGGCGCAGAGCGGCTCGGGCGCGAGGAGCGGCGGCGGCGTGGCCTCCGGAGCGAGCGGCGGCTCCGGCAGCAGCGGCGGGTCGGGCAGCTCCGGCGGCTCGGGGTCGTCGAGCGGCGGCTCCAGCTCCGGCGGCTCCGCGCAGTCCGAGGAATCCGCCGCCGCGGCCGTCAAGAGCGCGCAGCTCGCGGTCGCGAACGCCGAGGACGCGCTCACCGCCACCGCGCTGCGCGCGCCCGCCGCGGCGACCGTCGCCGCGGTCAACGGCGCCGTCGGCGACCAGGTCTCCGCGGGCTCGTCCGGGTCGTCCTCCTCCGCGTCGACCGGCTCGTCGTCCTCGGGCGCGAGCGGCGGCGCAGGCGCGGCGACCGGCGCGTCCTCCAGCTCCTCCTCGTCCTCCTCCTCCGGCTTCATCACGCTGACCCAGCTGAGCCGGATGCACCTCGAGGTCTCGCTCTCCGAGTCGGACATCAACTCCGTCAAGGTCGGCCAGCAGGCGACCGTGACCGTCAACGCCGCCTCCGGCGAGGAGGTCGCGGGCAAGGTCATCGACATCGGCGTGCTGTCGTCGTCGTCCTCGTCGGGGACCGCGAGCGCGGTCAGCTACCCGGTGACGATCGCGCTGACCCAGACGACCAGGGGCCTGCGCGCCGGGATGAGCGCCACCGCGGAGATCGTGACCGCGCAGGCCTCCGGCGTGGTCGTGCCCTCGGGCGCTCTGCAGGGCTCCAGCGTGACCGTCGTCAGGAACGGCAGGAAGACCACGCAGCGGGTCGAGACCGGCGTCGCCGGCGACTCGGCGACGCAGGTCATCTCCGGGCTGAACGCGGGCGACCAGGTCGTCGTGACCAGCGCCAGCGCGGCCGCGGGCGCCAGCGCGACCGGCAGCTCGTCCTCGACGTCGAGCAGGACCGGGACGCGCTCCGGGTTCGGCGGCGGGACCGGCGCGGCCGGCGGCTTCGGCGGCGGCGGCTTCACGGGCGGCGGCGGCCCGCCGACCGGCGGCGGCTTCGGGGGCGGGCGGTGAGCGCACCGCGCCCGCGGCGCCGCCGGCCGGTCATCCAGGTCGACGACGTCTACCGGACCTACCAGGTGACCGAGGACCTCGCGGTCCACGCCCTCGACGGCGTGTCGCTGACGATCGAGCGCGGCGAGTTCGTGGCGATCATGGGGTCGTCGGGCTCCGGCAAGTCCACGTTGATGAACATGCTCGGCTGCCTCGACATGCCGACCTCCGGCCGCTACCTGCTCGACGGCGTCGACACGCGCGACATGGACGAGGACGAGCAGTCCGACCTGCGCAACCGCAAGATCGGCTTCGTCTTCCAGGCCTTCAACCTGGTCCCGCGCACGAGCGCGCTGGCCAACGTGGAGCTGCCGCTGTCCTACGCCGGCGTCTCCCGGAGCGACCGCCGCAGGCGCGCGGCCGCCGCGCTGGAGGCCGTCGGGATGGGCCCGCGCATGGACCACCTGCCGTCCGAGCTGTCCGGCGGCCAGCAGCAGCGCGTCGCGGTCGCCCGCGCGATCGTCACCAACCCCTCGCTGATCCTGGCCGACGAGCCGACCGGCAACCTGGACTCGCGCTCGACGCTCGACGTCCTCGACATCTTCGCGAACCTGAACGCTGAAGGACGCACGGTGGTCCTGATCACGCACGAGGACGACGTCGCCGCCCGCGCCCGCCGGGTGATCCGGCTGGCCGACGGCAAGGTCGTCAGCGACGAGCGCACCGGCGCCGCGGTGGAGGCGGCATGACGCTCGCCGAGACGCTGCGGATCGCGCTCGGCGGGATCGTGGCCAACAAGCTGCGCTCGGGGCTGACGATCCTCGGCATGACGATCGGCGTCGCGTCGGTGATCGTGCTGGTCGCGGTCGGCAACGGCTCCAAGCAGCAGGTCCAGGCGAGCGTCCGGGCGCTGGGCAGCAACGTGCTGCTCGTGCAGTCCCAGGGCGCGCGCGGCGGCCCCGGGCTCTTCGGCGGCGGCGGTGCGACGGTCTCGCTGACCCAGGCGGACGCCACCGCGCTGCAGGACCCGTTCAACGCGCCGGACGTCAAGAGCGCCTCGCCGGTCGTCACGGCGTCGTCCACGACGCTGGTCGCGGGGTCGCTGTCGTACTCGTCGTCGGTGACCGGGACGACGCCGTCCTACACCGCCGCGCGCAACTACGACATCGCCAGCGGTGAGATGTTCACAACGGCCGACGTCAAGAAGCACAACCGCGTCGTCGTGCTCGGCCCGACGGTCGTGGAGAACCTGTTCAACGGCGTCAACCCGGTCGGGCAGACGGTCAAGATGGGCGGCTCGTCGTTCACGGTCGTCGGCGTGACCAAGGCCAAGGGGTCGAACGGCACGACCGACCAGGACGACGTCGTGTTCGCGCCGCTGACCGCGGTCCAGGACGGGCTGTCGGGCTACGGCTCGATCAACCAGATCGTCGTGCAGGCCAAGAACGAGAGGTCGCTCAACGCCGCGCAGGCCGAGGTGACGTCGATCCTCGACACGCGCCACGACATCGACGCGTCCGACACCTCGACGTCGTCGTTCCAGGTCATCAACCAGGGCTCGATCCTGGAGACGTCGAACGAGACGACCTCGGTGTTCACGACGCTGCTCGGCGCGGTGGCCGCGATCTCGCTGCTCGTCGGCGGCATCGGTGTGATGAACATCATGTTGGTGTCGGTCACCGAGCGGACGCGCGAGATCGGCATCCGCAAGGCGATCGGCGCGCGGCGGGCCGACATCCTCTGGCAGTTCCTGGCCGAAGCGGTCCTGGTGTCGATGCTCGGCGGGATCACGGGCGTCGTCGTCGGGCTGGTCGGCTCGAAGTTCCAGATCGCCGGCGTCCAGCCCGTCATCGCCCTCTACTCGATCCCCCTGTCCTTCGGCGCGGCCGTCCTGGCCGGGCTCTTCTTCGGCACCTACCCGGCGGGCCGCGCAGCGCGCCTGCGTCCCATCGACGCCCTCAGATTCGAATGAGCGATCACGATCAGATGACCCAGCAGCACGAGTACGACAACCCCGAGCTCGACTGGTACGAGGACGAGGAGACGCCGGAGCAGGACGCGGTCCCGCGGCGGCCGAAGAGGAGGCTCGTCACGCCCGTGACCGGCGCGCTGGCGGCGATCGTCCTGGTGGCCGGCGGGTTCATCGGCGGCGTGCAGGTGCAGAAGCACCAGGGCGGGTCGTCGAACGGCGCCGCCGGCGGGGGCGCGGCGCGCGGGAACTTCGCGGCGCGGTTCGGCGGCGGGACGGGTGCGGCAGGCGCTGCGGGCGGCGCGACGCAGGGCGGCGGCGCGGGGGCGAGCGGCTCCGGCGCGTCGAGCGCCACGACCGGCACGGTCGCCAACGTCAAGGGCTCGACGATCTACCTGACGACGTCCGACGGCACGACGATCAAGATCAAGACGAACGACAACTCGAGGGTCACGCGCAACGCGTCGTCCAGCGCCTCCAACATCCACCCGGGCGACACGCTCGTGGTGCAGGGGGCGAAGGCGTCGAGCGGGACCGTCACCGCGTCGTCGATCACCGCGACCGCCAGGGGCGTCTCGGCGTTCGGCGGGCTGGCGGCGCTCGGAGGCGCCGGCGGTGGCGCGCCGGGTTCCGGGGCGTCGGGCACGTCGTCGTCCGGGTCCTCCACCTCCGGCGGCGCGCAGATCCCGCAGGGCTTCGCCCCTCCGGCTGGGTGAGCCGGGGCGACCAGACGGCGTAGTTCGGCCCGCGCCCGTCACAATGTGGGCAGTGCCGAACATCGCCGTCACCGGTCACCGCAACCCGGACACCGACTCGATCGCCGCCGCGATCGGGTACGCCGAGCTGCGGGGCCGCCAGGATCCCGACAACACGTACATCCCGGTCCGGCTGGGGGACGTCAACAGCCAGACCCGCTGGGTGCTGGAGCAGGCGGCCGCCGCCGAGCCGATGTTCCTGCCGCACATCATGTTGCGCGTCCGCGACGTGATGGCGCAGGACTTCTACGCGGCGGGCGTCGACGACCCGATCCGCGAGGTCGGCCTGACGATGGCGGCCGAGAAGCTCGACGTGGTCCCGATCGTGGACCACGACGGCAGGCTGGTCGGCGTGATGACCGAGCGCGCGCTGGCACGGCGGTACATCCGCGAGACGCGTGAGGCGTCGTCGCTGGTCGACACGCCGACGCGGGTGAGCGCCATCGCCGCCGCGGTGTCCGGGTCCCAGGTCGTCGGTGACGACATCACGGTCGCCGGGCGCGTGTGGGTGTTCGCGATGGCGACCGACTTCCCGGAGTCCGGGATCGGCGCGGGCGACGTCGTGGTGCTCGGCAACCGCGAGGACGCGCAGCTGAAGATGATCGAGCGCGAGGTCGCGCTGCTCGTGGTGTCCAACGGGCTGGCGCCGAGCGACGACGTGCTGCGCGCGGCGCGCGAGGCGGGGACGGCCGTGGTCGTCTCGGAGCTCGACTCCTACGTCTGCGGCCGTCTCACGACGCTGGCGGCGCCGTGCAGCGCGCTGATGGACACCGATCCGGTGACGGTCCGGGGCAACGACCTCCTGGAAGACGTCACGGACATGATCAAGGACGTGTCCTACCGCGCGGCGGTGGCCGTCGACCGTTCCGGGCACCCGATCGGGCTCGTGACGCGCACCGACCTGGTGAACCCGACGCCGCGCGACGTGCTCCTGGTCGACCACGCCGAGCAGGGCCAGAGCGTGCCGGGGATCGAGCAGGCGCACATCGTCGAGATCCTCGACCACCATCACATCGGCTCGATCGAGACGCGCGTGCCGGTGAGGGCGACGTTCGACCCGGTCGGCTCGACCTCGACGCTGGTGATCGAGCGCTTCCTGCAGGCGGGGGAGGAGCCGACGAGGCCGACCGCGACCGTCCTGCTGGGCGCGATCCTCAGCGACACCGTGATCCTGAACTCGCCCACGACGACCGACCGCGACCACGCGGCGGTCCGGTGGCTGGAGAGGTTCCTCGACCTGGACGCCGCCGAGTGGGGGCGAGAGATGTTCGAGAGCGGCAGCGATGCCGCCGACGCTTCCGCCGAGTCGCTGCTGGGGCGTGACTCCAAGGAGTACGAGACCTCCGAGGGACCGATGTGCATCGCCCAGGTCGAGACCGCCGGGAAGGTCCTGGTCGACCGGCTCGGCGAGCTGCGCGAAGCGCTGCAGGCCCAGCACGACAAGAACGGCCACGTGCTGAGCGCGCTGATGGTCACCGACATCCTGGAGAAGCACACGCAGCTCCTGATCGCCGGCGACATCGCGACCGCCGAGCGCGCGTTCGGGACGTCCGCGGAGGACGGGATCCTCGACCTGCCGGGCGTGATGTCGCGCAAGAAGCAGGTCGCACCGCCCCTGCTGGGCGCGTTCTAGGCGCGCCGCCGCGGGGTGGCGCGGCGGTAAGCGTGGGGCGACACGCGGAAGTTGGCCGCCCCACGCGGTAACCGCTGGCCGCGCTCGTGCGCGGCAAGCTTCGTCTAGGCGGCCCGCCTGGTGGAGGCGGCCGCGATCTCGCGGACCTCGGGGCCGACGCGGGCGAGGATCGCGCGCAGGTCCGCGCGCGCCGGCTCGTCGAGGGACACCGGGACGGGATAGCCGCCGTCGGGCGCAGGCACGGTCAGCGCCCCACAGATGCTCAGGAGGTTCCCTACCGGGTCGACGAGCGGCGCGTCGTCGCGGACGAGCGCGTAGAGATGCTCGACGGCGCCGCGGACGCGGCCCTCATCCGCCAGCTCGATCACGCCGGCCGCCGCCAGCGTCCGGACGTGGTACGCCACCGATCCCAGCGTCCCGCCGGTGATCCGGCTGATCTGCGTCGGGCTGATCGGCTTGCCGTAGCTGCGCATCACATCGACGACCTGATCGCGCACCGGGTGCGGTCTCAGCGTCGCCAACCGCTTCTGCTTCTCTCGCTTCGTGGCCATGCATCACGAACGTACGCGTTCAGCACAACACGGAAAAGTCGCAGCGGGACTATTCTCAGGTGGGACTACTCTGCGTCGTCAAGCACTTCTCAGTCGTGCTACGCGCCATGCTGACGCACGCCGGCACGCCATGCGGCCAGCACCGGGACCAGCAGGCGGGTGAGGGAGCCACCGGCGCGGACGAGCCGCCGGACCTCCTGCGGGTCGTGGGCGCGCGCGCCGTCGGTGGTCAGGTACATGGCGAACATCGAGCAGATGATCACGAGGTGGCGGTCGGCGTCCGGCAGCTGGGCGGCGCGCCGCAGCGTGAGCGCCATCAGCTCGCCGAGCCGCGCCACGGCCTCCGTGCGCGCGCCGTAGTAGTTGAGGTAGTTGTGATGACCGCCGGCGCGGTCCTCGTCCTCGTCGATGTAGTTGTCCAACAACGAGCTGAGCGTCGCGACCATGGTGTAGGCCTCGACCGTGGCGACGAGGTCGCCGCGCGTGGCGCCCGGCCGCGCCGAGGCGGCCAGCAGCGCGATCACCGTCAGCATCGAGCTGGCCCCGGCGCTCGACTCGAACCACCTGAGGTCGGGGTCGCGGGCCAGCTCGGCGACCGCGTGCGCGTGCAGCAACGCCGGCCGGTCCTGCGGGCGCGTCGTGTTCTCGAGGTCGAGCGAGCGCGCCCGCCGCACCTCCAGGACGACGAGGTCGAGCGCCTCCGCGTAGCGCGGCAGCCCGGCCCAGCCGGCGTGGCAGGTCGCCACCAGCGCGCGCAGGAGCTCGGCGTCGGCGTAGCTGCGCGGTGCGCGGCCGAGGTCGACGACCTCCGGGAAGCTCGTCATGTCCGGACCGCTGCACGGCAGGCCCGCGCCGACGCGCTCGCCGGTCTGGTCATGGTGGTTGGCGAGGATCTGGAACGCGACGAGCGCGCGCAGGAGCCGGGCGTCGCGCACGTCGCCGAGCGTCCAGAACAGCGCCGCGCCGTCGAGCAGCGGGCGCTTGGCCTCCAGCGTCGCGCGCATCTCGGCGCGCGCCGCCGGATCCGGGAGCGCGTCGGCGCGCGCCACCCACGTACGGTGCTCCGCACGCACCAGCCGCAACCCCTCCGTCAACTCCCAGGCCGCCGCGCGACCGAGCGCGCGGAGGCGTCCGGCGGTCACCGCCGCCGGGTCCATCGCCTGCATCACCACGACCTCCTGAAGCGTCCGACAGCCTCCGGCTACTCGCGCGCCGAAGGCAGAGACCGGGCCACGAGGTAGCCCGGGAGCACCACGGCGAGCGTCGATGCCGCGAGCACGGTGCCCACGGCGATCCCCGCGACGTCGAAGCGCAGCCCATGCACGACCGGGAACCCGGTCACCGCGGCCACGCCCTGCGTGCAGAGCACCTGGCCGAGCAGCCCGAAGAGGGCGCCGAAGAGCACGCCGACGCCGAACAGCGTCGCGCTCTCGATCAGCAGCGCGCGCCACACGAGGCCGGTGGTCAGCCCGAGGAACTTCTGGCCGCCGACGATCGGCCGGTGCTGCCAGAGCATGCCGATCATCGCGGCGCTCATCGCCAGCACGGCGGCCAGGAGCGTCAGCGTCGCGATCTCGCTGAGGCGCGCGAGGCCCTTCTCGGCGACCTCGCTCTGGCGCGCCGAGCGCTGCGCCGCGGTCTCGACGAGCAGGCCCGAGCGCTTGCCGAGCGCGGCGGCGACCGAGCCCCGGACCTCGTCCGGCGAGTGGCCCGGCGCGGCCTGCACCTGGTAGGCCGCGACGGTCGCGGGGCCGGGCCAGGCGCGCCGGAAGTCGCCGGCGCCGATGACGATCGCGCCGGAGGACCAGCCGAGGTTCGTCGTGAGCGCCGCGACGCGCAGCGCCACCGGATGGGGGCTGGGCAGCGTGAAGCGGTCGCCGATCCCGACGCCGAGGCGGTCCGCGAGACCCTTGGAGACGAACGCCCAGCCACCGCTTGCGACCTGGGCGTTCGCGCGTGCGGCGTTGCCGTCCAGCACCTGGGTGCTCGTCACCTGCGGCGGCGCGCCGGCCGCGGCGCCGACCAGCCAGGCGCGCTCGTCGGCGACGTCGAGCAGCGCCGCCGGCTGCTGCGCGACGCCCGCGACGCCGGGCGCCGTCTCGATCCGCCGCAGGTCGCGCGGCGCGAACGACGTCGTGCCGATCGAGCTGCCGGCACCCGCCGCGGTGACCCACACGTCGGCGGGGGCGTTGAGCTGCTGGGAGAGCTGGTCGAGACCGCCCTGCAGGTTCGCGCGCGCGCCCTGGAGCGACATCGCGCCGAAGACGGCGATCGCCCCGGTCGTCGCGATCGCCAGCGCGCGTGGCCGCCAGCGCTTGGCGCCGAGCTGGTGCAGCGCCAGCTCCAGCGCCGCCGAGGAGTGCGAGCTGCGGCGGTTGAGCCGGCGCAGCCCGTCGATCGCGAAGCCGAGGGCGAGCGGCAGCAGCCCCGCGACCGCGCCGGCGAGCAGCACGAGCCCGACGACGACGGCGCTCGGCGCGACGACGGTGATGACGATCGCGGCGACCAGCGCGGCGAGGCCCAGCGCCCAGGTCGGGATCGGGCGCCGCGTGCCGCGCGTCCCGGTCGGTGCGCGCGTCGTGCGCCGCGGCGCGACGGCCTCGGCGACCAGCCCGCGGACCGGTCCGAGCACGCCGACGATCGCGGCGAGGATCCCGCCCACGACGGCGATCGTGATGCTCTGCCACGACACGATCCGGACGTCGCCCATCGCGAACGCGCCCGACAGGAAGCCGACGTCGGACCTGAACCCGTGGCGCGAGACCAGCTCGCCCACCGTCAGCCCCGCGGCCACGCCGAGCACGCCGATCGTCGTCGCCTCGACCATCAGCGTCGTGACGGTCGCCGACGGCGGGAAGCCCTGGCGGCGCTGCTGCGTGACGAGCTTGCCGCGGTCCGACGCCGTGACGAGCAGCGCGCAGATCGCGAACAGCCAGCCGACCAGCGCGCTGAGCGCGCTGAACACCGCGGAGGCCTCGGTCGTCGGCTTGGTCGCGTGGTCGAACAGCTCGGTCTCGTAGGAGGACGCGCGCACGTCGGCGCCGCCGACGTGGAGCGCGCTCAGCTCCCTCCGTACCTGGCCGATCTTGCCCGGCTCGGCCTCCACGAGGATCCGCGACACGTTGTGGCCGACGCCCGCGAGCCGCTGCAGGTAGTGCAGCGGCACGAGGACGACCGACGTCTTGACCAGCTCGCCGAGCTGGCGCTCGCCCGCGACCGCCGAGGGCACGACCAGCCGGCGCCCGTCGACCTCCAGGCTCGCGTCGTCGCCGAACAGCAGGCCGATCCTCTGGGCGACGAGCGCCGGGACGATCACGGTCTCCTGCCTCGCCGCGTCGCCGCTGCTGAAGCCGCGCAGGAGCGAGCCACGGAGCCTGACGATCCGCGGATCGGCGCCGTTGAACGTCACGTCGGCCTGGCCCTGCTGGCCGATGAGGTTGCCGGGGACCTGGAGGATCGGCGCCGCGCGCTTGACGCCCGGCAGCGCGACGACCTTGTTGTAGGTGTCCTCCGGGATCGTGGTCCCGCCGCGCGCGAGCACCTGCAGCTGGCCGGCGCCGACGATGCCCGCGTTGAGGCGCTTGACCGGTCCGGACAGGGAGGTCGAGGCGACCTGCGTGGCGTACAACAACGCGACGCCGGCCGCGATGCCGAGGACCGCGAGCAGGTCCTGGATCCAGCGACGGCGGCGCAGGCGACGGCGGTAGAGGGCGAGCGCGGCGGAGACGCGCAGCCGGCCCGGGGGGACCGGCTCGAAGCCCCAGGAGCTCAGACCCACGGATGGTCCCCGCTGAGCGACTCGACGTCGTGCAGGTGGCCGTCCTCCAAGGCGTACACCTTGTCCGCGAAGGCCGCGGCGCGCTCGTCGTGGGTCACCAGCAGCGTGGCCATCCCGCGCTCGTGGGTCTGCGCGCGCAGCAACGAGAGGACCTCGTGGCTGAGCTTGCTGTTGAGGCTGCCGGTCGGCTCGTCGGCCAGCAGCACCTTGGGGTCCAGCGACAGCGCCTGTGCGATCGTCACGCGCTGGCGCTCGCCGGCCGACAGCGTGTCGGCGCGGTGGTTGAGGCGGTGGCCGAGGCCCAGCTCGTGCAGCAGCGGGGTGACCTTCCGGAAGCCTTCACGCACCGACTTGGTGGCGACGAGGTGCTTGATCGCGGCGTTCTCCAGGACCGTGGCGCCCTCGTCCAGGCCCGCCTCCTGGTGGACCCAGCCGAGCGTGTACATGCGGTACCTGGCCGCGTCCTTGGCCGACAGCCGGGTCACGTCGACGCCCGCGACGAGCACCTCGCCGGAGTCGAGCGGCTCGATCCCGGCGGCGATGCGCAGCAGCGTGCTCTTCCCGGAGCCGGACGGGCCGTAGAGCGCGACCAGCTCGCCGGCCGCGATCATCAGCGACAGCCCGTCGACGGCGCGCACGGGCTCCCCGCCGCTGGCGTAGTGCTTCCGCACCTCGCGGAACTCGAGCAACGGTGTGTCTGCCATCGCGCGCTCAGCCGTCCGCGCGCAGCGGGATGACGGTGCCGCCCGGGCGGACCGAGGGTCCGTCGAGCCTGCCGTCGCGCAGCGACCAGATCCGGTCCAGGCCCCTCAGTTCGACCAGCTCGGCGGCCGTGACGAGGACGGCGACGCCGGTCCCGGCGATCGACGACAGCAGCTGCATGACCTCGTCGCGCTCGACCGCGCCGAGCCCGGCCAGCGGGTCGTCGGCGATCAGGACGCGCGGGCCGCGGACGATCGCCTGGGCGAGCGAGGCGAGCATCCGCTCACCGTCGCTGAGCACGTCCCAGGGCTCGCCGCCGATCTCGTGGGCGCCGGTGCGCTCCAGCGCGCGGCGGGCGAGCGTCAGCGCTTCCTTGTACGAGTGGCTGAGCAGCAGCGACGACGCGATCCAGTCCTCGACCGGCATCTCGTCCAGCTCGGGCCCGCGCCGGTTGGCGAGGCCGACCTGCGCGTGCAGGATGCCGCCGCGGGCGGAGTTGAGCGGCTGGCCGTCGAGGAGCACGTTCCCGCGGTCCGGGGTCAGGATGCCCGCGGCGACAGCGGTCAGCGTCGACTTGCCCGCGCCGCGCCTGCCCCAGACGCCGGCGATCTCGCCGGGCATGAGCGCGAGGTCGACGTCGTGGAGCACCATCGTGGAGCGGCGGCCGCGGAGGTAGCAGAGGCTGACGTTCTCGAGGGTCAGCACGGCGGGCATGTGTCAGGCGTCCCTGCTCAACGCGTGGAGCTCCTCGAGCTCGGCGCGCAGGTCGCCGAGCACGGTCGCCTGCGCGGCGACGTCGGCGGCCTGGTACTTCGCGACGAGCGTGCGGAGGACCGTCCTCCACGGCGCGTCGCGGCGCGCCATCGCCAGCGGCTCGGGCGTGACGCTCCACTCCTGGAAGCGCGTGACGCTGAGCTGCTCCAGGTCGGCGGCGAAGGCGATCAGGATCGGCAGGTCGGCCGGGCGCGCGACGCTCACGCGCACGCAGAGGTCGTCGAAGCTGCGCGGGGGCGTGCGCGCGTGGCGGTCCAGCTCGGCGAGGCCCGCCGTGGTGGCCGCGAAGATCGTCCGGTCGGGATGGCGCGACGCGGGGGAGTCGGCAGCCGGCGCGTGCGGCGCGATCAGCCCGTCGGCGTTGAGGCGCTCCAGGTGGCGGTACACCGTCGAGCGGCCCGGGCGCAGCTGGTCCGGGACCGGCCAGCGCTCGATCTCGGAGTACAGGGCGTATCCGTGCGCGGGCTCGCGGGCCACGAGGCCCAGGACGGCGTGTCGTGTCGATTCTGCCAAGGGGATCCTCGTTCGGAAACGCGAATATATCTGGCGCGGTCAAGCGATATCCAGTGCTGTGTTCAAATTGCGATCCAGCTGGTACGTTCGTGTTTGTGATTGCTGCAGCTCGCTCTACCTTCTTGCTCGTGATCGCCCTGCTCGTAGGGGGATCGACCGCGTTGGCCGCTCAACCGGTCAAAGAGCACGTCGATCTCAAAGTCGTAAGCAGGACCGCGGGCGGGACCAGGTTCGTCCACAACGGCACGGCGACGGGCACGTTCGCCGGCTCGGTGAGGTCGAGGATCACGCTCGCGCACTCGGTCGTGATGACGGGCGTCGTGACGATCAGGGCCAGGGGCGGGACGGTCACGATGAAGGTCAACGGCCGCGCGCGGTCGCTGTCGATGCGCACCAAGTTCAACGGCACCGCGACGATCACGGGCGGCACCGGGAAGTACGCACACGCCAAGGGTTCGGGCCAGTTCACGGGCGTCGTGAACCGCAGCACGTGGCACGCGACGATCGACGCAACGGGCTCGTTCACGTCTTGAGGCGCGGCCTGCCCGCGCTCGCCGCCGCGCTCGCGCTGGCGGCGCCGGGCGGCGCGGCGGCGGCCCAGAAGGCGCTGACGTTCCACGCCGCGTTCGGCCCGGGCGCGCGCCTGGGCGCGTCAACGGCGATCGTCTTCAGCGGTGACATCGCGGACCGCAGGATTCCCGTGATCGAGTTGCGGCTGCTCACGCCGGCCGGAGTCGACCTCGCCTCCAGCGGGCTCGGCGTCGCGTCCTGCACGCGCCCGAGGAGCGACATCCTCTCCGTGGTGGTCCCGGCGGCCGACGACAGCAGGCCCTGCCCGGTGAACTCGCTGATGGGCCTCGGCTCCGCGGTCGCCTCGCTGGACATGGAGCCGAGGATCGACGGCACGGCGACGCTCGACGTCTACGCGGGCGGCTCGGTGGAGGACAAGCCGGGACTCGTGATCGTGGCCAACACCTACAACCCGGTTCGCTTCCACCTCTTCTACCAGGGTTACCTGTACATCCCGCCGCCCGGCTACGGCGTCGGCGTCGCGATCCTGCTCCCGCAGGCACCGCAGCCGCCCTTCGGAGCGGCGCTGATGCTGTCGCACGTGCGCGCCGCGATCGGCGGGTCGGGCATCACCTACACCAAGACCAGGCACGGCCACCGCGAGACGTACCACCCGCGCGGGGTCACGCTCCCGGAGCAGTGCCCCCGAAGCGGGTTCCGCTTCCGCCTCATCGCCCGCTTCGCCGACGGTGCCCGGCGGCAGGCGGATGCCGTGGTCGCCTGCCCGAAGCGCTAACTAGGGCGTCGAGGCTTCGAGGGCCGGCCAGCCGACGTCTTGCTCTTTGAGGGCTTCGTCGGCGGCGGCGCCGCCGCGGAGGCCGAAGAGGCGTTTGGCGTAGAGGAGGTACACGACGACCGCCAGGTTGATGAGGAAGGCGAGGACCTTGAAGGGGGTCGCGTGCTCGCTCAGCTCGTAGACCTCGACGGGCAGCAGGGACGCCGTCACGATCAGCGTGAGGTACTCGGCCCAGCGCTTGCCGTACCAGAGGCCGATGGCCTCGACGCCCTCGACCAGCGCGTAGACGGAGGCGATCGCCGCGAAGAGGTGGAGCCTCGACGAGCGCAGCGAGAAGAGCTCGTCGAGCCTGTGCGTGATGCCGTTCCGCGCGCCCGCCCCGCCGTTGGCCGACTCGCCCGTGATGTCCCCCGTCACGCGCAGCACCGTGTCCCGGAGGTCGGCGCGGTTCGCGCTGAACAGCAGGATCGCGAGCGCCAGCAGCGCGAGCCCGATGAAGTGGGCGGCGCGGTTGACCGCGATCAGCCGCAGGACGATCTTGTCGCGCAGCGGCCGCCCCCGCAGCGGCAGCTCGATCTCGTCCCGCCCGGGCGGGACGTCGCGAGCGGGATCGGCAGGCAAAGCAAGGGGCAGCCAACTGTCACAGCGCAGGCACCGGTGCCAGCGCGTCCCGCCCTCGTCGCGCGCGATCACGGGATCGTCGACGCGGGCGGCGTCCAGCGCCACCAGCTCGTGCCCGGCCAACCCGCACACCAGCAGCTCCCAGTGGAAGCGCGGCACGAACCGGCGTGGCTTCTGCGCCCGCACCCCGGGCACTGCTCGTTGGCTCACCGTTCGACAACCTACCCGCCGCGCCAGCCGTCACAATGCACTTCATGGCCGTCGAAAGCACGCCTGCGCCGTCCTCGACGGACTCGCGGCTCGAAGATCTCGTCGTGATCTCCGGGTTCTCGGGCGCCGGCAAGTCCACCGCGATGGCCGTCTTCGAGGACGCCGGCTACTTCTGCGTGGACAACCTCCCGCCGGAGATGATCCGCAACCTCGTCGAGCTGTTCACGCACGAGGGGTCGAAGGTCGAGCGCGCGGCGGTCGTCTCCGACGTCCGCGGCGGCGAGTTCTTCACCCCGCTGGAGGGCGTGATCGACGAGCTCCACGCCCGCGAGCTGCCCGCCCGCGTCCTGTTCCTGGACGCCGACGACGTCGCGCTGATGGACCGCTACAAGGAGACCCGCCGCCGCCACCCGCTGGCGCCCGAGGGCTCGATCGCCTCCGGCATCGCGGCCGAGCGCGCGATGCTCGGCCCGATCAAGGACCGCGCGGACTTCGTCATCGACTCGACCGGCCTCAAGGCCTCCCACCTCCGCCGCCGCATCGCCGACGAGCTGCTGCCCCGCAACCGCCGCGGCCGCCTCGCGCTGACCTTCCAGTCCTTCGGCTTCAAGCACGGCCCGCCGCGCGACGCCGACCTCGTCTTCGACGTCCGCTTCCTGCCCAACCCGCACTACGTCCCGGACCTCAAGCCCAAGACCGGCCTGGACCCCGAGGTCGTCGCCTACGTCGGGCGCGAGGGCAAGCTCGCCGAGTTCTACGCCCTGCTCGAGCCGCTCCTGGACTTCCTCATCCCGCAGTACGAGGAGGAGGGCAAGGCCCACCTGAGCATCGCGATCGGCTGCACCGGCGGCCGCCACCGCTCGGTCGCGATCACCGAGCACCTCGGCCACCGCATCACGCAGCGCGACGACGTCGTCGTCGAGATCGAGCACCGCGACATCGGCCGCAGGCCCTAGCGCGCGCGATGATCGACCACGTCGGCTTCGAGGTCTCCGACCTCGCCACCTCGGCGCGCTTCTACGACGCGCTCTTCTCCCGCCTCGGCATCCGCCGCGTCCACAGCTCCGACGCCGCGATCGCCTACGGCTCCCACGAGCCCCGCTTCTGGATCGTCCAGCGCGGCCGCACGCCCGCCCCCGGCTACGGCCACGTCGCGATCCAGGCCGCCGGCCGCGCGGCGGTGGACGCGGCCTACGCCTCGGCCCTAGAGTCAGGGGGACGGGACGACGGCCCACCCGGACTGCGCCCCCAGTACGGCCCGCGGTACTACGCCGCGTACCTGCTGGACCCCGACGGCCTGCGGGTCGAGGTCGTCGCGGGCGGGCATTGACCCAGGGTGGACCGGTAGGGTCCGCCGTCCGCTGCACCGCACCGAACCTCGCCTCCAGCCCCTCAGGAAGGACTGACCACGAGCATGCCCGTACGCGTCGGGATCAACGGCTTCGGCCGCATCGGCCGCAACCTCTTCCGTGCCGCCCAGGCCCAGAACGCCGACATCGAGTGGGTCGCCGTCAACGACCTCACCGACACCAAGACGCTCGCCCAGCTCTTGAAGTACGACTCGATCCTCGGCCCCTACCCGGGCACGATCGAGGTCGACGGCGACAGCATCATCGTCGACGGCAAGCCCCTCAAGGTGCTCGCCGAGCGTGACCCCGCGAACCTGCCGTGGAAGGACCTCGGCGTCGACGTCGTCGTCGAGTCGACCGGCTTCTTCACCAAGCGCGCCGACGCGCAGAAGCACATCGACGCCGGCGCGACCAAGGTCATCATCTCGGCCCCCGCGTCCGACGAGGACATCACGGTCGTCCTCGGCGTCAACTTCGACAGGTACGACAAGTCGCAGCACCACGTGATCTCCAACGCGTCGTGCACGACCAACTGCCTCGCGCCGATCGCGAAGGTCGCCAACGACGCGATCGGCATCAAGCACGGCCTGATGACGACGATCCATGCCTACACGCAGGATCAGAACCTCCAGGACGCGCCGCACAAGGACCCGCGCCGCGCCCGCGCCGCCGCGATCAACCTCGTGCCGACGTCGACCGGCGCCGCCAAGGCCGTCGGCCTCGTCCTGCCCGAGCTCAACGGCAAGCTCAACGGCTTCTCGGTCCGCGCGCCGATCCCGACGGGCTCGCTCGTCGACCTCACGTTCGAGGCCGCGCGCGAGACCTCGGTCGAGGAGATCAACTCCTTGTTCAAGGAGAAGGCCGACACCGGCGACCTCGCCGGCGTCCTCCAGTACACCGAGGACCCGCTGGTCAGCTCGGACATCGTGGGCAACCCCTACAGCTCGATCTTCGACTCCGGCCTGACCGCGGTCATCGACGGCACGCTGGTCAAGCTGGTGGCCTGGTACGACAACGAGTACGGCTACTCCAACCGCCTCGCCGACCTCATCCAGAAGGTCCTTTGAGAACCCTCGACGACCTCGGGGACCTGAGCGGGAAGCGCGTCTTCGTCCGCGTCGACTTCAACGTCCCGATCAAGGACGGGGTCATCGGCGACGACGCGCGCATCCGCGCCGCCCTGCCGACCCTGGAGGAGCTGCGCCGCCGCGGCGCGCGGCTCCTCCTGGCCGCCCACCTCGGGCGGCCGAAGGGCCGGGACCTCGACTACTCGCTGGCGCCCGTCGCCGCGCGGCTGACCGAGCTGCTCGGGACCGACGTGACGCTGGCGGCCGACCTCGACACCGTCCCCGACGGTGACGTCGTGATGCTCGAGAACGTCCGCTTCGAGGCGGGCGAGACGAAGGACGACGAGGCGCTGGCGCAGCGCTACGCCGCGCTCGCCGACGCCTACGTCAACGACGCCTTCGGCGCCGCGCACCGCGCGCACGCGTCCACGCACGCGATCGCCAAGCTGCTGCCGAGCGCCGCCGGGCTCCTGCTCCAGCGCGAGGTCGAGACGCTGACCGGCATCCTCGCCGACCCCGCGCGCCCGCTCGTGGCGATCGTCGGCGGCGCCAAGGTGACCGACAAGATCGGCGTGCTCGAAGCCTTCCTGGAGAAGGCCGACACGATCCTGATCGGCGGCGCCATGCAGTTCCCCTTCTTCAAGGCGCAAGGCCATGATGTCGGTTCCTCGCTCTGCGAGGCCGACGGCATCCCCGCCGCCGAGCGCGTCCTGAGCGACGCCGCGGACGGCCAGGTCAAGCTCCCCGTGGACATGGTGTGCGGTGAGAGCTTCTCAGTCGACACGCCGGTCACGGAAGTCGATGGCATCGACGTCCCCGACGGGCTCATGGGGCTCGACGTCGGCCCGCGCACCGCGCAGGCCTACGCCGAGGTCATCGAGAACGCCGGGACGGTCTTCTGGAACGGTCCCATGGGCGCGTTCGAGCTGGAGCCGTTCGCGGCCGGCACGCGCGCCGTGGCCGAGGCGGTGGCGAAGGCGGCGGGCACCACGGTGGTCGGCGGCGGCGACAGCGCGGCGGCCCTCCGTCAGTTCGGGCTCGAGGGCGAGGTGACGCACCTGTCGACCGGCGGTGGCGCCTCCCTGGAGCTGATCGAAGGCAAGACGCTTCCGGGCGTGGAGGTGCTGAGCGCATGAGCAGTCGCAAGCCGCTGATCGCGGGCAACTGGAAGATGCACGGCACGATCGCCGAGACCGAGGAGCGCATCGCCCAGATGCTGCCCCGGATCGCGACGTCCGAGCACGTCGACCACGCGATCTGCGTGCCGTTCACCGCGCTGCAGGCCGCCGTCGACTCGGCGCGCGGCTCGCTGCTGAACGTCTACGCGCAGAACATGCACGAGGGCGAGAACGGCGCGTTCACCGGCGAGATCTCGGCGGGCATGCTCACCGAGATCGACGTCCAGGGCGTGCTGCTCGGTCACTCCGAGCGCCGCAGCCTGTTCGGCGAGACCGACAAGGCGCTGAAGCTCAAGGTCCCGGCCGCGCTCAACGCGGGCCTGCAGGTGATCCTCTGCGTCGGCGAGACCGAGGACGAGCGCGAGAACGGCGACACCGAGCGCCGCCTGCGCCACCAGGTCCAGGAGGGGCTGGAGAAGGTCCCGGCCGAGCGCCTCGGCGAGCTCGTCATCGCCTACGAGCCGGTCTGGGCGATCGGCACCGGCAGGGTCGCGACGCCCGAGCAGGCCCAGGACGCGCTGGCGTTCGTCCGCGCGCTGGTCGCCGACCGCGACAAGGCGGCGGCCGAGCAGGTCCGCGTCCTCTACGGCGGCTCGATGAAGCCCGACAACGCGGCCGAGCTGCTCGCGCTCCCGGACTGCGACGGCGGCCTGATCGGCGGCGCGTCGCTGGACGTGGACCAGATCATCGCGATCGTCGACGCCTGCACACGCTGAGCTGATGAGCGACACGTTGCCCGTCCCGCGCGTCGTCCTGGTCGTCCTCGACGGCTGGGGGATCGCTCCGCCCGGGCCGGGCAACGCGGTCGACCTCGCCGACACGCCGGTCTTCGACGCGCTGTGGGAGAAGTACCCGCACACGCAGCTGACGGCCGGCGGCAAGGCCGTCGGCCTGCCCGAGGGCCAGATGGGCAACAGCGAGGTCGGCCACCTCAACCTCGGCGCGGGCGCGGTCGTCAAGCAGGACCTGACGCGCATCGACGAGGCGGTCGAGGAGGGCACGCTCGCCCACAACGAGGCGCTGCTGGCCGCGACCGATCCGGAGCGGTTCGAGCGCGTCCACCTGATCGGCCTCGTGTCCGACGGCGGCGTGCACTCGGGCTGGAAGCACCTCGAGGCGCTGATCGCCCTGGCCGGCGAGCGCGGCGTCAGGGACGTCGTCATCCACGCGTTCACCGACGGCCGCGACACGTCCCCGCGCGGGGGCGAGCGCTACCTCCAGCAGGTCCAGGAGTGGGCGGACGCCGCCGGCAACGCGCGCATCGGCAGCGTCATCGGCCGCTACTACGCGATGGACCGCGACAGCCGCGCCGAGCGCACCCAGGCCGCGGTCGACCTGCTGCTCGACGGCGTCTCGCCCCACCACACGGGCAGCGCCGTCCAGGCCGTCACCGACTCCTACGCGCGCGACGAGCGCGGCGACGAGTTCGTCGCGGCGACGACCGTCGGCGACGAGGCCCGGATCCGCCCGCAGGACTCGGTCATCGCCTTCAACTTCCGCCCGGACCGCATGCGCCAGATCACCGAGGCGCTCGGCCCGAAGGTCGCGTTGTACACCACCTTGGCCGAGTACGAGGAGGGCTGGCCCTACCCGGTCGCTTTCCCGCCGCAGCGCCCCGCGACGACGATGACGAAGGTCATCGCCGAGGCCGGCGGCAAGCAGCTGCACGTCGCCGAGACCGAGAAGTACCCGCACGTCACGTACTTCTTCGGCGGCGGCGAGGAGGCCCCGGAGACGGGCGAGCGCCGCGAGCTCGCGACGTCGCCGCGCGACGTCCCGACCTACGACAAGAAGCCCGAGATGAGCGCCCGCGAGGCGGCCGACAAGTTCATCGCCGCCTGGCGCGAGGACGAGCCGACGTTCGGGATCATCAACTTCGCCAACGCCGACATGGTCGGCCACACCGGCGTGATCCCGGCGGCCGTCAAGGCGGTCGAGACCGTCGACGCCTGCCTGGGCGACGTCGTCGCCGCCGTGCAGGAGTCCGGCGGCGCGCTGCTCATCACCGCCGACCACGGCAACGCCGACGAGATGCTCGAAGACGACGGTTCTCCGGACACGGCGCACTCGCTGAACCCGGTCCCGGTCATCGTCACCGTGGAGACCTTGACGCTCAGAGAGGGTGGCATCCTTGCGGATGTCTCGCCAACCCTGCTCCAACTCCTAGGCATCGCCCAGCCGGACGCCATGACCGGCACCACTTTGCTTGTCGGTTAGCTGACGCTCAGAAATCCTGCGTCGCATTACACTGCGCCGCGGGATGAGCAAGGGGGCTTATCGCAGGGGGCCGATCGGCCCGACGCTGGCCGGCTTCGCCGCGGTCGGGTTGCTGGTGGTCGTGGTCTTCGCGTTCCTGCTCGGGAGCGTGAGGTCCATGCACAGCAACGCCAACCACGCGCGCTCGGCCGAGCGCGTCGCGCTGCTCGCGTCGCGCCTGAACCGGCTGACCATCGACCTGGAGACCGGCGTCCGCGGCCGCTTGCTCACCGGTGATAGTGAGTACTTACAACCGTACAACGAGGCTCAGCAGCAGCTTCCGGATACGGAGCGGCAGATCGAGGACGCGGTCACCGATCCCGCCCAGGACACGCGGATCAGGCAGCTGATCCAGAAGCTCGAGGGATACCGGACCGGCTGGGCGACGATGGCCGCCGGGCTGTCGCTCAACACGCCGCAGAGGGACATCCGCGCGCAGATCGCCAACGGCAAGGCCCAGCTCGACGAGCTGCGCGGGCTGTTCGACAGCTTCCGCTCGATCCAGCTCGCCAAGGCCGACGAGCAGGGCGACGCCGCCGACTCGGCGTCGACCAAGGCGCTGGTCTGGGGCATCGTCGGCCTCGTCGTCACGCTCGGCGGCCTGATCGCGCTGGCGCTCTTCAACGTCCGCTGGATCCGGCGCGAGGCCGACGCGGCGATCGGCAAGGCGCAGGCCGAGGAGCAGTCGCGGACCAAGTCCACGTTCCTGGCCAACATGAGCCACGAGATCCGGACGCCGCTCAACGGCGTGATCGGGATGACCGACCTGCTGCTCGACACCGAGCTCGACGGCGAGCAGCAGGAGTACGCCGCGACCGCGCGCGCGTCCGGCGAGCAGCTGCTCGCCGTCATCAACGACATCTTGGACATCTCGAAGATCGAGGCCGGGCACCTGGAGCTGGAGGAGCGCGCGTTCGACCTGCGCGAGGTCGTCGAGACGACCTCCGACGTCGTCGCGGCGACCGCGCACGGCAAGGGCCTGGAGCTGTCGGTCTTCCTCGGCGACGAGGTCCCGCACGCGGTCACCGGCGACCGCGGCCGGCTCGCGCAGGTGCTGACCAACCTGCTCTCCAACGCCGTCAAGTTCACGCCCGAGGGCGAGGTCAGCGTCGAGGTCACCTGCGAGGGCCAGGACGAGGGCGGGGCGGCGCTGGTCTGCTTCGAGGTCGCCGACACCGGCATCGGCATCGCCGAGCGGGACCTCGCGCGCCTGTTCGAGTCCTTCCAGCAGGCCGACTCGTCGACCACGCGCCGCTTCGGCGGCACCGGCCTGGGCCTGGCGATCAGCCGCCAGCTGACGCGCATGATGGGCGGCGACCTCACCGTCGCGTCCGAGGTCGGCTCCGGCTCGACGTTCGCGTTCTGCCTGCCGTTCATGGAGGCCGACGGCGAGGACGCGGTCACGGTGCGCCCGCAGATCGAGCTGCGCGGGCTGAAGGTGATGGCCGTCGACGACACCGCGACCAACCGCCGGATCCTCGAGGCCTACCTCGGCTCCTGGGGCATGCGCGTCACGTCGTGCCCGGACGGCGAGGACGCGCTGGAGGCCCTGCAGCGCGCCGCCGACAAGGGCGAGCCGTTCGACGTCGCCGTGTTGGACTTCAACATGCCCCGGATGGACGGGGTGGAGCTCGCGCGCCGGATCACCGCGTCGCCCGCGCTGCGCTCGCTGCGCATGGTGATGCTGACCTCGTCCGGGACCGGCCACGCGGCCGCCAGGCAGGTCGGCGTGACGGAGTTCCTGACCAAGCCGGTGCGCCAGTCGCGGCTGTACGACGCGATCGCCTCGGCGATGTACCACTCGCCCAGCGCGCAGCAGGCGCGCGCTCAGGAGCGCCAGGCCGAGGAGGAGGCCGCACGGATGAACGCACGGAACGGAAGCGCCGCGGAGGGCGCGTTGATCCTCATCGCCGAGGACCACGACGTCAACCGCATCCTGATGGAGAAGCTGCTGGCCAAGCGCGGGCACCGGACGGTCGCCGCGGCGACCGGGCTGGAGGCGGTCCGGCTGGCGGGCGAGGGCGAGGTCGACCTGGTGTTCATGGACTGCCAGATGCCGGAGCTCGACGGCTACGCCGCGACGCAGCGGATCCGCGAGCGCGAGGGCGGCGGCGGGGCGCGGCTGCCGATCGTCGCGATGACCGCGCACGCGATGGCGGGCGACCGCGACAAGTGCCTGGCCGCGGGGATGGACGACTACGTCGCCAAGCCGCTGCGCCCCGACGAGGTCGACACGATGCTCGCGCGCTGGCTGCCGTCGCGCGCGCCGGTCAACGGCAACGGCAACGGGCACGGCAACGGCAACGGCAACGGCGGCGGCCCCGCGAGCGAGGACGTCGCGACGATCGACGACGAGCGCTTCGACGACCTCGCGCGCGAGTTCTCGCCCGACGTGGTCCGGGAGGTCGTGACCGCGTTCATCGACTCCACGCCGCCGATCATCGAGCGGATCGTGCTCGCGGCCGAGGGCGACGACCATCCGGAGATCTCATCGGCCGCGCATCGCCTCAAGGGCGGCTGCCTGGCCGTCGGCGCCGGGCAGCTCAACGACCTCGCCGACGAGCTGGAGACGCTCGGCCGGGAGCAGGCGCCCGGCTCCGACCTCCGCGACGCGGCCGACCGGCTGGAGCGCGCCTGGATCGCCACGCGACGTGCGCTGCGCGACCGCGTCGGGTAGAACTGGCGCCATGCTTTTCGGTCAGGAGCACATCGAGCGCTACGAGGCCACCGACGGCCAGGAGGGTCACGACTGGGAGGGGACGCAGACGCTCGTCCTCACCACGACCGGCGCGAAGTCCGGCGCCGAGCGCAAGTCCGCGCTGATCTACGGCGAGCACGACGGCGACTACCTCGTCGTCGCCTCCAAGGGCGGCGCTCCGGAGCCGCCGTCCTGGTACGTCAACCTCAAGAAGGACCCGGACGTCAGGATCCAGGTCTGGGGCGACAAGCTCGACGTCACCGCGCGCGACGCGACCGACGCCGAGAAGGCCGAGCTGTGGTCGATCATGACCGGCCACTGGCCCGCCTACGACGAGTACCAGACCAAGACCGACCGGCCGATCCCGGTCGTCGTCCTGGAGCCCAAGTAGCCCGAACTACGCAGGCGGGCTGCACGGACTGGCGGAGTGCCGTTGTTCGTGCAACCATGCTGTGGCCGTGTCCACCACCACGACGACTCTCCCGGCCGCAGCCGGTGGCGCCCTGGACGATCGCGAGCTGCGCGCCTGGCGCGGGCTCCTCCGGGTCCACGCCACGCTGTCCAAGGCCCTCGACAACCAGCTCGACCGCGAGCACGACCTGCCGCTCACGTCGTACGAGGTGCTGAAGTACCTCGCCGACGCCGAGGAGCAGAAGATGCGCATGTGCGACCTCGCGTCGTCGGTCATCCTGAGCCGCTCGGGCCTGACCCGGCTGGTCGACCGCCTCGAGCGCGACGGGCTGCTCGTCCGCGAGTCCTGCGCGTCCGACGCGCGCGGCGCGTTCGCGAAGCTGACGCCCGCGGGCTACGAGAAGCTCAACGCGGCGCGCGAGACCCATCTCGCGAACGTCCGGGCGCTGTTCCTCGACAAGCTGTCCCCCGAGGAGCAGGACGTCCTCGGCGACATCTGGGCGCGCGTGCTCCCGGGTGCGGTCGGTGCCGCGGGCGCCGACGACGACTGCGGCTGTTAGCGGCACGTAGCCGCCCACATCCGGGGCGCTCACCGCTTTAGAGTGGCGGCGGATGGCTGCCGGTCCGCTCTCGCCCTGGAGGCTGCTCGTCGCAGTGTGCGCCGGGCTGCTGGTCGTCGTCGCGATCGGGCTGGGCGTCTGGTCGCTGGCCTCGTCGGAGGAGCGGTCGGTGTCGTACTCGGTCCGGGGCGCGCTGGCCGGCGTGTCGGTGGACGTGGGCGCCGGTGACGTCGAGGTCGTCGGCGGCGGGCGCGCGCCCGCGGTCGCCGTCAGCCACGTCGACCGCTTCGGGTTCGGGCACGGGCCGTCGGTGTCGCGGTCGGTGGTCGACGGGACCTTCAGGGTCGTGTCGCGCTGCCCCGACACGATCCTGCACGGCTGCTCGGTGCGCTACCGGCTGATCGTGCCCGACAACGTCCCGGTCGCGATCACCACGACCTCGGGGTCGGTGCAGCTGCACGACTACCGCGGCTCGGCGCGGATCGAGACGCGCGGCGGGAACGTCGACGTCGAGGGCTTCTGCGGGTTCTCGCTGGAGGCGCGCTCCAGCGGCGGCGGGAACGTCACCGCCGCCGCGTCCTGCCCGCCGCAGCAGCTGATGCTGCGCGCGACGACCGGCGCGATCAGCGCGCGCGTGCCGGGCGGGCGCTACCGGGTCGACGCCTCGACCTCGTCGGGCGCGCCGCGGATCAACGGCCTGACCGCCGACGCGGGCGCCCCGTTCGCGATCCAGGCGCTGAGCGTGTCCGGCAAGGTCACGCTGCTCGGCGGGAGCGCGTCGTGAGCGCGGTCGCCGCGCGCCGCGCCGACCGCGCCGGCGGCACCGGGCTGCGGGAGCGCTGGGGGCGCGCGGTCAGGACCGCCGGCTTCGTCGGCGCGTCGATCGTCACGTCGGTCCTGGGGTTGTTGTCCGTGTCGCTCGTCGCGGTCGGCGCGCTGCTGAGCCTGCTCGGCGGCCTCGGCCTGCCCGTCCTGCAGGTTGGGGTGGAAGCCTGCCGCCGCGTGGTCCAGCTGGAGCGCCGCGCGGCCAACCGCTTCGTCGACGCGCACATCCCGCCGGTCCCGATGGCGGTCCGCCACACGCAGGGCAGCCTTTGGCGGCGCTCGCGGGACACGCTGCGCGACGCCGCGCTGAGGCGGATGGTCCTGCGGCTGCTGCTGGCGCCGCTCGTGACGCTGGCCGGCTGCCTCGCCGCGTTCGCGCCGGTCGTCCTGGCCGCGTGGCTCGGCAAGCTCTGCGCCGAGGCGCTGTTCGGGCTCGGCGACGCCGACTACGTCGGGCCGCTGAGCTTCGGCGTCGGGGCGGGGCTGCTGTTGTTGGTGTTGACGGTCGCGGCGGTCGTCGTCGCGGTCGGCCTGCTCGACATGCTCTACGCGCCCTACAGCGCGCTGGCGCGCAGGATCATGCTGCCGCGCGCGGTCGTCGGCGCGCCGGTCCGGGAGCTGCTGGCCGAGTCGCTCGGCGACCACTCGGTGGCGATCGCCTACTGGCTGCCCGACCGCGCGATGTTCGTGGACGAGACGGGCAGGCGCGTCGAGCTGCCGCACCCGGCGTCGGGCCGGACGTGGACGACCGTCGAGCGCGAGGGCCGGCCGGTCGCGGCGATCGTGCACGACGCCGCGCTGGACACGTCGAGCGAGCTGGTCCAGGCCGCGGCGAGCGCGGCGGAGCTGGCGATCGACAACGAGCGGCTGAAGGCCGACCTGCGCGCGCGGCTGGAGGAGCTGCGCGTCTCGCGCCTGCGGATCGTCGAGGCGACCGACGCGGCGCGGCGGCGGATCGAGCGCGACCTGCACGACGGCGCGCAGCAGCAGCTCGTCGCGCTCGCGCTGGAGCTGCGCCTGCTGCGCGCGAAGCTGGGCGGCGACGAGGAGCTCGTCGGCGTGGTCGACGGGCTCAGCCAGCGGCTGGCGAGCGCGCTGGCCGAGCTGCGCGAGCTGGCCCGCGGGATCCACCCGTCGATCCTCAGCGACCAGGGCCTGGCGCCCGCGATCGACGCGCTCGCCGACCGCGCGCCGGTCGAGGTCCGGGCGGCGGTCGAGGTCGAGGAGCGCTACGCCGAGCCGATCGAGGCGGCCGCCTACTTCGTCGTCGCCGAGGCGCTGACGAACGTCGCCAAGTACGCGAAGGCGTCGGGCGCCGACGTCAACGTCAGGATCGCCGGCGGCGAGATCGTCGTGCACGTCTCCGACGACGGGATCGGCGGCGTGGACATGGCCGCCGGTTCCGGCCTGCGCGGCCTGCGGGACCGGCTCGCCGCGGTCGACGGGACCCTGGAGATCGCCAGCCCGCCGGGGCGCGGCACGCGCGTGCGCGCCCGCATCCCGGTCGCCGACGACCCGATGGAGGACGAGACGTGAGACGGTGGGCGTTGTTGATGATGTTGGTTGCGGCGCTCGCGGCGGGCTGCGGGTCGAAGACCGTCGTCACCGAGGGCCCGGTGACGGTCGCCGGCAGCGGCGCGACGGTCCCGGGCGGGGCGGAGGCGGGCTCGCCCGACATGCCCGGCGGCGCGCGGGCGGTCCGGATCGCGGTCGTCACGCACGGCCAGGCGGCGAGCCCGTTCTGGGCGATCGTGCGCAACGGCGTCGACGCGGCCGGGCGCCAGGTGGGCGCGGTGATCTCCTACAGGGCGCCGGACGTCTACAGCCTGGAGCATATGGAGCGCCTGATCGATCAGGCTGTTGCGACCAGGCCCGACGGCCTCGTCGTCTCGCTCCCCGAGCCGGGGCTCGCGCCCGCGATCAAGCGCGCGGTCAGGGCCGGGATCCCGACCGTCACCATCAACTCGGGCAGCGACATGTACAAGCAGCTGGGCGTCCTGGCCCACGTCGGCCAGCCGGAGGGCGACGCCGGGTTCAAGGCCGGCCGGCGCCTCGCCGCGCTCGGCGCCCGTCGCCCGTTGTGCATCAACCTGGCGATCGACAACCAGGGGTTGGACGAGCGCTGCCGCGGCCTGGCCCGCGCGATGCGCGCGGCGGGCGGCAGGTCGACGGTCGTCCGGATCGACGACCAGGACCCGGGCGCGCCGCAGGCGATCGCCACCGCCGTCAGGAAGGAGCACGCCGACGCCGTGCTGGCGATGAACTCGACGTCCGGCGTCGCCGCCGCCAAGGCGCTGCCGCGGTCCTCCAGGGTCACCGTCGCGACCTTCGACCTCGGCCCGGACGTCCTCAGGGCGGTCAAGGCCGGCCGGATCGCCTTCGCCGTCGACCAGCAGGCCTACCTCCAGGGCTACCTCCCGGTCGTCCTGCTCACCGAACGCGCCCGCTACGGCCTCTTCCCGGCCCAAGGCGACGTGATCCCAACCGGCCCGAACTTCGTGACGCCGGCCAACGCCGCGAAGGCGATCGCGCTGTCAGCTCGCTCTATCCGCTGACGCGGCGGCCTCGATCTCGTGCGCAGCCTCGGCGCGCGCGTCCCGCGCGAGGACGCGGGGGCTGTCGGTGATGATCGCTCGGCGGCGGAGGCCGGCGAGGGCGGACTCGGCGCCGTCGAAGCGGACGAGGGTCGCGAACGACGGGCACCAGGTCGTGGTGATCGAGTGGGGGTCGAAGTCCTTGATGTGGCCGTCGAACTCGATCCGCGCGCCCGCGTAGCCGCCGTCGACCGCGAGCCGCACGCACGAGTTCGCGCCGACGACGAGCGGCGGCGTCGAGCCGCCGTGCGCGGCGACGGGCGTCACGACGATCGCCTCGGTCCCGGCGGCGAGGATCGGCCCGCCCGCGGCCATCGTGTAGGCGCTGCTGCCCAGCGGCGTCGCCAGGATCACGCCGTCGCCCGCGAAGCGGACGTAGAGGTCGTCGTCTACGTAGACGTCGACCGTCACCTGGTTGGCGCCCTTGCGCACGACGACGAGGTCGTTGATCGCGATGTGCGGGTCGTTGCCGTCGACTCCTACACCTACTCCGGGCAGGTCGCGGCGGGACCAGTCGCCGGCGACCATCCGGTCCAGCGCGTCGTAGAGGTCGTCCGCGTGGGTCGCGGTCAGCGCGCCGAGCGACCCGCAGGCCACGCCCAGGACCGGCTTGCCGACGGCCGCCGCCGCGTGCAGCGCGGCCAGCGTCGTGCCGTCGCCGCCGAGCGCGGCGATCACGTCGCAGTCCGCGGGGTCGCCGGGCGGCGCGACCTCGCGCTCCTGGCCGTGGGCCGGGACCTGGACCAGCTCGGCGTCGTGCGCCACGGCCCAGCGCCTCAGCTCGTCGAGCGCGCCGACCAGCGGCCGGCTCGGATGGACGACCAGCCCGATGCGCCGGATCGGCCCGCTGTCGAACATGAGCTAGGCGGCGTCCGCGGTGGCCGACGACAGCTGCGCGAGCTCGGTGTCGGTCAGCGACAGCGCGTTGACCGGCAGCAGGTCGGCGAGCTGGTCGACCGTGCGCGCCGAGGCGATGGGGGAGGCGACGTGCGGCTGCGCGGCCAGCCACGCCAGCGCGACCGTGGCGATCGAGACCCCGCGGGTGTTCGCGATCGCCTCGGCCGCCTCCAGCGCCGCGACGGCGTCCGGCCGCTCCAGGTACTTCGCGGCGCTCCCCGCGCGCGGCGAGTCGACCGCGTCGCCGCCCGGGCGGTACTTGCCGGTCAGGAAGCCCATCGCCAGCCCGTAATACGGGACGACCGCGATGTCGTGCTCGGCGACGACCGGCGCGAGCGTCGCCTCGTAGTCGTCACGGTCGACGAGGTTGTAGTGCGGCTGCAGCGCGACGTACTTCGGCAGGCCCTTGCGGTCGCTCAGCGCCAGCGCCTCGGCGAGCCGGGCGGCGCTGTAGTTCGAGGCGCCGATCGCCCGGACCTTGCCGGCGTCGATCAGCTCGCCGAAGGCCGACAGCGTCTCCTCCAGATCGGTCTCCGGATCGTCGTAGTGCGCCCAGTAGAGGTCGATGCGGTCGGTCTGCAGGCGCGCCAGCGACGCCTCGGCGCCGGCCAGGATCGCGTCGCGCCCGAGGCCCTTGTTCGGCGCGAGCTGCGAGACCTTCGTGGCCACGACCAGATCGTCGCGCCTGGCGGCGTTCCTGGCCAGCCACGACCCGATGATCGCCTCCGAGTCGCCGCCGTCATTGCCGGGCACCCAGGCGGAATACACGTCGGCGGTGTCGAAGAAGTTCCCGCCACCCCCGACGTAGGCGTCGAGGACATCGTGGGACGCGGCCTCGTCGGCCGTCCACCCGAAGACGTTGGTGCCGAGGCAGAGGGTGCTGACGTCGAGTCCGCTGGTTCCGAGCTGGGGCATGAGCTGACGCTACCGAAATGCAGATCTCATATGAACGGACTGAGATCTTCTGCTAAAATTCATACCAGCTAAGAACCTTCCCACCCTGAGGAGAACACCATGGCCCTGATCCGTTGGGAGCCCTTCGGCGGCGCGACGGCCACCGCGCCCGCCACCAGCAACCGCCGCCGCTTCGTGCCGGCCATCGACGTCGCCGAGCGCGACGACGCCTACGTCATCCACGCCGACCTCCCGGGTCTTGACCGGGACGACGTCGACCTCTCGCTCGAGGGCCGCGTCCTGACGCTCTCCGGCTCGCGCACGCACGAGTCCGAGACGACGAAGGACGGCTGGGTCCGCGTCGAGCGCTCCAGCGGCTCGTTCCGCCGCGCGTTCACGCTGCCCGAGGGCGTCGAGGGCGACAAGATCGCCGCGACGTTCGACAAGGGCGTGCTCGAGGTCGTCGTCCCCAAGCCCGCCTCGCGCCAGCCGCACAAGGTCCAGATCACCGTCGGCACCGACATCGAGGACACCGCCGCCGAGCAGGCCGCGACCTCGTAACCACCTCAGGTCATGGGGAGCGGGACCATCGGCGCCCGCTAGGTTGGGGCGCCGATGGCTTCCGCGCAATCACCCCTCGACATCCTCGCCCGCGACCCCGGCTCGCTCGCCCGCGCCGGGGTCCTGCGCACCGCCCACGGCGAGGTCCGCACGCCCGCGTTCGTCCCGCTGGCCACCAAGGCCACCGTCAAGGGCCTGACGCCCAACGAGGTCCGCGACCTCGGCTACGACATGGTCCTGGGCAACACCTATCACCTGTTCCTGGAGCCCGGGCACGAGCGCATCGCCGGCCTCGGCGGCCTCCACGACTTCATGCGCTGGGAGCACCCGATCATCACGGACTCCGGCGGCTTCCAGGTCTTCTCGATGGGCCACGGGACCGTCGCCGACGAGATCAAGGGCCGCGCCGCGCACGGCGGCGCCCGCCACGGCAAGACGCTCGGGATCACCGAGGAGGGCGTCCGCTTCCGCTCGCACATCGACGGCTCCGAGAAGTTCCTGGCGCCCGAGACGAGCATGGAGATCCAGGCCAAGCTCGGCTCCGACATCGCGCTCGTCTTCGACGAGTGCACGCCGTTCAACGTCTCCAAGGACTACACGGCGCGCTCGACCGAGCGCACCCACCGCTGGCTTGAGCGCTGCCTGGACTGGCACGAGGCCAACGGCCCCGAGGGCCAGCTCGTCTACGGGATCGTCCAGGGCGGCGTCTACGAGGACCTGCGCAAGGAGTCGGCGGAGACGATCGGGGCCAGCAGAGTCGACGGGATCGCGATCGGCGGCTCGCTCGGCGCCGACAAGCCGCAGATGTACGAGGTGGTGGAGATGGCGACGAGC
The DNA here is from genome assembly GCF_000424625.1 of Conexibacter woesei Iso977N. GTDB lineage: Bacteria > Actinomycetota > Thermoleophilia > Solirubrobacterales > Solirubrobacteraceae > Baekduia > Baekduia woesei_A. Next base: position 539,532 of record NZ_AUKG01000002.1, read on the forward strand.
GTCCTGCCCGAGGCCCCGCCGCGCCACCTGCTCGGCATCGGCGACATCGACGACCTCGTCCGCGGCGTCGAGCTGGGCATCGACACCTTCGACTGCGCGATGCCGACGCGCCTCGGCCGCCACGGCGTCGCGCTGGTCCCGGAGCCCGACAAGCGCTGGCGCGTCGACCTCACCGCCGGTCGCTTCAAGGACTCCGACGAGCCGATCTACGAGGGCTGCCCCTGCCCGACGTGCTCCTACGGCTACACCCGCGGCTACCTGCGCTACCTGGTCAACAACCGCGAGCTGACCGGCCTGCGCCTGCTCGTCGTCCACAACCTCGCGTTCGTCCGCCGCACGATGACCAGACTGCGCGACGCGATCATCCAAGGCCGTCTCGCCAAGGAGGCCGCCGCGCTCCGTGGCGGGCTCGCTCCGTAGCGGGGCGATCGGCGGAGTGCGGGCCGCGATCAGAGGTGGCATCGCGCCCTAGCGAGTGACAGCATCGAGGGCGTGACCGCCGCCGTCGCGCACTCGATCCTCGCCGTCCTCGCGCCCGGCGAGCAGCAGCACCTCGACAGCGCGCGCCAGATGCAGGCGCTGTCGTTCGCCGTCCACATCCCGCTGGTCTGCTTCGGGACCGCGTTCCCGGCGCTCGTGCTGTTCACGGAGTGGCTCAGCCACCGCACCGGCGACCCCGAGCTGCGGCGGCTGGCCAAGCGCTGGAGCCGGATCATGGTCGCGCTGTTCGCGATCGGCGTCATCACCGGGACGATCCTGAGCTTCGAGATGGGCCTGCTCTGGCCGTCGTTCACCGCGACGTTCGGCAGCGTCTTCGGCCTCGGCTTCGCGATCGAGGGCTTCTCGTTCTTCGTCGAGGCGATCTTCCTCGGCATCTACGTCTACGGCTGGGACCGCCTGTCGCCGCGCGCGCACATGTGGTCGCTGGTCCCGGTCGTCCTGACCGGCTTCACCGGCTCGTTCATGGTGATCGCCGTCAACGCCTGGATGAACCACCCGAGCGGCTTCCGGCTCGTCGCAGGCAGGGCGGTCGACGTCCACCCGTGGCACGCGCTGTTCGACAACGTGTACTTCTGGCACGAGCTCGTCCACATGTACATCGCGGGCTACATCGTCACCGGCTTCGTGCTCGCCGCCTGCTACGGCTTCGCGTGGATGCGCGGGGACCGCACGCGCTACACGCACGCCGCGCTGGCGATCCCACTGACCGTCGCCGCGCTCGCCGCGCCGGTCCAGATCCTGGTCGGCGACTGGGCGGCGCGCGACGTCGCCAGGTACCAGCCGGTCAAGCTCGCCGCGCTCGAGGGGCTGGGGGCGACGCAGAGGGGCGCGCCCGTCCACGTCCTCGGCTGGTTCGACAGCGACCGCGACGACGTCCGCTACGGCGTGAAGGTCCCCAGGGCCCTGTCGTTCCTGGCCTTCCACGACTTCAACGCGAAGGTCCAGGGCCTGGACGCGGTCCCGGCCGCCGACCGCCCGCCGGTCAACGTCGTGCGCTATGCGTTCCAGACGATGGTCGGGATCGGGACGCTGCTCGCGTTCCTCGGGCTCTTCTACCTGTTCGTGCGGCTGCGGTGGAGGCGCCTGCCGGAGACCGTGTGGTTCTACCGAGCGCTCGTGCTCGCCGGACCGCTCAGCGTCGTTGCGCTGATCGCGGGCTGGGTGACGACCGAGGTCGGCCGCCAGCCGTGGGTCGTCTACGGCTTCATGCGCACCGAGCAGGCCGTCACCGGCGCGGGCCCGATCCCGTGGGGCTACGCGGCGCTCGTCATCGTGTACGTCGGCGTCGGCGCCGCGGTCGTCTGGATCCTGCGCCGCCTCGCCAACTCGGAGGTGACGGCATGACGCTCCAGGACGTCCCGATCCTCTTCATCCTCGCGGGCCTCGTCGCCTACGTGGTGCTCGCGGGCCCGGACTTCGGCGCCGCGATCTGGCAGGTGACCGCCAGGCACGACGACGACGGCGAGCACCTGCGCGACCTCGCCCACGACGCGATGGCGCCGGTCTGGGAGGCCAACCACGTGTGGTTGATCTTCGTCCTGACCGTGATGTGGACGAGCTACCCGACCGCGTTCGGCTCGATCGCGTCCACGCTCTGCGTCGCGCTGTTCATCGCGGGCCTCGGGATCGTCGTCCGGGGCGCGGCCTACGCGCTGCGCTCGGGCGCGCGGTCGCTGCACGAGCAGGCCCGGATCGACACGGCGTCGGCGATCTCCTCGGTCCTGACCCCGTTCGCGCTGGCCGCCGCGATCGGCGGCGTCGCGTCCGGCCGCGTGCCGGTCGGCAACGCGCACGGCGACCTGTTGACCTCGTGGCTGAACCCGACGTCGATCGTCACCGGCGCGATCGCGGTGGCGACCGCCGCCTACCTCGCGGCCGTGTACCTGTGCGCGGACGCGACCGGCCTCGGGCGCGCCGAGCTGGCGGAGGCGTTCCGGCGCCGTGCGCTCGGCGCGGGCGTCCTGGCGGGCGCGCTGGCCGCCGCCGGCCTCGTCGTCATCCACCACGACGCGCACCGGATCTACCACGGGCTCACGCAGGGCGACGGCCTCCCGGCCCTGATCGTCTCGGCGCTCGCGGGCGCCGGCACGCTCGCGCTCGTCGTCCGGCGCCGCTACGAGCCCGCGCGCTACAGCGCGGCGCTGGCGGTCGCGGCGATCGTCGTCGGCTGGGCGCTGGCGCAGAAGCCGGTCCTGCTGCCGGGCCTGACGATCCACCAGGCCGCGGCGCCGCACGACACGCTCGTCGCGGTGACGATCGCGGTGATCGCCGGCGGGCTGATCGTGTTCCCGTCGCTGGCGCTGCTGTTCCGGCTGACGCTCGTCGGGACGCTGCGCCACGGCTACGGCGACCACGAGACCGCGTCCGCGCCGGACGCCCCGCCGCCCGCCCGCGCGCTGGTCGCCGCGACCACGCAGGGCCTGCTCGGCCGCGCCGCGCTCGCCTGCCTGGTCGCGGGCTTCGGCTTCCTGACCGTCCTGAACCCCGGCTGGGCGCACGTCGTCGGCGTGCTCGCGCTGGTCGGCTTCGTCGTGCTCGGGTTCGTCGCCGTGCTGCCGCGGGACCTGCTCGGCGACACCTGACTCCGCGTCCAGAACCGCTCAACGCACCTCAAGAACGGGTGCTGGGAGGCCGAGCAAGCTGGTGAGATGAACCGGATCGCCACCGTCCTCGCCATCACCGCTGTCAGCGCCGCCGCGTTGCCCGTGCCGCTGGCCGGCGCGAAGACCGACGCGGGCGGCTTCGTCCAGAAGGTCAACGGGATCTGCGGCACCGCGGTCACCCAGATCGACAACCTCTCGACCGGCGGCGCCGACGCCTCGACGGCCAAGACGCTGCGCGCCTGGGACAAGATCGCGGATCGCACCGCGGGTCGCCTGGACAAGGTCAAGGCCCCGGGCTACGCGGCCAAGCGCTACAAGTCGATGCTCGCCGCGATGCACACGGCGCGCTCGTCCTCCGCGACGGTCATCCCGCAGGCCAGGGCCGGTCACACCAAGGCCGTCGAGCACGCGCTCTACACGGCGGCGAAGAGCATCCAGAAGTTCTCCGACATCGCCGTCGACCTCAACGTCGGCAACTGCGCGTCGCTGACGGGCCCCGGCTACAGCGACACCACGGGCTGAGCCCGCGCGGTCCGGACGCCACGCGCGGCTAGCGCGTGTTGTCCTGGATCAGCTGCTTGAGGTCGCTGATCACCTGGTCGGCGTCGTCGTGGACGACCTGGCGCAGGTGGACCGAGTTGTCCTTCTGCGACGTCGCGACGTAGGCGGCGGCGCCGACGGCGGCCAGGACCGCGATCAGCAGCACGAACGTCACGAAGCGCCGGAACGCGCCGCGCTTCCTCCTGCCCTGGCGCTGTTGCGCCGCGGCCTGCTGGGCGGCGGCGCTGCGCTCGGCGCGCGCACGCGGTGACTCGCGCCCCGCGGCGGGGGCGGCGACCGGCGGCGCGGCGCGGCGGGGCGCGCGCGGCTCGCGCGGGACGACCAGCGGCGCGGTTCCGGGCTCTCCGGCGAAGACCGTCGTGGCGTCGTCGTCCCAGCCGCCGACGACCTGCGTGGCGTCCTCGTCGGGACCGATGCCGCGGGCGCCGTCCAGGACCGCGGTGCGCATCGTGTCCGCGCTGCCGCCGTAGCGCTGCTTGGGGTTCAGCGCCAGCGCGCGCTCGACCGCGACGCTCAGCGCGCCCGGGATCGCGGGGTCGAGCTGGTGCAGCGACCGCGGGACCTCGCGCTGCTGCTTGAGCGCCAGCTCGGTCAGCGACTGCGCCTCGTAGGGCAGGCGGCCCGACAGCAGCTGGTAGGCGACGACGCCGAGCCCGTAGAGGTCGGCGGCCGGCCCGGCCTCCTCGCCCGCCGCCTGCTCGGGCGCGAGGTAGGCCGCGGTGCCCAGGACCGAGCCGACCTGGGTGATCGACGACTCGTCGGAGGCGATCTTGGCGATCCCGAAGTCGGCGAGCTTGATCGTCCCGTCGGCCTCGCTCAGCAGCAGGTTGCCGGGCTTGACGTCGCGATGCACGAGCCCGTTGCGGTGCGCGTACTCCAGCCCGCGGCAGGCCTGGGCGATCCAGTCGACGGCCTCGTCGACCGGCAGCCGCCCGCGGTCCTTGAGGATCTGCGCGCCGGACGGGCCGACGATCCGCTCCATCACGATGTAGTGGCGGCCGGTCTGGTCGTCGAGCCCGAAGTCGTAGACCTGGACGATGTTGGGGTGGACCATCCGCGCGGCGGCCATCGCCTCGCGGCGGAAGCGCGCGACGAACTGCTGGTCGTCGGCGAGGTGCTCGGCCAGGAGCTTGACCGCGACGTAGCGCTCCAGGCGCGTGTCGAAGGCGACCACGACCGTGGACATGCCCCCGAGGCCGAGGCGCTCGCCCAGCTCGTAGCGGCCGGCGATCGTGCCGCCGCTCATCCCGTGCCCCCGTCGCCGGTGCCGCCGTTGCCGCCCGAGATGCCGTCGCCGCTGCTCGTGCCGCCCGGCGTCGTGTCCGACGGCCCCTCGGTCCCGCCGCCGGTGTCCGGCGGCGTGCCGGTCGTCGGCTCCGTCGGGGTCGTGGGCGTGGGCGTCGTCGGCGTCGTGGTGGTCGGCGTCGTCGTCGTGGGCGTCGTGTCGGTCTCGGTCGGCGTGGTGTCGGTCGGCGTCGTGTCGGTCTGCGTCTGGTCCTGCTGCTCGGCGGCGAGCCGGGCGGCGACGTTCCTGCACGTCGTCAACGCGTTCTTCCTCAGTGAGGTGACGCCGTCGTTGATCCGCCTGCGCAGGCGCGAGTCGACCGGCTTGGTCAGCGACGTCGCGTCGTCGTGGAAGGTGTCGACCTTCGCGGCGAGGCCGTCGCACTTCCCGGCCGCGATCTGCTCCTGCAGCGCGTCGAGCTGCGAGGTGAGGTCCTGCGCGCGCTGGCTGGGGATCAGGTTCGAGCGGTCGCCGCCGCAGCCGGACGCCACGAGGGCGGCCAGCGCGAGCACGCAGACGAGCGCGAGGAGGTGGTGGAGGCGGCGTTCCACGCCTATTGACCGTACCCAAGCCGCTCGGCCAGCGAGGCAGGTAGCCGGGCGTTGCGGATCGCGGCCTGGGCGCCGGAGATGTCGTACTCGGTGCGCCGCCACTGCGCGCGCTCCAGCTCGGTGTCGAGCAGCAGCCACGCGGCGCGCGGGTCGTTGTCGCGCGGCTGGCCGACCGATCCGGGGTTCAGGATCCACTCGCCGGCGCTGAGGTCGACGGCGTCGCCGCCGCGGCGCGGCTCGCCGGTCGCGGGGTCGCCCTCGGGCCGGACGAACGACAGCGCGACGTGCGAGTGGCCGACGAAGCCGATCCGCTGCTCCATCTGGTCGAAGCACAGCTCGGCCAGCAGCGAGGACAGGACGTACTCCCAGACCGGGTCGCGCGGCGAACCGTGGAACAGGCCGACGCCGCGCGCCTCGCCCGACGGCGCCAGCGAGCGCAGCCAGGCGGCGTGGTCGGGATGCAGGACCTCCTGGGTCCAGCGCGCCGCGATCGCCGCGCCGCGCGAGAACTCCTCCAGCGACAGCTCGCCGGTCACCGCGAGGTCGTGGTTGCCGCACAGCACGGCGTCCGCGTTCTCGCGGATCCGCGCGCAGCAGTCGTTGGGGTCGGCGCCGTAGCCGACGATGTCGCCCAGGCACCAGATCTCGTGCACGTCCTCGCGCTCCACGTCGGCTAGGACCGCGTCGAGGGCGTGAAGGTTGCCGTGGATGTCGGAGAGGACGGCGATGCGCATGGAAATGGACCCGCCCGCCCAGCCCGTCGGCGCCGAAGACCCAGCGGGTCAGGCTATCGCGAGCGGCCCCGCGCCAGCGCAGGCCGCCGTGCGAGGATCCCCTGCAGATGAAGATCGTCGTGCTCGCCGTGGGCCGCATCAAGCCTCCGTACGCGGACGACGTCCAGCACTACCGCAAGCTGCTGGGCGGTCAGGCGCGCGTCGAGGTCGTCGAGGTGCGCGACGACGAGCAGGTCGCCAAGCGGATCCCGGAGCGGGCGTACGTCTCGCTGCTGGATTCCCGGGGCGACATGATGGACTCGGTCGCGTTCTCGCGCTGGATGGAGCAGCGGCGGATGGAGGGGCGCGACGTGTGGTTCGTGATCGGCGGGGCGTTCGGCGGGGTCGAGCTGGAGCGCGTCGACCACAGGCTCTCGTTCGGCCCGATGACGCTGCCCCACCAGCTGGCGCGCGTCGTGCTGCTCGAGCAGGTCTACCGCGCGCACAAGATCCTCGCCAACGAGCCGTACCACTACTAGGTTCTCGGGACCATGCGCCAGGTCGACCGTGAGCTCCGGATCTTCGTCGCCCGGCTGCTGCGCCTGGGCCTGGCGATCGTCGCGCTGCTGGCGGCCGGGACGATCGCGCTGGTCATCACCGACGGGCTGAACGCGTGGACCGCGTTCCTGCACACGCTCGACATCGTCGCGACCACCGGCGCCTACCCGGCGTCGAGCGACACGGGGTCCGAGATCGTCCGGGTCGTCCTGACCGTGCTCGGCGTCGGGACGTTGTTCTACGGGTTGGTCTCGGTCACCGAGCTGCTGGTCGCCGGCCACGTGGCGCAGCTGCTGACCGCGCGTAGGATGCAGAAGATGATCGATGCGACCAGCGACCACTACATCATCTGTGGGTACGGTCGCGTGGGGCGCCAGGTCGCGCGGGACCTGCGCGGCGCGGGTGCGCGCTACGTCGTCATCGACGCCGACCCGGCCAACCGCGAGGACGCGCGCGGCGTCGGCGTGCGCTTCATCGAGGCCGAGCCGTCCGACGACCGCGCGCTGATCCAGGCGGGCATCGAGCGTGCGCGAGCGGTGATCGCCTGCGTCGACTCCGATGCCGAGAACGTGTTCATCACGCTGACCGCTCGCGAGCTGTCGCCGGACATCGCGATCGTCGCGCGCGCCGCGCAGGAGGACAGCGAGCGCAAGCTGGTCCGCGCGGGCGCGACGCGGGTGATCTCCCCCTACAAGTCGAGCGGGGCCGAGATGGCGCGGATCGCGCTGCACCCGCAGGTCTCCGGCGTGCGCGACGTCGACGCCGAGTACCGCTTCGAGGAGATCACGGTGGTCGAGGGCTGCGAGGGCGCGGGGCAGACCGTGGGCGACATCCGGGGTGGCGCGTTCATCGTCGGGCTGCGCAGGCTCGGCAGGGGATTCGAGCCCCAGCCGGCACCGGAGACCGTCCTGGGGGTCGGGGACGTCATCATGGCGATGGGAACCCCGAACACGATGGACCGACTCGAGACCTTGTTCGCAACTACGCACACATACAGAGGAGCGTCGCTGTGAGCGCCTCCTCGTCCCCTGTCGAGGCGCTGCACGCCGCGGTCGAGGCCGCTGCCGCGCAGACCGCCGGCGGCGAGGCGCCGAAGGCGCGGCCGACGCTGGAGCGCCCGCGCCAGGCCGACCACGGCGACTACGCCACCAACGCGGCGCTGCTGCTGGCCAAGCCGATGAAGGCCGCCCCGCGCGATGTCGCGGCGCGGCTGGCGGACACGCTGACCGAGGAGCTCGGCGCGTCGCTGGACCGCGTCGAGATCGCGGGTCCGGGGTTCCTGAACCTGTTCCTGAGCGACACGTGGTACCTGGATGCTCTGGGCCACGTGATCTCCGCCGGCCCCGACTACGGCGCGGGCGGGGCGGCGCCGTACGAGAAGGTCAACGTCGAGTTCGTCTCGGCCAACCCGACCGGGCCGCTGCACGTCGGCCACGCGCGCAACGCCGCCTACGGCGACGGGCTGGCGCGGCTGTTCTCGTTCGTCGGGCACGACGTGACGCGCGAGTTCTACATCAACGACTTCGGGTCGCAGGTGGCGAACTTCGGGCGTTCTGTCCAGGCGCGGGCGCACGGGGAGGAGGTGCCGGAGGACGGCTACGTCGGCGAGTACGTGGCCGCGCTGGCGCTGGAGCTCGACGACGCGGCGACGCGGCCGGTGGAAGAGGTGGGCCTCGAGGCGGTCGCGCTGATGGTCTCGCGCGCGAAGGCCTCCTTGCACGCGTTCGGCGTCGAGTTCGACGTGTGGTTCAGCGAGAAGTCGCTGCACGAGCGCGACGCCGAGGGCGTCTCGGGCGTCACGCACGGCTTCGACGTGCTGGCCGAGCAGGGGCACTCGTACTCCGACGACGGCGCGCTGTGGCTGAGGACGACCGACTTCGGCGACGACAAGGACCGCGTGATCGAGCGGTCGACCGGCGAGCACACGTACTTCGCGTCGGACATCGCCTACGCGCAGAACAAGCGCGAGCGTGGTTACGACCGCATGGTGTACGTGTTGGGCGCCGACCACCACGGCTACATCGGGCGGATGCGCGCCGCGTTCTCCGCCTTGGGCGGGGATCCGGATCGCTTGGATCTTCTGATCATGCAGTTCGTCCACCTCGTCCGGAAGGGCGAGAGGGTCTCGATGTCCAAGCGCGCGGGCGAGTTCGTGACGCTCGACGACCTGGTCGAGGAGATCGGCGTCGACGCCGCGCGCTGGTTCCTGCTGAACCGCTCGCACGACACGACGATCGAGGTCGACCTGGAGCTCGCGACAAGCGAGACCTCCGAGAACCCCGTGTACTACGTGCAGTACGCGCACGCGCGGATCGCGGCGGTGCTGCGCAAGGCGGGCGACGAGCGCGTCGCCGACGCGCTGGCCGAGGGCTTCCCGGCCTCCGGGTTGAGGTTGCACGCGAGCGAGCGCGCCCTGATCGCGAAGCTGCTGGCATGGCCGGCCGAGACGGTCGAAGCCGCCGACCGCCGCGCCGTCCACCGCATCGCCTCCTACGCGCTGGAGCTCTCCCAGGCCTTCTCGGCCTTCTATCGCGACTGCCAGGTCGTCGGCTCCGAGCCCTACGAGCTCGAGTCCTTCCGCATCGCCCTCAGCGTCGCCACCCAACGCACCATCTTCCGCGCGCTCGATCTCCTCGGCGTGAGCGCGCCGGGCGAGATGTAGCCCTCGATACACGCGGTATCGAGGCGCAGCGGCAGCGCGACCGATCGTGTCCGCGGCCGCACGTCCGCCGCTGCGGGCGTCGGCGGTACCGAGCGTCGTCGGGCGCAACACCTCAGGCGTTTGCCGGTCTCCACCGCCGTTCGGTACACGCGGTATCGAGGCGCAGTGGCGGCGCGACCGGTCGTTTCCGCGGCCGCACGCCCGCCGCTGCGGGCGTTGGCGGTACCGAGCGTCGTCGGTCGCAACACCTCCGACGTTTGCCAGTCTCCGCCGGCGCTCGGAACTCCAGGGCCTCCTCGGCACGATTGCGCCGACCAAGATGTAGCGGTCGCTCGCCGCGCCGCCCTCGCGGTCGCCGGCCGGGCGGCGTTACAAGTTGTACAAGAAGTCCAGGCCCAGTCCGCTCAGCGCGTGCTGGGCCCTGCTGTTGAGCGTGGTCAGCTCGCCGGAGAGGATCAGCAGGCCCATGATCACGAGGATCGCGCCGGAGATCGCCGTGACCCAGACGTGGCGGTCGCGCAGCCACCTGAAGGCGCCGGTGGCGCGGTCGAAGGCGAGCGCGGTCGCCAGGAACGGGACCGCGAGGCCCGCGGAGTAGCAGGCGAGCAGCAGGCCGCCCTTGCCGACGGTGTCGGAGGTCGACGCCGCCGCGAGGATGGACGCCAGCGTCGGCCCGACGCACGGCGTCCAGGCGACGGCGAACGCGAGCCCCGCGATGACCGGGCCGCCCGCGCCGGCGCGTTGGATCAGCGCCTCCGGGCGCCACTCGCGGTTGAAGCGCGGGATGAAGAGCGTGCAGACGAAGAAGACGCCGAGGAAGACGATCAGCCAGCCGGCGATCTTGTTCAGCGTCTCCTGGTGGTCGTGGAGCGTCGAGCCGATCCCGGTCGCGCTCATGCCCAGCGCGACGAACATGGTGGTGAACGACAGGCAGAAGATGATCGCCGGGCCGAGGATCTTGCCGAGCGGGCGATCCTCGCCGCGGATCTCCTCGAGGCTCACGCCGGAGATCGCGGACAGGTAGCCCGGGACGAGCGGCAGGACGCAGGGCGAGATGAACGACACGAAGCCGACCGCGAACGCCGCGAAGACGGTGGTGTCGACCTGGTTGGTGGCAGCGAGCAAGGGCGGGGCGGGCTAGAGCTTGTAGTTGGCGAGGTCTGCGTCGAGGCGCTGGGCGTCCTCGTCGGAGAGTCGCGGCCCGTCGTCGGTCTGTGACCCCGCGCGGTCGCGCTTCTTCCACCTCGGGAGGAAGATCGCGCCGGCGATCAGCGCGATCAGCACGATCGCGATCGGGATCAGGTAGGCCGCGAGGCCGAAGCCGGACTTCTTCGGGGTCGCCAGGACGTTGCGGCCGTAGAAGACGACGAGGCGGTCCTCGATCTGCTTCTTGGTCAGGCCCTGGGCGATCATCGAGTTGATCGTGCGGCGCTCGGCGTCGGCCTGCGGGGACTCGGCGATCGCCAGCGGGACGCCGCAGGAGACGCACATGACGTCGGCTTCGACGGCGTTGAGGGAGGTCTTGGGCTGGGCGGCTCCGGCCGCGGTCACCGCGACGGCGAGCGCAGCGGCGGCGAGCGCGACCAGCAGCACGACGCGACGCACGGCGCTCACGCCTTCTCGGCCTCGGCGATCGCGCCGTCGAGCCACGACTGCTTCACGGCTCCGCGCGAGATCGCGACGATCTTGCCGTTCTTGTCGATCACGAACGTCTCCGGGAGCGCGCGCGTGCCGTACTTCTGCGCCAGTTCCGTGCCGACATCGCGCAGCGACGGGTACGCGACCTTGAACTCGCGTTCGAACTTCGCGGAGTCCTCGGGCGCGTCGTTGTAGGTGGCGCCGAGAACGGTGCCCGCATGCGTGGAGGTCAGCGACCTCTGCGCCTTCTCCATGATCGGCGCCTCACCCCGGCACGGCTCACACCAGGACGCCCAGAAGTTCAGGACGACGACCTGGCCCCTGTAGTCCGCAAGCGACTTCTGCCCCGCGCCGTTCAGAACCGGCCGCTCCATGTTGTAACCGGGCGCGCTCGGGTGCTTGCCCTGCTTGACGGCGTCGTCGAGCGTCGTGTTCTGCCCGCCGTGCACCACGCCATAGACCAGCAGGGCGACGAGCGCTGTGGCAACGACCACGACGACGATCGGGACCACGGGCTTCTTCCGCTTCTCGCTCGCAGTCTCTGGCGCAGCGGTCTCAGGCACGCGCACAGGGTATTGCGCGCCTCCGTTGCGTTGCCGTTACGCCCCCTCCGCTATCCTGCCCCAACCCGTGCGGGTGTAGCTCAGTTGGTAGAGCGTCGGCTTCCCAAGCCGAAGGTCGCGGGTTCGACCCCCGTCGCCCGCTTCAGGTTTTCCATGAAGGCCCCGGTCCCGCCGGGGCCTTCGTCGTTCCGGCAGGGCCGGAAGACTCCGCCGTTGTTGCTCGGCGCGCGGCCGGCTTGTTACAAGGGCTGCATGCTCCAGCTGATCTACCGCAGCCACAGCCTCATCAGCTCCGGCCAACGGCGCACCGGGCTCGGTGAGATCTTCGCGACGGCACGGCTCAACAACCGCCGCCTGGACGTCACGGGGGCGCTCATGATCTCCGACGGCGCGTTCGTGCAGGTCCTCGAGGGCGACGACGGCGTGGTCCGGGAGCTCTACGCGACGATCAGCGGCGATCCTCGGCACCAGAACGTGACGCTGCTCGACGAGCGCCCGATCGACGATCGTGCGTTCGGCCGCTGGGCGATGGCTCAGGTCGGCGCCGACGGCAGCGCCGACATCCGGTTGATGAGCAACACGGCCAAGGGCGTCATCGTCAGCGTCCGGGGCGACGAGCCGCCGGCGACGGCCGAGCAGGAGACGGTCCTGGCGTTCATGCGGGAGTCCCTGGCGCTTGTCTGACCGCGACCGCGGGAGCAGAATGCGACCATGACGACCAAGGCGGACTTCACCGACGAGGAGTGGGCTCGCCTCGAGCGGGCACCATTCGTGGCGGGCATGGCCATCTCGCTGGCGGACCCCGGCGGCCCGATCGAGGCGTTCAAGGAGACGGCGGCGACGCTGCGAACCGTGCTCGGCGACGCCAAGGACGGCGGCCGCGGCGAGCTGGTGACGGCGATCGCACGCGACGTCGAAGCCGGCGCGCGCGAGCACCACAACCCGCTGTCGGGGTTCAAGCCGGCCAAGGGAGCGACGGCGGGCGTCGAGATCCTCGACGAGCTCCGCGCGGTCAACGAGCTGCTCACCGCGAAGGCCAGCCCCGAGGACGCCGCAGCCGTGCGCGCGTGGCTGCTGGCCGCCGCCACCGCAGCCGCCAACGCGGCGAAGGAAGGCGGCTTCATGGGCTTTCACGCGCAGCGCGTGAGTGAGGGCGAGCAGCAGATGCTCGACCGCCTCGCTGACGCTCTCAACGCGCCCGGTTAGCTGTTCTGACTACGAGACGGCGGGACTTGTTGCGCAGACCGAGTACTGTCTACCGGGTCGGACAGCGACGGCGACCGCAGGGCTGAGACTTTCAGCAGATGAACGTCCCCCGAGCACACCAGCCTGATCTTCCGATGGCCGAGGTCTACCAATAGGTAGGCCTCCGCCTCATTAAGGGCCGTGTTCGCGACGGTACGAGGCCCGGCGAGGTGGAACGGCGTGTCGCCGCCGTCAGGCGATCGGCCTGGGCAGGCCGACTGCGTGGAACGGCGGCTCGGTCTCCGTCGGCGTGGCCATCCACGCATCATGCTCCTCGCCGCCGCCGATCGCAACGGTCGGGACCCCGCGGAACCTTGACACGGATGATCTGTTTGAGTGCCATGAGGATCGTGAAGCGGGTCGTGGTCACCGCCGTGCTGCTGGGCGCAGCGCTGCCCGGAAGCGCCGTCGCCGGCGACGGGTACGCCGGCTTCGGCGACCCCACCGCGGTCGCGACCACGAGCGCCCGCGGCGTGCTCGCCGCCGCACCGCTGCCCGGCGGCCACGCGCTGGTCCTCGCCGCGACGACCGGCGGCCAGCATGTCGAGGCCTTCGACACCGGCGACCCCAAGCACGCGCATCAGCTCGCAGCCGGATGGGGCGGGACCGTCGTCACCTGGCCCGACGGGCGTCGGCTGGCGGTCGTGACCGCCGCCGACGGGATCCAGACCGTCGCCGCGGGCCCGGACGGCGCCTGGGGCGCGCCGGTCGCGCTCGGCAACCTCCGCGCCGGCGTCAGCCAGGTGCGCGCCGTCGCGCTCGCCGACGGCCGCGCCGCGATCGCCTTCACGACCGGCACGCAGGGCGCGCCGACCTCGCACCTCTTCGCGGTCGCGACCGACGCCGCCGGGACGCCCGCAGCGGCGCCCGTCGACTACGGCGCGGTCAGCGGCTTCCGCCTCGCCGCCGCGCCCGACGGGACCGCGGCCGTCGCCTTCCAGCGCGCGCCCGCACCAGGCGCGCCCGCCACGACCGCGAGCGTCGCGACCCTCCCGCACGGCGCGGCCGCGTTCGGCGCCCCGGTGTCCGTCCCCGGCTCCGGCCCCGCGGGCGTCCCGCCGATCGCGGTCGCGGCCGACGGCTCGGCCGTCCTGGTCGCCGTCAGCGACACCCGGATCGCGCGCGTCGCTCCCGACGGCAGCGCGTTGCCGGACCTGCCGCCGCTGGCCGGGACCGAGCACCATCCCGGACCGGTCGCGCTCGACGTCGCCGCCGACGGCACCGTCGTGCTGGACGCGGCCAACCCGCTCGACGGCTGGACGCTCGGCGGGCTGCGGCCCGACGGCACCACGCTGCCCGTGGTGTCCGGCCCCGCCGGGAGCCCGGAGCTCGAGGGCGACGTAGGCGTGCACGCCTGGCCGGGCGGCGCATCGATCGCGCTCGTCCGCGGCTGGGTCGGCGACAGCAGCTCGCCGTACTTGGGCGTCGTCGTGCGCGACGCGTCGGGTGCCACCGCCGGGACCGTGCTGGCGACCGGGCCGGAACTCGCCGGGTTCCCCGGCACCGCGGCCGGAGCGTTCGACGCCTACACCATCTCCGGCGGGACGCTGTGGCGGATCGCCCGGCCCGGAACGCCGAGCCGCCACGCAGCGACGCTCACCACCTACCCCGGCCAGATCCGGGCGACGCAGCGCGTCGTCGGCTTCCACGTCTCCGCGAACCAGGCCGGCACCGCGACGGTCACCGCCCGGATCCGCCGCGGCGCCCACGGCGCGTGGCACACGGTCAAGCCGACGAACGGGACCGCGACGCTGGTTCCGTTCACCGACGCCTACATGACGTTCCCGCTCTCCGGGTCCGGGTCGGTCTGCACGGGCGACGTCGCATGGACGGTCGTCGCGACCGCGCGGTTCACCAACCGCGTGGGGGTGAGGGCGTCGAGCACGACGACGTACCGCCGCAGCTGCCAGCGGCGGCACGCCCCCGCGCGCTGAAGTCCTACAACTGCAGGTGGCACAGAGCCGCCAGCGCCGCGGTCACCGCGGAGTCGCCCTGCGACGCCAGCGGCTGGCCGGTGACCGGCGTGCCCGCCGCCTCCTGCGCCGCCTGCGTGTCGGACGCCTCGAAGGCCGGGTGCGCGTTCTGGGTCGCGGTCGCCCTCGCCAACCGGGACATCGCGGCGGCCAGCGCCTCCGGATCCTTCAACAAGGACCTGGACGCCGTCGCCACGGCCGACACCGTCCCGCCCTTCAACATGTAGGCCGAGCCGTTCTTGTAGTACACGCCGCCGCCCGCGCTCTCCGCACCACGCGTCGCGGCGCTCGCCGCCGCGCCCACGGACACGCCGCCGGCGCTCCGTCCGGACGCGTTGGACCCGGCCAGCTCGACGGTGCCACCAGGCGACAGCTCCGCCACGTCCGCGCGCCCGTCGTTCCCGTCACCCGACGCGCACCAGGACCACGCCCGGTCGCGCTGCTGCGGCTGGCCCGCGGACCTCAGCAGCGAGGTCCAGGACGCCCCGACCCTGATCGCAGACCCGCGGTCGCACGCCGACGGCCTCACCCCGTCGGTCCGCTCCCACATCTCCAGGTACGCCTCCGCGCCGTTCCACATGTCCTTGACCAACGGCGCGCCGCCGGTCTTCGCCAGATCCGCGAACCAGTCCGCGTACTGCCCGTAGGACGCGACCCCGTCCGTGTTGTAGTCGAAGACACGCGACCCGGTCCTCTGCCGATCGAACGTCACCTTGCCGTCCATCGACCTGAACGGGTACGTGATCCCACCGTCCGCGCTCGCGCCCGGCTGCTCGCTCAGCCCGCCGAGGTCCGCGCCATACCCCCAGCCCAGCGCGTACGGCGTCGCCTTCGGCCGGTACTCCTGCCACTGCTTGACGTACGCCGACGCCTCCGAGTGCCCGGGGAACGCCATCCCGCCGAGCCTCCAGATCCGCGGCCAGTTGCCCGGATCCATCCAGCCGTGGGGCGAGATCACGCCGCTGTAGCCCCGCTGCTCCAACAACGACAACGTGGCAGCGACGCCCGACTGCGACATGTGGTCCGGGTTGACGATCATGTGCCTGTCCATCATCCGCTCGACCACGTGGGCACCCAGATCGGTCAGCCCGCGCGTGTTGCAGTTCGGCGCCGGCGGCGCCACCGGGGCAACACCACCAGGAAGTCCCGAAGACGACAACAACGAACCCACGACCCCCGTCACCGACGGCGCGGGGGAGTAGATGTCGTTGTCGTGCAGCGCCCCAGTGCACGTCTGAGCGCTCCAGAACGATCCGGAGCTCGCGAAGTTCGCGGCGTTGATCAGCACGCCCACCGGCCCGCTGTCGAACCGCACGCCGACCAGCGGGTTGTCGAACTTGTTCAACAACAGCATCGACCGCACGCCCAACGAGTAGAGCTCGTCCAACCCCGCATCGACCTTGGCCGTGTCGCACGTCGAGCGCCCGTCGGTCCCCGCGCAGTCGAACGGCTCGGACACCTCGACCTCCAGCAGCACCGCCATCCTGCCCTGGTTGATCACGCGCCGCGCGTCCTCCGGATCGGTGACGATCTGGAAGAACCCGCGCCCCGGCCCACCGCTCTGGGCGTCGACGTAGTCCTGCAGCTGGTGGATCGCCTGCAGCGACCGCCGGACCGTGCCCATCTCGTCGCAGTTGGTGTCGCGGTTGGTCTGCAGCAGGCAGAGGATCCGGTTCTCGTTCGGGCTCATGACCATCATCCGCAGCCCGGCCATCCACGCCCGCTGGACCCACTTCCAATAGGTCCCCTCGTAGGTCAGGTTGGTCGGCTTCCACGACGCCAGCGTCGGATAGCCCGCCGTGTCGTGCGGCTGCAGCGGGTTGTCGTAGTTGAGGAAGTTCTGGATCGGCGCCGCGAGCCCCTGCGGCCCCTCGATCGACGAGCAGTCGGGCAAGGCATAGGGGATGCCGTACGCGTCCCACGGCCTGCCGCAGTGGAAGCGCCCGCCGAGGAACTGGTAGGTCATCCAGTGCATGTGACCCTCGAGCAGCCCGCCCACCGACCCGTACGACGTCGAGCCCCTCGACGGCGTCCCGGACGCGTCCAGCTCGGCCTCCGGGTAGTCGGCGCAGCCGCTGACGGCGCGGAACCGCACGTCGCGCAGCGTCTCGGCCGCATCGCCCGCGACCGGCGCCATCGTGAACGCGCCGTGCCCGGACTCCGCGACCTCCCAGTCGGCCCA
Source organism: Conexibacter woesei Iso977N (assembly GCF_000424625.1). GTDB lineage: Bacteria > Actinomycetota > Thermoleophilia > Solirubrobacterales > Solirubrobacteraceae > Baekduia > Baekduia woesei_A. The sequence goes on from NZ_AUKG01000002.1 coordinate 556,567, forward strand.
CTCGCTCGGCGCGCCGTCGGCGCTGACCGTCCCGTCCGGATGCGCCGCGACGAACCTGCGGTCCGCCGTGTAGAGCAGGTACTTGCCCAGCGCCGTCGCCTGCATCCGGACCCGGTCGGCGCCCGGCACCGCCTTCCCGCCCGCGGTCACCGCGTAGCACCCGTTCACGAGCGAGTACCGCGATTGCGCGGTCTGCGCCCCCGCTGCGCCCGCCAGAACGCACCACATCAGGGCCACCACCGCAGCCGTCGTCACGTACACCGGACCTCTCCCCATGGGGTGAGGAACGCACGCGGGTCCCAATACTTGCGCCAACTCGGCTAGCGTCGCCAGGCATGGCGAACCTGATGCCCAGCCTCCTCTTCGTCGGCGCCCAGGCGGGCCGCGCCGAGGAGGCGATGAACCTCTACGTCGCGCTCTTCCCGGACTCGGAAGTCACCAACGTCCGCCGCGCGCCCGACGACACGATCCTCCACGCCCACGCCCGGATCGCCGGCCGCGACGTCACCTTCCAGGATTCCGCGCACCCCGGCCACGCCTTCACGTTCACGCCCGCGATCTCCCTGACCGTCGAGCTCCAGGACACCAACACCCTCGACGCCGCCTTCGCACAGCTCCTCGCCGACGGCGGCACGACCCTCATGCCCCTCGACGCCTACGACTTCGCCGAGCGCTTCGGCTGGGTCCAGGATCGCTTCGGCGTCAGCTGGCAGCTGATCCTCGCGCCCTGAGCGCCTGGATCTCCTCGGCCACGCGGTCGACGTGGTTGACGATGAAGTACTGGTCCTCTCCGTCGCTCGACAGCACGAGCTGGCGGCGCAGCCCGGCGAGGAAGAGGTGCGACAGCGGGCGCCTCGGGGCGACCGAGACCGTCACGCCGTCGAGCGCAGCCGACCACGACCTGCCCGCGAGGGCGCGGTCGACCGCGTGGGCGCGGAAGCTCACCGTGTCGCCCTCGACCTTCAGTCGCCCGCCGACCGCGCGCGCGGTCGAGGTGATGTAGTTGGCCCGCCAGGACGTGTCGCTCATGACGCGGCAACGTACCCAGGACCACCCGTCGTAACGACTTGGGACCGCCGGGACGTGCTTAGGCACGCTATGTATATGGGGTGACCTCTCCCCTGATGAAAGCCCCCGACGCGGTCCTCGCGGCCGGGCTCGAGGAGCGGGTCAGCCGCCTGTGGTGGCTGATCTCCCGCGATGCGCCGACCGTCCTGAGCCGCTCCGCCGCCGCCACGCTCGCCCGCCTGCGCGAGGACGGGCCGCAGCGGATCTCCGCGCTCGCCCACGCGGAATCGGTCGCGCAGCCGTCGATGACCCAGCTCGTCCAGCGCCTGGAGCGCGACGCCTACGTGACGCGCCACCCGGACCCGGTCGACGCGCGCGCCACGCTGATCGAGATCACCGCCGCCGGCCGCCACGCGCTGGAGGCCCGCGCGGGCGTCCGCGCCGAGGCCCTGGCCGCCCGGCTCGGCGCGCTCAGCGCCCGCGAGCGCGTCGCGATCGCCAAGGCCCTGCCCGCCCTCGACACCCTCCTGGCCGCCTGATGGACCGCCTCCGTCACCAGCCGGCCGCCGTCTGGGCGGTCCTCCTGGCCTGCGTCGTCGCCTTCATGGGCATCGGCCTCGTCGACCCGATCCTCCCGATCATCGCCAAGGGCCTGCACGCCTCGCCCTCGCAGGTCGAGCTGCTGTTCACCTCGTACTTCGCGATCATCGGCGTCGCCAACCTGCTCGCGGGCTTCACCGCCTCGCGCATCGGCGCCAAGAACACCATGTTGGTCGGCCTGATCCTCGTGGTCGTGTGCTCCGCGGCGGCGGGCGCATCCTCCAGCGTCGGGACCGTCGTCGCCTTCCGCGCCGGCTGGGGCCTCGGCATCGCGCTGTTCATCTCCACGTCGATGACCACGATCGTCGGCCAGGCCCGCGGCGGCGTCTCCGTCGCGGTGATCCTGTTCGAGTCCGCGCTCGGCGTCGGCATCGCGTCCGGTCCGCTGGTCGGCGGCCTGCTCGGCGGGATCGGCTGGCGGATCCCGTTCTTCGGCGTCGCCGTGCTGATGTCGATCTCGTTCATCGCGATCTTCTCCGGCGTCCCGAAGACCGCGCCCGCGCCCCGGGCGGAGCGCATCAGCCTCGTCGCGCCCCTGAAGGCGCTGACGGAACACCGCCTGCTCGTCGGCTCGGTCGTCGCGTTGCTCTACAACTTCGGGTTCTTCATGTTGTTGGCCTACACGCCGCTGCCGCTGGACCTCGGCGTCCACGAGCTCGGCGCCGTGTTCTTCGCCTGGGGCGTCCTCGTGGCGCTCGGTGCGATCTTCGGCGCGCCCGCGCTGGCCCAGCGCTTCCCGCGGATCCCGCTGCTGGCCGCGACGTTCGTCCTGCTGGCGATTGACCTGCTGGTCATCGGCCTGGCGATCCACGACAAGACCATCATGGTGGTCGCGATCATCGCGTCCGGCCTCGTGCTCGGCGTCGCCAACGCGACGTTGTCCAACATGTTGCTCGGCCTCTCGACGACCGACACCTCGATCGCCGCGTCGGGCACGAACTTCGTGCGCTTCGCGGGCGGCGCGATCGCGCCGTTCCTGGCCGGCAAGCTCAGCGAGCACGTCAACGCCGCCTCGCCGCTCTACGTCGGCTCCGCCGCGGTGGCGGTCGGCTTCGTCGTGATGCTGTTCGGCCGCGGCCTCCTGGAGAGCGAGGACGAGGCGGAGACCCGCCGCGCCCGCAAGCGCTCCAGGGTCCTCGAAGCGGCGTAGGCCCAAGCAACGACCCCAAGAACGGCCGAGGCCCCGGCGCTTGCTCAGCGCCGGGGCCTCATGGTCAGCCGTTGTCCTACATCCTGCGGTCTAGCGGCAGGCGGTGCGCTTCACCCACTGCTTGCGCGGCAGGCGCGGCAGCGCGCCGGAGCGCTTCGCCGTCGCGCTCAGCGCGCCGCGGTTGCGGGCGCCGACCGCCAGGTCCTCGCGGACCCCGGCGACCGACACGCGCACGGCCTCGCCGTTGCGAATCGGGAGCGCGATCGCCGAGCACCTGCCCGAGATCATCTTCCCGTACTGGCGGCCGTTGCCGGTCCTGACCGACACGCTGTACTGGTCGGCGTCGCCCTTGCGGTTCCACGCGGCCACGACCCACTGGGAGAAGCGGACCATGCGGAAGTGCGACGGGGTCGCCGGCAGCTGCTGCTTGGGCGTCGCGAACGTCGCGACGACCCTCTGCGACAGCGGCAGGCCGTCACGCTCGACCACGGCGATGATCTGGCGCTTGCCACCCGGGCCCGACGACGGACGGAAGTCCACCGTCTTGCACAGGACCGTGCGACCGTCCGGCGACGCCTTCGCGCCCGGGCAGGTCTTGCCGGAGACGCCGTCGACCAGCGTGCGCTGCACGCCGTTGCCCTTCTCCACGAAGGAGAGCTTGGCGCCGGCCGGCAGCGTGTAGGCCGCGCTGATCCGATCGAGGCCACCGCTGACGGCGTGCACGTTGGCATTGACCGTCGCCGGCGGCTCGTACTGCGAGGTCAGCAGCGCGGTGATGCGCGGGCTGCCCTGCGGCGTCGAGATCGTCCAGGTCCCGGCGCTCGGCTGCACGAGCATGACGCTCGTCGAACCGTCGCTGGAGTTCTTGATGATCATGGAGCCGTTCTTGAACTGCGCGCTCGGCTTGTCGGCCGGGACGCTCAGCGTCTCGCCCTTCGGGCCGTGCAGGGTGACCGTCGGAGCGGTCTTGTTGGCGCCGACCAGCTGGAGCGCGATCGCCGGGGTGCCGGCGGACACGTGCAGCTTGCGGTCGCCGGCGGCGCTGAGGCCCGCGGTGCGCTGCGCGCGGTACGGCCCGAAGTCACACGACGAGCCGAGCATGTTCACGCCGGACGCGTGCCACCTGTAGCCGAAGCCGGAGCGGATCGGGATCTCGCCGCGGATCCAGTTGATGCGCCACGGCGCGTACCACTTCCAGTTCGACGCGCGAACGGGGTAGTAGTAGACGATGGTGGCGATCGTGGCGCAGCCGCCGATGCCGGTCGACGAGGCGATCGCGTCGGCCTTCGCGCAGATCGCGGTCAGGCAGGCGCGGCCGTAGCCCTCGATGTTGAACTTCTTGGTCGAGGTCTCCAGCCAGCCCTCCAGGTGGCCGCTCACGGACACGACGCCGAGCAGCGACAGCGACGAGTCGACGTCGAAGTCGAGCGCGCCCGTCGGGCGGATCACGAGGTCACCCTGGCCGATGATCTTGTCGAAGACCGCGACCGAGCCGCCGAGCTCCAGCGACCACGGGTGGCCGTTGAACGCGTCGGTGTAGAGGATGTGCCCGTTGATGTTGAGCAGGTTCTCCTTCGGCGTCGGGAAGACCGTGACGCCGACGTCGCCGCGCAGCTTGAACGGCGGCGGGTTCAGGCACAGGCCGATCCCGACGCGGTTCAGGTAGACGCCGGTGGCGACCGGGACCTTGTTGCCGAGGTTGTCGACGTAGCCGCCGAGCCTGGAGATCGAGCCGTTGGACACGCCGCCGAAGGCCGCGAGCTTGGTCTCGGTCTTGGTCGGCAGCACGATGACCGCGTTGCCGTCCCAGCGGTTGGCGTTGGTGTCGGAGTTGCAGGTGATGTACGGCTTGCCGTCGAGCTCGGGCGCCTCGCACTGCTCGCCGCCGACGCCGCCGGCGGGGACGTAGCTCAGGCAGGCCTCCTCGACCTTGAGCTTGCCCATCCAGACTTCCCTGGCGATCAGGCGCAGGCCGTCGAAGTGCGTGCCCTTGTCGTCGATCTTCAGCGACGCGTTGGCGGTCACGCCACCCGCGTTGACATCCGGACCGGTCCGGAACGTGGACGGCATCTCGATCGTCAGGGGCAGCGCCGAGAAGTAGTTGCCGTCGTCGTCCTTGCCGACCTTGATCGCGATGTTGCCGCGGAGCCTCAGGCCCAGCAGCGAGGCGGCGCCGGCGACCGGCGCGGTCTGCAGGACGCGGATGCCGTCGTCGTCGGCGACCTTGGTGGAGCCGGCGCCGACGGTCCTGATGTCGCTGGCGGTGCCGGTCGGCAGCAGCCAGTCGATCCTGCCCGAGTAGATGGTGAACTGCGTGATCGCGATGGTCGCGTTGTCGTCGGTCACGCGCGGCCGCGGCTGGGCGGTCGTGGGGAGCGTGACGGTCAGCTTCGCGCCGGCCTTGGCGGGCGTGATCGGCAGGCCGTTGACCTTCACGGTGCCGGTCGAGGTCCAGCGGACGGGCTTGCCGTCGAGGCCGTTCTCGATCGTCCAGCAGGTCGAGCTGACGAGCTTGACCGTGCCGAAGGCGTAGTTCTTCTCACAGGCCGGGACGGCCGGGACGATCGGGGCGACGGCCGGAGCGGGCGCCGTGGTCGTGGGCGTCGTCGCCGGGGTCTGCGGCGTGATCGGCGCGTTCGGGGAGACGGTGGTGCCGGGGGCCTGGACGGCGACGCGCACCGTCTTGGTCGAGGTCAGCGGCGTCTGGGCGACCGTGGTCGCGTCGACGTTGATGCCGGCGACCATGTTGGGGAGGTTGGCCGGGGGCGACAGCGTGAGCGTCGCGGTGGCCGGGTTGCCGGTCGTCTGGGTCAGCGTCGCCCACGACGGCAGGCCGGCGGGGGAGAGCGTGACGTTGTTGGGGGAGGTCGACGTGTCGTCGGCCGTGAAGTTGATGACCTTGGTCTCGCCGGGCTTGACGGTGTAGGACGTGTCAAGGCCGTGGATGTCCGGCGGCGCCTGGCCGGCGGGCGCGACTGTAGCCAGGACGTCGCGGTCGGCGTAGTCGCCCTGCGAGTCGGTGACGCGCAGCTTGTACACGTAGAACCTGCCGGTGAGGAGCGACGAGGCGTTCGGGATCGTCAGAACGCCGTTCTGGTCGACGTTGATGATGTTGGTGTCCGGCGAGTCCGCGTCGGTGAAGACGTTGGGGTCGCTCGTCGGGTTGGTCTTCAGCGCGGTGGAGTAGGTCAGCGTGCCGCCGTCCGGGTCCGACGCGTTGAGGTTCTGCGGGTCCTGGCGGATGACCGAGATGCCGGTCGCGGCGTTGGAGCCGAGCACGGGCGCGGCGGACGTCTGGCCGGTGACCTTGCGGACCTGGGCCGTGACGTGGACGTAGCCGTTGATGGAGTTCGAGTAGTTGACGATGCCCCCGACGCGGTTGCCGTTGCGGTAGTCCATCGTCCAGTTGCCGTCCGGCGTCCCGTTCTGGAACTGCTGGTTGGAGGAGTCGACGGGGCCGTTGCCGGAGATGTTGTAGTCGAACGGCGCCTCGTAGACGGCTTCGTCGGTACGGCAGACCGTCGCGGTGCCCATGGGCGACACGCTCAGCGTCTCGCCGTTGGGGCTCTTGACCGACACGCCGAGGATGGACCTCTGGGAGCCGACGCCGCCGGAGCCGCAGGCGATGCGCTCCAGGTAGGTGAAGGTGCCCTTGAGGTGGCCGTCGGCCGTGGTCGAGACGGTGAAGAACCCGCCCTGCAGATGCTGGGCGTTCGCGGCCGGCGCGGCGGCGGCCACGAGACCGGTGGTGGCCAGCGCGGAGAGCGCGAGCCTTCTGAGGAACGACATGATGGTGGAGGAGCTCCTGAGGGGACTGGGGAACAGCGGAAGTTGTTGAGGCCTATGCCTTGACCGACGGGTAGACGCCGGCGGCGAACGCGCGGACGCGCGCGGCCTGCGTGGCGGTCGCGGAGGGGCAGGCGAGCTCGGCGCCGAGGCCGAGGGCGACAAGTGCTTGTGGTTGCTGCGCGCGCGGCGCGACGACGACCGGGGCCTTCGTGGCGACGGCGGCGGCCACGAGGGCCCTGAGGCCGGCGCGGGCGGGCGCGGTCAGCGCGTCCGGGCGGTAGAAGACGACGACCGAGCCGTGCGATGCCGCGTGCAGGGTCGGCGTGTAGGGCTGCGGGCGCGTGTAGAACCCCGTGTCGGTGACGATGTTGATGGAGTTCTCGAACATCGTCTGCTCGCGCACGACGCGCGGATCGTCGGTGATGCCGTACTTGAGGTCGTGCTGGGTGCAGCCGGCGGCGGCGAGCGCGGCCGTGTCGGCGCGCGGCGCCTTGCGCGGCGGGGTCTGGGCGTGGGCGCCCATCGTCACCAGCCCCGCGACGAGCGCGAGGACGGGCAGGACGATCATGGCGAGCAACGGGCGGCGACCGAGCGGCATCTCTCGCTTCGGTCGTCCGGCTTTAGGTTCGCTTGATCACCCGATCAGGGGACTGTCAGGACGTCGTCCCACAGATGAGGTAGACGGCTGGTCTAGCCAGTTCAGTCACGCGCCCCACACCCGCGGCACCGCCACCGCTCGCTCCGCGACACCATCTCGCGCCACCGCGCGCGTCGTGGTTGAGAAGGTCGTCGTCGCCCGCTGCCCCGCCACTGGTCGCGGTCTTCGCCGCGATCCGTCCGGCACCGCGACACGCGCCCGCTCGCCCCGGCGCCGCGAACGCCCGCTCCGCGCCATCACACCGCGCCACCGCCGACGTGGTGGTTGAGAACATCGTCATCGCTTCCGGCGCAGCCATTGGATGCGGTCTTTGCCGCTATCCGTCGGGCACCGCTACGCGCGACCGCTTGCCCCGGTGCCGCCACTGCTCGTTCCGCGGCGACAGACCTCGCCACCGCGCGCGTTGTGGTCCTCGATCCAGCTGCTCCGGAGGACGTGGAGGATCTGGTCCGGGGCGTGCCGAGCGGCTGAGAGGCCGACGGTGGCGGGGAGGGCGACTAGCGGCGCGTCGCGAGCACTTCGACCGCCGGCGCGATCTGGCGCCAGGCGGCGTAGCCGTCGGGGTGGGCGATGGCGGTGTCGGCGATCTGGAAGAGCTCGTGTTGGGCGCGGCGTAGTGCGTGCTCGAGGCGCCAGGCGCGGATGCGAGTGCGCAGTGGGGCTGAGCGGTCGGAGCGGACGGGGGCGGCCATCTCGCGCATGCGGTGCAGGGGGACGAGCGATTCGCGGTGGGGGCAGTGGCGGCTCGGCCCGGCGTGGTCGACGACGAAGTCGTCGGAGAACAGGCGCGCCAGGCCGGACTCGGTCGCGTTGAAGTAGTGGTCGGGGTAGCCGTGCAGGGGCTGAAGGAACGCGCACAAGGTGTAGGCCTTGCCGCCGGGCTTCAACACGCGCGCCATCTCGCGTGCCGCGATCCAGGGCGAGTGCAGGTGCTCGAAGACCGCGAGCGAGAACACGAAGTCGAACGACGCGTCGGCGAAGGGCAGCGCGTGGGCGTCGGCGACGAGGTCGAGCCGCGCACCCGCGTACATGTACGCGTCGGTCTTGACGACGTTCGGCGCCTCGTGCACGTCGAGCCCGGCCCCGAGCTCCAGGATCGCCCCGCCGGACGCCAGCGCCTCGTCGATGCACGGGATCCCCATCCCGGCGCAGTCGTACGTCGGCAGCGCGCCGCCGGACACCCGGAGATCGCGCGCGGCGGGATCGCCGTCGTCGGCGATCAGCACCGGGACGCCGTCGAGCACGCCGAACGCCGCACCGCACGCCGCGCAACCATCAACATCAACAAGCGCCGCGTGGCACTTCGGGCAGACCGTCGGGACCTTCATCACGCGGCAGCATGCCCGATCGGGACGTCCGGTGGCTGTGCGACGCTGCCGGTGCAGCGATCAGGAGAGTAAAGCGCCCCCGCGCGGCGGCAACCGCCGGGGGCATGGCCCAAGGAGCGCGTCCTCCATGAGCATCGAGCAGCGTAACGACCCACGCGTCATCACCGTCGACCGAGCGACCGCCGCGGTGGTCCGGTCCGAGACGCTCGTCGTGCTGGAGTCGAACGGCCATCACTTCGAGGACGTCGAGCGCTACAGCGCCGCCGGTCGCCGCGCGGTGCGAGCGGTCTACGCGGACGCGTTCGCGGTCCTCGACGCGGTCGGCTGGGGTGGTGCGGGCGCCGACGGCCGGGAGCAACCGCCGCCGCCGTCACCCGTCGCCGTCCCTTTGACCGCAAGCCACATGGCGCAACTCCGCGCGCGCCGCCGCGACCTCGGGCACCTCAACCTGGACCGCCTCTCGCCGCTCGCCGCCGAACCGCCGGACCTTGCTGAGATCGACGCGACCCGTCGCGCCGCCCAGGCCCTCGACCGCCTGCAGACCGCCTTCACCCGCCCGCCCGCACCCGCGGCCTGAGGGGCGGCGCGCCATGTCGCCGGACGCTGTCGTCGCAGAGTCGCCGCAGGTCGCGGACGCTCCCGCCGCGGAGTCGTCGCGAAGCCGCGAGGCAATCGACGCGAAGTCGTGGCGAGACTGCCGCCCTTCCGACGCAGAGTCGTCGCGAAGTCGCCGGACTTCCGGCGCAGCGTCGGCGCGGGGTGGAGGCGCGAGGACGGTTGCGACAGCGGCGGGCGTGCATCCGTCCGGGGCCGAACGTATGGTTCGGAGAGCTGTGTTGCATCTGCATCGCGCCGATCGGGCGGATCGTTTGGTTGAGGCGTTGGCGGATGTGCTGGTCGTCCCCGTTGCGGATCCGTTCGCGGCTGAGGTCGTGGCGGTGCCGACGCGGGGCGTTGAGCGGTGGGTCACGCAGCGGCTGTCGACGCGGCTCGGTGTCGGCGCAGGCACGCAAGCCGATGGGGTTTGCGCGAACGTCGACTTCCCGTCGCCGCGGAGGCTCGTCGACGAGGCGGTGGCTGCGGGGTCGGGGATCGATCCGGAGCGGGATCCGTGGGCGCCCGCCCGGATGGTGTGGCCGCTGCTGGAGGTCGTCGACCAATACCTCCAGGAACCGTGGTTGGAGCGCCTGCGGCATCACCTGGAGCCGGGCCGCGGCGACCGCTCGCGCCGCCTCCGCGCGGTCCAGCATCTCGCGCGCCTGTACGACCGCTACGCGCTCGCGCGCCCCGAGATGCTCACCGCCTGGCGCGCCGACCGCGACGCCGACGCCGGCGGCGACGTGCTCCCAGAGCACGAGCAGTGGCAGGCCGAGCTGTGGCGGCGGCTGCGTGAGCACGTCGGGCGCCCGGGGCCCGCCGAGCGGCTGGAGCTCGCGTGCCGCGAGCTGATCGTCCGGCCGGAGGCCAGCGAGCTGCCGGAGCGGATCGCACTCTTCGGGCTGACCGCGCTGCCCGCCCGCCACCTGGAGGTCCTCAGAGCCCTCGCCGAGGGCGGGCGCGACGTGCACCTCTTCCTGCTCCAGCCCTCGGACGCCGCGTGGCGACATGTAGGACAAGCGCTCGACCGCCATGGCGTGCCGCAGGAGCGGGTGCACGGCGTGACCGCGTTCCTCCCGCACAACCCACTGCTGGCCTCCTGGGGCCGGGACGCGCGCGAGCTGCAGATGACGCTCGCGCGCGCCCAGCCGTGGGCGAGCGACGCCCACCACGACGCGGGCGCGGAGACCAACGCGACGCTGCTCCAGCGCGTCCAGGGCGACGTCCGCGGCGACCGCCTGCCGGAACCGGACACAGACGCGCACGCCGACCCCAGCCTCCAGATCCACGCCTGCCACGGCGCCCACCGCCAAGTTGAGGTCCTGCGCGACGCGATCCTCCACGCGCTCCAGGACGACCCAACGCTCGAGCCCCGCGACGTCATCGTCATGTGCCCCGACATCGAGACGTTCGCCCCCCTGATCCAGGCGACCTTCGGCACCGGCGAGGAGCCGGGCACCGACGACCTCCGCGTCCGCCTCGCCGACCGCGCCCTGCGCGAGACCAACCCCGTCCTCGGCGTCGTCGCCCGCCTCCTGGAGCTGACGACCGCCCGCGCCACCGCCTCCGAGGTCCTCGACCTCGCCGACCGCGAGCCGGTTCGCCGCCGCTTCCGCTTCGGCCAGGACGACACCAGCCGCCTGGAGGACTGGGTCGCCGCCTCCGGCACCCGCTGGGGCTTCACGGCGCAGGACCGCACCGACACCTACAACCTGCCCGACTTCCCCCAGGGCACCTGGCGCACCGGCATCGACCGCCTGCTCGCCGGCGTCGCGCTGACCGAGGACGAGCCGCGCCTGCTGGCCGGCACGATCGTCCCGCTCGACGACGTCGACTCCTCCGCCATCGACCTCGCCGGCCGCTTCGCGGAGTACCTGGAGCGCCTCGACACCACCATCAACACGTTCAAGGACCCCAAGTCGATCGCCGACTGGACGACCGCGCTCGCCACCGCCGCCGACGCGCTCACCGCGACCACCGCAGCAGACGCCTGGCAGCGCGCCGAGCTCCAGCGCCTGCTCGCCGACGTCCTCGACGAGGCGACGACCGACGACGACGAGACCCCATCGACAACGCTCGACGCCGCCGACCTCTCCGCGCTTCTCGAGCGCCGCCTCGCCGGCCGTCCCACGCGCGCGTCGTTCCGCACCGGCCACCTCACGGTTTGCACGCTGCAGCCGATGCGCTCGGTCCCGCACCGCGTCGTCTGCCTGCTCGGCCTCGACGACACCGTCTTCCCACGACGAGCACCCCGCGACGGCGACGACCTCCTGATCGCCGCGCCCCACGTCGGCGACCGCGACGCCCGCTCCGAGGACCGCCAGATCCTCCTCGACGCGCTGCTCGCCGCCGAGGACCGCCTGATCATCACCTACACCGGCAACGACGAGCGCACCAACGCCGAGCGCGCGCCCGCCGTCCCGGTCGCCGAGCTGCTCGACGTCATCGAGCGCACCGCCGGCCAAGATGTACGTCAACACGTTGTCACACGCCATCCCCTCCAGACCTTCGACGCCCGCAACTTCCTGCGCCCGGACCCCTGGAGCTTCGACACCACCACCCTGGCCGGCGCCCGCGCGCTCGTCGCCGACCGCCCGCCCGCGCCGGAGTTCCTGACCGGCCCGCTCCCCGACACCACCAACGCCCTCGTCGAGCTCAACGACCTCGTCGCGTTCCTCGGCCACCCGGTCCACGCGTTCCTGCGCCAGCGCCTCGGGATCAGCTTCACGACGCTGCCCAGCGAGCACCTCGACGACGTCGAGGACGAGCTGCCGATCGACCTGGACTTCCTGACCCGCTGGCGGATCGGCGACCGCCTGCTGACCGCCCTGCTGCAGGGCGCCGACTTCACGCTCGCTCAGGAGGCCGAGCGCCGCCGCGGCGCGCTGGCGCCCGGCGCGATCGGCGCGGGCCACCTCGCGGGCCTCAGCCGCGACGCCCAGGCGATCGCCGCCGCCGCCTCCCGGGACGTCGAGGCGCGCGACGTGGATGTCTCCGTCGCGCTCGCCGACGGCCGCCGCCTCGCCGGGACCGTCTCCGGCCTGCGCGGGGACACGATCCAGAGCGTCACGTTCGCGCGCGTCAACGCGCGCCACCGCCTCGACGCCTGGGCGCGCCTGCTTGCGCTCACCGCCGCGCAGCCTGACCGCGCCTTCTCCGCGCTCACGATCGGCCGCCCGCGCGTGGCGGCCAACCCGCGCTCGGCGCTCACGATCGCGAAGATCCCGCCGCTGCTGCCCGACAAACCCCCGGCCGAGCGCGCCGCCGCCGCCCACGCCCGCCTCGCCACGCTGATCGACGTGTACGACAAGGGCATGCGCGAGCCGCTCCCGCTCTACTGCGAGACGTCGGCCGCGTTCGCCTCCGTCGCCCGCGACGCCTCGCGCAAGCGCGCGCTCAACGCCGCCGAGCAGCGCTGGACCACGCCGTTCGGCGCGCCCGCGCCGTTCGAGGACCGCGACGACGACCACGAGCGCGTCCTCGGCCGCGGCACCGAGTTCCAGGACCTGCTCCAGGACCCGCCGCGTGACGGCGAGCGCTGGCGCGACGACGAGCCCACGCGCTTCGGCCAGTACGCCTACCGCGTGTGGGACGACCTGCTCGACGTCGAGACGCTGAGGGACGCGCAGTGAGCGACTTCGACATCTGCGGCCCGCTCCCGACCGGCGTCACGGTCCTGGAGGCCAGCGCCGGAACCGGCAAGACCTACACCATCGCCGCGCTCGCCACGCGCTACGTCGCCGACGGGCTGCGGCTCGACGAGCTGCTGCTGGTCACCTTCACGCGCGCGGCCACCGGCGAGCTCCGGGACCGCGTCCGCCAGCGCCTGACCGCCACACGCGCCGCGCTCGACCGCGTGCTGACCGGGGAGACCCCGGCGCAGGCCGCCGCCGGCGACCGCCTCGTCGCGCTGCTCGCCCAGGGCGACGCCGACGCCGTCCGCCGCCGCCGCGACCGCCTGGCGATCGCGCTCGCCGACTTCGACGCCGCGACGATCGCCACGACCCACGGCTTCTGCCAGGAGGTCCTGCTCGGCCTCGGCGTGGCCGGCGACATCGACCCCGGCCACCGCTTCAGCGAGGACGCACGCGACCTCGTCGAGGACGTCGTGACCGACCTGTACATCAACCGGTTCAACGACAACTCGCCCCCGCACGGGCTCGACCGCGAGCAGGCGCGGATGGTCGTCGGCGCGGCGATCGGCAACCCGACCGCGCCGCTCGCACCGCTCGTCCACGACGCGAACGACGACGCGCCGGCGCTGCGCCACGGCCTGGCGGAGACCGCGCGCGCCGAGCTCGACCGCCGCAAGCGCGCGCTCGCGCTGATGACGTTCGACGACCTCGTCACGCGCCTGCGCGCGGCGCTCGACGGCCCCTCGGGCACCGCGGTGGCGCAAGCGATGCGCGCTCGCTGGCGCGTCGCGCTGGTCGACGAGTTCCAGGACACCGATCCCGACCAGTGGGCGATCGTGCGCGCCGCGTTCGCGCATCCCGACAGCACGCTGGTCCTGATCGGCGACCCCAAGCAGGCGGTCTACGCGTTCCGCGGCGCCGACGTGTACGCCTACCTCGACGCGCGCGCGGTCGCCGACGCGCGGCCGACGCTCGGCACGAACTACCGCAGCGATCGTGGCCTGCTGGAGGGCTTCGACGCGCTCTTCGGCGACGCGAACCTCGGCCACGCCGAGATCATGTACCGCAGGACCGAGGCGTCGCCGGAGCACCAGCGCTCCCGCCTGGAGGGCGCGCCGGCCGGCGAGGCGCTGCGCTTCCGCGTCGTCGCGCGCCACGACCCGGACGTCGCGCGCACGAAGACCGATTGGTCGAAGGCGCCCGCCGCGCGCGCGTTCGTCGCGCGCGACTGCGCGGCGGACATCGCGCGGCTGCTGGCGTCCGGCGCGCGAGCCGGCGGCGCGCCGCTGCACGCGGGCGACGTCGCCGTGCTCGTCCGGACCAACGCGCAGGCGCGCACGATCAAGGCGGCGCTCGACGCCGCGGGCGTCCCGGCGGTCCTCAACACCGCCACCAGCGTGTTCGCCACCGACGCCGCCCGCGACTGGCTGGCGTTGTTGGAGGCCTTGGAGCGCCCGGAGTACCTCCCGCGCGCGAAGGCGGCGGCGCTGACCAAGTTCCTCAACTGGACGGCGGCCGAGGTCGCCGGAGCAGGTGATGGTGATTGGGATGACGTCCAGGCGCGGCTGCACGAGTGGGCCGGGCTGCTGCGCCGGACCGGCGTCGCGACGTTGATGGAGGACATCACCCAGCGCGAGCGCCTCCCGGAGCGGCTGCTCGGCGTGACCGGCGGCGAGCGCGTCCTGACCGACCTGCGCCACGTCGCCGAGCTGCTGCACGGCGCGGCGATCGACGGGCGCCTCGGGATCACCGCGCTGGCGTCCTGGCTGCGCCACCGGATGTCCGCCGACGACCGCGAGGCCGGGTCGGAGGAGCGCGCCCGGCGGCTGGAGTCCGACGCCGCGGCGGTGCAGGTGCTGACCGTGCATCGCAGCAAGGGCCTGGAGTTCGGCGTCGTTCACTGCCCGTTCCTGTGGGACCCGTTCCGGGGCCGCGACCGCGGCGAGGCGCCCGCGATCTACCACGACGCGGCGCGCGGGAACGAGCGCACGCTCGACGTGTCGCTGGAGACGCGCGACGCCGCGTTCGTGGAGCACGCCGACGCCGCGGCGGCCGAGCAGGCGGGGGAGGAGCTGCGGCTCGCGTATGTCGCGCTGACGCGAGCCAAGCACCAGGCGGTCGTGTGGTGGGCGACGTCGTGGACGTGCCGCGACTCGCCGCTGGGACGGCTGATGTTCGAGCGCGACTTCGGCCCCGACGTGGGGGAGGCGCCGCCCGCGCGGACCGACGCCAACACGGTCGCGACGAGCGCCGCGGCGCGGTTCCGGGCGCTCGCCGCGCTGGCGCCGGACGCGATCGCGCTGGAGCGCGCGCTGGTCGAGAAGGTGCCGCCGCGCGAGGCGGTCGCGGGCGAGGCGGTGGTGCCGGACGACCTCGGCGTCGCCGTGTTCGACCGGACGCTCGACGCGCGCTGGCGGCGCGTGTCGTACTCGGCCATCACCGCGGGCGCCTACGAGGCGCGGGTGGCGAGCGAGGTCGAGGAGGCGGTCGGCGCCGACGACGCGCCGGACGAGCGGGTGCTCGTCGCCGACGCGGGCGCGGGCGCCGGCGCGGGCCCGGACGTCCCGCTGGCGGCGATGCCCGCGGGGACGCGGATCGGCACGCTCGTCCACGCGGTCCTGGAGGCGACGGACTTCGCGGCGCCCGATCTCGGCGCCGAGCTGGGCGACCAGGTCGCCGTGGCGCGGCGGCGCTGGACGACCGACGTGGGCGACCCCATCATGTTGGTCGACGGCCTCGCCCGCGCGATCGAGACGCCGCTGGGACCGGAGGCCGGCGACCTGCGGCTGCGCGACCTCCAGCGCGGCGACCGCCTCGACGAGCTGACGTTCGAGCTGCCGCTGGTCGGGGGCGACACGCCGTCCGGAGCCCTCACGCTCCGGGCGATCGCGACGGTCCTGCGCGAGCACGTGGCCGAGGGCGATCCGCTCCACGGCTACGCCGACCGCCTGAGCGACCCCATGTTGAAGGCCAACCTGCGCGGCTACCTGACCGGCACGATCGACCTCGTCGCCCGCCACTCCGGCGGCTACGCGATCATCGACTACAAGACGAACCGCCTCTCGCCGCCCGGCACGCCGCTGACCGCCTGGCACCACCGCCCGGAGGCGCTGGCCGAGGAGATGGCGCGGTCGCACTACGCGCTCCAGGCGTTGTTGTACGCCGTGGCGCTGCACCGCTACCTGCGCTGGCGCGTCCCGTCCTACGACGCCGAGCGTGACCGGCCGACCGTCATGTACCTGTTCCTGCGCGGGATGACCGGCGCGGGTGCGCCGGGGAGCGGCGTCTTCAGCTGGCGCCCGCCGGCCGGGCTGCTGCCCGCGCTGAGCGACACGCTCGACCGCGGCGACGCGGACGGCGGGGCGGTGGCGGCATGAGCTCGGCCCTGCGCGAGCGCGATCCGCACGACGTCCGGCTCGCCGCGACGGCGCCCGCGCCGCTGCGCGCGTTCAACGACGCGGGCGTGCTGACGGCCGCCGACGTCCAGGTGGCGCGCGCGCTGGCGCGGCTCGGCGGCGACGACACGCCGGAGTTGTTGTTGGCCTTCGCGCTGGCGGTGCGGGCCCCGCGGCTGGGGCATGTGCTGGTGGATCTCGCGACGATCCGGGCGACGGTCGCGGTCGACACCGAGGAGCCGGTCGACCTCGGCGCGCTGCCCTGGCCGGAGCCCGAGGCGTGGGCGGCGATCGTCGCGCAGTCGGCGCTCGTGTCCGTCCTCGACGAGGACCCGCCCCGCGGCGGCACCGCCAACGCGCGCCCGCTGCACCTCTCCGGGACCCGCCTGTACCTCGACCGCTACTGGCGCGAGGAGCGCGCGGTCGCCGCCGACCTCCGGGCGCGCGCCGCCGCGCCACCGGCCGCAGCGACGCCGGACGCGCCGCTCGCCGCGCTCTTCCCCGACCCGCTCGACACCCGCGCCCGCACCGCCGCCGCGCACACGCTGACCCACCACCTGACGATCATCGCCGGCGGCCCCGGCACCGGCAAGACGACAACGATCGCCCGCGCGCTCGCGTTGCTGCTGGGCGAGGCGCAGGACTCGCCGCCGCTCGTCGCGCTGGTCGCGCCGACGGGCAAGGCCGCGGCGCGGCTGGCGGAGGCGGTCCGGGAGGAGGCGGCGCGGCTCGACGTCGCGGAGGACGTTCGGGCCAAGTTGGTGGGGTTGGACGCGACGACGATCCACCGGCGGCTCGGCAGCGTGCCGCGGAGCCGCAGCCGCTTCCACCACCATCGCGGCGCCCGGCTGCCGCACGACGTCGTGATCGTCGACGAGTCCTCGATGGTTTCGCTGACGTTGATGGCGCGGCTGCTGGAGGCGGTCCGGCCGGACGCGCGGCTCGTGCTCGTGGGGGACCCGGACCAGCTGTCGTCGATCGAGGCGGGGGCGGTGCTCGGCGACGTCGTCGCGGCGGAGGCGCTCGCCGACCAAGTTGTCGTCCTCGATCGTGGGCATCGCTTCAGGGGCGCGATCGCGGTGGTGGCCGACGCGGTCCGACGGGGTGACGGCGACGCGTTGATCGGCGCGCTGCGTGAGAGCAGCGACGAGGTCACGTGGGTCGACGCCGATCCGGCCGCCGCGACCGCGGCCGACCTCGCGCCCGTCCGCGCTGCCGCGGTCGCCGCGGGGCGCGCGGTGATCGACGCGGCCGTCCGAGGCGACGCCGGCACCGCGCTGAACGCGCTCGAGGACTTCCGCCTGCTCTGCGCCCACCGCCGCGGCCCGCACGGCGTCTCGACCTGGATGCCGCAGGTCGAGGCCTGGCTGGCGCGGGAGATCGAGCAGGCCGGCGGCCGCGCGCGCGACTACCCCGGCCGCCCGCTGCTGATCACGCAGAACGACTACGACCTCAACCTCTTCAACGGCGACACCGGCGTGATCGTCCACGACCACGAATCCGACCGCCTCCTCGCCGCCTTCGAGCGCACGACCGTCCGGCCCAACCAGCTCGGCGCGGTCGACACCGTCTACGCGATGACCGTGCACAAGTCGCAGGGCTCGCAGTTCGGCACCGCCGCGGTGATCCTGCCGCCGCCCGCCTCGCGGATCCTGACGCGCGAGCTGCTCTACACGGGCGTCACCCGCGCGCGGGACCGCCTGATCGTCGTCGGGACCGAGGCGTCGCTGCGCGCGGCGCTCGCCCGGCCCGCCACCCGCGCGTCGGGCCTCGCCGCGCGGCTCGGCTAGTCCGAGGAGCCGGAGCCGGAGTCCGAGTCGCGCGACCCCAGCAACATCCACCCGACCCCTACAACAACCAGCACGATCCCGAACACCAGCCCCACGTAGTGCCCGCCGCCGAGCGCGGCGAAGATCGCCGGGATCGCGATGACTGCCCCGATCGCGATGACGAGCATCCGCGGCGGCACGATGCCCCTACGCGTCCCGGCCGTGGCGGTCGAGCAAGGCGTAGTACAACACCGCGGCCACCAGCGCCGAGATCGGCGCGGTCGCCGCGGTCACCGCCCACGTGATCACCGCGCTGGCGCCGTCGCCGAGCCCGGTGGTCAGCGCCTGCACGAGGAACCGGACGATCTCGATGCCGACGATCGCGAACAGGATCACGGTGAACACCGGCCAGCCGTTGCCGCGCACCAGGTCCTGGGAGCGCGTGAACGCGCCCAGCACCGACGAGCGCTCGATCACCACGACCGGCGCGGTCACGGCCCAGATCGTCATCAGGAACAGCCCCGGGATCACGAGCAGCGCGATGCCGATCCCGACGCCCAACCCGTACAGGATGGCCACCGCCAGCAGCGTGATCGCCACCGGCGTCACGCTCCCGAACAGCTGGCCGAGCGAGCTGTCGCGGCGCCCGTCGCGGACGTCCCGGACCAACTCAACCACCATGCCTTGGTAGAAGGTCCCGATCACGAGCGTCAGCACGCTCGCCACCGCGGTCCCGGCCGTCGAGTTGAGGGCGATCGCGAGCACAGCCGGCACGACGAACAGCGCGGCGGCCGCCCAGAAGAGGATCGCGAAGTTGTCGCGGTAGATCGAGACCGCGCGCGTGATGACCGCGCCCGGGTCCAGCAGGGGGCTCATGCCCGGCACCTTACGGGCCGGACCCGGGACCCCGCCGCGCGCCCGCGGCCCCGCGCGCGCCTATGCGTCCCAGTCCTCGCCGATCTCGCCCAGCAGCGCGGGCGGGAACTGCCGCGACCAGCGCACATCGGCCTGCGGCGGCGGGTCCAGCGACAGCCGCAGCAGCTGCTGGGGCGCGAGCGCCAGCGCCCACGTCGCCCCGCAGTCTCCGCACGCGCCGCGCGCGTCCAGGCCGCCGTCGACGACGTCGACGAACAGGCTCGTGCGCTCGCTCAGGCACGCCGGGCACGACAGCCCCGCACCGACGAGCACGTCGGGATCGTCCAGGGCGAAGACCGCGTCGTAGACCGTCATCCCGTCAGACCCTCTCGCGCGGCGCCCGCCCGCGCGAGCCCCGCCGCCCCGCGAAGCACCCGATCGTCGGGTGCGTCCTACAACTACGCGGCTACGACAACAGCCCCAGCCGCTGCGCGCGCTGGACGGCCTCGGTCCGGTTGCGCGCGCCGATCTTCCGGAACATCCCCGACGCGTGCTGCTTGACCGTGTTCGGCGACAGGTGCAGCTCGGTCGCGATCTCGGCGTTCGTCATCCCGCCCGCGACGCGCTCGAGCACCTGGCGCTCGCGGTCGGTCAGGACCATCCCGGACGGCGCGGCGTCGTCGAAGACCGTCAGCCCGCGGCCGACCCGGCGGATCGCGTCGGCCAGCTCGGTCGCGTCGCGCTCCTTGGTGATGAACCCGTGCGCGCCCGCGGCCCGCGCCGCCTTGGCGGACAACTTGCCCGCGCCGGAGTACAGCAGCGCGCGCGTGGACGGCGACGCGCTGCGGATCATCCCGACGATCTCGGGCCCCGACTCCTCGCCGACGAACAGGTCGACCAGCGCGACGTGCGGCTCGTAGCGGCGCGCGAACTCCGCCGCCTGGTCGCCCGACGCCGCCGGGACGACGCGCTCGACCCAGTCGAGCCGGCCCAGCATGAGGCGCAGGCCCCAGTGGACCACCTGGTGGTCGTCGACGACGAGGACCCGGAGGGCCCGCGTCTCCATCTGGGGCTTGCGTTCGGTGGTCGTCATGTGTGCTCGGGTCGGGGGAGGGTGAGGCGAACGTGCCAATGGTCGGTCCCATCGGGGCCGAACGTCAAGGACGCTCCATGTTGTAGGGCTTCGAAGGCGGCGACGCGCAGGCCCATGCCTGCGCCCCCGCTGCGCTGCTCGGGGCCGACGCCGTCGTTGGTGATCTCCAGCTCCACGGTATCGGCGTCGCCGCGGACGGCGACCTCGATGTGCTCCGGGGCCGCGTGGCGGCGGGCGTTGCGGATCGCCTCGCCGAGCACCGACTGGGTGACCGGCTCGAAGATCCCCGGGATGTCGACGCCGTCCTGCCAGACGACCTCGACCTCGGGCGCGTTGGCCTCCAGGCGCCTGAGCTCCTCGCTCAGCGTGAACGTCACGAGCTTCGGCGTCGCGGCCAGCGGGCGGGCCATCGCCTCGCGCAGGTCGTCGAGCGCGGCGCCCAGCTCGGCGGCCGCGCGGCGCTGGTCGGCCTCGTCCAGCAGCGCGCCGGACTGCAGCGCCATCACGACGCCGAAGACGCGCTGCACGACGCGCTCGTGGATGTCGCGGGCGAGGTCGATCCGGTCGGCGAGGTGCCTGCCGTCGACCTGGTGGCGGGTCGCGAGGCGGGCGGAGAGCGCCAGCGCGCTGATCTTCCCCAGCGACTTCAGGACCTCACGCTGGTCGTCACCCAGCGGCGCCTCGCCGCGCTCGGCCACGATCACGCCGAACCCGCGGCCGCCCGCGGCCAGCGGGACGCACACGAGCCGCTCGATCCCGAGCAGCGTGTCGTAGGGCGCGGCCAGCTCCTCGGCGCCGCCCTCGACGACCTGGTCGAGGTCCAGCGCGCGGCCGGCGATCGGCGCGCGCTCGATCGCCAGGATGTGGCCGTCGAACAGCTCGATGTCGACCGCGTGCGAGCCGACGACGCGCACGCGGCGCGCCACGTCGTCGTAGACGAAGACGACCGCGCGCTGCATCGCGCCCAACCGGCAGACCGCCTCGGCGAGGCGGTTGTAGAACGCGCCCGGCGCGTCCGGGGTCGCGTGCTCGACCTCGCCCAGCAGCGAGACGAACAGGTGCAGCGAGGCGATCGGCGAGAACCGGAAGGCGGCGTCGCTCGGTCCGGCGGGCTCCACGGCGCTCACGAGGCCGGAAGGGTCGATGGGCCGGGGCGCCTCATCCGACGCACCCGGCCCACCAGAGGAGAAGGAACGCGCTCACGATTGCCGGCGTCCCGAAGCCGGCGGGAGTCCTGACCAGATCCCATGTGAGCGGGCACCTGAGTCCATCGTGCACCGTGGCGCGCGGGGGCGGGAGAGGCCGTTGGCGGACAACCACCTGGTCGGGTGGTGTCCATGAGCGTCAGAAAATGGGAAGTTCGCATTGGGAGGAGGTGGTGCGTCATCGGACGTCTGCAGTGCCAAGTTCGTCGGGATCGTCAAGTTTGCCGAACGGCGGGCCGAGTTCGAATCTGATGGTCCAGCGGACCGCACCTGCGCGCATGGGGGGCGCCTTCGGCGTCGTGCTGCTGCTCGGCGGTCTCGCCGTGCTCATCCGCCACGCGGCCACCGGTGCGGACCCGGTGATGGCGATCCCCGCCGGGGCGCTCGCGATCGTCCTCGGCGGCTTCGTGGTCTGGCGCCGCGAGGCGCTGACGCTCGCCGACCTCGGCAAGCTCGCGCTCTTCAGCACGCTGATCGTCACGGTGGCGATCGCCGCGCGCGACACCCCGTACGGCGCGGGCTACGCCTACATCTGGGGCGCGCCGTTCGCGGTGGCCGCGTCGCGCCGCGTCGGGGTCGCGCACTTCGTGATCTCGGCGCTGTCGATCGCCGCGGCCTACGCGTTCCAGGCCGCGCACGTCGATGATCCGGCGGCGTTCAGCGAGTACGCGTCGTCGTGGGTGATCGCGGTCGTCTCGGTCGGCTTCGTCCTGCTCGTCACGAGCGTGATCCTGTCGTTCCTGGAGTCCACGCAGGCCGAGCTGGACGACGGCTTCGAGCGCGGGATCCTCGGCATGGCGTTCCTGGACCTCGGCGGGCGCTACCAGCGCGTCAACCCTGCGCTGGCGCAGATGCTCGGCCGCGAGGTCGAGGAGCTGCTCGGCGCGCAGTTCAGCGAGTTCACGCACCCCGACGACCAGGCCGTGTCGCTCGACGCGCTGTCGCAGGTGGTCGATCAAGGGACCGCGGTCTTCGACAAGCGCTACGTGCGGCCGGACGGATCGTCGCGCTGGGTCTGCGTGCACGCGACGATCCTGCGCGACGACCAAGGCGTACCGTCGCGGATCTTCGCCGAGCACGAGGACATCACGGCGCGGCGGCGCGCCGAGCAAGCCGTCCGGGAGTCCGAGACGCGCTTCGAGCGCGCGTTCGAGGACGCGGGCGTCGGCATGCTGATCCTGGAGCTCGACGGGACGGTCCAGCGCGCCAACGGCGCCGCGGCCGCGCTGTTCGGCGCGGTGCCCGACGAGGTCAAGGGCACGTCGATCGTCGTCTGGCAGCACCCGGAGGAGCGCGTGGCGGGGCGGGAGGCGGCGAGCCGGCTGTTCTCCGACGGCTTCCCGGACATGTTCGAGCGCGACGTCCGCTACATCCGCTCCGACGGGCACGTCGTCCATACGGCGGCGACGGCCGCGCTGGCGCGCGACGACGAGGGCAGGCCCGCGTACACGATCGTGCAGCTCGTCGACATGACCGAGCGGCTGACCGCGCGGCGGCGCGAGGCGGCGCTGTCGACGCTGGGGCAGCTCGGGCTGACGACCGAGTCGATGAGCCCGTTGTTGAAGGAGACGGTCCGGGTCGTGGCCGAGACGCTGGACGTCTCGCACGCGACGCTGCTGGACGGCGACGGCGGCGACATCCTGGCGGCGTGGGGGTGGGACGGCGAGCCGTCGCGCGCGCATGCGCGGGCCATGCTGGATTCGCCGGGCGCGCTGGTGCTCGACCACGCGGCGACCGAGCTGCGGTTCCCGACGCGGGCGCTGCTGGATGCCGGTGTCATCACCGGCGCGGCGGTGCCGATCGCGGGGGAGGGCGACGCGCCGTTCGGGATCCTGTGCGTGCACGCGATCGCGGGCGAGCACCGGTTCGATCTTGAGGATGTCGCTTTCCTGGAGTCCACCGCGAACGTCGTGACGGCGGCGGTGCGCCGCGATGCGGCGGAGCGCGAGCTGCGCCACCGTGCGCTGCACGATCCGCTGACGAAGCTGCCGAACCGCGCGTTGCTGACCGACCGGCTGCGGCACGCACTGTCGCGCGCGCGGCGTGAGCACCAGTCGGTCGCCGCGCTGTTCCTCGACGTCGACGACTTCAAGGACGTCAACGACCGGCATGGCCACGAGGGCGGCGACGCGTTGTTGCAGGCGTTGGCGCCGCGGCTGCAGGGGTGCCTGCGGGCCAACGACACGCTGGCGCGGTTCGGCGCTGACGAGTTCGTGGTGGTCTGCGAGGACCTGGCCGATCCGGAGGAGGCGCTGTCGGTCGCCGATCGGCTGCTGGAGGCGTGCGCCGAGCCGGTGACGATCGGGGGTCCGGGCGGGACGGTGCGGCGGACGGCGTCGATCGGGATCGCGTTGAGCGGCGGGGCCGACGGCGACGACGCCGACACGCTGCTGCGGGATGCCGACCTGGCGATGCACCGGGCCAAGCTGGCGGGCAAGGGGCGCTACGAGGTCTTCGCGCACGCGATGCGCGAGCTGGCGCTGGATCGCGTGGCGATGTTGAACGACTTGGATCGTGCGCTGGCCGGCGACGAGCTGGCGCTGCACTTCCAGCCGATCGTGGACATCCGGACCGGTGAGATCATCTCCGCGGAGTCGCTGGTGCGCTGGCACCATCCGGAGCGGGGGCTGGTCATGCCCGACGAGTTCATCGGGCTGGCCGAGCGGACGGGGCGGATCGTGGAGCTGGGGCGCTGGGTGCTGCGCGAGGCGGCGCGGCATGCGGCGCTGTGGCCGGGGCTGTCTGTGGGCGTCAACGTGTCGCGGTTGCAGTTGAGCGACCCCGGGTTCGTGGATGAGGTCGCGCGCGCTCTTGGTGAGTTCGGCGTGGTGGCCGGCCGGTTCACGATCGAGGTGACGGAGACCGCGCTGATGGAGGATCCGGCGGCGGCGGAGACCGCGCTGCTGGCGTTGCGCGAGCTGGGCGTGACGATCTCGTTGGACGACTTCGGGACGGGCTACTCGTCGTTGTCGTCGGTGAGCGACTTCCCGCTGTCGACGTTGAAGTTGGATCGCGCCTTCCTCGCCGACCACCGCCCCGAGGCCCAGCGCTGGTCGATCGTCCGAGCGGTCCTCGACATGGCCCGCACCCTCGAGCTCGACGTCATCGTCGAAGGCGTCGAAACCGAGACCCAACGCGCCCGCCTCGCCGAGCTCGGCGCCATCCACGGCCAGGGCTACCTCTTCGCCCGTCCGCTGCCGGCCGAGGCGCTCTCCGAGCTGCTGCACCGCGGCTCCCCCATCAACACCTAGCACTCGATCCGCCGCCGGTCGCTGCACCGCCACCCTCGATACACGCGGACTCGCCGCGTCGCGGCGGCGCCATCGGTCGTGTCCGCGGCCACACTGCCGCCTCCTCCGACGTTTGGAGTACCGATGGTCGTCGGTCGTAACTCCGCCGCCGTTTGGCGGTCTCCGCCGTCCTCGCTACACGCGGCCTAGCCGCGTCTCGGCAGCGCCACCCGTCGTATCCGCGGCCACACTGCCGCCTCCGCGGACGTTTGGAGTACCGATGGTCGTCGGTCGTAACACCCGCCGCCGTTCGGCGGTCTCCGTCGGCTTTCGCTACACGCGGTCGCGGCGCGTCTCGGCAGCGCCATCCGTCGTATCCGCGGCCACACTGCCGCCTCCGCTATCGCTTGGGTACTGGCCGTTGTCGGTCGCGACACCGCCATCGTTCGCCAGTCTCCGCCGGCGGCGCGGCCCGGGTCCGCGGAGGCTCTCCCGACTCCGCAGTCGCTCAGCGGCGGGCGGTCGGCGCTGCGCCGATCAACATGTAGGCCATGCTGCCAGCGGGCGAGTTGAGCCGTTCGCCACCGGGCGGTTTGAGAGGCGGTTGAGGGAGCGGGAGAGGGTGGGGCGGGTGTCGGCTGGGTCGATGATCTCGTCGACCTTCATGAGGCCGGCGGCGCCGTAGGGGTCGATGTCGGCCGACATGTAGTCCATGGCGGCTTCGCGGGCGGTGTCGTCGCCGCCGGCGACGACGTTCGCGGCGACCAGTGGGTCCATGAAGGAGATCTCGGCTGAGGGCCAGGCGTAGACGGTGTCGACGCCGGAGTCGTTGCCGCCCAGCGAGAAGTAGGCCAACCCATAGGCCTTGCGCAACACGGTGGTCAACTTCGGCGCCTCGTGCAGCGCCAGCGCGGTCTGCAACCGGATCGCGTGCTTGAGCATCCCGTCGTGCTCGACCTGCTTGCCGACGAAGAACCCCGGAACGTCCTGGAAGAACAGCACCGGGATGTCATAGGCGTCGGTCAAGCACAACAACTTGACGGCCTTCTCGCACGCGCGCGGGTCCAACGACCCGGCGAAGAACTTCGGCTGCGAGGCGATCACCCCGACGACATGCCCATCGAGTCGTCCCAGCCCGGACACCAGCCCGCGGCCGTAGCCGCTGCCGAGCTCCAGGAACGAATCGGCGTCGAGGACGCGGCCCAGGACCTTGTTGATGTCGTACGCCCGGGAGCGGCGGCGCGGCACGACGTCGGCCAGCTCCGCGTCGGGAGAGACGTCCTCGGTCGCGCCCCGCGGCGCCCGCTCCCGCCCGTTGGCCGGCAGCAGCGCGAGCGCGCGGCGGATCAAGGCATAGGCCTCGTCGAAGTCCTCGGCGATCAGGTCGATCTGGCCGGTGGTGCGAGCATGCACGTCGGCGCCGCCCAGCTCGTCGTTGGTCAGCTCCTCGCCCGTCGCGATCTTCGCGACCAGCGGCGAGGTCACGGCGAGGCACGTCCCGCGGACCTGGATCACCAGATCCGACGCGGCGCTCACGAACGACGACCCGCCGAACGAGTCGCCCACGATCACCGTGATGAACGGCACCCTCCGCCTGCGCCGGAACAGCTCGACGTCGACCGCGACCTGCGCGAACCCCGCCGAGCCCAGCGAGTCCGGGATCCGCGCGCCGCCCGTGGCACCGAAGTAGACGATCGGGTGCCCACAGCGCTCGGCATGCGCGAACAGCCGCCCCAAACGCCGCGAGCCCATCGGCGACGACGACCCGCGCTTGACCGTGATGTCATCGCCCGCGACCGTGACCGCGCGCCCGTCGACCGTCCCGTGCCCGCCGATCTTGCCGTCGCCCGGCGTGTCCGCCGCGTCCTCGGCGCGCAGCGAGTGCACGAACGTCCCGACCTCCTCGAACGACCCGGCGTCGAGCAGCGCGTCGATGTGCTCCCGCACCGTCCGCTCGCCACGCGCGTGCAGCCGCTCGACCCGCGCGACCCCACCCAGCTCGGAGCGCACCCGATCACGCCGCTCCAGGAACTCGCCGACCCGATCCACCTCTTCGTCCATCGCGGCATCACACCATGTAGAACACCGCCCGTGATCTCCGCCCTCGACGTCGCGCTGCTCGTGCTCGCCGGCGTCGCCGCCGGGCTGGTCGGATCGGCGGGCGGGATCACGTCGCTGATCTCGTTCCCGGCGCTGCTCGCCGTCGGCCTGCCCGCCCACGCGGCGAACGTCGCCAACAGCGTCGGGCTGGTCGCCTGCCTGCCCGGATCGGCGCACGCGTCGCGGCCGGAGCTGCGCGGTCGCGGGGCGTGGCTGAAGCGCTGGAGCGCGGTCGCCGCCATCGGCGGGACGGCGGGCGCGGTGCTGCTGCTCGTCACGCCCGACGACGTCTTCGCCCGCGTCGTCCCGTTCCTCGTCGCGGCCGGATCGTTGGCGCTCCTGTTCGAGCCGCGCCTGACCGCGTGGCACCGCCAGCGCGAGGGCACGAACGCCCTCGCCCTGCCCGCCGGGATCCTCGCGCTCGCGCTCTACAACGGCTACTTCGGCGCCGGCTCGGGCGTGATGACCCTGACGTTGATGCTCGTCCTCGTCGACGACCACCTCCCGACCGCCAACGCCCTCAAGAACGTCCTGATCGGCGTCGGGAGCGTGGCGACCGCGACGATCCTCGTCCTCGCCGGACCGGTCGAGTGGGCCGCGACCGTCCCGATCGCGGCCGGGCTGCTCGTCGGCAGCCGGATCGGCCCGGTCGTCGCCCGGCGCCTGCCGCCGGACCTGCTGCGCGTGCTGATCGTCGTCTTCGGCCTCGCGCTCGCCGTCGACCTCTGGATCAACCCCAGCACCTGAACGCAGGGGGTTGACACCAACCGCCCCTCGTGTAAACCTCTCCAACGTCCCGCCGGCTTGACACAGTGTCAAGCCGACCTGTCCCGGAGGGAGTCGCCAACCGTGTCCGACGCCGCGCACGTCCACGCCCACGATCACGACCACGTCGAGGTCAACCCCGCGACGTGGACCGACCCCAAGCGCTACGCCTGGCTGCTCGGCCTGCTCGTCCCGCTGCTGCCGTTCATGGCGTGGGGCCTGGTCGCGCTCACCGGCCTCGGCGTCTTCTGGTACTGGGGCCCGCTGTTCATCTTCGGCGTCATGCCGTTCCTCGACACGGCCATCGGCAAGGACTCGTCCAACCCGCCGGACTCGGTCGTCAAGTACCTCGAGCAGGACCGCTACTACCGCCTCTGCACCTACGCCTTCATCCCGCTGCAGCTGATCGCGCTCGTCGGCGGCGCGGCGCTCCTGGCCGGCGACGACCTCGGCATCGGCGAGAAGCTCGGCCTCGCGCTGACGCTCGGCTGCGTCAACGGCATCGGGATCAACACCGCCCACGAGCTCGGCCACAAGCGCGCGAGCCTGGAGCGCTGGCTGAGCAAGGTCGCGCTCGCCCCGACCGGCTACGGCCACTTCTACATCGAGCACAACCGCGGCCATCATGTACGCGTTGCCACGCCGGAGGACCCGGCCAGCTCGCGGATGGGCGAGAGCTTCTACCGCTTCTGGCCGCGCACGGTCGCGGGCAGCCTGCGCTCCAGCTGGGAGCTGGAGGCCGAGCGCCTGGAGCGCGACGAGATCCGCTGGTTCTCGCCGCGCAACGACATCATCAACGCCTGGGCGATGACGCTCGTCCTCTTCGCCGCGCTCCTGGTCGCCTTCGGGATCGAGCTCCTGCCGTGGCTGATCATCCAGGCGGTCGTCGGGTTCTCGCTCCTGGAAGTCGTCAACTACCTGGAGCACTACGGCCTGCTGCGCGAGAAGCGCGACGACGGCACCGACCGCTACGAGCGCACGCAGCCGCGCCACAGCTGGAACTCCGACAACGTGTCGTCCAACGTGTTGCTGTACCACTTGCAGCGCCACTCCGACCACCACGCGCACCCGACGCGCCGCTTCCAGGCGCTGCGTCACTTCGACGAGGCGCCCGAGCTGCCCTCCGGCTACGCGACGATGATCCTGCTGGCGGTGATCCCGCCGCTGTGGCGCCGCGTCATGGACCCGCGTGTCGTCGCGCACTACGAGGGCGACCTGACCCGCGCGAACGTCGACCGCCGCAAGCGCGACAGGTTGCTGCGCCGCTACGCTGCGGCGGCGTGAGCACCGACGACCGCCTGCTGAACGCCACCGGCCGGATCCTCGCCGAGGTCGGCTGGGCGCAGGTGACGATGGCGGCCGTCGCGAGCGCCGCCGACGTGAGTCGCCAGACGCTCTACAAGCGCTTCGGCAGCCGCGGCGAGCTGGCCGAGGCCTACGTGCTGCGCGAGTCCGGGCGGCTCGTCGCGGTCGTCGACGGTGCGATCGCCGCCCGCGCCGACGACCCGCGCGCCGCGATCACCGCGGCCTTCGACGTCTTCCTCGCCGCCGCGGCCGAGCACCCGCTGGTGCGGGCGATCGTCGGCGAGGGGGAGGGCGCCGACGAGCTGCTGGAGCTGTTCACGATCCGCGGCCGCTCGGTGCTCGACGCGGCCGCCGACCACCTCGCCACGCGGCTGCGCACGACCTGGCCGGCGCTGTCGCGCGACGCCGCCGACATCGCCGCCGAGATCGCGGTCCGGTTGGCGATCAGCGTCGCCGCGCTGCCCGACGGCCCCGCGCACCTCAACGGCGCGCGCCTCGCCGACGCGATGGTCCCGTTCCTGGAGCGGGAGCTGGCGGCGAACCCGCAGTAGTCGGCGCACAAACAGCTATCACTCAGGAGTACTCTGCGCCGCATGTCCAGCATGCGCCACGCCCTGCTGATCGCGACGTCGGTCATCGCGCTCGCGGTGCTCGGCGGGACCGGGACCGCCGCCGCGACCACCAACTGCGACGGGCTGACCAACCTGAGGTACACGCCTGGCCTGACGTTCACGCCGCAATCGGCCACCCTGGCGGCGAGCAGCGTCTACGCGCGGTGCGTGTCGACCGACCGGCCGGACATCACCGGCGGCACGTACTCCGCGAACCTCACCAATCCTGCCGCGAGCTGCCTGAACCTCCTCGGCAGCACCAGCGGCACCCGGACCTACCACTGGAACACGGGCGAGACCAGCACGGTGACCTACGTCGACACCAACAGCGTCGTCGCCGGCAACCTCGTCGTCGAGCAGCTCGGCACCGTCACGTCCGGCGTCTTCGCGGGGCAGACGTCGTCCGGGACGCTCACGCTGACCGGCAACTTCCTCAACTGCCTGACGCCCGGCGGGCTGACGACGCTCGCCGGGCCCAACGTCCTGCTGATCACCTGACAGGACGCGGACCCGGCGACGACCGCGGGTCAGGCGATCGTGACGTCCTCGCTGAGGTACACGTCCTGGATCGCGTGCAGCAGCTCGACGCCCTCGGGCAGCGGGCGCTGGAAGGCCTTGCGGCCGGAGATCAGGCCGGTGCCGCCCGCGCGCTTGTTGATGACCGCGGTCCGGACCGCCTCGGCGAGGTCGGTCGCGCCAGAGGAGGCGCCGCCGCTGTTGATCAGCGGCGCGCGGCCGGCGTAGCAGTTCAGCAGCTGGTAGCGGGTCAGGTCGATCGGGTTGTCGCTCGTCAGCTGCTCGTAGACCAACTTGTTGGTCTTTCCGTACGAGCCGCCAGCGGCCCTCTCCATCGCCGGGTAGCCGCCGTTGTTCTCCGGCAGCTTCTGCTTGATGATGTCGGCCTCGATCGTCACGCCGAGGTGGTTGGCCTGGCCGGTCAGGTCGGCCGACAGGTGGTAGTCGACGCCGTCCTGCTTGAAGGCGTTGTTGCGCAGGTAGCACCACAGCACGGTGAACATCCCGAGGCGGTGAGCCTCTTCGAACGCCTGCGCGACCTCGACGATCTGCCGGTCGCTGTTGTCGGAGCCGAAGTAGATCGTCGCGCCGACGCCCGCGGCACCCAGCTCGGCGGCGCGCCGCACCGACGAGAACATGATCTGGTCGGCGCCGTTCGGGTACGTGAGGAGCTCGTTGTGGTTGATCTTCACGATGAACGGGATCTTGTGCGCGTACCTGCGCGAGACCGCGCCGAGCACGCCGACCGTCGAGGCGATCGCGTTGGTCCCGCCCTCGATCGCGAGCTGGACGAGGTTCTCGGGGTCGAAGTACGCCGGGTTGGGCGCGAACGACGCGCCGCCAGAGTGCTCGATGCCCTGGTCGACCGGCAGGATCGACACGTAGCCCGTGCCGCCCAGGCGGCCGTGGTCGAACAGCCACTGCAGGTTGCGCAGCACGGCGTTCGAACGATCGGTCGCCGCGAAGACGCGGTCCACGAAGTCCGGGCCGGGCAGGTGCAGCTGCGCGGCGTCAACGGTGGTGCTGCGGTGGTTGAGCAGCGTGTCGGCGTCGTCGCCGAGCAGCTCTTCGAGTCGCGATCCGGTGGCGGTCATATGGGCCCGGATCATAGGCCGAAGACCCGCTCGGCGTTGCCGTGCAGGTACAGCGCGCGCGTCTCGTCGTCGAGCTCGAGCGCGTCGAGCCCGTCCAGCGCGTGCGCCGGGAAGATCATGGGGAAGTTGGACCCGAACAGCACCTTGTGCCGCCCCGACCCGGTCTTCATGTAGGACACGAGCTCGGCCGGCAGCCGCCTGGTCGTGTAGGCGGAGGTGTCGATGACCACGTTGGGGTGCTTGCGTGCGACCGCGACCATCTCCTCGGTCCACGGGTAGCCGACGTGGCCGCAGACGATCGTCAGCTCCGGGAAGTCGAGCGCGACCTGGTCGATGTAGGGGATCGGGCGCCCGGTCTCCGACGGCGCCAGCGGCCCGGTGTGCCCGACCTGCGTGCAGAACGGCACGTCCAGCTCGACGCACGCCGCGAACAGCGGGTAGAAGCGGCGGTCGGTCGGCGGGACCTCCCACAGCCACGGCAGGACGCGCAGGCCGATGAAGCCTTCGTCCTGCACCCGGCGCCGGAGCTCCCGTACACCTTGCATGACGTCGCGCAGCGAGACCGAGGCAATGCCCTTGAGTCGGTCCGGCGCGCTCGCGACCCACGCCGCCACCTCGGCGTTGGAGATCAGCGCGCCCTGCGGCCCGTGCCACGCCGACAGCAGCCCGACCCCGACGCCCGCGGCGTCCATTGCGTCGAGCGTCACGCTCAGCGGGATCTCGCCCTCCGGGATCGCGCCGTCGCCGGTCCATCGCCGCAGGGAGCTGAACGCCTCCTGCGTGATGAAGCGCTGCGTCGGGTGCTGCATCCAGGCGTCGACGATCGTTCCCATGGACGGGCATCACACCACGCGGGCCGCGCGCCTGCTGAAGTACGCGCCCCATGCAGTCCTCACCCCGGAAGCTCCTGAACCAGATCCTCGTCGTCGGCATCGCCGACGCGCTCCTGCTCGTCGTGCTCGTGTACTTCGCGTTCATCGACCGCAGCGACAACGCCGTCCACGTCCTCGGCCCGATCCACGGCCTCGGCTTCATCGCCCTCGTGCTGCTGACCGCCAACGGCGCGCTGCAGAGGCTCTGGGGCTGGTGGTTCCCGGCGCTCGTCGTCGTCACCGGCGGCCCGATCGGCTCGATCGCGGGCGACCTGATCCTGCGCCCGAAGGTCCGCGAGACCGCCTGACGCCCGGGGGCGGTCACAACGCTCCGGCTCATCCGAATCACCGAGGATGAGCCGGATGCCCGAGCGCGACGACGCCGCCCTCCTCGTCGCCGCCGCGCGTGGCGACGAGCGCGCGTTCGAGACCTTCTACCGCCGCCACCTCGCGGCGGTCACCGGCTTCCACCTGCGCCGGACCGGCCGCCGCGAGCTGGCGTTCGACCTGACCGCCGAGACGTTCGCGGCGGTCGTCGTCGCGCTCGACCGCTACGACCCGGACCGGGCGAGCGCCACGACGTGGCTGTTCGGGATCGCCGCGCACAAGCTGACCGACGCGCTGCGGCGCGGGCGCGTCGAGGCCGATGCGCGCCACCACCTGCACCACGCGCCGATCGCGCTGCACGACGAGGACCTCGAGCGCGTCGAGGAGCTCGCGTCCCAGGGCGACGAGCAACACCTCGCACAACTCCTCGCCGACCTGCCGGAGCCGCAGCGCGCCGCGCTGCTGGCGCGCGTCGTCGACGAGCGCCCCTACGACGAGATCGCCGCGAGCCTGGCGACCTCCGAAGCCGTCATCCGCCAACGCGTCCACCGCGGCCTGCGCCGCCTTCGCGACGGACTGGAGCCCACCGCATGACCGCCCACGACCAACTCCTCCAACAACTCCGCGAGTCGGTCGGCGCGCGCCGGCCGGCCCGGCGGCGCGTCTTCCGCGGCGGCGGCCGCGCGCTCGCGCTCGCCGCAGCGCTGGTCGTCGGCGCGGCCGCGCTCGCCGCCGCCCAAGTTGGTGTCCTTCCCGGCACCGCCCACCACGCCCACGCGATCAGCGCGCGCCAGGCGGCGTGGAACGCGGTCCGCGAAACGGCCACGACCACCGCCTGCAAGCGCCTGCACGTGCCCACGGTCTCGACCGAGATCGCGGCGGCCGCGCTGCCGCTGCTCGGCGGCCCCAACGACCCGGAGGCGCAGGCCTTCGCGCTGCGGGACGCCCGCGGCGCGCCGCTGGTCGCCGGCTCCGCCCGCCGGGTCGTCCTGCCGGGCAACGCCACCGTCTTCCTCTGGCTGGACGTCGGGGACGGCACCAACGCCTACGCGGACCCCGCGGCGTGCGGAGCCGAGCGCGTCGCGCAGCTCCACCGCGACTACCCGGACCCCGGCAGCCGCCTGCGCCAGAAGGCCGACGCCGTCCTGGCCGGCTACCGCGACGTCACGCCCGGGCTGCAGACGCTGTGGGTCATGACCAAGTTCGACGGCGTCAACGCGATGGGCGGCACCATGATCCCGCTCGACCGCCGCACGGTCGCGCCCGGGCTCGTGACGAGCGGCTCGATGGGGTACGCGGGGCTTGCGTCGCCGGGCGTGACGACCGTGAGCGCCGACGGCCACGGCTACCACCGCACGCTCCACGTCGTCCGCCGCTTCTACGCACTGCGCCCGCCGCGCGGGACCGGGCCGGTCGTCCTGCGCGAGCGGAGCGCCGGCGGGGCCGTCGTCGCGACCCGGACGCTGCGCGGCTAGGCGAAGCGGCCCGGCGCGAAGGGGGAGAGGTCGAGGGGTGGTGGCTCGCCGGCCAGCGCGCCCGCGATGATCCGGCCGGTGATCGGCCCGAGCGCGACGCCCGCGCCTTCGTGGCCGGTGGCGATCCAGACGCCGTCGCGCGCCTGCCCGATCGCGGGCAGGTGGTCGGGGAGCCAGGGCCGGAAGCCGACCCACGCGTCGTCGCGCTGCAGCGTCGCGATCTCCGGGACCAGGCGCGCCGCGCGTTGTTGTACCTCCTGCTCCAGCGCGAGGTCGACCGACGGGTCGAAGCCGGAGCGCTCGCGCGTCGAGCCGATGATCACGTGGCCGTCGTAGGTGGTCTCGACGACGGTCGAGATCTCGCGCGCGGTGCCGGTGCTCGTGACCGACAGCAGGTAGCTGCCGTCGACGATCTTGTGCTTCAGGAACTCGGCGTCGGGCACCGGGAGGCGGAAGCGCGAGAGCTGACCCTTGCGCGGTTCGAGCGGCAAGGCAATGCCCATGCCTTCCGCCAGCGGCCGCGTCCACGGCCCGGCGGCGAGCACGACGTGCCGCGCCGCGACGCGCTCGCCGCCGCGCAGCAGCACCGCGCCGTCCTCCACGCGCGCCACCTCCGCGCCGGTCCGGACCGCCGCGCCGTGCTCCTCCGCCGCGATCCGCGCCAGCCCGCGGGCGATCGCGCGCGGGTCGCACTGCAGGTCGCCCGGGACGTGGAGCGCGCCGTGCAGCGGGCCCGTCAGGCGCGGCTCGACAGCCCGGACCGCCTCCGCGCCGTCCAACATGAAGCACTCGACTCCCGCGGCGCGCAGCCGCTCCGCACGCGCCGGCTCGGCCGCCCACGTCTCGGCCAGCGGATGCACGATCAGCGCGCCCTTGCGCCGGATCCGCGCCGCGGCGCCGAGCAACTCCTCCAACTCGCCGTACAGCTCACGGCCGAGCACGGTCAGCGCCAGCTCCGGTCCCGCGTCCTTGTCGGAGCAGAGCACGTTGCCCTCGCCGAGGCCGGTCGTCCCGCCGCTGACCTCACCGCGGTCGAGCAACACCACCGACATGCCCCGGCGCGCGCACTCCCAGGCCGTCGCGCAGCCGACGATGCCGGCGCCGACGACCGCGACGTCGTAGGTCATCCGAGCCGGAAGCCCGCCGGGAACGGGTCGTCGTCGGCCAGCAGGTACTGGCCCATGCCGGTGATCCACGCGCGGCCCGTGATCTCCGGGACCACCGCGGCGACGCCGCCGACCGTCGTCTCCTCGACGACCCGGCCGGTGAACCGCGTCCCGATCACCGACTCGTTGACGAACGCCTCGCCGACGCCGAGCGCGCCGCGCGCGTGCAGCTGCGCCAGCCGCGCGCTCGTCCCGGTCCCGCACGGCGAGCGGTCCAGCCAGCCAGGGTGGATCGAGGTCGCCGCCACGGCGTCCGCGCCCTCGCGCCCGGGCTCATGCAGCACGACGTGGTGGCAGCCGCTGATCCGCGGGTCCTCCGGATGCACGGGCCGGGCGACCGCGTCGATCGCGTCGATGATCGCCGCGCCGCACGCGATCAGCTCGTCCTCGCGCGCCGGATCGACCCCTACGCCTACGGACGCCGCGTCGACCAACGCGTAGAAGTTGCCGCCGAAGGCCATGTCGTACTCGACGCGGCCCCAGCCGTCGACCTCCACGACCTGGTCGCGCGCGGCCAGGAACGCCGGGACGTTGCGCAGCGTCACGGCCATCGCCCGCCCGTCGCGCACCGCGACCCGGACGACGACGAGCCCCGCGGGCGTGTCCAGCCGCACCACGGTCTCCGGCTCGGTGACCTCGACCATCCCGGTCTCGACGAGCACGGTCGCGACGCCGATCGTCCCGTGCCCGCACATCGGCAGGCAGCCCGAGACCTCGATGAACAGCACGCCCCAGTCCGCATCGGAACGCGTCGGCGGCTGCAGGATCGCGCCGCTCATCGCGCCGTGGCCGCGCGGCTCGCGCATCAGCAGGAGGCGCAGGTCATCCATGTTGGCCTCGAACCACAGCTTGCGCTCGAGCATCGTCGCGCCCGGCAGCATCGGCACGCCGCCGGTGATGACCCGCGTCGGCATGCCCTCCGTGTGGGAGTCGACCGCCGCGAAGTAGCGCGCCGCTCTCATGCGCGCAGCGCCGCGACCGCCGCGTCCAGGATCGCCTGCTGCTCGGCGTCCAGCGGCCCGCGCGGCCCGCGCGACACGCCGCCGGTGCGTCCGACCGCGTCCATCGCGCCCTTGAAGTACTGGACCAGGTGCGGCGTCATGTCCAGGCGCGAGAGCGGAAGCAACCGCTGGTACAACGTCCGCGCCTCGGCGAGCTGGCCGGTCTCGACCAACCGCAGGAGCTCGACGCACTCGGCCGGGACCACGTTCGCGACGCCCGAGACCCAGCCCGCCGCGCCGGCCGCGAAGCCCTCCAGCGCCCAGTCGTCGCCGCCGACCAGGATCTCCAGCCTCCCGAGGCCGATCAGCGCCGCGATCCGCCGCGCGTCGCCGCTGCACTCCTTGACCGCCACGACGCCCGGCACCTCGGCGGCGATCGCGCCGATCACCTCGGGCGCGAGGTCGACGCCCGACGCGCCCGGGTTGTTGTACAGCATGATCGGCAGCTCGCCCGACGCCGCGTCGATCGCGCGGTAGAAGGCCACCAACTCGGCCAGCGTGCCCGGGTAGTGCAGCGGCGGCAGGCACATCACGGCGTCGGCGCCCGCGGCGACCGCGCCGCGCGCGTTGGCCACCGCCGCGGCGGTCGAGCCCGCCGAGATGCCGACGACCACGAAGCCCGCGGCGTCCGGGCGCTCGCGCGCCGCGGCCACGCACGTCTCCACGACCAGCGCGCGCTCGGGGTCGCTGAGCTGGCCGGCCTCGCCCATCGTGCCGGTGGCGACGACGCCGGTGCAGCCGCCGTCGAACAAGGCCTTCAGGTTGGCCTTCAACGCCTCCACATCAACTTGGTCGTCGGCGGTGAACGGCGTGGTGGCGGCGGGGATGATCCCGGGGAAGCGCATGGGGGTGGGGCTCCTCAGTCGAGCGCCATGAAGCGGCGCGCGCGGTCGATGTGCTGGATGGTGTGCTGCCGCGCGGCGGCGGCGTCGCCGTCCGCGATGGCGGCGGCGATCAGGCGGTGCTCGGCGAGCTGCAGGGTGGTCCGGCCCGGGACGGCGATCGACTCGTCGCGGAGCTGCTGCCACAGCGGCTGGTCCATCAACGAGGCCAGATGCTCGGCGACGGCGATCAGCACCGGGTTGCCGGTGACGACCGCGAGCTGGCGGTGGAAGGCGCGGTCGGCGTCGCTCCAGCGGCGCCGCTGCTCGGGGTCGCGCGGGTCGGCGCTGCGGGCCATCTCGTCCAGCAGCGCGGCGACGTCCGGGTCCTCGCCGGCGCCGCGGGCGGCGGCCAGCGCGGCGATCTCGGGCTCGATCGCGCGGCGCGCCTCGAGCAGCGCGTCCGGGCCCGCGTCGGCGGGCAGCGCGGGCGTGTCCCGCAAGGCGTCGGCGGCCGCGAGGCGCTCCAGCGCGTCGGCGGTGACGAACGACCCGGCGCCGGGGCGCGTCTCGACGATCCCGCGGATCGCCAGCGCGCCGAGCGCCTCCCGGACCGATGCGCGACCGACGCCGAGCTGCGCGGCGAGGTCACGCTCGCCGGGCAGTCGCTGACCGGGGCGCAGCACGCCGCGGCGCAGGTCGTCGACGAGCCGGTCGGCGATCTGCTCGTAGCGCTGGCGCACCGCCAGCCGGTCCGGACCGATTTCAGGAATTGGTTCTGTAGCCAAACCAGTGCTAGCGTACCGGCCATGAGCGCGACGATCAAGGCCATCGATCCCCGGACCGGTGCGAGCAACGCCGAGTACCCGGAGGGGACCCGCGCCGACGTCGATGCCGCCGTCGCCGCGGCCGCCCGTGTCGCGCACGACCCCGCGCTGGCCGACGCGGACCGCCGCGCCGCGCTGCTGCGCGGGATCGCCGACGGCCTGGAGCAGCGTCAAGGCGAGGTCATTGCCTTGGCCGGCGCCGAGTCCGGGCTGCCCGAGGCGCGCCTGACCGGCGAGCTGGCCCGCACCGCCGGGCAGCTGCGCGCGTTCGCCGATGTGATCGCGGCGGGCGACCACCACGACGCGATCATCGACACCGCCAAGCCGGACGCCACGCCGCCGCAGCCCGACATCCGCCGCACGACGATCCCGATCGGGCCGGTCGCGGTCTTCGGCGCCTCGAACTTCCCGCTCGCGTTCAGCACGGCCGGGGGCGACACCGCCAGCGCGCTCGCCGCCGGTTGCCCGGTCGTCGTCAAGGGCCACCCGGCGCACCCGGGCACGACGACGCTCGTCGCCGAGATCATCAACAACGCGGTGGCCGACGCCGGGCTGCCCGAGGGCACGTTCGGCCACGTCCTCGCCGCCTCGCACGACGTCGCGGGTGCGCTCGTCGAGCACCCGGAGATCCGGGCCGTCGCCTTCACCGGCAGCGGCGCGGGCGGCCGCGCGCTGATGGACCGCGCCGCCGCGCGGCCGGTCCCGATCCCGGTCTACGCCGAGATGGGGTCCTTGAACCCGGTCGTCGTCACCGAGGCCGCGATCGCCGCCCGGACCGACGCGATCGTCGAGGCGCTGACCGGCGCGATCGCCAACTTCGGCGGCCAGCTCTGCACGAAGCCGGGCCTCGTCCTGGTCCCGGCGGGCGACGCCGGCAGCGCCTTCACCGCGGCGCTGACCGCCGCGATCGACGCGCGCGACCGCGAGGTCCTGCTCGCCGACTCGGTCCGCAACGGCCTGGCTCGCGGCCTGCAGGCGCTGGAGTCCGCGCCCGGCGTGACGAAGCTGACCGACGCCGAGGCGATCGACCGCGGCGCCGGCTTCCATGCGCGCCCGGCGCTCTACCAGGCCGCGGCCGCCGACCTCGGGATGCTCGACACGCTCGCCGAGGAGCACTTCGGCCCGGCCGCGATCGTGTTGACCTACAACTCGATCGACGAGGCCACGACCGCGCTGATCCGGGCCGGCGGCCAGCTGACCGCGACGATCCACGCGCAGCCGCAGGACCACGCCGAGCTGCAGCCGCTGGTCGACGCCGCGACCCGCGTCGCCGGCCGCGTCGTCTTCGACGGCGTCCCGACCGGCGTGTCGGTGACCTGGGGCATGCACCACGGTGGCCCCTACCCGGCGGCCTCCGACGGCGGCGCGCACACCTCGGTCGGGATGACCGCGCTGCGCCGCTTCCGCCGTCCGGTCACCTACCAGGACGCGCCGCAGGAGCTGCTGCCGCCGGAGCTGCGGGACGGCAACCCCATGAACATCACGCGCCGCGTCGACGGCGTGCTGCGCAGCTAGCGAAGACGGGCGCTAGGCGCCGGGGACCAGGTGCGACGTGTCGTTGAAGCTGCGCAGCAGCCAGCGGCCGTCGCCGAAGACGACGAGGTGGGAGATCGACGTGTTCTCGGCATGGACGAACGCCAGCCGGGGCGCGCCGGTCGCCTGCCGCGCCAGCTCGCCGATCACGCCGCCGTGGACCACGGCGGCGGCGGTGCGTCCGGGCCCGGTCAGCTCGACCACGCGGTCGATCCCGGTCCGGACGCGCGCGGCGAAGTCGTCGGCGGGCTCGGCGCCGGGGATGACGTCCCAGCGCTGGGTCGCGAAGATCTCGGCGACGAGCGGGTCGCCCTTGGCGGAGCGGACGCGCAGCTCGCCGCCCTCCCACTCGCCGAGGTGGACCTCGGAGAGCTCCGGGATCGTCGTCGGCTGCAGGCCGGTCGCGTCGACCAGCGGCTGCGCGGTCTCGGCGGTCCGGCGCAGCGAGGTGATGAACAACGCGTCCGGCGGCTGCTGGGCCAGCCGGGCGCCGACGAGTTGTGCTTGCTGTTGCCCGATCGGCGACAGCGCGGGGTCCGCGTGGCCGTCGACCAGCTCGAACGGCTCGCCCGGGATCGCGTCCTGGGACGCGCCGTGGCGGACCAGGAGGATCTCGGTGGCGTCGGCCGGGAGGGCCCACGACCGCTGCGGATAGCGCTCTTGCTCGGTCATCGGGAGGTCACCTTGCCATAGCGCGCCGGGCTGGTACTGTCCGCCTCGTTCAAGCGATGGTGCGGGAAGTCGGTGAGAGTCCGACGCGGTCGCGCCACTGTGACCGGGGGTTCGCTTCGTTGAAGCGCGCACCCCGGCAAGCCAGGAACTTCACCCGGCCATCGCATTCAACCCCCTACCACCGGGACGCGAACTCCCGGGGAGGTCCTCAGCGTTGGTCGACCCCGCAGCACCCCGTTCGCGCCCGTTGGCGTGAGCCTCCGGGTCCTCTTCATCTGCCACGCGGCGACGCCCGACACGCGCCGTGCGGTCTTCGGCGGCGATGGTCCGCTGCTCGACGGCGCCGCGCGCCGGGTCGCCGACCTGGCCGCGCACCTACCGCGTGCCCGCGCGGTCGCGCGGTCCGGCGCCGCGTGCTGTGAGGAGACCACCGAGGCCTTGGGGTTGCTCGACGGCGCGGCCGTCGATCCGGCGGTCGGCGACTGGGACTTCGGGAGCTGGCGGGGGCTGTCGCTGGCCGAGGTCGAGGCCCGCGATGCCGAGGGCGTCGTCGCCTGGCGGATGCAGCCCGGCCACGCGCCGCACGGGGGCGAGTCGCTTGTTGATGTCCTTGCTCGCGTCCGCTCGTGGCTGGAGGCGCTGGACGGCGAGGGCGTCCGGATCGTCGTCACGCACCCGTCGGTGATCCGCGCCGCGGTCGTCTGCGGCCTGGAGGTCCCCGAAGAGGCGTTCTGGACGATCGACATCGCGCCCACCTCCGTCACCGAGCTCCGCCGCCGCGGCACCCGCTGGCGCGTCGCCCGCATCAACTGGGAGCCCGCGCTCTTCCGCGACCCGCGCCCGACCGCCCGCCCGGCACCGGCCGAGGTGCAGGGATGACCGCGCTCGCCGGACCGCGGCTTGCGGTGTCGTTCCTGACGGTCGTCCCGACGGGGCGGGTCGAGATCGCCGATGGGGCGTGGCTCGCGCGCGCCGCGGTGTGGTTCCCGGTGGTCGGCGCCGTTGTTGGTGGTGTTGCTGCTGGCACGGTGGCGCTGGGCGATGCGGCGGGGTTGTCGCCGGCGGTCTCCGGCGCCGTGGCGATCGCGGTGGCGATCGCCTTCACGCGCGGGCTGCACGAGGACGGGCTGGCCGACACGGCCGACGGGCTCGGCGTCCACGGGACGCGGGAGCGGCGGCTGGCGGCGATGAAGGACTCGGCGGTCGGCGCGCACGGCGCGCTGGCGATGGCGGTCGCGGTGCTGCTCGCGGCGCTCGCGCTGGCGTCGCTCGATGCCACTCACGCTGCTCGCGCGCTGGTCGCCGCGCATGTCGCGTCGCGTGCCGCGATGGTCCTGGCCGCCGCGCTGCTGCCGCCCGCGAGCGCGACGGGGCTGGGGCGCGGGCTCGCCGTCTCGGCGACGGCGGCCGGAGTGGCGGCGCTGCTCGGAGCGGCCACGCTCGTCGTCGCGGGGACGCCCGTCGCGCTGCTCGCGGCCGCGGTCGCGCTGGTCGCCGCGCTCGGCATCCAGCGGCGCGCGTTCGGCGGCCGGACGGGCGACACGCTCGGCGCCACCGGCAAGCTCGTCGAGGTGGTCGTGTTGATCGCGCTCTCGGGGGCGTGGTCGTGAGCGGGGCGCTGCTCGTCTGCGGCACGGCGTCGG
The DNA here is from genome assembly GCF_000424625.1 of Conexibacter woesei Iso977N. Taxonomy (GTDB): domain Bacteria; phylum Actinomycetota; class Thermoleophilia; order Solirubrobacterales; family Solirubrobacteraceae; genus Baekduia; species Baekduia woesei_A. Next base: position 597,607 of record NZ_AUKG01000002.1, read on the forward strand.
ACGCCGGCAAGTCGCTGGTCACCGCCGGCATCTGCCGCTCGCTCGCGCGGCGCGGCGTGCGGGTCGCGCCGTTCAAGGCCCAGAACATGGCCAACAACTCGGCGGTCACGGCGTCCGGTGCCGAGATCGGGCGTGCGCAGGCGATGCAGGCCGCCGCCTGCGGGATCGAGCCCGAGGCCGCGATGAACCCCGTGTTGATCAAGCCCGCGGGGGAGACGTCGTCGCAGGTCCTGCTGATGGGCAGGCCCTACGCCAACGCGACCGCGCGCTCCTACCAGGAGCTGAAGGCGTCGCTGGAGCAGCCGGTGCTCGACGCGCTCTCGGGTCTGCGCGAACGCTTCGACGCGGTCATCTGCGAGGGCGCCGGCTCGCCCGCCGAGATCAACCTCCGCAGCCGCGACCTCGCCAACATGGGCCTCGCGCGCGCCGCCGACCTCCCGGTCCTGCTCGTCGGCGACATCGACCGCGGCGGCGTCTTCGCCCAGCTCGTCGGCACGCTCGCGGTCCTCGACGCCGCCGACCAGCGTCACATCGCGGCGTTCCTCATCAACAAGTTCCGCGGCGACGCGACGGTCCTGGCGCCCGGCCTCGACATGCTCCACGACCTCACCGGCCGCTGCTCGCTCGGCACGCTGCCGTGGCGCGAGGGCCTGTGGCTCGACGCCGAGGACTCGCTGGCGCTCCAAGCACCCCAACTCGCTCCGGCGCCGCCGGTCGGGGCCGACACGCTCGACGTCGCCGTCGTGCGCCTGCGCCACATCTCGAACTTCACCGACGTGGACGCGCTCGCCGCCGAGCCCGGCGTCGGCGTGCGCTTCACGCGCTCCGCGGTCGACGTCGAGCGCGCCGACCTCGTGGTCATCCCGGGGTCGAAGGCGACCGTCGCCGACCTGCAGCAGCTGCGCGCCGACGGCCTCGACCGCGCGCTGCTCCGCCGCGCACGCGCGGGCGCGCCGATCCTCGGCGTCTGCGGCGGCTACCAACTCCTGGGGGAACGCATCAGCGACGACGTCGAGTCGCGCGCGGGCGTTGTCGATGGCCTTGGGTTGCTCCCCATCGCCACGACGTTCCACCCCAACAAGCTGCTGCGCCGCCAGAGCGGGACCGGGGCCGCGGCCCCGCTCGGCGGCGCGGCCGTCTCCGGCTACGAGATCCGGCACGGCGATCCTCAGCCCGTCGCCGCCGGATCCGTAGCCGGAGAGCCGCTGATCACGACCGCGTCCGGCGAGCCCGAGGGCTGGCTCACCGGCGCGGTCGCCGGGACCTCCTGGCACGGCCTGCTCGAGGGCGACGCGGTCCGCCGCGCGCTCCTGCGCTGGGTCGCCGACGCCCGCGGCCGGGACTGGCTGCCGGGCGACGTCCCGTTCGCCGCCGTCCGCGAGCGCCGCCTCGACGTTCTCGGCGACCTCATCGACGAGCACGTCGACCGCGACGCGCTCGACGCGCTGCTGGCCGGCGGCGTTCCCGAAGGCCTTCCGACCCTCGACCTCCACCGGAGGACCACCGCATGCTCCGCGTCCTGAGCCACGCCGACACCGACCTCCTCGCGATCACCCGCGCGCGCGCCGACCTGCCCGACGGCTTCCCGGAGGTGCGCGTCGCCAACCCGGCCGCGATCGACGACCTAGACGCGCTGCTCGACGGCGCGCGCGTCGTGGTCGTCCGCCTGCTCGGCGGCCGCCGCTCGTGGGAGGACGGGGTGGAGACGCTGCGCGCCCGGTCGGCCGCGGAGGACGGCGGCTTCGCGCTGATCCTGCTCGGCGGCGAGCCGCAGCCCGACGCCGAGCTGGCCGAGCTGTCGCACGCGCCCGCGGGCGCGCTCGCGCAGACCTTCGAGTACCTCCGCCACGGCGGCGTGACCAACGCCACCAACCTGCTCCGCTTCCTTGCCGACACGTTCCTGCTGGAGGGCCACGGCTTCGACGACCCGGTCGCGTTGGAGGAGCACGGCGGCTACGAGCCGCAGGGCGTCGAGGCTCCCGCCGGCGCGGGCGGGCCGCGCGTCGGCATCGTCTTCTACCGCTCGCACCTCGCGGCCGGGAACACCGCGTTCGTCGACGAGCTGGCGCGCGCGGTCGTCGCGGCGGGCGGCACGCCGACGTGCGTCTGGGCGCAGTCGCTGCGGCCCGACGCCGACGGCAGGATCCACGTGCTGGAAGAGCTCCAAGACAACGTGGATGCCTTGATCGTCACCGTGCTCGCCTCCGGCGGCTCGACCGCCGCCGACGAGGGCGCCTGGCGCGCCGACGCGCTGGCCGCGCTCGGCGTCCCGGTGATCCAGGCGGTCTGCGTCACGCGCTCGCGCGCCGCGTGGGCCGAGTCGCCCGCGGGCCTGAGCCCGATGGACGTCGCGATGCAGGTCGCGATCCCGGAGTTCGACGGCCGCCTGCTCGGCGGCGTCGTGTCGTTCAAGGAACCGCACCCGGACTTCGAGGGCGTCGCGTCCTACGTGCCGGACGCCGAGCGCTGCGCGGCGGTCGCGGGGCTCACGGTCCGGATCGCGCGCCTGCGCGACCTGCCGCCGGCCGAGCGCAAGGTGGTGGTGATGCTCTCCGCCTTCCCGACCAAGCACGGGCGGATCGGCAACGCGGTCGGGCTCGACACGCCGGCCTCGGGCGTCGCGCTGCTGGAGGCGATGCGCGACGTCGGGTACCAAGTCAATGCGATTGCCGAGGACGGCGACGCGCTGATCCACGGGCTGATCGCCGCGGGCGGCTACGACCCGGACCACCTGACCGACGCGCAGCTCGCCGCCGCCGTCGCGCGCCTGCCGGTCGCGCAGTACCTGGAGTGGTTCGAGGAGCTGCCCGAGGACCTCAAGTCCTCCATGATCGACACGTGGGGCCCGCCGCCCGGCACGCAGTGGCGCGACGGCGACGACCTCGTGCTCGCGGGCATCGACCTCGGCGGCGTGTTCGTCGCGATCCAGCCGCCGCGCGGCTACGGCGAGGACCCGAGCGCGATCTACCACGACCCCGAGCTGGCGCCGTCGCACCACTACCTCGCGTCGTACTGGTGGCTGGACCGCGTCTGGGGCGCCGACGCGCTCGTGCACCTCGGCAAGCACGGCACGCTGGAGTGGCTGCCGGGCAAGTCGGTGGGGTTGAGCGACGCCTGCGCGCCCGACGCCGCGCTCGGCACGCTGCCGGTCGTCTACCCGTTCGTCGTCAACGACCCGGGCGAGGGCGTCCAGGCCAAGCGGCGCATGCACGCGACGATCGTCGACCACCTGATCCCGCCGATGGCGCGGGCCGGGACGCACGACGAGCTGGCCGCGCTCGAGGACCTGCTGGACGAGTACGCGCGGATGGAGGCGCTGGACCCGTCGAAGCTCCCGGCGCTCGGCACGCGGATCTGGGAGGCGCTACTGGCCGCGAACCTTCACAAGGACCTTGGGTTGGACGACGCGGGCGCGCCCGAGGACGATGACGCGATCGGCACGGTCATCGAGCACCTCGACACGTACCTCTGCGAGGTCAAGGACCTCCAGGTCCGCGACGGCCTCCATGTGCTGGGCCTTGCGCCCGAGGGCGAGGCGCTGCGCAACCTCGTCGCGGCGATCATGCGGCTGCCCAACAGGGACGTCCCCGCGCTGCGGCGGGCGATCGGGCGGTCGCGGGATCTCGATGAGCTTGCGTTGATCGAGGCCGGCGACCGCGTCGTGCTGGATCGGCTGGACGCCGCGCAGGACATGGTGCTCGACGCGCTCTCGGCGCGCGAGTGGGACGTCGCCGCGGTCGCCGAGGTCGCGTCCAACGTCCTCGACACCGACGCGCCGGACGTCCTGGCGGCGCTGCGCTTCGCGGCCGGCGACCTCGTCCCGCGCCTGCGGGCGAGCGGCGGTGAGATCGACGCCGTGTTGAAGGCCTTGAGCGGCGGCTTCGTCGATGCCGGCCCGTCGGGCTCGCCGACGCGCGGGCGGGTCGACGTCCTGCCGACCGGGCGCAACTTCTACGGCGTCGACCCGAAGGCGCTGCCGAGCGAGCTGTCGTGGGACGTCGGCGTGCGCCTCGGCGACGCGCTGCTCGAGCGACATGGAGAAGAAGACGGCCGCCATCCCGAGACCGTCGGGATCGTCGTCTGGGGCACGGCCGCGATGCGCACGCACGGCGACGACGTCGCCGAGATCCTGCACCTGCTCGGCGTCCGGCCGGTCTGGAACCCGGACACGCGGCGGGTCACCGGCATCGAGGTGGTGTCCTTGGAGGAGCTGGGGCGCCCGCGGATCGACGTGGTCGTCCGGATCTCCGGCTTCTTCCGGGACGCGTTCCCGCACCTGGTGTCCCTGATCGACGACGCGGTGACGACGGTCGCCGCGCTCGACGAGAGCGACGACGACAACTACGTCCGCAAGCACGCGCGCGCCGACGCCGAGCGCCTGGCCGAGGAGCTGGGCGAGCGCGGCGCCTGGCGGCGCTCGACCGCGCGCGTCTTCGGGTCCCGGCCGGGCTCGTACGGCGCCGGGCTGCTGGAGCTGATCGACGCGCGCAACTGGCGCGACGACGCGGACCTCGCCGCGGTCTACGAGGCGTGGGGCGGGCACGCGTACGGCGCGGGCCTGGACGGGGTCGAGGCGCGCGGCGCGGTCCGCGACTGCTTCGCGCGGATCGAGGTCGCGGTCAAGAACATCGACAACCGCGAGCACGACCTGTTCGACTCCGACGGCTACTTCCAGTACCACGGCGGGATGGTCGCGGCGGTGCGGGCGCTGTCCGGCCGTGGCCCGAAGGCGTGGGTCGGCGACAGCGCCGACCCGGCGCATGTCCGCGCGCTGTCGCTGGCCGAGGAGGCGCGGCGCGTGTTCCGCGCCCGCGTGACGAACCCGCGCTGGATCGGCGCGATGGTCCGCCACGGCTACAAGGGCGCGTTCGAGCTGGCCGCGACCGTCGACTACCTGTTCGGCTACGACGCCACGACCGGCGTCGTCGACGACTGGATGTACGAGGCGATCAGCGACAAGTACGTCCGCGACCCGGACGTCGGCGAGTTCTTGAGGAAGTCGAACCCGTGGGCGCTGCACGCGATGGCCGAGCGGCTGCTGGAGGCCGCCGACCGCGGCCTCTGGGCGGAGCCGGAGGCGGGGACGCTGGACGCGCTCCGCGGCGCGGTGCTGGATGTTGAAGAACAACTCGAAGAGGCTGGAGAGGGCGCGCAGGCATGAGCAAGCTGATGGGGTTGGTTCCGGAGATCAGGCCGGTCGACGAGGCGGCGCGGGCCGCGGCGCTGGAGCGCCAGGCGCAGCTGCTGAAGCCGCCGGGCTCGCTCGGGCGGCTCGAGGAGGTCGCGGTCTGGGTCGCGGGCGTGACCGGGCGTGCGCGCGGGCCGATCCCGAAGACGCGCGTGGTCGTCGCCGCCGCCGACCACGGCGTGATGGAGGAGGGCGTCAGCGCGTTCCCGCAGGAGGTGACCGGGCAGATGCTCGGCGCGTTCGGTGCGGGGTGGGCGGCGATCACGGTCCTGGCGGCCCATGCCGGTGCTGACGTCGTGCTGGTCGACGCGGGCGTGATCGCGCCGCCGGAGAGCGTCGCGGGCGTCGATGTCGGGCTGCCGGCACCGTCGAAGAACCTCGCGGTCGAGCCCGCGCTGGCCGAGGACGAGGTGCGCTCCGCGATCCGCGCGGGCCGCGCGCTGGCGGCGAGCGCCGCCGCCGACGGCGTCGACCTCCTGATCGCCGGCGAGATGGGCATCGGCAACACGACGCCCGCCGCGTGCCTGACCGCGGCGTTGTGCGGGTTGTCGGCCGAGCAGGTCGTCGGCCGGGGCACGGGCGTGGACGACGACGGGCTGCAGCGCAAGCGCGCGGTCATCGAGCGTGCGCTGGCGCTGCACGTCGAGGCGGCGGGCGGCGACCCGCTGGAGATCCTGCGGCGCCTCGGCGGCGGCGAGCTGGCCGTGCTGTGCGGGCTGGCGCTCGGCGCGGGCGAGCACGGCCTCGGGCTGATCTGCGACGGCGTCATCGCCACCGCGGCGATCGCGATCGCCGCCGAGCTGGCGCCTGAGCTGAAGGGCCGCCTCCTGGCCGGCCACCGCTCGGTCGAGCCCGCCCACGAGCACCTGCTGAACCACATCGGCCTGCGCCCGCTGGTCGAGCTCGACCTGCGCCTCGGCGAGGGCTCCGGCGCGGCGACCGCGCTGTTGGTGGTCAACGCCGCCTGCGCGCTCCACGACGGCATGGCGACCTTCGCCGAGGTGGGCGTCAGCGGATGACCGACGCGCCCCGCTTCCCGCTGACCGCGATCCTCGCGCAGGACGACCTCGTCACGGCGCTGTTGCTGTGCGCGGTCGATCCGGCGCTCGGTGGCGTGCTCGTGCGCGGGGAGCGGGGGACGGCGAAGACGACCGCGGTGCGGGCGCTCGCCGCGCTGCTGCCCGAGCAGGATGTAGCGCTTGGTTGCCCGTACGGTGTCGCGCCGGGCGAGCCGTGCCCGTGCGGCGAGCGACATGATGGTGTTGCTCGTCGGAGCGCGCCGATGGTCGAGCTGCCGCTGGGCGCCACGCTGGAGCGCGTTGTTGGTGCTCTTGACGTGCGCCGTGCGCTGGCCGCGGGCGAGGCGGTCTTCGAGCCGGGGCTGCTCGCCGCCGCGCACCGCGGGGTCCTGTACGCCGACGAGGTCAACCTGCTGCCCGACGCGGCGGTCGACGTGCTGCTGGACGTCGCGGCGTCTGGCGTCAACGTCGTCGAGCGCGACGGCCAGAGCGTCCGCCACGCCGCCCGCTTCCTGCTCGTCGGGACGATGAACCCGGAGGAGGGCGAGCTGCGCCCGCAGCTGCTCGACCGCTTCGGCCTGGGCATCGAGGTCCACGCGCCGGGTGAGCCTGCACAGCGGACCGAGGTCGTCCGCCGCCGCCTGCGCTTCGACGCCGACCCGGCCGCGTTCGTCGCCGAGCACGCGGGCGAGGAGGCCGCGCTGGCCCGCCGCCTGACCGCGGCCCGCGACGCGCTTCCGGGCGTCGCGCTGCCCGACCGCCAGCTGGTCCGGATCACGACGCTCTGCGCCCGCCTCAACGTGGACGGCCTCCGCGCCGACCTCGCCTGCACCCGCGCCGCGCTGGCGCTGGCCGCCCTCGACGGCGCGGACGAGGTCCAAGACCACCATGTCGAGCGCGCGGCGGCCCTCGCGCTGACCCACCGCCTCCGCCGCGACCCGCTCGCCCCGCCGCCCTCGCCCCAGACGGTGTCGGACGCGCTCGCCGACCAGGACGCCGACGAGGGTCCGCAGCCGCCGAGCGACGGGCCGAGTGGCGGCGGCCCGAGCGGCGGCGGCGACGCGGGCGACGCGGATGCAAGTCGTCCTGCCCTCACATATCGGGGGTCAGACGACTTGGACCGGAGGTTCGGGGGCGAACCGGCGCCTGCGGAGCCCGAGGCCGGTGTGCCGGCGCCGCCGATCAGGCTCGATGCGCGGCGGCGTGCGGCGACGGCGGGGCGGCGGGCGCGGGCGCAGGGGACGGGCGTCGTGGTCGACGCGCGCGCGGGCGACGACGACATCGCGATCCTGCCGACGCTCGTCGCGGCGCGGGGTGCCGCGGTGCAACCCCATCATCTTCGCTCCGCCCGCCGCGAAGGCCGGCAGGGCGCGCTCGTCGTGCTGTGCGTGGACGCGTCCGGCTCGATGGGCGCGCGCAAGCGCATGGCGTTGGTCAAGGGCACCGCGCTCGCGCTGCTCGGCGACGCCTACCAGCGCCGGGACCGCGTCGCGCTCGTCACGTTCCGGGGCACCGGCGCGCAGCTCCCGCTGGCGCCCACGGGCGCGATCGACCATGCCGCCGCCGCGCTCAGGGCGCTCCCGACCGGCGGCCGCACGCCGATCGCCGCGGGCCTGCGCCTGGCCGCCGACGTCGTCCGCCGCGAGCGCCTGCGCGAGCCCGGCCGCGCCGCGGTCGTCGTGCTCGTCTCCGACGGGCGCTCCAACGCCGGCGAGGACCCGGCGCAGGCCGCCGCGCTCCTGGCCAGGCAGGACGTCCATCTGCTCGTCGTGGACGGCGAGCAGGGCCACGTCCGCCTCGGCGGCGCGCGCCGCATCGCCGCCGCGGCCGCACCCAAGTCCACCATCTTGCCCCTCGACCCCCGCGCACAGGGAAGCGACCTCGCGACCCGCGTCCGCGCCATCGCCGCATGACCGACACCACACACACCCCTGACGACCAGGGCTCCGCCGATCCGATCCGCCGCAGGCCGCGCGACAAGCCGTTGTTGATCGTCAACACCGGCCACGGCAAGGGCAAGTCCAGCGCCGCGTTCGGCATGCTGCTGCGCTCCTGGGCGCGCGGCTACCGCTGCGGCGTCTTCCAGTTCGTGAAGTCCGGCAAGTGGAAGGTCGGCGAGGCCAAGGCCGCCGCCGCGCTCGGCGGGATCGACTGGGAGAAGATGGGCGACGGCTGGTCGTGGATCAGCCGCGACCTGGAGGAGTCGGCCGACAAGGCGCGCGTCGGGTGGGAGCACGTGAAGCTCTGCATCGCGCAGGAGCGCTACGAGTTCCTGCTGCTCGACGAGCTGACCTACCCGATCAAGTACGGGTGGATCGAGGAAGATGATGTGGTTGAGACGCTGCGTTCACGACCCGGCTTCCAACATGTCGTCGTCACCGGCCGCGACGCGCCGCAGGCGCTGGTCGACGTGGCCGACCTCGTCTCCGAGGTCGTCAAGGTCAAGCACCCGATGGACGCCGGGATCCGCGCCCAGCAGGGGATCGAGTGGTGACGGCGCCGCGCATCCTGGTCGTCCTCGACGGCGCGGCCGAGCCGATCTGGCCGTGGCCGTCCACGCTCGAGGCCGCGCAGATGCCGGCGCTGGACGCGCTGTGCGACCGCGGCGCGGTCGCACGCGTCGCCACGACGCCGCCCGGCCTGCCGCCGGGGTCCGAGGTCGGGATCCCGACGCTGCTCGGCGCGCGGCTGGCGAGCGCGCCCGGCCGCGGGCCGATCGAGGCCGCCGCGGCCGACGTGACGGTGCCGGAGGGCGCCGGCGTCTGGCGCGTCGACGTCCACCACCACGACGGCCGCCGCGCGGTGACCGCGGAGGCGATGCTCGTCGCGCGCGACCTCGCGGCCGCGCTGCCGGACCATGATGTACGCCATCTCAAGGGCCACCGGTTCCTGGCCGTCGGCGCGGAGCGTCCGGAAGTTGAGGTGGTCGCCTCGCTCGTGGTCGTCGTGTGGGACGACGGCGAGGCGCTCGCGCCGGTCCTCGACCGGCGCACGGTCGTCGTCGCCGCGCCCGGCGCCGCCGCGGGCTGCGGGCGGCTGCTCGGCGCGCAGGTCGTCACGCCCGCGGGCGCGACCGGCGACGTCGGCAGCGACCTGTGGGCCAAGACGCGCGCGGCGCTCGCCGCGCTGCGCGACGGGGCGGACGCCGTCGTGCTGCATGTCGGTGGCGCCGACGAGGCCGCCCACCACCGCGACAAGGTCGGCAAGCGCGCGATGCTCGAGGCCGCCGACGCCGACGTGATCCGGCCGCTGGCGCGCGCCGCCGCCGACGTCGGCGGCGCGATCGCCGTCACCTCCGACCACGCGACGTGCGTCGAGACCGGGCGCCACCACGCCGATCCGGTCCCGGCGGTGCTCGCGGCGCCGGCCGTCGCGCCCGCGGGCGCGGTGCGGCTGCACGAGCGGCTCGCCGAGCGCTCGGCCGTGTGGGACGGGCCGTTCGCGCTGCTGGGAGCGCTGCGATGACGCCCGCGCGCATCGTGATCGCCGGGACGCACTCCGGCGCGGGCAAGACCACGATCGCCTCCGGGTTGATGGCCGCGCTGTCGCGCGCCGGGCACCGCGTCGCGCCGTTCAAGGTCGGCCCGGACTTCATCGACCCGTCGTACCACCGCCTCGCCTGCGACCGGCCGGGACGGAACCTCGACGCGTTCCTGAGCGGCCCGGAGTTGATGGTGCCCTTGGTTCGGCACGGCGCGCGGGATGCAGACGTCGTCGTGGTCGAAGGCGTGATGGGGCTGTTCGACGGCGCGTCCGGCGGGGGCGAGCTGGCCTCGACCGCGCAGGTCGCCAAGCTGCTCGGCGCGCCCGTTGTGCTGGTGGTCGACTCGGGCGCGATGGCGCGCTCGGTCGCCGCGATCGTCCACGGCTTCGCGACGTTCGACCCGAAGCTGCAGGTCGGTGGCGTCGTGCTGAACCGCGTGGCGTCGGACTGGCACGAGGAGCTGCTGCGCGAGGCGATCGCCGCGACGGGCGTCCCGGTGCTGGGCGTCCTGCGTCGCGATCCGGAGCTGAGCGTGCCCGAGCGCCACCTCGGGCTGGTGCCGTCCGACGAGCGCGAAGCGCACGCGACCGCGACGCTCGACCGGCTGGCGGAGGTCGTCGCGGGCAGCGTCGACATGGAGGCCTTGCTCGCCTTGGCGCGCAGCGCGCCGCCGCTGGGCGGGGAGGCGTGGTCGCCGGAGCCCGCGGACGGCGCGACGCTGCGCGCGGCGCGTATCGCGGTCGCCTCCGGCCCCGCGTTCTCGTTCGTCTACGAGGAGAACCACGAGCTGCTGCGCGCCGCCGGGGCCGAGTTGGTGCCCTTCGACCCGATCGCCGACACCGCGCTGCCGGAGGACTGCGGCGCGCTGCTGCTGGCCGGCGGCTTCCCGGAGGTCTTCGGCGCCGAGCTGTCCGGCAACGCCCCGTTGCGCGCCGACGTCGCCGCGTTCGCGCGCAGCGGCCGGCCGGTCCTGGCCGAGTGCGGTGGGTTGTTGTACCTGTCGGACGAGCTGGACGGGCGCCCGATGTGCGGCGTCGTCCCGGGCCGCGCCGCGATGGGCAGGCGGCTGACGCTCGGCTACCGGATCGCGCGGGCCGCGAGCGACCATCCGGCCTGGCCCGCCGGGGCCGAGACGCGCGGTCACGAGTTCCACTACAGCTCGGTCGACCCGGTCGCGGGCGCGGCGCCCGCGTGGTCGCTGAGCGCGCGCGGCACGACGCGCGACGAAGGCCATGTGGTCGGCAACGTCCACGCCTCCTACCTGCACACGCACTGGGCGAGCACGCCTGCGGTCGCGCGGCGCCTGGTGGAGGCGGCGGCGTGAGCGGGGCGCTCGTAGGTGTAGGCGTCGGTCCGGGCGATCCGGAGCACCTGACGCTCAAGGCGGTGCGCGAGCTGCGTGGCGCCGATCGCGTCTTCGTGCCGGCGACCGTGGCGAGCGCCGGCGGTCCGGGGCGCGCGGAGGTCGTCGTGGCCGAGCACGTCGCGCCGGAGCGCGTCGTGCGGCTCGGCTTCGCGATGACCGACGCCGGTGGCCGCGACGCGAAGTGGGACGCCGCGGGCGCGGCGATCGCCGACGTCGTCCGCGAGGGCGGGACCGCGGTCTTCGCCACGCTCGGCGACCCGTCGCTGTACTCGACGTTCGCCTACATCGTGCACACGGTGCGCGGGCTGGTGGCCGACGTCGAGGTCCGGACGGTCCCGGGCATCACCGCCATGCAGGACCTGGCGGCCCGGACCGGCGCGATGCTCGCCGAGGGCACCGACGGCGTCGCTTTGGTGCCCTGGACCGCGGGCGAGGCGCGCGTGCGCTCGGCGCTGGAGGGCTTCGAGACCGTCGTGATCTACAAGGGCGGCCGCCAGCTCCCGCGCCTTCTGGAGGTCGTGCGCGAGGCCGGCCGCGAGGACGAGGCGTCGGTCGGCACGCACCTCGGCCAGGACGGCGAGGTCGTCGCCGCCGCAGCTGCGATCGACGGTCCCGCGTCGTACTTCTCCACCGTGTTGGTCACGCCCATGCGCGACGGCGCGCCCCGAGGAGGGCGGATCGCATGAGCGGTGCTGCGCATGGCGAGCCGGTCGTCGCCGAGGTCCGGACCGCGTTGCATGACGCGGCGCCGGAGGTCAAGGTGGTGGCGTTGGTCGCGTTCGCGCTGAGCGTCGCGTTCGTGCCGCATGGCGCGTGGTGGCCGTTCGCGGTCGATGCGCTGATCGTGGCGGTCTTCGCGGCGTGGGGGCGCGTCCCGGTCCGGAGCTTGTTGGTGCGGTTGGTCGTCGAGATCCCGTTCCTGGCCTTCGTCGTGCTGCTGCCGCTCGTCGCGGGCGCCGAGGGGCTGGCGCTGGCGGGCGCGATCGTGGGCAAGGCGACGCTGGTGGTCCTGGCGACCGGCATCCTGAGCGCGACGACTCCGGCGCCGGAGATCATCATGGGGTTGGAGCGCCTGCGCGTCCCGGCGGCGTTCACCGCGATCGGCGCGCTGGCCGTCCGCTACTTGATGGTGGTGCTGGACGAGCTGCGGCGCGTGAACACCGCCCGCCAGGCGCGCGGCGACGACGCGCGCTGGTTCTGGCAGGTCCGCGCGGTCGCGCAGTCGACCGGCACGCTGGCGATCCGCTGCATCGACCGCGGCGAGCGGGTCCACTCCGCGATGCTCGCGCGCGGCTACGACGGCAGGCTCCCGGCGGTCGCGCTCGGCGCGGCGGAGGCGTCGCCGCGGGTGCTCGCCGCCACGCTCGCGGGGGCCGCGGTCGTCCCCGCGCTGGTCGCGACGGTCCTGACCCGCGGAGGGATCGCATGAGGGCCGTGGTCTCCGCGCCGCCCGCGCTGCTGGTCGTCGGGCACGGCACGCGCGACGCCGACGGGCTCGCCGAGTTCCACGAGCTCGCCGCGCTGGTGCGCGACGCCGCGGGCCCGGACCTGCCGATCGAGACCGGGTTCATCGAGCTGGCCGAGCCGCTGGTCGACGAGGCCGTCGACACGTTGGTGGTCAACGCCGAGCCGGCGCGCGTCGTGTCGGTCCCGCTCGTCCTGCTCGCCGCCGGGCACCTCAAGAACGACGGGCCGGCGACCCTGACCCGCGCCCGCGCGAAGCATCCCGGCGTGCAGTTCGCGATGGGCCGCGACCTCGGGATCGACCCCGCGGTGCTGGCCGTCGCCGAGGACCGGATCCGCGCGGCGCTGCCGCCGGACCACGACCCGGAGACGACGGGCGTCGCGCTCGTCGGCCGCGGGTCGAGCGACCCCGACGCGTGCGGCGACCTCTACAAGGTCGCGCGGCTGCTGGCCGACGGGCGCGGGCTCGGGATGGTCGAGCCGGCGTTCGCAGGCGTCGCGCAGCCCGACCTGCCCGCCGCGCTGGAGCGGCTGCGGCGGCTGGGCGCGAGGACGATCGTCGTCGCGCCGTTCCTGCTGTTCACGGGGGTGTTGGTCCCGCGCCTGTACGCAAGTGCTTCAACCTGGGCGGCGGAGCATGATGATGTGGATGTCCGCGCCGCCGCGCATCTCGGCCCGGACCGGCGCCTGGCGAAGCTCGTGCTGGAGCGCTACCGCGAGGCGCTGCAGGGCGACGTGCGGATGAACTGCGACCTCTGCACCTACCGCGTGCGGCTGCCCGGCTACGAGGACAAGGTCGGGATGCCGATCTCGCTGACGCCGCACGGCGACGCGCCCGCGACCGGGCGCCGCGGGCGGCGGCGCGCCACGCGCGCCCCGCAGCCCGCGCCGGCCGTGGCACCGCCGCGCCGGCGCGCGCTGCACCCGGCGCAGTACGCGCCGTCCGAGGGGCGCGCGGCGGTGACGCTGACCGACCTGTCCTACGCCTACCCGGACGGCACGCGCGTGCTCGACGGCGTGTCGTTGACCATCAACAACGGCGAGCGCGTCGCGATCCTGGGGCCCAACGGCGCGGGCAAGACGACGCTGGCGCTGCAGCTCAACGGGATGCTGGAGGGCGCGACCGGGACCGTCACGATCGGCGACACGGTCCTGAGCACCAGGACGCGCCGGGCGATCCGGCGCCAGGTCGGGCTCGTCTTCCAGGATCCCGACGACCAGCTGTTTCTGCCGACCGTGCGCGCCGACGTCGCGTTCGGCCCGGCGAACCTGGGGCTGGAGGGCGCGGACCTGCGCGAGCGTGTCGACGAAGCACTGGCCGCGGTGGACATGACCGACCTCGCCGACCGCGCGCCGCACGCGCTGTCGGCCGGGCAGCGGCGCCGGGCCGCGGTGGCGGGCGTCCTGGCGATGCATCCCGAGGTGTTGGTGTTGGACGAGCCGTCGTCGCACCTGGACCCGGCGGCGCGGCGTGAGCTGGCCGACGTGTTGGTGTCCTTGTCGTTGACGGTGTTGTTGGTCACGCACGACCTGCCCTACGCGCTGGAGCTGTGCCCGCGGGCGATCGTGCTCGACCAGGGTCAAGTTGTCGCGGATGGGCCGACGCGCGAGATCCTCGCCGACGAGGGCTTCATGCGCGCGCACCGGCTCGAACTGCCCGCGGGCTTCAACCCGCTCGCCGCATGACCGGGACGCTGTGGATCGTCGGCATCGGGCCGGGCGGGGCGGAGCACCGCACGTTCGCGGCGGCGCGCGCGGTCGCGGAGGCCGAGGTCGTCGTGGGCTACGGGCCGTACGTCGACATGGTCGCGGACCTTGTTGTAGGGGATGTGGTGCGCGGCGTGATGGGCGAGGAGGAGCGCCGCGCCGACGAGGCGCTGGCGCTGGCGGCGGAAGGCAAGCGCGTTGCCTTGGTGTCGTCCGGCGACGCGGGCGTGCACGGCATGGCCGCCCGGACGCTCGCGCGCGCCGCCGATCTCGATGTGGAAGTGGTCGTGGTCCCGGGCGTGACCGCGGCGCAGGCCGCTGCGGCGGCTCTCGGCGCGCCGCTGACCGACGACTTCGCCGTGGTGTCGTTGAGCGACATCTCGACGTCGTGGGAGGGCGTCGAGGCGCGCCTCTCCGCGCTCGCGCCGAGCGGTCTCGCGTTGTGCTTGTACAACCCGCGCTCGACGCGCCGGACCGAGCAGTTCGACCGCGCGCTGGAGATCCTCCGCGCCGCCCGGCCCGCGACGACGCCGGTCGCGCTCTGCCACGACGTGACGCGGCCGGGCGAGTCCGTCGAACGCACCACGCTCGCGGCCCTCGACCCCGAGCGCGTCACGATGCGCACGCTCGTCGTCATCGCCGGCGACACCGCCGCCGAGACCGGCCCGTGGCTCGTCGCCCTGCGCGGAACGACGGCGCCGGGCGGAGCCACCGACGTGGCGACTCCGCCCACCGCCGAGGCTGCGCGATGACCGTCACCTTCGTCGGAGCGGGGCCGGGCGATCCGGAGCTGCTCACGATCGCCGCTCGGCGCGTGTTGGAAGAGGCCGAGGTGGTGGTCTACGACCGGCCGTCGGCGGATGCCGTCGTCGCGCTGGCGCCGGCCTGCGCCGAGCGGGTCTGTGTCGGGCTGGCGCCGGGGCAGCGCGCGTTGTCCCAGGACGACGTCAACGCGTTGTTGGTGGACTACGGCCGGAGCGGCCGGGACGTCGTGCGGCTGAAGTCCGGCGACCCGTTCGTCGCCTCGCGTGGTGGCGAGGAGGCGCAAGTCCTCCAACAAGCGGGCGTTGATGTACAGGTCGTTCCGGGGGTGTCGAGCGCGCTCGGCGCGCCGGCGGCCGCGGGCATCCCGCTGATGCTGCGCCGGCTGTCCGTTACAGCGACGTTCGTGGACGGCAACGACGACCCCGAGCACGGCACGCCGCCGGACTGGGACCTGCTCGCCAAGCTCGGCGGGACGCTCGTGATCCTCACCGGCCGCGGGCGGATCCGGCGGATCGCGGCGAAGCTCATCGCCGGCGGCCTGCCCGGCGACACCCCGGTCGCCGCGATCAGCGCGGGCTCGCGCCCGGCGCAGCAGGTCCTGCGCGGCACGCTCGGCGACCTGCCCGCGCCGCTACCGCCGCCGGTGACGTTCGTCGTCGGCGCGGTCGCGGCCCTGAACCTCACCGAGACGGAGCATGTTCATGCACATCCCTGACGGCTTCCTCTCCGGCCAGGCGTGCGTCGCCGGCGCCGCGGTCGCGGGCGCGGGCCTGGCGGTCTGCCTGCGGCGCATGCGCGCCGAGGAACGTGAGCGCGACCTGCCGATCGCCGGCCTCGCCGCGGCGTTCTTCCTGGTCGGCGACGCGCCGATGTTCCCGATCACCGTCGGCACCGAGGGACACCTGCTCGGCGGCGCGCTCGCGGTCTGCCTGCTCGGGCCGTGGCTCGGCGCGGTGACGATCGCGGTCGTGGCGGTGATCCAGGCGCTCGCGCTCGGCGACGGCGGGATCTCCACGCTCGGCCTGACGATCATCACCTTGTCCTTGGTCCCGGCGTTCGCCGGCTACCCGCTGACGGTCGCGCTGCGGCGCGTGCTCGGCCGGACGCCACGCGGGCTGGCGATCGCCTGCGGGATCGCGGCGGCGATCGCCGTCGAGCTGTCGGCGTTGACGTTCGTCGGCGAGTTCTGGCTCGGGCACGCGGTGGCGATCGACCTGTCGAAGATCGCCTGGTCGACGCTCGGCGCCTACGGCGTGATCGCGGTGATCGAGGGCGTCCTGACCGGCCTGATCGTCCGGGCGCTGCTCAGCGCGCGGCCGGACCTCGTCCGGATCGCGGAGCCGGTGCGCCACCGCTGGGTGCAGGAGCCGCGCGCGGCCGAGCCTGCGCGCCGTGAGGAGGTGCCCGCATGACCGGCCGCGTCACGTTCGTCGGCGCGGGGCCGGGCGCGCCGGACCTGCTGACGCTGCGGGCGGTCGAGGCGCTGCGGCGCGCGGACGTCGTGGTCTGGGCGCGGTCGCTGGTCGATCCGGCGATCCTGGAGCACGCGCAGGAGGGCGCCGAGCTGGTGCCGTCCGACGAGCGCACGCACGAGGAGATCGTGGAGATCTACGCGCGTGCGCGCCGCGACTCGCTCGAGGTCGCTCGGGTGCACTCGGGCGACCCAACGGTCTACGGGGCGCTGCACGAGCAGCTCGCCGCGTGCCGCGCGCTGGGCCTGGCGATCGAGATCGTCCCGGGCGTGTCGTCGGTGAGCGCGGCGGCGGTCGCGCTGGGGCAGGAGCTGACGATCCCGGACGTCTCGCAGACGCTGATCTACACGCGGCGCCCGACGCGGACGTCGATGCCGGCCAACGAGCAGCTGGTGGAGCTCGCCCGGCACGGGACCACGTTGGTGTTGTTCCTGAGCGTGCGGCGCCCGCGCGAGCTGCAGGCCGACCTCATGGAGGGCGGCTACACGGCGGAGACGCCGTGCGCGGTGGTCTACCGCGCGTCGTGGCCGGACGAGCTCGTCGTCCGGTGCGAGTTGAAGGACTTGGCCACGTCGATCAAGTCCAACAGGATCACGACGCAGGCCCTGGTGTTGGTCGGGCCCGCGCTGGGGGACGCGTCGTGCGCGGGGCGCTCGCACGTCTACGACCCGGGCTACGGGCACCGCTACCGGAGGCTCGGCCGCCCGGACCGCTACCGGGACAAGGCGCCGAAGCCGTGATCGCCGTGCTGGGCGTGGCCGGCGGGCGGGTGCCGCCGGGGACGGAGGACGTGCTGGCGGGCGCGCGCGTCGTGGCGGGCGGCGCGGCGGTGCTGCGCGCGCTGGCGCCGGCGGGCGCGCGGCAGGTGGTCCTGGGCGCGGGGGTGGACGCGGCGCTGGAGGAGCTTGTTGGTGTGGATGCCGTCGTGCTCGCGAGCGGTGACCCGGGGTTCTTCGGGATCGTCCGCGCGCTGCGGCGGCACGTGGGGCCGGAGGAGCTGGCGGTGCACCCGGCGCCGTCGTCGGTCGCGCTGGCGTTCGCGCGGCTGGGTGTGCCGTGGGACGACGCGCTCGTCGTCAGCGCCCACGCGCGCGACCCGCGGCCGGCGCTGGCGACCGCGCTGCGGCATCCGAAGGTGGCGATCCTGACCGACGGCGATGCGACGCCCGCGTGGTTCGCGGCGCGCCTGGAGGGGCGGCGGCTCGCGGTCTGCGCGCGGCTGGGGCTCGACGGGGAGACGGTGGTGACCGGCTCGGCGTCCGAGATCGCGGCGCGCGAGTGGGACCAACCCAATGTGGTGGTGTCGCTCGGCGACGCGGAGGAACCGGCGGCGGTCGATGCCTGGGCGCTGCCCGAGGACGCGTTCGACCATCGCTCCGGGATGATCACGAAGCGCGAGGTGCGGGCGGTCGCGCTCGCCGCGCTCGGGCCGGCGACGGGGCGGCTGATCTGGGACGTCGGCTGCGGGAGCGGGTCGGTGGCGGTCGAATGCGCGCGGTTGGGCGCGGCGGTCTTCGCGATCGACCACGACGCCGACGCGGTCGGGCGCACCCGCGCCAACGCGGCGCGGTTCGGGGTGCCGGTCGCGGTCGTCGAGGGCGTCGCGCCGATGGCGCTCGCCGCGCTGCCGGACCCGGACGCGGTGTTCGTCGGCGGTGGCGGCCGGGACGTCGAGGCGATCCTGGAGGCCTGCGCGGCGCGGGACACGACGCGGGCGATCGTCGTGACGCTCGCGCTGATCGACCGCGTCGGTCCGGTCCTGGAGCGCCTGGCGGCGCTCGGCTTCGAGGCCGAGGCGACGCTGCTGCACGCCTCGCGCCTGAGCCCGCTCGCGGGCGGGCACCGGCTCGCGGCGACCAACCCCATCACGATCGCGGTCGGGCGGCGATGATCGCGGTCGGCGTCGGGGCGAGCCGCGGGTGCCCGCTGGGCGAGTTGGAGGACTTGGTGACGGCCGCGCTCGCAGAGGCCCATGTGGAGCACGTCGATGTCCTTGCGTCGGCCGACGTGAAGGCCGACGAGGGGGCCATCCTCGCGCTCGCGGCGGCGCGCGGGTGGCGGTTCGTCACGTTCCCCGCGGCGGCGCTGGCGGCGGTCCCGGTCCCGACGCCGTCGGCGACGGTCGCCGCGCACGTCGGGACGCCGAGCGTCGCCGAGGCCGCCGCGCTGCTGGCCGCGGGCGACGGCAGCGAGTTGATGATCTTGAAGCGCCGCTCGGCGCACGCGACCTGCGCGGTCGCGGGAACGGAGGACGCATGGCCCGTCGCGTAGCCCACCCGATCGAGGTCGAGAGCCTGGGGATCCTGCGCTCGCGCCACGACTTCACGCCGCTGCCGCCGCTGTCGCGGGCGGTGGCCGAGCGGGTCTGCCACGCGTCGGCGGACCTGTCGTTCGCCGACTCGCTGGTGCTCGACGAGGACGCGCTGCGGGCGGGGCGCGAGGCGCTGCGCGACGGCGCGCCGATCTACGCGGACGCGCGGATGGTCGCGGCGGGGATCACGACGCGCGAGGTGATCGTGCCGCTCGCCGACCCGCGGGTCCCGGACCTCGCGGCGGAGCTGGGGACGACCCGCAGCGCGGCGGCGATGAGGCTCGCGGCGGCCGAGGCGCCGGTCGACGCGGTCTGGGTCGTCGGCAACGCGCCGACCGCGTTGTTCCAGCTGTTGGAGGAGCCGCCGCCGTCGCCCGCGTTGTTGGTGGGGTTGCCGGTCGGGTTCGTCGGCGCGGCGGAGGCGAAGGCGGCGCTGGTGGCGTCCGGGCTGCCGTGCGTCGCCAACCGCGGCGAGCGGGGCGGCAGCGCGGTGGCGGTCGCGGCGGTCAACGCGTTGTTGTACTTCTCGGACGATGACTGACGGCGGCGCCTTGGTGGTGGACTTCGGCGGCCTCCGGCGCTGCCTGAGCAGCGCGGTCGTCGGCGGCGGGCTGGGCGACGCGCGGGCGTGGCTGAACCTCCAGGTTCCGCACGGGTACGGGCGGATGGACCCGGACGCGCACCTGCGAGAGGAGATGGTCGCGCGCGGGCTCGACGCGGAGGCGACGCTCGGCGCGATGACCGCCGCCCACGTCGACCGCGCGGTGTGGCGCGAGGAGCCGGGCGTTGTGCGGGTGGTCGCGACGGTGGGGATCGGCGTCCCGCTGGCCGCCGCGGGGCGGGTGCTGCGCGAGATCCCGGCGGTGGGGACGATCAACATGTTGGTGTTGGTCGAGGCGCCGCTGACCGACGGCGCGCTCGTCTACGCGGTCCAGACCGCGACCGAGGCCAAGGCGCAGGCGCTGGCCGACGCCGGCATCGCGGCGATGAACCACGACGGTCCCGCGACGGGGACGGCGACCGACTCGATCTGCGTCGCCGCTGCGCCGGGTGCGTCCGAGCCGTTCGCCGGGCCGATGTCGCCCGCGGGCGGGGCGATCGCGCGCTGCGTGCACGGCGCGGTGCTCGAGGGCGCGCTGGAGTTCGAGGAGCGGCGTGCGCGGGGCGCGTAGCGTGGGACTGCTCGGCGCCGTCGCGCTCGACGCCGCGTTCGGGGATCCGGCGCGGTGGCATCCGGTCGCGGGCTTCGGGCAGACGGCGGCGCGGTTGGAGCGCGTCACGTACCGGGATGCGCGGGGCGCGGGAGTTGTCCATGTGATGGTGTTGGTCGGCGTGCCGAGCGTGGTGGCTGCCCGGGTCGGGCGGCGGCGCGCGGCGGCGCTGGCGGTCTGCGGCTGGGCGGCGCTCGGCGGCCGGTCGCTGCGGCGGACGGCGGCCCGGATGGCGGACCTCGTGGACGCGGGCGATCTGCCGGCGGCGCGGGCGCTGGCGCGGTCGCTGGTCGCGCGGCGGACCGAGACGCTCGACGGCGCAGAGCTGACGCGCGCGGCGCTGGAGTCGCTGGCCGAGAACACCGCGGACGCCGAGGCCGGGACGCTGTTCTGGGGCGCGGTCGCGGGGCCGGGCGGCGTCGTGCTGCACCGGGCGGCGAACACGCTCGACGCGATGGTCGGCTACCGCAACGAGAAGTACATGAACTTCGGCTGGGCGGCCGCGCGGCTGGACGACGTCCTCGGCTGGCCCGCCGCGCGGGCGTGCGCCGGGGCGACGGTCGTGGCCGCCGTGCTGTGCGGGGAGGACGCGCGCGGCGCGGCGCGCGTCTGGCGCCGCGACGGCGCGCACCACCCGAGCCCGAACGCCGGCCGAGCCGAGGCGGCGTTCGCCGGCGCGCTGGGCATCACGCTCGGTGGGATCAACGACTACGACGGCGTCGTCGAGGACCGTGGCCGCCTCGGCGACGGCCCCGCGCCCGACACCGCCGCGTTGCGCCGCGCGGTCCGGCTGAGCGCGGCGACGAGCGCGGTCCTGGCGGCCGCGGCCGCGGGGGTGGCGGCGTGGCGCTGATCCTGGTGACGGGGCCGCGGCGGTCGGGGAAGAGCCGGGTTGCGGAGCGGCTGGCGGCTGAGGGTGGGGGAGATGTTGTCGTCCTTGCTCCGTTGACCGTCACCGACGACGAGATGGCGGCGCGGGTCGCGGTGCATCGGGCGGCACGGCCGGAGGGGTGGCGGACGGTCGAGGGGCAGGATGTCGTCGGGGCGCTTGGCGCGGTCGAGCCGGGCGTGACGGTGCTGCTCGACTCGCTCGGCACGTGGGTCAGCGAGCTGCTGTGGCGCGACGAGGGGACCGCCGATGCGATCCGGGAGTCCGCTCGTGAGTTCGCCCGCGCCGCTGCGGCGCGGGAGGGGCTGACGGTCGTGGTGGCGGAAGAGGCGGGGTGGGGGCCGGTGCCGCCGCATGCGCTGACGCGGGTGTGGCTCGACGTGCTCGGCGACGCGGTCCAGGCGGTGAGCGCGGTGGCGGACCGGGCGGTGCTCGTCGTCGCGGGGCGCGAGGTGGAGCTGCCGTGAGCGACGTGCATGGGGATGTGTGGGCGCGGGGTGCTGCGGCCGACCATGCGGTGAACGTCGCCACGGGTGGGCCGCCGGCGTGGCTGCTCGAAGCGCTGCGGGACGCGCTCGCCGGCGCCGTCGCCGCGTATCCGGACGAGCGCGAGGCCGTGGCGGCGGTGGCGGCGCGGCATGGGCGGCACCCGGCGGAGGTCGTGATGTTGAACGGCGCCGCGCAGGGCTATGGGTTGCTCGGCGCGCGGCGGCCGGTCGTGATCCACCCGCAGTTCATGGAGCCCGACCGGGTGCTGGGCGCGGAGCGGGTCGTGCTGAGCGACCCGTACATGTTGGATCCGGGCGTCGTGCCGGAGGAGGCCGACCTCGTTGTTATAGGTAATCCGACGAACCCGACGGGCGTCCTGCATCCGCGTGGCGCAGTCGCCGCGCTGGCGCGGGAGGGGCGGACGGTGCTCGTCGACGAGGCGTTCATGGACTTCGTCCCGGGCGAGCCGGAGTCGCTGGCGGGTGAGGCGCTGCCGGGCGTCGTCGTGCTGCGGTCGCTGACGAAGATCCTCGCCGTGCCGGGGCTGCGCGTCGGGTACCTGCTCGCGGAGGCGGGGCTGGCGCAGAGGCTGCGCGAGGCGCGGCAGGCGTGGGCGGTCAATGCCCTTGCCCTGGTCGCCGCGCGCGAGGCGACGGCCGAACGACTTGCGCCGATCGCCGCGCGCGCCCAGCAGGACCGGGCCGCGCTGGCCCAGGGACTGCGCGCGGCGCTGCCGGGAGCGACGGTGCACGACGGCGCGGCGAACTTCGTGTTGGTGCACTTGCCCCACGTCGATGGCGTCGAGCTCGCGCGCGTGCTGCGCGCGGAGGACGGCATCGCGATCCGTCCCGCCGGGACGTTCCCGGGCCTGGGCCCGGGCCACGTCCGCCTCACCGCACGCGGCGGCGAGGTGGACGCTCGCCTCGTCGCCGCCCTCAGCCGGCGCGCGTGAGGTCCGGGACCGGCAGCGGCGCGCAGCCGTCCGGGCCGCCCGCGCGGACGCCGGCGGCGCAGGTCGTCCCGAGCTCCGGCAGGTCGATCGCGGACGCGTGGCCCGGCTCGGTCAGGATGCTCACGTTGCCGCCGAGCCGCGCCAGCAGGGCCGGGATCGGCGGCAGCTCGTGCGGGAAGTCGGCCGGGTCGACGACGATCTTCAGGCGGTGCCCGGCCTTCAACACCCAGTTGGTCGGGAACACCTCGACGTCGACCGGCGTCGCGACGCCGCTCTGCACCGGCAGGACCGACGCCTTCGTGAACGGGTGCCACGGCTGGATCTCGTGCCCGCGCACCACGCGCGACCTCGACGCGTCGACCGCCCGGAACGACGCGCTCTGCCAGCCGGTCGTCATCCCGGTCGACGTGCCGTCCGGAGCGACATCATCAACGCGAACCGTCACCGCCGCGTCCGACGCGGTCGTCGTCAGCCACAGGTGCGCGGCGATCGGGCCGCTCAGCCGCAGGTCGCTCGACAGCGGCGCGCTCTCGTACGACGCGCCACCGCTCAGCGCGTTGGGCCGGTCGTCGGTGAAGCACGGCAGCGGCTCGCCGAGGCCCGCCGTCCACTGCCCGGTCGACATGGTGCAGATCCCGGACAGCGGGTGCTGCACGAACGTCTGCGGCGTCTCGGCCACGCCCGGCGCGTCGCCGCGCGTCAGCGTCGAGCCGCCGCGCAGGTACCACGTCTGCGGGTCGAGCTTCGGGTTGGGCCAGTCGGACTGCGTCTCGAACCTGTCGTCGCCATAGGCGTACTGCGTGACCTTCGGGATCGCGGCGATGTTGGTGTCGATCCCCTTCAAGTACTGGTCGAACCAGCGCAGCTGCAGGTCGGTGAGCGACGGCACGCCGTCGGCCGGCAGCCCAGAGCCCGTCGACCCGCTCACGTGCGTCCACGGCCCCATCACCAGGCGCGACGGGACCCGCGACTTCAGGCGCTCGTAGATCAGCGGCTCGCCGCGCTGGAACAGGTCGTGCAGCCCGCCGACGACGAACGTCGGCACCTGGATCCTGTCGAGCACCTCGATCGTCGACCGCGTCTTCCAGAACGGCCCGTCGTAGGCGACGTCGCCGCCCTGCAAGGACCCCAACAACGTCGGGAGCGTGAACGACGCCAGCCCGCCCACGTGCTGCAGCAGCGTCAGCGGGTCGGTGCCGACGAGCCCGCCCCCGGTGATCAACCCCATCCACAACGGGATGAACGACACGTTGATGTCGCCGCCGCTGAACACGATGTCGCGGTAGCCGTCGGCCATCGGCACGACCGGGAAGATCGCCTTCAGGTGCGGCGGGCGCAGCGCCGCGGTGAAGAGCTGGTTGAGCCCCATGTACGACGGCCCGTCGAGCCCGACCTTGCCGCTTGACCACGACTGCGCCGCCGCCCACTCGACGATGTCGTAGCCGTCCTGCTGCTCGCTGGGGCCGAACGAGTCCCAGGCCCCGGCGGACTTGCCGGTGCCGCGCACGTCCACGGTGACCTGCACGTAGCCGCGCTGGACGAGCGACGAGCCGCCCGCGCCGAGCGCGGTCGCCGCGACGTCCTTGCCGTAGGGCGTCTGCGTGATCAGCACGGGGAACCTTCCGGGCGCGTCGGGGCGCTCGACGTTGGCCCTCAGGACGGTCCCGTCGCGCATCGTGATCGGGACGTCCCTGTCGGTGACCGACGTGTACGTCGCCGCGCGCGTGTACGGCGTCCACGTCCCGCCGTCCGCGGAAGCGACCGCGGCGAAGACGCCGAGCATCGCGGCACACGTCGCCAGAACGGTGGCGACCTTCCTCCAAGAGCGACCCATGACCACCAGGAACGCAGCGGTTCCCCGGAACTTGCGGTCACGCGGTCACAACCGGGCGGTCCGGTACGACTCCTGGGGACCGATGCGCCTGGACGACCTCGACGACGCCGCGCTCCTGGCGGCGCTGCGCGCCGATCCGGAGGCGTTCGCGGCGCTGTACCGCCGCTACGAGCGGCCGGTGCTCGGCTACCTCGTCCGCCGCACGCGCAGGCCCGAGCTGGCCGCCGACCTGGCGGCCGAGACGTTCGCCGCCGCGCTGGAGTCGCTGCGCCGCGAGCACGGTCCCGCGACCCCGCAGCAGTTCGGCGCCTGGCTGTTCGGGATCGCGCGCAACAAGCTGGCGGACTCGATCCGCCGCGGCCGCGTCGAGGAGGGCGCGCGGCGCCGGCTGGCGCTGGAGCGCGTCACGCTCACCGACGCCGACCTCGAGGCGATCGACGCGCTCGGCACCGACGCCGAGCTCGACCAACTCCTCCAACAACTCCCGGACGAGCAGCGCGACGCGCTCCGCGCCCGGATCCTCGACGAGCGCGAGTACTCGGACATCGCGGGTGCGCTCGACACCTCCGCGCTCGTCGTCCGCAAGCGCGTGTCGCGCGGGCTCGGCGCGCTCCGCGCCCGTTTGAAGGAGACCGCCGCGTCATGAACCCCACCTTGCTCCCCGACCTCGAGGCCCAGCTGCGCGAGGCCGCACGCCGGACCCAGCCGCGCACGCTGACCGAGCAGGCCGCCCGCCGCGCCACCGCCCGGCCGCGCCGCAAGCTGCTGGTCGTCGCGCTGGCCGTCGTCCTGGTGCTCGCCTCGGCCGCGGTGGCCGGCGTCGTCGCGTTGCGCTCCGGCGCGCCCGCGCCGAAGGTGACGGGCCTCGGCCTGCCCTACCACGGCGCGGGCCGCGTGCTGCCGGGCGAGCGCGCGGCGATCGCGGTCACCGCGCCGGATCCGGACGGCGGCCCGAGCTGGGGCGTGCGCTCCTACCGGACCTCCCGCAAGGCGGCGTGCTGGCAGGCCGCGCGCGTCCTCGACGGGCGCCTCGGCGTGCTCGGGCGCGACGGGCTCCTGGGCGACGACGGCCTGTTCCACGCGTTGACGCCGACCGTCGACCGCTGCGCGCCGCTCGACGGCGCCGGGCGCCTCTACGTCGCGCAGCTGGCCCTGGCGCTCGACAACGGCGTCCAGGACCGCCTGACCTGCCGGCCCGCGGGCTTCGCGGTCGATCCCGGCAGGCCCGCCCTGCCGGACTGCCCGGACGGCAGCGCGCGCGAGGTCTTCTACGGCTTCCTCGGCCCGGCGGCGCGCGCGGTCACCGCGACCGCGCCCGGCCGCCGGCCCGTGCGCGTCGCGCTCAGCAGGGACGGCACCGGGACCTACCTGTACGTGGTGAAGCTCGACGACCCGCTGCGCGGGCTCCCGCTGACGTTGACCGCGCGCTACGCGGACGGGACGACGCGCGATGTCGAGCGGCGCCCGCCGACGTACGTGAGCCCGAGGCTCCCGTCGCTCGCGACGCTGCGCACGCCGCTGCACGTCACCAGGCGGCAGCTCGGCAAGAACACCAACTACACGGTGTCGTTCCGCGCGCCGGTGAGCGTGAAGCGCCTCGGCCTCGACTACCACGTGGCGGTCGACGGGCCGCGCCGCGGAGAGGGCCGCTCGTGCCGGCACCCGATGCGGTTCCTCGGCTTCGGCACGCAGGACGACGTACGCCGCGGCGAGCGCATCTCGTTCACGGTCACGCCCGGGATCGCGCTGCGCTACGACCACGGCTGGTGCCCGGGCACCTACCGCGTCAGGGTCGTCCTGCAGGACCGCCGCCACCCGCTCGGCGGCTTCACGTTCCGGGCGCGCTAGGACTCGTCGCCCGCGGCCAGCCGCGCCTGGACCGAGGCGACCTTGTCCGCCAGCGTCTGCGGCTTGTCGCGGCGCTCGTCGAGCTTCAGCACCGTGTAGACGCGTGGCAGACCGAGGTCGAAGGGCACCGCGTGCAGCTCGCCGACGAGCGCCAGGATGTCGGCGGTCTCGCCCTCGAGCGAGGTGCCCATCGCGTGCATGACGAACTTGACGCGTTCCTGCTCACCCAGCTTGCGCTGGATCGCGGCGATGTAGCGGCTGGCGGACGGATCGCTCCGGCCGAGCCCGATCACGGTCAGGTCTGCGGTGGCCACGCGGCCGACGGTACTACCAGGCCTGCGCGGTCCCGCAGTGCGGGCAGGCGACCGAGGTCGTGACCGGCGCCGTGAACTGGAAGCCGCAGGAGCACGAGTACAGCGCGCTGTCCTCGCAGGCCACGCACTCGCGGTGGCGGCGCTCGGCGCGGTGCTCGTCCGGTGCCGGGTCCGCGGCCGGGCGCTCGATCACGTGCGGCCGGCGCTCGGCGGTCGAGGCGGTGCGGGTGGGTCGAAGCGGGCGGACGCGCATGGTCGGTATCAGGCTCCTCGTACCTCCGGACACCATCGGCGACGAGAGGTTGCACCGATGATCGTCGGACTGCAGACACCCTTGAACGCGTCTGGACGCGTGCCCTACCCACGGTTGGGGAGCTGTTCCGGCGCGAAGGCTGCGATACTTCGTGTCGATGGACCCTGCACGCAAGCGCCGCGTACGACTCGTCGTGGCGCTGAGCGCGGCCCTCGTCCTGTCGGTCGCGCTCATCTACCAGAGCTTCAGCGCCTCGTCGGAGGCGCGCACCCCCAGCCAGCTGCTTGCGAGTGCCGATGCCGGCCGCAGCTACGAGCTGACGGGCAAGGTCGTCAACGGATCGATCCACAAGTCCGGGACGACCTACCAGTTCCGCGTCCGCGACCGCAACGGCAACGCCTCGGTGCCGATCCGCTACACGGGCTCGGTGGCCGACACGTTCCGTGACGGCCGCGAGGTCATCGTGACCGTCAAGCGCGAGGGCACCACGTTCGTCGGCGAGAGGGACTCGCTGGTCACGAAGTGCCCGTCGAAGTTCACGGACAAGACGAGCACAACGAAGTCGACCTAAGGTCGGTCACCAATGGCTGATCTGGGTCGCGGGCTGACGTTCCTGGCGTTCGCCGTCGCCGTCTACGGCGTCGGGGCAGCGCTCTATGGCGGGCTGACGGGCAAGCGCGAGTGGGTGACGAGCGCCCGCCGCGGCGTGTACGTCCTGGCCGCGCTGAGCACGGCCGCGTTCGTGGTGCTGATCGCCGCGTTCCTGCGCAACGACTTCAGCTTCACGGTCGTCCAGTCGCACAGCTCGACGACGACGCCGATCTTCTACAAGGCGGCCGCGTCGTGGTCCTCGCAGGAGGGCTCGCTGCTGCTGTGGCTGTTCCTGCTGAGCGTCTGGTCGTCGCTGGTCGTCTTCCTGACGCGCCACCGGATGCGCGACGTGCAGCCGTACGCGATCGCGATCCTGATGGGCTTCGCGACGTTCTTCTCGGCGCTGCTCGTCTTCAAGACCAAGCCGTTCGCGACGCTGCCGGTGACGCCGGCGGAGGGCACGGGCCTGAACCCGCTGCTGCGCCACCCGTCGATGATGATCCACCCGCCGATGCTCTACAGCGGCTACACGCTGTGGGCGGTGCCGTTCGCGTTCGCCGCGGGCGCGCTGATCGTCCGGCGCGTGGACGCCGAGTGGATCCAGGCGACGCGCCGCTTCGCGCTCGCCGCGTGGTTCTTCCTCGGCATCGGGATCTTCCTCGGCGCGCGCTGGTCCTACGCCGAGCTCGGCTGGGGCGGCTACTGGGCCTGGGACCCGGTCGAGAACGCGTCGCTGCTGCCGTGGCTGACCGGCACCGCGTTCCTGCACTCGATCATGGTGCAGGAGAAGCGGGGGATGCTGAAGACGTGGAACGCGTCGCTGATCCTGGCGACCGGGACGCTGGCGATCCTCGGCACGTTCCTGGTGCGCTCCGGGATCCTGGACTCGATCCACGCGTTCACGGGCTCGGACCTCGGCGTGCCGTTCGTGATCCTGATCGGCGCGATGATCATCGGCAGCGTGGTGCTGGTCGTCACGCGCCGCGACGTGCTCAGGAGCGAGCACAAGCTCGACTCGCTGCTGTCGCGCGAGGCGATGTTCCTGGGCAACAACCTTGTGCTGTGCGGCATGGCGTTCGTCGTCTTCTGGGGCACGTTCTTCCCGCTGATCAGCGAGGCCGTGACCGGCGAGAAGCAGTCGCTCGGGCCGCCCTGGTACGACAAGTACGTCGTGCCGATGGCGCTGATCCTGGTGCTGCTGTCCGGCATCGGCCCGGTGATCGCCTGGCGGCGCGCGACGCCCAGGAACGCACGGCGCAACTTCTTCTGGCCGACGGTCACCGGCGTCGGGACGCTGCTCGTGACGCTGCCGTTCGGCGTCGCCGGGCGGCCGTGGGCGTGGCTGGTGATCGGCGCCTCGGCGTTCGCGATCGGCACGATCGCGCAGGAGTTCTTCCGCGGCGTGCGCGCGCGGCGCGCGATGACCGGCGAGGCGTTCCCGCTCGCGTTCGTGACGCTGATCCGCCGCAACCGCCGGCGCTACGGCGGCTACACGATCCACTTCGGGATCGCGCTGCTGTTCATCGGCGTGGCCGCGTCGACCGCGTTCCAGCACGTCCGGACCGTCGAGCTGCACCCGGGCCAGAAGAGCGACCTCGGCCGCGGCTACGTGGCGCGCTACGACGGGCCGACGTCGCGGATCGACGTCACCAAGACCGGCGTCGAGCGGCTCGTGTTCGGCGCCAAGCTGACGGTCTTCAAGCACGGCAGGAGGGTCGGCGTGCTGCGGCCCGAGCGCGGCTACTACCCGATCGAGGGCGCGCCGTTCGCGGGCGCGATCGGGCGCTACTTCGACGGCGAGTCGACCTCCGAGATCGCGATGTTCGCGGGCTTCGGCCGTGACGTGTGGGCGGCGGTGACGCCCGACCTCGACCCGACGCTGGTCGACGTCAGGAAGGGCGACAAGATCTTCGCCAACGCGCTCGGCAAGATGAGCACGCAGGACTACTCGACCGCGCTGGGCACGGCGATCCGGGAGCTGACCACCAGCTACGCCAAGAGCGCGCCGCCGGCGACGTTCCGGCTGATCGTCTCGCCGCTCGTGGCGTGGGTCTGGATCGGCGGGCTGCTGGTGTTCCTCGGCGGGCTGATCTGCATCTGGCCGACCCCGGACCTCGCGCACCGGCGCGCGACCGCCGGCTACGCGGCCCGCGTCGCGAAGGACCTCGGGCGCGCCTAGGCGCGTCCGCGGGCACGCTGCATGGACGTGGTGGGTGTGGTGCTCGTCGGCGTGGCCGCGGTCGCGGCCGGCGTGGCGATCGCGCGGCCGCTGCGCGGCGCGCACGCCGAGGCCGACGACGCGGAGTACCTGTCGAGGCTGGAGGATCTCGAGGCCGCCAAGGAGTCCCGCTACCGCGAGATCCGGGAGGTCGAGATGGACTACCGGACCGGCAAGATCGACGAGGCCGACTGGAAGGCCATCGACCGCCAGCTACGCCAAGAGGCAATGGAACTGCTGCGCCGCTTGGATGCGCTCGGCGTCAGGGACGAGTAGCCTTCAGGGCGCAATGGTCGAAACGATCCTCAGCATCCTGCAGGTCATCATCTGCATCGTCATGATCTTCCTGGTGCTCATGCACTCGGGCAAGGACGCGGGCCTCTCCGGCGCCTTCGGCGTCGGCACCGGCCAGGGCTCGCTGGGCGGCGGCTCGCTGGTCGAGCGCAACCTGAACCGCTGGACGGTCGCCTTCGCGATCGCGTTCGCGGTCAACACGATCATCCTCCTGAAGATCAACTAGGCGCAGGACGAGCGGCCTTACGCCGCTGGTCCAGTTTCCGGTCCGAACGTCAGGTCAGCTCGCTGACCCGCCGAAGCGTGGGCCATGCGGTCCCCGCGCACCTTGCTCTTCGCCCTGCTCGTCGTCGCCTCGCTGGTGCTGCCCGCCGTCGCGGCGGCTGACACGGCCAGGCCGTACATCGTGGTCTTCGAGAGGTCCTCGGCTCCGGCCGCGCGCGCCGCGACCAGCGAGATCGCCGAGGATCAGGACCTCACGACGACGCAGCGCTACGACGACGCCGTGCACGGCTTCGCGGCGAAGCTCGACAGCGGCGACGTCAGGGAGCTGAAGAACGACCCGCGCGTGGCGGAGGTCGTCCCGGACAAGCCGGTCAGGATGACGTCGCTGGTCCCGCTCGCGTCGGGCGACAACATCCCGACCGGCGTGCGCCGCGTCGGCGGCGCGGTCGGAACGACCGTGCACCAGGCGAGCACCGCGAACGTCGCGGTCGTCGACACCGGTGTCGACCTCACGCACCCGGACCTCAACGCGGTCGCGGGGACGAACTGCGTCGGGTCCGGCGCGCCGCAGGACGACAACGGCCACGGGACCCACGTCGCCGGGATCATCGGCGCCAAGAACCAGGGCTCGGGCGCGGTCGGCGTCGCGCCGGGCACGAAGATCTACGCGGTCAAGGTGCTCAACGCGTCCGGGTCGGGCTACACGTCGCAGATCGTGTGCGGCCTGGACTGGGTGACCGCGACGCGCACCGACAGCGACCCCAACAACGACATCTCGGTCGTCAACATGTCCTTGGGCGGCGGCTCCTCGCCGACGGCCAACTGCGGGACGTCGGTCGGCGACGTCGAGCACATGGCGATCTGCCGCGCGACCGCCGCGGGCGTCACCTTCGTGGTCGCCGCGGGCAACTCGAACACCGACGAGCAGAGCTTCGCGCCGGCCAACGAGCCGGAGGTGCTGACGGTCACCTCGGTCAGCGACTCCGACGGGCTGCCGGGCGGTGTCGGCGGCGGCGCGACGTGCGGGTTCTCCGACGGCGACGACACGCCCGCGTCGTACTCCAACTACGCGACGCGCGCGGCGGAGATCGCGCACACGCTCGCCGCGCCGGGCACCTGCATCCGCTCGACCTACCGGGGCGGGATGTACGCGACGATGTCCGGCACGTCGATGGCCTCGCCGCACGTCGCGGGCCTGGTCGCGCTGTGCATGGGCGAGAACGGCGCACACGGGCCGTGCTGGGGCAAGACGCCGGCGCAGGTCATCAGGATGATGATCGACGCGTCGACGACCGCGGCGGCGCAGGCGCCGAACACGGTCTTCTCCGGCTCGCCGTCCAAGCCGCTGGCCAACGGGCGCTACTACGGCGACCTGGCGTCGACCGTCTTCCCGTCGGCACCCGGCCTGATCCCCGTCAACACGGCCGCGCCGACCGAGAGCGGGACGGCGGTCACCGGCCAGACGCTGACCGGCGGGACCGGCACGTGGAGCGGCTCTGGCAACTCCTACACCTACGACTGGGTGCGCTGCACGACGACGTCGATCGCGTCGTGCTCGGCGATCGCGGGCGCCACCGGGCAGACCTACACCTTGGTCAGCGGGGACGTCGGCAGGTACGTGCGCTTCCGCGTCAGGGCAGCCAACTCCGACGGCGCCGGGCTGGCGCGCTCGGCTGCCACCGTCGCGGTCACCGCACCGGTCGTCGTCGCACCCGCGGTCACGGCCGCCCCGGCGCTCAGCGGGAGCGCCACGGTCGGCGCGACGCTGACCGGAACGAACGGCAGGTGGTCGGGGACCGCGCCGTTCACCTACAGCACGGTCTGGCTGCGCTGCAACGACGGGACGGTGGGGTCGTGCACGGCGCTCAGCGGCCAGTCGGCTTCGACCTACACCCTCACGGCCGCCGACAAGGGCAAGTACCTGCGCTTCCAGGTGACGGCCCGCAACGCCAAGGCGGCGGTCACGACACGCTCGGTTGCCACGCCCATCGTGACCGGCCCGCCGCCGCCGGCGAACTCGGTCCTGCCGACGATCAACGGCACGACCGCTGCGGGGACGCTGACCGTGGGGACGACGCTGACGGGCTCGCAGGGCACGTGGTCGGGGTCGCCGACGAGCTATCCGAAGGCCTGGCTGCGCTGCACGACGACCACGCTCTCGTCGTGCGCCGCGATCTCCGGCTCGACCGCGGCGACCTACGTCGCGACGGCCGCCGACCGCGGCAGGTACCTGCGCTTCCAGGTGACGGCGACCAACCCCTTCGGGTCGACGACGGTGCGCTCCAACACGATGTTGATCAGGTAGCCGCAGCCGGCCGCTAGGGTCGGGCGCATGGCGGCGTTCGACCTGACGGGCAAGACGGTGTTGATCACGGGCTCGACCGATGGGCTCGGTCGCGCGCTGGCGCGCGAGGTGCTCGACGCGGGCGCGACGGTGATCGTCCATGGTCGCTCGCCGGAGCGGATCGAGGCGACGGTCGACGAGCTCGACGGCGGCGGCGCGGTGCGCGCGTACCGCGCGGACTTCGCGTCGCTGGCAGAGGTGCACGGGCTGGCCGACGCGCTGGTCGCGGCCGACGAGCGCGTGGACGTGCTGGTCAACAACGCGGGGATCGGCGCCGACGGCGGGCGCGAGCTCTCGCGCGACGGCTTCGAGCTGCACTTCGCCGTCAACTACCTGGCGGGGTTCGCGCTGACGCAGCGGCTGATGGCGGAGGACCGCGTGGGATCGCGGATCGTCAACGTGTCGTCGCTCGGCCAGCAGGCGCTGGACTTCGACGACCTCCAGCTCGAGCAGGGCTACTCCGGGATCCGTGCGTACTGCCAGAGCAAGCTCGCGCAGATCTTGTACAGCTTCGAGCTGACGCCCCAGCTGGCGCCGGCGGTCACCGTCAACGCGCTGCACCCGGCGACGTACATGCCGACCAAGATGGTGCCCTCGCCGATCTCGACGCTGGAAGAAGGGGTCGAGGCGACGTTCCGGCTGGTCGCCGATCCGGCGCTGGACGGCACGACCGGCGCGTTCTTCGACGGCCTGCGGCAGGCCACTCCGGATGCCCAGGCCGCCGACGCGGAAGCGCGGCGGCGGCTCTGGGCGGTGTCGGAGGAGCTGACCGCGCGGCGTTAGCAGCCGAGCGGCTTGCCGGAGCGGTCGCCCGGCCTGCGGTCGCGCAAGGTGATGGGCTTGCTCGACGAGACGGTGTTGCCGTCCTTGTCCTTGGCGGACATCTTGACCGTGTAGCGGCCGGGCGAGCCCTTGGCGGCGGGCGCGTCGCCGGTCGGGTAGAAGCGGCCGTCCTTCAGGGCGATCGAGAAGGTGTAGCACTTGGACGCCTTGCCGCCGACCGAGCCGATGGAGCCGCCGCCGTGGCCGCTGAGCGTGGCGCCGGCGCGGATCAGGCCGTCGAAGCGGCGCGGGAGCTGACCGTGCGTCTTGACGACGACGATGATCTCGCGCTTGTTCAGCGGCCTGAAGCTGTCGTAGTAGGCGTAGCCGCCCTCGACCTTGATGGAGGACTTGGTCGCGGGGACCGTCGGGGCGTGCGTGCTGCTGCCGGCGATCGCGGAGGCCGTGGGGACGGCAGCGGCGGCGGCGACGGCGAGCAGGGGGAGGAGAGCAATGCGGGTCATGCTCTCTACAACCCCGCCCGCGCGCCCACGTGACGCCCACCCAGGGTGAGCGTGTTCACACCCTCTCAGACGCGCACGACGAGGTCGTTGCAGATCTTGTCGTGCCAGCACTGGTTCCTGTCGTCCCACAGCATCCAGAAGTATCCGAGGAAGATCGGGATCGCCGAGAGGATGCGCGCGAAGTAGCGCAGGAACGCGCGGCCGTAGCCGATCGGCGCGCCGCCGGCCTCGTCGAGGACCTTGATGTTGGCCGCCTGCTTGCCGAGCGTCTGGCCGGTCGACCCCTCGAAGTACGTGAAGTAGGCGATGCCGAGCACGATGCTCAGGCCCTCCCCGGCGCCGTGCAGAACGACTCGGAGGATCGTCCCGACGATGCCCAGGAGGATCCCGTCGAGCAGGGATGCGCCGAAGCGGATCCAGAAGCCGGCGAGCTCGTTGGACGGAGGTGTGGTGGAGCCCGGCGACTCGGGCGCCAGGAAGGAGGGGTCGCTCATGGTGAGCGAGAACCTACCTGTAAGGGTGGCGTTGCAATCAGCCGGTGATGCGGAAGCCGCTCGCGCGCAGGGCGGGCGTCACGGTGCCGAGGGCGAAGCGGCGGCCGTAGTACTCGGCCTCGGAGGTCAGGCGAGAGGATGAGGTCAGCGCCTCGGTCGCCTCGAGGATGCGGAGGATCGAGTCGGTCAGGCGGACGTCGCGCAGCGGGCGGGTGATCCGGCCGTCCTCGATCAGGAACGTGCCGTCGCGGGTCGTGCCGGTCACGAGCGTCTGCTTGGGGTGGACGACGTTGAGGTACCAGAGGCGCGTCACGTAGATGCCGCGCTCGATCGGCTGGGCGAGCTCCGCGACATCTTGGGCACCGCCGCCGACGAGGACCAGGTTGGTGGCGTGGGGGCCGGAGGCCGCGCCGCCGGGCGCGATCGCGTGGCCGGTGGAGACCGCGCCGTCGCCGGCGACCGCGGCGCTGCGCGTGTCGTGGACGACGCGGTGCGCCACGCCGTCCTGGATCAGCGGGATCGGCGCCTTCGGGACGCCCTCGAAGTCGAACGCGCGCGGCCACGTCCTGGCGAAGCGCGGCGCGTCGCTGAGGTTGATCGCCGACGCGGCGACGCGCGTGCCGAGGCGGCCGTCGAGCGCGCCGCGGCCCTCGGCGTGCGCGAGCCCGTTGAACGCGAGGCCCGCGAGCATCTCCAGCAGGCCGCCGACCGCCTCGGCGTCGAGGACGACCGGGTACTCGCCGGGCTCGAGGCGCGCGGGCTCGGTGCCGGCGCTGTCCGCCGGGACCTTCGCGGCGGCGGCGCGGGCGATCGCGGCGCCGTCGATCGCGCCCGCGCCGACCGCGGCCTGCGAGAACTGGCCGGTGCGCGCGTCGCTCGCGCGGCGCAGCATGACCTTCATGTAGGCGTCGGTCACGCGGTCGACCGCGTGGATGCCGGTCGACGAGGCGATCGCCGTCTCGACGGCGCCCACGGTGTAGGCGCCGAAGGCCTCCAGGTCGTGCTCGGCCGCGACGCCGAACGCGGCGGCCAGCGCCGCGCCGCCCGGCGCGGGGTCGATCCGGGCGGTGTCCAAGTCATAGCCATCGTGTTGCTTGTAGCCCGCCTCCGGCGGTGCCGGGAGGCCGGGGTGGTCGCCCGGCCCGCCCGCGGCGCGCGCCGCGGCCTCGGCGGCGTCCATCGCGCGCCGGGCGGTGGCGCGCAGCGCGTCGTCGGTCGTGACGTTGGTCGTCGCGCCGCCGACGTGGCCGTCGCGGACCGCGAGCAGGTGGACGCTCGTGTCGTCCAGCTCGGTCGCCTGGGTCGGCGCGCTGCGCGCGTAGCGCAGCAGCAGCGAGCGCTCGCGCTCGACGGTCGCCTGGCCCTCGCCGTCGAGGAACGACAGCGCGTGCGCGGCGAGGTCGCCGCACGCGGACGGCTCCGCGCCGCTCACGACGCCACTCCGACCCGGACGTCGCGGAACCGCGCGGGCGCCGTCCCGTGCGAGACGTGCATCACCTGGCCCGGCTCGCCCTTGCCGCAGTTCGTCAGCCCCCACAGGCGCCACTCGTCCGCCCCGCAGACCGCGTCCAAGGACCCCCAGAACTCCGGCGTGATCCCCATGTACAACGGGTTCCGGTACAACTTGCCCAGCTCGCCGCCGCGGATCTCGCGCGCGACTTCGGTCGCGAACTGGAACTGCCAGCGGCGGTCGTCGATCGACCAGGAGCGGTTGGACTCCAGGTACAGCGCGCCGTCCTCGGTGTCGGCGATCAGGTCGCCCAGCGATCCCGCCGAGCCCGGCTCGACCGACACGTTGGTCATCCGCACGATCGGCTGGCGCGCGAAGCCCTCGGCGCGGGCGCAGCCGCCGGACGCGCCGAGCCCGATCGCGGCGGCCGACTGGCGGTCGCTGAGCGTGGCCTGCAGCTCGCCGCCGACGATCAGCGGCGTCCGGGCGCCGGGCACGCCCTCGTCGTCCCAGCCGAACGTCCCGAGCGCGCCGGGGATCGTCGCGTCGGCGGTGACGTTCAGCGCGTCGGAGCCGTAGCGCAGGCCGCCGGTGATGTCGTCGACCTTGACCCACGACGTGCCCGCGTAGGACGCCTCGCCCAGCAGCATGCGGTCGAGCTCCAGCGCGTGGCCGATCGACTCGTGCAGCTGGAGCGCGAGCTGCTCGGCGTGCAGGACGATCGTGCGCCGCCCTTCCGGGACCTCGGGCGCGGTCAGCAGCTCGATCGCCTCGCCGGCGACGCGCGGCGCGTTGCCGACCAGGTCGAGGCCGACGACCTGCTCCCAGCCCGCGGCCGCCACGGTCCCGCCGTGCGAGCACGGGTAGGTCCGGGTCTGCAGCTCGCCGTCGCCGACGGCGGTCGCGGCGATCCCGGCGCCGCACTCGGTCAGCTCCTGCGTCACGGCGGTGCCGTCGCTCGTCACCAGCGCCTTGCGCGTGCGCATCAGCGACGCCTCGGCGTCGGCGCGCACGATCCGGGCGTCGCCGCGCATCGCGGCGACCGCGGCGAAGAGCAGCGCCAGGCGCTCCTCCAGGGGCAACATGAAGGGGTCGATCGCGCACGGCGAGGCCCAGTGGCCGGTGGCGGGGACGACTGGCGCCAGCGGCCGCGCGCCCGCCGCGGGCTGCGCGGCGGCGACGGCCAGCGCGCGCTTCAGCGCCGCCTCGGCGCCCGCGGGCGTGACGTCCCGCGTCGCCGCGAAGCCCCACGCGCCGCCGACGAGCACGCGGACGCCGATGCCCTCCGACTCGGTCGCGTCGACGGCGTCGACGAGGTCGTCGTGCACGGCCAGGTGCTCCTCGACCGCGTGGACGTGCCGCGCCTCCGCGTAGGCGCAGTGGCCGGCGGCGCGGTCGACGGTCTCCCGGAGCAGGTCGAGCACGCCTCGCACCCTAGAACGCTTCGGCGTACAGGGCGCGCAGTTCGTCGCGATCGGCGGCGGGAGGGGTGAAGGCCAGCTCGGCACGCTTCGCCGCGGCGTCGGCGCAGGCGTCGAGGGCGGCCTCGTCGACGCCGAGGCGGCGGATGCTGTCGGCGCCCGCGCGGCGGGCCAGGCGCTCGGCGAGCGTCCGGAGCGTCCCGTCGGGGTCGACGTGGCCGGGCGCGCGGCGCTCGAGCGCGGAGATCGCGGCGGGCAGGACGGCGGCGTTGGCCTGGCCGTGGCCGGCGCCGCCGATCCGGACGAGCGTCTGGGAGAGGACGTGGCTGAGGCCGTAGTGTGCCGAGCCGATCGCGTAGCCCGACAGCAGCGCGGCGTGGGCGAGCTGGGTGCGGCCGTTGTAGGACGGGTCCTCGCCCTCGACGAGCCAGGCGGCGTCGATCAGCCGCGCGGCCTCGCGCGCGGCGAGCGTCGGGACCGTCGAGGCCCTGGTCGTGACCGGCGCCTCGACCGCGTGCGCGAGCGCGTTGGCCGACGACGCCGCCAGCTCGCCCGGGGGCTGCGACGCGCTCAGGTCGGGGTCGTTGATGACCAGCGCGGGGCGGACCGCGCGGGCGGTCGCCTCGTGGCCCGCGGGCTTGCGGTGGACGGCCGTCATCTCGGCGGCGCTGAGCGTCGTCGGGATCGCCGCGGCGCGCGCGTTCGGGCGGCAGCCCGCGACGGCCTTGGCGACGTCGATGACGCGCCCGCCGCCGAGCGCGGCGATCAGCCCGTCGTAATCCGCCAGCTCCTCGTGGACCTCGGCGGCAAGTTCATCAACAAGTCCGGGCGCGACGTGGATCACGCGCGCCGCGCCCTCCACGACCTGCGCCGGGACCGCGGCCGCCGCGCGCTCGGTCGTCAGCAACACGTAGGTGTCGCCCAGCAGCTCCGGCGCGTCCGCGATCACCCCACGGCCGAACCGGATCAGCCGCTCGCCGTCCTGCCACGTGAAGTCCATGCGCCCGACGATATCCGGCGGGAGTGACATCGACGGGCGCAGGGTATCCGGGAACCGTGCAAAAGCTCTCATCGGTCATGGCGCTTCTCCTGGTCGGCGCGGGCGCCACGGCACCGGGCGCCGCCGCCTCGGCGCCGGTGACGGTCCCGGGCTGGACGCAGGAGCCGGGCTCGGTCGCCGTGGACGGCGCGGGCCGCGGGCTGGTCGCCTTCGGCCACGGCGAGCACGCGTGGGCGGTGTCGGTCGCGCCGGACGGGACGCTCTCCGGCCTCGGGAGGATCGCCGCGCCGCGCACGGAGGGCGGACCCGCGTACGTGACCGCCGCGCTCAGCGACCGCGGCGACGCGGTCGTCGAGTACTCATCCTCCGGTGGCTCGGCGCCCGGACCGGACGGCTACGGCTTCGTCTTCCGCCCGTGGATCTCGCGCTTCGCGTGGGGCACCGCGCCGAGCGGCGCCCAGCGCGCCGCGGCGATCAGGCCGCTGCGCGTCGACCAGGCGTTCCCGGTCGTCCGGCCGGACGGCAGCGTGCTGCTCTCCTACACCGCGAACGACATCCCCTCCGGCAGGAACACGACGTCGCTGGCGCTCGCGCGGCCGGACGCCCGCGTGACGTACGGGCCTGCCGTCAAGGCGCTGCGTCACGCCGGCGCGCGCTCGCTGACCGCGCTGCCCGACGGCCGCGCGGTCGGCGCCTGGGCAACCAAGAGCATGTTGTTGGTCGGGACGTTCGCGGCCGGCGCGAGCACGCCGAGGGTCGAGCGCTTCAGGGCCGACGGCAGGACGCTCGGCACCGGGCCGGTCGGCGTGGACGACAAGGGCGACGAGGTCGTCGCGTGGCAGGTGCTGCCGCCCGGCGCCGACAGGGGCCCGGATCCCATTCGCGTCGCCGCCCGGCCCGCGGGTGCCAAGCGCTTCGGCGCGCCGCACGCGGTCGGCATCCGCGCCGACGTGCTGCTCGACGCGGTCGTCGGGCCGAACGGCGACGCCGCGTTCCTGATGTTCCACGGCAACACCGCCTACGTCGTCCGGCGCACCCGCGACGGCGCGCTGCTGCCGCGGCTGGCGATCCCCGGCGCCGAGCAGAGTGGGTACAGCGACGGCAGCGAGGAGAGCTCGGCGCGCCACACGCTCGCGGTCACGGCGAGCGGCGCGGTGCTGATCGCCACGGGCGACCAGGCCGGCGGCAGGCTGCTGCAGATCGCGCCGGACGGGACGCAGTCGGTCGTCGCGGAGTCGCCCGGCTGCGACGCCGACGGCGTCGTCGTCAACCGCGCCGGCGCCGGCCTGATGACGCTGCGCTGCGCGAAGACGCGCGCCGTGCAGACGTTCACGGTCCCGCAGGCCGCCGCCGCGCGAGCGCACGCCGCCGCAGCCGCGAGGCCGGGCGGCCGCGTGATCGCCTCCGGCCGCGGCGTCGCGAGGCTCAGCGCCTACGGCGGCGCGCTCGTCTTCTCCAAGCGCGACTCGGCGACCAAGCGCTGGTCCTTGATGCTCTGGCGCGCAGGGCATGTTCATCGACTTGCCGTCCCGACGCGAGCGATCCCGTTCGATGCCGATGCCGGCCCGGGCGCGGATGGCAGACCGGTTGCCGTCTTCTCATCCTGCACCAAGGACCCCAACTACTCCGGCGACTGGCTGAAGGCCGCGGGCTGCCACGTCGAACGGATCGCGCTGACGGGCGGGAACGCCAGGCCGGTCGCGGTTCCCGGCACGGGCGGCCCGGGCGTCTCGGACACGACGCCGTCGATCTGGCGCGGCACGGTCGCCTTCGCACGCCACCAGGACGGCGGGACGAGGTCGCAGGTGTACACCTTGCCGACCGGCGCGGCGCCCGTCGCTCGGCCGATGCCGAAGGTCCGGTGCGCGAGCGACTGCGACGACGTCCGGATCCTCACGACGGTCCAGGACCTCGACCTCGGACCCAAGACGGTGGTGTTGACCTCGCAGCAGGACGGCGGCGACACGTTCGGCGTCGGGCTGCAGACGACGCTGCAGGTCGATCCGCTCGACGGCGCCAGGCCGAGCGCGCTGGTTGAGGGCTTCGACGACGGCGCGTGTGGCTACGTCTACCCCCACGACGTCACCGCGACGACCGCGCTCGACGGCGCGTTCTGGGTCGCCGAGGGCTCGACCTGCGACACGCCCGACGCGGACTTCGGCGCGTACGGCCCGGGCAGGCGCCGGCGCGTCTCACACCCGCAGGGTGGTGTGCTCGTCAGCGCCACGCGCGCGGGGAGGACGACCTACTGGCTGCGCGCCGACCGCCGGATCCTCGCCGACGGCGACGGCATCGACGCCGAGGCGTGCGTCGCGGCCAGGGCGCGCTGCGCGATCGTCGCGGATCCCGCGCTGCCGTGGAGGAACGTGCCCAAGGGCCAGGCGATCGGCCCCTACCCCGAGGACGAGTAGCACCTGCGCGCCAGGTTCCCTGGACGTTCGTAAAGGTGCGTATGCCCTTGCGTGCCAAGGGCTCCTGACGCAGATAGGGTCGCGCGCATGCTCGCCCGCCGTCGCCGTTCCATCGCTCTCGCCGTCGCCGTCTCTGCCGCGCTCACCCCGGTTGCGCTCGCCCATGCCGCGAGGGTCCCGACGATCGACGTGTGGTCGGGCAAGACCCACAGGAAGGCCGACGGGATGTTCCTGTCCAACGTGCGCGGGACCATCGCCGTGTCGGTCCAGATCACCGTCAACTGCCTGGCGACCGACGGCACCAAGACGCCGACCTCGTTCAGCGCCAACGGCCGGCTATTGGGCGGCAGGGTCACGATCATCAACCAGAAGGCCGGGCCGAACGCGACGCTGACGATCAGCGCCAGGTTGCCCAGGACGAGGGCCGCGACCGGCACCGTCAGGTGGAACCAGGCCGCGACCAACACGCTGAAGGCGTGCGCGGGCGGCGACACCTTCAAGTTGAAGCACGCGATCTCACACGGCGGCTGACGCCGCGGCTAGCGCGGCTGGAGGATCAGGCAGGTCGAGGTCGCGTGGGCGACCTTCCGGCCCGTGCCCTCCTCCACGATCGTCGCCTCCGCCAGGACCGCGGTCGCGCCGCGGTTGAGCACCCTGCCCTCGGCGACCAGGCGCGCGCCGCCGGCGAACGACGGGCGCAGGAAGTTCACCTTCAGCTCCAAGGTGGTGTACATGACGCCGGCCGGCAGCGTCGTGTGCACCGCGCAGCCCATCGCGGAGTCCAGCAGCGTCGTCATGATGCCGCCGTGCACGGTCCCGAGCGGGTTGGTGTGCTCGGTATGCGGGTCCATCGAGAACACCGCCTCGCCCTCGTCGGCGCGGTCGAGCGAGAACCCCAACAACTCCGCGACCGGCGGCGGCGTGCCCGCGCCGCTGATGATCGCGCGCATCTGCTCCAGGCCGGTCAGGGCCAGGTCGACGGTCGCGTCGCTCACGCGACCACCTCCGGGGACATCGAGACGATCGCCTCTTCAATCTCCTCCGCCACGCTCTCCTGGCGCACCACGAGCGGCCCGACGAGCAGGAACGCCAGCGCCGACAGCGCGGCCGCGCCGGTCATCATCCACCAGGCGTCGTGGAACGCGCTCTCGACCTCGCTCGGCGACGGCGTCCCGATCACGGCCACCAACAACGCGACGCCGAGCGCGCTGCCGAACTGGCGGCTCATCGTCAGGACGGCCGAGCCGGTCGCCAGCCGCGCGGGCGGCAGCTGCGCGGTCGCCGCGCTGGCCAGCGACGGGTTGACGAGCCCGACGCCCATGCCGCCGATCAGCATCCCGGGCAGGTAGTCGGCCGCGTAGTGGACCTCGGTGCCGAGGTGCGTCGCCCACCACACGCCCGCCACCGCGAACAGCGCGGCGCCGACCGCGCCGACCGTCCGCGGCCCGATCCTGCCCGACAGGATCCCGCCCGCGACCGCGAACAGCGCGGCGAACGCCGGGCCCGGCGCGATCTTCAGGCCCGCGTTCAGCGCGGTCTCGTGCCAGACCTCGGTCAGCCACAGGACCGACCCCAACAACATCGCGCTGAACCCGATGAAGAAGAATACGCCCGCGGCGTTGGACGCGGCGAACGCCCGGACCCTCAGCAGCTCGGGCTCGACGACCGGGACCGCGACGCGGCCGCTGCGGATCGCGAAGGCAATGCCCAGCACAACGGCGGCGGCGAACAGCGCCAGCACGCGCGGGTCGGTCCAGCCCCAGTCCGGACCCTCGATGATCGCGGCGATCAGCGTCGCGACGCTCGCGGTCAGCAGCCCGGCGCTGAGGAGGTCCGGCGCGGGCGCGTCCTCCTCGCGGATCTCGCGCAGCACGCGCGCGCCGAGGACGATCGCACCAACCCCTACAGGAAGGTTGACGAGGAACACCCAGCGCCACGACAGCTCGACCAGCAGCCCGCCGATGACCGGCCCGGCCGCCGCCGCGGTGCCGCCGACCGCCGCCCACAGGCCGATCGCCAGCCCGCGCTTCTCGGGCGGGAACTCCGGCAGCAGCAGGCCGAGTGAGGCCGGCATCAGGACCGCGGCGCCCGCGGCCTGCACGACGCGCGCGGCGATCAGGACGCCGACGCCCGGCGCGATCGCGCACGCGGCGCTCGCCGCCGTGAACAGCGCCAGCCCGCCGAGGAACGCGCGCTTGCGCCCGGCGCGGTCGGCCCAGCGCCCGGCGGGGACGAGCAGCGCGGCGAAGACGATCGCGTAGGCGTTGAGGATCCAGGACAGCGACGCCAGCGACGTCCCGGCGAAGTCGCCCTGGATGTCGGGGAACGCGATGTTGACGATGAAGAGGTCGAGGCTCGCGACGAAGACCCCGACGGAGACGATCGACGCGACACGGGCGCGGTGGCTCATGCGCCGCAGGCTAGCGGAGTGAGTTGCATGTCGCAACTCACTCCGTGGCGACGGCCTCCCGGCGGACGATGACGACGACCGAGGCGATCACCAGCGCCATCCCGGCGACCGTCGCGGCGGCGACCGACTCGCTCAGGAACAGCGCGCCGAGCGCGACCGCGATCACCGGGTTGACGTAGGCGTAGGTCGACACCCGCGAGATCGGCGCGTTGGACAGCAGCCAGGAGTACGCGGTGAACGCGACGATCGAGCCGACGACCACGAGGTAGGCGAGCGCCGCGAGCGACTTCGCGCTGAACGCACCGACATCGACGTCGCCGCCCTCGCCGCCGAGCAGCCCGCCGATCGTCAGGATCCCGCCGCCGAGCAGCAGCGACCACGCGGTCGACAGCAGCGGGTCCTTCGGCAGGTCCACGCGCGGGGAGATGAACGACCCCAGTGCCCACGAGAA
This sequence comes from Conexibacter woesei Iso977N, assembly GCF_000424625.1. Taxonomy (GTDB): domain Bacteria; phylum Actinomycetota; class Thermoleophilia; order Solirubrobacterales; family Solirubrobacteraceae; genus Baekduia; species Baekduia woesei_A. Next base: position 640,768 of record NZ_AUKG01000002.1, read on the forward strand.
CGCGGCGACGATCACCAGCAGCGTCATCCCGAGCGGGACGTCGTCGGGGCGCCCGCCGGGCAGCATCAGGATCCCGACGCCGACGAACCCGAGCGCGACGCCGCCGAGCGTCGCGCGGTCCGGGCGGTCGCCGGTCACGCCGCGCAGCAACACGATGATCAACGGCTCGCTGGCGATCAGCAGCGCGGCGAGCCCGGACGGCACGTCCCTCTCGGCGACCGTGACGAGCCCGTTGCCGCCCGCGGCCAGCAGCGAGCCGACGACCAGGCACCAGCCGAGCTGCGCGCGCGTGACCCGGACGCTCGACTTGTAGAGCAGGAACGCGAGCATCGCGCCGCCCGCGATCAGGAAGCGCACGCCCGCGCCGAGCGCGGGCGGGACGGTCTCGACCATCACGCGGATCGCGAGGTAGGTCGAGCCCCAGATCAGGTAGATGGCGCCGAGCGCCGCCCACACCCGCATCACCTGAGGAGGGGACGGAGAGGGAGGAGCGGCGCTGGCGCGCATCAGGTGCCCGACGGTGGTGTCACCGCGCGAGGAGCGCGGGACGCCGGCGGGCGTTCACACCGGTGCGCCGGAGGATGTCCCGGCGGCCACGGACGAGCGCCGTGTCGGCGGCGCGCGTCTTGAGCAGGGCCACCAGGTCGGCGGTCGGTGCGAAGGGGTTGGCGATCGTGGTGCCGGTCTCGGTCGCGAGCGCGGCGAGCAGCCTGCCGTCGCGCTCGGCGACGAGGACCGGGCCGGTGAGGGGCCGGCGCGAGTCGAGGCGGGCGAGCCGCTCGAGCGTCGCCGCGTCGTCGGGGTAGGCGGGACGGATGACGACGGCGGCGATGAGGGGGAGCTTCGGGGAGGAGGGGGCGCTGCGGGGCATGGACAGGATCATGGGCGTTGCGCGCGATTAGCTCAAATGACATTTGATGACCGACCGAGTAAGTTCTGCTTATGCTTGACGTCCGCCGCCTCAGGGTCCTGCGCGAGGTGGCTGCGCAGGGGTCGTTCTCCGCCGCCGCCGAGGCGCTGTCCTACACGCAGTCGGCGGTGTCGCAGCAGATCGCCGCGCTGGAGCGCGAGGCCGGCTCGAAGCTCGTGGAGCGCAGCGCGCGCGGCGTGTCGCTGACCGACGCCGGCAGGGCGCTGGTCGTCCACGCCGACGCGATCCTCGCGCGGCTGGCCGACGCCGAGGAGGAGCTGCACGCGATCGCCGGGCTGCGCGGCGGGCGGCTGCGCCTGGCGGCGTTCTCGAGCGCGTGCTGCACGCTGATGCCGCTGGCGGTCGCGCGCTTCCGGGAGCGCCATCCGGGCGTGGAGCTGTCGCTGGTCCCGGCCGAGCCCGAGGACGGCGCGAAGCTGCTGCGGACCGGTGAGGCCGACGTCGCGCTGTCGATCGAGACGACGTTCGCCAAGCGCCACGAGGACGACCTCGACGTCGTCACGCTGCTCGACGATCCCATGTACATCATGTTGCCCCGCGACCATCCGATGGCGAGCCGGTCGCGGCTGAAGCTCGCCGACCTCGTCGACGAGCCGTGGATGATCGGGACCGCGGGGACGTGCCCGGACACGTCGATCTTCCTGCGCGCGTGCGCGGCCGCGGGCTTCGAGCCGAACATCGCCTTCAACCTCGACGACTACAACGCGATCCAGGGCTTCGTCGCCGCGGGGATGGGCATCTCGTTCATCCCCGACCTCGCGCTGGTCAACGTGCGCGACGACGTGGTCGTCCGGTCGTTCGGCCCGGGCCGCCCGCCGGTCCGGCGGATCGTGGGGCTGACGCTGGCCGACTCGTTCCGGTCGCCGGCCAAGCAGGCGATGCTCGACGTACTGCTCGAGGTCGCCGCGGAGTTCGGCGCGGGGCGGACCGAGCTGGCGCTCGCCTCCTAGCCGCGTGGACCTCTTCACCGTCGGGCACTCGTCGCACAGCGTCGCCGCGTTCGCGGGGCTGCTGCGCGGCGCCGGCGTCGTCCAGGTCGCCGACGTGCGCCGCTGGCCGCGCTCGCGGCGCCACCCGCACTTCGACGACGACGCGCTGGCGGTCGAGCTGGCGGCGTCCGGGATCGCCTACGCGCATGTGGTGGAGCTCGGCGGCCATCGCGATCCGGTGGCGGGGTCGGTCAACGACGGCTGGGAGCTGCCGGCCTTCAACGGCTACGCCGACCACATGGCGTCGGCCGAGTTCGCGCGCGGGTTGGAGAAGTTGATGGCCTTGGCCGCGGCGCGCCCGACCGCGGTGATGTGCGCCGAGGGCGACTGGCACCGCTGCCACCGCCAGCTGATCGCCGACGTCGTCGAGCTGCGCGGGCTCGCGCAGGTCCGGCATGTTGGTGTGGATGGCGCGATCGAGCCGCACGCGGTCACGGCGTTCGCCGTCTTCGAGGGCGACAGCGGGCTGCCGCGCTACCCGGCGCAGCAGCTCGGGCTCGCCTTCTGAGCTAGACGATGGGGTTGGTCAGCTCGCCCAGACCGGGCGCGCTGATCGTCACGAGGTCGCCGGGCTGCAGCCAGCGCGGCGTCGCGCCGTCCTCGGTGTTCAGCTCCAGCAGGCAGCCGCGGTTCAGCGTGCCCGAGCCGAGGACGTCGCCGGGGCGCAGCTCGGTCTCGCGCGCCGCCTGGGCGACGAGCTGCGGCCACGACCAGTGCATCGCGCCGGCGTCGGACTCCGAGAGGACCTCGCCGTTGACCTCGACCTTCGCGGTCAGCGCCAGGCGCCCGTCCTCGATCGGCAGCTCGTCGGGCGTGACCAGCCACGGGCCGAGCGACGTCGCGAAGTCCTTGCCCTTGGCCGGCCCGAGGCCGACGCTCATCTCGCGGCCCTGGATGTCGCGCGCCGACCAGTCGTTGAGCAGCGTGTAGCCGGCGATCTCGGCGTCCTCGCCGATCACGGCCGCGATCTCCAGCTCGAAGTCGAGCAGCTCGCAGCCGGCGGGGCGCCTGACCGCGTCGCGCGGGCCGACGATCCCGGCGGGGTTGGAGAAGTAGAAGACCGGCGCCTCGTACCAGGCGTCCGGGATCGCGTCGAGGCCGCGCAGGCGCTGGCCGGTCGCGACGTGGCCCTCGTAGGCGAAGAAGTCGCGGACCGACGGCGGCGTCGTGACCGGCGCCTGCAGGAAGACGTCGGCCAGCGCGTGGTCGCGGCCGGCCGGCGCGTGGCCCTCGCCCCGGAGGTAGTCGAGCATCGTGTGGGCCGCCAGCTCGACGACGCGCTCGCCGTCGAGGCGGCCGACGCGCTGCGCGCCGTGGGGATCGCGGAACGTGACGAGGCGCATTCGGCAACGGACGGTAGTGGTTGTGCGGGCCCCTGTGGGAGTGAGCACGAACACCTGCAAACGTCCGCAAAACCGACAAATGGTCCGCTGCGGGGTCCGGGATTGCGATAGTGATGGGCCGTGGCGGCGAGCGACGTCGACATCGTGCGGGCCGCCTTCGCGGCCTTCGAGCACCGGGACGCGGATGCGCTGGTGGCGATCTGCCGACCCGACATCGTGTTCCAGCCCGTGACCGCGCAGATCGCCGCGGGCGGTGTCCCGTACCGCGGCCACGAGGGGATGCGGACCTACCTGGAGGACGTCGGGCGCGTCTGGCAGGAGCTGCGGCCCTCGCCCGACACGTGGTACCTGCGCGACGGCGGCGTCGTCGTCGCGACCGGGCGCGTCTACGCCTGGGGCGCCGGCCGCGTCGTCGACTCGCCGTGCGGTTGGCTCTGGCGCGTGCAGGACGGCGGGCTCGTCTATGGCCAGATCTTCGAGACCGCCGCCGCGGCGCTGGCCGCGGCCGGGATCGAGCCCGACGCCGAGCCCTCGGCGGCCTGACCCAGCGAGTCGTGTTCCGTTGTCCGCCGGAGTACGCTCGGCGGCGTGGGTGGGTCGAGGACGATGAGCTTCAGGGCGGTTGCGGAGCCGGCGACGCTCGGTTCGCTGCGCGACGCGCTGGGCGCGTTCCTGGACGAGACGGGCGCCGGCGAGCAGCTGCGGTTCGACGTCATGCTCGCCGTCTCGGAGGCGGCCAACAACGTGTTGCTGCACGCCTACCGGACCTGCGCGCAGCCGGGCGCGATCCGGGTCGCCGCGACCGCGGGCACGGAGCGCATCGAGGTCACGATCGAGGACGACGGCGGCGGCCTCGCGCCACGCCCGGACTCACCCGGCGCCGGCCTCGGGCTGCCGATGATGGCCCAGCTCACCGACGACCTCGACGTCCGGCGCCTGCCGGCCGGCGGGACCAGCGTCGCGATGGCCTGGCGGCGGACCGCCTAGCCTCGTCGGACGAGTACGCCTTCCCGGCGCACGCCGCGGTCAGCCGTGCGACAGGCTGCACGAAGCGCGCGCGTCATGATGGTGTCTCAGACGAACTGCTCACTTCCAAGCAAAGGACCGAGAGAGCTCACATGGCTGATTACGCGGTTGTCGACCCGGCGACGGGCGAGACGATCAAGGAGTACCCGACGATCAGCGACGGCGACCTGGACGCGGCCATCGGCCGCGCCTACGCGGCGCACGAGGGCTGGAGCAAGGGCAAGACGGTCGCCGAGCGCGCCGAGCTGATCCGCAAGGTCGGCGATCTGCACAACGAGCGCAAGGACGAGCTCGGCGCGATCATCGCGCGCGAGATGGGCAAGCCGATCGAGCAGGCCGTCGGCGAGGTCGAGTTCTCGGCGGCGATCTACCACTACTACGCCGACAACGCGGAGTCGCTCCTGAAGGACGAGCCGATCGAGCTGCTCGAGGGCGAGGGCTCGGCGTTCATCCGCCGCTCGTCGGTCGGCGTCCTGCTCGGCATCATGCCGTGGAACTACCCCTACTACCAGGTGGCCCGCTTCGCCGGCCCGAACCTGGTGATCGGGAACACGGTCCTGCTCAAGCACGCGCCGCAGTGCCCGGAGTCGGCCGCCGCGATCGAGCAGATCTACCAGGACGCCGGCGTCCCCGCCGACGCCTACATCAACATCTACGCGACCAACGACCAGATCTCGACGGTCATCGCCGACCCGCGCGTGCAGGGCGTCTCCCTGACCGGCTCGGGCCGCGCGGGCGCCGCCGTCGCCGAGCAGGCCGGGCGTCACCTCAAGAAGGTCGTCCTGGAGCTGGGCGGGTCCGACCCGTTCCTGGTCCTGGCCACCGACGACCTCGACGCGGTCGTCGAGAACGCGGTCGGCGGCCGGATGGAGAACGGCGGCCAGGCCTGCAACGCGGCCAAGCGCTTCATCGTCGTCGACTCGCTCTACGACGAGTTCCTGGAGAGGTTCACCGCCGCGCTGAAGGCGCTCGAGCCGAGCGACCCCAAGGTCGAGGGCGCGTCCTACGGCCCGCTGTCCTCGACGGCGGCCGCGGATCGCCTTGAGGAGCAGGTCAAGAAGGCCACCGAGTCGGGCGCCGAGCTCGTCACCGGCGGCAGCCGCGACGGCAACTTCTTCAAGACGACCGTGCTGACCGGCATCACGCCGGACAACCCGGCCTACAAGGAGGAGTTCTTCGGCCCGGTCGCCTCGGTCTACAAGGTGTCGGACGAGGACGAGGCGGTCACGCTCGCCAACGACACCGACTTCGGCCTCGGGTCTTACGTGTTCACCAACGACAAGGACCAGGCGCTGCGCGTCGCCGACAAGATCGAGGCCGGCATGGTCTTCGTCAACGCGGTCGGCGCCGAGGGCGTCGAGCTGCCCTTCGGCGGCGTCAAGCAGTCCGGCTTCGGCCGCGAGCTCGGCCGCTTCGGCGCCGACGAGTTCGTGAACAAGAAGCTCATCCGCGTCGTCGCCTAGCCCGCGCGCGGACTCGACGGATGATCGATCGCCCGGCGCCGCGGCTTGCGGCGCCGGGAGCGATCGACCGATCACCGCGGTGATGGTCCGCATCCTGCGCAACATCCTGCTGCACCTCCTGTCCGCCGGGATGCTCGTCGCCGCCATCGCCTCGCAGGACGCGTACTGGCACAACATGCTGCTGCTGATCGCCGGCGGCGCGTTCGTGCTCGCCTGGGTCCCGCTCGGGGACTAGCGACTCTTCACTCCCGGCGGGCGGTTTGCGGATCACCCGGCGGTGCGCGAATCTGAGCGGGTCATGAGCCTCTCGCTGTCGTCGCGCGCCCTCGCCGTCCGGCGCGGACCCGCGTGGCGCACGGTCTTCGTCGTCGGCCTGCTGCTGTGGGTCGCCACGACGCTGACGCTCGTCGCGACCGACGACGACATCCTGGTCCCGGCCAGCGTCCTCTTCGGCTCGTTCCTGGTCCCGGTCACCTGCGTGTTCTGGGTCGTCGAGCACGGCCACCACACGACGCTGACGCCCGCGCGGCTGATGGTCGCGTTCTTCGTCGCGGGCGTGCTCGGGCTGCTGGCGAGCGCCGCGCTGGAGATCTGGCTGGTGCCGTCGCGGGTGCTGCCGAACCTCTGGGTCGGGCTGATCGAGGAGGCCGTGAAGGGCGTGGGGCTGCTGCTCGTCGCGCGCGGCCTGGCGCGCTACCGGGTGCGCGACGGGATCATCCTCGGCGCGACCGTCGGCCTCGGTTTCGGCGCCTTCGAGGCGGCGGGCTACTCGCTGTCCTACAGCGTGCAGTCGGGCGCGTTCTCGGCGCGCGACCTCGTGTCGGAGGAGCTGCTGCGCGCGGTGATCGCACCGTTCGGCCACGGCGTCTGGACCGCGCTGGTCGGCGCGGCGGCGTTCGCGACCGCGGCACGCCACGGCAACCGGCCCGCGTGGTCGTGGTCGATCCCGTTCGCGTACGTGGTGGCGGTGCTGCTGCACGCGGCGTGGGACGCGTCGTCGAACGCGGCGAGCGCGTTGGTCGACGCGGACGCCGTGATGCTCGTCGGCGCGCTGCAGTGGTTGTTCATGTTCGTGGTCGCGGCGATCGGCGTGTGGCTGGTCCGGCGGCGCTGGCGTGTGGTTGAGTAGGGAGCGATGAGCGACCTCGTTGCCTCCGGACAGGCCGTCGACCAGCCGCTGACGCGCCACGCGATCTTCCTCGTGCTGTCGGTGCGCGATGACGACGAGTCGCTGGCGACCGCGCGTGAGGTGGTCTCCGGGATCGCCGACTTCGTCAAGACCGTCGGCTTCCGGTCCAGCGAGGCGCGGCTGTCGTGCGTGGTCGGGATCGGGCGCGCGCTGTGGGACCGGCTGCGCCCGGACGGGCCGCGGCCGATCGACCTGCGGCCGTTCAACGCGATCCGGGGCGAGAACGGGCACGACGCGCCGTCCACGCCGGGCGACGTCCTGTTCCACATCCGGTCCGAGCGCGCCGACCTGTGCTTCGAGCTGGAGCGGCAGTTGTTGAACGCCTTGGGTGGCGCGGTCGTCGTCGAGGACGAGGTCAGCGGCTTCCGCTACTTCGACGCGCGCGACCTGCTCGGCTTCGTGGACGGCACCGCGAACCCGACCGGCGCCGAGATCTCCGACGCCGCGTGGATCACCGGCGACGCCGACCCGGACTTCGGCGGCGGCGCGTACGTGGTCGTCCAGAAGTACGTGCACGACCTCGAGGCGTGGGGCGCGCTGACCGTCGAGCAGCAGGAGGCGGTCATCGGCCGCACGAAGGTCGAGAACATCGAGCTGGACGACGACCCCGACGCGCCCGCGCACAAGACGCTGACGACGATCGAGGACCCGCAGACCGGCGAGGAGCTCGACATCATCCGCGACAACATGCCCTTCGGGCGGCCGGGCGCGGGGGAGTACGGGACGTACTTCATCGGCTACGCGTCGCGGCTGTGGGTGATCGAGACGATGCTGCAGCGCATGTTCCTCGGCGATCGGCCGGGTCGCTACGACAGGATCCTCGACTTCTCGACGGCGGTGACCGGGACGACGTTCTTCGTGCCGACCCCGGACGTGCTGGAGGGGCTGGCCGACGAGACGCCGGCGCCCGCCGAGGAGGAGGCGGCGGAGGCCCCGCCCGCCGCGCCCGCGCCGCCGCCCGCCACGGGCGGCCTCGGGATCGGCTCGCTGCGCGACTAGTCGCCGGACGCCGCCCAGGCGTCGGCGCCGAAGCGGTCCAGCTCGGCCAGCCAGACGTTCGCGTTGCCGTCGGACGGCGCGCGCCAGTCGCCGCGCGGCGACAGCGAGCCGCCCGCCACGACCTTCGGGCCGTTCGGCAGCGCCGATCGCTTGAACTGCGCGAACGCGAAGAAGCGGCGGCAGAAGAGCTCCAGCCAGCGCCGGATCTCCGGCAGGTCGTACTCGACGTGGTCGCTCTCGGGGAAGCCGGGCGGCCACGCCGCGCCGCCGTGCACGTCGCGCCACGCGTGCCAGGCCAGGAAGCCGATCTTCGACGGCGGGAAGCCGTAGCGGAGCACGTGGTACAGGTTGAAGTCCTGCAGCGCGTACGGGCCGACCTTCGACTGCGTGGACTGCAGGACCTCGCCCGGGACCAGCTCGGGGCTGATCTCGGTCTCCAGGATCCTCTGCAGCACGTCGCCGACCGCGTCGTCGAACTGGCGCGACGCGATCACCCAGCGCAGCAGGTGCTGGATCAGCGTCTTGGGGACGCCGCCGTTGACGTTGTAGTGCGACATCTGGTCGCCGACGCCGTACGTCGCCCAGCCGAGCGCCAGCTCCGACAGGTCGCCGGTGCCGAGCACGATCCCGCCGTGCTGGTTGGCGAGGCGGAACAGGTAGTCGGTGCGCAGCCCCGCCTGGACGTTCTCGAACGTGACGTCGTAGACGCCCTCGCCGCGCTCGCCCGCCGCGTACGGGTGCTCCATCTCCTGCAACATCAGCTCGGCGGTGGGGCGGATGTCGAGCTCGGCCTTGGTGACGCCGAGCGCGTCCATCAAGGTGTGGGCGTTGGCCTTCGTCTCGTCGGACGTCGCGAAGCCCGGCAGCGTGTAGGCCAGGATGTCGGTCCGCGGCCGGCCGGCGCGCTCCATCGCCTGCGCGGCGACGATCAGCGCGTGGGTCGAGTCCAGCCCACCGCTGACGCCGATGACGACCTTCGGGCCGCCGATCGCGCCCAGGCGCTGGACCAGCCCGGCGACCTGGATGTTGTAGGCCTCGTAGCAGTCCAGCGCGAGCCGCTGGGGGTCGGCCGGGACGAACGGGAAGCGCTCGACGACGCGGCGCAACCCAAGGTCCTTGCCAACGGGCGGGTCCGAGGTGTAGGTGATGGTCCGGAACGCGTCCACGCGCGCCGCGTGCGTGCGGCGGTTGTCGTCGAACGTCCCCATCCGCAGGCGGTCCTGGTGGAGGCGGTCGAGGTCGACGTCGGCGACCGACGCGCGGCGGCCCTGCGGGAAGCGCTCGGTCTCCGCCAGCAGGTCGCCGTTCTCATACACCATGGTCTGACCGTCCCAGGCCAGGTCGGTCGAGGACTCGCCCTCGCCGGCCGCGGCGTAGGCGTAGGCCGCGAGGCAGCGCGAGGACGCCGAGCGCGCGAGCAGCTTGCGGTCCTCGGCGCGCGCGACGGTGATCGGGCTGCCGGAGAGGTTGAGCAGGACGGTCGCGCCGGCCAGCGCGGCCTCGGCCGACGGCGGAACCGGGACCCACATGTCCTCGCAGACCTCGGCGTGGACGACGAGGTGCGGGATGTCGGTCGCGGCGAAGAGGAGGTCCGGGCCGAAGGGGACCTGCGCGTTGTTGATGGTGATCGTCTGCCCGCGGAGGTCGTCGCCCGGGGCGACCTGGCGGCGCTCGTAGAACTCGCGGTAGTTCGGCAGGTAGGACTTCGGCGCGACGCCGAGGACCGCGCCGCGGTGCAGGACGACCGCGCAGTTGTAGATGCGGTTGCGGTGGCGCAGCGGCGCGCCGACGACGATCAGCGGCAGCAGCTCGGCGGTCTCGGCCGCCAGCTGGGCGATCGCGGCCTCGGCCGCGTCGAGGACGGTCGTCTGCATCAGCAGGTCGTCGATCGAGTAGCCGACCAGGCCCAGCTCCGGGAACACGGCGACCGCCACGCCGTCGTCGTGCAGCGCACGGACGTGGTCCGCCAGGGCGCGCGCGTTGGCGGCCGGATCGGCGAGCGCGATCGGGCCGGTGCACGCCGCGACGCGCGCGAAGCCGTGGTTGTAGAGCGAGCGGAACGTCATCTGCGAGCAGGTCTTACCGGAAAGCGTAGGAGGCGGCGGTGCTGCAAGCGCGCTGCCAGCCCGGCCGGGCGGGGCTCTACCGTGCGCAGCGCACCATGACGGACGATCCCGACGACCCGGATGTCGCCGACGAGCTCGAGGCCCGCGACCAGCTCCTGCTCGCCTGCCGCGAGCTGCTGCTGACGATCGGGACGTCGAACGCCGTGGCGCTCGTCGCGCACATCAACGCGACGCTGGACCTCGACGACGGCTACGCCGCGGAGGCGCCGCCGGACGAGTGATCGCCGCGCGCGCCGCGCGTGGTCACCGACGCCGCGGCGGCGTCGATCGCGCGCGCCACCGCGTCGCGCAGCGGCGCGTCCTCCGCGAGGGCGAGCGTGAGGACGCCGCTGAAGACGTCGCCGGCGCCGGTCGTATCGACCGCCTCGACGGGCGGCGCGGGGAGGACGGTGGTCTGGCCGCCGTCGTGCAGCAGCGCCCCGCGGGCGCCGAGCGTCACGACGACTGGCGCGTTCGTCCGCGCGGCGAGCGCGTGCGCTGCGGCGTCCGGGTCAGGCTCGCCGGTCAGCGCGGTCGCCTCGTGCTCGTTGGGCGTCAGGATCGGGTGGTGGGCCGCGAGGCCGTCGGGGAGCGCGCGGGCGGGCGCGGGGTTGACGATCAGCGGGACGTCCATGGCGCTCGCCGCCTCGGCCGCTGCGAGCACGACCGCGTCCGGCAGCTCGAAGCCGGTCAGGACCGCGTGCGCGCCGCTCCTGGCCACCGCTGCGCGCACGGCGTCCGGGTCGAGCGCGTGGTTGGCGCCGGAGGCGACGGCGATCTGGTTGTCGCCCGCTGCGTCGACGACGATCAGCGCGACGCCGGTCGGGACACCGTCGCCGAGCCGCGCGACCGCGCTGACGTCGATGCCCTCCGCGGCCAGCTCGGCCAGCGCGCCCGCGCCGAGGTCGTCGTCGCCGACCGCGCCGACCAGCGCCACGTCGCCGCCCGCGCGGGCGGCCGCGACCGCCTGGTTGGCGCCCTTGCCGCCGCCGCTGCGCGTCAGCGTCCCGCCGGCCACGGTCTCGCCGGGCCCGGGCAGCCGCTCGGCCGCGACGACCATGTCCACGTTGATCGACCCCACGACCACCACGCGCGCGCCCGCCATCGCCGCAGCATCGCCGATCGCGAGGCCGCGCGCGTCCGTGGGCGAGGCGCGCTACTGGTTGCCCTGCGTCAGGCCGTCCTTGCCGCCGGCCGCCTCCTCGGCCGCCTTGCGGCCGGGGTGGTCGATCGGGAGGTCGCGGGGCGAGATCTCGTCGTGCGCGTCGTCGGTGTCGCCGAGGGGCGTGTTGGGGTCCTTCAGCGTCTCGTCCTCGGTGGGCTTCTTGTCTTCAGGCATCGACCTCGGGCTGCCCGGCCCGGTGCCACGTCATGCGCTCGTGCGCTAGCTGAACCAGCGCGCGACGCGGACCGCGCCGAACTCGCGCTTCTCCTCCAGGAACTCGAGGGCCGGCTCGTGGCGCTGGGCCTCGGGCGCGTCCCCGCGCAGGAAGCTGACCTCGACCTTGCCGACGAGGCCGCCGCCGAACTCGGCGTAGCAGACGCCGGAGCCCTCGTAGGGCGCGGGCTTCGCGCTGCCCTCGATGTCGGCGACGATGTCGTCGGCGACGACCAGCGCGGCGGACTCGGCGAAGATCCCCGCCTTCGGGACCGTGCGCGGGCCGGTGCAGACGTCGCCCAAGGCGTACACCCTGTCGAAGGCGGTGTGGAGGTCGTCCTGGTCGACCGGGATCCAGCCGTTGGGCGCCAGGCCGGACGCGGCCAGCGGCTCCGGCGCGCGGTGGATCGGGATCGCGATGAACAGGTCGTACGGGATCTCCCGGCCGTCCTTGGTGTGCGCGACCTTGGTGTCCGGGTCGATGTGCGTGACGAGCGTCTCGGGGTGGACCTCGACGTCGCGGGCGGCGAGGCCGTCCTTGAACATCTGCGAGACCTCGCCGGTGACGGGCACCGGGCCCCTCATCGGGAACGTCGTGATCAGCGACACGCCGTCGCGGGTGCCGCGCTCGGTGAACAGGTTGTCCAACATGAACGAGCCCTCGAACGGCGCGGGCGGGCACTTGAACGGCTGGCCGAGGATCGAGAGCAGGACGCGGCCGCCCGCGAAGTCCGCCAGCGCGTCGCGCAGGCGCTCGGCGCCGGCCAAGGTGTAGTACTCGTGCCCGCCCTCGGCGAGGCCGGGCGTGGCGTCGAAGTCGTAGTCGGCGCCCATCGCGACGACGAGGTGGTCGACGTCGTCGTAGACGTTGGCGTCGGTCGTGACGCGCCGCGTCTCCGGGTCGATCGCCGTCACGGTCTCCTGGCGGAACGTGACGTTGGCCTTGGCGATCTTGTTGTAGGGGATCTGGATCTCGTCCGCGGTCTGGCGGCCGAGCATCACCTCCAACTTGGAGAAGCCGAAGAAGAACGCGGCGTTGCGGTCGATCAGCGTCACGCGGGTGGTGTCGGGCGCGATCTCGGAGAGGCGGGTGGCGAGCTCGAGGCCGGCGAAGCCGGCGCCGAGGATGAGCACGTGGCGCTGGGGCATGGTGGCGTCAGCCTAGTCCGAACACGGACAAGATCCCAAATACACAATTCCCTATTGACTAACTGGAGAATGTGCTACGGTGCTTCCTGTCACGGCGACTTCTCCTCCTGTGACACACGCGAAGGGCCGGCGCCTGACCCACGCCGGTCAAGGGACCGGCCGGGCGCAACTCGGGACAGGCAGCGCCCGGCCGGCCCCGCTCCACCGCGCTTCGTATCGTGCGGGGCGATGAGCGACGAGTTCGAGGACGGGCGCTGGCTGGCCGAGGCGGTCGCGCTGGCGGTCGGGAACGTCGAGGCGGGCGGTGGGCCGTTCGGCGCGCTGGTCGTCCGCGACGGCGCGATCGTCGCGACCGGCGTCAACCAGGTGACGACGACCAACGACCCGACCGCGCACGCGGAGGTCGTCGCGATCCGGGCGGCGTGCCGTGAGCTGGACGACTTCAGGTTGAGCGGCTGCGTGCTGGTGTCGTCCTGCGAGCCGTGCCCGCTGTGCCTGGCCGCGGCGCTGTGGGCGCGCGTCGACCGCGTCGTCTACGCGGCCGACCGCCACGACGCGGCCCGCGGCGGCTTCGACGACCGCGCGTTCTACGAGCTCTTCGCGACGCCGCGCGAGCAGTGGCCGATGGGCGTCGACGGCGTCCCGGTCGGCGAGCGCGACGCGCCGTTCGACGCCTGGCGGGCCAAGCCCGACCGCGTCGACTACTGACCTGGCGCCGCGCCGAGGCGGTGCAGCCGCCGCGGCACGCCGTGCGCCGGGCGTCCCGGCTCCAGCCCCTCCAGGCTCACGGCCTCGCCCGTCCAGTCGCCGACGCGCACGCGCAGGCGCCCGGCCTCGAGCGCGGCCGACCGCACGGTGCCCTCCAGCGCGCCCGCCGGTCCCGGACCGGGCCGGACGTCGACCTCCCACGGGTAGACCGCGACGTCGACCGGACCGTCACCATCAACAACGAGTCCCGACGCGCCCTCGCGCGCCCGGACCACGCTCCCGCCGGTGAGCGCCACGACGAAGCGGTCGGCGGGATGCTCGACCAGCTCGCCCGGCGTGGCGAGCTGGCGCAGCGTGCCCTCCACGATCACCGCCACGCGGTCGGCCAGCGCGGTTGCGTCGGCGAAGTCGTGCGTGACCAGCAGCGTCGGGATCGCCAGCGCGCGCAGCTCCTGCGCCAGCTCGTCGCGGACGACGCGCCGCGTGTGCGCGTCCAGCGCCGCCAGCGGCTCGTCGAGCAGCAGCACCTGCGGCTGGCGGCCGAGCGCACGCGCCAGCGCGACGCGCTGGCGCTCGCCGCCGCTGAGGCGCGCGGGCCGCTCGCCGGACAGGTGCGCGATCCCGAAGCGCGTCAGCAACGACGTGACCGCGTCCTCCGTCGCGCCCGAGAACGCGACGTTGCGCGTGACCGTGAGGTGCGGGAACAGCGCGTGGTGCTGCGGGACGTAGCCGACCGAGCGCCGCTCCGGCGGGAGGTCGACGGCGCCGCCGTCGCCGCGCTCGCCGCGAGCGAACCAGACCGCGTCGCCGCAGCGCACCCGCCCGGCGTCGGGCCGGTGCAGCCCGGCGACCGCGCGCAGCACGGTCGTCTTGCCCGCGCCCGACGGCCCGACGAGCGCGACGACCTCGCGCTCCGCGCAGAGGCCTACGTCGACCGTGAAGTCGCGAAGCCGGCTGGTGATGTCCAGGTCGAGCGCCGCCATGCGCCCAGCAGCTTGTACGAAACCAGCACCCCGGCGCTCAGCGCCACCAGCAGGACGCCCATCGCCAGCGCGACGTCGATGCTGCTGTCGAGCTCCTGGTAGACGGCCAGCGTCAAGGTGGTGGTCTTGCCTTGCACGTTGCCGGCGAAGATGATCGTCGCCCCGAACTCGCCGACGCCGCGGGCGAAGGCCAGGACCCAGCCCGCCGCCAGCCCGCCGGCGGCGAGCGGCAGCACCACGCGCCAGAACGTCGCGGTGCGCGACGCGCCGAGCGTCCGGGCCACGTCGGTCAGGTCCCCGTCGACCGCCTCGAACGTCGCGATCGCCTGGCGCAGGTAGAACGGCGAGGCGACGAACGCGACGGCCAGGACGACCGCCCACGGGCCGAACGGCAGCACGACGCCGATGCTGTCGAGCGCGTCGCCGAACAGCCCGCCCTGGGCGTAGGCGGAGAGCAGCGCGATCCCCGCGACCGCGGGCGGCAGGACCAGCGGCAGCTCGCACAGCGTGAGGATCAGCGCGCGGCCGGGGAAGCGCCGCGTCGCCAGGAACCACGCGGCCGGCGTCCCGATCCCGACGACGAGCAGGTTCGCGGCGAGGTTGGTCTTGAGCGTGACCCAGATCGCGTCCTGCACGACCTGCTCGCGCAGCAGCGACGGGAGGTCGCTCAGCGGCGCCTGGACGAACAGCGCGACGAGCGGGATCGCCAGGAAGGCGACGACGATCCCGACCGCCAGTGCCGTCCAGGCGCGGCCGATCATGCCTTGGGCGGGAGCCCGAAGCCGAAGCGCTTGAGCAGGCCGCGGCCGCGCCCGCTCCGGATGTCGTTCAGCAGCGCCTGCGCGCCCGCGCTGTCGGAGCCGTCGCGCTTGACGACGCAGCCCTGGTAGCGCACCGCGGGCTGCGCCCACTTGGGCACGAACAGCGGCGTGACGCGGTCGGTCTGCGTCCTGGCGTCGGTCGTGTAGACGAAGCCGGCGTCGGCGGCGCCGAACGCGACCTGCGACAGGACCTGGCCGACGTTGGACTGCTGGGAGACCTTGTTGGTGGTCAACGCGCTGGAGAGCCGCAGGCGGCGCAGGAGGCGGCGCGTGTAGTCGCCGATCGGGACCGACGCGTTGCCGATCGAGAGGTTCAGGCCGCCCCTGCGCAGGCCGTAGATCGACCCGATGCCCTTGGGGTCGCCCTTGCGCACGATCAGGACGAGCCTGTTGGTGGCGAACGTCACCGGGCGCTCGCAGCGCCCTTCGCGGTACAGGGCTTGGGCCTCGTTGGGCTCGGCCGACAGGAACAGGTCGGCGGGCGCGCCGCGCTCGATCTGGAGCTGCAGCGTGTTGGAGCCGCCGAACGAGTACCTGGCGTCGCGCTTGATCTCCGGCATGACGTTGGTCAGCGACGTGGCGGCGTAGACGTTGAGGGCGCTGGCGGTCGTCGGCACGGCGAGCAGCGCCGCGGCGGTCGCCGCGATGGGGAGGAGGCGCTTCACGAGTTGGGGTCCTTGATGTAGGTGTCGAGCTTGAGGCCGGCGGCGTCGAGGTCGATCGGCGCGACCAGCCCCGGGAGGGACTCGCCCGCCCAGGTCGCCAACATGGTGTTCTCGCTGCTGGCCTGCGCGAGCAGACGGCCGAGGAGAAGGGCGCTGCCGTAGTCCACGGTCGCGGCGACGCCGCCGAGGTAGGTCCCGGCGACGAGCGTCTCGAGCTCGCGCCCGACCTTGAGGGCACCGGCGCGCGAGCCGAGCTTGACGACGCGCTCGAAGTCGCCGGGCGTGACCGCGTTGTCGGGGCCGAGCGCGGCGTTGAGGCGGTCGACGCTCGCGCGGTGGTGGGCGCGGGCCTGCGTGAGCCGGTTGCGCTCGGTCGGCGTCCACGCGCCCCTGAGCGCGAGGGCGGCGTCGAAGTAGGCCGACAGGACGCCCTCGGCGACGGCGCCGAAGGCGAGGAAGCCGAGGTCGTCGCCGACCGGCGTGGCGGGCGCGAGCGCGGCCCTGGCCTGCGGCGCGCCCAGCGTGGCGACGGCCGCGGCGGCGGCGCCCGCGCCGAGCAGCTGACGTCGCGAGACGCGAGTACCTAGGATTTGCCTATACATCGCGCCCATCCAATCACATGGCTGGCGGTTCTCGCCAGCGTGGCCGCCGGTTGCGGGAGCGCCGCGAGCGGCAGCGGCCCGAGGGTCGCCACGACGCCGGCCGCGCAGCGCTCGGTCCAGCGCGACGGCGCGATCACCGTGCGCGGCGACTACGCGCCCGACCGCCACGGCCCCTACGCGCTGCGCGGGCGCTACCGCGTGCGCTTCGTCCAGCGCGGGGCCGGCGTCGACTTCCGGCAGGAGGTCCCGTTCACGGCGCACCTCGAGCAGCCCGCCGCCGACGGGCCGGGCAGGACGATCAGGCTGTTCGAGCGGGCGGCCGCCTCCGGGAGCGCGACGGTCACCGTGGGCGCGGGGCGTTACGACGTCGTCGTCGACTACGGTGACTCGCCCTACGCGCTGGTCCTGACGCCGCAGCGCTGAGCGGCGCCGCAAGTTCGGGCGCGCGGCGTCGTTGGAGGTCTCCGAGATGCCTCGGACCTCCATCGCTCCCGTCCTCGCCGCCGGCGTCGCCGCGCTCGCGCTCGCCGCCGCCGCGCCCATGGCGGGTGCCGCGACGCCCGCGCGCGCCGGCCTCGCCGGCACGCTGCCGGCCTACCTGCACAGCGCGCGCGACCTCGGCGCCGCGCCCGCGACCGGCGGCGTGCGCGCGCTGATCGCGCTGCGCCACCGCGACCAGGCGGGGCTCGACGCCTTCGTGGGGGCGGTGTCGGACCCGCGCAGCGCGCAGTACGGCAGGTACCTGACGCCCGCGCAGTTCGAGGCGCGCTACGCGCCGAGCGACGCCGACGTCGCGCAGGTCACGGCGTTCGCCAAGGCCTATGGGTTGAGCGTCCAGAGCGTTCCGCACAACCACGCCTACGTGTCGGTCAGCGGCACCGTCGCGCAGGCCGAGCGGGCGTTCTCGACGTCGATCTCGCGCTTCACGCTCAGGGGCGCGACGGTCCAGGCGCCGACGGTCGCGCTCAGCGTCCCGGCCGCGCTCAGGGGCCTGGTCACCGACGTCTCGGGCCTCGACACCGGCGACGTCGCCCAGCACCAGGCCTCCGCGCCGCCGGCCTACGTCAACGCGCCGCCGTGCAGCACGTCCTGGGGCGAGAGCACCCAGCAGGACCTGCCGACCGCGTTCGGCGCGCTGCAGCCCGACGTCCCGTGCGGCTACACGCCGCAGCAGGTCCAGGGCGCCTACGGCGTGACCGGCGCGATCGCCGGCGGCCTCGACGGCCGCGGCCAGCGCGTCGCGGTGATCGACGCCTACTCGTCGCCGTCGATCGTCGCCGACGCCACCGAGTACTCCTCGCGCCACGGGCTCCCGGCGCCCACGATCGAGCTGCACGACAACGCGCTGCAGCGCAACGCGCCCGAGGGGCCGACGATCCCGGCCGACGTGCCGGTCGTCGGCGGGCTCAACCTCCAGGATCCGCAGGGCTGGGCGGGGGAGGAGACGCTCGACGTCGAGGCGATCCACTCGATCGCGCCCGGCGCGACGATCGTCTACCAGGGCGCCAACTCGGCGCTGAACATGGACCTGCAGACCGCGCAGAACAGCGTCGTCCAGGACGACCTCGCCCAGATCGTGTCGAACTCGTACGGCGGCAGCACCGACGACAGCGACGCCACCAGCGACGGCATCTGGCAGCAGGCCGCCGCGCAGGGCATCGGCGTGTACTTCTCCTCCGGCGACGCCGGCGACGAGACGACCGGCGGGACCGATCCGGCGGCCCGCGCCACCGACTCCGGCGGCAACTCGCCGTACGTCACGTCGGTCGGCGGCACGACGCTGGCGGTCGGCAAGGACGACAACTACGAGTTCGAGACCTACTGGGGCACGTTCTCCTCCACCTTGACCGACGGCGCGTGGTCGCCCGCCGCGCCCGGCGTCTTCAACTCCGGCGGTGGCGGCGGCACGAGCCAGGCCTACGCGCAGCCGTCCTACCAGGCCGGCGTGGTCCCCGATGCGTTCTCGCACTACTGGGAGAGCAAGAGCAGCGACGACGGCAGGGTCTCCGGCGGCGCCGTGCCCGGCCGCGTGACGCCCGACGTCGCGATGCTCGCCGACCCGAACTCCGGGTTCCTGATCGGGCTCAGCCAGGACTTCGACCAGGCCGCCAACCCGCTCGGGCTGCCGCTGCCGACCGACGACACGCACTACTCCGAGTACCGGATCGGCGGCACGTCGCTGGCCTCGCCGCTGTTCGCGGGCATGATGGCGCTCGCCGACCAGGCCGCGGGCGCGCACCACGGCTTCGCCAACCCGGCGCTCTACGCGGCGGGCGGTGCCGGCGCGTTCAACGACATCTCGGCCCCGAGCAGCCCGGTCGCGGTCGTCCGGACCAACGACACCAACTCGATCGACGCCTCCGGCGGGACGCAGACGCTGCTGCGGACGGCGGGCCAGACCGGCACGCTGACCTCGCAGCCCGGCTACGACGACTCGACCGGCCTCGGCTCGCCCAAGGGCCTCGGCTTCCTGCGCGCGCTGGCGCCGGACTCGGCGCTGATCCCGGCGGGCTGAGGCCGCGCACGTCACCTCCCTGTCACTGCGCGCGGTGACGGTGAGGTGACAGGCCGGTCCGCACTCTTGAGCGCCATGACCTTCGCGTCCCCGCTCCTGCTCGCCGGCCTGGCGCTGGTGCCGGTGCTGCTCACGGCCTACGTCGTGCGCGAGCGCCGTGCACGCCGGGCCGCGCGCGCCGTCGTCGCCGCGCCGCTGCGCGCCGCCGTCCTCCCGCGCCGCGCCGGCTGGCGTCGCCACGTCCCGATCGCCGGCGGCCTCGGCGCCGCCGCGCTGCTGCTGACCGCGCTCGCGCGCCCGCAGACCACCGTCGCCGTCCCGGTCGAGCAGGCGCGGATCGTGATCGCCACCGACCGCTCCGGCTCGATGGAGGCCAAGGACGTCGCCCCGGACCGCCTGACCGCCGCCCGCGCCGCGGCCGCGACGTTCCTGAGGTCGGTCCCGAGGACCGTGCGCGTCGGCGCGCTCACGTTCAACCAGGTGCCGACCGTGCTGGCCGCGCCGACGACCGACCACGACGCGGTCGGCGACGCCATCAACTCGATCCAGGCCGCGGGCACCACCGCGACCGGCGACGCGATCGCCTCCGCGCTGAAGATGCTGAAGACCGGGAACGGCCCGGCGGCGATCGTCCTGCTGTCGGACGGCAAGAGCGTCCGCGGCCAGGACGTCCTGACGGTCGCGCGCCAGGCCAAGGCGGCGAAGGTCCCGATCTACACCGTGTCGCTCGGCACGGCCTCAGGGACGATCACGACCAAGACCGGCACGAGCCAGGTCCCGCCGGACACCGCGACGATGAGGCAGGTCGCCTCGATCACCGGCGGCAAGGCCTACAACATCTCCGACGCCAGGGCGCTGAGCGCGGTCTACGAGCAGCTCGGCTCCAAGCTCACGACCAAGCACCAGAGGCAGGACGTCTCCTCGTCGTTCGCGGGCGGCGCGCTGCTGATCCTGGTCCTCGGCGGCGTCGCGAGCGTGAGCCTGACGGGCCGGCTGGTCTGACACCCTCAGCTTGCGTTCAGGAACGGCGAAGGCTGCCTTCAGGACCATGCGGTTGGGTGGACGCATGCGCTCCACCCGTATCGCCACCGTCGCCGTGACCGCCGGCGCCGCGCTGCTCGGCTGGTCGGCGGTCAGCGTGGCGGCGATCGGCGACCAGCTCCCGGCGTCGTCGTCGCCCGCCGGGCAACCGCAGCAACAACAGCTGGACCGCGGTCACTGCGACCACGACCACGACCGCCGGCCGGGGGTCTGATCCCGTGCGCGTGCTGCTGGCCGAGGACCACCCGGGCGTCGCGAGGTCCGTCGCGACCGGCCTGCGCCGCCACGGCGCGGCGGTCGACGTCGCGCCCGACGGCGGCCGCGCGCTGTACCTCGCGCGCGTGCACGACTACGACGTCGTCGTGCTCGACCGCGACCTCCCCGAGATCCACGGCGACGAGGTCTGCCGCGCGCTCAACGCCGAGCAGCCCGAGACCAAGGTCCTCATGTTGACCGCGTCGCGCACGACCGACGACGTCGTCGAGGGCCTCGGCCTCGGCGCCGACGACTACATGTTGAAGCCGTTCCGCTTCGCCGAGCTGGTCGCGCGCGTCAACGCGCTCGCCCGCCGCGCCGGCGCCGCGCGCCCCGCGGTCCTGGAGCACGGCGACCTGCGCCTGGACCCGGCGAAGCGCACGGTCACCCGCGCGGGCGCCGAGCTGGACCTCGCGCGCAAGGAGTTCGGCGTCCTGCACGCGCTGATGGCCGCGGGCGGCGACGCCGTCAGCACCGAGCAGCTGCTCGCGTCGGTCTGGGACGCCAACGTCGACCCGTTCTCCAACATCGTCCGGATGACCGTGATGAAGCTGCGCCGCAAGCTCGGCGAGCCCGGCGTCATCGACACGGTCCCGGGTGTCGGGTACCGGATGTGACCACCGTCCGCCTGCGGCTGACGCTGTTCTACGCCGGGCTGCTGGCGACGGCGTCCGGCCTGATCCTGCTCGCCTCCTACCTGCTCGTCCGCGCGCACCTGCACCGGACGCTCGCGGCCGTCGACGCCGATCGGGCGGTCTCAGCGCTCGGATCCCAGTACCTGTTGTCCCTGCTCGCCGTCGTCCTCCTGGCGGCCGGCGGCGGCTGGCTGGTCTCCGGCGAGGTGCTGGGCCCGCTGGAGCGCGCGATCGCCAAGCAGCGGCGGTTCGTCGCCAACGCCTCGCACGAGCTGCGCACGCCGATGACGGCGATCCGGACCGCGGCCGAGGTCGCGCTCGACGACCCCGAGCCGACCGTCGAGTCGCTGCGCGAGGTGCTCGCTGAGACCGTCGCGGCGACCGAGGACACCGACCGCCTGATGAGCGCGCTGCTCACGCTCGCGGGCGCGACCGACGGGCCGCGCGCCGACCAGGACGTCGAGCTGCACGCGGTCGTCGCGCGGGCGCTCCCGCGCGGCGCGCGGATCGACGCCGACCTGCGGCCGACCGTCGTGCGCGGCGACCCCGCGCTGCTGCAGCGCGCCGCGGCCAACCTGATCGACAACGCGCTGCGCCACGGGCGCCCGGGCGCGCCGGTCCGCGTCGCGGTGCGCGACGGCGCGCTGACCGTCGCCAACGCGGGCGCGCCGATCGCGCCCGACGACCTCGCCCGGATGGCCGAGCCGTTCGAGCGCCTGCGCCGCGGCACGAGCCCCGGCACCGGGCTGGGGCTGTCGATCGTCCGGACGATCGCCGAGGCCCACGGCGGCCGCCTGCGCCTGGAGTCGCCGCCGGCCGGCGGGCTCGTCGCGCGCCTCGAAGTCGCCGCGAGGTGACGGGCAGGTGACGGGCCGCCGGTCAACGTGGTGGTCATGATCGACGACACCCAGCTGTTCCCGGCGCCCGGCGCCGACCCCGATCCGGACGCCGAGGCGCGGCACGCGCTGTCCGCGGTCCTGCACCAGGCCAAGCGCGTCGTCGTCGGCCAGGACGCGATGCTCGAGCGCGTGCTCGTCGCGCTGCTGGCCGGCGGCCACGTCCTGCTCGAGGGCGTGCCCGGCCTGGCTAAGACGCTGACGGTCCGGACGCTCGCCCAGGCGCTCGGCGGCTCGTTCTCGCGCGTGCAGTTCACCCCGGACCTGGTCCCGGCCGACGTGATCGGCACGCGGATCTGGCAGCCCGACCGCGGCGCGTTCCGGACCGAGCTGGGCCCGGTCTTCGCCAACCTGTTGCTCGCCGACGAGATCAACCGCGCGCCCGCGAAGGTGCAGTCGGCGTTGTTGGAGGTCATGCAGGAGCACCAGGTCACGATCGGTGGGGAGGCCTTCGCGGTCCCGCAGCCGTTCCTGGTCCTGGCCACCCAGAACCCGATCGAGTCCGAGGGCACCTACCAGCTGCCCGAGGCCCAGGTCGACCGCTTCCTGTTCAAGTTGGTGGTGGACTACCCGGCGCTCGACGACGAGATCGAGGTCGCGCGCGGCGTGACGTCGCCGTCGGAGGTCGCGCGGGTGCTGACGATGGAGCAGCTCGCCGCCTACCGCGAGCGCGCCCGCGAGGTCGTCGTCTCGCGCGAGGTCGCGCGCTACGCGGTGTCGCTGGTCGACGCCACGCGCCACCCCGAGCGCTACGGCCTTGATGATGTGGTTGGGTTGATCGCCTTCGGCGGCTCGCCGCGCGCGTCGATCGGCCTCGTGCAGTCCGCGCAGGCGCTGGCGCTGCTGCGCGACCGCACCTACGCGACGTTCGAGGACGTCGCCGACCTCGCGCGCGACGTGCTGCGCCACCGGCTCGTGCTGTCCTACGACGCGCTCGCCGACGGCGTCACGCCCGACGCGCTGCTCGAGCGCGTGCTCGACGCGGTCGCCGTGCCGCACGCCGCCGGGCACCTGGTCGAGGTGGCCTGATGCTCTCGCCCTCGCCGGCCCGCCAGGGCCCGGGGCCGATCCCGCCGGACACGCTGCGCCGCCTCGGGCTGACGCTGCGTAGGCGCGTCGCCGGGCGGCTGCCGGGCGGGCATCCGACCCGCGGCACGGCCGCCGACGGCACCGAGCTCTCGCAGCTGCAGCCCTACGTGCCGGGCGACGACGTCCGGCGCATCGACCCGAGCGCCAGCGCCCGGACCGGCGAGCCGCACGTGCGGCGGCTGGTCCCGGAGCGCGCGGTGACGACGTGGGTGGTCGCCGACGTCTCGCCGTCGATGGCGTTCGGGACGGTCGGGCGGTTGAAGAGCGACGTCGCCGAGGGCGTTGTCGATGTGGTCGCTCGACTCGCGGTGCAGCACGGCGGCAACGTCGGGCTGGCGCTCGGCGGCGCGCGGCTGCTGCCGCCCGCGTCGGGGCGCGTCGCGCTGGCGGCGGTCCGCGGCGCGATCGGCGCGGGCGTGGTCGCCGACGGCAACGACGGCGGCGGGCTGGGCGTCGCGCTGGAGCGCGTCGCGCGGCTGGCCCGGATGGCCGGGTCGGTGGTCGTCGTCAGCGACTTCCGCGATGACGATTGGGCCGGCCCGTTCCGGCAGATCGCGGCGCGGCACTCGGTCGTGGCCGTCGAGGTCCATGACCCGCTGGAGGCCGAGCTGCCGGACGCCGGGTTGTTGGTGTTCTCGGATCCGGAGACGGGCGAAGTTGTAGAGCTTGATACGAGCGATCCCGGTGTCCGGGCGGCGCTGGCGCAGGCCGAGGCCGAGCGCCGCGCGGGCGTGGCGGCGGTGCTGCGGCGCGCGGGCGCCCAACATGTCGCGCTGGGCACCGGCGACGACTGGCTGCGCGAGCTGGGGCGGGTGCTGCGGTGAGCTTCGCGGAACCCACGCACCTGCTGGCGCTGCTGGCGCTGCCGCTGTTGTTGGTGGTGTCGGTCGCCGCCCGTGCGCGGCGGCGGCGCTTCGCGGTCCGCCATCCGGCGGCCGCGGCGATGCGGGCGCTCGCGCCGCGCAGCGCCCGCTGGCGCCGCGTCGTCCCGGCGACGCTGTTGGGCGCCAGCACGATCGCGCTCGCGGCCGGGTTCGCCAAGCCGCAGCGCACGGTGCACGTGCCGGTCGAGAAGGCGTCGGTCGTGCTCGTCACCGACGAGTCCGGGTCGATGCAGGCCGACGACGTCTCACCGACGCGGCTGCAGGCGGCGCAGGGCGCGGCGAGGTCGTTCCTGAGCGATGCGCCCAAGTCGCTGCTGATCGGCTTCGCCGGGTTCTCGTCGAGCGTCGAGACCAACGTCGCGCCGACGACCGACCGCGCCGCGGTGACGAGCGCGATCGGCGCGCTCAGCGCCGAGGGCGGGACCGCGACCGGCGACGCGCTCAGCGCCGCGCTGGACCAGCTCGCCGCGCGCAAGGGCACCGACGGCAGGACCGCACCCGCGGCGATCGTGCTGCTCAGCGACGGCGCGCGCACCGCGGGCTCCGACCCGCTGGAGGCCGCGGCGCGCGCGAAGAGGCTCGGGATCCCGATCTACACGGTGGCGCTCGGCACGCAGTCCGGGACGCTGTCGTTGCCCGACGGCCAGACGCTCGACGTGCCGCCGGACCCGCAGACGCTCGCGCAGATCGCCTCGACGTCGGGCGGGAGGACGTACGCGGTCGACGACGCCGACACGCTGTCGGGGATCTACCGGTCGCTCGGGTCCAAGCTCGGCACGAAGGCCGAGCAGCGCGAGGTCACGATCGCGTTCGTCGGCGGCGGGTTGTTGTTGCTGTTGGGCGGGCTCGGGACGAGCGTCGGGACGCGCGGGCGGTTGGCGCTGTGAGCGCGCTGATCCCGGTCACCGTGATGCTGCTGGCGGCGACGGTCGTCGCGCGGCTGACGCTGGAGCTGCCGGAGGCGATGCCCGCGTGGCGCCAGATCGCGGCACGCGCGCTGGCGCCGCTGAGCACCTGGACCCTCGCCGCGCTTGCAGCCTGCGCGGTGTGGCGGGCGCTGGACGGCGGGATCGGCGGGCTCGCGGTAGCGCTGCTGCTGATGGTCGGCGCGGGCGTCCTGCTGCTGCGCGTCGCGGTGCCGGAGGTCGACGCGGCGCCGGTGCCACGGCGCGAGCCGCGCGCGCCCGCGCCGCCCGCACCGGCGGCGCCGTCACCCGCGGCCGCGCCGCTGCGCCCGACCGACGGCGCCCTCTGGGCCGGCCGCCGCGACGACGCCGCCGCCCGCCGGTCCGGCCTCTGGCGGCAGGGCTAGCGCCGACCGCTCGTCCGGCGGCGCGGCGTCGTCGGCGCCCGGAGCCTCCCGGCCTGCGCCGGGAGGCTCCGGGACGACGACGTCGTAGAGCGCGAAGCGCATCGCGCCCTCCTCACGCCGCCACCGGCTCGGCGACGCGCTCCTGCACCTCGCCGGGCGCCGCCGCCTCGTCCGCCGCGCGTTCGCGGAACGCGAAGGTCAGCAGCGCGGCGACGCCGAGCATCAGCGCCGCGCCGAGCAGCGCGACGACCGACATGCCGTGGGTGAACGCCGCGTCGGTCGCGTCGCGCAGGTCGGCCGGGAGGTGCGCGGTGCCGATGCTGCCGAGCACCGCGATGCCCAGCGCGCCGCCGAGCTCGTTGAGCGTCTGGCTCGTGCCCGACGCCTGGCCGGTCGCCTCCGGCGGCGCGGCGCCCAGGATGAGGTTGTTGCCCAGCGTCACCAGCGGGGCGACGCCGAACTGGAAGACCGCGACCACGAGCGCGACGAGCGCGGGCGGCGTGTCGGCGTCGACCATCGACAGCGCGGCCAGGCCGACGGCCATCAGCGCGGCGCCGCTCGCCATCAGCGGCCCGGGGCGGTACCTGGTCGCGAGCTTCGGCACGACGACCATCGTCCCGAGCGTCATCGTCACGATCCCGGGCAGACCCCAGAGCGCGGCCGGCAGCGGGTCCAGGTTCAGCACGATCTGGAAGTACTGGGCGACGAAGAAGAACGTCCCGAACATCACGAACGTCGTCACGCACATCCCGGCCAGCGGCGCGCTGAAGCGGCGGATCCGGAACAGCGACAGGTTGATCAGCGGGTTGGCGATCCTCCTCTGGCGCGCCAGCAGGACGACGAGCACGGCGACGCCGAACGCGATCAGCGCGGCGTCGGCCGCGCCGCCGGTCCCGCGGGCGAAGCGCTTGATCCCGTAGGTCGCCGGGAGCACCGCGAGCATCAGCATCCCGGCGCTGGGCAGGTCGACGCGCGGCGCGGCCGGGTTGGCGAACTCGGGCACGTAGCGGGGGACGAACCACAGCACCGCCAGCATCGCGGGCACGTTGATGAGGAACACGGCGTGCCAGGTCGAGACGTCGAGCAGCACGCCGCCGAGGATCGGCCCGAGCGCCGCGCCGCTGGTGAAGCCGGCCGAGATCAGCCCGAGCGCCTTCATGCGGTCCTCCTCGTGGGGGAACATCGCGAAGAGCAGGGACATGGTCGACGGGATCAGCGTCGCGCCGGCGATGCCCTGCAGGCCGCGGGCGGCGATCAGCATCTCCGGCGACGTCGACAGCGCGGCGAGGACCGAGGCCGCGCCGAACGCGGCCGACCCCCACACCAGCACCTTGCGGCGGCCGATGCGGTCACCGAGCGCGCCCATGGCGATCAACGCCCCAGCGATCAGGAACCCGTAGACGTCGGTGATCCAGAGCAGCTGCGTGGGGGTCGGGTGCAGGTCGGCCGACAGCGACGGCACGGCCAGGAACAGCACGCTCAGGTCCATCACCACGAGCATGCAGGGCAGGGCGAGGGCGGCGACGCCGATCCACTCGCGGCGCCCGGCGCGCTGGGGCTGCGCGCCGGGCTGGTCGTTGGGGAGGGGGAGAGGGGTCATGGCCCCTGAGACGATCCCGCGGCCGCGAACTCATCGCCAGAGGACGATGTCGTCGATCGCGTGTGACACATGTCATCGGTTCGGGACGCGCGCGCGGGGAGCTGCGAACCTGTCGCCGTGGACGAGCGGATCCCCACCCTGGCCGGGCGCGCGGTGCTCTGCGTCAGCGCGCTGCTGGCGGTGGTCGAGGTCGGCCGCGTCGGGCTGTCCGGTTCGGCGACCGACATCGCGGTCGCGATCGCCGCGGCCGCCGTGTTCATGCCGCTGCACCTGTGGCACCTCAGCTACGGCGTGCGCGGCGAGCGGCCGCCGCACTCGGGCGCGACGCTCGCGGTGATCGCAGCCGTCAACCTCGCTGCGCTGCTGATCATCGGCGTGTCGTGGGCGTTCATGCTCGCGGTCGTCGCGACCTCGGCGCTGATCGTCCTGCGCCCGCCGTGGTCGCTGGCCGCGCTGGCCGCGTGCATCGCGGCGGCGGGCGGGGTCGTGTGGGCCGATCCGGACGCGCACCTGAGGTGGTCGAGCACGGCGAGCTACCTGATGTACTCGGTCCTGTTCCGGGCGGTGATCCAGTTCGCGGTCGTCTGGCTCGTCGCGGCCGTGCACCAGCTCGCGGCGTCGCGCACCGCGCTGGCCGCCGACGCGGTGCTGGAGGAGCGCGCGCAGCTGCAGCGCGAGGTGCGCGCGTCGCTGGAGCGCCACATCGTCGCGCTGCGCGATGCGGGCCGCAGGGCGCGCGCCGCGCTCGGCGCGCCGGGCGTGGCCGAGCCGCTGCTCGCGCTCGACGGCGTGCTGACGCAGGCCAACGACGCGCTGCACGACCTGCGCGTGATCGTGGCCGAGACCGGCTCCGCGGCGCGGTCCGAGGACCCCGCGGCGGTCGCGCTGGTGCGGACGGCGCGGGCGCGCCGCAGCCCGATCGGGCGCGGGCTGGCGACCCGGCAGGCGTGGCGGACGCTGATCAGCGTGCACGCGGTCGTCCTGCTGTTCCTCCTGCTGATGTGCGTGGGCGCGTTCGGCTTCAACCGCGCGCATCACTGGCCGCTGGCGATCGTCGCGTGGGTGGGTGTGACCGCGCTGACGCTGTCGAGCTCGCTGGCCGTCGTGCAGGGGCGGGCGCCGTCGCACCCGCTCGTGCGGGTCGCCGCGGCGGTGGCGCTGGCGTTCGGGCTGATCGGGATCTTCGGGGTCGCGTGGGAGACGTCGGTGTGGGTCGTCCCGATCACCGCGATGGCGTGCCTGCGCGGACCCGTGCGGATCGCCGTGGTCGTGCTCGCACCGGCCGCGATGCTGACCTACGACACGCTGTGGTGGCTGAGCGTGGCGGACCCGAGCACGTACGCGCTGTGCTGGAACGCCGCGTACTGGGTGGTCATCTCGACGCTCGTGATCGCGGGCGTGTGCGCGTCGGTCCGGCTGGTCCCGATCGTCGCCGAGCTGGACGCCGCGCGCGACGCGCTGGCCGCGGGCGCGGTCCGGACCGAGCGGCGGCGGCTGTCGCGCGACCTTCATGATGTGGTCGGTCAGAGCCTGACGGCGATCGCGCTCAAGGGCGACCTCGCGCGGCGGCTGATCGAGGCCGACCGCGACCGCGCGGGCGCGGTGCGCGAGATCACCGAGCTGGAGGCGGTCGCCAGCTCGCTGGCCGACGAGGTCGCGGCGGTCGCGCGCGACGACCGCGAGGTCGCGTTCGCCACCGAGGCGGGCGCGGCGATCGACCTGCTGCGGCTGGCGGGGATCGCCGTGGACGCGAAGCTGGACGTCGATGGCCTTGGTGCCGAGACGAGCGCGGCGCTCGGGTTCGCGATGCGCGAGGGCGCGACGAACATCCTGCGCCACGCCGACGCGCGCGTCTGCACGATCGCCGCGACGCGCGGTGCGGACGGCGTCGTCCGGCTGGAGCTCGTCAACGACGGCGCGGTCGTGCGCAGCGGTGCCGGAACCGGGCTGCAGAGCCTCGCCGACCGGCTGGCCGAGCTCGACGGGCTGGCCGCGGGCGGGCCGATCGGGGGCGGGCGCTTCCGGCTGCGCGTGGAGGTGCCGGCGTGATCCGGATCCTCCTGGCCGAGGACCAGCACTTGATCCGCGGCGCGCTGCTGGCGCTGATCGGGCTGGAGGCCGACATGGAGGTCGTCGCCGACGTCGACAACGGCGACGACATCGTCCCGACCGCGCTGCGGCTGCTGCCCGACGTCGCCGTGCTCGACATCGAGCTGCCGGGGACCGACGGGCTGACCGCCGCGGCGACGCTGCGCCAGGAGCTGCCCGAGACGAAGGTGCTGATCCTGACCGGGCTCGGCCATCCGGGCCATCTGGTCCGGGCGCTGGAGGCGCAGGTCGGCGGGTTCATGCGCAAGAACGCGCCGTCCGAGGAGCTGGCCGACGCGCTGCGCCGGGTCGCCAAGGGCCAGCGGTTCCTGGACCCGACGCTGGTCGAGACCGCGCTGCGCGTCGGCGACAACCCGCTGACCGAGCGCGAGGCCGAGGTGCTGCGCGCGGCGGCCGAGGGCGGCACGACGACCGACATCGGCGCCGCGCTGTTCCTGTCGCCCGCGACCGTGCGCAACTACCTGTCCAACGCGATCTCCAAGCTCGACGCGCGCAACCGGATCGACGCGATCCGGATCGCGCGGCAGTCGGGCTGGATCTAGTCCTGGGGGCTGACAAGCTCGCCGCTGGCGCCGCGGTCGTCGAGCACGAGCTGCGCGTGGCCGGTGACGTCGTAGCGGATGTGGGTGACCGCGGGGTCCTCGACCACGCGCGTCGGGACCAGCTCGATGCCCTCGTCGGCGCGGAGGCCGAGGCTCGGGTCGAACAGGCGCTGGCCGTCGCCGAGCAGCACGGGGGCGACGTGCAGCTCGAGCTGGTCGAGCAGGCCCGCGGCGAGCACCTGGCGGACGAGCTCGCCGCCGCCGGCGATCTGCACGTCCTTGTCCCCGGCCGCGGCCTTGGCCAGCTCGATGGCGCGGGCGAACCCCTCGGTGACGAACGTGAACGACGTCCCGCCCGCGCGCTCCAGGACGTCCCGGTGGCGGTGCGTGACGACGAACACCGGCGCGCGGAACGGCGGCTCGTCGCCCCACGGCACCTCGCCCGCGTCGAACATCCGCCGCCCCATCACGTACGCGCCCGCGGCGGCGAACGTCTCGGCGACGATCTCGTCGTTGACCGATCGCTCGCCGCCCGCGGCGCCGAGCCGCTCGCGCCACGCCATCGCGTCGACGACCCAGCGCGTGACGCGGAAGAACCCGGGCGCCTCCGGGCCTCTCATCCACGTGCTCATGTCGTTGGGGTTGCTCGGGTCCCGCGGCCCTGTGTAGCAGCCGTCGAGGGACACCGACATCTGTGCCGTCACCTTGGTCATGGCCCGTAGTCGTAGCCGACCGCGCGTTCTCGACACGCGCCGCGCGTCGCCGGGTTACGGACGTTCCCCGAGCCGGTCCACGGCCGCGCGGCGCAGGTAGACGGCGTCGCCGGTGACCGTGCCCGGTGCGACGAGGCCGCGCAGGCCGGACGGGATGCTGAGCATGACCTCCTGCTCGGCGAGCAGCTCGGACGTCTGCGGGTCGAACAGCAGCTCGTGGCGGGTCTTGGCGCCGGTGGCGTCGTCGGTGCGCGCGACGCCGACGGCGGGGCGGCCGAGGCGGTCGCGGACGTGGCCGAGGTACTGGACGCCGGGGATCAGCGCCAGCGTGCGGTAGAGCGCCGCGCGCAGCTTGGGTGGCGCGGCCTGCTGGCGCAGCGCGTCGCCGACCTGGGTGAAGAGCTCGTTGTCGATGTTGCCGCCCTGGCCCTTGACGTAGTGGTCGCGCAGGCGGCGGTAGACGGCGCCGGCGGGCTGGTCGAAGTCGCGGACCTGCTGGTAAGTGAGCTGCTCGTTGCCGAGATAGAAGGTCGCCTGCGGGAGCGCGGCGGGCGGGCCGGCGGCGCCGGTGAGGGCCGGGCGCCCGGCGGCGATCCACGCGCGCCTGGCCTTGGCGGACGGCCAGCGGGTCGTCTTGGCGAAGCTGCGCTGCCGGCCGGGATGCGCCGCGCTCTGCCAGGTCTCGGTCGTGCTGGTGTCGAGCGACGCGATCGTCCGGCCCCTGCCGAGCACGCCGATGTCCAGGTAGGTCGCCTCGGACTTGATGTAGAAGAACTGCTGCGCGGTCGGGAACGGCGCGACGGCCGGGGCGCG
Organism: Conexibacter woesei Iso977N; assembly: GCF_000424625.1. GTDB lineage: Bacteria > Actinomycetota > Thermoleophilia > Solirubrobacterales > Solirubrobacteraceae > Baekduia > Baekduia woesei_A. The sequence continues at coordinate 671,523 of NZ_AUKG01000002.1, forward strand.
CTCGGCGGCGTCGGCGGCGCGGTCCAGCGCCTGGGCGGCCGCGCCCTTGGGCGCGACCGTGCCGTTCTCGACGCCCGAGCCGAGCGTCAGGACCAGCGCCGTGGCGGCCGCCGCGGCCAGCGCGCCGGGCGCGGCGAGCAGCCACCAGCGCCGGTGGGGGCGCGGCGCGCCGGCACTGGCGGTGCGCCGCCGGGCGGCGCCCGCGATGTGGGCGTCGAGGCGCGTGCGCGCCTGGGCGGCCGCGACGCTCGCGGGGAGCGCGGTGACGGGCGTCGGCGGGTGCCAGGCGCGGAGGAGGTCCAGCTCGTCGGTCATGTCTCGCTTCCGTCGATCGTGGTGGCCAGGGCGGCGCGCAGGTGCCGCCGCGCGCGGTGCAGGCGGGAGCGCACGGTGCCGACCGGGACGCCGGTGGCCTGCGCGATCTGCTCGTAGTCGAGGTCGGCCCAGGCGGCGAGCAGCAGCGCGTCGCGCTCCTGGCTGCGCAGCCCGGCGAGCGCCGCGGCCAGCGCGGGGCCGAGCGTCGCGGCGTCGGCGCGCGCGAGCGTGGCGGCCTCCTGGTCCTCGGCGATCAGCTCGCCGGGATCGGTGCGCGCGATCGCGCGCAGGCGCCGGACCTCGGCGCGGCGGTGGTCGGCGACGAGGTGGGCGGCGATCCCGAACAGCCACGGGCGCGCGTCGGCGCGGCCGGGGTCGAAGCGGTCGCGGGCGTCGAACGCGCGCGTGAACGTCTCGGCGGCGAGGTCGTCGGCGAGCGACGCGCCGACGCGGCGCCGCATCCAGCCGTGGATCGCCGGGAAGTGGCGGTCGAAGACCGCGGCGAAGGCGGAGGGCTCGTGCAGCGAGGCAGCGAGGATCTCCGCGTCGGTGGCCGCGGCGTCCTGCGGCGAAGGCAAGGGACGCATCTTCTCCCTCCTTCGCCGCAGGGTCGCTTCGAGTTCCCGGCCGGCGGCCGGGGCGTCCGCGCTACGGGGCGGGGACGATCCGGATGTAGGGCAGCGGCGTCTCCCAGCCGTCGGGGTAGCGCTCCCTGGCCACCTCGTCGGAGACCGAGCCGGCGATGATCACGTCGTCGCCCGGCTGCCACTGCGCCGGCGTGGCGAGCTGGTGCTTGCTCGTCAGCTGCAGGGAGTCGATGACGCGCAGGACCTCGTCGAAGTTGCGGCCGGTGGTCATCGGGTAGATCAACACCAACTTGATCTTCTTGTCGGGCCCGACGACGAAGACGTTGCGCAGCGTCGCGTTCTGGGCGGCGGTGCGGTCGGTCGGGTCGCCGGACACGTCGGCCCCGAGCATCCCGTAGGCCTTGCTGATCGCGTGGTCGGTGTCGGCGATGATGGGGTAGTTGACCTCGGCGCCCTGGGAGGCGGCGATGTCCCTGGACCACTCGGCGCTGCCTTCGGCCGGGTCGGTCGAGATGGCGATGATCTTGACGCCGCGGCTGTCGAAGTCGGGCTTGATCGAGGCCATGTACCCCAGCTCGGTCGTGCACACGGGGGTGAACGCGCGGGGGTGCGAGAACAGGACGGCCCAGCCGTCGCCGATCCAGTCGTGGAACTGGATCTCGCCTTCGGTGGTCTGGGCGGTGAAGTCGGGGGCGGTATCGCCGATGGTCAGGCTCATGATGGCTCCAGCCTAGGGGGCGCGAGAGCGCATCGCTCGGCGAGGCGGTCAGCGCGCGTGGACGTTCTCTACCGCTTCAGTGTACTTGGGGGCGCCGGGGGCCGGCTCGGTGTCGGTGCCGCCGTAGGGGCCGGGCTTGGGCCGCGGTGTCCCGCCGGGGAAGGCGAGGCGCAGGATCGTGCGCTGGACGCCGCCGAGCTGCTGGGCGAACGACCCCGAGTTGTAGGGGAGCCCGTAGCGCCGGCAGATGTCCTTGACCTGCGGCGCGATCTCGCCGTAGCGGGTGCTCGGCATGTCCGGGTAGAGGTGGTGCTCGACCTGGTAGCCGAGGTTGCCGCTGATGACGTGGAACAGCGGCGAGCCCTCGATGTTGGCGGCGCCGAGCAGCTGGCGGACGTAGAAGCCGCCGCGCGACTCGCCCTCGACCTCGTCGGGGCTGAAGGTGTAGGTCTGGTCCGGGAAGTGCCCGCAGAAGATGATCGCGTAGGACCACATGTTGCGGACGACGTTGGCGGTGGCGTTGGCCTTCGCGGTCGAGCGGAACGTCTTGCGCGCCGCGGCGCCAGCGGCCGCGAGGGCCGCGCCGCGGTTGTTCCTGCGGCGCTCGGTCGCGTAGCGCGTGCCGCCGGCGATCGCGGCGCTGAGCGCCGGGAACGCGAGGTAGTCCTTGGCGAACTGCGCGCGCGCCTTGCCGGCCATGCCCTTGAGCTCGCGCTTGAGCTGGGACTTGGACTTCTTGCCCTTGCGGATCGCGTCGAAGTTCAGATCGTGCAGCGCGACGCCCCATTCGAAGAACATCGCCAGCACGATGTTGTAGAGCGGCTGCGCCAGGTAGAACGGATACCACTTCTGGTGCGGGTCGATCCGCATGATCTCGTAGCCGAGGTCGCGGTCCTTGCCACGGATGTTGGTGTACGTGTGGTGCTCGTAGTTGTGCGAGTGCTTCCAGGCCTCGGCGGTCGACGCGGTGTCCCAGTCCCAGGTCGAGGAGTGGATGTGCGGGTCGTTCATCCAGTCCCACTGACCGTGCATCACGTTGTGGCCGATCTCCATGTTCTCCAGGATCTTGGCCAGGCTGAGCATCGACATCCCCAACACCCACGCGGGCGCGAAGCTCGAGCCGACGAGCACGACGCGGCTGCCGACGACCAGCCGGCGATGCATGCCGATGATCGCGGTGATGTAGTCGCGGTCACGCGTGCCGAGCTCGGCGAAGACCTCGTCGTGGATGGCGTCGAACTCGCGGGCCAGCGCGTCGATCTCCTCCTCGGAGAGGCGGGCCAGCGGGCTTTCGATGAGCGTTTCGGGGGTCACGGTGCTCCCAACATGGTGTGGTTGCTCTCAGAGGTAGATCTCGACGTCGCCCTCGGGCGCGTTGACGCAGGTGCGGACGGTCTCGCCCGGGACGCCGGAGACCGCGCCGGTGCGCAGGTCGCGCACGCGGCCGCTGCACAGCTTCCCGACGCAGGTGTGGCAGATCCCCATGCGGCAGCCGAACGGCAGCGTGGCGCCGGCCTCCTCGCCCGCCTCGAGGATCGGCTGCGAGCCGTCGCTCTGCGCGGTGAGGTCGCTGTCGAGGAACTTGATCGACCCGCCCTCGCCGCGCTCGCCCTCGCCGACGCCCGCGACCGGGGCGAAGTGCTCGAGGTGCAGGCGCTCCGGGTCGGCGTCGCGCTCCCAGCGCTCGCGCAGCGCCTCGATCAGCGCGGTCGGACCGCACACGAACGCCTCGCGGTCGCGCCAGTCGGGGCAGAGGTCGTCGAGGTGGTCCGGGGTCAGGCGGCCGTCGCTGCCGGTGAGCTGCAGGTGCAGGCGGTAGTTGTTGTCCGTGTCGGTGTCCAGCGCGCGCAGCTCGGCGCCGAAGATCGTGCCGGTGTCGGTCCGGGCGGAGTGCAGGTGGACGACGTCGCGCAGCGCGCCCTGACGCTTGAGCGCCCGGAGCATGCCCATGACCGGCGTGACGCCGCTGCCGGCGGTGATGAACAGGAGCTTGTCCGGGACCGGGTCCGGGAGGACGAACGTGCCCTCGACGCCGCCGAGACGGACGATCGTCCCGGGGCCGGCCTTCTGGAGGAGGTAGGGCGAGACGATCCCGGACTCGACGAGCTTGGGCGTGATCGCGATCCGCCCGTCGTCGCGTTCGGGGTCGGAGGTCAGCGAGTACGCGCGCCAGTGGTGGCGGCCGTCGATGACCAGGCCGATGCGCAGGTACTGACCCGGGCGGTGCCCCGGCCAGCGCCAGCTCGGCTTGATCGTGACCGTGACCGCGTCGTCGGCCTCGGGGGAGATCTCCTCGATCCGGCCGCGCAGCTCGCGCGTGGTCCACATCGGGTTGATCTGCTCGAGGTAGTCGTCGGGCAGCAGCGGCGTGAAGAACGCGCCCAGCGCTCGAAGAGCCCGCCGGTGGACCCTGGGGACCTGCGGCTGCGCTCCGCGCTCGGCCATGTGGAACGCTGGCGTACCCAGGTCGGCCCTTGGGCACGCCAGGCGTATGCGCGCAGACGACGCCGGAAGGACATCATGTTGATCCAGGTGGCGATGAACGGCGATCGGTCCCGGAGCGAGCATCCGGCGATCCCGATCACCCCGGCCGAGCTGGCCGCCGATGCCGCCGCGTGCTGGGCGGCGGGCGCGCGGTCGGTGCACTTCCACCCGCGCCGGGTCGGCGACGAGCGCGAGAGCCTCGGTGCCGAGGCCCTCGACGCGGCGGTCGCGGCGGTGCGCGCCGCGGTGCCGGGCCTCGAGATCTCCTGCTCGACGCAGGAGGACATCGACCTCGGCGGGGCGGCGAGCCGCGTTGAGGCGATCCGCTTGTGGTCGCAGCCGCCCGACCTCGTGTCGCTGAACCTCGTCCAGGACGACGCGGTGCCGCTGGGTACCGCGCTGCTGGAGCGCGGCGTCGGCATCGAGGCGGGCGTGTTCAGCGTCGCCGACGCCGAGGCGCTGCTGGCCGCGCCGTGGGCGGCGCGCGTGCACCGCGTGCTGGTCGAGATCCTCGACGAGGAGGACGACGGCGACGCGGCCGTCGCGCAGGCCCGCGAGGTCGACGCGCTCGTCGCGCCGCTGGGCCGCCCGCGGCTCTGGCACGCCCAGGGGCGCGCGACCTGGGCGGTCGTCGGCGCGGCGCGCGCGCTCGGCCTGGACGTGCGCGTGGGCTTCGAGGACGTGCTCGCCGGCCGCGACGGGCGGCCGGCGGTGAGCAACGCCGAGCAGGTGCGCGACGTCCTGGCCCTGTGATGCGTGACGAGCGCGCCGTCGGGTCGCCGCACTGACGGAGTTCGCTCCCGGGCGGCGCGGATGACGGTCTGCTCAGGCTTCCTGCGTGATGCCCAGCAGGTCGCGGGCGGCGCGGATGACGGTGGTGCGCACGATCCTGGGGTCGTCCAGCTGCGCGCCGGCGAGCGCGCCATCGTGGAGGAGGACCAGGACGTGGCCGGCGTAGACCGGATCCGGATGGCCGACGTTGGCGGCCAGCTCGGTCACGACCTCCTGGAACCAGGTGCGGTGGTCGTCGATCGCGACGCGCACCGGGTCCTCGGGGTCCGGGTACTCGGCCGCGGCGTTGATGAAGTGGCAGCCGCGGAAGCCGGGCGTGTTGGTCGTGTGGCCGATGAGGTCCAGGAGCGCGGCGAGGCTCGCCTGCGGGTCGGAGCCCGCGACGGCGGCGTCGACCGCGGCGCGCAGGTCGGCGTCGGTGGCGCGAAGGTAGGCCTCGACGAGGTGCTCCTTGGTGGGGAAGTGGCGGTAGAACGTCGCGCGCGTCACGCCCGCCTCGGTGACCAGCCGGTCGACCGGGACGGTGTGGATCCCCTCGCCGTAGAAGAGCTCGCGCGCGGTGGAGAGGAGGCGCTCACGGGGCTTCTGCTCGGTCTCGGCCATGGCGTCATGGTACGAGACGGAACGTTCTGTTTGACATCCGGCGTCCGGGCGTGCAGCATCGTCGTCATGAAGAGAACGAACATTCTGTCTACCGACGCTGAAGAGGCGACGATCGTCCTGGTCCACGGGGCGCTGACCGACGCGTCCGTCTGGCACGGGGTGGCCGCGCGCCTCCAGGCGGCGGGCCACGCCGTGGCGGCGCCCGCGCTCCCGCTGCGCGACCTCGACGGCGACGCGGAGTACCTCGCCGCGCAGCTCGAGCGCCTCGGGCCGGTCGTGCTCGTCGGCCACTCGTGGGCCGGCGCGGTGATCTCGCACCCGGCGATCGCCGACACCGGCGCCGTCGCGGCGCTGGTCTTCGTCGCCGCGTTCCAGCCCGACGAGGGCGAGGCTGCGGGCGCGCTCAACGAGCGCTTCCCGGGCACGCAGCTGATCCCCGAGAACCTCGTCGTCGTGCCGATCCCCGGCGGCGGCGACGACCTGACGCTGCGCCCGGAGCGCTTCGCCGAGGTCTACGCGGCCGACGTCGAGCCCGGGCACGCCGCGGTGCTGGCGGTCAGCCAGCGCCCGATCGAGCCGGCCGCGCTCGGCACGCCGCTGCCCGGCACGCCGAGCTGGCGCGGCCTGCCCTCGTGGGCGGTCGTGACCACCGAGGACCGCTCGCTGCCGCCGGCGATCCTGCGCTTCATGGCCGAGCGCGCGGGCTCGCGCGTCGTCGAGGTCGACGCGTCGCACGCCGTGCCGGTCTCCCGTCCCGACATCGTGGCCGGCGTGATCGCCGAGGCCACCCGATCCGTCGCGGCCGTCGCCGCGGCACAGGAGGCGTAGCCAACATGTCGCACTCGAACTTCTCGGAGCTGCTGGAGCGCAACGCGGCCTTCGCCGCGTCCGGCGTGCAGGAGGACGTCCCGGCGATCCCGTTCATCCCGTTCAAGCAGGTCTACCTGATCACCTGCATCGACCCGCGCGTCGAGCCCGCCGCGGTCCTCGGCGCGAGGCTCGGCGAGGCGATCGTCGCCCGCAACATCGGCGGCCGCGTGACGCCCGCGCTCATCCACGACCTCGCGTGGGTCGTGCACCTGCACGCGAACAAGACGCCGGACGCGGACTGGTTCGAGATCGCCGTGATGCACCACACCGACTGCGGCTCGGCGCTGCTCGCCGACGACGAGCTGCGCCACGGGTTCCTCGGTCGCGGCGGCTACGACGACGAGGAGCTGCGGGCGCTGGCGGTGCTCGACCCCTACAGGTCGGTCCACGAGGACGTCGAGCGCCTGCGCGCGGCGCCCGAGCTGTCGCCCGGGATCGAGCACATCAACATCGGTGGCTACGCCTATGACTTGGAGACCGGCGTCGTCACGACCGTGATCGAGCCCGGCGCGCCCGGCGCCTGAGCGGCGGGCTCAGCGGACAAGCCGGAAGAACCCGCGCACCTGCTCGACCAGCGACTCCGGCTGCTCCATGGCGGCGAAGTGGCCGCCGCGGGGCAGCTCCTCGAACCAGCGCAGGTCGGTGAACCGCAGCTCGGCCTCGCGGCGCGAGGGGCGGGTGATGTCGCGCGGGTAGACCGACAGGCCGGACGGCGCGGTGACCTGGTCGCGGAAGCTGCGGAAGCTCTCCCAGTACAGGCGCGCCGACGACGTGGCGGACGCGGTGAACCAGTAGACCGAGATCTCGTCGAGGATCTGCTGCCGCGTCACCGCGTCCTCGGGGTGGCCGTCGTTGTCGGTCCAGGCCCAGAGCTTCTCGGCGATCCAGGCGGCCTGGCCGGCGGGGGAGTCGGTGAGGGCGTAGCCGAGCGTCTGGGGCCGGGACGCCTGCAGCGCCGAGTAGCCGCGGCCGGTGCGCGCGAACTCCTTCTCGGCGGCGAGGTTCGCCTGCTCGGACGGCGTCGGGTCGTCGAACGCGCCCGCCTTGACGGAGCCGAGGTTGACGTGCACGCCGGCGACCCGCTCCGGCGCGACCTCACCGAGCGCGCCGGAGACCGCCGAGCCCCAGTCGCCGCCCTGGGCGCCGTAGCGCTCGTAGCCGAGCGACACCATCAACATGTCCCACGCGCGCGCGATCCGCTCGACGCCCCAGCCGGTCGCCGACGGCTTGTCGCTCCAGCCGTATCCGGGCAGCGACGGCGCGACGACGTGGAACGCATCCGCCGGGTCGCCGCCGTGCGCGCGCGGGTCGGTGAGCGGGCCGATGATGTCCAGGAACTCGAGCACCGAGCCCGGCCAGCCGTGTGTGACGACCAGCGGGAACGCGTCCGGCTCCGGCGAGCGAACGTGCAGGAAGTGGATCCCCAGCCCGTCGACCGTGTCGCGGAACTGCGGGAACACGTTGACCCGCTCGGCGAACCCGAAGTCGTAGTCCTCGGCCCACACGCGGCACAGCTCCTGCACGTAGGCCAGCGGGGCGCCCTGCGACCAGTCATCCACCGGCTCGGCCTCCGGCCACCGCGTCCGCCTCAATCGCTCACGCAGATCGGCGATCTCGGCTTCGGTGATGCTGACCTCGAACGGCTCGGCGGCCACGGCTGGGCTCCTTTCGGCAACAGGGCGGTCCGTGCATGAGACCAGGAGCGGGGCTTTCACGTTCATGCGCATCGATCCCTGCGCCAAGGGACCCAGCTGGCGGTGCGGCCGGCGCTGTCCAGGCGCGCCGGCCGCATTTGGTCGTGCGAGCGTTGGGTCTACGGCGTCGTCAACGACTGCGCCGTCGGCGGGCCCTGGTTCTCCGGCACCGCCGGCGGCTCCGGCAGGGGGAAGTGTTCCGGGCCGTTCGGGCCGTTCCACGACACGTCGGTCGGACGCGCCGACGCGCCGAGCAGCACGAACGCGTTGTTGGACACCGCGACCTCCTGCTGGGGGGCGCCGTCGAACTTCACCGTGACCGACGCGACGGCGTCGGTCGCCATGCCGGAGACCGTGTAGCCGGTCGCGTTCTTCGTGTAGGCGGGCGCCGCGCCGTGCTCCGCCAGGTAGTCGTCCGGAACGCAGTTGAGGCTGTCCGGGCGGACCAGGCAGGTGCCGGTCGCCGCCGTCTGCGGGGCGATCCACGCGCCGGAGCCCGTGGCACGCACCGCGCGGGAGTCCGCGACGTCAGCCACGCCATCGGCGAGGATCGGGCTGCTGGCGACGGCGGTCGTCAGCGCGTCTTCGGCGGTGCGGGCGCGGCGCAGGGCACCGAACCTGGTGCGCATCGTCGCTCGCGCCTGGGTGATCGCCACCGGCGAGGCGGCGGGCGCGAGCTGGGCGGCGTGAGCGCGCGCATGGGGCTTGACGGTCGCGCCGGCCAGCGCGACCGCGGCAATCGCCACGACCAGCGTGGCACCGACCACGAGCATGATCTTCTTGGTCATCGCCCTAGGCCTCCGCATGCCCGGTGATCGTGTGGTTCTCGGACGTCGCGATGGCGATCACGGCGGAGTACACGGACTGGTCGTTGCAGGTGGATTGGGCACACGCACGCACCAGGTTCACCCCGCAGCCCTGGAACACGGTGACCATGTTCACGCACACGGTGGTGCTGCCGCCGCCGTCGTAGTCGGCCGAGCCCCAGCCCCAGGTGTGGGTGATCGACCTGCCGAGGTCGGTGTAGCCCGGATAGAAGCAGTTGGTGTAGGCCGGAAGGGTGCCGCAGTCGTAGAGGACGTCGAACGTGTAGCCGGAGCCCGGAAGGCAGCCGGTCGTCGAGCCTGTCGTGCAGTCGGCGCTGGCCGTTGAGGCGTGAGAGGCGGTCAGCGCGAGCGCCGCGAGGCATGCCGCGAGGGCGAAGAGCACCCGCAAGCGCGCGGGCGCAGCACATCTTGTGCTGTACATGGACTTCCCTGAGACGAGATTGAATACAAAGCAGCACTATGTGATCCGTGCTGCTGCGCGCGGACTCTAGTCGTTTACTCAGTCTCAACCATGTAGAACCCCTGCCCGACCGGCAAGAGCCCTCCGGGGCGTGCCTACCGCACGCGCGTCTGCCCGTCCGGCCCGACGACGCTCGCGTGGACCTCGACGGCGTCGTCGGCTGTGGTGTCGCCGGCGGCGAGTGGCACGGTGGCGACGAACGGCTGCAGCACGAACTGCTTGGGGAAGGACGCGGCCTCTGCGCGGCCCTGGGCGGTGAGCCCCCCGGTGGGCCCGTCCGGCGGGATCACGACGGGCAGCGTGAGCTGGCGGTCGCTCAGGTGGATCTCGGACGAAGTCGTGTCGTCGACCGAGACCGAACTGACACGGGAGCCGGCGTCGACCACGCCGTAGACGACGGCGGTCCGGGTGCCATCGGCGCCGTGGACGACGTCGACCGCGGTCTCGACGGACGGCGGCTCGTCATGGAAGTTGAACGCCAGGTTCATGCCACTGCGGCAGCCCACGCCGCGCCACGGCGCCTGATCCTGGGCCGGTGCGGTGAGGCAGAGCGTCGTCCCGGAGCTGCCGAGGTAGGCCGCGCCCACCCAGGGCGTGCCGTCCGGGAGCGTGGCGGAGAGGTCGACGCGATGGCTCGCGTCATGGTCGGGCGCCACGAAGGGGGGAAGGTCGAGACCCGCGAGCGGGTCGCCGGTGATGACCTGCGCGGTCCCTGCGGCCGCGAACGGCAGCAGCGCGAGACAGGCGGCGGCGATGGTGATCCGCCGGCGCCGGATCGCCACGCGCCGTTGGCCCGCTCGCAGCAGCTCGGCGCCGATCTCGTCCACGATGTTGCGTGTCGCCGCGGTCATCGGGAGGTCCCTTCTCGTAGTCCGCGCCCGAGCGACGCGAGCCCCCGGCTCACGCGCTGGCGCAGGGTTTGCTGGGTGTGGCCGATCTCGCCGGCGAGCTCCGCGTAGTCCTGGTCGTCGACCACGCGGCCGAGCACCGCTTCTCGCTGGTCGGGCGGCAGGTCGGCGACGAGCGACCACAGCTCATCGCCTTGGCGTTCTGCGTCGATTCGCTGCTCCGCGGCCTCGTACTCGTCCTCGGTGAAGGCGAGCTCCCGCATGCCGAGCCGCTCCCGCGCCGACCGCTCGGAGCGTTGACGACGCCACGCGTCGTACATCTTGTGGTTGGCGATCGCGAACAGCCACGCCCGCAGCGGATACGGCCCAGCCTTGTACTGACGCGAGCTCACCAGCGCCGCGGCGAACACCTCGGCCGTCAGATCGCTCGCCAGCTCGATGCTTCCCGTCCGCCGCAGCAGGTACGACAGCACGACATCGGCATGCCGCCGGTACACGACGGCGAACGCCTCCGGCTCGCGCCGCGCCATCTTCATCAACGCATCGTCTGGCAGTGCCTGGAACTGCATCTGTCTTTCTTCTCGCGCCAGGGGCGGAAGTGTGACAGCAGCGTCTTCGCTCCCTCAGCGTTCGGGAGAGCTTGAGGGGTCGGGCGCGGGAGATCCTGCCGCGCCTTCATGCGTCCCGGGTGATGCCCGCTCACCTCGCCGGGATGCAGGGTCCGGCGGGCGATGACCACGGGAGACGAGGCGGGAGCGGTCGCGCCGGGCGCGGGCGCTGGAGCCGGCTGGCGGCGGCGGGTCCTGACGGGCGAGCTGCGCAGCGAGGACGAGATCCGCGATGCGGTGTTCCTCTTCAGCGGCGACGTGTTCGCCAAGCAGAGCCGGTTCTGGCTGTTGTTGATGGTGTCGGCGGTGATCGCGACGGCGGGCATCATCGGCGACTCGACCGCGACGGTGATCGGGGCGATGATCGTCGCGCCGCTGGGGACGCCGATCCAGGGGATCGCGGCCGGGATCGCCGACGGCGACGGGCGCCAGCTCGGGCTGTCGGCCGCGCTGGTCGTCGGCGCGGGCGTCGCGGTGATCCTGCTGGCCGCGCTGATGGCGGTCGTCCTGCCGGAGCTGCACGCGCCCGCCGACAACTCGCAGATCACCGCGCGGGTCTCGCCGACGATCGTCGACCTCGTCGCGGCGGCCGCGACCGGGATGGCGGGCGCGTTCGCGGTCTCGCGGCGCGACATCGGCGACATCCTGCCGGGCGTCGCGATCGCGATCTCGCTGGTGCCGCCGCTGGCGGTCGTGGGGGTGACGGCGGTCGAGGGCGACTGGCACGGCGCGCTCGGCGCGCTGCTGCTGTTCGCGACCAACGTGCTGGCGATCGTGGTCGTCGGCACGGTCGTGTTCGGCGCGGTCGCCGGGCTGCGCGGCGAGGCGCGCCCGCGCCGCGCCTACGCGGTGGTCGGCCTGGCGGCCGTGGTGGTCGTCGGCGCGCTGGCGGCCGTCACGACCCAGACCGTCCGGCTGTCGAACTGGCGCGACGCGGGCGGCCGGATCGCGGCGAGTTGGGCGCGGGAGCACGGCGAGCGGCTGCTGCAGACGCGCTTCGAGGGCGACCAGCTCGTGTTCGTCGTCGAGGGCCGCGGCACCGCGGCCGACGACGCCCAGCTCCCCGGCCGCCTGGGCGGGACGATCCCGGCCGGGACGACCGTCGTCGTCAACCGCGTGGACGGCAACCGCCACGGCGCGGGCACGGTCCCGTAGGGCGCGCGGTTCACCCTCGCGAGATGACGCCCGCTCATCCGCCCGCGCGCGAGCGTGGGCGGATGGCCGGCCTCCCCGACGCGACGGACGCCCGCGGCCGCGGCGTCGCGCGGCCATGAGCCCGCAGCTCGGCGACCGGGTCGAGGCGGCGATCGAGCGGCGTGCCGACGTCGCCGAGGAGGTGGCGACGCCGCCGCCCGCGAGGGGGAGCCTGCGCAGGACGATCGTCTGGCTGGTGATCACGGGGATCTCGCTGTACCTGGTGTTCCCGAGCGTTGTTGAGGTCCTTGGCTCGTGGCGCCAGATCGAGAGGCTGTCGGTCGGCTGGCTGATCCTGATGGCGGTCCTGCAGGTCCTGACCAACGCCTGCCTCTGGGACCTGCAGCGCACCGCGCTGCGCACGCGCGCCTGGCGGCCGGTGATCGCGTCGCAGCTGGCGGGCAACGCGCTGTCGAAGATCGCGCCGGGCGGCGGGACGCTCGGCGCGGCGCTGCAGTACCGGATGCTCGTCGCCGCGGGCCTGCCCGGTCCGGCGACCGCGGGCGCGCTGACCGCGGTCAACCTGCTGGTCTTCGCGGTCGTGCTGGCGCTCCCGGTCCTGGCGCTGCCCGCGCTGTTCCGGGGCTCGGTCGACCAGACGCTGCTGGAGACGGCGATCGCCGGGCTGGTCCTGTTCGCGGCCGCCGCCGGGATCGGCGCGGTGCTGCTGACGACCGACGGGCCGCTGCGCTGGGTCGGCCGGACCGTGCAGAGGGGCCGGAACGCGCTGCGCCGCAGGTCGGAGCCGCTGACCGGGCTGCCGTCGCGCCTGGTGCGCGAGCGCGACCGGATCCTGGCGACGCTCGGGCCGCGCTGGAAGCGCGCGCTGCTGGCGACCGTCGGGCGCTGGACGTTCGACTTCATGACGTTGCTCGCCGCGCTGGCGGCGTGCGGCTCGCACCCGCGCGCGGGCCTGGCGCTGCTGGCGTTCTGCGGCGCGCAGCTGCTGGCGCAGATCCCGGTCACGCCCGGAGGGCTGGGCTTCGTGGAGGCCGGGCTGACCGCGATGCTCGCGCTCGCGGGCGTGTCGGCGGGCGACGCGGTGCTCGCGACGTTCGCCTACCGCCTGTTCTCGTACTGGTTGACGCTGCCGTTCGGGCTCGTCGGCCTGGCGCTCGCGCCGCACCGGGCGCCGGCGGCATCATCCGTGCCGGGTGAGGCCGGCTGACGCCGGCGTGGGGGAGCCTGGGTCGCATGTCCCTCCGCGTCACGCTCGCCGCTGCCGTGCTGGCCGCGGTCCTCCTCGCACCCGCGACCGTCGGCGCCCAGACTGCGCCCGCGCCGATCTCGGGGGTCGCGGTCCCGGCGCCGATCGCCGCCTACGGCGGGGTGCTGGTCTGGAGCGCGCCCGACGGCCACGGCCGCTACGCGCTGATGGAGCGCGACGGCGCCGGGACGGTCAGGATGCTGCCGGTCGCCTCGCGCGGGGTGCCGTTCGACGTCGACCTCGGGCCGACGAACGGCGGGGCGATCTACGCGGTGTACTCGCGCTGCAGGACCGAGCCGGGGTGGAGCGGGACGCAGATGCCGCCCTACGAGCAGGGCAGGGGGTGCGACATCTACAAGTTGGACCTCACGACGCTGGCCGAGGAGCGCTACACGAAGGTCAACGCCAGCGACGGGACCGAGTACTGGCCGAGCTACTGGAAGGGCGTCGTCGCGTTCGCGCGCGCCTACGAGAGCGACCCGAGCAAGCCCTACATCTACACCAAGACGATCGCGAGCGGCGCGTCGTCGGCGCGCCAGCCCGGCGGCTCGCGCGGGTCAGGGCGGTCGACGCCGCTGCAGCTGGAGCTCTACGGCAGCCGGCTCGCCTTCGGCTGGCGCTACCAGGGCAACGAGGAGGGGCAGGCCTACGACCTGCGGCTCGACACGATCGGCGGCGACCACATGCGGTTGGACCAGACGCCGGGTGGCGGGCTGTCGTCGACGGTGATCGGCTGGCCGTCGTTCGAGAACAGGCGGGTGTACTGGCTGCGGTCGTGCGTCGGCGATCCGGGTGGCTGCGTGACGACGCGGCGGTTCATGATGTCCAACTACACGGGCGCGCTGGCGCCGTCGGTCGCGACGTCGCCCGCGTACGTGCAGGCGAGCGAGCGCGCGGGCGGGATCACGTGGGCCGAGACGGACATCAACTCGATCTACGGCTGCATGACCGACCCGGCGACGACGCCGTCGTGCGCGATCGAGCCGCTGCAGCCCGAGTACACGCCGCAGAACTAGCGAGCGTGCGAGTGTGCGAGATCCCCCTCGGCGGGGGACGCGGCCTCACCTTCCCGGGCGCGAGGGTGGTCGGCATGATCGGCGCGCTCATCCTGGGTTTCGCCGCCGGCGCGATCGGCCGGCTGCTGGTGCCCGACACGCTCAGCGGGCTGAGCGGGCCGAGGTCGTGGCTGGTCTCGCTGGGGCTCGGGCTGGGCGGCGCGCTCGTCGGCTACCTGATCTTCACGGTCGGCTTCGGGATCGGCGACAGCGACGTGTTCGACCTCGGCGGGCTGCTGAGCGCGGTGATCGGCGTGATCATCCTGCTGCCGTTCGTCGGGATCGCGTTGCGGATGAAGGGCCGCGCCGCTCCGTAGCGCGCCGCGCGACCGCATGGCCCAGATCTTCCTGCTGGCGCTCGCCGCGGCGACGTTCCCGGTGCTGCTCGCCGCCGTGCTGGTCGTGCTGACGCTGCCCGAGCCGGAGGGGCAGCTCGCGGCGCTGCTGGCGGGCGGGATGACGGTCAGCCTCATCTCCGGCACGGCGATCCTCGTGGTGTTGGATGCCGCCGGCGTGCTGCAGTCCTCCGGCGGCAGCACGAACCCGGCGGTCGACATCGTGCTCGGCGCCATCGCCGTGCTCGCGGGCCTCGTCATGCTGGCCGGCCTGGACCGCCGCCTCGCGGCCCGCCGCCCGGCGCCCGCGGAGAGGGGCCCGTCGTGGACCGAGCGCACGCTCGGGCGCGGCTCGCGCAAGCTGGCGTTCCTCGCCGGCGTGGTCCTCTGCCTGCCCAACATCTACTACCTGGCCGCGCTCAAGGACATGTCGATCGGCGACTACTCGACCACCACGCTCGTCCTGCTCCTGCTGGCCTTCAACCTCATCATGTTCATCTCAGCCGAGCTGCCGCTGGCGGGCTTCGCCCTGGCCGGCGACCGCACCCGCCCGGTCGTCGCGCGCCTCGGCAACTCGATCCGCGCCCACCAACGCCAGGTGATCATCGCCATGGCCCTGGTCTTCGGCACCTACCTGCTCATCAAGGGCCTTGCGGGAAGCTGACCGTTCGTGCGCGTGATCGTCGAGGCAGTGAGAACCGACGTGCGGTACCTCCTGAGCCTCATCCGGCTGGTATGGGTGAGCCGGATCCCGTTGACTTGTCGAGGCTGGTGATCCATCGCTCGAGCCGGCGGGCCTGTTTGGCCATGATGGATGGATCGTGGAAGGCGTTTGAGAGCAGGGCCGCGCCTTGGTAGGTGGCGAAGAGGGTGATGGCGAGCTCTCGCGGGTCGCGTTGACCCATGGCGGCGAAGCGCTCCTCGGCCCAGTCGATGAACGGCGCGAGCAGCACCTCGCCGGCCCGTCGGCTCAACGGGTCATCGCGTTTGCCGAACTCTGAGACCAGGCTGCCGAAGGGGCAGCCGTACAGAGCAGTCAGAGATCCGTCCTCATCGTGCATGAGCTCGCGCGCGAACGCCTTGAGCTGCGCCTGTGGGCTGCGGCGTCGAGAGACGTGCGCGAGGAACTCCTGCTGCTCGCGCACGCGGGCCGCCATCGCCGCCTCGACGAGGTCGTCCTTGGTCTTGAAGTGGTAGTAGACGTTGCCCGAAGGCACCCCGGCGGCGCGAGCGACGTCGGCGATCGACGTGCGTTCGATGCCCTCGCGCCAGATCATGTCCTGGGCGGCCTGGACGAGGCGCTCACGCGTGCTCGATCCCGCTGCGGAGGTCGCGGTCGGCGTTGAGCTCTTGCCGTTCTCAGTCATTTGACTGGATCATACAAGCTGACGCTCCAACCTAAGTCGGCTGACTGACTGAGTACCGACGGCCGGCGTGCTACGGTCTTCTTCAGTCAGTCAACCGACTGACTGAGTCCGTCAGCCAGAGCTGATGATCGAAGGAGCCTCCCGTGAACACTGCTTCCGTTGACCCTCCAGGCCGCGCCGCTGCGATCCGGCGCATCGACTTCCGCCCCGGGATGGACATGTGGTGGGAGATCCTGCGCAACGGCGAGGAGACCGATGGCGAAGTCCTGGAGGCAAACAGCTGGCTCGGTCCTCACAGTCCCAGCCCTCCGGTGCACGTGCACGACGATGCTGAAGACAGCTTCGAGATCATCGAGGGTCGGCTCGACGTCAAGCTCGACGGCACCTGGCACACCTACGGCCCCGGCGAGCTCGCCGCGGCAGCGCCCGGTGTCCGCCACACCCTGCGAAACAGTCACGACGAGCCGGTGAGGTTCATCAACCGCCACCGCCCCGCCGCCGACTTCGAGGGGTTCTTCCGCGACATGGCGGCGCTGGCCTCGACCGGGAAGATGGGCGCCGGCATCCCACACAGCCCGCGTCAGGCGATCTACGCGGCGATGCTGTTCAGAGCCCACCCGACCGCGATCCGAACGTCGCGCCTGCAGCGATTTGCCTTTGCGTCGCTGGCGGGCTTCGGACGGATCCTGGGCATGAGCCTGTGAGCGCGTCCACGCCCCGCGCGAAGAACCTCGCGCTCGTGCTGCTGGCGATGACGCAGTTCGTGATCGTGATCGACGCCTCGATCGTCAACGTGGCGCTGCCGTCGATCGGTGCCCACCTGCACTTCTCCCGCGACGAGCTGACCAAAGGCTTTGACCGCGCGTTCCTCGTCGGCGCCGGCTTTGCCGTCGCCGGGGCGATCCTCGCCGCCGTGCTGATCTCCTCGAGCGACAGCCACGAGCACTCGCAGGCGGCCCGCCTCGGCGAGGCCGCCGGCGTTGATGCCGCAGCCGTTCCCGTCGCCGCGCGCTGACTGCGCGCATTCTCAACTCATCCAAACAAAGGACCAGAACGCATGATTTTGATCATCGGAGCCACCGGCAACGTCGGGTCAGAGCTCATCACCGCGCTCCTCCCTGCCCAGGCAGGCCAGATCCGGGTTCTCACCCGCAATCCCGACGCGGTGTTCCCCGAGGGCACCGAGAAGGTCGTGGCCGATCTCGCTGACAGCGACTTGGCAGCGGCGCTGGACGGGGTGGACGCGGTGTTCTCGCTCACCGAAGGGCTCAACATCGCCGCCCACGACCGCCGGCTCGTAGCCGGGGCGGTGCGAGCGGGTGTCGAGCGGATCGTCAAGCTGTCCGTGCTCGCCGTCGGACACGGCGCCACCGACCCGATCACCACCCTGCACCGGGCCGGCGAGGAGGAGATCCGCGACAGCGGCCTGCGGTGGACGTTCCTGCGGCCGACCGGGTTCATGTCCAACGCGCTCAACTGGGCGCCGATGATCACGGCCGATGGGGTCGTGCATGCCCCGTTCGCCAACGGGCGGGCCGCGGTCGTCGACCCGGCGGACATCGCAGCGGTCGCGGCGGCCTGCCTCACCCAGGACGGCCACGACGACCGGGTCTACGAGCTCGCCGGCCCGCAACCGCTCAGCCCAGCCGATCAGGTGGCGATCCTCAGCAAGGTGCTGGACCGCGACCTGCGCTACGCCGAAGCCGACCCCGACGACACGCTCGCGCAGTGGATCTCCTACGGGATGCCAGAGCAGCTGGCACACGCCGTCATCGAGCAGTTCCGCTCCACCCTGGAACCGTTCAACTCGGAGCTGACAGCCGACATCACCGCCGTCACGAACCGCCCGGCACGCAGCTTCACCGACTGGGCCCACGCCCACCGCACCGAGCTCCTCACCCCCGCCGGCTGGTGAAGGCGACCGCAGGCAACGGCGCGCGCTCCCAACGGCGCGGGAGAGCCTTGACGTGCGCTACGTCCAACACGGTCGTTCTCAGGGCGTGTGGTGACCAGAAAGGTGCTCAGCGCGCGGCGCGGGAGGGTGTGACGCGGGCGACGATCCGGGGGTAGAGCCTCGGGAGCAGGCGCACGAGCTTGTCGATGGCCTTGGCGTCGTTGCCGACCAGGACGCGGGGCTTGCCGGCGGCGACGCCGTCGAGGATCGTCTTGGCGGCGGCGTCGGGGCTGAGCCGCAGGAAGCGCTGCTCGTAGTCGCGGGCGCGCTTGACGTCGGCGGCGCTGAGCTCGACGCCGGCCTCGCGCGCGGAGGCCATGGCGTTGTTGGTGATGTTGGTCTTGACGCCGCCGGGGTGCACGACGGTGACCCCGACCGGCAGGCGGTCCTGGAGCATCTCGATGCGCAGCGCCTCGGTGAAGCCGCGGACGGCGAACTTCGAGGTGCAGTAGGCGCTGCTGCCGGGGTAGGCCATCAACCCGTTGAGGCTGGAGACGTTGACCACGTGCCCGTCGCCGGAGGCGATCAGGTGGGGCAGGAAGGCCTTGGTGCCGTGGATGACGCCCCACAGGTTGATGTTCAACACGCGCTCGTAGTCGTTGTAGGAGAACTCGAGCACCGGACCGGAGCGGGCGACGCCGGCGTTGTTGTAGATCTGATGGACGACGCCGAAGTGCGCGGCGACCGTGCTCGCGTAGGCCTCGAAGGCGTCGCGGTCGCTGACGTCGAGACGCTGGTGATGGACCGTGGCGCCGGCGCGAGCGGCCAGCTCGGCGGTCTCGCCCAGGCCCGCCTCGTCGATGTCGGAGAGCGCGAGCCGCGCGCCCCGGGCGGCCAGGCCGAGGGCCAGCGCGCGGCCGATGCCCGAGCCGGCGCCGGTCACGACTGCGACCTTGTGGTGGAACGTGCTCATGCTCATCGGCTCCTCAGCTGCTTCAGTGGGACGGCGTTGGCCAGCGCGCGGTAGCCGGCGGCGTTGAAGTGCAGGTGGTCGCCGCCGTCGTAGGCAGGGCGGATGCGGCTGGGCCGCTGAGGGTCGCGCACGGCGGCGTCGAAGTCGATGACCGCGTCCGCGTCCTTCTGCCTGCGGATCCAGCGGTTGACGGGGACGCGGATCCGGTCGGCGGTCCTGCCGTAGCCGGGGGCGGCGGCGCCGCCGGCGGGGGTCAGCGTGCCGAGCAGGACGCGCAGGTGCGCGTGGTGCAGGCGTGCGACGAGCCGTCCGTAGCCGGCGATGAGCTTGGCCGCCGTGAGGGCGTGGCCGGTCGCCTGGCCGATGTCGTTGATGCCCTCGAAGACGATCACGGTCCGCACGCCCGGCTGGTCGATGGCGTCGGCACCCACGCGGCTGAGGGCCCTGGGGCCGAAGATCGGGATCGACCCGTCCTGCAGCACGCGGTTGCCGCTGATCCCGGCGTTGAGGATCGACAGCGGCAGGCCGGCGGCGTCCACGCGGCGCTGCAGGAAGTCGGGGTAGCGCTCCTCCTTGCCGACGGTCGTCAGGTTCTCGCCCGCCGGGGCGAGCCTTCCCTGGTAGCCGTCGGTGATCGAGTCGCCGAAGGTCACGACCGAGGCGACGCGCGCGGCGGCGGTCACGTCGACGCCCTCGAGGAAGAACCAGCCGGTCGGCGTCGCGCTGCGCGTGAACGCCGCGCCGGAGAGGTCGGCGCTGTGGTCGCCGCTGCGCACGGCGGTGGCGTAGTTGTCCTCGCGCGTCGTGTAGTGCGTGGTCGGCTTGGCGACCGTCCCCGAGACGCTCGTGCTCACCGCGAGCTTGGTGAACGGCCGCACGCGCGCGGCGACCGGGTCGCTGACGACGTCGGCCCCGGCGGGGACCGTCACGCTCGTCCTGCCCGAGAACGTCAGGGTGCGGAGCGTCCCGGTCGCCACGCCGCCGCCCGGGGCGGCGGTGCCGATCGTGGCGCCGGTGATGACCAGCGGCGCGACGCCGAAGCGGTTGGTCAGGTGGACGCGCACGCGGCTGCCGGCGAGGTGGGGCGCGATGATCGAGCGGACGGTCTGATCGGTCAGCGGTTGATAGCCGCCGTTGGTCGGCGCGGCCGTCCACGACCCGACCCAGTGGGTGCCCGCGCCCGATGCCGCGCCGCCCGCCGCGGGCAGCGCGACGAACGTGGCGACCGACAACGACAACAACGCGACGGCGCCTCTGACCTTCGACATGGATCTCCTCCCGACAACAAACTTACGACCCGTAAGTTACGGACTGTAGTATGGCGCTCCCATGACCGCAAGCGCCACCCTTCCGACCCCCAGGCGGCTGCCCCGCGCCGAGCGTGGCCGGCAGCTGCTCGACGTCGCCGAGGAGCTGTTCATCGCCAAGGGCTATGACCGCACCTCGATCGAGGACATCGCCAAGGCCGCCGGCGTGTCGCGCCCGATCGTCTACGAGCACCACGGCTCCAAGGAGGGCGTCTACCTGGCCTGCGTCAAGCGCGCCCGCGACGCCCTGGCCGTCGAGTACGACGCCGCGACCGCCGGCGTGACCGATCCGCGCGAGCAGCTGCGCCTCTCCGCCGACGTGTTCTTCGCCACGCTGGAACGCGACCCGCAGCGCTGGATCGTCCTGTTCGGCGGTGCGGCGGTCCCGGTCATCGGCGAGCTGGGCGAGCAGCTCTCCGAGCTGCGGCATCAGACCGTGACGCGGATCATGGACAACCTCCGCGCGCACGCGGTCGCCGGCCTGGACTCCGAGCGCGTCGAGATGGCGGCCTACGCGATCTCCGGCGTCGGTGAGCAGCTCGGCCGGTGGTGGATCAAGCACCCCAACGTGCCCAGAGCACGCGTCGTCGCCGACTACGTCGACTTCGTCTGGAGCGGCGTGGCGCCCTTCGCGCTCGAAGGCCGTGGTCGCTGATGGCCGGGTCCGTGCAGGTCGAGCAGCGCGGCAACGTGCTCGTCGCGACGATCGCCAACCCGCCCCACGCGCTGATGGACCGCGAGATCCAGATGGGGTTGATGGCGCTGGCGCGCCGTGCCGACGAGGATCCGGACGTCGGCGCGGTCGTGCTGACCGGCGCGCATCCGTCGCGCTTCATCGCGCACTTCGACGTCCAGTTGATCCTCAACAACGCCAAGGCCTCGCCGGCGCTGAGCCCGAAGATGGCCAACACCTCGCTGAAGGCGGTCGGCGCCGCGCTGAAGATCCCCGGTGCCGAGAAGGCGATCTTCGCCAGCCCGGCCGCGGGTCTGGCGCTCATGGAGCGCTCGCGCGAGCTGAACCTGGCCATCGAGCGCTGCGCGGCGGTCTGGATCGCCGCGCTCAACGGCGACACGGGCGGCGGCGGATGCGAGCTGGCCCTGGCCTGCGACTTCCGGTTCATGGCCGACAGCGATCACAGCATCGCCCAGCCCGAGATCTTCCTCGGCTTCCCGCCCGGCGGCGGCGGCACGCAGCGCCTGACCCGGCTGCTCGGCCGGCGCGCCGCGCTGCGGCTGTGCCTGGACGGAGGCCCGCTCACTGCTCAGGAAGCACTGGAGCTCGGGCTCGTCGACCGCGTGGTCGCACCGGAGCAGCTGCTGGATGCCGCGGTGGCCGAGGCCGCCCGGCTGGGCCGCCGGCCCAAGCAGGGGATCGGTGCGGTCAAGCGCGCGATCAACGTCGGCGGCTCGCTGCCGATCGACGACGGCCTGCGGCTGGAGTCCGCCGAGTTCCTCAGCGCGATCGCCACCGAGGAGTCGATCGCCGCCCAGGAGGCCTACGTCCGGCGCACCGAGGAGCTCGGCGAGCTGCCGATCGGCGTCCCGGCGGAGATCGAGGCGGTCCTCGAGCGCGGACGGTTCGCGTGATGTCCGGGCGCATCGTCCTGTTCGGCGCCACCGGTTACACGGGCGAGCTGACCGCCCGGGCGCTCGTCGCGCGTGGTGCGCGCCCCGTGCTCGCGGCGCGCTCGGCCGAGCGCCTGGACCGGCTCGCCGGTGAGCTGGGCGGGCTGGAGACGCAGGTCGCCGACGTCACGCGGCCCGCGTCGGTGCACGCGCTCGTGGAGCGCGGCGACGTGCTGATCTCCACGGTCGGGCCGTTTGCGCGCTGGGGCGCGCCGGCGGTCGAGGCCGCGATCGCCGCGGGCGCGACCTACTTCGACTCCACCGGCGAGCCGGCGTTCATCCGCCGCGTCTTCGACGACCACGGTCCGAGCGCGGCCGCGGCCGGGTCTGCGCTGCTGACCGCGTTCGGCTTCGACTGGATCCCCGGCAACCTGGCCGGATCGCTGGCCCTGCGCGAGGCCGGACCGGCGGCGACGCGCGTCGACATCGGGTACTTCGGCCGCGGCGGAGGGACCAGCGGCGGCACCCAGGACAGCACCACCGGCGCGCTGCTCGAACCCTCCTTCGCCTACCGGGCCGGACGGCTGGTCGCCGAGCGCAGCGGCGCGCGGGTCAAGACGTTCCGGCTGGCCGAGGGCGGGGCGCGCCGCGCCATCAGCGTCGGCGGAACCGAGCACTTCGCGCTGCCTCAGGAGTTCCCGCACCTCCGCGACGTCGACGTCCTGCTCGGCATGGCCGGCGGCCACGTCCGCTACATCCCGGCGATCACCGCCGCTGTCACCGCCGTCACCCGGCCCGCGCCGGTGCGCAAGGCCATCATGTCGCTGGCCCAGCGCCAGGCCAAGGGCTCCAGCGGCGGCCCCGACGAGACGGCACGAGCCAACAGCGGCTCGACGATCGTCGCCATCGCCCGCGACGCCGACGGCCGGACGCTGAGCACCGTGACGCTGGACGGCGTCAACGGCTACACGTTCACCGCCGACATCCTCGCCTGGGGCGCCGTGACCGCGACGGCCGGCGGCCTGGACGGCGCCGGCGCGCTCGGCCCTGTCGCCGCCTTCGGGCTCGACGCCCTCGCACAGGGCGTGCGGGACGCGGGCCTGGCGAGGGTCTAGCTCGTCTGGGTGCTTCTGGTCGGCGGCGCGAGGTCCTGCGGGTCGTCGACCAGGACGAGCTGGCGTGCGGTGTCGGCGAGCTCTGAGCGACCGCCGACACAGCAGACCGGGCCGGTCGTCTTGAGTGGACGCGTCCGTTTCGCGTCTGTGAGGCACCGCACCAGTGCTTCGCCCGGCTCCTGGCGCGATCGCTGAGCCAGAACGAAGAAAGCCCCGCGATTGCGGGGCTTTCACGTTCATGCGCCGAAGAGGACTCGAACCTCCACGGGGGAATCCCCCCCACAAGGCCCTCAATCTTTCAGAACGGGCTCGGCGCCCGATGGCTTCGCGGATTTGCGCCCGTGTAGGCCGCTGAGAGCGGTCCTCGTCGGTCCAGTGTGTGGGGCACGGTGTGGGGCACGAGCGACGGCTGTCGGC
Organism: Conexibacter woesei Iso977N; assembly: GCF_000424625.1. Classification (GTDB taxonomy): domain Bacteria; phylum Actinomycetota; class Thermoleophilia; order Solirubrobacterales; family Solirubrobacteraceae; genus Baekduia; species Baekduia woesei_A. Next base: position 694,759 of record NZ_AUKG01000002.1, read on the forward strand.
TCCATTCCGGGATGCCGGCGCCCGAGGCACGCACCATGCATCGTGCTCGCGTGTACTCCGCTCAGCGGCTAGTCGTGCTGAATCCGCGGGGCTCGGTGCACAGCACCACGCTGGTCCTGCGTGTCGGCATCGACGGTGGCAGCGTTACGCCGTTGGACTCATGGAAGCCGACAGCCCTCAGCAGCGCCACGGAACCAGCATTGCCGCCATCGATCTCGGCCCACACGCGAGTCAGGCCAAGCGGCCCGAATGCCCATTCAAGCGCCAGCTCAACGGCAGCCCGGGCGTAGCCCTGGCGGCGACAACCGCCCAGGACCCAGAAGCCGATCTCTGCCTCGTCATGAGAGCCTTCGAGCGCGTCTAGTTCCAAGGAGCCGACTGGCTCCCGGTCCGCTGATCGGCAAATGGCAAGACCGATCCCCGCGCCGGCCCGTGCCCGTCTCGCTGCCTCGAACACCATCTCGTAGGCAGTCTGGGGGCTGTCGACCTTGAGGTCCTCGGCCTGCTCGCTCTGAGCCACGACCTCCGGAGCGTTGAAGCCCTCGCACAACCATTCGGCATCGGTACCGTGCCACGCACGCAGCGCCACTGTCTCATCAGCCAAATCATCCGGTACCGACCATGCACTCATCGGCGCCGGACTGTGTCAAGCGGTGCGGACAGCCCGCGCCCGCCCGGCGGCCCACGCCACGCCCTGTCTTGCGAGACGTACGTCGTCCGCGACGGCCCCGTGTCGTCCTCGGCGAATCGCCGTCCAGAACCGCTCCGGCGCCGACGCGTCGATGCGCCGCCACCTCACGATCATCGCGACCGCGCTGACGAAACTCACCGTCGACGCGCGCGCGGCGTAGCGATCAGGCCCACGCTCGAGCACGACGGCGGCGTTGCTCCATCGAAGCTGCGCGTGAGCAGCCGTGCCGTACGTTCATGTGATGGCAGAGTGGGTCACGCCCGATGAGATGGCGCTGGATCTCGGAGTTGACGGCAAACGGCTGCGACGATGGCTGAGACGTCAGCAGCACCAAGGGGATCGGCGGCTTGCGTGGCATGGTCACCGCATGGCCTGGCGGATCGAGCCAGGATTGGCCTGGGACCTCAAGCGCGAGTTCGCCGTAGAGGTTCTCGGGGCGAGCTTCGAGGACGTGTGGGGGCCTCACGCCTGGCTGAACTGGCATGCCCAAGGCGCTGGTCGGCCAAAGCGCACTTCGCGAAGGACATCAAGTTCGCTGGTCCTGCCCAACTGGCTCGAGTTCGGCCTCTATTCCGACGCTGCCGTGCGCGGACAACTGGAGGTAGGTCCCTACAAGTTCATCAACACGATCGCTTCGGAGCAGCTCGGCGGCAATGGCGCAGCTCTTCGTGTTGTTCTGCGCGCTGACGATCACCTGGCCGGGCCGGATCACACATCTCCGATCGATGAAGGAGACGATTCCGCTTATGGCGCCGGAGGTCTCGACGACGAGCTTGCCGCGCTTCTGTCGCTGGCTCTCACCTGCCGCTTTCGGTCGGGCGGCATTACCCGAGAAGGATGGGAAGGGGGAGACCCCGCAGGCGATCCAGTCGAGCACCACCATCGCCGACCATATCTGGCACTGGCGCGGGGCGGCTCACTGCTGCCTGGCGGGCCGGCTACAGCACGACTGGAAGACGCCGAAGGACTTCTGCACCAGTACAGCGCGATCCAGCCAGGGGACGCGATTGCAGCTGCGCGAGCGGCTCGCCAATTCGCTGACGCGCTCTGGTTCGCGGACCTTGATCCGCGCGTCGCGTGGATCAAGCTGGTCGGCGCGATCGAGAGTGCGGCCGTCCGTTGGCACGCTGCCCAGGAGCGAGACGACGTCGCCCTTCTGCGGCGCAACCGGAAGCGGGTCTACAACGCGATCAGGGATTGTGACGACGATGTCGTCTGCAGGGTTGCGAAGGACCTGGCTGGAACCTTGAAGGCGACCGACAAGTTCAAGGACTTCATCCTCGAGTTCGATCCAGGTCCTCCCGAAGATCGGCCAGACGGCACTGGACGGCTCGACTGGTCTGAGCTCGAAGGAGCGCTCGATCGCATCTACGAACATCGCTCACGTGATCTGCATGCGGGAATTGCCTTCCCTTCGCCGTTGTGCGAGCCGGTCCCGCGAGGCGGTGGGCCTCCGCCAGAGCGCTTCCCGGCGATCGCGGCTGAAGCATTTGGTGGTTCCTGGATGGCTGAGGATCTGCCGATGTACTTCCACACCTTCGTGCACATCGTCGGCGGAGCGCTGCGCCGCTGGATCTCAACTCTGCGGTCCACGCCGACGGAGTGATGCCGGCGGCGTCGTCAACTCTGGCTGCGGGCGCAAGATCTGCGAGCGGAAGAGCGATCCATCGTCACTGGACAGCTCCCTCGCACTTCTTAGGCGCGGGCGCTGGTGGTCCTCCGTCTGCGAGGCCGGTGGGGTCCTGCGCCACGGGGGTTGCGCGAACGCCTCCGAATGACACCCATCCCGCGCCGTCTGCGAGGTGGAACCAGATGTCGTTATTGAAGGGCGCGGTGTTGGTTGGGTAGGCGACCTGACTCTCGACCCAGCCGTTGACGGCGATGACCTGGTTGCCGTTGTAGGCCCCGTTCGATCGGCTCAGCGTGCTCGGTGTGGGATGGATGAGCGCGCCGTAAGGCCTCCAGCGATCCTGGGCGTACACCTGGTACGGGGCACAGCCGCCGACGAAGCCAACGATCCCGGTGGCAGGAGGGGCAGGCCGATGGCTCGAGTCGTGCGCCAGAGAGAAGATGGTCCAAGCTGCCGCGAGAACCACGATGACGGTCGCGGGCGTGCGCTGACCAGTGCGGGCGAGCCCGTAGGCAAACGCGGTCGCGGCTGCGGTCGCTGTCAGCCAATGCGGTGTGGCAACCCACAACCCGATGATTGTGGCGGTGGCCAGCAGGAACTCCATCGCACCGCGCCCGTCGAACGGCGGCAGGCGACGCTTGGGCGGGCTCGGAGCGACCGATTCCTCCTCGGGCCACCGCCACTGCGGAGATCTCTTGAGCTCGTCGCGGCGCTGACGGAGGTAGTCGTCGATGTTGTGGATGTCCAGGTAGCGCGCAATCGCCCGGTCCACCTCCCGCGCCCACCTTTGGCCTGGCTGAGTGCCGACCGACGAGCCGAGGAACGGAGCCTCCCGTCCGACGATCTCCAAAACCGGCGCACCCCCTCGGAGATCGAGGTCGCTGAGGCTGGGACGGCTTTCGGACGGGTCGGCGTATCGCGCTGCTGCGGTCCGCAATGCTTCCATGAAGCCGTCGAGGAGCGGAGCGGCGGCGGACGTGAGCCGAAGCCCGAACAGCGTCAGGACGAGTTGCTGTCCCTGACGGAAGCCAAGAGGTTGGGGGATGTTGAACGCCGCGTCGCCGACGTCGAGCTTGACGCCCCGACGTACGAGATCTCGTTGCAGCTGATCGAGCGTCGGCCAGGTCCCGGTGGCGAGCAGGATCTGGACGGTGAGGTCCAGCAGCTCCTGATGTTCGTCGGCCCAGGCCTTGTAGGACGAAGGGAACAGCGGCGTGGGCATCGCGCGCAGTCTGCCGCACTGGGTGGCTTTCGGACTCCGGTCTTGCAACACCCCGCTCAGCGAAGCGCGTCCGGGCCGGGGCCGTCGCGCACACCGCGCCCGGCGGGCCGATCGAGCCGCCGGAGCGGCTATCTTGCGGCGCGGACCAACGGCGGAGAGCGAGAGGAGGCGAAAAGACTTGGCCGGCTCTGGAGAGCACATCAAGGCGCTGGTGCGAAGCCACGCCTCTGGCGATGACGCGTCGTTCTACGCCGTCGCCTCGCAGATCGCAGCGCAGGCCGCCCGCAAGGGACACAACCGCCTCGCGCAGGACATCAAGCAGACGATCGACGCCTCGCGCAAGCAGCCGATCGCTGGTTCGGTCACCGCGATCGCGAAGCCTCGTGGTGACCTGGCCGAGCTCCTCACGGCCACGTACCCGAAGGTCGGCCTCCGTGACGTCGTCGGCCCGCAAGCGCTGTTGACACAAATCGAGCAGGTCATCAGCGAGCAGCGCCAGCGCGCGAAGCTCGTCGATCGCGGCTTCGCCCCCGCCCACCGGCTTCTGCTTGAAGGTCCACCCGGCACAGGCAAGACGATGACCGCGGGGGTGCTGGCTCACGAGCTTGGGATCCCGCTGCTCACCGTCCGCCTCGACAGCCTGCTCAGCAAGTTCATGGGGGAGACCGCGGCCAAGCTGCGTGCGGTATTCGACGCTGCCGAGCAGCAGCGCGCGGTCTTCCTTTTCGATGAGTTTGACGCGCTGGGCGCCGATCGATCAGGCAACGATGTCGGCGAGGCCCGCCGGATCCTGAATTCGTTCTTGGTGTTCTTGGAACAGGCCAGTCCGGAGAGCGTGATCATCGCCGCGACCAACCACCGTGCGATCCTCGATCGCGCGTTGTTTCGTCGCTTCGACCTCGTCATCGAGTACGGCCTTCCGGATCGCAGCGAGGCGCAGAAGGTTGTGCGCCGGCGGCTTGGCCCGCTGGCCAAGGGCCTGCACTTCCGCTCCGTTAGTACGTCTCTCGACGGGCTGAGCCACGCCGACCTGGTCAACGCCGCCGAGGCCGCCGCCAAGCGCGCGCTCATGCGCGGTCACGATCACGTTGAGCCGGAGGATCTGGATCCCGCCCTAGCGGCCCGGCGCGCCGCGGCCGGTGTCTGAACAGGGCGGCGGGCTCCCGCACCTTTGGGTCGAGGGCTACGCCGACGACCGGAGGTTCGAGCGACGAGGTGGTCCTGATCCAAAAGTTCGCGAGGTCGAGCGCCGCGCGCACGGTCGCGCGCGCCGGCAAGAGCTCGACAACGCGATCGCCGCGCAACTCGAGGCGCGAGGCGAGCTGGATGAGTCGACGATCGAAGAGCTCCGGGCGATCGGCGTCGTCCTTGTCCTTGAGGGCGCCGATGCCGCTTTCCCGCTGAAGGTCGATTCGCTGGAGCGCATGTCGGGCCACCGCTCGTCCGAGGCTAGGCGGCCCTGGTGGCGGTTGCTATCGGTCACGGCCGCGACGGACACGTCGCCCGAGAAGGCCATGGTTTGGGTGAGCGACGAATACCGGGCTCACTTCCTGAAGCGCTTCGAGGAGTACCTCAACAAGGACACGCCCAAGGGCGACGCCACCCACCGCGAGCTGATCGCCAACATCGGGCGCATCCGTGCCGCGGTGCTCGAAGATCTGTGGCAGTCTGACGGCGATCCAGCGACACGCGGCGTTCACTGGTGGGAGGTATGGCTCGCGCGCGGGAACGAACCGCTCCGCATCGCGCGCGCGTACGTGGAAGGGTCGCCGCTGCGAATGGCCGGCCGCGTACTGGAGTTTGTCGACCGGACCGTGATCTGGGTTGAGGGCAGGTGGGATGACCTGCGCGGGATGCCGTTCAGTCGTGTGCCGGTCACCGAGATCCGGCGCCCCGAGCTCGCCGATACCGTCGAGGATCTCAGCGTGGAGGAGCGGGCCGAACTCGCCGATGACCTCGCCGCGCGGATCGTTGCAGCCGGTCCCGACGCGCCTGCCGTATGCAACATCGACAGCGGTGTGCGGCGTTCAAGCGTCCTGCTCGACGCGTCGCTGGCACCCGCCGACGTGCACTCGATTGTCGATCGAGCCGCCACCGACGTGCGCAACCACGGCACCGCCATGGCCAGCCTCGCGCTCCTCGGCCCGCTCGATCCGTTGTTGCTCGGCACCGCGCAGGTCGCGCTCGGCCATCGGCTCGAGGCGGTGAAGATCCTGCCTGACCCCGACGCGGACGATCATCCTGCCGAGGCATTCGGCCTCGTCACGGCCGACGCAGTGTCTCAACCCGAGGCCGTCGCTCCGAACCGGTCCCGCGTCTTCTGCATGCCGATCACGGCAAAGCCGGACCGGCTCGGCGAGCCGTCGCTCTGGTCCGCATCGGTCGACGCACTCGCGGCCGGTGTGGGGATCGCCGCGTCGGACGAAGGCATCGGCATCCTCGGCCCGCCCGACCCGGGTGCTTCAAGACTGTTCGTGATCTCCGCCGGCAACGTCCCGGAGAACGACTTCCTGCCCAACTACCGCGACGCCACCGACAACGCGGTCGTCGAGGACCCGGCCCAGGCTTACAACGCGCTGACCGTCGGCGCCTTCACCGAGCTGGTAGGTGTGCCAGACGATCCGAGCTTCGACGGGTGGGCACCGCTCGGAGCCCACGGCGATGTATCGCCCCACAGCCGCACGTCCCTCGGCTTCAGCCATCGCAGCTGGCCCGTCAAGCCGGATATCTGCATGGAGGGCGGCAACGTCCTGCACGACGGCGCCGGAAGCTATGACCCTCGCCACCCCCTCGTCTCGCTCCGCGCCGCCGACGCCGCCGGCGACCGGGTCATCACCTCCGCCAACGCGACGAGCGCCGCGACCGCCCAGGCAGCGCGGCTCGCCGCCCTTGCTCAGGTCAAGTACCCCGCCTACTGGCCCGAGATCGTCCGTGGCTTGCTGACCCACGCGGCCGAGTGGACGCCGATTATGCGCGGCGAGCTCGACGCCGTCTCCGGCAAGCAGGACAAGCTCCGCCTTCTGCGCCGCTACGGCTGGGGCGTGCCACGCGAAGACGCGCTGCTCAACTCGTCACACACCGCGGTGACGATGGTCACCCAGGACGAGTTCGTCCCGTTCACAGGTGACAAGTACAATTTGCGCACGTTCCGCTTGCATGAGATGCCGTGGCCCGCAGACGTGCTCCGCAGCCTCGAAGGTGCTGAGGTGACGATGCGCGTCACGTTGTCCTACTTCATCGAGCCGACCGCCTCTCGACGTGGTTGGCGGCGCCGCTACTCCTATGCCTCGCACGGACTGCGCTTTGAGCTGAAGAACCAGTTCGAGACGACGGAGATGTTCGTCAGCCGCGTCAACCGGGAGGCCCAGGACGAGGAAGACGAAGCACCTCGGCCGGCCAGCGGTAACGATCGGTGGCTCATCGGACCCAACCAGCGCAACAGCGGATCGCTGCACCAAGACATCTGGGAGGGAACCGGCGACGCTCTCGCCGAGTGCGGCGTCATCGCCGTGCACGCAATCGGCGGCTGGTGGAAGTACAACAGGCGCGCCGACCGACAGGACCTTCCGGTGCGCTACGCGCTGATCGTGTCGTTGAAGACGCGTGAGACAGACGTCGACCTCTGGACGCCTGTCGCAACCGAGCTGGGCCTTCCGATCGAGCAGATGATTCCGGCGAGCTGATCGGCCACCACAGCACGAAGCCTGGCGATGCGTCTGCGATGTCCCGCTGTGCGATGGAGTCGACGGCCCACAGCAACGGCTAGTCGGCGGTGCCTTGTTCGGTAGTAGTCGTCGTAGACGTCTCCCAGGTCAACGTCATCGATCGCGATGATCGCGTCGATGGATGTGGACCGCCAGGCCCGAGAGCCACCGCCTTCCTGGAAACGTCTGGCAAGCTTGTTGGAGGTCGCGGTGGTGACTGCGAGCGAGGACGCAGGCGCGACTACGTGTCGTCGGAGCGTCCTCTTAGGAAGGCCTGTCCACACGTCGCGCGTGACCTCTGGTCGTCGCCCCCGAGCCTCTTGCCTCCGTCTGTCTCGACGAGCAATGGCCAAGAACACCAACAACATGCGACATGGCGCCGTGCCACCCGTCGCCGACCGCGGGATCAGCACCCGCCAATTCGGCAGTACCTGGTCCTCTGATCGGCGAGGCCGAACGGACCGGCGTCACGCTGACGAACGCCGCGCCGCGGCGTGGGGTTTCGCGTCTCGTGTCGTTAGGCGATTGCGGCGCCTAGGGCGTGGAGCGCCGGCGTCGGCGGCGCTGACGCATCTTCGGTGAGCACTCCGCGCATGCCTTCGCGTCGCGACGACCCATGAACGGCTGGCCGCAGCCTGGGCACATTCCGATCGTGACCGACTTCCAGCCGACAACAACCCTGCCGACCAGCTGTGGGACCCGCACCGTCTGCGTTGCCCCCGGTTCCCACGTCAGCTCGCCGAGCACGTTCGCCTCGGGTGGGTGGTCGCGGCAGCTTTCGCAGCGCTGGGCGCCGCGTTTTGGGGTGAACACCACGGAGCACGCGTTGCAGACGGCGATCCCTGACGGCCGCCACTCGCGGTCCGGCGCCGCGATTTCGAGCTGCGTCCGGACGGACAGCACCATCTCGTACAACATGGTCTGAAGAGCTGACTCCGGCGTCACGATGGCCGGAGGCGTCAGGAAGAATCCGTGCCGTCGTTCGAGGCCGGCGACGATCGTCGTCTCGACTTCCCTCCGTGTGGCGTCGAGCTGCTCCTCTGTCGTACGACGCAGTTTTTCGAGCTGCGCGGTCGGAGCGCGGTCATCGGAGGCGATCTGGTCGACCTGCCTTAGAGCATGGACCGCAGCGTCGACGAGTACGGTGATCTGCGCAGCGCGCGGGTCGGAGGGCGTCACCTCTTCCGGGCTTAGTTCGGCGCTGGCGACGTGGCGTAACAGGATCCAGAACGGCGTGTACCTCTCGGCGGCCTCCAGCGCGACGGCTGGATCCGGAGTTTCATCGGTCAGCGTGAAGAGCGTCGCGTGGTCCTCCGACTCGCGGCCGGAGGTGCCGTCCCAGCCGACGCGCATGACGGCGTGCCTGGTGCCGGTCAGGTGCTGCGACGCTTCTCTCGCCATCGCGTCGTAGTGGGGGAGGCGCCAGTCCAGCCACTGCGACCACAGCTCGTGCTGGGTCTGCGGCATCCAGGCAGGGATGCTGGTCATCGCGGTTGCTCCTCGCGGAGAGTCCGTAAGGTGCGAGCGAGGCGTTCGATTCCAGTCGCAAGCTGTGCGAGCGCGTGGCCCCAGGCCCAGACGAGCAGGGGCGGTGCGATGAGGGCCAAGGGAAGCGCGGTGAGATCGAGGTGGACCGACGGCACATCAGGAGGATGGCGCGGTTCGGCTCTTCTTTGGGCGGCGTCCGCAGATCCGCCCGATGATCCGTGACGGGTGTATGTAGGGACCAACCCTTAGCTCTGCCGGCAGCGAGCGCTGAGGAAGTGGTGGTCGGAGAGTTGCGGTGCCGGTGCAGGTAACAGCGCTGTCAGCCAGTGCGCAATTGCCAGAGCGCCGCGGACCACGACCTGCGTTCGCGCATCACCTCAAGCAGCGTCTGGCTCACAGCGGCGGTCTTCTCGACCACCGGACCGACAGCCGGGATGAACGCAACCCCCGTCAGCAGCGCTTCTTTGGCGAGCTCCTCCGGGAGGCTCTTGGCCGTGGCGGCGAGAGCTGACGCGTAGGCGTCGGTGACCTGCTGACTGACCGACTTCAGCCACGCGTAAGCATCCTCGGGCTCCTGCTGCGCAGCGATGGTCTCGAACGTCCGCAGCATCTCCCGTGCTTCGCCGCTGCCAGGATGATCTCGGAACTCGCCCACAGCTTCCCAGGGCAAGCGGCCGATGTTCGGCACGACGATCGACAACGCCTGGTCGCCGGTCATGTGCGTGCCAACTCCGCGCTGTTCGAGCATCGGCTCGAACAGCCGGGTGATGGTGAACGTCGACTCGAAGCTCGCCGCGAGCACGAGGTCGTGGTTGAACGCTTTGTAGACGAACGACCGCAGGAAGCTGTCCTGATCGGCCATGAGGTCCTTCGCGAGCGAGTCGCTCCAGTTGAGCTCGGCGATGGCCTTGCCCGAGGGCGTCGACCGGGGCGGATCTTGGGTGCCGATCGCGATCATCTCGACCCAGTCCGGCTTGTGCGGCGCGAGCTCGTCGAGGATGCCGGTATGGAACTCGGCCATGTAGCGCGCGCTGAGCTTGTCGCTGACGAACGCGCGCATCTCGGTGGCGGGCACGCCTGGAGCGGACTGGGCGCCAAAGGCCATAACGACGTCGGAACCAAGCGGGATCGGCCGGCGTGTATCGGCAAGCTTCGCGTTAGTGAGCTGGTGGGGAGGCGTCCACCAAGTCGACGAGCCGGTCGGCGTGATCGTGACGTCGAGGAGCCCAGCCTCGAAGATGAGGCGGTCGAACAGGACCGCCGCCTCCTTGGCCTTGGTCACCGCCGTGGGCGTCCGCGGATCTGCGAACAGCTCGACGCTGCAGTGCAACGGGAACAGAGCGGTACTCGTCACTGGGCATCACCAAAGTGCAGCTCGCTGAAGCCGTCCTCGTCGCTGAATCGCATCGTGAACGACGGGCGGCGATCGAGCTCATCTTGACGAGCGATCGCCTGTTCGAGCATGTGCAGCCGATCATTTCGGACGGTGACATCGACCTCAGCGGGAATCGCTTCGGTGTACGCCCTCACGAACTCGTCCTGCTCGAACCGGTAAGCCGTCTGGAGGATGTCTTCGATGGTGTCTTGCTCGGCGATCTCCGCGGTGATCGCGGCGTTGAGCCACGCGAACCGCGCGTACCGCAGGAGCACCGCCGCCGCCAGCGTCGGTTCCGGCTCCCACCCGACCACGCCGCGAGCAGCGGGTTCAGCGAACATGTAGCGGAACCACGCCTCGCCGCAGCACGCGTCGGCGCGCAATGCCTCCAGGGCCGTTGCGAGCGCGTGCTCGACGGTCAGCCTGGGGTCTTGAAGGTCGATGGATGCCGCGAGCGCGTCCGCCCGCTCCGGGTGACGCTCCTGCGCGTCGCCGCCGGACGCGCGTACGAGCGGCATGATCGACCGCTTGAGGCGCCACTCGGCGTCCTCGCTTCCATGGTGCGTCCTCAGGTACTCGTCGAACTGCGCCTCGGCCTCGGCGTAGCGGCCGGCGAGAAGAAGCGCGTCAGCGTAGAGCGCGCCGGTCATCCCGGTGGCGCCGAGCTCGATCGCCCGAGCGTAGCTAGTTGCGGCCTCCGCAAATCGCTGCCCTTCGAAGAGCGCGCCGCCAAGGTCCTTGTGGAAGTAGGCACGCTCGGCGTATCTAGGCTCCAGCTCGAGCGCTCGCTCAAAGGCTGCGACCGCCGCTTCGCTGTTGCGGGTGCCCTTCTGGAGCATTCCGATGTTGTAGGCCTCGGCACCCGCGTTGGCTCGCTCGCCGCGCTCCAGCCGCCGGTCAAGACGCCGCTGCGTGACCTCGATCGCCAGCTGATGCTCGGAGGCCGACATCGGCGCCAGCATTCGCGTGAGCACGAGGAAGGTCGATCCCGCAAGCCGGATGTCGTCATCGTCCGAGGCGTCGAGGTCATCGGCGAGCTCGATTGCCTCGCGGATGCGGCGCGCATGCGCCATGGCCGAGCTGAGCGGGATGCTCGCGCCGAAGTCGCCGATCGCGGCGCTCGTCCGGGCGACGGCCGTCGTTAGCTGCGCGGCGATGTTCGTCTGTCCGACGTTGGCCAATGCAACCGCAATAGCCAGGACGAGATCGGGACCGAAAGTCGGTGATCGCGGTGCGTCAGGGTCGCGGGGCAGCGTGACGCTGGCGACGTCGGCCAACGTTACGCGCGTGGACCGCTGTCCCAGGAGGACGGCCGGCTCGTCGCCTGCGATCTCGTCACGGTGCTCGACCGCGATGAGGTCGGTGACGGGCTTGACCGCTTCGCGCAGCCCGAAGGTGACGGACAGGGCGTCGTCTACTCCGGCATCGGCGTAAACGGCGACTCGGAGCGGAAGCGGGAGTGCAGGGCTTCGGAACGCGTTGAAGCCGCGGACGCCGGCGTCGAGTTGCTCGGGCGTGTCGTCTTGCCAGGCGTCGGCCTCGACGAAGCGCAGCCCCATGGTCTTGGCGTCGGGGGCCAGCGGCTTCCCGCCGCGGGCAACCGCGTCGTAGGCATGCAGCCATTGCTGATAGAGCTGCCTCGTAGGAGAGTGGTACAGCACGACCAACATCGGGGCCGGAAGCGCTTTGTAGTACTCGACTGTCGGAAGATCGAACCGAACGCCGCCGCGCAACGCGGACGCCAGATCCTGTTCGTCGGTCGACTTCAGCTGCACGTTGAACGTCCGCCCGGTTCGCGCGCCGTGCACGAAGATCTCGACGGCTACGTCGACGCCATAATCGGGCGTGACGTCCCGCCCCACCCAGGCGACCGGGAGGGCGTTGTCGAAAGCGCGCCGCGACTCGGTCTCCAGTTCGTGCTCTCGGGGACGCTGCACGCGTCCGAAGATACGAGCCGAAGCCGTCGGAAACCGCGGCGCGCCTCGCTCCGAAGTTCCTCGCATGCCGTAGACGTGTACTTCATCGAGTTGGCGGCAACCGCGGCGTGGGCTTCGTTCGCAAGCTCGTTTGTGGGGCACGGGCGTGATGCACGCGCTGCCCGGCCTCAGGAAGGCGGTCTGCCGCTCCGAACCCCGGAATGAAGAAAGCCCCGCAATCGCGGGGCTTTCTCTTCATGCGCCGAAGAGGACTCGAACCTCCACGGGGCAATTGCCCCACAAGGCCCTCAACCTTGCGCGTCTACCAATTCCGCCACCGGCGCGTGACAGGCGGTGGTCAGCATACCGAGAGGGTGGGGGTTCGCGGCGCTCGCCTTGATTCCGTCTGACGACCCCGCTACCTTCACGAACACATGTTCGACCGAGACGATGCGAGAGGCGAGAGGTGCCCCCGGTGGATCTGACCAAGCGCCAGCAGGAGATCTTCGACTTCATCAAGCGGTACTCGGCCAAGCACGGGTACCCGCCCACGGTGCGGGACATCGGCAAGGCCGTTGGCCTGGCGTCGTCCTCGACGGTGCACGCGCATCTCGCCAACCTCGAGAAGCTGGGGCTGCTGAAGCGCGATCCGTCCAAGCCGCGCGCGTTGGAGCTGCTCGACAAGGCGTCGTCGGCGGTCGGCAACGCGGTGGACAACGTGTCCGCGCTCGTGAAGCCGATCGGGCTGCCGTTGGTCGGCTCGGTCGCCGCGGGTCAGCCGATCCTGGCCGAGGAGAACATCGAGGAGTACGTGGAGGTGCCGCCGGTCGCCGGTGGCGACCAGGGCGAGTACGTCCTGCGGATCCGCGGCGAGTCGATGAAGGACGCGGGGATCCTCGAGGGCGACTACGTCGTCGTCCGCAAGCAGGAGAACGCGGCGGACGGTGACATCGTCGTCGCGCTGGTGGGGGAGGAGGCGACGGTCAAGCGGTTCTTCCGCGAGACCGACCACATCCGCCTTCAGCCCGAGAACACGGCCATGGAGCCGATCCGCTCCAAGGACGTGAAGATCATGGGCCGCGTCGTCGGCCTCTTCCGGAGCGTGTGACATGACTGCGACCCTGAGCCTGTTCCGTCCGTCGATCCTCGACCCGGCGCCGGAGCCCGAGATCCGCGCGGCGCGCCTGGCGCCGACGCTCGGCGACCGCCTGGTGGCGGAGCGCCAGCGTGCCGAGGCGAGCGCCGCTGTGGTCGCGCCGGAGGCGCGCTCGTTCCGCACCCCCGTGCCCGCGGCCGCGCCGGAGGCGCGCGTCGTGACGGCGCCCGCGGCGGTCCCGGCGACACCGGTCGAGACGCCGCCTGCGGCACCTGTCGTGGGCGCGACTCTCGACGACCTGCTGGTCGGGGTCTGGGAGGACCTGGCCACCCACCGCACCGTCGCGTGCCCGGCCTGCGGGGACGAGATGATCCCCCGCTACTCGGCCGGGCCCGCGCCGGTCGGCGGCCGCTGCACGTCCTGCACCGCCACGCTCTCCTGAGCTCTCCGCCGGCGGCGGGGATGACGCCGGCGCTCACCTGACCCCAAGAACCTCCGTACGCCCGCCACTCCGGCGGGCGTTCGTGTTCCCGGGACCGCGCGCCGGCGCCCGTCGAGATCGAGCGGGTGTTCGCTTTTCTGGGGTCAGGTCCGTGTCCTTGCGGCCCGTATGGCGGTCGGCGGGAGACACGCGGTGTCGCGCTCTCACCGCCGCCGACCGGAAGGCCTCGCCGGCGCGGTTGCGGCTCAGCGCGCGCTTCCGCGCCGCGCCTACGCCTTCTCGCCCACGATCACCGCCAGGTCCTTCTCGGCCCAGGCGACCCGCGTCGTCAGGCCCGCGTCCTGCATCCAGCGGACCTGCTCGGCGAGCGTGCTCGGCCTGTCCCACTCGCCGTCGATGTGGGTCACGACGTCGGCGGGATCCTCCGGGACGACGAGGTCGCCGAGCACGAACCGGCCGCCCGGGTTCAGCACGGCGGCGACGCGCACGAAGAGGTCCGCCTTCGCCGGCCCGTCCAGGTGGTGGACGGCCAGCGCCGAGAAGACCGTGTCGAACGGCCCCGCCGGCAGCGGGTCCTCCAGGCGCTGCTGCAAGAACCTGACGGGCAGGTCGCTCAGCCGCGCGGCGGCGTCGGCGAGCATGTTCTCGGCCATGTCGATGCACAGGATCTGCGCGAAGTCGTTGGCATGCCAGGCCTGCAGCGTCGTGGCGCCGAGCCCGGTCCCGAGCTCCAGCCCCTGCCGGCCCGTCACCAACGCGGCGACCTCCCTCTGCAACCGGTCGTAGGCCGGGATGCCCTTGCGGATCATCGCGTCGTACATCTCGGGCTCGAAGCCCTCGTCGACGTCGAAGTCGGCGTAGTTGTGGGTGGTGAAGTCCGGGTTCCCCTGATCGCTCATCGACCGGGACGCTAAGGCCTGACGACCCACTTTGACAATCCACACGTTTGCACCAGTTCGGAACGGTCGAAGGCACCCAGCAACCCCCAACGATGCAGCAACGTGCACTCCAAAGCTCGCCTTGACACGCGCGCGAAAACGCGCATGCACCGCTGGACTCGACCCCCGTCGCCCCGCTACCCTGGACACGCACGCTGGACGGCTGCGGCGGGGAGAAATCTCGTCGAGGAAAGTCCGGACACCACAGGGCGCGGTGGTCGGCGCAAGTCGACCCGGCGAAAGCCGCGGGAAAGTGCCACAGAGACATACCGCCGATGGCGGGGCCGCACGTGCGCCCCGCACAGGCAAGGGTGAAAAGGTGCGGTAAGAGCGCACCGGCGTCATGGCGACATGGCGGCCAGGCAAACCCCACCGGGTGCAAGGCCAAGCAGGACCGTTCGTAGGCTGCCCGCCGAGGTCCAGGTCGGCTGCTCAGATGGATGGTCGTCCACGACAAGATCCGGCTTACAGGCGTGCTACAGCGGGGCCCCTTCCGACACCGGGAGGGGCCTCGCCATAGTCTCCGGCCCTCGTGCGCTTCTCGATCCTCCACGAGCTGCAGCTCCCTGGCCCCGCCGCGCGCGGCGCCGAGCAGCAACTCCTACAGGAAGCGCTGGAGCAGGTCGAGCTGGCCGACCGCCTCGGCTACCACGCGGTCTGGATCCCGGAACGGCACTTCCAGGAGGAGCGGTCGGGCGCCTCGGCGCCCGCGGTCTTCCTCGCCGCGGCCGCGGCGAGGACCAACACCATCAGGTTGGGCTACGGCCCGGTCCCGCTCGCGCTGCACGGCACGAACCCGACGTTCGTCGTGGAGAGCGCTTGCTCCCTGGACCTCGTGTCCGGCGGCCGCGTGGCGCTCGCGGCGGGTGAGTCGGTCGCCGGCGCCGAGCTGGGCGCCTTCGGCGTCGCGCGCGCCGACCAGCGCGCGCGGTGGCGTGCGGCGCTCGGCGTGGCCGCGCGAATGATGGTCGAGACGCCGTTCGCGGGCGGCGACGGGATGCCCGCGGCGCGTCAGGTGGTCCCGCGGCCGGTCCAAGCGCCGCACCCGCCGCTGTGGCTCGGCGGCGGGAAGCGCGCGACCGCGCGGGTGGCCGCCGAGGGCGGCCTCGGCGCGCTGCTGTTGACCCCGACCGATCCGGAACCCGTGAGGGACTGGGTCGACGAGTACTACGAGACATTGACCGAGTGCGTCCCACTTGGGTTCGCCGTGCACGCGTCGTTCGCGCTCGCGTTGCCGATGATGGTCCACGCCGACGAGGCCGAGGCGCTCGCCCGCGGCCTGGACGGCGCCCACTTCGACGCCTACGCGCGCGGCTACTACGAGTCCTTTGGCCGGCACCGGCCGGGACGGACGTCGGTGTGGGAGGAGTTCGAGGCGCGCCGGGACGACGTTGGGCTTGCGCGTTCCGCGATCGTCGCCTCCGGGGAGCCGCTGAGCGTGAGGGTCCTGCGCGGCGGCCTGGGCTCGCTGCGCGGCGCGATCGGGACGCCGGAGCAGGTCCGCGAGCTGGTCGCGCGTTACGACGACGCGGGGGTCGACGAACTGGTCCTGCACGTCGCCAGCGGCGGCGTCGCTCATCATGATGTCCTTGCTGCGCTGGAGCTGTTCGCGGCCGAGGTGATGCCGGCGTTCGCGGGTTCGCCGCGCCCGTCGCGCTTCACCGGCGCGGACGCCCGGCGCGCGCTGGAACGGCGCGAGGCACGGCAGGTTGTAGGGGTTGACGACGCCTTCGGGGCGGACGACGACGGCGCCGCTCCGGCGGCTGCCGCTGATACGGAGGTGGAAACGATGGGTATTACGGATCGATCAAAGTTCGTGGCCTTCCGGCGCGACATGGAGGCACGGGGTGAGAAGGCGTTCCAGGCGTTCGTCAGGCGCTCGGACGACGCGCGCCTAGAGAGGACGGTCGGGTCGGGCGCCGGCCTGCGCGTCATCTTCGCGACGATGGAGCGGCAGTTCGTCCCGGGGCGCGCGGGCGGGTTCACCGGCGACATCCAGTACAACCTGCGCGCGGCGGACGGGTCGGTGCGGTCGTGGACGGTGTCGATCGGCGGCGAGCCCCTGCGTGCGCGGGCGCGCGCGGGTGCTGCGGGCGGCGAGCCGAAGCTGACGATCACGCTCGCGGTGGCGGACTTCATCCGGATCGCGGGGCGCGATCTCGACCCGGTGCAGGCGGTCATGACGGGGCGCATGGAGCTGGCCGGGGACTTCGCGGTCGCGCTGAAGCTGGGGGAGATGTTCGGGCAGCCGGCCGCGTTCTGACGCGCGGCGGTTCGCTTCCGAACCGGACCTTGCATCCGTCCGGCGGCGATGCGAACATGTGTTCGCTGTGATCGTCGCCGTCCACCTTCCCCGATTCGAGCTCGTCATCGCCGCGGGTGGCCGCGCGGCCCTCGCGCGCGGGCCTGCCGCGCTGGCGCCGGAGCCGGGGCGGGAGCAGTGCGTGGGGGAGGTCTCGTCGTCGGCGGAGTCGTCCGGCGTGCACGCCGGGATGCGCCTCGGCGAAGCGCTCGCGCGCTGCCCGTCGCTGGCGCTGATCCCACCGGACCCGCTGGGCGTCGCCGACGCGTGGGAGAAGGTCCTCGCGCGCCTGGAGTCCGTCGGCGCGGCGGTCGAGAGCGAGGCCCCGGGCCTGGCGTTCTTCGACGCGCGCGGGCTGGCGCGGCTGCACGGCACGGGCTCTGGTGCTCGTGCGGATTCCGGCGCCGTCGTGATCCCGCTGCACGGTGGTGCTTCCGCGGCGGTCAGCCCCGGCGCGCCGCCGTGGCTCGGCGGGGTCATCGCGGCGACGCGGGGCGCGCTGCGGCTCCCGGCGCGGATCGGCGCGGGGCCGTCGCGGTTCTGCGCGCTGGCGGGCGCGATGCGGGCGCGGTCGCGGCGGGCCGAGGTCGTCGACGGCGCGCGGGCGCTGGCGGGTGAGCCGGTCACGCTGCTGCGGCAAAGGCCGGAGGTCGAGGCGCTCGTCCGGCCGCTGGAGCGGCTCGGGATCGGGACGCTCGGGCAGGTCGCGTCGCTCGGCCGCCCCGCGATGGCCGACCGCTTCGGGCGCGCCGGCGAGTTGGCCTATGACTTGACGCAGGGCCGCGACAGCGAGCTGCGGCCGCGGCAGCCCGGTGAGGTGCTGGAGGAGGTCCTGGAGCTTCCGGAGTCCGGCTCCGGTGCGCAGCTGGAGCGGGCGCTGGTGTTGTTGGTGGACAAGCTGCTGGCACGGCGTGAGCGCCGCGGGCGGACGCTGCGCGTCGTGGTCCTGGGCGCGCGGCTGGTCGAGGGCGGGACGTGGCGCGAGCGCGTCGTGTTCCGGGAGCCGCTGGCGGACCCGGTCCGGATGCGGCTCGTGCTCGGCCAGAAGCTGACGCAGCTGCCCGCTCCGGCGGAGGCGCTGCGGCTGACCGTCGAACGGTTCGGGACGGTCGGGACCGGCGCGCGCGCCCTGTTCGAGGACGGCTCGGCGCAGCGGACCGCCCGGATGCGCGAGGCGATCCGCCAGGCCCGCGCGGCCGCCGGGCCGGAGGCGGCGCTGCGCGTCGTGACGGTCGACCCGGACTCCCGGGTCCCCGAGCGCCAGTCGGTCCTGGCGCCCTACGAGCTGTGACCGCCACCGGCAGCCCCCGCCGCCTCAACGTCCCGCTGCCGGCAAAGGTCCGGGCCGACGCCCGCGGCCGCCCGCTGTCCGTCGACGGCCGCGCGGTCGACGCCGTCCGCGAATCCTGGGTCGTCGAAGACCGCTGGTGGACCGACGCACCTCTCCGCCGCCGCTACTGGGAAGTCGTGACGACCACCGGCGAGCTGCTCGTCCTCTTCCGCGAGCTGGACGGCGCCGGCGGCTGGCACCGCCAGCGCTGACGCGGCGTCGCGCCGCCGCGCGTCTCGTGCCGCGCGCTCACCTTGCGCGGCGCGCGCTTCTCGCTCGTCGCCCTGCGCGAAGGCGCAACGAACGTGTCTGGTTCCGCAGCACGTCTCGCTCCGCCCTCGGGCGTGGACATGAGACAGGGCGAAACGACAGGCACGGAGGGGCAGGCGTCGGTCGAGTGGATCGCGGTCGTTGCGGTGGTCGCGGTGCTGCTCGGCGCGACGGGGACCGCGCTCGCGCAGGCCGGGTTCTTCGGGCGCGGCGTCACGCGGCAGCTCGCGCGGGCGGTCTGCGTCGTCTCGGCGGGCGACTGCTGGCGCGATCGGGAGCCGTGCGTCGTCGCGTCCGACTCGAGGACCAGCAGCATCGCCGCCCAGGTCGTGCTCGTCACCCTCGGCGGCGGCAGGATCGCAGTTGTAGAACAACGCTCCGACGGCACCTACGCCGTGACCCGCGGGACCTCGAAGCTCCTCGCCATCCAGGCGACCGCCGGCCCCGAGCAGGGGCTCGCGCTCGCGGGCCTCGACGTCTCCGCGGCCGCGGCGCTCACCGCGTCCTACGGCGGCACCGCCGAGTCCGGCCAGACCTGGATCCTGCCGTCGAGCGCGGCTGTCAACCGCCTCCTCGACGGCCTCCGCAACCGCCCGGTCCTGAGCGGCGGCCGCGGTGCGCCGCTCGCCGTGATCCGCGGCTCCGCGCCGCCGCCGGACATCACCTACAACCAGCTCGCGACCGTCGCCTCCATCAACGCCTTCGCAGGCGCACACAGCGGCGACGACACGATCACCCTCGCCGGCGCCGACCTGCGCTTCGACCGCCTCGCGGGCACGCGCGTCGACCATCGCACCGGCCACCGGACGATCTACACCCAGGCGTCGTCGCGCATTCAGCTCGACGGTGCAGGCGTCCTCGGCCTGACGAGCACGACCGGTGGGGAGACCTACGCGGTCGAGCTCGACGCGGCCGGGCGACCCTTGGACCTCCGCGTCACCGCGACCGGCCGCTACGGCGGGACCGCCGATCTCCCGGACGCGCTGCAGCCCGTCGCCGGCCTGCTCGGCCCGGGCGCGCCGGAGGGCCGCGCGTTCGCGGTCGACGCCCACCTCGACCTCACCGATCCCGCCAACCTCGCCGCCGCGCGCGGCCTCCTGGACGCGATGCGCCCGCACTTCGGCTCACCCGCCGCGGCGACCCGCGCGCTGCGCGAGCGCCTCGCCGCGCACGGGACCGTCGAGGCACGCGTCGTCGACCGGTCCGAGGACACGGGTTCGAGGAGCCTCGGCCTCCCGATCGGCCCGCAGGTGAGGGTCGACTGGGGCCACACGAACGTCGCGACGCGCCTGCGCTCTGCGGTCTCGCGCGGCCTCGACGGCCAGTGGATCCCGCGCACCGGGTGCCTCGCATGACGGCGCGCAGGTTCGTGCAACGTTCTGTGATGTGTCTCCATTTGCGGGGGTTGCATCTCGTCCGGAGAGTATGCGAACATGTGTTCGTGTCGTCAAGTGCCTACACCGAGCTCCACTGCCACTCGGCCTTCTCGTTCCTGGACGGCGCCTCGCTGCCCGACGAGCTGGTCGCGACGGCGCTCGAGCGCGGGCACGAGGCGCTCGCGCTGACCGACCACAACTCGGTCTCGGGTTCGATGGAGTTCTCGCAGGCGTGCACGTCGCTGGGGCTGAAGGCGATCCACGGGGCGGAGGTCGACCTGGTCGACGACGCGACGGCCCGCGCGCAGCGCGAGGGCGCGCTGCTGTCCGACGCGGAGGCCGCCGGCGCCTGGAACCGGCACGTCACGCTTCTGGTGCGCGACGCGACCGGTTGGCGCAACCTCTGCAGGCTGCTCACGCGGGCGCACGCGCACACACGTGAGGTGCCCGGACGGCGCAAGGTGCTCGCGCCGGTGCTGACGGTCGCAGACCTCGCCGAGCACGCGTCCGGCCTCATCTGCCTGTCGGGCTGCGCGAGCCGCGGCGTCCACGACGAGCCGACCGCCCGCGCGCTGCTGAACGCGTTCGGGCCGGACGCGTTCCGGGTCGAGCTGCAGCGCCCGTTCGCGCGCAACGACCGCGGGCGCAACCGGATGTTGGAGGACTTGGCCAGGCGTCTCGGCGTTCCGTGCGTGGCGACCGGCAACGTCCACGCCCACGCGCCCGAGCGCGCGCGGCTGCAGGACGCGTTGGTCGCGATCCGCGAGCACACGTCGCTGGACGCCTCCGAGCCGCTGCGGCGCGGCAACCACACGCACGTACTCACGTCGCCCGAGGCGATGGCCGCGCGCTTCGAGGATCACCCGGACGCGGTGGCGGAGTCGCGGCGGATCTCGGACTCGATCGGCTTCAGCCTCGCCTCCGACCTCGGCTACCGCTACCCGGGGGCGGAGGATGACGACGCCGATCGCAAGCTGGCCGAGATCTGCGGGGCGTACTTCGACAGGCGCTACGGCCCGGGCGCGGCGGGCGTCGTCCACCAGCGTGCCGCCGCCGAGCGCCTCGACCGCGAGCTGGTGCTGATCCGCGACCTCGGCCTGTCCGGGTTCTTCCTCCTGCACCACGAGATGCTGGAGCTGGCGCGCGACGTCGCCCTCGAGGTCCGCGGCCGCGCGGCGGCGCGCTCGCTGCTGCCGCCGGGGCGCGGGCGTGGGTCTTCGGTGTCCTCGATCGTCTGCTACCTCACCGGCCTCTCGCACGTCGACCCGATCGCCAACGACCTGCTCATCGGGCGGTTCCTGAACGAGGACGTCACGGCGCTGCCCGACATCGACCTCGACTTCCCGCGCGACATCCGCGCCGTGCTGATCCCGCGGGTGCACGACCACTTCGGGCAGGACCGGGCGGCGCTGGTCGCGGCGTTCCCGACCTACCGCGCGCGTGGCGCGATCCGTGAGCTGGGCAAGGCGCTCGGCCTGCCGCCGGGGGAGATCGAGCGCGTCGCCCGGTCGTCGGAGGCGTTCTCGGCCCAGACCGTCGACCGCGACATCGCCGTCGCGCTCGGCGAAGGCCGCGAGCAGGAGGGACGCTGGCGTTGGCTGCACGAGCTGGCCGCCGAGGCACACGGTCTGCCGCGCCATCTCAGCCAGCACTCGGGCGGGATGATCGTCGCGACGCGCCCGCTGATCGACTGCTGCCCGGTCGTCCCCGCGGCGATGGAGGGGCGGCAGATGGTGATGTGGGACAAGGACTCCTGCTCGGACGCGGGGTTCCTGAAGATCGACCTGCTCGGGCTGGGGATGCTGTCGGCGGTCGAGCGCTGCGTCGAGGCGATCCACCAGCGCAGCGGCGAGCGGATCGACCTGTCGACGATCCCGATGGACGACCCGGCGACGTTCGAGTGCATCCAGAAGGCGGAGACGACCGGCGTCTTCCAGATCGAGAGCCGTGCGCAGATGGGGTCGCTGCGGCGTACGCGGCCGACGACGCTGCAGGACCTGACGATCCAGGTCGCGATCGTGCGGCCGGGGCCGATCGTCGGCGGCGCGGTCAACCCCTACATCGACCGGCTCCAGCGGAGGCGGGCCGACCCGTCCTACGAGATCCCCTACGAGCATCCATCGCTGAGGGGGCCGTTGGAGGACACGCTCGGGACGATCATCTTCCAGGACCAGGTCATCGAGGTCGCGCAGGCGTTCTCCGGGCTGTCGCCGGGGGAGGCCGAGGGGCTGCGGCGCGCGATGAGCCGCAAGCGGTCCGACGCGGCGATCGAGTCCTACCACGAGCGCTTCGTCGACAAGGCGCTGCGCAAGTGGCCCGACGTCGACGAGGCGCTCGCCGAGCGCGTGTGGACGATGGTCAAGGGCTTCTCGGGGTTCGGCTTCCCCAAGGCCCACGGCGCGGCGTTCGGGCTGCTGGCCTACCAGTCGACGTGGCTGCGCGTGCACCACGGGCCGGAGTTCCTGGCGTCGCTGCTCGACGAGCAGCCGATGGGCTTCTACCCGCCGGACGCGCTGGTCCACGAGGCGCAGCGGCGCGGGATCACCGTGCTGCCGCCGGACATCAACGCGTCGGAGGCCGAGTGCAAGGTGGTCGACGTCGACGACGCGGGCACCGCCGGCGTCCGGATCGGGCTCGGCTACGTGCTGGGCGTGCGGGGCGAGGACGTCGAGGCGTTGGTCGCGGCGCGCGCGGCGGCGGGGCCGTTCCGGTCGGTCGAGGACCTGGCCTCGCGCGCGGGCGCGGGCCGGACGTCGCTGGAGCAGCTCGCGTGGTCGGGCGCGTGCGACGAGCTGGCGGGCGGCTCGCGGCGGCGGGCGCTGTGGGAGCTCGGTGTGGCGGCACCGGGCAAGCGGCTGCTGACGTCGGTGGTCGGCGCGTCCGGGCGGCGCGTCCGGGCCGACCTGGGCACGCAGCTGGCACTGCCGCTCGAGGTGGGGGAGGCGCCCGCGCTGCCGGGGCTGACGGGGTGGGAGGCGATGATCGCCGACTACACGACGACCGGGCTGACGACGGCCGAGCATCCGCTGTCGCTGTTGCGGGGTGACCTGCGCGCGAAGGGCATGGTCGCGGCGGCCGAGCTGGAGCGCCGCTGGCACGGGACGCCGGTGAAGGTCGGCGGGCTGGTCGTCGCGCGGCAGAGGCCGGGGACCGCGAAGGGCGTGGTCTTCATGCTGATGGAGGACGAGACCGGGACGATCAACCTGATCGTGCCGCCGGACGTCTACGAGCGCGACCGGACCGTCGTACGCGCCGAGCCGCTGGTGTGGGCCGAGGGGATCATGGAGCGCCACGCCAACGGTGGCGGGGCGATCAACGTGGTGGTCAAGCGCCTCGTCCGCCTCGACGCGAGCGGCGCGCAGATGCAGGCCAAGCCCGCAGCCGACGTCGGCGTCCACCACGTGACGTCGGTGACCGGCGGGATCAGCGAGCAGCCGGCCGCGCAGGTCAAGGACTTCTCGATGCTCGACGCGATCGAGCTGGCCCGCCAGAACGCCCGCCGCGCCGCCGAAGCCGACGACGACCTCGCCGCGACCGGCACCGACGACTTCCGCGCCGTCGCCCCAGCGGCCCAGAGCTTCGCCTCGGGACGGCGTCGATGAGGCCGACACGCCGCTGTCGTTCGCTGCGCGACGAGCGCGCCGGCGAGGCCGGTAGCCGCTCGGCGCTGCTTCTCAGCGGACGTGCCGGCGAGGCGGGCGGCGGGTCGTTGTCCCTGCATGACGCGCCCTCGAACACGGCCCGGCGGCAGGGGATCGCGGTCCGTCGTTGCGGTCAAGACTTGCGTTGGGACCCGGGTCACCGGATAGGGTGCCGCTCGTGATCGGCACCCTGGTGTTCGTCCTCATCTTCCTGGCCATCGGCCTGTCGGTCGTCCTCGCGGCGATGCGCAGTGGCCGGAAGCCCGGCGGCAACGGCCCGGAGTCCCCCGGCAAGCGACGCGCGTGGGGGCTCGGCCTCGGCGTGGTGATGCTCGTGCTCGGCATCGGCCTCCCGGCGCTGGTGCTCATCACCAACAGCCACAGCCACGCGTCGGACGGCGCGGGCGGTGCGCACCTCAACGCGGCGGAGACGCACGGCCGCGCGCTCTTCGCGCGCAACTGCTCGACCTGCCACACCCTCGGCGGCTCGGCTGCCGTCGGCCGCGTCGGCCCGAACCTCGACACGCTCAACGGCGGCAACGTGCCCCAGGCCCTGGTCCTGAACGCGATCGCCAAGGGCCGCGCCCAGGGCAACGGCCAGATGCCGGCGGGCCTGCTCTACGGCGACGACGCCAAGGACGTCGCCGCCTACGTCGCCCGCGTCTCGGGCCGCTAAGCGCCGCCTGCTTCACCGCAGCGCGGCGCCTCGGTCGCCGAGGCGCACGCTGCTTCTCTGCGTCCGTCGGCGCCTGCTCGGCTTCCCGCCGCGCTGTGCGGCGATGCCGGTCGGTCCCCGCGCGCGGACCTTGTCAAGAGGCAATTCGCACGACCGTGGCAAGTCGTCCGCAGGTCGGTTCTGGGATGTCAAGGAGGCGTTTGTCGGAAGGTGCGGGGTGATTCCGTCCGATGGATCCCTGACTATGCCGTCAGTTGGCGCTTGCCATAACTCTGCGAGCTAGCAGGGGTTTTCGACGTTGCTACGATGCCGCCGTTCACTACCGCTGAATTCCCGCCCGGGCTCGCCCGGTTGGGAAGCGGGGGACCCGTGTTGTCTCGGGGCGAATCGTCTTGCACGTAGCGCCGCTCTTCAGGCGCGAGCCCGTCAGCTAACCCCGTAAGCCCAAGGAAGAGACTGAGGACACTTTCGATGCCATCGACGGACGCGCCCAACTGGTGGGCCGATGTGCAGCAGGAACGTGAGGATCTCGTGGGCCCGGGCCGTCGCCGCCCGGCCGAGGACTGGCTCGGCGAGGAGATCGACTTCGTCCCGCGCCGCCGCATGACCCGGCGCCGTGGCGCCGACGTCGCCCACGAGCGCGCCGAGGCCGCCACCGCCGCCGAGCAGGCCGAAGCCGACGCCGGCCACCCGCTCCACGGTGTCTTCGTCCCGACCACCGACGCCGAGATCGCCCGCGCGGCCGCCGAGTCCGCCGCCCGCGCGGCCGGGACCGACCGCGTCGTCGAGCTGACCTCCAACACGTCCGGCTCCCGCACGATCGAGCTGACCGGCGGCGCCGACACGTCCGGCTCACGCACGATCGAGCTGACGATGGCCGACGACGTCGTCCTCGCCGAGGCCCCGGCCGACGTCGCCCACGAGCTGGCGCACCTCAGCGCCGCCGACGACCCCTTCGCGTCGCCCCCGCCGCCCGCCGGCGCGCGCCGCACGGTCCAGATCAAGGGCCGCCCGACGCACCTCGGCCTGCCGTCGATGGCCCAGCGCCACAGGGGCCGGACCGCGTCGGACCGCGTCGGACCGCGTCCCGACCGCATCGCGCTCTGGGCCGTCGCCCTCGGCGCGATCCTGATCCTGCTCGCGGCGATGACGTCCTCCTCGCAGGCCGCCGTCCGCGCGCCCCGGATCTACGCGCCGGCCGTCAGCGCCCACGTGGTGCACGTCCACCACACGGCGCCCGTCCGCGCCTTCAAGCACCGCTAGCTCGACTCCTGGCCGCCTCCGGGCGGCTGTTCGGCCACAGAGGGACCCTGCGACCGCGGCACGCCACCGCGGTCGCCTGTCCCTGCCGCCGACGCGGAGGGGAGCGGTGCGCCGCGTGCGCGGTGCGCCTCGACACATCGGCGCCGATCTTCCGACCGGCGTGACAGCCGCGATCCTCTAGGGTCCACGGCCATGACCGACAAGCCGCGCACTGTCGAGGACGTGAAGGCACTCGTCGAGCAGCATCAGCTGCGCTTCGTCCGCCTGTGGTTCACGGACATCCTCGGGCAGCTCAAGTCGTTCAGCATCAACGCGGGCGAGCTCGGGGATGCGTTCGAGAACGGGATGGGCTTCGACGGCTCGTCGATCACGGGCTTCAACGCGATCGAGGAGTCCGACATGATCGCCATGCCGGACCCGAGCACCTTCGCGATCCTCCCGTGGCGCCCCGAGGAACAGGGCGTCGGCCGCGTCTTCTGCGACGTCCTCACGCCCGAGCGCACGCCGTACGAGGGCGATCCGCGCCACGTCCTCCGCCGCGCGCTGGAGCGCATGCGCTCGATGGGCTTCGACACGTTCAACGTCGGTCCCGAGCTCGAGTACTTCCTGTTCCGCGACAAGAACGGCACCGAGGTCCTCGACGAGGGCGGCTACTTCGACCTCACGACGCTCGACGCCGGCTCCGACGTCCGCCGCGAGACCGTCCTGGCCCTGGAGCAGCTCGGCATCCACGTCGAGTACTCCCACCACGAGGTCGGCCCCTCGCAGCACGAGGTCGACATGCGCTTCGCCGACGCACTGAAGATGGCCGACGACTGCATGACCTACCGCATCACGGTCAAGGAGTACGCCATGAAGTACGGCTGGCATGCGACGTTCATGCCCAAGCCGCTCTTCGGCGAGAACGGCTCCGGCATGCACACGCACATGAGCCTGTTCAAGGACGGGTCCAACGCGATGTTCGACGCCGACGACCCCTACTTCCTGAGCGACATCGGCAAGGCGTTCATCGCCGGCCAGCTCAAGCACGCGCGTGAGATCAGCTCGATCTTCGCCCAGTGGGTCAACTCCTACAAGCGGCTTGTGCCGGGATACGAGGCGCCGGTCTACGTCGCCTGGTCGCGCCGCAACCGCTCAGCGTTGGTGCGCGTTCCGCTCTACCATCCCGGCAAGGAGAAGGGCACCCGGATGGAGCTGCGCTGCCCGGACCCCGCGTGCAACCCCTACTTGACGTTCGCCGCCCTGCTGCAGGCGGGCCTCGAGGGCATCGAGAAGGGCTATGAGTTGCCCGAGCCGATGGAGAAGAACCTCTACCACTTGTCGCCCGACGAGCGCAAGCGCCTGGGCATTGAGCAGCTTCCCGAGACGCTCGGAGAGGCCGTGGAGCTGACCGCCGAGTCCGAGCTGGTGCTGCGGACGCTCGGCGAGCACATGTTCAACCGCTTCATCGAGATCAAGCGCCAGGAGTGGGAGGACTACCGCGTCCAGGTGACGCAGTGGGAGCTCGACCGCTACCTGCCGGTCCTCTAGTCCTCCAACAACTCGCGCAGGGCGGCCGGGTCGGTGACCGGCCGCCGGCAGGCGAAGCGCTCGCAGACGTAGGCCGCCGCGGCGCCGTCGACCGGGGTCCGGCCGTCCATCAGCGGGACGCCGTCGCCGGGCGAGCCGGCGAGGACGAGCCCCGGCCGCAGCCGTTCCCGGACGACCGCGGCGAGGGGCGCGAGGGGCGAGGCGGGCGGAGCCGCGGCGTCGGAGGGTGAGGCGGCGGCGTCGGGCGAAGGCGCGGCGCCGGAGGATGACGCGGCGGCCTCAGGCGCCGCGAGGGCGACTTCGCGGGAGGGGTGGATCGCGAGGTCGAGGGCTACGAGGGCGTAGGCGAAGGCCTGCGGGTGCGTGCCCATGAGGGGGGCGACGAGGCGGAGGTGGGACTCGGCGGCGTCCGCGTACTTGGACTCGCCGGTGAACGCCGCGAGGCGGAGCAGGCCGACCGCGGCGGACGACGATCCCGACGGGGTCGGGTGGTCCTCGATGTCGCGGCGGCGGACGAGCAGCTCCTCGTGGTCGTCGGACGTGGAGAAGAAGCCGCCGTGCTCGGGCTCGGAGAAGTGCTCCAACATACGGTCGCCGAGACCCTGCGCGAGCGCGAACCAGCGCGGGTCGAAGGTCGACTCGTAGACCTTCAGGAACGCCTCCAGCAGGTAGGCGTGGTCCTCCAGGTACCCGTTGAGCTTCGCGGCGCCGTCCTTCCAGGTGCGCAGGACGCGGCCGTCATCCATCAGCGAGTCCGCGACGAACCCCGCCGCCCCGGTCGCGATCGAGATGTAGTCCTCGCGCCCGAGGACCGCGCCCGCCTCGGCGAACGCGCTGATCGCCAGCGCGTTCCAGGACGCGAGGCGCTTGTCGTCCAGCCCCGGCCGGACCCGCGGTGCGCGGGCGGCGAACAGCGCGCTCCGGATCCGCTCCCGGACCTCCGGCGCCGGCTCCGGCCCGCGCCCCGTCAGGACGTTGAGGCCGGGCGCCGGGTGGTGCGGGTCGACGAAGTTGCCGTCATCGGTCGCGCCCAGCCACGCCAGCGCCGCCTCGACGTCGCCCGCGGAGGAACGCGAGCCGGGCGCGGCGTCGTCGCCGGGCGCAGTGGCGGCGTCGGGCGCAGTGGCGGCGCCGGGCGCCGCGTCGCCGCCGGGAGCGTCCCCGCCGGCCGCAGCGGCAGCGGCCTCGAGCACCTCGCGCAGCTCCGCGACCGTCCACACGTAGAACCTGCCCTCGACACCCTCGGAGTCCGCGTCCAGCGCCGCGTAGAACCCGCCCTCCGGGCCGCGGAGCTCGCGGGCGATGAAGTCGAGCGTCTCCTCGCACACGCGGCGGAACAGGCGGTCGCCGGTCATCTGCCAACCGTGCAGGTACGCCCGCGCGAGCAGCGCGTTGTCGTACAACATCTTCTCGAAGTGCGGGACGGTCCACTCGCCATCGACGGCGTAGCGGGCGAAGCCGCCGCCGATCTGGTCGTAGATCCCGCCGCGGGCCATGGCACGCAACGTCGCGCCGGCCATGTCACCCGCCTTGGCCGCCCAGGACCCGCCACGCGCTGCGACCGTCCACAACAACAACAACGAAGCCGACGGCGGGAACTTCGGCGCGCCGCCGAAGCCGCCCTCGGCCGCGTCGAACGCGGCGCGCAGGTTGCGCACGGCGTCGTCCAGCGGCTCGCGACCCAACGCATCCGGCGACGGCCGCAGCGACGTGGTCGAGCCCAGGCGCTCCGCCATCCGCGCACCCGCCGCCTCGATCTCCCCGCGCTTGTCCCGCCACGCGTCCGCGACCGCCTCCAGCACCGCCGGCCACGCCGGCATGCCCTGCCGCGGTCCCGGCGGGAAGTACGTCCCGCCGTAGAACGGCACCTGGTCCGGCGTCAAGAACACGTTCAACGGCCAGCCGCCGTGGCCGGTCATCATCTGGACGGCCTCCATGGCAATGGCATCAACATCCGGCCGCTCCTCGCGGTCGACCTTGACGCACACGAACCACCTGTTCATCAACTCGGCCACCGCCGGGTCCTCGAACGACTCGCGCTCCATGACGTGGCACCAGTGACACGCCGAGTACCCGATGGACACCAACAACGGCCGTCCGGACTCCCGCGCCTCGCGCAGCGCCTCCGGACCCCACGGCCGCCAGTCGACCGGGTTGTCCTTGTGCTGCAACAAGTAGGGGGACGACTCGTGTGCCAGCGCGTTGGCCATGGGCAGACGCTAGCGCTCGCCCGCCGCCCGCCCTACCGGATCGGCTTGTGCGCCCTCGCCAGCGCCTCGGCGACCGTCGGGAGCCCCGACGCTCCCACCGACGCCGTGCCCGCGATCCGCACCTTGCGCCCGTTCAGCCGTCCCGAGACCGAGCCGCCGCCGGCGACCAGGCGCAGCGTCCCGGCCAGCGCGCCGCCGCCGTGGACCGTCACGTTCGCGACGCCCTTCCGGGTCACCTTCCCGGACACCACGATGCCCGGCACGTACTGGTACTTGTTCAGCTTGTAGGACCCGTCCGCGCTGACCGTCACGTTGCCCGCGCGCAGGCCGCCGACGTGCTTCGGCACCGCGTCGAACGCGAGCACGTCACCGACGATCTGGTACCGCGCGTCGTTCAGGGTCTCCTTGACGGCGTTGATCGTCCGCGTCGTCCTCGACTTGCCGGTGACCCTGCTGAACCGCGTCGGCGGCTTGATCGTCACCGGGTACGGGTTCGGCTCGGCCCTGCACGGTCCCGCGGTCCCGCCGCCGAAGAACGCGGCCAGCGCGCCCTGCGTGCAGGCGCTGTTGTCCGACGCGTCGCTGGTCGTGGTCGAGTGCCCCGTCCACGGCACCTCGACGACCTGCGCCCCCGGGATCTGCGCGCCGACGGCCTGGGCGTCGCCGATCGGCGTCCGGACGTCCATCTGCCCGTCGAGGACCAGCGTGCGCACGCCCGGCAGCGCGGCGACGGGCGCCGGCGCGGCGCTCGCGTCCGGCCACCCGAGGCACGCCGGGATCGCCCCGGACGCGGTCAGCCCCGCGGTCGTGCTGAACGGCCCGAACGAGCCGGCCGGGAGCGCATGAGCGGCCGCGATGATCTCCGACTGGCGCTGGTCGACGCCGGCGTTGCGCGTCCACGCGAACGGGGACTCCTCGCAGGTCGTCGCGAGGTACAGCGCCTCCGAGATGTCGTCCTCGGTCGCCTGGTGGGTGACGCCACCGACGCCCGCGCGAGCGCGAGCACCCTGGTAGCCCACCGTGAGCCCCTCCGACCGCACGACCAGCCGCGCCAGCGGTGTCGCGTCGCCCCTCAACGCGGCGCGCATGGATCCGGGCAGCTCCGAGCGCAGCAGCGGGTTGAGGTCACCGGCGATCAGGATGTTCAAGAGGTCGGACTCCTGGATCCCGCCCGGGATCCGCGCCTTGATGCCGCTCGACGCCACCGCGCGGGCCGACAGCGGCCTCCTGTTGAGGCGCTTGACCAGCGCGGTCAGGTCCCTCGTGACGCTCTGCGTCGCGTGCTCGCACGCGTGGTTCGCGCACAGCTCGCTCAGGACGCGCGGGATCGCCGTCAGCGTCGAGCGGGAGAACGGGTCCGGGCCGTCGGTCCTGACCACGCTGTCCAGCACCAGCGCCTCGACGTTCTGCGGGTACGCCGCCGCGTACTCCTCGGCGACCTTGGTCCCGTACGACACGCCGTACAACACCAACTTGCTGTACCCGCCCGCGATCCGCAGCGCCTCGATGTCGGCCACCGAGTCCGCCGTCCGGTAGAAGCCGCGCCCCGCGCCGAGCTCCGTCGCGCAGCCGGCCGAGCGCTGGGACTGCGAGCGCAGCGACGGGTCGCTCAGCGACCTGCACCTCAGCGGCCCGGACCTGCCGGTGCCGCGCTGGTCGAAGACGAGCAGGTCGCGCGTCGCGAGCGCCGGCGCCATGATCTTCGCGAAGTCCTCGGCCAGCGGCACCGCCGACTGGCCCGGCCCGCCGGCCAGCGGGACGAGCGCCACGCCGCCCGGGTTCGACGACGCCGCCACGCGCGTGACGTCGAGCGAGACGGTCCCCGGGACCGCGCCGGAGCGGTCGAGCGGGACGTCGACCCTGGCGCACTGGAAGCCGGTCGGCGTGCATGCCGCCCACGGGATCGCCGCCGAGGCGTTCGCGGCGAAGGCCACGCACAGGAAGAGGCCCAGCGCGATCGCCGGGACCAACGCGCGGGCAGGGGAGGACAGGCGATGAGCGGGCATCAAGCGCGGACGGTAGCGTCAGTACCTGAAAAGCGTCGAAGGGAAACAGAAGGTGACCTCTCCAGAACGTCAGCCGATCACCGCAGGTGACGCGCCCGCGGCCGTCGGGCCGTACAGCCACGCCGTCAAGTCCGGCGGGTTCCTGTTCCTCAGCGGTCAGACGCCGCTGGACCCGGCGACCGGGAAGCTCGTCGAGGGCGACATCGGCGAGCACACGCGCCAGTGCCTGCGCAACCTCACCGCGGTCTGCGAGGCGGCCGGCGCGTCGCTGAGCAACGCCGTGCGCTGCGGGATCTACGTGACCGACATCTCCACCTTCGGCGACGTCAACGCCGCCTACGCGGAGTACTTCCCGGAGAACCCGCCCGCGCGCTCGACGATCGGCGTCGCGTCGCTGCCGGTCGGCGCGCAGGTCGAGATCGACGCGATCGTCGCGCTGTAACGGACGAGGCATCACTACGTCCGCCAC
The DNA here is from genome assembly GCF_000424625.1 of Conexibacter woesei Iso977N. GTDB lineage: Bacteria > Actinomycetota > Thermoleophilia > Solirubrobacterales > Solirubrobacteraceae > Baekduia > Baekduia woesei_A. The sequence goes on from NZ_AUKG01000002.1 coordinate 726,334, forward strand.
CGACATCACCGTCACCGCCGACGACGTCGCGCGCGCCCGCGCCGCGATCGGCGACGTGGCGCGCCGGACCCCGGTCCTGCCGTCCGCCACGCTCTCCGAGCGCACGGGCGGCGACGTCGTCCTGAAGGCCGAGTCGCTGCAGCGCACCGGCGCGTTCAAGCTGCGCGGCGCGCTGAGCAAGCTGCACGCGCTCGGCGAGGGCTGCGCGTCCGGCGTGGTGTGCGGCAGCGCGGGCAACCACGCGCAGGCGCTGGCCTTCGCGGCCCGCGCGCGCGGGGTGCCGTGCGAGGTCTTCATGCCCGACGGCGCGCCGATCGCGAAGGTCGAGGCGACCGCCGCGCTCGGCGCCCGGGTGATCCTGGGTGGGTCGAGCGTCGACGACTGCCTCGTCCTCGCGCGTGAGCGCGCCGCCGAGGCCGGGATGGCGTTCGTGCACCCGTTCGACGATCCCGACATCGTCGCGGGCCAGGGCACGCTCGGGTTGGAGCTCCTGGAGGACATCCCGGACCTCGCGACGGTCGTCGTCCCGGTCGGCGGCGGCGGGCTGGCGTCCGGCGTCGCGATCGCGGTGAAGTCGGCGCGTCCGGACGTCCGGGTCGTGGGTGTGCAGGTCGAGACGGTCGCGGCATATCCGGCGTCGTTGCGGGCCGGGACGCCGATCGGCGTCGACAGCGCGCTGACGATCGCCGACGGCATCGCGGTCAAGAAGCCGGGCGAGCTGACGCTGCGCCTGATCGGGCAGTGGCTGGACGACGTCGTCGTGGTCTCCGAGGACGCGGTCGCCGAGGCGATGGTGATGTTGTTGGAGAAGGCCAAGCTGGTGGTCGAGGGCGCGGGCGCAGTCGGCGTCGCGGCGCTGCTCGGCGGGCAGGTCGAGGCCGCCAGGACCGGGACGACCTGCGCGATCCTGAGCGGCGGCAACGTCGACGCCGGGCTGCTCGCCGCGGTCGCGAGGCGCAACGAGACCGAGGCGGGGCGCCGGCGCGTCCTGCTCACGCGTGTCCCGGACCGCCCGGGCGCGCTCGCGGCGCTCCTGGACTGCGTGGCGAACGAGGGCGCGAACATCGTCGACGTCGCGCACATGCGCGAGGGGATCGGCCTGCACGTGCGCGAGACCGGCGTCCAGCTGACGATCGAGACGCGCTCGCGCGAGCACGCCGACACCGTCGTCGCGGCGATCCGCGCGGCGGGCTACGGCGTCTCGCAGCACCCGGAAGCCGAATAGCGCTCGTAGCGGGAAAGCCCGCCCGGTCCCTCCGAGCCGTGTGCTTGCATCCTCGACCCCATGTCCCAGGTCGACAAGCTCCAGCAGGCTGAAGAAGACCTCGCGCAGATGCGCGAGGAGGCCGCGAAGGCCGCCAAGGAGGAGGCCCGCCAGGACCTCCAGAAGGCGCCGTTGAGCGACACGGCGAAGAAGGCGCACCAGAGCGTGGTCGCGCCGCTCTCGCAGGTCAAGACGATGGTCAACATGCGCGTCGGCCAGCTGCCCGACCTGCACGAGCTGGCCGTGTCGATCAAGGAGACCGGGCTGCTGCACCCGCCGCTGGTGCGCGCCACCGGCGACGACGACACGCCCTACGAGCTGCTCGCCGGCCGCCGCCGGTTCGGCGCGATGACGCTGCTCGACGAGGCCGAGGGCGCGCGCGAGGACTGGCGCTTCACGCTCATCGACGGCATCTCCAAGCGCGAGGCGCTGACGATGCAGTTCGCCGAGAACTTCCACCAGTCCAAGCCGGAGCCGGTGCAGTTCGCGCGCGCTGCCCGCGCGATCATGGCCGAGGATCCGTCGCTGACCGCGGCCGAGGTGTCCCGGCTGGTCGGCGCGCCGCTGGCGTGGACGCGCAAGTCGCTGAAGCTGCTGGACCTGCCGGAGGGCGTGGTGACGCGCGTCGAGGAGGGCGACCTGTCGTTCACGGTCGCCGACATCGTCCGGCGCGGGATCGCCCGCGGCGATGTGAGTGCCGAAGAGGCGACCGAGCTGGTCGAGCAGGCGACCAAGGGCGAGATCTCGACCGCCGGGTTGAAGCTCGGCGTCGGCTACGTGCCGCCCAAGCCGAAGAACTACGAGGAGGAGTCGAGGAAGCTCGACGAGGCGCGCTGGGCGGCGAACCGCGAGAAGGGGCTCGGCAAGGACCAGGACGCCGATCAGCGCGACTGGGACGGCGGGGCTTCGAGCGGCGGCGCCAACGGGTCCCAGGGCGGCCCGATCCGCGACGGCGGCGACCTCGCCGGCGGACCCCAGACGCACCGCATCGTCGCCTCCTTCGGCGGCGACCGCGACGCGGCCGAGGGCGCGCCGATCGAGGTCGACGTCACCGACCTCGACGCCTACATCCTGGGCCTCGTCCTGTCCCGCGTCGCCACCGCCGACCACCGCTCCCACCTCGGCGTCGAAGGCGGCCACGAAGCGACGCAGGAGTACGCCTACTCCCTGCACCCCAACCGCCGCCTCGAGGTCCTCCGCGCCCTGGGCGCCGAGATCCTGGCGAGCGACCCGCTGCCGCCGAAGGCGCTGCGGGCGCTGCTGCCGGCCTAGGCGTCGCGGCTGCGGCGATCGGTGAGGTCCAGGCGGGCGGGCGGGGTGCCCGTGCCGCGGATGCGGACGTCGAGGCGGCCGCGCCGGTCGGTCCATACGGCGATCCACACGCCGCCGCCGCTGAGCATGAGGAAGGACTGCTCGGGGCCGCCGTGGATCGTCGCCGGCAGCGCGGCGGCGACCGCCTCGAGCGCGGCGCGGCCGGCGGTACGGGCGTCGCCGCTCGACGAGAGGGTCCGTTCGAGCAGGTCACGGGCCTCGCGCTCGGGGTCGTGGATCGGGAACCCGCCTTCGCCACCGGTGACGTCGACCGCCGTGTCGCCTCGGCGCAGCTCGACCGAGAGCGCCGCGTCCTCATCGCCGCCGACCTGACCGACGTCCGGGTCCGCGCCGAGGGCGTCATCCCAGAGCACGGGCACCTTCGCGCCGCGAAGCACCCGCGCGTCCCACCCCGCGGGGTTGAAGTCCCAATCCCCGTCCTCGATCTCGCCGAGCGAGACGGACACCCAGCTCTCGCCGTGGTCCGACTCGGTGGGTGACGCCGGCCGCACCTCCTCGCCCTCGGCGTCCGCGAACACCACCGGCGGCAGCCCGCCGCGCGCGCCGTGGGGCAGCAGGCACGCCCACAGCTCGCCCGCGACGGTCGCGTCGTGCCACGCGTCATGGAGGTCCTGCACGCGCGCGGAGACGGCGCCGTCGGGCAGGACGCCGCCGACGACCGTCACGTCCGTATTGCCGTCCGTCGCCACGCCCGGCCCGACGCCCTGGCCGCCCCTGCGTCGCAGATCGGCCGTGAGGATCCGGCGGGCGCTGATCCCGGCCGCGATGCCGTCCGGGCGGACGAGCGTGAGCAGCGCGTCGTCGGGTACCGTCGACTCCCCGCCGCCGCGCGCCGTCAGGAGCCCGAGCCGCTCCCACTCGGCCGCCGTCTCGGCATCGAGCTGCGCGCAGCTGGTCCTCGAGTGGCGTCGCTTGGCCGTCCTCGAAGTCGTCCCAGACGACCGGCACGCCCCAGGCCGCGGCCAGGCGCGCGGTCAAGGCGTAGAAGAAGACGTGCGCCAGCTCCCACGCGTCGCGCTCGGCGATCAGCGCCAGCAGCGCCTCGCCGGGCTCGCGCAGCGCCGGGTCCGCGTAGACGTCCGGCCATTCCAGCTCGTGCATCGCGACCTCGTAGGTCCCGACCATCCAAAGGACCTCGCCGGGCGGGACCAGCGACGGCGAACGGGCGGTCACGGCCTTGGCGGGCGCGCCCCAGTGCGACGCGTCGGCGCCGTCCCAGTAGACCGGCAGCACGACGGCGACCGCCGGCTCGTCGAGCACGCGCACGTCCGGCGTCTTGGCCACGTAGGCCGCGGCGACCGCCTCCGCGAGGCGGTCGACCAGAGCTTGCTCATCGTCGTCGATTGCGCGGTGTCCCGGAGCGGTCACGCCCCGAGCGTGCCCTACTCCGGGGTCACGTACGCGCCGGACAGGCCGCCGTCCACGAGGAACGTCGTGGCCGTCATGAAGGACGACTCGTCGCTGGCCAGGAACACGACGCCGCCGGCGATCTCCGACGGCCTGCCGAAGCGGCCCATCGGGACGTGGACCAGCCGCCGCGCCGCGCGCTCCGGGTCCTTGGCGAACAGCTCCTGCAGCAGCGGCGTGTCGATCGGGCCGGGGCACAAGGCGTTGACGCGGACGCCGCGGCGCGCGAACTCCACGCCCAGCTCGCGGGTCAGGGCCAGGACGCCGCCCTTGGACGCGGTGTAGGAGATCTGCGACGTCGCCGCGCCCATCACCGCCACGAACGACGCGGTGTTGATGACCGACCCGCCGCCGCCCTCGAGCAGGTGCGGGATCCCGTGCTTGCAGCACAGGAACACCGACTTGAGGTTGACGTCCTGGACCCGCTGCCACGCCTCCAGCGACGTCTCCAGCACGCTCGTGTCGTCGTCGGGCGAGATGCCGGCGTTGTTGAACAAGATGTCGACGCGCCCGAACTCCTCGGCGACCTGGGCGTACATCTGCTGGACGGCGAACTCCTCGGTGACGTCGACCGCCAGCGCCAGGTCGCCCGGCGCGCCCTCGATCAGATCGACCCCTACAACTTTCGCGCCCTCGCGCTGGAAGGCCTCCACGGTGGCGGCGCCGATCCCGCCCGCCGCGCCGGTGATCACTGCGACCTTGCCTTCGAGACGTCCGGGCACTACGGGGTTCCTTCCGTGTTGATGTAGATGGTCTTGACCTCGGTGTAGGCGTCGGTCGCGTGCGGCCCCAGCTCGCGCCCGTAGCCGGACTGCTTGAAGCCGCCGAAGGGCGTGTTGACGCGCACCGAGGAGTTGGAGTTGATCGACAGGTTGCCGCTCTCCACGGCCCGGGCGACGCGCAGCGCCTTGGCGCCGTCCCGGGTCCAGATCGAGCCGGAGAGCCCGTAGATGGTGTCGTTGGCGAGCGCGATCGCCTCGGCCTCGGTGTCGAACGGGACGATCACCGCGACCGGCCCGAAGATCTCGTCCACGACCGCGGGGTGGTCGAGCGGGACCGGCCACAGGACCGTCGGCGGGAACCAGAAGCCGGGACCGTCGGGCGCGGAGCCCTGGATCGCGACCTCGACGCCGCCGTCGACGAACGCGCTGACCGACGCGCGCTGGTCCGCGCTGATCAAGGGCCCCATCTCGGTCGCGGGGTCCAAGGGGTCACCCACGCGGATCGACTCCACCGCGCCCTGCAAGTGCGACAGGAAGTCATCGACCGCGGACCGCTCCACGAGGATCCGCGAGCGCGCGCAGCAGTCCTGGCCCGCGTTGTCGAACACCGCCCACGGCGCGGCCTCGGCAGCGGCGCGCACGTCCGCATCCGCGAACACCACGTTCGCCGACTTGCCGCCCAGCTCCAAGGTCACGCGCTTGATCGTCCCCGCGGCGCCCGCGGCGATCGTCCGGCCGACCTCGGTGGAGCCGGTGAACGCGACCTTCGCCACGTCCGGGTGCTCGACCAGCCGCGTCCCGCACGTCCGGCCGGGGCCGACGACGACGTTCACCACGCCCTCGGGCAGCCCCGCCTCCAGGACCAACCCAGCGAACCGCACCGCCGTCAGCGGCGTCAGCTCCGCCGGCTTCAACACCACCGTGTTGCCCGCCGCCAGCGCCGGCGCCATCTTCCAGCACGCGATGTTCAGCGGGAAGTTCCACGGCGTGATCAGCCCGATCACGCCCATCGGCTCACGCTCGGTGAACGCGAGGCCGCCGGCCACCGGGATCGTCTCACCATTCGGACGCTCCACAGCGCCCGCGAAGTAGCGGAACGTCTCGATCGCCATGCCGATCTCACCCCGCGCCGAAGCCAGCGGCTTGCCGGCGTTGCGCGCCTCCAGCAGCGCCAGCTCCTCCCAGGCGCCCTCCATCGCCTCGACCACGCGCCGCAGCAGCCGCGCGCGGTCGCCCGGCGCGACGGCGCGCCACGCCGGGAACGCGCGCCGCGCCGCCGCGACGGCGGCGTCGACCTCGTCGACGCCGCCTCGGGCGATGGTGTCCAGGGTCTGCTCGGTGGCGGGCTCGAGAACCGTGAGGGTCTCGGCGGACACCGCCTACGCCCCGGCGGGTGCCGCGGCCGGACCGCCGGTCGCCGGCCCGTCGCCCGGGCCCTCGCCCAGCTCCGCCTCGAGCTCCTGCACCGTGTGCCGCGGCCCGGTGAACGTGTGCCGCGCGCTGAGCAGCCACCACAGGCCGACGAGGAGGAACACGCCGCCGGTCACGACCGGGGTGTAGTTGAACAGCGACCAGTCGAAGTCGCTCTCCCACGGCACGCCGGAGGAGCTGAACGGCATGTTGAAGCCGATGACCACGATGATCGCGACCTCCGCGACCGCCAACAGGTTCATCCACCTGTACTTGTTGCCCAGCGTCCAGGGGCCGGGGACGAACGACGAGCCCGCGCGCCAGCGCAGGTAGATCGGGATCACGTAGGCGATGTACAACCCGATCACCCCGATCGACACGACCGCGGTGAACGCGACCGTCAGGCCGTCCTTGTTGCCCTTCAGCGCCGGCAGCGTGAGGATCAGCGCCAGGACCGCGACCGCGATCACGGCGTTGAACGGGACCCGCTTGCTGTCGACCTTGCTCCACAGGCGCCAGCCCGGGACCGCGCCGTCACGCGAGAAGGCGTACATCATGCGCGACGCGCTGGTCATGCACGACATGCCGCAGAACAGCTGGCCGATGACCGCGATGATCAGGATGAACTTCACCCAGCCGCTGCCCATCGAGCTCTCGAACACCGCGAACACGGTGCCGCCGCCGGCGGTGACGGCCTTCTCGTTGGACGCCGCGAACGTGATCGCCAGCAGCACGACGTAGCCGATCACCGCGCTGTAGAAGACCGAGCGCCAGACCCCCTTCGGCGCCGATTCCGCCGCTCCGTGGGTCTCCTCCGATACGTGCGCCGACGCGTCGAACCCGGTGATCGTGTACTGCGTCAGCAGGAACCCGAGTGGGAGCACGTACCACCAGAACATGCCGTGGCCGAAGCCCGAGTTGTTGATGGTGTGGGTGAAGACGAAGTCGGCCGACGCATGCTTGCTCGGCGCGAAGATCAACACCAGGACGATCGCGGCGACGCCGAGGACGTGCCACCACACCGACACGCCGTTGAGCATCGCGACGAGGTGGCTGCCGCGGATGTTGATCGCGACGTGCAGGCACAGGATCAGCGCGAAGAGGATGAACGTCTCACGCAGCCCGTGGGCGGTGTCGCCGAAGTTCAACCCCAGGACGTTGACCCTGTAGAGGCCGAGGATCACGCCGAGGAACTGCCCGGCGAAGTAGTCGACCGACGCCACGATCGCGATCAACCCCAATAGGTTGAACCAGCCCGTGAACCAGCCCCACACTGGACCGCCGAGCTTGGCCGCCCACCAGTAGATGCCGCCCGCCGTCGGGTACGCCGAGACCAGCTCCGACATGCAGAAGGCGATGATGAGGATGAACGCCGAGATGATCGGCCAGCCCCACGAGATCGCGACCGGTCCACCGTTGTTCCACGCCTGGTAGTAGGTCGTGAAGCACCCGGCAAGGACCGAGATGATGGTGAACGAGATCGCGAAGTTCTGGAAGCCGCTCCACGAGCGGTTCAGCTCCTGCTTGTACCCCAACTCCGCCAGCCGCTGCTCGTCGCTTGAAGCGCGAGCAGCCACGTCGACGTCAGCCATGCGCGTGCATCCCTCTCCGAAAAGGTGTGAACAGCCATCCTTAGGGATGGCGGCGCGAATGTACGCCGGGCCGCGGACGGAAGTCAAGTGCCGATCGCCACGATCGCGTATGAACGTCCTTCGACATCCGGTCGAAGCCGGGCGGCGGGCGCCGGGTCGTGTGGCATGGTGTCCGGGTGCACGACGGCGAGCGCATCCTCATCGTGGGCGCGCTGCTGTCCGCCGGTCTGCTGGCGTCGCTCGTCGCGTCCCGCGTCCGGGTCCCCGGGCTCGTGCTGTTCCTGGCGATCGGGATGCTCGTCGGGACCGACGGGGCGGGGTGGATCGACTTCGACGACTACGCGGTGGCGCGCACGGTCGGGATCGTGGCGCTGATCCTGATCCTGTTCGAGGGCGGACTGGCGGCCGGGATCCCGGAGATCCGGCCGGTGCTGGGCGTGTCGCTGACGCTGGCGATCGTGGGGACGGTCCTGACGGCGGTCGTGACCGGGCTGGTCGCGGCGTGGCTGTTCGACTTCAACACGACCGAGGGGCTGCTGGTCGGGTCGATCGTGGCGGGCACCGACGGTGCGGCGATCTTCGCGCTGCTGCGCGGGTCGACGCTGCGGCGGCGGCTGGCGCGGACGCTGGAGGGCGAGTCGGGGCTCAACGACCCGATCGCGGTGCTGCTGGTCGTCGGGTTCATCCACCACCTGCAGAACCCGGACTACGGGCTGCCGGAGTTCCTGTTGCTGTTCGCGCGGCAGATCGCGATCGGCGGCCTGGTCGGGGTGGGCGTCGGCTACGTGGTGACGTGGGCGCTGCGCGAGGCCAAGCTGGCGAGCGGCGGCCTGTACCCGGTCGCGACGCTGGCGGGGTGCGCGGTCGCGTTCGGCGTGGCCGACACCGCGCACGGGTCCGGGTTCCTGGCGGTCTACCTGGTGGGGTTGATGCTCGGCAGCGCGACGATCCCGGCGCGCCAGACGATCGCGGCGTTCCACGAGGGCATGGCGTGGGTCGCGCAGTTGTCGATGTTCTTGGTCCTGGGGTTGTTGGTGTTCCCGAGCCAGCTGGCCGACGTGGCGTTGGAGGGCACCGTGCTGGCGCTGGTGCTGGTGTTCGTCGCGCGGCCGCTGGCGACGGTGATCTGCACGGCGCCGTTCGGGTTCTCGTGGCAGGAGCAGGCGGTGCTGGGGTGGGCGGGGCTGCGCGGGGCGGTGCCGGTGGTGCTGGCGACGTTCCCGGTGATCGACCACATCCCGCGCGCGGGCGAGTTCTTCAACATCGTGTTCTTCGTCGTGCTGTTGTCCACCATCTTGCAGGGCACGACGTTCGAGTGGTTGGCCAAGAAGCTGCGCGTGACCACCGACGACCCGGCGCTGCCGCGGCCGCTGGCGGAGTCCGGGACGATCCGGCGGCTGGGCGCGGAGGTGCTGGAGTTCCCGGTCGCGCCGGACGACGCGATCGTCGGGCTGGCGGTGCGCGACCTGGGGCTGCCGCGGGAGGCGGTCGTCAACGTCATCGTGCGTGAGGGGCAGGCGATCCCGCCGCGCGGGTCGACGCGGGTGGTGGCGGGCGACCGGCTGCACGTGCTCTACCGCGAGGAGACGTCGCGCGAGTTGGTGTCCTTGACGTCGTCGTGGCGGACGGGGCCGATCGGGCCGCGGGCGCGGCCGGCGCGGGCGGTCCGGAGCTCGTCGACGATCTTCAGCGCGCGGCCGTGGACGGACGCCGACGGCGACGCGACGCGGCCGGCGAGGGTGGGGGAGCAGGACGTCGTGGACCTGCTGCGGATCCGGCGCGACGCGCCCGGGTCGCTGGTCGTCCTGGCCGACGGGCGCTACGCGCTGTGCGGTGCGGTCCTGGTCGTCGGCGCGCGCCGGCAGGTGACCGGCTGGATCGAGCGGCGCATGCCGGCGGCGGGCGAGGCCGAGCGCGCGTGGCTGCGGACGGTGCTGGGCGCGGTCGCCACGGATCTCGCCGAAGCCCGTCGTTCGTAGACTCCCGTCGCGATGGCCCGCCTCGCCGAAGAGCAGATCCAGGAGTTCTACGAGCAGTGCTACACGCCGGGGGTCGACGGCGACAAGTACCGGCGCTGGCGTGAGCTGGGCGCCGAGGGCAAGGCGGACCACGTGATGGCGCTGGTCGCGCGGGCGGGCATTGCCGCGCCGCGAACGGTCTGCGAGGTCGGTTGTGGTGACGGCGCCGTGCTGTCGGTGCTGGGGCGGCGCGGGTTCGGCGGGTCGCGGGTGGGCTATGAGATCTCCGCTTCGGGCGTGAAGCTGACGGCCGAGCGCGAGGAGGTCGACGGCGCCTGGGTCTTCGACGGCTCGCACCTGCCGGTGGCGGATGACGCGTACGACCTGGTGTTCGCCACGCACGTCCTGGAGCACGTCCCGGACCCGGCGCCGCTGACGCGCGAAATGCTGCGCGCGGGGCGGGCCGTGGTGATCGAGGTGCCGCTGGAGGCGAACGTCTCGGCCCATCGCCCGGCGGCGCGGGCGGCGTCGGAGGGCGTCGGGCACCTGCACCGCTTCCACCGCCGCGCGATCCGCGGCCTCGTCGAGGACTGCGGCGGCCGCGTCGCCGCGGAGCTGGTCGACCCCCTGCCGCGCGCGGTGCACACCTTCGGGGCGGAGTCCGGCAAGGCGCGCGCGAAGGGGACGGTGAAGTGGGCCGTCCGGGCAGGCGCGGCCGCAGTCCCGGCGCTCGGCGAGCGCCTGATCACGCTGCACTTCGCCGTGCTCGCCCTGCCCGCCTGACGCGCTCCACGCACCCGCTCCGTGATCCAAGTCGTTGGTCGAGGATGGACGGCTCCTCGCCGTCGTGGCTGCTGCCGCGCTGGTTCCCGCGACCGCCGCCGAGGCCAAGAAGGCGCCGCGTCTCGACGACGCGGTCTACACCGTCGTTGCGCGGGTCACGATGGATGAGTCGTGGAACTACGACGAGAACACGACGGATCTGTGCCTCGATGGATGCTCGGTCGAGGAGAAGGGCTCGGGCTCGGCGCATCTGTCGGTGAAGTCGAAGCCGACGAAGTGGATGGTCATGCGCGGGGTCCGAGGGCGGCCGCCGGCGATCGACGTCGGGACCGGCGAGGGCGCGGCCGCCGTCGGCGTGTTCAAGCGCGATGGCGCGCTGACGACGACGCACGCCGGCTCCTGGGCCGCCGCCAACCCGCCGGAGTCGCTGCCCGCCGACGGCTGCGGCACCAGGAGCGTCACGGTGCCGTTCCACCTCGCGTTCACCGACAGGACGACGCTGGCGCCGAGCATCGACGCGGACTTCGACACCGCCGACTGCCCGGCCGGCCGAACACCGGCCTCATCTGGGACGGCGGCGGCGACGGTCCGTCGCTGAACGACGTCGAGACCACCACGTCGCCCACCCGCTTCCTCAGCGCGCGCGCCTTCACGGTGCGCGGCACGAAGACGTGGCACGCGTCCGCCGACCCCGTCAGCGGTGGCGCCAACCGGACGCGTTCCGGCGCCAAGACCGTCACGTGGTCCTGGGAGGTCACGTTCAACATGGACAAGAAGAAGCCGAAGCGGCATCGCTGAGCGACGCTGCGCAGCTCGCCACCCGTGTAGGTTGCGGGTGGTGAGCGCGCGCAACGTCCTCGGCGGCACGCTGGAACCCTGCGGCATCGAGCCGCTGACCGGCTTCTACCGCGACGGGTCCTGCGTGACCGGCCCGGAGGACCTCGGCAGCCACACGATCTGCGCGGTCGTGACGACCGACTTCCTCGAGCACCAGCGCGCGATCGGCAACGACCTGACGACGCCGATGCCCCAGTACCGCTTCCCGGGCCTCGTCCCCGGCGACCGCTGGTGCGTCACCGCCGCCAACTGGCTGCGCGCCTACCACGACGACGCGCCCGCGTTCGTCGTCCTCGCCTCCTCGCACGAGCGCGCACTGGAGATCGTCCCGCTCGAGGCGCTGCGCGAACACGCGGTCGACGTCCCGGCCGACCCCGGCGCGCTGTCCTGACGCGCGGTAGGGTCGCGCGATGCCCGACGAGAACGCGCAGCTGATCGAGCGGTTCTACGAGGCGTTCGGCGCCCGCGACGGCGCGGCGATGGCCGCGTGCTACACGCCGGACGCGGTCTTCAGCGACCCCGTCTTCGGCGAGCTGCGCGGGGCCGACCCGGGGCGCATGTGGATCATGCTGACCGGCCGCGCGCAGGACCTGGCGATCACGCTGGAGTCGCACTCCGCGTCGGGCGAGACCGGCGAGGCGCACTGGCTCGCCGACTACACGTTCGGCGCGACGGGGCGGAGGGTCCACAACGACGTGCGGGCGAGGTTCGTCTTCCGCGACGGCCTGATCGCCGAGCACCACGACGCGTTCTCGTTCTACGCCTGGTCACGCCAGGCGCTCGGCCCGGCCGGCCTGCTGCTCGGCTGGACGCCGATCCTGCGCAACAAGGTCCGCGGCCAGGCGCTGGAAGGGCTGGCGGCGGCTCCGCCGTCCGCCTAGCGCGTCGCGACGATCACGAGCCGCGTCGCCGTCCCGAACGGCGTGCCGTCGAGGTCGCCGAAGCACGAGGTCTTCACGAACCCCGCCGCGCGGAGCATGTGCACCAACTCGGTCGCGGTGTAGACCCGCGCCTCGAACGTCCGGGAGTCCCGCCCGCCGTCCTTGTCGATCAGCGTCTGCGTCGTCTGGGTGACGCCCGATGCCGGGTCGAACGTCCGCTGCTCCAGCAGCAGCCGCCCCGCGCCGAGCAGCGACCAGCCGGTCTCCGTGAAGTCCCGGACCAGCAGGTCCCGGTGCATCGTCTCGACGACCAGCCGCCCACCCGGCCGCAGGACCCGCGCGACCTCGCCCAACACCCGCGTGTCCTCCTCGTCGCCGAGGTAGCCGAGCGACGTGTACAGGTTGAGCGCCGCGTCGAACGACGCGTCGGCGAACGGCAGCTCGCGGTAGTCGGCCTCGACGAACACGGGCGCCGCACCAGCCTCACCCGCCGCCCGCCGCTCCGCCTCCGCGAGCAGCGCCCGCGACCGATCCACACCCGTCACCGCGTACCCCGCCGCCGCCAACGGGATCGCATGCCGCCCGAACCCGCACGCCACATCCAGCAGCGCACCACCCTCCGGGCACCGCGCCAACCCGGCGGCCGCCTCGGCCTGCAGCCGCGCCTCGTCGCGCGGCTCCGCCGACCCGGCGTGCACGCGCAGGTAGAAGTCGCTGAAGAACGCGTCCCAGGTCTCCTGGGAGCTCGGGGTCCGACCGGCGGCCATGCCCCGAGCCTAGGACAACGTCAGTCCGCGCCGGGCATGAGCCCCGCCAGGACCAGCTCGGTCCCGCGGAGGTGCTCGGCCATGATGCGCACCGCGCCGTCCGGATCCTTCGCGCGGATCCGGGTCAGCAGCTGTGCGTGCTGGGCGTTGGCGTGCTCGAGGATCTCCGGTGGGTGGGCGATGTAGGAGATGAGGTCGGTCATCTGGCCCTGGGACTCGGTCGCCATCGCGACCAACCGCGGTGACTTGGTCGCCTCCGCCAGCCCGATGTGGAAGCGCACGTCGGCCTGGCGGTAGGCCGGGAAGTCCTCGGCCATGTCGTCCATCGCCACGACCAGCTCGTCGAGCGGCGCCAGCTCCTCCTCGACGGCCCGGACGGCGGCCAGCGACGCGATCCCCAGCTCGATCCCCAGCCGCACGTCGCACGCGCCGCGCCAGGACGCCAGCACCGCGCGCGACGGCGGGTCCAGCGGCGGCGGCCGCTCGGCGACGAACGTCCCGCCGCCGCGGCCCCGGACCGCATGGAGGTGCCCGGACTGCGCCAACGCGGTCAGAGCCTGCCGCAAGGTCGACCGCGAGATCTCCAGCCGCGTGCACAGCTCGCGCTCCGCCGGCAGCCGCGCGCCCGGCGCCAGCAGCCCCAGCTTGATCGCCGTTCCGAGCCGCTCCAGCGTCTCCTCGAACGCCGTCTGCGACCGCACCGGCGCGAAGACGGTCTCGAAGGACGGAAGTTCGGAGGAGGAAGTCGGAACGCTCATCTCAGCTCACAGGCGCTCGAACCCTCGCACCCGTTCCCAGTCGGTGACCGCCGCATCGTATGCGGCCAGCTCGACATCGGCCATGTTGACGTAGTGGGCGACCACCTCGTCGCCGAAAGCCGCGCGCGCGATCTCGCTGCTCGCGAACAGCTCGCGGGCCTCGCGCAGCGTCTTCGGGACGTGCTCCACACCCTCCGCGGTGTACGCGTTGCCCTCACAGACCGGCGGGAGCGTCAACGAGTTCTCGACCCCGTGCAGCCCCGCCGCGATCAGCCCCGCGATCGCCAGGTACGGGTTGACGTCGCCACCCGGCAGGCGGCACTCGAAGCGCTTGCCCGGCCCGTGGCCGACGACCCGGAACGCGCACGTCCGGTTGTCGTTGCCCCACGCGACCGCCGTCGGCGCGAACGACCCCGCGGCGAAGCGCTTGTAGGAGTTGATGTTCGGCGCGAGCAGCAGCGTCAGCTCGCGCAGCCCCGCGATCGCGCCCGCCAGGAACGACGAGAACAGCGCGTCGTCGCTCGCGAACACGTTGGCACCGTCGGCGTCGGCCAGCGACAGGTGCAGGTGGCACGAGTTGCCCTCGCGCGCGTCGTACTTGGCCATGAACGTGATCGCCTGGCCGTGCTGGGCCGCGATCTCCTTGGCGCCGTTCTTGAACACCACGTGCCGGTCGCACGTCGTCAGCGCGTCGGCGTAGTGGAAGTTGATCTCGTGCTGGCCGAAGTTGCACTCGCCCTTGGAGTCCTCGACGCTCATCCCCGCGCCGTGCATCGCGTTCCGGATCGATCGCAGCAGCGGCTCGACCCGGGCCGTGCCCAGGATCGAGTAGTCGACGTTGTAGCGGTTGGCCGGCGTCAGGCCGACGTAGCCGCGGTCCCATGCGTCCTCGTAGGAGTTCTCGAACAGGATGAACTCCAGCTCGCTGCCCGCGTTGGCCGTCCAGCCGCGCTCGGCCAGCCGCGCGAGCTGCCTGCGCAGGACCTGGCGCGGCGAGGCGACGACGTCGCTGCCGTCCTCCCACTGCAGGTCGACCAGGCACAGCGCGGTGCCCTCCTGCCACGGGACGACCGTCAGCGTGTCGAGATCCGGCGCCATCACGAAGTCGCCATACCCGCGCGACCACGAGGACATGGCATAGCCGTCGACCGTGTTCATCTCGACGTCCACCGCGAGCAGGTAGTTGCACGCCTCGGCACCGTGCTCGACGATCTCGTCCACGAAGAACTGCGCGTGCATGCGCTTGCCCTGCAGTCGGCCCTGCATGTCGGTCAGGCACAGGAGCACCGTGTCGATCCGTCCCGCTTCAACCTCGGCCCGCAGCTCGTCAAGGGTCATGGCGCGCGAAGGTACAGGCAGCGCACCATTGACCGCAATGCCACGGCGGGTCTAATGTCGCGCCTTGGCCCCGCCACGCGCCGTCATCGAGGCAGTCCAGGACCGCCTCGGCGCGCTCGCCGGGGAGCCGGCGGTGCTGGGCGGCGGGATCACCAACCACAACTTCCGCGTGCTGCTGGCGGACGGGACCGAGGCGGTCCTGCGGGTCGCGGGGCGCGACACCGAGCTGCTCGGGATCGACCGCGCGGCCGAGCACGTCGCGACGGTCGCCGCCGCCAAGCTCGGGATCGCCCCGGCGGTCCTGGCGTTCCTGCCGGAGCAGTCGTGCCTGGTGACGCGGTTCGTGCACGCGGCGCCGATCGCCAACCAGGCGCTGCGCGAGGCGCCCGCGCTGCCGGAGGTCGCCCGCGCGCTGCGCGCGTTCCACGAGCACGCGCCCGCGCTGCCGACGCGCTTCGACGTCCCGGCGATCGCGCGCGCGTACCTGGCGCTGGCGGGGGAGCGGGGCGACGGCGGCGCGGGCGACGTGCCGCAGGCCGCGTGGGACGCGGCGGCGCTGGCCGAGCGGATCGCCGGCGCGGTCCGCGGCGAGTCCGAGCACGCGCTCGTCCCGTGCCACGACGACCTGCTCGGCGCGAACGTGCTCGTGGAGGACGGCGGGCGCGTGTGGCTCGTCGACTGGGAGTACGCGGGGATGGGCGACCGCTACTTCGACCTCGGCAACCTGTCCATCAACAACGGGTTCACCGAGGACGACGACCGCGCGTTGTTGTCCGCCTACTGGGCGGAGGACTGCACGCCGCGGCGGTTCGCCGCGCTGCGGCTGATGCGCGTGATGAGCGACGTGCGCGAGGCGCTGTGGGGTGTCGCGCAGACCGCGCTGTCCGACCTCGACTTCGACTTCCCCGGCTACGCCGAGAGGCACTTCGCGCGCCTGCGGGCGAGCACCGCCGACCCCCGATTCGAAAGCTGGCTGCGCGATGCCGCGACCCCGTGAGCTCCCCGACCGCGCCCGCGTGGTCGTCATCGGCGGTGGGGTCGGCGGGACGTCGATCGCCTACCACCTGGCGCAGCTGGGGGAGAAGGACGTGGTGTTGCTCGACCGCGACGAGCTGACGTCGGGGTCGACGTTCCACTCCGCGGGGCTCGTGGGGCAGCTGCGGTCGAGCGTGTCGCTGACGACCATGATGATGTACTCGGTCGAGTTGTACCGGTCGCTCGACTGCGGGTGGGTGGAGTGCGGCGGGATCCGGCTGGCGTGCACGCCGGAGCGCGAGGAGGAGGTCCACCGGCAGGTCGCGTGGGCGCGGACGTTCGGGCTGCCGCTGGAGCTGATCTCCGGGGACGAGGCGGTCGAGCGCTTCCCGCTGATGGTCGGCGACGGCGTGCGGGTCGCGTCGTTGCTGCCGACCGACGGGTACCTGGACCCGTCGCAGTTGACCTACGCCTTGGCGGACGGCGCGCGGGCCGGCGGCGTGCAGATCTACACGCACACGCGCGTGACGGGGATCGCGGTGCGCTCCGGGCGAGTTGTAGGGGTTGCGACCGAGTGGGGCGCGATCGAGTGCGAGCGCGTGGTGATCGCGGGCGGGATGTACGCGGCCGAGCTGGGGCGGCTGGCGGGCGTCCGGGTCCCGATCGTCCCGATGGCGCACGAGTACCTGGTGACGCAGCCGTTCCGGGATCGTTCCGAGGGTCCTTGGAACCTGCCGACGCTGCGCGATCCCGACAACCTCATCTACTTCCGCGAGGAGGGCGCGGGGCTGGTGATGGGCGGCTATGAGCGCGACTGCGCGCCGTGGGCGTTGGACGACAACTTGGTCGACCGGATCCCGCCGGACTTCAACGGGCGGCTGCTGGAGGAGGACTGGCCGCGCTTCGAGGAGATCGCGGTCGCCTCGCGCAGGCGGGTGCCGGCGATGGAGGACGTCAAGGTCACCAAGTTGATCAACGGGCCCGAGGCGTTCACCCCCGACAACGAGTTCTGCCTCGGCGAGACCGAAGTTGATGGCCTGTTCGTCGCGGCCGGGTTCTGCGCGCACGGGCTGGCGGGCGCGGGCGGGATCGGCAGGGTGATGGCCGAGTGGATCGTCGCCGGCGAGCCGCAGCTGGACCTGTGGCGGATGGACATCCGGCGCTTCGGGCCGCAGTACCGCTCGCCGGCCTACACGTTGAAGCGCACGCGCGAGGTGTACGAGACGTATTACGACATCCACTACCCCAACGAGGAGCGCGCGGCGGGGCGGCCGCTCAAGGTGTCGTCGAACTACGCGTGGCACGGCGAGCACGGCGCGGCGTTCGGGGAGAAGTCGGGGTGGGAGCGGGTCAACTGGTATGAGTCGAACGTTGTTGATGGTGATGCTGGGCTCCGCCCGCGCGGGTGGGCGGGGATGCACTGGTCGCCGGCGATCGGCGCCGAGCACCGGGCGTGCCGGGAGGCGGCGGCGCTGTTCGACGAGTCGTCGTTCAGCAAGTTGGAGGTGTCGGGTCCGGGCGCCGCGGAGTTCCTGATGGGGTTGTGCGACAACGACGTCGCGCGCGAGGTGGGGCGGATCACGTACACGCAGATGCTCAACGCGCGCGGGGGCATCGAGTGCGACTTCACGGTCACGCGGCTGGGGGAGGAGACGTTCGGGATCGTCACGGGGACGGCGTTCGGGCAGCACGACGCGTCCTGGATCCGGCGCCACGCGCCGCGGGACGGGTCGGTCACGGTGACCGACGTGACGTCGCGGTGGGCGTGCTTCGCGCTGTGGGGACCGCGCGCGTTCGACGTGCTCGAGCCGCTCACGCCGGACGCGCTGGACTTCCCCTACATGTCGTTCCGGGAGATCGTCGTGGGCGACGTCCCGGTCCGGGCGCTGCGCGTGACGTTCGTCGGCGAGTACGGGTGGGAGCTGTACTGCCCGGCCGAGTACGGCGCGGCGCTGTGGCGTTCCTTGTGGGCGTCCGGTGAGGAGCACGGGTTGGTCGCCGGCGGCTACCGCGCGATCGACTCGCTGCGGCTGGAGAAGGGGTACCGCGTCTGGGGCGCGGACATCACGCCCGACGAGACGCCGTACGAGGCGGGCTTGTCCTTCTGCGTCCGGGAGGACGAGGGCGACGACGGCGGCGGGTTCCTGGGCGCGGAGGCGCTGGCCTCGCGCGGCGCGCCGGCGAAGCAGCTCGTCTGCATCGTCCTGGAGGATCCGCGCTCGGTCGCGCTCGGCAACGAGCCGGTGAGCGTCGGCGGCACGGTCGTGGGGCGCGTGACGTCCGGCGGGTTTGGCTACACGGTCGGCTGCTCCATCGCGTACGCCTATGTGCCGGTCGCGTACGCCGATCCGGGCACCGCCGTGGCGATCGACGTGTTCGGGACCTGGGTGGCGGGCGAGATCCGGGCGGAGCCCTTGTACGACCCGGCGTCCGCGCGTGTCAAAGGGGTACAGACAGGCGCAGCCTTGCCTCCTACCATGAGCTGACCATGGCTGCCAACGCAGATACCGTCACGATCGACCGCGCCCGGATCGCGGAGCTCACCGAGCGTGAGACCGAGCGCCTCAACGAGGCCACGAAGGGCAGCGGCGACACCTTCGCCCGCGCCAACGTCCACCTCGCGTCTGGAGTCGCCTCCAGCTACCAGGTCCGGGAGCCGTGGCCCATCTACCTTGAGCGTGGCGACGGCCCGAAGGTCTGGGACGTCGACGGCAACGAGATGTGGGACTTCCACAACGGCTTCGGCTCGATGGTCCAGGGCCACGCCCATCCGGCGATCGGCAAGGCGATCACCGAGCGCTACGCGCAGGGCACGCACTTCGCCGCGCCGACCGAGGACGCGATCGTCGTCGGCGACGAGCTCGCGCGCCGCTGGGGCCTGCCGAAGTGGCGCTACACGAACTCCGGCAGCGAGTCCACGATGGACGCGATCCGGATCGCGCGTGCGCACACCGGGCGTGACGACGTCCTGAAGATCTTCGGGTCCTACCACGGGCACCACGACACGGTGATGGTGTCGATCGGCGTCGAGTACGACAAGATCGGCGACCACGACCACCCGGTGTCGCTGCCGTACGGCGGCGGGATCCCGCAGTCGACCGTCGACCACGTCTTCGCCGTGCACTTCAACGACGCCGAGTCGATGGAGCGCCGGATCGTCGAGCTCGAGGCCGACGGCCGCAAGCCGGCCTGCGTGATCATGGAGCCGGCGATGATGAACCTGGGCGTCGTGCTGCCCGAGGACGGCTACCTGCAGGCCGTGCGCGACATCACCAAGAAGCACGGGATCGTCCTGATCTTCGACGAGGTCAAGACCGGCCTGACCGTTGCGCCCGGCGGCGCCACCGACAAGTACGGCGTGCTGCCGGACATGGTCACGCTCGCCAAGGCGTTGGGCGGCGGGCTGCCGACCGGCGCCATCGGCATGAGCGAGGACCTCGCCAAGGTCGTCGAGGACGGCACCGTCTACCAGGTCGGCACCTACAACGGGAATCCGCTCGGCATGGCCGCGACGCGCGCCAACTTGTTGGAGGTGTTGACCCCCGAGGCCTACCAGCACCTCGACCATTTGAATGACCGACTGCTGAGCGGCTGCGAGGGCGTCATCTCGAAGTACAACCTGTCGGGCTACGCCGTCGGGATCGGGAGCAAGGGCTGCGTCACGTTCGCGACGACCAAGATCATCGACTACGAGACCTTCAAGGCCCAGCAGGACGCCGAGCTCGCCGACCTGGCCTGGTTGTACAACATGAACCGCGGCATCTTCATGACGCCGGGCCGCGAAGAGGAATGGACCCTGTCGGTGACCCACACTGACGAGTCGGTCGACGCCTACATCTCGGTCTTCGACGAGATGGCGAAGGACCTCACGGCGTAGCAATCGCTACACACGGCCCCGGTCGTTGGCGTCGCTTCCGGCGCCTGCGTCCGCGGCCGTCGCTGCGGGTGCCGCCGGCGCTGTGGCAATCAGTCCCGCTCGCCGTGGGACCGCCACGGCGAGCGGTCTTCGCCGTCACCCGCCGCAGCACCGCGCCTTCGGCACACACGGCCCCGATTGCTGGCGTCGCTTCTGGCGCCGGCGTCCGCGGCCGTCGCTGTGGGTGCCGCCATCGGCGTGGCAACCAATTCTGTTGGCCACGGCAGTGCCGGCGAGCGGTCTTGCCGTCGCCCGCCGCAGCACCGCGCTTCTCGCGACACGCGGCCCCGGTCGTTGGCGTCGCTTCCGGCGCCGGCGTCCGCGGTCGTCGCTGCGGGTCCCGCCATCGCGGTGGCAACCAATCCCGCTCGCTGTGGCACCGCCACGGCGAGCGGTCTTGCCGCTGACGGTGCGTCGTCGCGTCGTGGTGCTGCGACGCGGCGGTCTTGGTGTGCCGCGCGGCCGTGGGGTGGTGGTGCGGGGTGTGGTTCGGTGGGCGTCGATGGGATGGCGTTGGCGGTTGCGCGGGCGGCGCGGTGTGGCTGGGCGTTGGGGTCAACGGTGCATTTTGGTTCGTATGGGACCCAAATGCACCGTTGACCCCGGAGTCGGGAGGGTCGACGGCAGGTTGGTGTTCTATGCGAACACCGGACTGCCGTTGAGGTCACCAGCGGAGGGTGGCGAGCATGCCGTCGGCGGCTTGGAGGTCGGGCGAGGCGTCGGTTGACAGGGTGGTGATGGTGGCGTCGCCGGCGATCGCCGCTTCGATGGCGCGTTCGGGTGCGCGGGTGAAGCGGTCGCCGCGGAGCAGCGGTTCCGCGATCTCGGGAAGCGGTGTGGCCGTGGGGCGGTGGTGGGGGTCGAGGACGAGGTGGTCGACTTGGCCTTGGGCCAGCGCCGCCAGGACCGCCGCCGGGCCCCTGGCGAAGCGCTGCATGTTGTGGAGCGCGGCGAGCGCCTCGCGGGTGTGGAGGTCCTCGATCGCGGGTTCGAGGCGCTGCGCGATCTCGGACTCGTGGGCGTCGATGGCGTTCATCGGCAGCTCGGCGACGACGCGATCGGCGACGGCGGCGGGCAGGGCGTTCCGGAAGCGGGAGGCGATCGCGCGCTCGGCGGCGATCACCACGCGGGTCCAGCCCAGGGACTCCAGGCGCTCGGCGGTGGCAAGCGCGGCAGCGTGGAAGAACCGGTCCCGGTGTTCTTCTACACGTTGCTCGACCTGCTCGACGTGCGTCGTCCCGCTGCGCCCGCCGCGCCCCGGCGTGGACGACGACGGCCCGCGGTACGGCCGCCAGCCCTCGCCGTCGACCTCGAAGACCTCCTCGCCCGCCTCGTCGATCCGCCCGTGCGCCCAGTGCACCAGCCGTACGCGCTCGCCGCTCACCAGCACGATCCCGACGGGCCGGGAGTGGTCCAACAGCTCGATCATCGGCGCGAGCACCGGCTGGTCGGCCAGCGTCACCCCGGACTCCCGGACCGGGACCTGCAGGACGTAGCGGACGTCCAGCGCGCCGTCCAGATCCAGGAACCACACCAGCGACCGCCCGCGGTCGGCGTGCCCGAGACCCTCCAGCTCGCCCTCGATCGCGCCCCGCCGCTCGCGCCACGCCAGCTTGGCCTCGCGGTCGTCGCGCGCCTCCAGCGCGGCGCTCACGTCCCGGAGCCCGTTGCGCGCGGTGACCATCCACGCGGGCGTCTGCGCCGCGTTGGCGGCAACCCGCGGGTCGGTCTGCAAGTACATGCTGATCACCGGCCCGGCCGGCCGCCCATCGGTCTGCGCGAGCGCATGGAGCATCGCGTCGTCCGGAGGATCGGCGCGCCAGTCGGAGCGGGCAAGGTCGGCCATGCGCCCGACGCTACGCCCGCCCCGCGCACCGCGCCATCACCCACGCCGGGTGAAGTCCATCGTCCAGTTGACGTCCCACGTCGCACCGCCGTCGTAGGAGAACGCCTGCTCCCAGCGCGCGCGGTCGTCGCCGTCGCGGGTCCAGACGAAGCGGACGTCCAGCGGCGTGCCGTCGGCGTCGGCGGTCGTGGCGTGGAAGAGCCCGTGCTCGCCGTCCCAGCGGCCGACCATCGGGACGAAGTCCGGGTCGGCGTAGTTGCACAGCCAGACGATCGACCACGTGTCGGCGGTCACGTCGTAGGCCCGGACGGTCACCGCCTTGACGTGGCCGCGCCCCGGGAAGTCCGGCGCGTCGTAGTGGTCGAGCTGGACGAGGTCGTCCACGCACATCGAGACCGTGCACGTGGCCGGGAACTCGTCCCACAGGCCGGCGCTGAAGCGGCGGCGGTTGGCGACGTCCCAGGTCCCGGCCAGGAACGCGAAGTCGTTGGCGGCGGTGGGGCGGGCGGTGATGAGGTCGTTCATGGCTCCGGACCGTACGGGTGCAATAGGGCGCTTTCGGTCCTATAAGGTCGTTGGTGGTGTCGCGCCCCGCCACACGCCTGCTCGCGTTCCTGGAGCTGCTGGAGTCGCGGCCGGTCGTGACCGGCGCCGAGGCGGCGCGCGTCCTGGAGGTCGACGCCCGCACGATCCGGCGCTACGTCGAGGCGCTGCACGAGCTCGGGATCCCGGTCGACGGCCAGCGTGGTGCGGGCGGCGGCTACCGGCTGCGGCCCGGCTACCGGATGGCGCCGCTGATGCTCGACGACGACGAGGCGACCGCGGTCGTCGCCGGCCTCGTCGCGACCGAGGGGCTCGGGCTGGCGGGCGCCGAGCCGGCGCTGGCGAAGGTCCGGCGCGTCCTGCCCGCCGCGCTGCGCCGCCGCGCCGAGGCGCTGGAGAGCGCGCTGGCGTTCGGCGACCGCGGGGCGGGCGGGGCCGGGTCCGTCCCGCCGGTCGGCGACACGCTGCTCGTCCTGGCCGACGCGGCCCGCCGCCACCGCCGCGTCAGCGCCCGCTACGCGCCCGCCCGGGGCGAACCGCGCCGCCGCGAGCTGGACCCGTTCGGCGTCGTCGTCCACGGCGGGCGCTGGTACGTCAGCGCGCGCGACGCCGACAGCGGCGAGACCCGGACGTTCCGCGCCGACCGCTTCGCCGGCGCCGTGACGCTGGGCGAGCCGACCGACCCGCCGCCGGACGGCTTCGACCCGGTCGCGGCGGTCGCCCGCTCGCTGGCGCGCGTGCCCTACGCGTGGGCGGTGGAGGTCCGGCTGGCGGCGCCCGTCGCGCTGATCCGGCCCCGCGTGGCGCCGACGATCGCCGAGCTGACACCGGACGGGGAGGGCGCCTGCATCCTGACGATGCGCTCCGATTCGCTGCGCTGGACTGCCGAAGTCCTGGCCTCGCTCGGCTGCCCGTTCACCATCAACTTCCCGGACGAGCTCCGCGCCGAGGTCCGCGCGGTCGCCGAGTTGTTGATGGCCTCGGCCTAGCGGGCGCTACTGATCCTCAGCGCGTTGCTCGTCGCGCTCGCGCGGAACGCGTCGTTGCTCTCCACGACCTGGCACGCGATCCTGCGGCCCTTGTCACGCGGGCGGGCGCGGAACGTCCTCCCCGCGGCGTCCGGGATCAGCCTGCCGTCGGCGCGCCAGCGGATCGCGAGGTCCGCGTCCGGGTCGCCCCAGGAGCCCGTCCGGCACGTCAGCGTCCGGCCGACGCGCGGCGTGCCGACGAGCTTCGGGAAGCCCGCCGGGGCGATGAGGGCCGGGGAGATCTGCGCGCTCGCCACCGGAACCGTCGTCGTGTGCCCGGCGGGGTCGGTGACGCTCGCGGTGACGTCGTAGTCCCCGCCGTGGACGTAGACGTGCTGGGCGAGCGGCACGGAGACCGGGGTGCCCGCAGCCGTGATCGCGGGCAGCGGGACCGGCGCCTGCGTGCCGTCGCCCCAAGTGATGGTGATGGTGTACGACCCGGCCGGCCAGGCGACGTCGTCGGCGACGGTGATCGCCGGCGGGACGTAGGGACGCCCGGCGCCGACGGGGGTGCCAGCCGGCGGCGCCACGGTGACCGTCGGCGGGGCGGTGTCGACCGGCGGCAGCGGCGGCGGTGCCGGGAGCGGCCACGACGGCGGGACCGGCTGTCTCGGGCCCGCGACGCCGCCGTGGTGCGAGCACGCGCCCTGCCTGCCGCCGGCCTCGCTGGTCGTGCCGTCGGCGCAGGTGACCGTGTAGGCGGAGGCGCCGGAGGTGAGGAGCGCGAGCGCGGAGGTGGCGAGCGCTGCGGCGAGGCCGATGCGGTGTGCGTGCTTCACCGGCGCAACATACCGGCCGTTCAGCGGTCGCGAGCGTCTTCGCGCAGTTGCGCGCGGCGGATCTTGCCGGAGGAGGTCTTTGGGAGGTCGGGGGCGAAGTCGATGATGCGGGGGTACTTGTAGGGCGCGGTCAGGGACTTCACGTGGTCCTGGAGCTCGGTGCGGAGGGCGTCGGATTCGATCGTGGGGTCGCGGAGGACGATGATCGCTCGGACGATGGAGCCGCGTTCGTCGTCGGTCGCGGCGACCACGGCGGCCTCGGCGACGGCGGGGTGGGAGATGAGGGCGGATTCGACCTCGAAGGGGCCGATGCGGTAGCCGGAGGAGATGATCACGTCGTCGGTGCGGCCCTCGAAGAAGAGGTAGCCGTCGTCGTCCTGGCGGACGCGGTCGCCGGTGCGCCACACCGACTCCGACGCGCCTGTCACGCTGCCGCCCTCGTCCAAGTACCCCAAGAAGAACGTGGGCACGGTCGACGGATCCGCGACCAGCTCACCGTCGTCGATCCAGAGCTTGACCCCGGGCAGGGGGCGGCCCATCGAGCCGGCGATCGCCTCAGCGCCGTCGAGGTTGCCGGTCATCTGGCCGGTCTCGGTCTGTCCGTAGCCGTCGCGGATCTCCAGGCCCGTCGCGTCCTTCCAGACGCTGAGCACTTCCGGGTTCAACGCCTCGCCCGCCGCGACCAGCCCGCGCAGGGCCGGGAACGCGCGTAACGGCACGCGCTTGGCGATCACGCGGTACTCGGTCGGCGCCATGCAGAGCACGTTGACGCGCTCGCGTTCAAGGACATCAAGTCGCTCCGCCGGGTCGAAGCGCGCGTCGTGCAGCAGCGCCGCCGCGCCCCGCAGCCACGGCGCGATGAAGACGTTCCGGGCCGACTTCGACCACCCCGACGCCGCCGTGCACCACACGAGGTCTCCCGGCCGCGCGGCGAGCCAGTGCTCGGCCTGCAGCCGCTGGCCGTCCAGGTACCGCTGCCCGTGCAGGACCGCCTTCGGCTCGCCCGCCGTCCCGCTCGTGAACGTGATCAGGCACGGATCGAAGACATCAAGATCGACCGCATCAGGAACGACCGACGCATCCGGCCAGTCCATGACCCCCGGCCCCCAGATCGTCGGCCCGTCCCAGCCCGCGGCCTCCAGCACCTCCGCGTTGCGCCCGTCGGCCACGACCGCCGCCGGCCGCGTGACCGCCAGCCGCAGCTCCAGGTCCTTCGCGCGCAGCTGCTCGGTGCACGGCAGGACCACGTAGCCCTGGCGGAAGCACGCGACCATCGCGACGACCCAGTCCGGCTGGTTGCCCGCCAGCGTCAGGACGACGTCGCCGCGCCGGACGCCCGCCCGCTCCAGGTGCGCCGCCATCGTCCGCGCCGCCCGCGCAACCGCGCCGAACCGGTGCTCGCGCCGCGCACCCTCACGATCGAGCTCGACCAGCGCCAGCGCGTCCGGGTCGGCGGCCTCGACGACGTCCACTGCGAAGTTCCCCATCGCCTGCGAACCCTAGGCTGCAAGCCCGATGCATGACGTGTACCTCTACCTGCACCTGCTCGCGATGGCCTACTTCGTCGGCGGTCAGCTGTTCCTCGCGGCGTCGGTCGTGCCCGCGCTGCGCGGCAACCCCGACAGGGAGTCGGTCCGGGCGATCGCGCGGAACTTCGGGCAGGGCAGCCTCGGCGCGCTCGCGGTCCTGGTCGTCACCGGCAGCGCGATGGCGTCCGACCAGCACCTCTGGAAGAGCGGGACGCTGCACGCCAAGCTCGCGCTGGTCGTCGTCGCGATCCTGCTCGTCGTCGTGCACGCCAGGCAGCCCGGCAGGCACGTCTACGAGGGCCTGATCTTCTTGGTGTCCTTGGTCATCGTCGGCCTCGGCCTGCACCTGGCGACGATGTAGCGGATGCCCCAGCGCGATCGTCTTCGACGCCAGCGAGGCCGCACGCGGTGCGGTCTGCGCGCTGCCGGGCGCGGTCGTGCTGCTGAGCGTCAACGTCTCCGCCGGGATGCTGTGCGCGCTCGGCGCGCTGCCGGCCGCGATGCTCGGCGTCCCGCCGCAGCGCCGCGGCGTGCGCAGGCTGCCCGTCGTCGGCGCGGCGTTCGCGTTGGCCTACATCTTGGGCTCGATCCTCGGGCAGGTCCCCGCGCTGGCGGTCGCCGCGCTCGCCGCCGCCGCGGTCGGCGCGATCCGCGCCGCGGACGTCAGGCCCGCCGCCCGGATCCTGCCTGCGCTCGTCGTCCCCGCGTTCGCGCTCGGGATGAACGAGACGCTCCCGGACTCGCTCGGCCTCGCCGCCGCGTTCCTCGCCGGCTCGGTCTGGGCGGCCCTCGTCGCGGCGGCGTGGCCGCGGCGCCAACCCGTGCGCGCGGCGACCACAGCGACCACCGCACCGCCCGTCCCCGACAAGATGTACGCCTACCGCTTCGCCGCCGCCGGGGCGATCGGCCTCGCGCTCGGCTACGTGCTCGACCTCGAGCACGTCGCGTGGGCCGCCGCCGCGGCGCTGTTCATCATGCGCCCGGATCCCGAGGCCGCGCGCACCCGCGCGCTCGGCCGCGCGGTGGCGACGACGTGCGGCGTGGTCGCCGCCGGGCTGATCCTGCACCGCGGCCCGGCCGAGATCGCGCTGGCGTTCGTCGTGGTCGCCGCGATCGCCGCGATGATCGGCACGCGCGCCTCGCGCTGGTACGTGACCTCCGCGGGCTCCGGGCTCGTCGTGCTGCTGGCCTCCGGCGCGGCCTCGGCGGACGCGTTCCACACCGCCTTCGGCGAGCGCCTGCTGGAGACGCTCATCGGCGCCGCGCTCGCGGTCCTGCTGTCTAGAAGCGCCCGGCCGTCGAGGCCAGGTCGACCTCGATCGAGCTGAGCCGCTCGGCCAGCCGGACCGCGACGCCGGTCAGCGTCGCCAGCAGATCGGCGTCGGCCGGGTCGCGCGACTCGCGCACCAGCTCCATGACGGCGAGCACGCGCCCGTCCGGATGCACGACCGGGACCGTCGCCAGCGTGCCGAGGTCGGCCCACGCGGCGCTGCGCGAGCGCGGGCAGGCGAGCATCTCCTCGGTGTCGGCCCAGTGGGCCTCGCCGGACCCCGCGGCGGCCGGGACCAGCCCGTCCTCCAGGTGCGCGCGCCAGGCCATGGTCTCCCACGCCTCCAGGCCCGACATGTAGGCCGTCCACGTCTCAGCGCACGCGAAGGTCCCGACGCCGCCCGCGTCCTGCCAGACCGCGCCGCCCTTCCAGCCGGTCGCGGTCGCCAGCGCCTGCAGGGCGGCACGGCCCGCGGCGCGCGGGGAAGACGCCTTGGCCAGCGCCCTGTCCAGCTCGTCGAGCGCCTCCGGGGTGAAGCCCGGCGGCGGGCCCTCGGGCTCGTCGGGCGCGGCGAACGCGAACGCCTTGGCCTGCGCGGCGGCGACCTCCAGCGGCGGCAGCGCCGGCCGGCCGGACGCCGTGTACGGCGACGTCATGATCGCCGGGACCTGCGCGACGACCTGCGCCGGCGGGACGTCGGCCAGGCGCCGCTCGGCCAGCTCGCGGGCCTCGCGCTCGGTGTCGAGCTTGGCCTGCAGCTCGTCGCGCGCGGCCAGGGCGAGATCCAGGTCTGCCCGAAGTTGCAGCACTTCGGTGTCGAGCGACTCCTCGGCCCGCGCCAGCGCCCCGCGGGCCTCCTCGCGCGACAGCTCGGCGAGGTCGGCGCGGCGCTCGGCGTCGTCGGCGCGCAGCTCGGCGACCTCGGCGCGGCGGTGCGCCTCGCTGGCGCCGGACTCGGCGGCCTCGGCGCGCGCGACCGCCTCGTCCAGGCGTGCGCCCGCGCCCGCGGTCGCCTCCTGGGCCGCCGCGGCGGCGGCGGTCTCCCGCTCGGCCCGTGCCGCGGCGGCGGCCGCGGTGGCCTCGGCGGCGCTCGCGGTCGCCTCCTCGGCGCGCAGCTCGGCGGCGAACGCGCGCTGCAGCGCCTCGTCGCGCGCGGCGCTGGCCTGCTCGGCGACGGCCTGCGCGGCGCCGAGATCGGCGACCGCCTGCATCCGCGCGGCCTCCGCGGCCTGGGCGTTCTCGACCGCGTGCGCGACCTGCGCGCCGGACGACTCGGCGGCGTTCGACGCCTGCGACAGCGCGGCCTCCGCGTCGCGGGCGCGCGCCTCGGCGTGGGCGACGCGCGTGTCGGCGTCCTCCAGCGCGGCCTCGGCGGCCTCGGCCCGGGCGCGCGTGGCCGCGACCGCCGACTCGGCGTTGAACAGCGCCTCGACCTGCGCGTCGGATGAGGTGGCGGCCGCGTC
This sequence comes from Conexibacter woesei Iso977N, assembly GCF_000424625.1. GTDB lineage: Bacteria > Actinomycetota > Thermoleophilia > Solirubrobacterales > Solirubrobacteraceae > Baekduia > Baekduia woesei_A. The sequence continues at coordinate 754,732 of NZ_AUKG01000002.1, forward strand.
GGCGCGGGCCCGCAGCTCGTCGAGCTCGGCGCCGACGACGTCCAGGCGTGCGACCAGCGCGTCGCGCTCGGCCGTGAGCGCAGAGAGATCCTCAACGGTCGCGGTCTGCGCGGCCAGCGCGGTCTCGGCGGCGCTCAGCCGGTCCGCGATCGCGTCGCGCTCGGCCTTCAGCTCCCACAGCGTCGCTTCGGTCTGCGTCGCGCTGACCGCGGCCGCCTCGCGCGCCTCGTCGCGTGCGGACTCCGCGGCGGCGAGCGCCTCGATCGCCTGCGTGCGCGTCTGCTCGGCCGCCTCGCGGCGGGCGACCGCCTCGTCGCGCTCGCGCGTCGCGGTCTCCAGCTGGGCGCGCAGCGACTCGACCTGCGCCAGCGCCTCGTCGCGCGCGGCCTCGGCGGCGCGCAGCGCCTCGCCGGCGTCGCCGCCCGCGGCCTCCGCGGCGTGGGCGCGGGCCAGCAGCTCCTCACGGACCGCCTCGGCGGCAGAGAGACGCGCGTCGGCCTCGGCGCGCGCAGCCTCGAGCTCCACGACCCGGGCCGAGGACTCCTCGGCGACCGTGCGGTGGTGGTCGAGCGCCTCGCGGGTCCGCGCATGCGCGTCCCGGACGCGGTCGCGCTCCAGCTCGGCGGTGCGCCGCGCCTCGCGCTCGCTCGCCAGCTCCTGCGTGACGGCCTCGCCGCCCGCGGCGCTGGCCAGCGCCTCCTCCTCCAGCGCGGCGGCGCGCTCGCGCTCGGCGGCGACGCGCGCGTCGGCCTCCTCGGCCAGCGCGGTGACGCGCTCGCGCTCGGCGGCCAGCCGCGCGTCGGCGGCGGCGAGCGCCTCCTGGGCGCCGGACAGCTCGCGCGCCAGCGTCTCGGCGCGCTCGCGCGCGTCGGCCAGCGCGGCCTCGGCGGCGGCGGACTTCTCGCGCTCGGCGGCGAGCGCCTGGTTGATCCGCTCGCCGTCGGCGACGCCGGCCCGCGCGGCCTCCAGCTCGCCGACCAGCGCCTCGGTGCGCTCGTTGGCGGACTGCAGCGCGCGCTCCAGGTCCTCGCGGCGCGCGTCGGCCGCGGCGGTCGCCTCGGCGGCGGCGCGGGCGGCGTCCTGGGCGGCGGTCAGCTCGCCGCCGAGCCACTCGGCGCGGCCGCGCTCCTGCTCCAGCTCCTTGGCGGCGTTGTCGTAGCGCTCGCGCAGCGCGGTCAGCTCGGCGTCGAGCGACTCGCGCGAGGCGATCGTCTCGTCGAGCAGACGCTTGGCGTCGTCGTGCGCGCCGTGCAGCGACGCCAGCTCCTCGGCGAAGCCGTCGCGCCCGGCGACCGCCTCGTCGCGCGCACGAGCAAGCTCATGCACTTCGACCCGGAGCGCCTCAAGATCTTCGAGCGCTTCGGGATCCCCAGCGGGACGCGACTCCGCCTCGGCCAGGCGCGCGGTCGCGGCGTCGATCTCGGCCCGGAGCGCCTCGACGGCGGCCTCGGCCTCCTTCGCACGCGCCTTGACCTCCTTGCGGGAGACCCGGACCTCCTCCAGCTCGGCCTCCAGCTCTGCGCGGCGCGCGGTCGCCTCGGCCAGCTGGACCTCGACGCCGCCGCGGCCCTCGCGCAGGCCGGCCAGCTCGGCGTCGAGCTCGTCGCGGCGCGCGGCCGCGGCCTGCAGCTCGCCGCCGAGCGCCTCGCAGCGGCCCGACAGGTCGGCGACCTGGCGCTGCAGGTCGGCGTCGCCGGTGCGCGCGTTCTGCAGCTCGCTCGACAGCAGCGCGGCGCGCTCCTCGGCGGCCTGCAGCTCGTGGGCGAGGTCGTCGTAGCGGGCGTTGGCCTCGGCCAAGCGCTCCTCGGCGGCCGCGGCGCGGGCGCGCGCGTCCTCCAGCTCGGCGTCCAGCGACGACGAGTGGTCGTTGACCGACGCCAGCTGCGCGGCCAGCTCGTCGACCCGCGCGGCGGCGTCGTCGCGCTCGACCGCGGCGCGCGCGGCCTCCTCGCGCAGCGCCTCCAGCTCGGCGCTCGCGCGCTCCAGCTGCTCGGTGGCCGAGCGCTGGGCGATCTCGGCCTCCAGGCGCGCCTCGCGCTCGACGGCCAGCGCCTCGCGCGCGGCGAACGCCTCGGCGTCGGCGGCGTTGCGCGCCTCGCGCTCGGCGATCAGCTCCTCCGCCGGGGCGGCCAGCCCGGCGGTGGCGACCTGGCCGACCGTCGCCTGCAGCCTCTGGCGCTGCTGCGCGCCCTGCTGGCGGTCGTCGCCGGGCGCCATGACGACGCAGATCGCCCACGGCTCCTCGCCGTCGTAGACCGGGAAGCGGCAGGCGCGCATCGCGCGGCGGCCGTCGCGGGCCAGGACGGTCTCACGCGCGTCCAGGTGGCCGTGCGCCTCCAGGACGAGCGCGTCCAGCTCGGCGACGCGGTGGGCCACGTCGGCCGGCTGCAGCGCGTTGTCGGTCTTGCCGACCAGCCGCGAGGCCTCGAGGCCGACGAGGTCGGCGAACGAGGCGTTGACCGCCACGTAGCGGCCCGCGGCGTCGCGCACGCAGGCGGGCAGCGTCGCTTCGAGCAGCGCGTCGGCAAGGGGCCCGAGGCGCTGCGAGGCGCCGGAGCCAGAGGTGGGGGCGGGTCCGTCGGTCATCCGTCCGGGACCTCATCGGCTCGTCATCGCAGTTCATCGGATTCCGGAGCGGGGGTCACGGACGAACGTTCGGCCCGCCACAGGTATCCTCGGGGGTCTTCCTGACCCGGATCCCTGGAGCGACCACATGGCCGTTGAAACCAGCGTCTTCAATGACACGACCGACGAGCAGAAGGCCATCATCGAGATGGTCCGGCAGTTCGTCGACGAGCAGATCATCCCGAACGCCGAGCACTACGACGGTGCCGACGAGTACCCGGCGCCGATCGTCGAGCAGCTCAAGGAGCTCGGCCTGTTCGGCATCACCATCCCCGAGGAGTACGGCGGGCTCGGCCTCGACCTGACGACCTACGTCATGGTCGTCGAGGAGCTGTCCCGCGGCTGGATCTCGATCTCGGGCGTGATCAACACGCACTTCATCGGCTCGTACCTGCTGCTGAAGTACGGCAGCGACGAGCAGAAGGACAAGTACCTCCCGCGCATGGCGACGGGTGAGATCCGCGCCGCGTTCTCGCTGAGCGAGCCTGAGCTGGGCTCCGACGTGCAGGCGATCAAGACCAACGCGCGCAAGATCGACGACGGCAAGTACGAGATCAACGGCCAGAAGATGTGGGTGACCAACGGCTTGATGTCGTCCTTGGTCTTCCTGCTGGTCAAGACCGATCCCGATGCGAACCCGAAGCACAAGGGCTTCACCTGCTTCATCACGGAGAAGGAGGCGGGCGTCAGCGAGAACACGGGCGAGTACGCCGGCCTGACCGTGCCCCCGAAGATCAAGAAGATGGGGTACAAGGGCGTCGAGTCCACCGAGTTGGTCTACGACGGCTACAAGTGCCCGGCCGAGAACATCCTCGGCGGCGAGGACGCGGGCCTGAACGCCGGCTTCGCGCAGATGATGGACGCTTTGGAGGTGGGTCGCGCGAACGTGGCGGCCCGCGGTGTCGGCCTGGCGCAGCGCGCGCTGGAGCTGGCGCTGAAGTACTCGCAGGAGCGCAAGACGTTCGGCAAGCCGATCGCCCAGCACCAGGCGATCCAGTTCAAGCTCGCCGACATGGCGACCCAGCTGGACGCGGCCCGCCTGCTGACGCGCCGCGCGGCGATGATGAAGGACGCGGGCATCCGCAGCGACATGGAGGCCGGCATGGCCAAGCTGTTCGCATCGGAGACCGCGCGCTTCTGCGCCGAGGAGTGCCTGCGCATCCACGGCGGCTACGGCTACTCCAAGGAGTACGAGATCGAGCGGATCTACCGCGACGCGCCGCTGCTGCTGATCGGCGAGGGCACGTCGGAGATCCAGAAGATGGTCATCGGCAAGAAGCTCTTGCAGCGCCATAGGATCTAGTCCAACACTCGCCCAGGGGGCGAGGTTGGATTGCGGGTTTCGCCCAGGGGGCGAAACCCGCGGCTACCACTGGGACACCGGTACCTCTCCGAGGTACCGCGTGTCCCTCGTGAGGATCACCGCGTGCTGGCCGAAGCCGCCTTCGGCCTTCACCGCGGCGAGCATCTTCTGGAACATCTCGTTCGGCGTCACGCCCGGCGGTGCGACGAACTTCGCGATCCGCTGCAGGAACGGGATCCCGACCTCGTCGGGCATGAACGGCACGCCGAACTTCGGCAGCAGGAACCCGGCGTGGGCCGCGTCGGCGTCGTCCATGACGAGCGTCGCGCCGTGCTCGGCGAGGTCGGTGACGAGCCCGGACGCGCGCGCCTTGACGTTGCGGTCGACGTAGCGGCTCATCGCGAACGAGCGCTCCGACGCGTCGAGCGACGCCAGGATCGGCTTGCCCGCGCCGTCGCGGCCGACGACCTTCATCACGGCGACCGCGTCGGCGTCGACGCCCTGGGCCAGCGCCTTGGACGAGTTGACCACCGTCTTGGTGTTGACGACCCTGCCGCCTCGCAGCGTGTCCTTGACGACGATCTCGTACCTCTTGACGCGGATCAGGTAGGCGTCGGCGTACCTGCCGGGCACCTTGACCAGCTCGAACTCCGCGTTGACGAAGCGCTGCAGCCCGCCCGGCCACGGCCTGTCGTCGAGGGCGACGGTGCCCTCCCTGCCGATGACCCTCTGCAGCTTGGCGGTCTTGGACCCCAACTTGGGGTCGTTCCACTCGTCCACGGCCTTGACCGCGTTCTCATACTCCTTGATCGCGGCGGCCTGGCGCTCCTTGGACAGGTTCCTGAAGCCCGGGATCTCCTGCGGCCTGACCTTCGGCTTCCAGTACACGGCCTCGCCGAGCGCGTCGGCGGGCATGCCGGCGTCGACCATCGCGGCCTTGCCGGTCTTCTGGCCGGTCAGCTCGAGCTTGGCGACCGCGCCGGGCTTGCGCAGCTCGGTCGAGGGCTTGAGCACCTCGGCCAGCTCGATCGGCCTGCCGAACGTCCTGGCGTAGTCGTCCTCGACGCCCTTGAGGATCTGGGCCTTGGCGTCGAGGGTCACCTCGGGCACACCGCCGACGTTGGGCAACCTGTACACGTTGCCGTGGTCGGAGGACTGCACGAGCGTCGCGCCGTCCAGGTCCTTCATCGCGGCCTCGCCGTCCTGCAGCAGCCCCGCGGCCTCCTCGCCCGACAGGCCGACGCCGAGCGCGTTCTTGGTGCCCTTGACGGCCCGGACGCCCTTGGCGAGCCTGCCGGACTCGTCGATGACCTCGGTCGCCTTGGCCATGTTGATCAGCGCGGCGCCCTTCCTGGCGAGCTGGACGACCCTGCCGCCCGAGGTCACCACCTTGGTCGCGGCGCCGCCGATCAGCGTGTCGGCGACCGCCTCGCCTGCGGTGGTCGTGTCGGCCGCGTCGAGCTTGGCCGACTCGCGCATGAACTTGATCGGCTGGTCGTCGGCCAACTGCGCGACCCTGTCGCGGGCTTCGGCGCGCTTGACGAACGGGACGGTCATGTCGTCGACGAGGTCGTCGGCGCCCTTGTCGACCTGGTCGAACGCGGTGATCAGCGAGGCGCCGTCGTTGAGCAGGTTGCTGACCTCGTTCCTGGTCCAGTTGGCGTAGGAGGTCGTGTCCTGCACGACGCCGTCGGAGAAGGCCAGGACCATCGCCTCGGCCTCCTCGCGCTGGTCCTGCGAGGCGCTGTTCATGATGTAGTTGGCCGCGAGCGCGCTCTCGCCCCAGGCCGTCCGGAGCTGCGTCCTGGCGCCGTCGCCGAGGTCGCTCCACCTCTTGACGTACCTCGCCACGCCCTTGCCGAGCTCGGCCTTGAAGGCCCTGTTGTACTCGTCGTTGAGCTCCTCGGCGGTGTAGCCGCCGAAGCCCTTGTTGGGCAGCTGCGCGGCGGTTGCGTTGGGGGAGCGGCCGAGCAGCAGGGCGCGCGCGACGTCGAGCTGGTCGACGACGTTCTTGCTCGCGGTGCCGAACCAGCGCTTGCGCTCGGCGGGGCTGAGCACCCTGCGCAGCGCCGCCTGGAGCTTGAGGCCGGTCCTGTCCCAGCCCTGGTAGAGCTTGCGCGCCATGCCGAGCATCATCGAGTCGACGCCGTGCAGGCGGGCGTACTGGGCCAGCGCGGCGTTGAGGCGGCCGGCCTGCGTGACGGTGATCTTCAGCGAGCCCTTGGCCTCCTGCGGCGTGCCGCCGGCGGTCCTGCCGGTGACCTTGACGATCGCCGCGGCGACGCCGTCGGTGCCCGCGGTCAGGCGGTAGTCGAAGGTCCTGGTCTCGCCCGGCGCGAGGCTGGTGGGCGGGGCGCCGCCGGGGGCGGAGAGGGTCCCGATGCGGGCGATCGAGCGCGCGTCGATCGTCAGCGGCGCGCCGCCGCCCGCGTAGTTGAGGTCCTTGATCGTCTCGGTCGAGCTGGTGTTCTTGAGCGTGACGTGGACGTCGAAGGCCTCCTGCTCGGTCAGGCCGCCGCTGTCGAGCGCGCGGCCGTCGGGCGTGGCGGCGGCGATGTCGACGTCGAGCGTGTCGCTGCCCGCGCCGAGCCGGTAGACGGGCGCGTCGGTCTGCCCGCCGCCCGCGGTCACGCGGCCGATGATGTAGGCGCCGTCGGGCGAGATGTCGGTGGCCGAGACCAGCGGGCCGGTGGGGTTCTGCGCGAGCGTGTTGAGGTCGATCGCGGTGCCGTCGGGGTGCCAGAGCGTGGCGCGGAAGCCGCTCGGGCCGCTCGACTCGCCGACGACCGTGCCGTCGTCGGCGATCGCCTCGCCGGTGGCGCCGGTGGAGCCCGCCAGCGGCTGCAGGACTGTGACCGCGCCGGCGCCGTCGACCTTGGCCGGCAGGTTGTTGACGGCCGGCGTCGACATCCGGCCCAGGACCGTGCCCGACGGGGTGATCGCGTGCATGACGGGGTAGAAGCCCTGCGGCAGGTCGGTCACGACGCCGGACGAGGAGATCGTCCGGGCGTTGGCGGCGCACCCGAGCACGACCGTGCCGGCGTCGCTGATCGCCATCGGCCCGGTCGCGCCCGACTGCGACCCGGACGGGCAGCCGGCGGGCAACGGGGTCACGGTCGGCGACCCGGCCGCGGCGGTGACGGCCCTGCCCTCGGAGGTGCCGAGGATGGTGCCGGCGTTGTTGAGCGTCAGCGGCACCGTGCCCTCGGTCCACGTGCAGTTGTCGGTCTCGCCCGAGTGCGGCAGGCCGCCGAGCTGGGTCATGACCCCGCTGCCCGACCAGACCAGCCCGCGGAAGATCGTCGGCTGGACGTACGCGCAGTCCCTGACGGAGTCGTAGACGCTGCCGCCGACGACCCGGCCCTGGTCGTTGATGTCGTAGGCGACCGACGTGATGGCGTCGTCCGGCGAGCCGGGCAACTGCGTGTCGTCGGACCCGTTCCAGGTGAACGGCACGATCGTGTTGTTGGGGTTGTTGATGTCCGTGGAGCCCCGCGCCACGACGATCCCGGCGCTGTTGACCCCTTGGACGTCGACGTAGCTGTAGGGGCGGCCGAACTCGCGGTAGTCGGCCTGGGCCGCCGCCGGGAGGGACGCGGCGAGCGTGGCGAGCAGCAGGGCCAGGGCGAGGAGGGCGGCGCGCGGCATGCGCGCGAGCGTATGCCGGTGGGTTCTCGCGGCGGGTGGGCTTCTTCACCCCGCTACGCAAGCTTCCGTACCCCGGCGGCGAGGAGTCCGGCGGAGCGTGCAGCGGCGGCGCGCCGATCGCGCGACGCACGTGCGCCATCGCGCCGGGCGATAACGTCAGGGCTACATGAGCAGCGATGCACCGATGTTGATCCAGGCCGCCGCGAAGGGCGTGCTCGAAGAGGTCCCGGCGCTGAAGCCGATGACGCTCGTCGTCGGGATCGACCTCCACGGCCGGGGTGACACCCAGCAGTTCCGGCTGGAGCTGCCGGAGGTGAAGGTCACCAAGGACATCGGCGCCGACGCCAAGATCCGGGTCGAGCTGCGCCGCGACTTCTTCAACCTGATGGTCGAGCACGGCGCGAAGGTCGACGACTGGGAGCAGGCCTTCCGCGAAGGCCGCGCCAGGGCGACCGGCGTCCAGCAGTACCTGCAGCTGATCGCCAAGGTGGTCGGCAAGCAGCAGGAGCGCGACCGCCTGCGCCGCGCACACAAGTAGGCGTTGCTCAGTCGGCGAGCGCCGGGACCTGCTGGGTGATGCAGTGGGGGCCGCCGCCGCCGAAGGCATGGATGACGCCGGGGACGCCGATGACCTCCTTCGAGGGGCCGTAGGCGCGGCCGATCGCGTCGAGGGCCTCGGCGTCGAGGTCGGGCTGGCCCGCGACGGGGACGATCACGAACTTCTCGCCGATGTAGAAGTTCATGTAGGAGGCGACGATCTCCTCGCCCTCGACCTCCGCGTAGGCGAGCGGGTCGAAATCGATGACCTCCAGCCCCGCGGCCACGGCGATCTCGCGGTTGCGGGCCATGTTGTCGTGGTTGGGGTTGTCGGCGGCCGCGCGCTGCAGCAGGACGGTCCCGGGCTTGGTGAACGCGGCGATCAGGTCGACGTGGCCGTCGGTGTCCTTGTCCTCGACCAGGCCCTTCTCCAACCACACCACCTTGGTCACGCCGAGGTAGTCCTTGAGGTGCTGCTCGATCTCGCCGCGGTCCATCGACGGGTTGCGGTTCGGGTTCAGCAGGCACTCCTCGGTGGTGATCAGGAAACCGGTCCCGTCGACCCCGATCGACCCGCCCTCCAGGATCAGCGGCGCGCGCACGACGTCGCTGCCGACGTGCTCGCTCAGGAATCGCCCGATCGCCTGGTCGTTCTCATAGCCCTCGAACTTGTCGCCCCACGAGTTGAACCCGAAGTGCACGCCGACGCGGCGCGACGGCTCCTCGATGTGGTCGACGACGAAGATCGGCCCGGAGTCGCGCAGCCACGAGTCGTCGACCGGCCGCAGGACGACCTCGACGTTGCCGTCCAGCGCGGCGCGCGCCTCGGCGTGGTCGGCGGCGTCGCGGACGACCATCGTGACCGGCTCGAACGCGGCGATCGCGTTCGCCACGCCCGCGGACTCCGCCTTCGCGGCGCCGAGCTGGCCGCCCCACAGCTCGCGGCGGCAGGGCCACGCCATCAGCGTGCGCTCGTGGCGCGTCCACTCGGGCGGCATCGTCAGACCTTCGGCGGCGGGCGTCGTCATGGAGTTTCGGAGGATGCCAGCTAGGGTTCCGACCATGGGGACAGAAGTCCGCCCGGTCAGGTTCCAAAGCGGCTTGTTGGAGGCCTTGGAGACGCGGCTGGCCCGCGAGGGCGGCGAGCTGTCGGACTTCGTGAACATGGCGGTCGATCGCGCGCTGCACGGCGATGCGGGCGAGCGGCGGCTGCGCGCGGTCCCCGAGCCGATCGCGCAGGAGGAGCTGCACGGCGCGTGCGTCGCCTACCGCCGCGCGCTGTTGGACCGCGACCCGGTGCGGGCGCGGGCGGTCGTCGACGACCTCGTCGCGCGCGGCGTCAGGATGATCGACCTGTATGAGTCGGTCCTGGCCCCGGCGATGGGCGAGATCGGCGAGCTCTGGGCGCTGGAGCAGGTGACGGTCGCCGACGAGCACTACGCGACCGAGGAGACCGCGCAGATCCTCAACACGCTGGCGCCGGAGCGGCGCGTCGCGCCGACGCGCGGGCGCCTGGCGGTCGTCGGCGGGTCGCCGGACGAGCTGCACTCCATCGGCCCGCGGATGGTCGCCGACCTGCTGGAGCGCGCGGGGTGGGAGGTGATCGCTCTGGGCGCCGGCGCGCCCGCCGGCGACCTCGCGAGGCTCGTGAGCGCCGAGTGCCCGGACGTCGTCGCGCTCTCGACCGCGACCGTCGGGCGGCTGCCGGGCGCCGAGGAGGCGATCGGCCTCCTGCGCCAGGTGCGGCCGCGCCCGCTGCTGGCCGTCGGCGGCGGCCTCTACCGCGGGCCGGCGGTCGACCTCGCACGCGCCTGGGGCGCGGACGTCGTCACGTCCGACCTGAAGGACTTCCTGGCGCAGCTGCACGAGCGCTTCCCGCCTGTGGGGTGATCCGCGGCGGCGCGCCGCGCGCGGGCGGGTGTGCCTTCGCGGCGGGGCGTGGTCGGCGTAGGGTTCTGCGGGATGCGTTTGTTGCCTCAGGAGCAGGACCGGCTGCTGCTGTTCCTCGCCGCGGAGCTGGCGCGCAAGCGGCAGGCGCGGGGGTTGCGGCTCAACCAGGCGGAGGCCACGGCGGTCATCGCCGACGGCATCTGCGAGCTGGCCCGGGACGGCCTGCGCTACGCGGACGTCGTCGAGAAGGCCTACAGCTTGCTCGGCGAGGACGACGTGCTCGACGGCGTCCGGCCGCTGGTCCCGCGGATCGAGGTCGAGGCGGTGTTCCGGGACGGGCGTCATCTCATCGTGGTCGAGGACCCGCTGGGCCCGCCGCCGGGGGACGAGCCCGAGGGCGAGCCGGACGCGCCGTGGCTCGACACGGCGACCGCGCGCGTTGCGGTGACCAACGAGAGCGCCGTCCTGATCGGCGTCACCAGCCACATGCACTTCTTCGAGACCAACCCCATGTTGAACTTCGACCGCGCCGCGGCGTGGGGGCTGCGCCTGGCGGTCCCGGCGCGGACCAAGATCTTCTTCGCCCCCGGCGAGACGCGCGAGGTCGCGCTGGTCCCGATCGGCGGCGCGCGCGTCGTGCGCGGGCACGGCGAGCTGGTCGACGGGGCGCTGGACGATGCTGACGTGCGCGAGGCCGCGTTGAGCGCCGCGCGCGAGAAGGGGTACCGCGGTGTCTGACGCACAGCCCGTCCGGCTCGGCGACACGTCGCTGGAGCTCGTCGCCGAGCGCGACGACGTCCACGGCCCGGACCAGCTGGTCCCGGGGTTCGGCAACACGATGCGCGACGGGCTCGGGGTCCGGGCGGAACGCGGCGGCGTGGAGATCGCGATCACCGGCGGGCTGATCGTCGACCCGATCCTGGGCGTGCGCTACGCGTCGCTGGGCATCACCGACGGGCGGATCGTCTCGATCGGCCGCGCCGGCAACCCGGACACGATGGACGGGATCGACGTGGTCCTGGACGTCGGCACCGCCGTCCTCGACGCGACCGGCATGATCGTCACGCCGGGCGGGATCGACACGCACGTGCACTGGCTGTCGCCGCAGGTGACCGACGCGCTGCTGGCCGGCGGGATCACGACGATGGTCTCGCAGGACTACGGGCCGATCTGGAACCTGGGCACGAACCCGGAGGCCGGGCTGCAGGCGACGTGGGCCGCGCTCGAGGACGCGCCGATCAACGCAGGGCTGTTCGTGCGCGGGTCGTCGTCGCGGATGGAGCGGGTGGAGGACGGGCTGCGCGCGGGCGGCGCGGCGCTGAAGATCCACGAGGACGTCAGCGCCGGGCCGCGGCAGATCGACACGGCGCTGCGGGTGTGCGACGCGCACGACGTCCAGCTGGCGATCCACACCGACGGGCTCAACGAGGTGCTCGACGTCGAGGGCACGTTCCGGGCGTTCGCCGGGCGGTCGGTGCACTGCTTCCACATCGAGGGCGCCGGCGGCGGGCACGCGCCGGACCTGCTGAAGCTCGCGGGCCGCGAGCGGATCCTGACCTCTTCGACGTCCCCAACGGTCCCGTTCGGCGTCGACACGGCGGCCGAGCACGAGGCGATGGTCGCCGCCGTGCATGTCCTACAACCTGGTGTCGTGCACGGCGACCGCGCCGCGGCGCGCGCCCGTGTGCGGCCGGCGACGATGGCCGCCGAGGGCGTCCTGCACGACCTCGGGATCGTGCACATGCTGTCGAGCGACTCCCAGGGCATGGGGCGCGCGGGCGAGGTGTTCCGGCGCGCGATCCAGAACGCGGACGTGATGAAGCGGGCGCGGGGCTCTGCCGGCTACGGCGGTCTGGGGGACAACGAGCGCGTGCTGCGCCACGTCGCGAAGGTGACGATCAACCCGGCGATCACGCATGGGCTGTCGCACGACGTCGGCGCGCTGACCGAGGGCCGCGTGGCCGACTGCGTGTTCTGGCTGCCGCAGAACTTCGGGATCCGGCCGGAGCTGGTCGTGAAGATGGGGATCGCGGCGTGGGGCGCGTCCGGCGACGCCGACGCGACGACCGCGCTCTGCGAGCCGGTGGTCGTCCAGCGCCAGGTCGGCGCGCACGGGCGTGCCGCGGCGCGGCTGTCGCTGGCGTTCACGAGCGCCGCGGCGCAGGACACCGAGCTGCCGACCGAGCGGCGCCGCTCGATCGTCCGCGGCTGCCGCGACGTCACCGCGGCCGACATGGTGCGCAACGACGTCCGGGCCGACGTGGACGTCGCACCGGACGGGTCGTGGGTGTCGGTCGACGGCGAGCGGATCGGCATCGAGCCGATCGAAGAGGTCTCGCTGAGCTGGCGCTACCTCCTCGGGTAGGCGCAGCGCTCCGTAGACTCGCGCCGCATGGCCGTTGCCATGCCGCCGATCGTCCATGACCCGATCCCGTTCGGGCCGCAGCGGGTTGCTGAGACGCGGGCGTATGCCGTCCGGCATTACGGGTTGCAGCGGGCGCGGTTGGTCGCGCCGAGGGTGATCGTGGAGCACATGACGGAGAACTCGTCGTTCCGGGCGACGTTCAACACGTTCGCGCCGGATGTCGCGGATCCGGAGCTGCACGAGCTGCCGGCGACGTGCTCGCACTTCGTGATCGATCAGAGCGGGACGATCCACCAGCTGGTGTCGCTGAAGTGGATCTGCCGGCACACGGTGGGCCTCAACTACACGGCGATCGGGATCGAGCACGTGGGCTTCTCCGAGGACGGCGTGCTCGGCAACCGGAGGATGCTGCGCGCGTCGCTGCGGCTGACGCGGTGGCTGCAGAGCAGGTTCCACATCGCCACCAGGAACGTGATCGGGCACAACGAGTCGCTCAACAGTCCGTATCACCACGAGGACGTCGCGCGGCTGCGCACCCAGACGCACGGCGACTGGCCGCATCGCTTCATGGTGCGCTACCGCGCGGACCTGTAGCGTCGCGCGGCATGAGCGCCACGCTGCCGCAGCCCACCGACAACACCGTCGCCCTGGTCACCGGCGCCTCGTCGGGGATCGGCGCCGACCTCGCGCGGGAGCTGGCGTCGAGGGGCCACGGCGTCGTGCTCGTCGCCCGCCGCGCCGACCGCCTGGAGGCGCTGGCCGCCGAGCTGCGCGAGGCCCACGGGGTCCGGGCCGAAGCGCTCGCCGCCGACCTCGTCGACCCGGACGCGGTCCGCGCGCTGCCGGAGCGGATCGACGCGCTCGGCGTCGAGGTGAGCATCCTCATCAACAACGCCGGCTACGGCTCGGCGGGGCAGTTCGTCGACCTCGATACGCGCGCGGAGACCGACATGGTGCGGTTGAACTGCGAGACCGTCGTCGCGCTCTCGGGCGCCTACGCGCCGAGGTTCGCGCAGAAGCGCGCGGGCGCGATCCTGGTCGTCGCCTCCTCGGCGGCGATGCAGCCGATCCCGGGCCAGGCGACCTACGGCGCCTCGAAGGCCTTCGCGCTCAGCTTCGCCGAGGCGCTGCACACCGAGCTCTCGCACCTCGGCGTCGCGGTCACCGCGCTGTGCCCCGGCCCGGTCGAGACCGAGTTCGCGCAGCGCGCTGGCCTCGAGGACGCGTTCGACGCGGTCCCGTCGTTCGCGCGCGTCTCCAGCGCCGAGTGCGCCAGGCAGGCGATCGAGGGCCTGGAGCGCAACAAGCGCGTCGTCGCGCCGGGGCTGGCGATCCGGGCGGTCGGGGTCGCCGGGCGCCACACGCCGCGCGCGATCCTGCTGCCGCTGATGAAGCGCTTCTACCCGGCCTGATCGCGCGGGCGGTCCGGCGCGGGCGCGGGCCGCCACGCGGCCCCTCCGGATCAGCAAGACGGGGGTTCCCACGGCCCGCCGCCACACGTCCTCCGGAGGGGCCACGTCGCGGCCCGCCCAAGACAGGTGGCGGGAAGCATCGATTTTGTGACCGCCACCTCCGGCTAGAACGACGCAGGCGGCGAAAAGTCACGCAGACCCGCTGCCAGTGCGGCTAGCGCACCGCTCAGCGCAGCGCGATCGGTGCGGCGTGCTCGCCGAGCTGGTCCTGCTCGTTGGAGCACCAGTAGGTGGTCCGGCCGCCGATCGTCGCGCGCGACATCGGGGCGCCGCAGCGCGGGCAGTGGCCGTCGCGGGTGCGGTGGGGGATGACGTCACCGGTGTGGACGCCGCCGAGCCTGATCGCCCGGCGGGTGGCCGCGCGGATGTCGCGCCGCAGGCGGTCCAGTTCGTCGTCGGACAGCCCGCCGGCCGCGCGCCGCGGGTCCAGCTCGGCGCGCCAGAGCGCCTCGTCGGCGAGCAGGTTCCCGACGCCGGCGATCACCGACTGGTCCATGATCCGCGCCTTCAGCGGCGCCTCGCCGTGGCCGACGCGGTCCCGGAACTCCTGCTTGCCGATCTCCGCCGCGTCCGGGCCGAGCCTCGAGAGGTCCGGGTCCAGGACGGCGCGGCCGAGGCGGCGCTTGTCGCGCAGGGTCAGGAAGCCGCCGTCGGTGAAGTGCACGGTGAAGCGGTCCCAGACCGGGAGGTGCTTGGCGCCGCCGTCGCGCCAGTAGTCGCCGGCGGCGCTGTCGTCGATGACGATCCGGCCGGCCATGCCGAGGTGCAGGCCCAGCGTCGGGCCGTCGTCGGTCGTCAGCCACATCGACTTGCCGCGGCGGTGAGCCTCGGTGAACGTGTGGCCACGCAGCGCGACGTCGATGTCGCCCGGGGCGTGGGGGCGCGACACGTAGGTGTCGTGGTCGTCGACCTCGGCGATCTTGCGGTTCAGGCCGTGGGCTGCGATCAGCGCGCGGGCGGACTCGACCTCGGGAAGCTCCGGCATCGGGTCGCAGAGTAGGAGATGATCCCGTGTGGCATGACCCCGACCCTCGTGACGATCCCGATCAGCCACTACTGCGAGAAGGCGCGCTGGGGGCTGGACCGGGCGGGCGTCGAGTACGTCGAGAAGCGCCACCTGCCCGGGCTGCATCGCGCGGCGGTCCGGCACGCGGGCGGCGGGCTGACCGCGCCGGTGATGGTGCTGGACGACGGCAGCGTGATCCCGGAGTCGTCGGAGATCGTGGCGTGGGCCACGGCGCACGGGGCGGACGTGCGGTTCTGCGAGGAGTCGTGCGCGCTCGCCGCGGACTTCGACACGCGCCTCGGTCCCGCGACGCGGCTGTGGGTCTACTACATGATGTTCGACCACCCGCAGCTGACCGAGCAGCCGATGACCGACGGCGTCCCCGGCTGGCAGCGCTTCGGGTTCCACTACGCCAACAGGGCGCTGGCCTTCGCGATCGCGCAGATCCTGACGATCAACGACGACACGGCGGGAGACGCAGAACGAACGTTCCGCTCCGTCTACGCGGACGTCGACGCGCTGCTCGCCGATGGCCGCCCGTACCTCGCCGGCAACGCCTTCTCGATCGCCGACCTGACGTTCGCGTCGCTGTCAGCGCCGCTGATCGCGCCGCCCGAGTACGGCGTTCGCCTCCCCTCGATCGCCTCGCTCCCACCCGGGATGATCCCGGTCGTCGAGGAGCACCGCGAGTCGCCCGCCGGCCGCCACGCCCTGCGCATGTTCGCGCAGGAGCGCTTCGCGGTCGCGCGCGACTAGCCGGGCTCAGTCGGGCTTGATCACCGACAGGACGTTGCCGCCCGGGTCCTTGAACCAGGCGATGTCGGGGCCGTGGCCGCGCATGACGCCGTCGTCGTCCTGGGGCATGCCGTCGTAGCGCTCGAAGGTCACGCCGCGCTGCGTGAGTTCCCTCACGGCCGCGCCGACGTCGTCGACCGGGAAGTTGAGGATCGTGAAGTCCGCCGGGACGTGGCCGGGCTTCGGGTACGCGATCGTCGGTCGCCTGCCACCCTCGAGCAGGAGCGTCAGGATCCCGTTGTCGACCCTCGTCTCGATCCCGAGCTGGTCGCCGTAGAACCTCTGGGCCGCCTCGACATCGGGAACGGAGAAGCCGCTGAACGCCTTGGTGTCCTTGAACATGCACCTAGGACTCTGCACGCCGCCCGGACTCATCGGTGGACTGTTAGGGCCACGCCGTCCGCGGGCAGACCCCGGACCGTGAGCAGCTACGGCGAACCCTCCTCGTTCCTGCAGGCCGCGTCCGGCATCGACGTCATCAGCGCCGACGGCGAGCGCGTCGGCGCGCTCAAGCACGTCCTCGCCGACGAGCAGACCGCGATCTTCGACGGCATCGTCATCGACGTCAGGACCGGCCCCGGCGGCCACCGCTTCGTGGACGCGCCCCAGGTCGCGGAGTTCTTCGAGCAGGCGGTCGTGCTCACGATCCCGGCCGCCGACGTCGCCACGCTGCCCGAACCCTCGGCCAACCCCGGCACGATCACCAGCCACGGCGCCGAGGACTCCGACTCACCGCTGACCGCCAAGCTGCGCCGCGCCTGGGACAGGATCGCCGGCAACTACTGACATCGAGCGCCGTGGCGCGCGGGGTGCCGCGCCGAACCGAATCGGAGGCGCAGGGAGGAGACTTCTGATCGGTCCCGTACTCTGACGGACTCTCACGTATGGCCCGCACTCCACCCGCAACCGTCGCGCCCGCCTTACTCACTTGGGCCCGCGAGAGCATCGGACTTTCGATCGATGAAGCCGCGCACAGGGCTGCGGTGACTCTTGAGCGCGTGCAGTCGTGGGAAGACGGGGAGGCGTCGCCGACGGTCGCTCAACTCCGTACGCTCGCCAAGATATACAAGCGGCCGCTTGCGGTCTTCTTCTTGTCGGAGCCGCCTCACGGGTTTCTACCGCTGCACGACTATCGGCGCGTGCCGGGTGCGGGTCCGAAGGGATGGTCTCCGAACCTACGACTGGCTCTGCGCCGCGCAGAACGCCAGCAGCAGGCTGTGTCGGAATTGCGGGTGCTCCTCGGTGAGCCCGCGCCCAGACTTCCGGTTGTGCACGCTGACATGACGGACGCCGAGCGCTTCGCGAAAGAGGCTCGCGCGATTCTCGGCGTGCCGATCGGAGAACAATTCTCCTGGCGCGATCAGTACAGGGCACTCGCCGGTTGGACAGCTGCGCTCGAAGCGGTGGGCGTCCTGGTTCTCCAGACGAGCGGGATCGAGACCGACGAGATGCGCGGGTTCTCGATTTCCGATCCCGTGATCCCAGTCGTGGTGCTGAACGGTGCCGATGCGCCGCGTGGACGCATTTTCACCGCACTTCACGAGTGGGCACATCTTCTTCTCAACGCGGCAGGAGTGTGTGACCTCCATGATCACGGCGACGGCACGGACGATCATGTCGAGCGTTTCTGCAACGAAGTGGCCGCGGCGATCCTCATGCCATCCGATGTCTTCGTTGTCGACTCGGCGGTCAGGTCTGTGCTCGGAGCCCCCGAGGTCCCGGAGCACGTCATCGCTCACCTCGCGGCGGAGTACTCCGTGAGTCGAGAGGCGGTCGTCCGGCGGCTCCTCACGCTCGGGGCTGGATCATGGGACTTCTACATGCACAAGCGCGTCGAATATCGCGAGGCCTACATGAAGAAGCGCGCAGAGGACGACGGATATGCACCGTTCCACCGTGTGCGTGTGCGGGACCTCGGCAAGGCGTACGTGAGGCTTGTCCTAGAGGCATACCACGGCGATCGCATCAACGTGTCGGACGTGTCCGACTACCTCGGCGTTCGCCTCAAGCACCTCCCGAACATCGAGCGCGAAGCCCTGACCAATTAGGTCTCCGTGCCGTTCTGTCTTGACACGAGCTTCCTCGTCGGCGCGTGGGTGCGGAACTATCCGCCCGACGTGTTCCCTGGGCTGTGGGACGCGCTCGACGAACTGATCGAGGCAGAAGAGATCATTTGCCCCGACGAGGTGCTCGTGGAGCTTGGCGCCAAGGAAGACGAGCTGCACGCTTGGGCGGAAGCGCGGCCGAAGTTGTTCGTGCCCCTCGACCACGCGCAGATGGAAGCGACCACCGCGATCTTGAAGGACTTTCCTCGTCTCGTCGGCGAGCTTGCGGACCGAAACCGGGCGGACCCCTTCGTCATCGCACTTGCCGTGGTTCGCGGGCACACGGTGGTGACCGAAGAGCGCGGTGGGTCTGAGAGGCGTCCAAAGATCCCGTTCGTGTGTGCCGAGATGGAGATCAAGTGCATGAACACCTTGGAGTTCATCCGGTCCCAGAGGCTGTCGTTCTAGCCAGCTGAGCTGCATCAGCCGGTGTTCGGGAGGAGGATCGTGAGCGATACCTCTGCGACCACCCGCTTCTGCAGAGAGAAGCCGGGCGTAGGCGCCCGAACCCTCGGCCAACCCCGGCACGATCACCAGCCACGGCGCCGAGGACTCCGACTCACCGCTGACCGCTGACCGCCAAGCTCCGCCGCGCCTGGGACAGGATCGCCGGCAACTACTAGCGGAACGAGAAGGGGCGGCCCGGAGGCCGCCCCTGTCACACCAACTAGGCCAGCGAGGCCTCGTTGTCGTACAACTTCAGCACCCTCACCTGTTCCGGCGAGGTCGCGTCGATGCAGAGCCTGCAGAGGACGCACTCGTCGACGTTGCCCTCGACGATCTGGACGGTGCCGTCGGCGTCGCCGTAGATGTCGACGGGGCAGACCTCGCGGAGCTTGGCGGCGACCGCCGCGTCCCCGACGATCGCGTCGTCGACCTCGATCCCGATGAACGTTCCGTCGACTCTCATGCTGCGCTCCTCTCGGCCAGCTTGCGCTTCATGATCTCCGGGATCTCGGAGATCTCCTCTGCGACCGTGATCCCGGCCTCGGCGAGACGGGCGATCTTCTCGGTCGCCGTGTCCTCCTTGCCCTCCACGATCGTGCCCGCGTGCCCGAAGGACATGCCCGGCATCTCGTCCATGAACCGGCCGGCCATGAACGCCACGATCGGCAGGCGCGAGTTGTTCTCGGTCACCCACCGCGCCAGCTCGGCCTCCATGCGGCCGCCCGGCTCGGTGTAGATGACGATGCCCTCGGTCTCCTCGTCGGCCTCGAACAGCGGCATCAGCTCCGCGTACGTGGAGCCGATGATCGCGTCGCCGCCGATCGAGACGGCGGTGGAGATCCCGAGGCCCGCGGCGGACAGCGTCGACGACATCTCGGTCGTCATGCCGCCGGAGCGCGAGATCACGCCGATCGAGCCCTTCTTGTAGGACTTGGCCGCGTCCTTGGCGGGACCGCCGATGCCGCCCATCTTGATGACGTCGGGGACGATGATCCCGAGGCAGTTCGGGCCGATGATCCGCGCGCCGCGCAGGTTGGCCAGCTCGACCATCTGCGCGACGTCACGGCGCGGGATCCGCTCCGTGACGATCACGATGATCTTGATGCCGTTCTCGATCGCCTCGAAGACGGCGTCCTTGGTGAACGCCGGCGGGACCGTGACGACCGAGCCGTCGATCGGCGACCCGTGGTGGGCGACCGCCTGGGCGACCGTGTCGAACACCGGGACCCCGTGGACCTCGCGGCCCAGGCGGCCCGGCGTCACGCCGCCGACGACCTTGGCGCCCGTGCCGTAGTCGAGGCACTCGCGCGTCAGGTTCACGGCCTCGCGGCCCGTGATGCCCTGGACGATGAACGTCGTGTCCGCATCAACCAAGATCGACATCTACGCAGTAGCTCCCTGGATCTTGGCGACGGCACGCGACGCGGCCTCGTGCAGCGAGACCGAGCGGTCCGCGTACTCGACGCCGTACTTCTCGAGGATCTTGAAGCCCTCTTCCTCCCACGCGCCCGGGATCCGGAAGATCGCGATCTTCTCGCTCGGGTCCATCCCGAGCTCCAGGCACGCGGCGATCACGCCGCGGGCGACGATGTCCACGCGCGTGTTGGACACGATCGACATCATCACGGCGATCTTGTCGACGCCCGGCTTCGTCAACACCAACTTGGCGAGGCCCTTGGCCTTGGCGACCGACGGGTTGCCGCCGATCTCGCAGTAGTTGGCGGGGTCGCCGCCGTACTTGCGGACCGCGTCGAACAGCGTCAGCGATCCGCCACCGGCACCGATCACCAACCCCAAGTTCCCGTCGAACTCGGTGACGTTGCCCGCCACGCCGCGGTGGTCCTGGGAGTCGACGGCCTCGCCGGCCAGCTCGAACTCCGTGGGCTCGCGCGCCTCACGCGTCTCGTCGTCGCCGACGCCCAGGTCCTTCAACAGGGCCTTGTGGCGCCCGCGGGCCTCGTTCTCCATGTCCATGTGGGCATCGAGAGCGACGAACGACCCGTCGGCCATGCGCGCCAGCGGGTTGATCTCCGCCAGCGTCATGTCGTTCTCGACGAACAGCTTCGCGAGCTTCGTCAGGATCGGGACGAGCTTGTTCAGGGCGGAGCCGGTCACGCCGGTGGAGGCGATGACCTCCTTCGCCTCGAAGTCGCCGAAGGGCAGGATGTTCGAGAAGTGACGACGCCCGACCTTGTCGGGCTGCTCCTCGGCGACCTGCTCGATGTCGATGCCGCCGACGGGCGAGAAGATCATCACCGGCTGCTTGCGCGTGCCGTCCCAGACGACGCCGGCGTAGTACTCCTGCTCGAACTCGGCCTTCGGATCGACGAGGATGCCTCGCGGCATGTGCCCGTTGATCTCCAGCTGGAGGATGTCCCGGGCGTGGGCCTCGGCCTCCTCCGGGGTGTCGGCGAACTTCACGCCGCCGGCCTTCATGCGGCCGCCGGACAGCACCTGCGACTTGATCACGGTGCTGCCGCCGATGCGCGCGGCGATCTCCTTCGCCTCCTGCGCGTCGGTCGTGAAGCCGTAGTCGGTGACGGGGATCCCGGCGCGCTTCACGATCGCGCGGGCCTCATATTCGAAGAATCTCAAGGGTTGGTGCCTCCGGTCAGGGGGAGGGTGAGAAAACGGCGCGGGAGCCTATACGGCTTAGAAGCCGTAGGCCTCGGCCAGTTCGGGGTCCTTGGAAGCGAGCTGCTCCGCGAGGTCGACCATGACCTTGCACTGCTTCCAAGTCGCGTCGTCCTGCATCTTGCCGTCGATCATGTGCACGCCACGACCGTCCGGGATGGCCTCGATCACCTTCCTGGCGAACTTGACCTCGTCCGGATCCGGCGAGAAGACCTTCTTGGCGATGTCGATCTGCACCGGGTGCAGCGACCACGCGCCGACACAGCCGAGCAGGAACGCCGAGCGGAACTGCGCCTCGCAGGCGACCGTGTCCTTGATGTCGCCGAACGGGCCATAGAACGGCAGGATCCCGTTCGAGGTGCAGGCGTCGACCATGCGCGCGATCGAGTAGTGCCACGGGTCCTGCTGCGCGGTCACGCGCGGCGCGTCGGGGTTGGCCTGGTCGATGTCGGAGATCGACACGTAGCCGGGGTGCCCGCCGCCGACGCGCGTCGTCTTCATGCGGCGCGACGCGGCGAGGTCGGCGGGGCCGAAGGACATGCCCTGCATGCGCGGCGAGGCCTGCGCGATCTCCTCGAGGTGCGCGACGCCCTGCGCGGTCTCCAGGATCGCGTGCACGAGGATCGGCCGCGAGATCTTCGCGCGCGCCTCGAGCTGGGCCAGCAGGCGGTCGACGTAGTGGATGTCCCACGGGCCCTCGACCTTCGGGACCATGATCACGTCGAGCTTGTCGCCGATCTCGGTGACGAGCGTCGTCAGGTCGTCGAGGACCCACGGCGACTCCAGCGAGTTGACGCGCGTCCACAGCTGCGTCTCGCCCATGTCGATGGTCTTGCCGACCTTGACGAGGCCGTCGCGCGCAGCCTCCTTGCGGTCGACCGGGACCGCGTCCTCGAGGTTGCCGAGCACGATGTCCGCCTTGGCGATCGTGTCGGGCAGCTTGGCCACCATCTTCTCGTTGCTCGCGTCGAAGAAGTGGATCATCCGCGACGGCGGGAACGGGACCTCGCGGAGCGGCTCCGGAGCGCCGACGGCGAGGGGCTGGAAGAAGTCACGTGGACTGCGCATGGGCGAAAGATATTGACTCGCGAGTCAACGAAGCGTCACGCGCCGCCGCGTGGTCGCCCGCGCGGCGCCGTCGCGGGCGGTCAGGGCGACTGTCGCCGCGACGCGGTGCCCGCCGGCCAGCGCCCTGCGGCCGGCGCGGGTGAGCGTCAAGCTGATGGTCTTGGTCCCGGCGGTCCGGAAGCGCGCCGTGGCGCGGGCGAGCGTCCGCCCACCGCGCTGGATCGTGACCGTGACCGTCCCCGCGCCGGAGGAGCGCAGCGTCAGGCGGTGGTGAGCCAGGGCGGTGAGCCGGAGAGTGGGGGCGACGGCCCGCGGCGCGCGGGTGGACGACGTCTGGCCGCTGACCGGCGGCGCCGGGGCGGGCGGGAGGACCGCGAGGAGCGTGGTCGGCGGGGGCGCCGCAGTCGCCGCGGGCTCGGTGGTGGTGGGAGGGACGTCCGTCGTCGGCGGCACGTCGGTGGTCGGCGGGACCTCGGTGGTGGGCGGCACGCTGGTGGTCGGCGGCACGCTCGTGGTCGGCGGATCCGGCGGCGGCTCGATCGTCAACGCCACCATCTTGGTCCCCGCCGCGCCGTCGCCGTCCAGCGCGAGCGTCGCGGTCGACGCGGTGCCGGACCTCGCGGTGACGTCGACCGAGCAGGACTGGCCGGCCAGCAGGACGACCTGGGAGCAGCCGTCGCGGGTGAGCGCGAAGGCGCTCCTGCCCGTGCCCGTCAGCCGTGCCGCGCCGACCGACAGCGGCGCGCTGCCGGTGCTCGTCAGCGTCGTCGTGTGCGACGCGCCGGCGCCCTCGAACGACACCGCGCTCGCGTCGAGCGACGCGGCCGTCGTCCAGCCGATCGTGCGGTCGACGAACGCCCGCTCGCCCGCGATCTCGCTGAAGACGCCGGGGTAGCCGGACGACGCGCAGCCGGTGATGTAGCTGACGCTGCCCGCCTCGACCGGATGCCCCGCGGCATCGGCGACGACCAGCGGCCCGCCGCTGTCGTTCTGGCAGAACGAGTGGTCCACGTTCCCGGCGCAGAGGTTCACCGGCGCGCTGAACGACCCGTAGGCCCTCGCGCACGTGGCGTCGTCGAGGATCGGGAGCGTCGCCTCCTGGAGGTCGACCGGGAAGCTCGACGCGGGCGGCGTCGCGTTCGAGTCGCTCCTGGCCGTCGTGCCCCAGCCGGCGACCTGCCCGGTGCGCCCGCCGGCCCACAGCCCGCCCAGCGCCGGCGAGGCGACCGCCAGCACCGGCCGCGCCTGGGGCGCGGCCAGCTTGACCAAGGTGTTGTCGTTGACGAACGTCGACCAGCTGAAGTCCGGGTTGCGGTCGATCTCGGTCACGGCGACGCGCGTGCCGCTGCCGTCCAGCCGGTGGCTGCCGACGACGACCTTCAGGTCACCGGGCGTGACGCCCGGCACGCAGTGCTCGGCGGTCAGGACCCACTGCGGCGCGATCAGCGCGCCGCCGCAGACCTGCTGCTTGCGGTCCGGCGCGTCCTCGCCCGCGATGCGAGTGTCCTCGATCGCCACGACCCACGGCCAGCTGCCGTCGGCCGCGGTCCTGCCGCCGGCGACGCGCGGCTGCGCGCCTGCCGCGCCCGCCGCCCCGGGCAGGGCGAGAGCGATCAGCGCAAGCGCCGCACCGATGAAGGAAGTCGCGCGACGCACGCGCGCCGGACTGTGGCGGCTCATGCCCGCCGCGTCAACTCATCGAAGGGTCAGGGAACCGGTCCTGCCGCTGCCCGCTCCGGCGACCTTGACCTCGATCACCGTCGCGGCCCTGACGTGCCTCCCGTGCGCCAACGCGGCGCGACCGGCGGCGGTCAGCTTCAAGGTGATGGTCTTGCTGCCCTTGTTGGTGAACTTGACGGTGGCGGTGGCGAGCGTCTGCCTGACCGTCCTCCTGCCGTGCCGGACCTCGCGCGTGAACGTCAGCCTGACCGTGCCCGCGCTCGTGGCGGTGACCTTCACGCGGTGCCCGGAGAGCGCGTCGAGCCTGACCTTCGGGAGGGCCGCGACGGGCCTCCTCGGGCTCGGTTGCTGCTGTGGCGTCTCGGTCGCGACGGTCGGCGTTGTCGCCGGGATGGTCGGCGCCGCCGGCTGCGGCGGCACGATGCTCAGCGGCACCGACGTGCCCCCCGGCGCATGGTCGTCGGAGAACACCAGGGACGCGGGCCCGGCGCTGGGCCCGGTGGTCTGCACGTCGATCGAGCACGACTGCCCCTGCGTCAGCACGACGTTGGTGCAGGTCGTGTTCGTCGTGACGTAGACCCTCCCGCCCTCCGGCCCGACGCTGCCCACCCCGGCGCCGGAGACCGACAGCGGCGCGGTCCCGGTGCTCGTCAGCGTCACCGTCCTCGGCGCGTCGGCCGGGCCGCTGAGCGTCAGCGACGGCACGTTCGTCGTCGCGCTCTCGGTCCAGCCGATCGTCGCGTCGATGAAGTCCCGCATGCCCGCGATCTCCCCATAGACGCCCGGGACTCCCGGCCACGCGCAGCCGCCGCCGAAGCTCGTGTCGCCCGCCAGGACCTGGTGGCCCTGGCCGTCGATCACGGTCAGCGGCCCGCCGCTGTCGCCCTGGCACGTGTCGACGCCGCCCGTGTCCAGCTTGCCCGCGCACAGCATCGCCTGTGCGTTGAACGGGTCGTAGACGTCGGCGCAGTCGGTGTCGGAGACCAGCGGGACCGTCGTCTCCTGCAGGTCGTACGGGTAGTTCGGCGACGGGTCGTCGTGGTCGGGGTCGACCTGGTGGGTGTTGCCCCAGCCCGCGATCTGCGCGGTCGCGCCGGCCAT
The DNA here is from genome assembly GCF_000424625.1 of Conexibacter woesei Iso977N. Taxonomy (GTDB): domain Bacteria; phylum Actinomycetota; class Thermoleophilia; order Solirubrobacterales; family Solirubrobacteraceae; genus Baekduia; species Baekduia woesei_A. The sequence continues at coordinate 779,408 of NZ_AUKG01000002.1, forward strand.
GTTCCACAGGCTTTGGGCCTCATGGCCCGCGACCGGCAGGACGGTGGCGTTCGGGACCGGCGTCGCCAGCTTCAGCAGTGCGACGTCGAAGTACTTCGTGTTCGAGTTGTAGAACGGCTCGCGATCGATCTCGGTCACGTCGACCCGCGTGCCACCGGACTGCAGCGACTGCGTCCCGTACAGGACCGCGTAGTTCGCGGCCGGCTCCTTCGCGCCGGTGCTCTCGTCGGTGATGCAGTGCGCGGCGGTGAGCACCCACTGCGGCGTGACCAGCGTGCCACCGCAGATCTGCTGGTCCCAGTTGGGGTAGTCCGGCGGCGTGCCCGGATACGTCGGTCGCGTCTTGTCCTCGAGCGCGACCAGCGCCGGCCAGGATGCAGGCGCGGCGGTGTGGCCCCCGACGATCCGCGGCTGCGGCGTTCCGGAGGCGAGGGCGGACGCGGGCGCGAGCAGCGCGCAGGCGGCCAGGACGGCGGGCAGGAGACGGCGCATGGACCACCGCGAGTCTGCCGTTCGTTGACTCGTGAGTCAACGAACGTTCGTCCCTGCCATCCTTCCCGGTCCTGACGTCGTACCTGAACCCTCTCGAGGAGACATCTAATGGCAGCTGAGACCAGCGAGTTCACCACCGATCAGCGCGAGCGCGAGTCCACGGGCGGTCACCCGTACGGCCGCTACCTCGAGGAGTTCGAGGTCGGCGACGTCTACAAGCACTGGCCCGCGAAGACGGTCACCGAGAGCGATGACCACCTCTTCTGCCTGATCACGATGAACCACCACCCGCTGCACCTCAACGACGTGTACGCCGCCGCGTCGCAGCAGGGCCGCAACGTCGTCGTCGGGCCGCTCGTCTACTCGCTGGCGCTCGGCATGAGCGTCTCCGACGTCTCCGGCAAGGCGATCGCCAACCTCGCCACCGAGGAGCTCTCGCACCCGGCGCCGGTCTTCCACGGCGACACGCTGTTCGTCGAGTCCGAGGTGCTGGAGAAGCGCGAGTCCAAGACCAAGCTGGACCGCGGCACGGTCAAGGTCCACACCCGCGTCTTCAACCAGGACGGCGTCCTCGTCGCCGAGTTCAAGCGCCTCGTGCTCGTCCCGCGCAAGACGCCGGGCGACGCCGCTTAGCGCACCGCTCGAGAGGTCAGCAGCCGGACCAGAAGGTCGGGGGGCTTCGAACCCCCCGGCCGTATGGGCCGCGCTACAGCCTCATCGAACGTTCAGCAAGCCCTGGAGTCTTCCGGTAGCCCGACCGGGTAGGTTTCACGAATGCGCACCGAGGTGGGCCGTCGTCCCCATTCCGCCCGCCTCCTTGAATTCGATACCGAGGAAGTGACGTGAGCATCACGGTTCCGACCAAGAACGCCAGGTTGACGGCGTGGGTGGAGGAGATCGCCGCCCTCACCCAGCCTGACGAGATCCACTGGTGTGACGGCTCGGCGGAGGAGTACGACAGCCTCTGCCAGCAGCTCGTCGACGCAGGGACGTTCAAGCGCCTGTCCGACGCCAAGCGCCCGAACTCCTATCTCGCGTGGTCCGACCCGAGCGACGTCGCTCGCGTCGAGGACCGCACGTTCATCTGCTCCGAGGAGCAGGAGGACGCCGGCCCGACCAACAACTGGCGTGCGCCGGACGAGATGCGCGGGACGATGAACGAGCTGTTCAACGGCTCGATGCGTGGTCGCACCATGTACGTCGTGCCGTTCTCGATGGGCCCGCTCGGCTCCGACAAGTCGCACGTCGGCGTGGAGATCACCGACTCGCCCTACGTCGTCGTCTCGATGCGGATCATGACCCGCATGGGCACCGGCGCCCTCGACGTCCTCGGGGAGGACGGCGAGTTCGTCCCTTGCGTGCACTCGATCGGCGCGCCGCTGGCCGAGGGCCAGGAGGACGTGCCGTGGCCGACCAACGCCGAGGTCAAGTACATCGTCCACTACCCCGAGACCCGTGAGATCTGGTCCTACGGCTCGGGCTACGGCGGCAACGCGCTGCTCGGCAAGAAGTGCTTCGCGCTCCGGATCGCGTCGATCATGGCGCGCGACGAGGGCTGGATGGCCGAGCACATGCTCATCCTCAAGCTCACGTCGCCCGAGGGCGAGGTCAAGTTCGTCACCGGCGCGTTCCCGTCCGCCTGCGGCAAGACCAACCTCGCGCTGATGGTCCCGACCATCGAGGGCTGGAAGGTCGAGACGATCGGCGACGACATCGCCTGGATGAGGTACGACTCCGAGGGCCGCCTGCGCGCGATCAACCCGGAGAACGGCTTCTTCGGCGTGGCGCCCGGCACCGGCTACGCCAACACGCCCAACGCGATGGCCGCGCTCGAGAAGGGCGCGATCTACACCAACACGGCGCTGACCGACGACGGCGACACGTGGTGGGAGGGGATGACCAAGGACGTCCCCGAGCACCTGATCGACTGGCACGGCAACGACTGGACGCCCGAGGCCGATCACCCGGCCGCGCACCCGAACTCGCGCTTCACGGTCCCGGCGGAGCAGGTCCCGTCGATGGCTAGCGAGTGGGAGGACCCGGCGGGCGTGCCGATCGACGCGTTCCTGTTCGGCGGCCGCCGCGCGTCGGTGGTCCCGCTCGTGCGCGAGGCGTTCGACTGGGAGCACGGCGTGTTCCTCGGCGCGACGATGAGCTCCGAGATGACCGCCGCCGCGTTCGGCACGGTCGGCCAGCTGCGCTTCGACCCGTTCGCGATGCTGCCATTCTGTGGCTACAACATGGCGTCCTACTTCGAGCACTGGCTCGCGATGGGGCAGAAGGCCGGGGCGCAGCCGCCGCGGATCTTCTACGTCAACTGGTTCCGCAAGGGCGAGGACGGCAAGTTCCTCTGGCCCGGCTTCGGCGACAACTCGCGCGTGCTGGAGTGGGTCTTCCGCCGCATCGAGGGCAAGGTCGACGCCGACGAGACCGCGGTCGGCCTGGTGCCGAAGGCGGGCGACATCGACGTCGAGGGCCTGGACATCAGCGACGCCGCGCTGGCCGAGGTGCTCTCGGTCGACGAGGACGCACTGCGCGACGAGCTGCCCCAGGTCAAGGAGCACCTGGCGAAGTTCGGCGACGACCTCCCGCAGGCGATCCGCTCGCAGTTCCAGGCGCTGGAGCAGCGGCTCGGCGCGTAGAGCCGGGACGGGCTCGCCCCGTCTTGTAGGAGTTGGACCGAAGGGCGCCCGTGCAGGGCGCCCTTCGGACTTTTTGGGGCCGGTCGGCCGGGTAGGTTCTGCCTGTGTCCATCCAAGAGGAGTCGTCGGCGGGGGTCGCCGACGCTGTGGTCGCGCTCGCCAAGGAGCACGACGGGGAGACGCTCGCGCGGTTCGCCGCCGCCTACCTGCGCCGCGCGCCGGGCTCGGCGTCGCCGCTGGACGACCCGGGCGAGGACGCCGGCGCGCTGCTGGCCGAGGTCCGGGGCGCGTTCGCGCTGGCCGACCGCCGCGACGGCGCGGTCGCGGGCGTCCGGGCGTTCACGCCGGTGGCCGAGGAGCACGGCTACGACGCGCTCGGCAGCGTCCTGGAGACCAACACCGACGACCTGCCGTTCCTGGTGGACTCGATCACCGGCGAGCTGGTCGCGCGCGGGCTGCGGGTGGTCCGGGTCACGCACCCGATCGTCGGCGTGCGGCGGTCGCCCGACGACGGCCGGATCCTCTCGATCGAGCACCCGCGCGACGCGCCGCGCGAGTCGGTCATGCACTTCGAGCTCGACCGGCGCCTGACGCCGGAGGAGCTGGCCGACCTCGAGGATGCCGCGCGCCACGTGCTGGCGACGGTCCGGGCGGTCGTCGACGACTGGGAGCCGCTGCGCGGCAAGCTCGACCGGCTGGCGGACATCGTCGCGGCCGGCGCCGAGCGCGTGCGCGACGAGGAGGACGGCGAGCCCGAGGAGCTGCTCGCGTTCCTGCGCTGGACCGGCGACCACCACTTCGTCTTCCTCGGCTACCACGAGGACGCGGCGGACTCCGAGGGACGGCTGCGCGGCGTGGACGGCTCCGGCCTCGGCCTGCTGCGCGACTCGCGCGAGGCCGGCGAGCTGCGCGTCCCCGCCCACGACCCGCCGGTCGCGGGCGCCGAGGGCGCGACGGTGCTGGAGATCACCAAGACGCACACGCTGTCGCCCGTGCACCGGCGCGAGCCGATGAACGTGCTGATCGCGCGGCGCTTCGACGACGCCGGAGTTGTTGTAGAAGAAGCGCGGTTGCTCGGGCTGTTCACCACGCGTGCGTACGCGGAGCCCGCGTCGATCACGCCGCTGCTGCGCGACAAGCTGCGCCGGATCCTCGAGGCCGAGGACCTGATCGAGGGCTCGCACGACTCGAAGGCCGCGATCACGCTGTTCGACGGCTTCCCGAAGGGCGAGCTGTTCGGCGCGCCGACCGAGGACCTGCGGGCCCAGATCGCGGCGCTGCTGTCGCTGCGCGCCGACGAGGTCCGGCTGCTCGGGCGCCGGTCGCGCGACGGGCGCGGCGCCGCGCTGGTCGCCGCGCTGCCGCGCGAGCGCTACAGCGCGACGCTGCGCGAGCGGCTGCGCGGGATGGTCGCGTCGGCCTATGGGACCGACGTCGTCGAGCAACATGAGGTCTTCGGCGAGGACGATCGCGTCTACCTGCACCTGACCGTCCGCTCCGGCGGCGGCCTGCCCGAGGCCGACGTCTCCGAGTTGGAGCGCCGTCTGATCCTGGAGGCGCGCACGTGGCGCGACCGGGTCGGCGCCGCGCTGATCCACTCGCACGGGCCCGAGCGCGGGCGGATGCTCGCCGCGCGCTGGCTCAAGCGCCTGCCGGAGTCCTACCGCGCCGCGGTCGATCCGCTGATCGCCGCCCACGACGTCGAGCGCTTCGAGGCGCTGGCCACCGGCCGCGCCGACTTCCTGGTGGGGTTGCAGGACGAGCGCGGGCCGGACGGCCGGCGGCGCACGCGCGTCGCGTTCTACCGGCGCGGGCCGAAGATCGAGCTGTCGCAGGCCACGCCCATGTTGGAGCACTTGGGCCTGCGTGTGATCGAGGAGGTCCCGGCGCGCCTGACCGGCGACGACGAGCTGTGGCTGCAGGCCTTCGGCGTCCTCGGCGGCGACGACGAGCCGCTGTCGCTGCGCGCGCTCGGCGACCGCGTCGCCGAGTCGCTGGAGGCCGTCTGGCGTGGCGAGACCGAGACCGACTCGCTCAACCGCCTGATCGTCGGCGCCGGGCTGCGGTGGCCGCAGGTCCAGGTCCTGCGCGCCTACCGCCGCTACCGCCAGCGGATCGGCTCGCGCTACACCGAGGGTTTCCAGAACGACGTGATCGCCGCCAACCCGGAGATCACGGCCAAGCTGATCCGGCTCTTCGAGCTGCGCTTCTCCACCGGCGACGGTGGCGGTGACGACGCCGCGCAGGAGGCCCTGCGCGAGGAGATCAGGGGCGACCTCGACGGCGTCGAGCTGCTCGACCACGACCGGATCCTTCGCAACCAACTTGGGTTGATCGACGCGACGGTCCGGACCAACGTGTACAAGAACGGCCGCGACGCGATGGCCTTCAAGCTGCGCTCCGCCGAGGTCCCGGCGATCCCGCAGCCCGCGCCGCTGTTCGAGATCTACGTCTACGCGCCCGACATGGAGGGCATCCACCTGCGCGGCGGGCGGATCGCGCGCGGCGGCATCCGCTGGAGCGACCGCATGGACTACCGGACCGAGGTGTTCGGGTTGATGCGAGCGCAGATGACCAAGAACGCGGTCATCGTGCCGGCGGGCGCCAAGGGCGGGTTCTTCCTGAAGGCGCGGCCCGACGATCCGGCGTTGTTGCGCGACGAGGTCAAGCGCCAGTACGTGCGCTACATCGAGGCGATGCTCGACGTCACCGACAACCTCGCCGACGACGGCTCGACGGTGGCGCCCGAAGGCGTCCGGGTCCACGACGAGAACGACTCGTACTTCGTCGTCGCCGCCGACAAGGGCACCGCGACGTTCAGCGACACCGCCAACGCGGTCGCGGTCCGGCGCGGGTTCTGGCTCGGCGACGCGTTCGCGTCGGGCGGCAGTGCGGGCTACGACCACAAGGGCCTGGGCATCACCGCCAAGGGCGCGTGGGAGTCGGTCAAGCGCCACTTCCGCGAAGTCGGTGTGGATCCCGAGCGCGACGAGATCCGGGTCGTCGGCATCGGCGACATGAGCGGCGACGTGTTCGGCAACGGCATGTTGTTGTCCAGGTCGCTGAAGCTGATCGCCGCCTACGACCACCGCCACATCTTCCTGGACCCCGACCCGCAGGATCCTGAGGCGTCGTTCGCCGAGCGCGAGCGGCTGTTCGCGATGAGCGGCTCGTCGTGGGATGACTACGCGCGCGAGCTGATCTCCGAGGGCGGCGGCGTGTTCTCGCGCAACGCCAAGCGGATCGCGCTGACGCCGGAGATCCAGCGGGCGCTGGGCGTGGAGGCGAGCGAGCTGGCGCCGACCGACGTGATCCGGGCGATCCTGCGCGCGCCGGTCGACCTGCTGTGGAACGGCGGGATCGGGACGGTCGTCAAGGCGTCGGACGAGTCCGACGCCGACGCGCGCGATCGGTCGAGCGACGCGATCCGCGTCGATGGACACGAGGTCCGGGCGCGCGTGGTGGGGGAGGGCGGCAACCTCGGCTTCACCCAGCGCGCGCGGATCGAGTACGCGTCGGTCGGCGGGCACGAGGGCGGCGGCGGGTTGATCAACGCCGACTTCATCGACAACTCGGCGGGCGTCGACTGCTCCGACCACGAGGTCAACCTGAAGATCCTGCTCGACCTCGCCGTGCGCAAGGGCGAGCTGGGCCACGAGGATCGCGACGACCTGCTCGCCGAGGTCACCGAGGATGTCGTACAACACGTGTTGTACGACTCGTTCCTGCAGGCGCAGATCCTGTCGCAGGAGGTACGGTCCAGCGCGGCGCGCGTGTTCGCCTACGAGGACCTGATGGGCGCGCTGGAGGGCGCGAGGATCCTGCGCCGCCGCGACGAGGCGCTACCGACGTCCGACGACATGAACGAGCGCCGGCGCGCGGGGCGCGGGCTGGTCCGGCCGGAGCTGTCGGTGCTCGTCGCCTACGCGAAGCGGCTGCTGACCGACGCGCTGCTGGACTCCGACCTGCCGGACGAGAGCGCCTTCGACCACGACGTGCGCACGTACTTCCCGCAGCCGGTCGTCGCGCGCTTCGGGCACCTGATCGCCGACCACCCGCTGCGGCGCGAGCTGATCGCGACGCTGGCGGCCAACGACGTCGTCGACGCCCTCGGCCCGACGTTCGTGAGCGGCATGAGCGACGAGCTGGGCGCCGAGCCGGCGGAGGTGGTCCGGGCGTTCCGGATCGCGCGCGAGGTGACCGGCGCGACGCAGCGCTGGCTGGAGATCGAGGGCGTCGTGCAGACGCTCGACGCGGACACGGCGTGGACGCTTCTTGATGGTGTCGACGACCTTGTTGCAGGGGTTGCCCGCTGGTACCTGCTGCACGCGCCGGGCGCCGACGTCGAGGCGGCGGTCGCGGAGGCCGGCGACGCGTTCGTGACGCTCGCCGAGGTGATGCCGCGGCTGCGGTCCGATTCGTGGAGGGAGGAGCACGAGACGGTCGCGGTGCAGCTGATCGACGCGGGCGTTCCCGATGCGGTCGCCCGCCGTCACGCGTTCCAGCGCGCGCTGCGCCACGGGCCGGACATCGTGGCGGTCGCCGCGGCGACGGGCCGCGACGTGGTGGAGGTCGCCGCGACGTTCTACGACCTCGGCGAGATCCTCGGGCTGGAGTGGCTGGAGCAGGAGGTCCTGAACCTCCCTGCCGGGACGCGCGTGCGCCGCTGGGCACAGAACGCGCTGCTCGATGACGTGCTCGACGCGCGGCGGGTGCTGGCCGAGAAGGCGCTGGAGGAGTCGCCGGGCGCCGATCCGGCCGCGGCGGTCGAGGCGTTCCTGGCCGCGCGCGAGGCGCCGCGGCGGCGGCTGACCTCGGTTGCCAGGGCGCTGCGCTCCGACGGCGACGGCGACCTTGCCGGCCTGACGCTCGCGATCCGCCACCTGCGAGGCTTGGCGGGGTGAGCGAGGGAGGGCGGGATCCGGGTCGGTTGCGCGTGACCTCGTCCCGGACGGTCTACGAGAACCACTGGATGCGCGTCCGCGAGGACGAGACGCTCCTGCCCGACGGCAGGCCCGGGCTCTACGCGGTGATCGAGAAGCCGCCGGGCGCGGCGATCGTGCCGATCGACGGCGACCACGTGTGGATGGTCCAGCAGTGGCGCCACACCGTCGAACGCCGCTTCTGGGAGATCCCGCAGGGCGCCTGGCACGACGGCCAGGACGCGACGCCCGAGGACGTGGCGCGCGGCGAGCTGGCCGAGGAGACCGGCCTCCGCGCCGGGTCGATGGAACGCATCGCCGAGCTGTACTTCGCCTACGGGATGTCCAACCAGCCCTGCACCGTCTGGGTGGCGAGCGACTTCACGCAAGGCGAGCAGGCACTGGAGGAGACCGAGCAGGGTCTCATCGTCGGCCGCCAACTCATCGGCTCGCTACGAGCGATGATCGCCTCCGGCGAGATCGCGGACTCGACGACAGTCGCGGCACTCGGCCTCGCCAGGTTGTTGTAGGCCTCGCATCACGCGTCCCCCGCCCCGCGGCACCGCAGCCGCTCGCTCCGCGGCATCACTCCGCGGCACCGCGACCGTCCGGATGAAGGCGCTTCGCTTGATCGTCGTCGCCGGCTGCCACGCGACCGATCGCGGTCTTCGCCGCCGTCCGTCCGGCATGCGGGCCGCCGCCGCTCGGCGACATGCCGCCCTTGCGCCTCGGTCCATGGCACTGCTCCAGCGCGGGTGTCGTCACGGCGGGGGTAGGTGCTTCGTCTTCTGCTCGGCGCGTTGGGGGTGCTGCGGCGCGGCGGTGGGGTGGTGTTCAGCGCGGCCGTGTTGCTGGCGGCTTGGAGCGTTGGTTGGGAGGGCATCGATGGCGAGCTGCGCTGGAGGCGGCGCCAGCGTTGGTGGTGTGGCTGGGCTGCTCGCCGGGACGGGGGGCGGGGTTCGGGGCCGAACGGGTTGGTCGGCGGCAGTTTGGTGTTCGTATGGGACGCCGGACTGCCGTTGAGGGGGTCAACGGTGCATTTGGGCTCTATGCGAACCACTATGCACCGTTGACGCTTGGGTTCGGGCCCGAACGGCGCCCGGAGCCCTACGCGAGGCCCAAGGAGACCCGCCCGCACCGCCACCACGCCGAGCCACACCGCCAGCGGCGGCGCGACCGCCAACGCCTTCTCTCGTCGATGCCCTCCAAGCTACGCCCCGCATTCCCACCGACACGGCCGCGCTGAACGCCACCACCGTCGCGTCGCAGCGCCGCTCACGCCGGAGTCGGCCCTCGGCCGCGTCGCAGCACCGCCACCGCCGAGGCGTGTCCGCAGCCGTCCGGGGCGCCGAGATCGTCGCCGGCAACGCCCCAGCGCGGAGCCGTCTCGGTCGCTAGGCGCGGCGCGGGCCGCTGCGCTACGCCGCCTGCGGGTGACGGCTGCGAGCTGCCGCGACGAGGTAGAGCACCGCGCCGACCGCCATGTAGCCGCCGAGCATCGCGAGGTGGGCGTCGTCCATGCCTGCGGCTGAGAGGAAGCTGATGCCGGCCAGCGTCGACAGGCCGCCGCTGGTCAGCATCGCGACCTGGCCGCCGCCGGTGGTGCGGCGGTGGTGGAGGGCGGTGGCGAACTGGATCGCGCCAGAGACGACGGCCCAGGCGCCGAAGGCGATGAGCGTCGCGCCCGCGTCGGCGCCGAAGCCCGTCACGGCGATCGCGATCGCTGCGGTGGCGCTGATCGCGGCGTTGACGCGGCGGCCGGAGAAGACGGAGGCGATGACGTCGATCAGGGGGTAGGTGGCGAGCAGCGCGGCGGCCGCGGCGGGCAGGTCGGCGTCGGTGGTCGGGACCTTGTGGCCGACGGCCAGGACGAGCGCCCCTGCCCAGACAAGGGCGAGGGCGGCGCGGGCGATGAGCAGCTTGGGCATGGCGGAGGGTCTTCCTTCTCGGAGGTGGGAAGAGAGAACGATCGCTCTCTCATGTGGTGCCGAGCAGGAAAGCACGTGTGCCACGCTGCTGTCAAGAGCGATCGTTCTCTCTACTAGACTGCGCACCATGCCTGCCGCCAAGCGATCCGAGGCGCGCGACCGGGTCCTCGCCGCCGCCTCCGAGCTCTTCTACGCCGAGGGGATCACGAGCGTCGGGATCGATCGCATCGTCAAGGCCGCGCCCGTCACGCTCGCAACGCTCTACCGCCACTTCCCGACCAAGCAGGACCTCGTGGTCGCCTACCTGCGGCGCGTCCACGACCTGATCGCCGAGCAGGCCGCGGCGACGACCGCGCGGGCGAGCGGGCGTGCGCTGGTCCGGGCGCTGGGCGACGACGTCACCGCCGAGATCGCGCGGCCGGGCTTCCGTGGCTGCGCGTTCATCAACGCCGCGTCGGAGGCCGAGGACGCCGGGAGCCCGGTGCGCCAGGTCGTCGCCGAGCACCGGCAGTGGTACTACGAGCTGGTCCGCAGGGCCTTCGACGACGCCGGCCACGCCCGCCCGGCGAGCGCCGCGCGCCACTTCGTGATGCTGCGCGACGGCGCGATGAGCGCCGCCTACCTCGACACGCCGACGGTCGCGACGCGCACGTTCCGGCGCGGCGTCGCCGGCCTGGTCGCGTCGATCGACCTGGAGCCGATCGTCGAGGACTAAGCCGCGCGCAGCGCGGAGGCCGTGGCGACGACCACGCGGTCGCGGCCGGCGGCCTTGGCCGCGTAGAGCGCGGCGTCGGCGCGGCCGATCAGCGCCTCGCCGGTCTCGTCGCCGGTCCACGGCGCCCAGCCGAACGACGCCGTCACCGGCAGCTCCAGCAGCCCGTGGACGTTCATCGGGCGCCCGGCGACGCCCGCGCGCAGGCGCTCGCAGACGACGCCAGCGTCGGGCGAGTCGGGCAACAGCAACAGGAACTCCTCGCCGCCCCAGCGCGCGGCGGTGTCCTCCTCGCGGAGCCCGGCCGTGAGGCGCACGGCGATCTCGCGCAGGACGGCGTCCCCGGCGGCGTGGCCGTGGAGGTCGTTGACCGACTTGAAGTTGTCGACGTCGATGAGCACCGCGCTCAGCGTCCGGCGGTGACGGCGGGCGGCGGCGATCGTCGCCCGCAGCACGTCGTCGGCGTGGCGGCGGTTGGCCAGCCCGGTGAGCGTGTCGGTCCGGGCGAGCTGCTCCAGCTCCGCGTTGCGCCTGGCCAGCTCGTCGTGCAGCGCGCGCAGGCGCAGCGCGGTCCCGATCCGGGCGACGAGCTCGACCGGGTCGACCGGCTTGCGCACGTAGTCGTGCGCGCCGCGCTGCAGCCCGAGCGCGAGGTCGGCCGCGTCGGTGTGGCCGGTCACGAAGACGACCGGCATGTCCTCGGTGTGCGGGTCGGAGCGCAGCGCGTCGAGGACCGCGAGGCCGTCGAGACCCTGCATCTCGCGCGCCATCAGCAGCACCGCCGGGTCCTCGGTCTGCGCCATGTGCAGCGCCGACGCGCCGTCGGTCGCCTCCAGCACGGTCCAGCCCTGCTCGCGCAGGACGTCGCCGATCACCCGCCGCAGGAGGGCGGAGTCCTCGGCCACCAGGATGCGGGCGGTCGGCTGCTCCATTCGCCCAACTTCTTCGGCACGAAAGGCCTGCATCTGGAGCTTTGCACTCCCCCGATCGAGGGAGGGTCCACTCCAGCCCCGCTCAGTGGCGGTCTTCGGCCGCCGCGGGCGGGCGCGACTCCTCGGCCAGCGAGGTGATCGTGAGGTGGCCGCGGGCCGCCTCTTCCAGCACCTCCGTCGCCTCCTCGATCGAGCGCGCGTACAGCTCGACGAGCAGGTGCACGACGATCCGGCCGCCCTCCTCGTGCTTGTGGAAGCGGACGTGGGTGAAGAACTCGCGCGTGCCGTGGTCGCCGAACGCGGCGTAGGAGAGCGCGTCGCCGGCCTCCGGGCCCGAGCACGTCTCGACGTCGTCGGCGTCGACGGTGACCGTGCACGACGCGACCCACGGGGTCCCGGCGATCATCCGCTCCCAGCGGTCCTCGACCGCCTCGACGCGCCCGTTGGCGAACGTCAGGTGCGGCTGGTCGTGCATGCACTCCAGGCACTGCACGACGGCCTCCTGCAACTCGTCGACCACCTCGGCGCGCTCGCCGGTCTGCGGGTCGATGCGGTGGATGCCCTCGTAGTGCACCTGCACCTCGAGGTCCTGCGACCAGCACCGGTAGCAGCGCAGCCAGGGGTGTGCGCCCATCAGGTCTCCCATGGGGTCTCAGGATACGAGGTAGTGTCGCGCGACCATGGGGGCTGAGGCGATCGGGGTGGTGCTCGCCGGCGGGCGGGGCAGGCGGATCGGCGGCGACAAGGCGATCGTCGAGCTGGAGGGGCGCGCGCTGATCCACTACGTCCTGGAGGCGCTGCACGAGGTCTGCGAGGACGTCGTCGTGACCGCCAAGCGCGGGACGATCCTGCCGTCGCTGGCCGGCGCGGCCGACCTCTGGATCGAGCCCGACGAGCCCCAGCACCCGCTGTGCGGGGTCGAGCACGCGCTGGGGCTGGCGGCCGGACGGCCGATCCTGGCGGTCGCCGTCGACCTGCCGCTGATCGACGCGGCGACGCTGGGCGCGATCGCTGGCGCGGATCCGGGCGGCGCCGCGGTGGTCGCGCCGTTGGTCCACGGGCGGCTGCAGGTGCTGTGCGCGCTGTGGCTGCCGCGCGCGCTCCCAGGGCTGCGCTCGGCGGTGACCGGCGGCGCGCGGGCGACCGCGGTGGCCGAGGAGCTCGGCGTCCGGGCGGTCGACGGGCTGGACCCGACGGCGTTCTACAACGTCAACGCGCCGGAGGACCTGCTCGGCGCGGCGGCGCTGCTCACTGGCGAGAGCCGGCGATGAGCTGGCGCTGGCGCTCGGCCACGTAGCGCGAGAGCTGGCGCTCGGCGCGGCCCTGGAGGTTGTCGAAGAGGATGCCGCGGGCGCCCTCGGAGGTGCCGCGGACGACCTTGCCGTCGCCGGAGATCGTGATCGCGCCGAGGTCGAGCGCGAAGCGCACGGTGTCGTCGAGCACGAGCGTGTCGGCGGGCGCGACGAGCATGCCGCCGACCGAGACGTCGAGCGTCCGGGTCGTCAGGCGCTTGTCCGGCGCGATCACCGCGGTCGACAGCTCGGCGGGGACGCGGACGAACCTGCGGCGCTGGACCTTCATCGGCTCGCCGACCGGGTGCATGCGCAGCTGGCCGGGCTCCGGGCCCTGGGTGAGGATGCCGTTGCGGTGGGCGGCGCCGATCCGGGTCTTCCAGGCGATCGTGGCACCGCACCAGCGCAGCTGGGCGGGGAGCGCGAGGGGCTCGCTGAGCGGGCCGAGGTCCACGTGGTCCGGGCCGACCGAGGTGACCTGCGCGGTCAGGTGCCAACCGCCATCGAGGGTGATGTCGATCGGGACGCGCGGTTCGAGCAGCAGCTCCACAACAGGGGCATCGACCGCGCGTGGGCGTTCTTGAGCGCCGGTGGTCCGGGCGCGGACGGCGGTGGCGCTGGCCGCTCAGCCGCCGATGGCGGACATCGTGCGCTGCGGCTGGATGAAGCCGGGCTCGTTGACGCGGTGCTTGAGCTCCTTGCGCCAGATCGCGTCGCGGATGAGCTGCTCGAGGTCGTCGTCGGTCGCGCCCGTGCGCAGCGGGGTCCGGAGGTCGGTCTCGTTGAGGCTGAAGAGGCAGGTGCGCAGGCGGCCGTCGGCGGTGAGGCGGATGCGGTCGCAGTCGCCGCAGAAGGGCTCCGAGACGGGGTTGATCAGGCCGATCTTGCCGATGCCGTCGGCGAACCGGTGCGTGCGGGCGGTGGCGTGCGGCGCGCGCTCGGCGGGTTCGAGCGGGAAGTGCTTGTTGATGGCGTCGAAGATCTCGGCGCCGGTCAGGACCTGCGTCATGTCCCACGAGCGGTCGCCGTCGAGCGGCATGTACTCGATGAAGCGGACCTCGTAGGGGTGCTCGCGGGCGAAGCGGGCGAAGGGGAGGAGCTCGTGCTCGGTGAAGCCGCGGATCGCGACCGCGTTGACCTTGATCGGGTGGGCTTCCGGGAAGGTGGCGAGGTGCGCGAGGCCGCGCAGGACGCGGGGCAGAGCGTCGCGGCGGGTCTGGGCGAAGAAGCGGTCGCGCTGGAGCGAGTCGACCGAGACGTTGAAGCGGGCGATCCCGGCCTGCACCAGTGCTTGCGCGTCGCGTTCGAGCAGGAAGCCGTTGGTCGTGACGGAGACCTCGTCGAGCTTCTCGATCCTCGTGAGGAGGGCGGCGAGCGCCGGGAAGTCCTTGCGCACGAGCGGCTCGCCGCCGGTCAGCCGGACGGTCCGGATGCCCATCTGGGCGAGCAGCGCCGCGAGCCGCTCGATCTCCTCGAAGCGCAGGATGCCGTCGCGTTCCAGCCACTTCAGGCCCTCGGCGGGCATGCAGTACTGGCAGCGGAAGTTGCAGCGATCGGTGACCGAGATCCGGAGGTCCGAGATCCGGCGGCCGTGGCCGTCGATGAGCGGCTCGCGCTGCACGACTCGGAAGATACCCTGCCCGCGTGGCCCGCCCGTCCCGGATGACCCTCGCCGCCTCGCTCGCCGTTCTTGTAGGAGTTGCTGGCGGCGGCTGCGGCGCCGACACCGAGCCGACGACCACCGCCCCCAGCCAGGACACCCTCGTCCGGGCGGTCGTTGCGAAGTTCGGGATCGCGACGCAGAAGAGGGACTACAAGCAGATCTGCAACGACCTGCTGTCCTCCGCGCTGGTGGCCAGGATCGAAGACGTCGGCCTGCCCTGTGAAGGCGCTCTCCAACGCGGCCTCGGCGACGTCAAGTCCCCAACCCTCGAGATCACCGACGTCTCCATCAACGGCGACAAGGCCCTCGTCTCCGTCCACACCACCGCCTCCGGCCAACAGGCCTCCAACGACGCGCTGCAGCTGGTGAAGGAGAACAACTCCTGGCGCATCTCCTCGCTCGACGAGCCGGCGGGCAGCACGTCGACCGCGCCGCCATCGACTTCGACCTCGAAGGCCTATCCCAACGGCACCGACTAGACGGAGCAGCACCGTCTAGCCGAAACGGCAGGGGACTCGACAGGTGTCGTAGGTCGTGTAGCCAGCCGATCCAATTGGGTTGACGCGTGTTGAGCGATCTGTGTAGATGCGCGCCGTGCCCGTCCGGTCCAAGCCACTCACCATGTTGTTCGCGCTGCTCGCGCTCGGCATTGTCCGGTGACCGCGTGCGTGCTCGCCAGGAGCGGTCGCTGGAGCAGCGAGACGACGAAGGTGGTGCCCGCGGCTTGATCCGCTACGCGCCGATTTTCGTCGCCGTCGTCGGTTTCGGCCTGATCCTCTACGGCGCCGCCAAACGCCTGGGCGCTGGTCTGTGTGACCAGTGCTCCGGCGACCAGGGCCCGGGGAACCGACTGATCGCGTTTGGGCTCGGGCTGCTGATCCTGGCGGTGGTGATCACCATCGTCAGGTGGGTCAACTCACGGCCGGGCGATGGCGGCGGCGACTAGCCGAGCGTCTTGGTGTCGATGACGAAGCGGTAGCGGACGTCGGACTTCAGGACGCGGTCGAAGGCGGTGTCGACGGTGTCGGCGCCGATCAGCTCGATCGCGGGTGCGATCTCGTGCTCGGCGCAGAAGTCGATCATCTCCTGCGTCAGCGGCAGGCCGCCGGTGTTGGAGCCCGAGAGGATGCGGTCGCGGCCGATCAGGGAGCCGCCGTGGACGGTGTCCGGATCGGTCGGCAGGCCGACCGACACCATCGCGCCGCGGGGCTTGAGCAACCCAAGGTACTTGTCAACGGGCAGGTTGGCCGAGACCGTGTTGACGATCAGGTCATAGCGGTTGCGGAGCGTCTTGAACGTCTCCTTGTCCGCAGTCGCGTAGTAGTGGGAGGCGCCGAACCTACGGCCATCGGCCTCCTTGGACAGCGACTGCGACAGCACCGTCACCTCGGCGCCGAGCTTCGCGGCGATCTGCACGCCGACGTGCCCGAGGCCGCCCATCCCGACGATCGCCACCTGCTTGCCCGGCCCCGCGCCCCAGCGCTTGAGCGGGTTGTACATGGTGATGCCGGCGCACAGCAGCGGCGCCGCGACGTCGAGGCCGAGCGCGTCCGGGATCCGGATCACGAAGCGCTCGTCGACCACGACGTGCTGCGAGTAGCCGCCGTACGTGCGCTCGCCGTCGTAGCCGGTGCTGTTGTAGGTCGCGACCGCGCCCTTGGCGCAGAAGTGCTCGTCGCCCTCGACGCACGGCTCGCACTCGCCGCAGGAGTCGACGAAGCAGCCAACGCCGACGCGGTCGCCGACCTGATGGCGCGTGACCGCGTCGCCCACGGCGCTCACCGTCCCGGTGATCTCGTGGCCCGGGACGATCGGGAACGTCGAGCGCCCCCAGTCGTTGTCGCGCTGGTGGATGTCGCTGTGGCAGATCCCGCAGTAGGCGATGTCGATCGCGATGTCGGTGGGCTTCAGGTCCCGCCGCTCGATCGTCGTCGCCTCGAAGGGGGCCTTGGCAGCGGTGGCGTGCAGCGCGCGCGTCGTGGTGCTCATGCCCCTAGTTCTACGACAACGCGGCGCGCAGCGCCTGTGCGTCCTCGAACAGGGTGGCGCGCAGGCCGCCGTTGTAGAGCGCCGCGGCGGGGTGGTAGAGCGGGAACAGCTGACGCCCGCCCTCGCCCTCCAGCCGCGCGCCGTGGACCTCGGCGATCTTCGCGTCCGGGGCGAAGCGCGCCAGCGCGTGGCGCCCGAGCGGGACCAGCAGCTGGGGCCTGATGATGTCCAGCTGGCGCTCCAGCCACGGCCAGTGGTGGGCGACCTCGTCCCTCCTCGGGTCCCGGTTCCTCGGCGGCCGTGCCTTGACCACGTTGGTGATGAACACGGCCTCGCGCGGGATGCCGGCCTCGGCGAGCAAGGTGTCCAACAACCTCCCGGCCGCGCCGACGAACGGGACGCCCGCCGCGTCCTCCCTGGCGCCCGGCGCCTCACCGACGATCACGATCTCCGCGCTCGCGGGCCCGACGCCCGGGACGAGCTGCGTGCACGTCTCGCAGACCTCGAAGCCGCACCCCGCGCCCTTGTGCGCGCGGATCTCCTCGGCCAGCTCGTCCAGGTCGCGCTGCGCGCTCACTTCAGCAAGTCCTTCATCTGCGACGCGCCGGCCGGCGCGTCGTCGCCGCGGTTGTTGTTGAACATCACGCGCACCTCGTCGGCCTCCTCGGCCAGCGCCTCGGCGCGCTGGGCCAGCTCCTCGAGCTCCTGCGCGTCGTAGCGGTACCCGAACCGCTCGGCGACCGTCCGGCCCCTGACCCACCCGCGCGCGTTGCGGCCGTGCAGGCGCAGGTAGGCGAGCGCGGGGTTGGTGACCGCGTCGACCGGCGGCAGCATCGTCGGCGGCTTGCCCTGCGGCGCGTCGACCCCGACGAAGACGGCGCCGCGGTCGCGCAGCCAGCCGAACGTCGCGTCGCGGCGCTCGTCGTGCAGCCAGGCGCGGTGGCGGAACTCGACGGCGACGGGCGTCGGCGCAAGGCCCTCGACGATCACGTCCAGCTCCTCCAGCCGCTTCGACGGCGGCATGAAGGCGGGGGAGAGCTGGAGCAGGTAGGACGACAACTTGCCCGCGTCGGCCAGCGGCCTCATCGCCTTCCTGTAGGCCTTGCAGAGCGCGCGGTCCAGGTCGGCGTTCGGCCGGACCCGCCCGCGCGGCGTCGTGGCGACGTCGTCGCGCAGCGCCCTGGGGAGCGACCCCACCTCCGCGCTGTGGCGCGAGAGCGACTGATGCAACTTGACGTCGAAGGTGAAGGCCTTGGGCGTGACCTCGGCCCAGCGCCTCACGGTCGCCGCGCCCGGAACCGCGTAGTACGTCGCGTTCACCTCGACGCCCTCGAAGTGCTCGGCGTACCACGGCAGCCGGTCCCGGTCCGCGAGCCCCTCCGGGTACCACTCCGCGACGAACCCCGGATCGGCCCAGGAGGAGGTTCCGACGACGATCGTGCCCACGCCGTGGGCGCTACCCGTTCGGGCCCGCCGCGATCACCGCGCGGACCTCGTCCAGCGACGGCGCCTTGCCGAACCCGCGCAGCGTCCAGGTCGCGCCGGCGGCCTCCCACGGCGCGGGATCGTAGTCATGGTCGTTGGTCACGATCAGGTCATAGGCGCCGGTCACGCCCTCCTCGGCACGCTGCGAGGCGATCTCGCCGGCGAGCGTCGCCAGGGCCTCCGGGTCGGGCAGCTCGATCGGGAACAGCCCGTCCAGCCGCGCCGCGCGCCGGACCGGCTTGCGCGCCGGCCAGCGCGCCGCCGCCCAGACCGGGATCCGCGGCCGCTGCACCGGCAGCGGCGTGAACTCGCCGCTCCAGTAGGTCATCAACTGCGCCAGGCCCTCGTCGAGCAGTCGCCCGAGCTCCCTCGGGTCCGAGGGATCGCCGAACGGCGACAGCTCCCCGAAGGTGTCGGAGCCGATCCCGACGCCGAGTACCGTCCGGCCGCCGCTGAGCAGGTCCAGCGTGACGGTCTCGCGCGCCAGCTTCTGCGGCCGGCGGCGCGGGATCGGCGTGACCAGCGGGCCGATCCGGATCCGCTCGGTCGCGCCCGCGATCGCGGCCAGCACGATCCACGGGTCGAGCACATCGCGCACCGGCGCGCCGTAGACGATGTGGTCCCAGAGGAAGAAGCCGTCCCAGCCGCCGGCCTCGGCGTCGGCGGCCAGCTGCGCGAGCAGCCGCGGGTCGGCCAGCTCGTTGAACGGCGCGACGAAGATCCCACGGCGTGACGACATGCGCCGAACCTACCCGAGCCGCCGGGCGAGGAACGAGCGCAGCGCGTCGCGCCCGGTGCTCCCGGGCTCGCGCGAGAGGATCGAGTGGCCGGCGCCGTGGACGGTGACCAGCCGCGCGTCGCCCATCGCGCGGGCCTGGGCCCGCGCCCACTCCAGCGGCGTCGAGAGGTCGCGGTCGCCCGCGAGCAGCAGCGCGGGCGTCGTGATCCGGGCGGCGCGCGACGGCGCGGGCGGGGCGGTCGTCGGCGGCCAAGCGCGGCAGGTCGCCAGCAGGCCCTGGCCGAACGCGGTCGACACCGGCCACGGCGCGGTCGCGCTCGCCGGGACGCGGCGGCGCAGCGCGGCGAGCGCCGCTTCGCGCACCCGGAGCGGCGCGGCCGGCCCGCCGGGCCAGGCCGCGGGCGCGTCGGCGCACAGCGTCGCGGCGTGCAGGCCGGAGGAGAAGAAGCGGGCGGGCACGCCGCGCTCTTCGCCGCGCGTGAGCAGCAGGAGCGTCCGGATCGGCCGCAGGTTCCCGGCCGCCCCGGCGCGCAGCGCGCGCGTCACCGCGCCGAGGTGCGGCACGCCGATCGAGCGCTCGGTGATCGCGTCGAACAGGCCCGGCCCGAGGTCCGGGTGGTCCCGTAGGACGCGGCGCAGGTCGGCGGTCGCGGCGGGGCCGAGGACGCGCGCGGTCGCGCGCAGCGGGACGCGCTCCAGCAGCTCGGCGCCCTCCTGGGGCACGACGCTGTCGAGGATCAGCGCACGGGTCTGCCTGGGGTGGGCGAGCGCGTAGCGCTCGGCGACGAACGTCCCGTACGAGATCCCGCCGACGACCCACTCGGGGTCGCGCAGCGCGCGGCGCAGCGCGTCGAGGTCGGCGACGGTGTCGGCGGTTGTGTACGCGGCGCGGGCGCTGGCGAGCCTGCGGCCGCAGGCGGTCACCGCGGCGCGCGGCGGGACCGCGAGGTCCGACGTCCCGGCGGTCCGCTGCAGCGCCGGGCAGGAGAGCGCGCCGTCGCCCGTCCCGCGCTGGTCGACGACGACCAGCCGCATCCCGCTCGTCACGCTCCTCAGCCGCGCCGCGAGCCGCGCGGCGAACGGCAGCCCCGGCTGACCCGGGCCGCCGGTCAACATGATGTAGTCGCCCCGCGGATGCGACGCGCCGTCCTGCAGCGCGACGCGGAGCGTCAGCGTCCGCCCGTCCGCGGCGCGCGGCCCGCGACGGTGGAGGGGAACGGTGAGCGTCGCACAGCGGAAGCCGCCGCCGACGCGCGGCCCGCACGTCGCGCTCCGCAGCCTCGCCGCCGGCGCCGCGGCGACCACCCTCGGCGCGCTGGTCCTCGCCGTCCTTGTCGGCTCCGGCGCACCGCCGCCACCGCAGCCGGCGACGGCCACGGCGCAGAGCAACGCGATCCCGACGGCCCCGACCCGCACCGGGCGAGCGTACGCCCTAGGGGCGCTTCAGGAGGATCCAGACCAGCGCCGCCGCGAAGGCGATCTGGCCGAAGGTGAGCGCGGTGCCGAAGTTGGCGGCGCCCAGCGCTGCGGCGATCGCGGTGACGATCGCGAAGACGAGCAGGAGGACGAGGAGGTCGCGCTTCACAGGTGGGACTCCAGGGTCGCGACGAGCGTCGGCTCGTCGGTCGCGGGGTCGGCGGAGTCAAGCAGCTTCGCCGCCGCGCGGCGCCCACCCAGCGCGCGCAGGCCGCGCTCGCCGTGCTCGACCAGGAAGTCCTGGAGCGCCCCGGACCGGCGCGCCGCGACCCGGCGCGCGTGGACGTCGAGGGCCGCGCGGTGCTCGTCCAACGCGTCGACCAGCGTGTCGACCCCGACCACCGGCGACACGCTCGACACCGCGACGACCTTCGTGTCGCGCGAGCCCGCGCTGCGCAGCGCGGCGTTGAGGTCGCGGCGGGCGCGCATCGCGATGTCGCCGAGGTCGGCCTTGGTGACGACGAGCACGTCCGGGATCTCCATGATCCCGGACTTCAGGAACTGCAGGACGTCGCCGGAGCCGGGCTGCACGATCACCGCGACGGTGTCGGCGACCTCGCCGACCTCGGTCTCGGACTGCCCGACGCCGACGGTCTCGATGACCACCACGTCGAACGCGACGGCCAGCGCCTGCGCGGCCGCGCGCGTCGCGGGAGCAAGGCCACCAAGTCGGTCGCCGGCCGCCGTCGAGCGGATGAACAGGCCGCGGTCGTCGGGGTCGAAGGCGATCCGCGCGCGGTCGCCGAGCAGCGAGCCGCCGGACCGGCGCGACGACGGATCGACCGCGAGCACCGCGACCGAGCGATCCCGCGCGCGCCACTCCCGGCACAGCTCGCTCAACAGCGATGACTTGCCCGCGCCCGGCGGGCCGGTGACGCCGACGACGTGCCCGGCCGCCTCGCCACCGAGCGCCGCGGGAGACAACGACGACAACAACGCCCGGACCGCCTCGCGGTCGCGCGGGGCGCGCGACTCGACGAGGTTCAGGACCGCGGGCGCAGCGGAGAGGTCGCCGTCGCGCAGGCGCGCGGCGAGATGTTGGGGTTCAGCGGCCGCCAAGGTCGCGGCGGAGCCTACGCCTCGGCGCCGACGCCGTTGCGCTCGGCGACCAGGGCCACGATGTCGCGCATGATCTGCCCGAGGTCGAAGTCCTTGGGCGTGTAGACCGCGGCGACGCCCGCGTCCTTCAGCGGCTGCACGTCGGCGCTCGGGATGATCCCGCCGACCACGACCGGCGCGTCGACGCCGCGCGCCCGCAGCGCATCCACGACGTCCGGGATCAGCTCCTTGTGCGAGCCGCTCAGGATCGACAGCCCGATCACGTGGACGCCCTCCTGCTCGGCGCTCGCCGCGATCTGCGACGGCGTCAGCCGGATGCCCTCGTAGACGACGTCGAAGCCGATGTCGCGGGCGCGCACGGCGATCTGCTCGGCGCCGTTGGAGTGCCCGTCCAGCCCCGGCTTGCCGACCAGGATCTTCGGGCGCCGGCCCATCGCCTCGGCGAGGCGCTCGACCTCCTCGCGGATCTCGGCCAGGTCGGACTCGTCGCGGTCGCCCGCGGCGGCCTCGCCGACGCCGGTCGGCGCGCGGAACTCGCCGAAGGACTCGCGCAGCGCGGTCGACCACTCGCCGGTCGTCACGCCCGCCTTCGCGGCGGCGATCGTGGCGGGCATGATGTTCTCGTCGCTGCCCGCGACGCGGCGCAGCTCGGCCAGCGCGGCCTCGACGGCGTCGTTGTCGCGCGCGGCGCGCCAGGCGACGACCGCCTCGCGCTGCTGGGCCTCGACGGCCGCATCGACGGTCATGATCCCGCCCTCCTCGTCGACCAGCGGCGAGGGGCTCGACTCGGTGTACTTGTTGAGGCCGACGACGATCTGCTCGCCGTGCTCGATGCGCCGGATCCGCTCGCGGTGCGAGTCGACCAGCGCGGCCTTCATGTAGTCCACCGCCTTGACGGCGCCGCCGTGCTCCTCGACGACCGCCATCTCGGCGCGCGCGCCCTCCAGCAGCTCCGCTACGAGGCCCTCCATGACGACCGAGCCCTCGAAGATGTCGGGGTACTCCAACATGTCGGTCTCGTAGGCCATGACCTGCTGGATGCGCAGCGACCACTGCTGATCCCACGGGCGGGGGAGGCCGAGGGCCTCGTTCCACGCCGGCAGCTGCAGCGCGCGGGCGCGGGCGTTGCGGCCCATCGTCACCGCAAGTGCTTCAAGGACGATGCGCTGGACGTTGTTCTCCGGCTGCGACTCGGTCAGCCCGAGCGAGTTGACCTGCACGCCGTAGCGGAAGCGCAGCTGCTTCTCGTCGGTCACGCCGTAGCGCGTCCGGCCGAGCTCCTCCCAGAGCACGCTCATCGCCCGCAGCTTCGCGTGCTCCTCGATGAACCGCACGCCGGCGTTGACGAAGAACGAGATGCGCGCGAAGACCTTGCCCATCAGGTCCTCCGGCACGCGCTCGCGGACCGCGTCGAGCACCGCGATCGCGTTGGACATCGAGTACGCGATCTCCTGGACCGGCGTCGCGCCCGCCTCCTGGAGGTGGTACGAGCAGATGTTGATGGGGTTCCACTTCGGGACCTCGGTGACCGTGTAGGCCACCATGTCGGCGATCAGGCGCATCGACGGCCCGGGCGGGAACGCGTAGGTCCCGCGCGCCAGGAACTCCTTGATGATGTCGTTCTGGGTCGTGCCCTGGAGCTGGTCCTGCCCGACGCCGTTCTCCTCCGCCGTGCCGATGTACAGCGCCAGCAGCCAGGCCGCCGTAGCGTTGATCGTCATCGACGTGTTCATCTCGCCGAGCGGGATGCCGTCGAGCAGCGTGTGCATGTCGCCCTTGTGCGCGACCGGGACCCCGACCTTGCCGACCTCGCCCTTGGCCAGCTCGTGGTCGGCGTCGTAGCCGGTCTGCGTCGGCAGGTCGAAGGCGATCGACAGGCCCGTCTGGCCCTTGGCGAGGTTGGAGCGGTACAGCTCGTTGGAGGCCTTCGCGGTCGAGTGACCGGCGTAGGTCCGCATCATCCAGGGGCGGTCGCGCTCCGGCAGGCGATGATCCATGCACGGCATCGTACTTGTGCGATAGCCCACTTGGGCTACTCGTCGGGCGGGGTGCTGCCGTCGTCTCGCTGCCACTAGGCTCAGGCGCCGTGCCCGCGCCCCTGCTCGAACGCGCCGCGACGTCGCTGCGGCTGCGCGCCCTGGACCTGCGCGACCGCGTGGCCGGGCGCGGCGACCCGCTGGTCCCGCCGCGGCGGTTGCACTTCGTCGGCCACGCCGACTCGGACTTCGCGGGGACCGGCGACGAGTTCCTGGGGCACTTCATCACGCTCGGCGGGCTGTCGCCGCGGGATCGTGTCCTGGACATCGGCTGCGGGATCGGGCGGATGGCCCGGCCGCTGGCCGGGTTCCTGGATGCCGCGGGCGGCGGCGCCTACGACGGGTTCGACATCAACGCCGACGGGATCGCCTGGTGCCGCGCGCACTACGAGACCGCCGGGCATCCGGAGTTCGCGTTCGTCGTCGCCGACATCTTCAACACGCGCTACAACCCGGCCGGGACGCAGGCCGCCGCGGAGTTCACGTTCCCCTACGACGACGGGACGTTCGGCTTCGCGCTGGCGACGTCGGTGTTCACGCACCTCGTGGCGGACGCCGCGGAGCGGTACGTGAGCGAGGCCGCGCGGGTCCTGCGCGAGGGCGGGACGCTGTTCGCGACGTGGCTGTTGTTGGATGACAACTCGCGCGACGCGGTCCGGGCGGGGCGCGCCGCGCTGCCGTTCCGGATCAACAGCGACAACAACGAGACGTCCGCGGTGATCGACCCGGCCGTGCCCGAGGACGCGATCGCGTTCGACCGCGCGTGGCTGCAGGGGTTGTACGGGCGTCACGGCCTGACCATCACCGCGATCCACGACGGGACCTGGCGGGGCGGGGCCGGACCGACCTACCAGGACGTCGTCATCGCCACGAAGGGGACACCTACACCATGACCTCGGACCTCCACCGCGAGATCGAGACCCACTTCCAGGGCGCCGAGAAGGCGGTCTGCACGCACTGGATCGACGGCTACGTCATCGATCCGGGGCCGGACTCGTCGGTCGGCAACGTCCTGGCGGCGCTCGGCGACGAGCGGCCGAAGGCCGTCCTGCTGACCCACATCCACCTCGACCACGCGGGCGGCGCGGGCGCGCTGGTGGAGAAGTGGCCGGACCTGGAGGTCTGGGTCCACGAGCGCGGCGCCAAGCACGTGATCGACCCGTCGCGGCTGGTCGCGAGCGCCGAGCGGATCTACGGCGACGCGATGGAGCGCCTGTGGGGCCGGATCGTCCCGGTGCCGGAGGGCAACGTTCGTGTGTTGAGCGGCGACGGCGGGCGCGCGGGCGGGCTGGAGTGGGCGTACACGCCCGGGCACGCGGTCCACCACGTCGCCTACCGCCACGAGGACACCAACATCGTCTTCGCGGGAGACGTGGCCGGCGTGCGCATCGGCGACGGGCCGATCCTGCCGCCGACGCCGCCGCCGGACATCGACGTGGAGCGGTGGCACCGGTCGATCGACCTGGTCGCGGCGTGGAGGCCGAGCGCGCTGGCGCTGACGCACTTCGGGACGTTCACCGACGTCGAGCGTCACCTCGCAGACCTGCACGTCGAGCTCGATCGCTGGGCCCAGGTCGCGCGCGGGGCCGATGCGGCCGAGTTCGAACGCGCCATCCGGGCGGAGTTCGACGGGGTCACCGACGAGGACGGGTACCTCAAGGCCATGCCGCCGGACACGCTGTACGGCGGGCTGGCGCGTTACTGGCAGAAGCGCGATACTTCCGAGCCGCAATGAGCCAGACCATCGAGCTACCGAGAACCGCAGGACCCGACGGCGCCCTTGGGGGCGCCTGGCGCGTGATCGTCCGCAACGACGACCACAACACCTTCGACCACGTGGCCGGCACGTTGGCCCGGCACATCCCGGGCATCGACATGAGCAAGGGCTACGCGATCGCCGACCGGATCCACGCCGCGGGGCTGGCGATCGTCTGGTCCGGTCACAAGGAGCTGGCCGAGCATTACTGGGCGCAGCTGCGGGACGCGGGCCTGACGATGGCCCCGCTCGAGCAGAGCTAGCGCGACCGGTCCCGATCCTGGGACCGTCTGCCTCCTGACCCGCGGGCCGTTACCCTCCCGTGAGGATGGCCGATTCAGGGGGGCACATCGTCGAGACCGCCGCCCGCGCTGCGCGGGAGCAGGAACTGCTGCGCCGCTACCACCACGGGGGCGACGTGCGGGCGCGGGACCAGCTGGCCGAGGAGATGCTCCCGCTGGCACGGGCGCTGGCTGGCCGCTACGCGGGGCGCGGCGAGCCGATGGACGACCTCGTGCAGGTCGCCTGCGTCGGGATCATGAAGGCGATCGAGGGCTTCGACCTGACGCGCGAGGTGCGGTTCTCGTCGTACGCGACGCCGACGGTGCTGGGGGAGATCAAGCGCCACTTCCGCGATCGCACCTGGGCGATGCGCGTGCCGCGCGGGCTGCAGGAGCTGCAGCTCGAGGTCGCGAAGAAGCGCGACGAGCTGACCGGGGCTTTGGGCCGCTCGCCGACGGTCCAGGAGCTGGCCGACGCGATCGACGCGCCGTTCGAGGAGGTGCTGGCGACGATCCAGTCCGTGGGCGCGCGCCGCACACGGTCGCTGGACGAGCCGACCGGCGAGGACATGACGCTCGCCGATTCCATCGGCGGTCGCGACATCGAGCTGGAACGCGCGGAGATGCGCGTGCTGTTGGACGAAGCCATGGACGTGTTGAGCGAACGCGACCGCGAGGTCCTCCGGTTGCGCTTCGCCGAAGACCTCACCCAAACCGAGATCTCGACCCGCATCGGCGTCTCCCAGATGCAGGTCTCCCGCATCATCCGCCAGTCGATCGCCAAGCTCCGGCTGGACATCGACAAGTCGCCTGCCGCCGGCTAACCGCTCCACGCGCCGGCCCGCTGCGGCGGTGCAACCGCTCCTTCCGCGACATCACTCCGCGGCACCGCAGTCGGCTCGGATGAAGGCGCTTCGCTTGGTCGTCGTCGCTCGCCGCAACGCGCGGCGGTCGCGGTCTTTGCCGCCGGCCGTCCGGCATCGCACCACGCGTTCGACTCGCCATGGCAACGCCGCCGCTGGTTCCGCGACGTCGCTCCACGGCGCTGCGAGTCTCTCGGATGAAGGCGCTTCGCTTGATCGTCGGCGCCCGCTGCAACGCGCAGCCGTCGCGGTCTTCGCTGTCATCCGTCCGGCCCGGCGCTTGGCCGGCGGCGGCGGGCAGAGCCCGCCGCCGGCAACCCGTACAACTACGCGCTTCGCGCTGCGCTACGCCGGCAGGCGGAACTCGCCGACCATGCGGGCCAGCTCGACCGCGGTCGAGGCCAGCGTGTCCGCCGATGCCGCGATCTCCTGCGACGCGGCCGACGTCTGCTGCGTCGAGGCCGAGACCTGCTCGGTCGCGGCGCTCGTCTGCTCGCTGATCGCGGCGACGTCGGCGATCTCGGCGTCCATGCGGGCGCTCGTCTCCGACAGCTGCGCCACCGCGGCGGCGATCTCGCCGACGCGGCCGCCGACGGCCTCGACCTCGGTCGTGATCCGCTCGAACGCGTCACGGGCGGAGGCGACGGTCGCGGTGCCCTGGTCGGTCCGGGTCGCGCCGAGCTCGACGACCTCGACCGCGCGGGTCGTCTCGGCCTGGATCTCGGTGATCAGCGACGCGATCGACGCCGCGGCGCTCTGGGACTCCTCGGCGAGCTTGCGGACCTCCTCCGCAACGACGGCGAAGCCGCGGCCCTGCTCGCCCGCGCGCGCCGCCTCGATGGCGGCGTTCAAGGCCAACAGGTTGGTCTGCTCGGCGATGCCGGTGATGGCATCGACGATGCCGCCGATCTGCTCCGACTTCGCGCCGAGCTCGCGGATCGCCTCGGTCGCCTGCGTGCTCGCCTCGCGGACCGACGCCATCGCGTCGGTCGCCTCGCGCACGGCCTCGGCGCCGTCGACCGCGACCTGGCGGGCCGCGTCGGCCGCGCCGGCGGTCTCCTGCGCCACGCCCGCGGACGAGCGCGCGGCCGCGACCATGTCGCCCGTCAGCACCCGCGCGCCGTCGATCGCCTTGACCTGGCGCTCGGCGCCGGTCGCGACGTCCTCGACCGCGCTGGCGATCTCGCCGACCGCACGGCCGCTGTCGCGCGACGTCGCGGCCATCTGGCCGGACGCGGCCGACAGCGTCGACACGGACTCGGAGACCGCGCCGATCATCGTGCCGAGGCCGTCGAGCGACTTGTTGTAGGACGTGATCGACGCCGCCGTGTCGGTACGGATCGCATCGACCATCTCCGCGATCTCGCCGATCTCGTCGCGGCTGCGCGCGACGATCGGCTCGGTGACCGGCTCCGCGTGCAGCGTCAGGTCGCCATGGGCGATGCCGTCCAGGCCCTCGCGCAGCGCGGCGGTGTCGCGGTCGCGCAGCGAGGTCAGCGTGCGCAGGATGTCGCGGACGCCGCGGCGGATGACCGCCGACAGGCGCAGCGCCGAGGCCAACCCCACCAACAACGTGACAACCAGCGAGATGACGACCCAGTTGCGGCCCGTGTCGTGCGCGCTCTTGATGTCGCTCTTGGCCTGCTCGGCGTAGACGGCGCTGTCGGCGGCGAACTTCGCCGAGTCGCCGCGCAGCGCCGCGATCACACGGTTCAGCGCGTCGAGCGTCGACTTGACCGCGACGGGGCCCTTGGCGACGCGCGCGGCGTCCAGCGCCTTGCCGAAGGCGACGACCTCGCGCTGGATCCGGTGCGCGAGGGCGCGCTGCTCCGGCGGCGCGGCGTCGAGCTGCTTGGAGAGGCCGGCGAGCGCCTTGAGGTCCTGACCGGTCGCGGCGTCCAACACCTTGAACTCGGGCCGCCTGTCGGCCTCGATCGGGCCGTACTGCGCGACCAGCAGCGAGAACGTGGTGCTCTGGAGCGCGAGGTCGGTCGTGCGCTGCTGGACCTGCAGCGCGGCGGACGTCGGGAGGTAGGCGTGGTCGTGCATCGCGACGCCGGACGTCTCGACCGAGCCGAGGCGCGAGAGCGCGATGAGGGAGCCGATCGTCGCGAGGGCGATCAGCAGCAGCGAGCTGCCGAGCAGCTTGCCGCGCAGGGACAATGCGGGCACAGAGGATCCTTCGAAGGTCGTGGGGGGAGTACTGCGGGTACTTCTCCCACGTCCGTCGCCCGCCCGGCCGCGCGCTGGACGGCGACCGGACGAACGGCTGAGCCGCTCGTCCGGCCGGTGTCCGAAGGGGAACGACTAGGCGACGGTGAAGCGCGAGACGAGCGTCTCGAGCTCCTGCGCGGTCGTCGCCAGCTCCTGCGCGGCGGCCGCGATCTGCTGGGTCGACGCGGAGGTCTGCTCGGTCGAGGCGGACACCTCTTCCGACGTCGCCGACGACGCCTCGGCGACCGCGCCGACGGCGTCCAGCTCCTCCTCCATGCGCTGCGAGGACTGGGCGATCTCCTCGACCGCGGCGGCGATCCCGGCGACGCGGGCGTCCATGTCGCGGACGCCGGCGCCGATGCGGTCGAACGCGGCGCGGGCCTGGTCGACGACCTCGGCGCCCTGCGCGGTCCGCGCGGCGCCGTCGTCGACGACGCCGACCGCGCGGCTCGTCTCGGAGACGATCTCACCGATCAGCGAAGCGATGGACGCCGCGGCCTGCGACGACTCCTCGGCGAGCTTGCGGACCTCCTCGGCCACGACGGCGAAGCCGCGGCCCTGCTCGCCCGCGCGAGCCGCCTCGATGGCGGCGTTCAAGGCCAACAGGTTGGTCTGCTCGGCGATCGTGGTGATCGTGTCGACGATCCCGCCGATCTGGCCGGACTTGTCGCCCAGCGAGCGGATCGCGGCGGTGACGTCGGCGCTCGACGCCTGGACCGACGCCATCGCGGCGGTCGCGGCGCCGACCGCGTCGGAGCCCTCCTCGGCGGCGCGGGCCGCGTCGGCGGCGGCGGCCGCGGTCTCGCGGGCGCCGTCGGCCCCCACGGACACGGCGCCGCTCAGCGAGGCGGCCGACGAGCGGGCGGACTGGATCGCGCCGACCTGGCGCTCGGCACCCGCGGCGACGTCGCCGACGGCGCGGGCGATGTCGTCGACCGCGCGGCCGGTCTCGGTCGAGGTGTTCGCCATCTCCTGCGCGGCCGTGGAGAGCGTGCGCGAGGACGACGTCAGCTTCGCGACGAGCGCGCGCAGGTCCTCGATCATCTTCGCGAACGCGCGGCCGAGGACGTCGCGCTCGGAGCGCGGCGTCACGGTGGCCGTGAGGTCGCCGGCGGCGACGCGCTCGGCGGCCGAGCTCATCTCGCGCAGCGAGTCCACGACCGATCCGAAGTGCTTGGCGGTCACGGCCAGCTCGTCGTCGCCGGAGACGTCGAGCGTGTGCTCGGTGTCGCCCTCGGCGAGGTGCCGGGCGGCGATGCCGATCTTCTTGGCGCGGCCCGCGAGCGAGCGCGTGATCAGGACCGAGACGAGCGCCGCGAGGACGATCCCGAGGATCAGCGCGATGATCGTGACGCGCTTGGCGTTGTTGGAGGCGTCGATCGCCTTGGCCTCGGACCGCTCGCGGCCCTTCTGCAGGTAGGCGGCGATCTTCGCCGACGCGCCGATCGGCCCGCGGACGTAGGTGTCGGCCTTGCGCAGCGCGGCGACGGCGGCGGCGTGGTCGCCGCGGGCGACGGCCGGGAAGAGCAGCTTGTGCACGGCGTTGTCGTGCTTGTGGTCGGTCGCGGCGGCGGACTCCGAGATCTTCGTGATCTGCGGGTCGTGCAGCTTGGCGGCGGCGGCGGACGCGGCGTCGGAGATCTTGACGCCCGCCTGCCACTCGGCCTTGTACTTGGGGTCGAACGTGGCGACGTACAGCGCCTGGGCGGACTGCTGCTGGCGCGAGCCGGTGACCTGGCGCGCGATCGCGTCCTGGCCGGCCTGCCAGCGGTCGAGCTCCCGCCAGTGGTTGTTGGCGGACGACTGCATCGTCACGGCGACGATCAGGGCCAACGAGAAGAGCGCGACGATCGCGCCGAAGGCGGCCGCGAGCTTGCGGCCGATGGTCCAGCGGAACAGCTGAGACATGTGGGGGGAAGCTCCAGGGGCTAGGGAGGGCTTCCCGAGTGATCGACCGGCGCGCCGCCCCATTGAGACGGCGCGCGAGTCGATGGTCCGCGCGTGGCGCGCGGACGTTCGCGCTAGGCGGGGCCTTCGTCGGCGGCGATCGCCGCCGCGTCGATGCGCTCGTTGCGGTGCGTGTGCGCGTCGTCGGTGTGGCCCTCGACGACGAGGTCGTTCCAGGAGTACAGGATCGGGATCTGGTACAGCGACTGGTTCACCGCGCGGAAGCGGTTGAACTCCGGGCCGTACCAGAACGCCTCCCACTGCTCGTGGGTCGCGAACTCCGCCATCTGCAGGATCTTGTAGGCATCGTCGCGGTTGCGGTGCACCGCGTAGGACGTCGCTCCGTAGCGCAGCGCGACCGGCGCGATCTCGGCGACCGCGGCCTCGAGCTTGTCACCACGGAAGACCGTGGCGTACCAGGGGACGTAGACGATTCCTGCCATGGGCCTAGCCCACCTCCGCGTAAATGGCTCCGGGGCCCTCGGCGGTCTTGCCCAGGCCCTCCTTCTCGGCGCCGACCAAGATGGAGATCTTGCCCGCGTGCTTGTTGTCCTTCATCAGCTGGTGGGCCTCGGCGACGCCATCGAACCCAAGCGTACGCCACAGGACCGGTCGGATGGCGCCCGACTCGATCAGCTCGTTGGCCTTCAGGCACTCGTACGCGTTCGCGAAGTGCGAGCCGACGATCTCCTTCTGCTTCATCCACAGGTAGCGGACGTCGAAGTCGAGGTTGAAGCCCGTGGTGCCGGCGCAGATGACGACCTTGCCGAACGGCTTGACGGTCAGGACCGACGTCGGGAACGTGGCCGCGCCGACGTGCTCGAAGACGATGTCGGGCGCGCCGCCGAGGATCTCGCTGACGGCGTTGCCGAAGCGGCGGGACTCCTTGAAGCGCGCCTTCTCCTCCTCGGGCGTCTCGCCGCCCCTGCGCATCATCCCCGCGAACTCGTTGCGGTTGATGAAGCCCTTGGCGCCGAGCTGCTTGACCAGCTCGCCCTTCTCGTCGGAGTTGACGACGCCGACGCACTCCGCGCCCGCGGCCTTGCAGATCTGCACGGCGAAGACGCCGAGGCCGCCCGCCGCGCCCCAGATCAGGACCTTCTGGCCGGCCTGGAGGTTGCAGCGCGTCATCAGCATGCGCCAGGCGGTGAAGTAGGTCAGGCCGTAGGAGGCGGCCTCTTCCCAGGTCAGGTTGGTCGGCTTGGGCAGCAGCTGCTGAGCCTGGACCTTCGTGAACTGCGCGAACGAGCCCCAGGTCGTCTCGTAGCCCCAGATCCGCTGCGACGGCGCGGCCATCGGGTCGAGGCCGTGGACCTCGGGGTCCTCGTAGGAGGCCTGGTTGCAGTGGATGACGACCTCGTCGCCGACCTTCCAGCGCGTGACGCCGGGGCCGACCTTCCAGACGACGCCGGACGCGTCGGAGCCGCCGATGTGGTGGCCGTACTCCGGGTGGTCGCCGTACTTCATGACCGAGATCGGCTTGCCGAGCGCCGCCCAGACGTTGTTGTAGTTCACGCCGGCGGCCATCACACGGACGATGACCTCGAACGCGGCGGGCTCGGGTACCTCGATCTCCTCGAGCTGGAAGGCGTCGAGCGGCTCGCCTTCGCGCTCGGGGCGGATGACCCAGGCGGTCATCTGCGCCGGCAGCGTGCCCGGCTCCGTGTCGACGGTGGCGACCTGCGTCACATCAACGGCCATGTTCTCGGAAGGACCCTTTGGAAATCGTGGTTCGGTCGGGCCTGCAGGGGGCTGCAGGGGCGGCGAACCATACGCCAGATCGGGTTAAGGCGAGCCGCCGACGCGAACGTTCATTCGTCGCCGAGGAACCCCGCGCGGCGGAAGTAGCCGAGCAGCAGGACCGCGGAGAGCAGCATGCCGCCGACGCCGTAGCCCCAGAAGGCGGCCGGCGTGTTGATGTGGCGGACGAGCGTCCCGAAGTTCTGGCCGAAGAAGCCGGTGACGAACGTCAGGGGCAGGAAGATCGTCGCGACGACCGTGAGCTGCTTGGAGATCGCGTTGAGGCGGTTGGAGACGGTGGAGAGGTAGAGGTCGAGGGCGCCGGACAGCAGGTCGCGGTAGGAGTCGATCAGCTCCGAGATCCGGACGAGGTGGTCGTAGACGTCGCGGAACCAGTCCCGCGCGTCGTCGGCTTCCAGGCCGGGGAGGCGGCCGAGGATGTCGCCGCCGCGCGCGAGGATGTCGCGCTGGGGCGTGGCGATGCGGCGGAGTTCGATGAGCTTCCGGCGGAGGTGGAAGAGCTCCTCGCGCTGGTCCTGGGAGGGAGACTCGAGCATCTGGTCCATGAGCTCGTCGATCCGCTCGTCGACGCCGTCGAGGACCGGGAAGAAGCTGTCGGTGAGCGCGTCGATGACCCGGTAGATCGCCTCCTCCTCCGTCCTCGGCGGGTCGCCGACGAAGCGCTGCTGGGCGGCGTGGAGCAGCTCGTGCAGGCCGTGGTGGACGGTGATCATCCACTGGCCGGAGAGGTGGAAGTGCATCTCGAGCGGCTGGCCCTGGGGCTCGACGCCGTAGAAGACCAGCAGCGCCGTGTCGCCGTAGTCATCGATCTTCGGCCGCTGCCCGAACTCCTGCGTGTCCTCGACGGCGAGCGGATGCAGCCTGAACCGCCGCCCGAGCTCGGCGATGTCGTCATGCGAGCAGCCATGGAGCTTCAACCAGAAGAACTCGTTCCTCTCGAGCAGCTCAGGGATCTTCGGATCATCGACCGACATCAGGACTTCCACACCGCGCAGTCTCCCGCCGCTCCCAGTCGGAACCCCTCGCTCCACGCGCCACGTCGCCCCGGCACGACCACCGCCCACTCCGCGACACCAGACCACGACACCGCGACCGTCTCGGATGAAGGCGCTTCGCTTGATCGTCGTCGCCCGCGGCAGCGCGCAGCGATCGCGGCCTTCGCCGCCATCCGCTCGGCATCGCGTGACGCCCCCGACTTGCCGCGGCACCGCCGCCCTCGTTCCGCGACATCACTTCGCGGTATCGCGAGCCTCTCGGGTGAAGGCGCTTCGCTTGATCGTCGTCGCCGCGGTAGCGCTCAGCGATTGCGGTCTTCGCCGTAGACGGTGCGGCCGTAACTCGCGACGCCGCCATCACTCCGCACGGGTCGCGGAATGGATCAGCCCCCAGGCAGCTCGCCCCAGCGCTGGATCAGGTCCGGTCGTGGGTCGTCGCGCTGGTCGGTGAGCCCGATGCGATCGAGGAGGGTGAGGCTGCGGGTGTTGCGTCGATCGACCCGGACGAACGTGCGTCGGTGGCGGCCGAGGCGGATCATCTGCCGGAAGATCGTCAGCAACATGAAGTGCCCGAGGCTGACCGGGTCGTTGTCCGGCAGCTCGATGAGCACGCCGCGTGCGGCCAGCGCCACGGCGATGACCTCGGTGTAGCCGACGTCCGGCATCATCGCGGGCTCGATGTGGTGCGCGCCGACCACGATCAGGTCGTCGCCCGGCCCGAATCCGAGCAGCATGCGGCCGTCGAAGTAGGGCGGGCTCGACAGGTACCGGTCGGGCAGCGGTCCGCGGATCTGGTCCTGGACGAGGTCCTCCCAGGGCTCTCCGGTGCTGCACGTGAAGCCGCGCAGCGCCGTGCGATCCGACGACCGGACGGCGCGGATCGTGACGTCGGCTGCCTTCACTCCACGTCGGGGGTGCCCGCGGGTATCGCGATGGTCGCCGTGCCGGAGACCGCGAGCGCTTCCGGATCGGCTGCGCTCAGCACCTGGCCCCACGGCGTCCCGTACATGTCGACCAGCGGTTCGCCGAGGGCGTTGATGTCTGGCATGTCGATTGCCGGCTCCACCGAGAGCATCGTCCGCCCGTTGCCGAGCATCTCCCAGCTCGCGACGACGGCGCTGCCGACGGCGCCCACACCGGCCGCCTGCATGGTCGCCGTCGGGACAGGGATGTGCGAAGGAAGCCCGTCGAGCTCGACCAACGCCGCGACCTTGGTCAACGCGACGACGCGGCCGACGAACTGGGCCGGAACGGTGCCCTCCTTCAAGCCGCGACGAGCACGTGCCTGCTTGCGCTGCAGCCCGGCCAGCGCGGAGGCGAGCTGAGGAGCGGCGAGAAGGCGGGCGAGATCGGCGGCGCCGCCGATCGCCGGCCCGCTGAGCGAGCTCAGCTGGGCGACGATCTTCTTCGCCTCGGGCGAGGCCTCGAGACGGGCGGCCGCCTTGCTGAGGCGTTCGGCCGACTCATAGTCCTTGTGTCGCGCCGCACGCGCAGCATCTCGGTTGAGCGTGCTGTAGAGGTGCACGCGCCCACCCAGATGTCCCGCAGTGCCGCGGGTGGTGAAGCTCAGGCCAGGCGAGAGAGCGCGCTTGTCCTTCAGCGCACGGATCCCGTTGTCGATCGTCGTGGTCTCATCGAGACGGAAGTCGCGAACGATCTCTTGACGCGTCACGAGCGGGAGCGCAGCCGGCATGGGATCAGTATAGGTCGCCGACGCCGCAAATTGCGGCGTCGGCCATGCATCTCGTCTAGGCCAGCGCCGTCTCGGCTGCCGCGCCGAGCTCGGCACCCGCGTCGCCGGTGCCTGCCTCGGCGGAGGCTGCGTCGTGGACCGGCTTGCGGGCGGGCACGCCCGGGGCGACGAGCCACCAGGCTGCTACCGCGCCCAGTGCTGACACGACCGCTGCGATGCGGAGGCCGTCGTTGAGGGCGTAGAGGAAGGCCTGCTGCACCGCGTGGCCGATCGTCGAGTCGCCGGAGCTCAGGGCTGAGCCGCCGGCGCCGAGGTTCTCGGCCAGCGTGTGGCGGGTGGAGTCCGGGACGGAGGGCAGGGACTCGTCGAGCTTGTGGCGGCCCAGCGCCGTGATCAGCGCGCCCATCGCTGCCACGCCGAACGTGCCGCCGACCATGCGCGACATCGACAGGACGCCGGACGCGACGCCGGCCTTGGTCGGGTCCACGGCGTTCATCGCCGCGGTCGACATGGGGGACATGACCAGGCCCATCCCGAGGCCCATCAGCACGAACGCGCCGACCAGGAACCCGTAGGACGTGTCCGCCGCCACGTGGCCCTGCCAGAACAGCGACACCGCGTTCAGCAGCAGCCCGAGCGTCATCAGCGGCCGCGGGCCGATCCTGTCGCTCAGGCGGCCGGCGATCGGCCCGACCACGATGATCACCGCGGTCGTCGGCAGAAACCGCACGCCGGTCTGCAATGGCGAGTAGTGGTGGATGTTCTGCAGGTACAGCGCGAAGAAGAAGAACGTCGCCAGCATCGCGAAGGACACGATGAACGCGACCACGTTGGCACCGGCGAACGAGCGCGACTTGAAGAACTTGAAGTCGACCATCGGGTTGGCCACGCGCGCCTCGGTGACCGCGAACGACACCAGCCCGACGACCGCGACCACCAGGAGCCCGATCACACGCGCCGAGCCCCAACCCCAGCCGTTGCCCTCGACCAGCGCCAGCACCAACGCGCCGAGCCCGATCGTCAGCGTCACGACGCCGAGGAGATCAACCTGCCGCGGTGCCGTCTCGTCGCGCGACTCGTGCGTCGCGAACAACGTCACGACGACCGCCAGGACCGCCACCGGCAGGTTGAGGAAGAAGATCGACTGCCACGACACGTTCTCGACCAGGAACCCGCCGACGACCGGCCCGATCGCCAGCGCCATCGCCGACACGCCGGCCCACGTCCCGATCGCCTTGCCGCGCTCCTCCGGCGGGAACGCGTTCGAGATGATGGACAACGTCGCGGGCATCATGAACGCGGCGCCGACGCCCTGGACGGCGCGGAACGTCACCAGCCACGCGTCGGACTGGGCCAGGCCGATCAGCCCGGACGAGATCCCGAACGTCACGACGCCGAACAGGAACATCCGGCGCCGCCCGAAGACGTCGCCGAGCCGCCCACCGGTCACCAGCAGGACGGCGAACGACAAGGTGTAGGCGTTGACCGTCCACTCGAGGCCGGAGATCGACGCGCCGAGGTCGCGCTGGATCGACGGCAGCGCGACATTCACGACCGTGTTGTCCAACATGATCATGAACAGCGCGAAGCACATCGCCGCGAGCGTCCACCAACGCCGGTTGTCGTCGTTCACGAAGCGCGCGCGCAGGTCTGGGGAGTTCATGGAGGGGTTGCTCCTTGGGGGACGGGGGAGAGGGAGAGGGGGAACTGCAGGGTGCTACGGGTGGAGGTCAGGAACGGTCCGCATCCTCCCTGGGCGGGATCAGCGCGAGCGCCTCCATCAGCGCGCTCCGCGCGTCCTGCGGCAGGTGCGCGGCCCAGTCCTCCAGGCCGTGCAGGCGGGCCGTGTCGACCCTGTCGATGAGCTCGCGCGCGGCCTGGGTCGCGCTGACGCGCTTCATCCGCCGGTCGTCGGTGTCCTCCCGGCGCTCGACGAGCCCGCGCTGGAGCAGGGCGTCGACGGTCCGGGACGCGCTCGGCAGCGAGATCGACATCGCCTCGGCGAGCTCCTTGACGGAGACCTCGGCCTCGCGCTCGACCAGCACATGCAGGAGCTTCAGCTGCGTGAGCGAGAGCTCGATCTCGTCGAGCAGCCGGTACAGCTCACGCGTCGACCCCTTCAGGATCACGCGCCACAGATCGAGCAGCTCGCCGGCCAGGGCCGCCGGCGTCGCTTCCACGTCTGCACTGCTTGCTTTCATGCACGCAAGCATTTCACGGGCGCATGCATCGGTCAAGGCTTTGGGTTTTGACATCTGTCGGGAGCGTGTCGTATCGTGACGACAGATACCCGCCATGCCCACCGTCGCCTTCGACATCGCTGACCCGCAGGCCGTCGTCCACGAGCTGGATGAGGCCAACCGCCGCCTCGCGCGCGAGCGGACGGTCCCGGCCGCCGTCGAGGGGCTGGTCCTCGACGTCGCCGCGGCGGTGCTGGAGACGAGCAGGGAGGACCGCCTCGCCGCGGGGGTCGATCCGGACGTGTGGATCGACGTCCAACAGGCCGCCGGGCGCGCGCAGGCGGTCGTCTTCCGCGAGCACGACGCCCGCAGGAAGCGGCGCGAGCTGCGGCTGCTGCTGGAGGAGCTGCGGTTCCGCTTCGCGCGGCTCGCCGAGCAGGAGCGACTGTCCGACGAGCGCCCGATCGAAGAGGTCGTCGCGTGGTTCGACGCCGCGCTCGGCCTGAGCCAGCCGGCGAAGGCCGCGCTGCTCGGGGTCGGTGAGCGCACCTACCAGCGCTGGGTCTCCTCGAGCGCGGCGCGCCCGATCGGCGACGACGAGCGGCGGCTGCGGATCGTCGCCTGGCTGATCGCCGACCTGCGCCACGTGCTGACCGCCGTCGGCGCCGCGGGCTGGCTCTGGCGGCCCCATCCCGCGCTCGGCGGCCACACGCCGAACGACATCATCATGGTCGGCCATCCTGAGGAGCTGAAGACCCTGTACCGGATCGCGGCGGAGGCGCGCTCCGGGGCGGCCGCGTGAGCTACGAGGCGGTCGCCTTCCGCGCCTGCGCGTTCGAGACGCCGCTGTGGGCGTTCCCGAACCTCGTGCCCGGACGCTGGAACCGCGCGGGCGGGCGCCCGGTGCAGTACCTGTCGCTGCATCCGATGACGCCCTGGGCGGAGCTGCTGCGCAACCTGCATCTCCGGACCGCCGAGGAGGCGCGCGAGCTGCGGCTGCCGATCTGGGCGATCCGCGCGCACCTCGACGAGGAGCCGTTGGAGATCGGCTTCGCCGACGCCAAGCGCCACGGGCTGACGCCCGCCGACCTCATCGCCGACGACCGCACCCGCTGCCAGGGGCTCGCCGACACCCTGGTCGCCGCCGGCCACCGCAGCATCCTCGTGCCGAGCGCCGCGCTGCCGGGCACGCGCAACCTGGTGTTGTTCGATCCCGCGCTGGTGATCGACTACGACCAGATCCCGCTCGACGTCGAGGACGTCCCGACGGCGCTGGTCAGCCAGGGCGGCCGCTGCCCGGAGGGTCTGTGGGAATCGGTCCACCACCTGGGCGCCGCGAAGCCCCACTCCGGCCTGCAGGCGTTCCTGGACGGCAACGACTTCACCTTCACACAGCCGCCCGTCACCGCGGCAAGCCTCGTGCCGGTCTAGCTCGGGCGGTCGCCGTCGGCGCCGTGCGTGTCGCCCCGCCGCAGGACCTCACGACGCCGAATACTGCGAGATGCTCCGCAACGCACGGGATGTCACCTCGTCCAGTCCCGGCCGACTTCGTGCACCCGGCGGCCGGCGGACCGTGAGTCCGTAAGATGGGGCCGGCATGGGTCGCCCCGTCCGCCGCACCGCAGCTGCTGTGCTCGCCGCCGCATCGACGCTCGCCGCCGCGGGTGCGGCGCTGCCCGCCGCGACGACCGCGGCGCCCACGCAGTCCCAGACGGTCTTCACGCAGAAGCTCCTGGACGACCCCGCGACGTCGGCGGGGATCAAGCGCATGTTGAAGTCCAAGCAGGCGATCGTGAGCCCGGGCAGCGGCTTCGTCGACGTCACGGGCGACAGGCGCCAGGACGCGGTGATCTTGGTGTCGACCGGCGGCGCGTCCGGCGTCGTCGGGCTCTACGTGTTCTCGACGCACGGCCAGACGAGCGCCGACCAGACGTCGCTGAGGGTGATCTTCCGGCTCCAGACGCTCGACGACGCGTCGCTGCGCCTGAACGGGACGACGCTGTCGATCCTGGAGCCGAGGTGGTCCAAGGGCGACGACCTCTGCTGCCCGGCCAGGCTGCGCGAGCGCGACTACGCGTTCGACGCCAAGGCGCTGACGTTCCGCCGCACGGCGGACCACACGACGCCGTTCACGACGTCGTAAGCGCCGCGCGGCGCGCTCAGCCGACGTCCCTGTCGGTCGCGGCCGGTCGTGAAGCTTCAGTGGTCGGCGCGCTTACGGCTGCAGCAGGTCGTTCTGCGCGGACTCGCGCTGCCTGCCGACCGTGACCCTGGCGGCCCTGATGTCGGCGCCGCCGACCTTCAGCGCGTAGACGCCCCTGATGACCTCGCCCTTGACCGACGCGGTCTCGCGCGGGTTGATCGGGCCGGTTTGGATCGCCTTCTGCCCGGGCGAGGAGTCGCCGGCCTGCGAGTCGGTCTCCAGCGTCACCTGCTGGGACTGCGAGGACTGGTTGCTGATGATCAGCGTGATCGGGCCGGCGCCGAACCTCTTGGGCGACACGACCACCGACCTGTCGTTGATCGCCGCGCTGATGACGATCGGCGACGGGGGTCGCTCTGAGTTCTTGTAGACGTGATCGCTCCCGCCACAAGAGGCCAGTGCCCCGGCGACCGCGAGTACGCAGGCAGCGATAGCTGCCTGTCGGGGCGTCCTGCGCATGGCTGGCCTTTGGCTCCTCATCCTCGACCCGGACCAACCCGGTACCCACTGGGGGCTCGGTTGATCCGCGCGGAACCCTAGCCGAGCGCGCCGTCTCGTGCCAACGACCGCTCTAGAAGTGCTGACTCAACCGCTGGTGTCTCCACCGCTCTGAGATGCCGCGCGGTCGGACGCGATCGCCTCCAGCTCCTGCTGCAGAAGGTCCCAGGCCTCGGCTTCAGCGTTGTCGTAGTTGCGCCCGGTGAGGTCGGTGAGGCCGTCGCGGTAGGCGCTCCAGGCCTGGCGTGTGCGCTCGTCAAGCGCGGGGTCGTGCGGGGCGAACGTCGTCATGCAGATGGACGGTAGCCCCCTTGGCGGTCGTCCATGCATGCCGTCCGACATGGGGTCTACAAACATACGTTCGTGATGGCTGTTGATGTGACCGATACCGCGGCGCTGCTGGACGCGCCCCTCGCGACCGCCGAGTTCCTGGTCGTGGACACCGAGACCAACGGGCTCGGTGGCGATCGCTGCGAGCTGACGGAGATCGGGGCGGTGCTCGTCGGCGGCGGCGAGCTGCACGAGCGGTGGGAGACGCTGGTGCCGGTCCGGACGCCGCTGTCGCGGGGGATCCAGCGGTTCACGGGGATCTCGCAGACGATGGTCGACGAGGCGCCGCCGGCGGAGGTGTCGCTGCCGGAGCTGGCCGAGCAGATGGACGGGCGCGTGCTCGTGGCTCATAACGCGGCGTTCGACAAGCGGGTGCTGGCGCAGGCGTTCTCGCGCGCGGGGCTGGGGTGGCCGGACCCGCCGGTGCTGTGCACGGTCGCGCTGGCGCGGCAGCTGCACCCGCTGGCGCGGCAGCGCAGGCTGCGGGCGCTGGCGGAGTCGCTGGGGATCGAGGTGGAGGTCTCGCACCGCGCGCTGGCGGACGCGGAGACGTGCGCGCGCGTGTTCTGCGCGCTGTTCCCGCGGCTGTGCGCGAACGCGGGGAGCGTGGGGCAGGCGCTGGGGCTCCTGAGGTCGAGGCGGCGGCGGACGCCGAGGGGGCGGACGGACGGGAGCGGTGCGGCGGGCTCGGGCGCGATGCTCGGTGTGCGGCGGCGGAAGGTCGACTGCAGCGCGCTGCCGAGCGAGCCGGGCGTCTACATCTTCCGCAACCCGGAGGGGCAACCGCTGTACGTCGGGAAGTCGGTCGACGTGCGCGCGCGGGCGAAGGCGCACTTCCGGCCGTCGTCGCCGGACGGGGCGTGGGTGGCGCAGGCCGAGATGGTCGACCACATCGAGACGCACTCCGAGGTCGGCGCGCTGCTGACCGAGCACCGGCTGATCCGGGAGCTGCGCCCGCCGGGCAACGAGCGCATGAAGCACGACGACCGCTGGGTGTACGTGCGCTGCCGGCTGGACATCGCGTATCCGGTCCTGGAGGTCGGGGTGGAGCCGGCGCCGGGGCTGGCGGTCAACGTGGGGCCGCTGGCGGGACGGTTCGCGGCGGCGGAGCTGGTCGAGCAGCTGACATCGCTGTTCGCGCTGCGCCACTGCGGGCGGGGGATGAGGCGGCGGGAGTTCCCGAGCGTGTACGGGCAGATGGGGCGGTGCCTGTCGCCGTGCCTGGGCGATCTCGACCCGAACGCGTACCGGCGGCGGCTCGACGAGGTGCTGGCGCTGTTCGCGGGGGAGGGCGACGGCGGGAAGGCGTTGTTGTCGCACTTGGATGCGGAGATGCGGCGTGCGTCGTCGGAGCTCCAGTTCGAGCGGGCGGGCTGGCTGCGCCGGCGCCGTGCGCGCCTGGCGGTGCTGCTGGACCGCCTGGGTGGGACGCCTTCGGCCACGCACGCCCACGCCCGCCTGGTCCTGGCCTCGCACCCCGAGGCGGCGCGCTTCGACGCCCTCTGGCTCGTGGGCGGCCGCATCGCCTCCTGGGCACCGCTGACCCCCGACCTCGACACCTGGGATCACACCCAACGCGCGCTGTCCGGCATCGGCTACGCCACCCCAACCCTGACCCCCGACGAAGCGGCCCAGGTCCGCATCGCCACGACCTGGCTGGCCTCCCATCCCTCCCTGGATCTCCGCCTCACCCGCGACACAACACCCACCCGCGTCGAGCGCTTCACCGCCCGCGCACTCGCGGCAGCAGCCTGAGCGAACACATGTCCGCGCCACTCCGCGCCGCGTCGCCGAGCGGAGTCGCGTTGCTCCGCCGGTCGTCACTTTGCCCGCCGCGCGTCGCGTCGTGTCGCGCGCGGTCATCGCCGCGCGGTGCGGAGCGCGTCCGGCGAGGCGTCGCGCGTCGCGCCTTTCGGGTCGTTCCTGGGGATCGGCTGGGCGCTTGCTGTGCCGTTTTGGCGCGTTGGCGCTCGAACTCGACCTTTGGGGTCCCTGGAAGTGGGGGATGAGTTCGGCAGATGTTCGAGCGCAATTCGTGCTGAACCTCTGCAAAATCTGTCGCAGGAAAGTTCTTGGCGGTCGGACCGGTCTCCTCGGGGGCTCCGGGCCGGCGGCCTGTGGCACGGAAAGCCACGGTTGGACCAGGTTCGGGCGGC
The DNA here is from genome assembly GCF_000424625.1 of Conexibacter woesei Iso977N. Lineage (GTDB taxonomy): Bacteria > Actinomycetota > Thermoleophilia > Solirubrobacterales > Solirubrobacteraceae > Baekduia > Baekduia woesei_A. Next base: position 821,652 of record NZ_AUKG01000002.1, read on the forward strand.
TCGCGCCGCCCGAACCAGGCTTGAACGCGCGCCCGGCGTTGGCTGAGGGCCGGGCACGCGCTCACGCTCCGACCGCTGGTGCGAGGGCGGTCGTTAGGACGGACGCGACCGCCTTCGCACCAGCGGCCGGAGTCCTGCTGCGCGCCGAGCGATCGCGCGCGTCCTCGGGCTAGGCGAAGGGGGTCGTGACGACTTCGGCGTCGGTGCCGGCGACCGTGACGTGGTCGCCGGGCGAGACCTCGCGGCGGAGGATCGCGAGGGCGATGGGGCCGAGGTGGGGTGAGGTGACCGAGGAGGCGAGGTGGCCGACCTCGCGGTCGCCGGAGAGGACGGGTGTTCCCGGCTCGGAGGGCGCCGAGAGGCGCAGGCCGCGCAGGTGGCGGTTCGGCTTGCCCTTCCAGTGCAGCCGCGCGACGGTCTCCTGGCCGACGTAGCAGCCCTTCCTGAAGCTCACGGCCCGGTCGACGATCCCGGCCTCCTCGGGCATGACGCCGTCGTCGAGGTCGATCCCGTACCGCGGCCGGCCGGACTCGACCCGGACGATCTCCGCCGCCGCCTCCGGCACCTCGACCGCGCCCGCGCCGAGCAGCGCCGCCCGGACCGCCGCGACATCCGCGGCCGCCGGCAGGACGTCCAACCCCTCGCTCGTCCGGACGACCACCCCGACGACCGCCGCCGAAGGCTCGAGCCCCGGCGGAACCACCGCCGCTGTCAGGACCGGTGGCGCCGCGCCGAGCGATGCGTCGTCGTCCGCCGTCGTTGCAGCGGCGCCGGTCGCGCCTCCGGCGGCCGGGAAGGCGACCGTCGCGTGCTCCTCCGGGCCCGGCACCGGCAGCCCGGCGGCCGCCGCGACGGCGTCGGCCTGCGGGCCGATCAGCGAGAGCAACCCCAGCTCCAGCGTGCGCTTGTGGAGCTCCGCCTGCCAGCCGATGAGGCCGCGGCGGGTCTGGTCGAACAGCGCCTGAAGGGCGGGGCGTTCGGTGATCAGCAACAGCGAGGCGTCGTCGACCGCCAGCGCGCGGAGGTCGCCGAGCATGCGGCCCTTGTTGGTCAACAACGTCGCGTAGACGCCGGAGCCCGCCGCCAGCTCGGCGACAGCGTTCGACACCTGGCCGTCCAGGAACTCCCGCGCCTGCGGCCCGACGAGCAACAGCTTTCCCGCCTCCGACCGATCGACCAGGCCGACGCCGGTGCGCAACGTCTCGTAGGCGGACTCGACGGCATCGATCGTGGCCATGTGCTGAGCATACGAAGGCCCAACTCGAACATCGTCTGGACAAATTTTCAGCCTCGGCTAAACTCCAACTCGATGACCCTCGAAGTCTCATCCGCGGTCCAGGACTACGCCAAGGCGATCTACTCGCTGGAGCTCCGCTGCGACGGCGGCGCGGTCTCCACGAACGCGCTCGCCGAGCGCATGGGCGTCAGCGCGGCCTCGGCGTCGTCGATGGTCAAGAAGCTCGACGGCCTCGGCCTCGTCGAGCACGTCCCGTACCGCGGCGTCGTCCTGACCGAGCGCGGGATGAGGGTCGCGCTGGAGGTCCTGCGCCACCACCGCCTGCTCGAGCGCTACCTGGCCGAGGAGCTCGGCGTGCCCTGGGATCGCGTCCACGACGAGGCCGAGGTCCTGGAGCACGTCCTCTCCGAGGAGCTGGAAGAGCTGATCGCCGCCAAGCTCGGCCATCCGACGATCGACCCGCACGGCGACCCGATCCCGACCAAGGACCTCAGGATCGTCGAGTCCGACACCGCCCCGATGGACGCCTGCGAGATCGGCGACACCGGCACCCTCGTGCGCGTCTCCGACTCCGACCCCGAGATGCTCCGCTACCTCGGCGCGCGCGGGATCCGCCCCGGCGACGCGTTCGCCATCATCGACAAGCAGCCCTTCGGCGGCCCGATCTTCGCGCGCTTCGGCGACGACCCCGAGTCGGTCCACCCGCTCGGCGGCCGCCTCGCCGCCGCGATGCGCGTCGAGGTCGACCCCCGGTGACGCCGCCACCGCGCAACGACGACCGCGGCGGAGCGGGACGCTCCGGCGGCGGCAGCTTCAGCGGGTCCGGAGCGGGCGGAGCCGACGCCGCGGCGCTCCCCGCGCCGGCCGCGCTCCGCCACCGTGAAGGCGCTGGCACGACGATGACCCACGCGCCGCGCGCCACCTTCCGGCCCCCGCGCACCCTCAAGGCGCGCCTCACCTTCCTCGGCCCGGCCTTCGTCGCCTGCATCGCCTACGTCGACCCCGGCAACTTCGCCACCAACATCGCCGGCGGCAGCAAGTACGGGTACTTGCTCCTGTGGGTCCTGCTCGCGGCCAACCTGATGGCCATGCTGATCCAGAACCTGTCGGCCAAGGTCGGGATCGCCACCGGCCAGAACCTCCCGGAGCTCGCCCGCGAGCACTTCCCGAAGCCGGTCACCTACGGCCTCTGGATCCAGGCCGAGCTGATCGCGATGGCCACCGACCTCGCGGAGTTCGTCGGCGCCGCGATCGCCCTCAACCTGCTCTTCAACATCCCGCTCCTGCCCGCGGGCCTGATCACCGCGGTCGTCGCGTTCGCGATCCTCGGCCTGCAGGCGCGCGGCTACCGCCGCTTCGAGATGGTGATCATCGGCTTCCTCGGAGTGATCCTGCTCGGGTTCCTCTACGACACGCTGAAGATCGGCTTCGACGCCGGCGACGCCGCCAAGGGCTTCTCACCGCACTTCGACGGCAGCGACTCGATCCTGCTGGCCGCCGGCATCCTCGGCGCGACCGTGATGCCCCACGTCATCTACCTGCACTCGGCGCTCGTCCAGCACCGCGGGCGCGCCGCCGACGACAGCGAACGGCGATTGCTCCTCAGGTTCAACCGAGTGGACGTCACGATCGCGATGACGCTCGCGGGCCTGATCAACATGTCCATGTTGGTCATCGCCGCATCGTTGTTCTTCAAGAACGGCGGCAGCGACGTCGACACGATCGAGAAGGCGCACGCGGGCTTCAGGGACCTCGTCGCGCCGAGCGCGGCCGTCGCGTTCGCGCTCGCGCTGCTGGCGTCCGGCTTCGCGAGCAGCAGCGTCGGCACCTACGCGGGCCAGGTCGTCATGCAGGGCTTCATCGCCCGGACCGTCCCGCTCGCGCTGCGCCGTGCGGTCACGATGGCGCCCGCGCTGATCGTCCTGGCGATCGGCGTCGACCCGACGCGCGCGCTCGTGATCTCCCAGGTCGTGCTGAGCTTCGGGATCCCGTTCGCGCTCGTCCCGCTCGTCCTGCTCACGCGTCGCAAGGACATCATGGGGTCCTTGGTCAACCGCCCGCTGACGACGGCGACCGCGAGCCTCGTGGCGTTGATCATCATCGCGCTCAACCTGTTCCTGCTGGCCGACACCTTCGGCCTGACCTAGCGCTCGATACGATCCCCAGCAGCCATGGCCGCACTTGCCGACACGTTCAACGAGATCATCGCCTCGCTCCCCGACGACTGGACCGACCTCGAGGTCGACGTCCGGATCCACGACGAGTCCCGCTACGTCGATGGCGCGGTCTACCTCGCGACGGTCAACGCGCAGCCGTACTCCAAGAACGACTGGCACTGGCGGATCCTCGTCGCCCATCGCTTCGGCCACGCGTCGGCCGCGCCCGCGGTCCACGGCGCGCTGAAGCTGCTCGACGAGGCCGGCCTGGAGGGCGAGCTCGCCGTGCGCGAGGTCCGCAGCGGCCGCGTCGAGGTCGTCCAGATGTGGGGCCGGCCGGAGTCGGTCCGCCAGGAGTTCAGGAAGCTCCGCGCGCAGTAGCTCGCGCTACGAGTCCGGGTCCTGATTGAGCCCGGTCTTCGCGACCGAGGGGTCGAACATCCTCGTGACGTCGGGCTTCTTGGCCACGACGCCGAACTTCTGCTCCCACGTCGCCCACTTGGCGAGCACGTCCGGCTGGAGCTGGCCGAAGAAGTCGGCGCCCGCCATGAACGACGGCGAGACCGCCTGCAGCTCGTCGTCCTGGAGCGTGCGGTCGAGCGTCGGCTCCTCGTCGAGCAGCGCCGAGATCGCGGAGTCCGGGTCGTTGATCGCACCCTCGTAGCCGCGGCGCAGCGCGCGGATCGTCGCGCGCACGACCGGCTCGTTGGTCTCGAGCGTCTCGCGGCTGACCGCGAGGACGACCTCGGGGTAGGACGGCGCGCCGAAGTCGTCGACCAGGAACGCCTTGGCGTGCGGCTTCCTCTCGGTGAGCGCGACGCCGTCGGTGCTCCAGCGCCCGATCGCGCCCGCGACCTTCCCGGCCAGCAGCGCGGGCACGGCGCCGCCCCTCAGCGCCACCTTGTCGACCTTCGCCGGATCCCCGCCGTCGCCGCGCACGACCGAGTCCAGCACCGCCTCGTCGGCGGCGCCACCCGTCACGCCGACCCTGTGCCCCTCCAGGTCGCGCGGGCGCCGGAACGCCGTCCCGTCGGCCGTCAGGACCGCGCCGAGCGGGGTCTGGACCAAGGCCATCACACCGACGAGGTCCTTGCCCTGCGCGTCGGCGGCCGCGAGGTCGTGGATGTCGAGCAGCGCGAGGTCGACCTGGCGCGAGGTGAGTGCCTTCACGCCGTCCTCGCCGGCGTCCGGCTGCTCGACGTCGAGGTGCACGCCCTCGGCGTCGTCGTAGCCGCGTTCGGTCGCCAGGTAGATCCCGGAGTGGATCGCGTTCGGCGCCGAATCGAGCATCAGACGGGCGTCCTGGTCGGGCCGGCTGTCGCTGCTGGTGGTGCTCGCGCAGCCGGCGGCGGTGGCCGTCAGAGCGGCGGCGAGGAGGGCGAGGAGGGCACGGCGGACCATCGGCGGCGCAGGGTACTGGCGGCGGCGTCGTAGGATCAGGCAGGTGCGCCGCCGTGTGACCTTCTCGCGCAACGTGACTTTGTCTCTGTCACGGACCTGCGTCAGCCACTGCAAGTACTGCGCCTTCCAGACGCACCAACCTCATCTGCACACGCCCGAGGAAGTGCTCGCGCTGCTCGATGGGGCGTCGAGGCGGTCTGTTAAGGAGCTGTTGGTTCTGACGGGAGACGACCCGGGGCACCACCCTGGCGTCGTCGCGCGTCTGAGGGAGCTGGGCTTCGACGACTTCGTCGCCTACGTCGTGTGGTGCTGCGAGCAGGCGCTCGATCGCGGGCTGCTGCCGCACACGAACCTCGGCGCGGTGACGCGCGAGGAGCTGGCGCGGCTGCGCGAGGTGACGGCGTCGCAGGGGCTGATGGTGGAGTCGGTGCGCGACGACCTCGTCGCGCACCAGGGCTCGCCGACCAAGGACCCGGAGCTGCGGCTGCAGACGATCCGCTGGGCGGGCGAGCTGAGGATCCCGTTCACGAGCGGGATCCTGATGGGGATCGGGGAGACGCCATCCGACCGGGTCGATGCCTTGCGCGCGCTGGCCGAGATCCACGCCGAGCACGGCCACCTGCAGGAGGTCATCCTCCAGAACTTCGTCCCGCACCGGAAGTACTACGGCGAGGAGCCGGCGGAGATCGCGACCGACGCCGCGGAGCGGTTCTGGCGGACCGGGCTGCGGGACGTCCCGATCGCGGGCGTGCCCGCGTGGGCGACGCCGGTGACGTTGGACGACATCAAGTCGGTGATCGCGACGGCGCGTGAGCTGATGCCCGACGTCGGGATCCAGGTGCCGCCGAACCTGTCCGAGTTCTGGCCGGAGCTGGTCGCGGCGGGCGCGACCGATCTCGGCGGGCTGTCCGCCAACGGCGACCACATCTCGCCCGAGCACCCGTTCCCGTCGCCGCACCAGGTGCGCAAGCGCCTCGCCGAGGACGGCGTCGCGCTGACCGAGCGGCTGTGCGTCTACGGCAAGTACCTGGACCCGGAGTGGGTCGAGCAGCATGTGCTGGATGTCGTGAAGACCAAGTACTGGTCCTTCATCCCGCGTCGGGGGTCCGGACGGACCGAAGCGCCGTTCAGCATCAACAACGACTTGGTCGGACCGGCGGTGTCGCGCGCCGTGGCGGGCGAGCCGCTGGGCGTCGAGGAGCTGACCGCGATGTTCGCGTCGACCGACGCGGGCGCCGTGGAGGAGATGCGCGCGGGCGCGGACGCGCTGCGTTCCGAGCTGGCGGGGGACGTCGTGACGTTCGTCGTCAACCGCAACATCAACGTGTCGAACGTGTGCGTCGTCGGGTGCGCGTTCTGCGGGTTCGGGCAGGGCAAGCGCTCGCCGGACGCCTACCAGCACGACGAGGAGGAGTTCCGGTCGCGCGTGCGGCAGGCGGTCGACTACGGCGCGACCGAGTTGTGCATGCAGTCGGGGATCCACCCGGACTGGGACCTCGACGAGTACTTGAAGTGGTTGCGGGTCGCCAAGGACGAAGCGCCGCAGCTGCACCTGCACGCGTACTCGCCGATGGAGATCGCGCACATGCAGGACATCAGCGGCGGGCTGGGGCTCGACGAGATCTTCGCGCGGCTGCGCGACGCCGGGCTGGGCTCGACGCCGGGCACCGCGGCGGAAGTCCTACATGATGGCGTCCGCGAGCGGATCTCCCCCAACAAGCTGCCGGTGGCGCGGTGGGTCGAGGTGATCGAGGCGTCGCACCGGGCGGGGCTGCGGTCGACGTCGACCGTGATGTTCGGGCACATCGAGGAGCCGTGGGAGCTGGCGGAGCACCTCCGGGTGGTCCGGGAGCTGCAGGAGCGGACCGGCGGGATCACGGAGTTCGTGCCGCTGTCGTTCATCCCGTTCATGACGCTGCTGGGGCGGACGCACGGGGTCGAGGAGATCTCGCGCGAGGAGAACCTGAAGCACACCGCGGTGTTCCGCCTGGCCCTGGGTCGCTCGATCAGGAACGTGCAGGCGTCATGGGTGAAGATGGGCCTGGATGCCGCCACCGAGGCGCTGCGCTGGGGCGTCAACGACCTCGGCGGGACGTTGATGGAGGAGTCGATCTCGCGGCTGGCGGGGTCCTACCACGGCGTGAAGCTGGACCCGCCGGAGCTGATCGCGGCCGCGCATCGCGCGGGGCGGCCGGCCGCGGAGCGGTCGACGTTGTACGACGTGCTGCGCTCGTACCCGGTGGGTGGCGCGGCGCGCGAGGCGGTGGCGTAGGCCGTGGGGCGTCGTTCGCGAGCGCGGGGTGGGGGCGGCGGCGGCGCGGTGGCTGCGCCCGCGCGGCCCGCTGCTGTTGCGGCTCCGCCGCCGGTCGCAGTCGACCCGCGGGTGCTGCGCAAGACGCTCGGCGCGTACCTGGCGGGTGCGATCGCGCTGGCGATCTTGGTGTTGTTGGGGACGATCGGCCTGGGCGGGAAGCTGACGCCCTGGGCGGTGCTGGTTGTTGATGCCATTGCCTCGGTCGCGTTGTTCCAGTGGTCGCAGTCGCGGCTGTCCGGGCTGGCGCTGAGCGACGAGGACCGCGTCATGCAGACGCTCGCCGGCGGGATGTTGGCGTTGGTGTTGGTGTTCGCCGCGGTTGCGGCCGTGGTCCTGACCGTCGCCTGAGGGCGACGGGCGCTAGGGTTCCTCGGATGGCCGAAGCGATCACCCGCGAGGGATTGGCACAGCTCAAGACGGAGCTCGAGGACCTCGAAGGGGAGGGCCGCCGCGCGATCGCGCAGCGCATCCTCGTCGCCCGCGAGCTCGGTGACCTGAGCGAGAACGCCGAGTACCACGCGGCCAAGGAGGACCAGGCCCATCTCGAGACGAAGATCCTCCGCCTGACCGAGCGCCTCCGCAACGCGCTGGTCGTCGAGTCCGACGCCGACGCGACCGTCGTCACCTTCGGCGCGACCGTCAACGTCACCGACGTCAAGTCGGGCCGCGAGGCGTCCTACACCATCGTCGGGCCGACCGAAGCCGACCTCAGGACCGGCAAGCTGTCGGCGGAATCGCCGGTGGCGAAGGCGCTGATCGGCTCGGCGCCGGGCGACACGATCTCCGTGTCGACCCCCTCCGGCACCCGCGAGTTCCGCGTCGAGTCGCTGGGCTAGGCGAAGGCACCTCAAGTCACGCGCGCCGTCGCTGTCGGCGGCGCTCATCCCAGTCCGCGTCGCCAGCCAGCGGCACCGCGATCGTTGTGGTTGAAGGCGCTTCGCTCGATCGTCGTCGCCCCTGGCATAGCGTCGCGCTCGCTCTTCGCCGCCATCCGTTCGGCACCACCCCACGCGCCGTATGGCGCGACGGCGCGTGCTTTGTGGCCGCGGCGCCCTTCCTCACTCGCTCCGCGGTTCCGTTCCGTCGGTCGGGATGCCCGTTGACCTCACTGCGTCGGAGACTGCCGCCACGAACTCGGCGCCCACCTTCTGTAGCGCCCCGCGCGGCAGCACGGCATGACGCACTACCCACGTCTCAGGGTCGCCTCGCTGCACACGCCAGAGCAGCCACTGCTCGTCGCCGGGCGGCTCGAACAGAATCAGGGTCACTTCGTCGAACGCCGACATCCCCAGCCGGTTGATGTGATACCGACCGAAGGCGCCAAGCGTGACGTCTGCGTCGTCACCGAAGACATCGTCGTAGACGACGTCGAACGCCTCCTCGGGGCTCAAGCCGTCGAGTCGATGCTCCCATCGTTCTACGGGCTCAGCGACGAACGACTCCCACCACGCGACGATGCCCCGGACCATCGCCAGGTCGTCCCAGTCCCCGATCCCCTCTCCTTGGACCACGAGCCGGAAGTGCCCGAACCACCTCCCCGGATCGATCGGCTCTTCGAGTTCGGCTTCGATCGCCACGACTTCAGGGTCACCCACGAGGAATCGCATCATCGCCCCGCGAGTCGGTCCTTGGCATCGTGGGGTGGTTCGTCAACCCGCCGCGCTGGTCACTGCAGCCACGAACTAGTACTGCTCCTCCCAGCGGTCCTCGCTCCATCAGCAGCCTGATCGCACGAACTCGTCGACCACAAGTCTCACGTGCTCACGATTCACGATGTAGCGCGCTTCGACGTCGCCTGCTTGTCCTCCGGCGGTGACTGACACGTTCCCCGTCGCCGTCGGATCGCCCACGAGCATCGAGTAGACACCACTTTTGCCGCCGAACGTGACGACGTACTCACCGCCCGAACCGCCCCCGACGCACAGTTCTGGGAAATCGGCCTCACCTTGCAGGACGAGCAACGTGCGTCGATTGCCATCGAGCTTGTCGACAGCGCCCAGCACGTCAGCGATCGACGGCTCGACCAAGTCGACGCCGTGCTCGTAGTTCCGCGACCACTCGTCGGCGTGCATGCTCCGAACGAACGTCACGGCTTCACGCGCTGCGAGCCGTATTGCGTGACCACGAGCAGATCCTCGACCCCGACTTGCGATGCCATACGACGCAATCCTGACGCACTCTGACAGGGCTTGCAGGGCGGCGCCCGATCTACATGCCAGCTCCGCGCGCTGCCGGCTCGCTCCTTCTACGGGCAGCAGCGGGCACGTCCCAAGCCGCATCGAGAATCTCATCGAAGTGGGCGACAAACTATTCGGAATATGGCTCTAGGCCGAGAACCCCACCGTGCTCGCGGTACCACTCATACCCGGGCGGTACGTCGGGTGTGTCGGTCCGGGCGCGATACTCGTCGAGGATGGCAGTGTTGTGATCTAGCCCGTAGGGGTGCGCAGGCCCCAGTACGGCCGGGACCTCACGATGAGGTCGACGCTGTGCTGGGGGAGCGCGAGCAGCCCGTCGCGGGCGTCGCAGCAGAGGACGCGAAAATCACCCGGGTGAGACGGGCGCTGAGAGAAGGTCGTCTACGAGCAATGACGTCACGTGCGTATTCGGGCGGCCGCGGCCGAGACCATCAAGGCCGACGGGACGACGTTCGATCTCTCGTCGCCTTAGCGATGAGCATGACAACCAAGAAGCGGCGCATCGCCCGCAAGATCGATCCGTCTGGTGGCGCCTTGAGAGCGAGCACTTCTGTGTCGCGCGAACGACGCGCAAACTGTGGACTTAGTGATCGGGCGTGTGCGCGGGGTCGGTCGGATCGAGATCATGGATCTCCACCGTGCACTCGCGTCCGGCGACGTACTGGTGTGACTTCCTGACGTCCTCCTCCGTCCACGGTCGCTCGTTCCAGGGGGAAAGATCTATGAAAATGCCATCGGCGCGGAAGTGGATGCCGATCCCGAGTGACAAGACCACATTCGATACGCGAGGGGACTCGCCAAAGAGGAACGACGTTACGCCAGACACTTTGAAGGCAAGCAGTGCCCAGGTGCCGTCGTCAGCCCTCGCCTCCACGCGGATCCGTGCGACCGGCTCAGTCGCGCGTCCGTCGAGGTGTTCCAGCGTGAACCCGACGACCAGACCGTCGTAGAAGTCGTAGAAACGCTTCAGAAGAGCGTCTGCGTCGGGCTGATCGGCGAGCCGAAGTTCCTCTGATGTCACGGCGTCTGCTTCCAATCGTCAGGAACGTTGCTGGGGTCTACGTGCGGCGCAGTTGGTCCATGGCCTAGGCCAGGTTTCCCTGGCGGAAACACGTGAGCGTGCCCGGGCGGCGCCTCCCCATGCCTCTTGAAGTCCACATGGGCAATGACATCGCCATTGCTGTCGTAGACGGCATTCTGGACGGGCGCGCCGTTTGGGGCTAGCTGCGTGTAGATCGAGTCCGGAGTCGCACCAGTTGTCCACGGTCGTTCCGTGCCCGAGAATCGTGCATACCGTGTTCCCTTTCTGGCTTTGCGGATCGCTGCGGCTAGACGCGAAGCTCCGATGCCGGCGCCTCGACCGATGAGGGCAGAGGTCGCAGCGTACCCAAGGCACCCAGCCGGCCCGCGCGCCTGGCAGTCATGGATTGCGCCGGATGCCGCCGCCCCCGGATTATTGACCGACCATACGAACGCACTGGCGGTCTGGCGCGGATACAGAAAGAGGTCCGCGGTGTCGGTCGTGGCGTCAACTGCTCCCGTCGCTGCGTCGTTGACGTCCTTCGGGTCGGTATGGAGAAACCGTCCGAGGGGGTCGCTGAGCTTCTTTAGCGGGTCGCCAAGCCAGCCGCCACCACCGCCACCGCCGCCACCAGTGCTGGACCCCGGGGATACGGGTTCGCCGTCGGTGGGAACGACACCGTAGCTCGGCTTAGGCGGTCTGGGCAGCGCGTTGTCCTGGGCCTGCCTGACCCTCTCCGATTCATTCGAGTACTGGCTCCAACCCCTGTTCCTCTGCGAGGCGTAGTGATTCTCGGTCTGGTTAATCTGCTGCTGGCTGCCGCCATTGCCATGTCCGTGCGGCAGGCCGGCGCGCCCTCCTTGATTGCTGCACGGCCCGTCGTCGCAGACGTGTCCGTCGAACTCGACGTTGTCCACCGGGTTGCCGCCCGCGAAGGCGTAGCGGTTCTGGGTCAGGGGGTCGCCGACGAGGGTGAGGTCGGCGTTGGATGCCTCGTAGGTGTCCTGCTGCAGGAAGCGGCCGACGTCGGGCCGGTAGTCGCGGGCCTGCATGTCGTAGGTCTTGATCGCCGCGTCGTAGTAGAAGCCTTCGAAGCGGAACGGGTTGGCCCTGGCGTCGGCTGAGCCGGCGCTGTCGGGCGTCTCGCCGGACCCTGTGCCGGAGGTGTCGAGCTCGCCGAACGGGTCGTAGGTGTACCTGTCGCCGGACCCGACGGTGCCGTCGGAGCCTTCCAGGCCCATGACCGACCCGTTGGAGTCCTTGGCGTACACCTTGGTCCGCACGGTCGAGGAGCCGGCGGCCTTCTCCAGCACGTCCAGGCGCTCGCCGGTGCCGTCGTAGTCGAAGGTGTTGCGCCCGCCGTCGTCGGTCGTCTCGCGCGACATGCTCGGCGTCGTGCCGACGTAGCTGAGGTCGCGGGTGACGTCGGTGCCGGTCGCGGGCCTCAGCGTCTTCTTGTCGCGCCGGTCCAGCGGGTCGTAGGTGACGACCTGGTGGTCGTCGCTGCCCTTGCCGCGCGTGTCGAGCAGGCGGTCGAACTCGTCGTAGCAGTAGTACGTCGTGTTCGCGTCGGCCCGGTCGGGCAGCGCCGAGCAGGTCGGCGTCGACGCCCTGCCGCCGTTGCTGTTCTGGGCACCGCAGGTGGCGGCGCTCTGGATCGACGTGACCGAGCCGAAGTCGTTGTAGCAGTAGTACGACGTCAACGGGCTGTTGGAGGCGCCCGACTGCGACACCACCGTCTTCTTGAGCTTCTCGCCCGAGAACGTGTAGTCGGTGATCGTGTCGCCCAGGCCGCCTGCGGCGTGGTAGGTGTCGACCGTGTGCGTCACCGAACCGCTCGGCGACATCGTGTAGGTCACCGTCCCCGTCCGGCTCACCGTCCCGCCGCGCCTCCACTGCGTCAGCTGGTCGCGGGCGTTGTACTGGTAGTCGCCGCGCTCGTCGGTCGTGCGGTTGCCGCGCGCGTCGTAGCCGTAATCGATCTGGTAGCTGGAGCCCGCCGACGGATCGCGGCGGCGCGAGCTCGGCTCTCCGTACTCGTCGTACAGCGTGCTCACCAGCGTGTTGTTGGCGTTGCGCCGGGTCTCGCGCTGGCCGCCCGGGTGGTAGGTGCTGCGCACGCAGCGGGTGCCGCTCGGCGGGCCGGGGCTCGCGCCCAGGTCGCAGTTGTCGGCCGTCGGCTCGGGGCTGACGTTCGTCGGCTCCCACGTCGCCGAGGTCAGCTCCTCGTCGGCGCGGTTGTACTTGAACCGCGCGTACTTGCGCAGGCTCCCGGTCTGGTCGTCCATGGCGCCGGTCGCCGTGCTTGTCAGATGCCCGTCGACCTTGCGCGACGTGACGTTGCCGGCCGCGTCGTAGTCGAACCAGCTGTCCTTGCCGGTCGACCACGTCTCGTTGACCGACTTCTCACGCTCGGCGGCGTCACGCACGATCACCGTGTCGTGCCCGGTGTTGTCCACGTCGCGGATCGCGGTCAGCGAGTGGTTGCCGTTGTAGTAGTAGGAGTAGGTCCGGGTGGTCGTCGTGTCGTCGGTGTCGCTGCCGCTCGTCGACACCTGGACCTTGCGACCCACGCGGCTCTTCAGCGTCCCGTTGGGCCAGAACTCGCGCGTGACCTTGCCGCCGACGGTCGCGGTCGTGGCGTTGTAGCGCGACGTGCGCCACAGCGTCTGCAACCCGTGCTCGTCGTAGTCATAGACCGCGTCACGGTTCTCGATGGCGGTCGTGTTGGGCGTGTCGCCCTCGCGGAAGTCCTTCGCGCCCTTGATCCAGCCGTTGGCGAAGTAGTCGTAGCCCGTGTGCGGATGGGCGACGGTGGCGCCCCTCGTGTACGCCGTGGTCGCGTCCTGCAGGCGGCCGCGCTGGTCGTACGTGTAGTCCATCTTGTCGCGGTCGTCGCCGGAGCTGCTGCGCGGCAGCCAGACCGCGGTCGCCAGCCCGTCCTCGCCGCCCGGGCTGTCGACGTCGTACTGGCGCAGGGTGGCGCCCATCGTCGCGTTGGCGATGTTGCCGTCCGGGTCGCTCGTCGACGCGTAGTCGTCGAGGTTCTTGGGCCTGGTCGGGACGCCGTCGACCACGCCGTTGGTCGTGTCGACGCCCGACGGGTTGACGATACGGCGCAGGTTCCCGTTGGGGTCGAACTCCCACATGGACGTCCGGCTGCCGCTCAGGAACGCGCCGCCGGCGTCCATCGGCCGCGACGTCTTGCGGTCGACGTTGCCGCGCCCGTCGTAGTCGTAGTCGGTGACCCGCGTCACGTCGCCGCCACCGAAGATCCGCCTGGCGCCCGGCTCCCGCGACTGCTTGAGCGTGTCGTCGTCGTAGTAGGTGTAGGTGCTGGTCGGGCGCATCTCGCCGGCGGTGTCGTCGCTGACCACCGCGCCCTGCTCCTGGACCAGCCGGTCCGCCGCGTCGTAGGTGCGCAGCGTCTTCCAGTTGGGCTGGTCGGCCGCCGTGGCGGTGAACCCGCGCGGTGGCGTGACCGCCGTGACGTTGTCGTCGGCGTCGTACCTCCACCCGGTCGCCTCGCCCGCGGCGTTGCTCTGCACCAGCAGGCGGTCCAGCGAGTCGTACAGGGAGTGCTCGACGAAGCTGCTGGCCACCGAGTCGGGCTGGCGCGGCAGGCCTTTGGTCAGGATGTTGTCGTTGGGGTCGTAGGTGTAGGTCGTCGGCTCGCGGTGCGAGGACTGCCCGATCGTGTCCGCCGACCCCGGAGCCTCGCTCGTCGTCAGCCGGTCGTAGCCGTCATAGGTGTTGGTCGTGTACCAGTCGGCGTTGCCGAGCTGGCGCTGGGTCGTGACGTCGCCGTCGAGGTCGTAGTCGTAGCGCTGGGCGATCAACCGCTGGCCGGCCGGGAACGCTCCGGTCCCGCCGCTGTTGGCCGGGTCGTTGGCGCGATCGCTCGGCGCCCCGATGTCGAACGGCTGGGTCGTGCCGACCACGCGGCCGGCCGGGTCGTAGTCGATCCGCGAGCGGTCGCCGGCCACGTCGAGAACCGACGTGACGCGACCCTCGTCGTCGTAGCTGAACGTCGTCAGCCCGCGCTTGGGCAGCCAGCTCGGCGGGTCGTTGGCGTCGACCTGGCCGAACTTGCCGTGCTCCTGCCCGGACGGGTGACCGGCGGTCGGCGTGTCGGTGTCGGTCAGCGGCGTGTCGCGCTCCGACAGCGACGGGGCACCGGCGGCGGGACCACCGTCGCCCCAGCTCAGCTGCCACCACGAGGGCCGCGTCGTCGACACGAGCTCGCCCGTGTCCTGGAACCTGTTGGTCATCACGCGCTGGCGCGGGTCGGAGATGTGCTCGGCGTCGCCGACGGCGTTGCGGTCGTAGGTGACCTTCCAGCCCGCGAACTCGGCGTCGGTCCGCCCGTACTGGCCCTGCGCGAAGGGCACCGTGCGCGTGAGCAGATCACCGCCGGCGTCGTAGGTGTAGTTCTCGGTGAAGTAGGTGTAGGGGGTGCTCCTCGTCCCGGTCCCGTCGGTCACGCCGCGCGGCGAGGTCATCGAGACGACCGCCCCGTCGGCCCGGCGCTGCTCGACGGTCCGGTGGCCGAGCGGATCGACCGACTGCACGATCTGGTCGCGGTGGTCGTAGACGTAGGTGTCGGCCACGTCGCCGCTGAACCCGGCCGGCCGGTCGTTGAAGTTGCGCGGCAGGCGATGCGTGACCGCGTTGCCGTCGGCGTCGTAGTCGTACTCGTCGACCTTCGGTGTCTGGCTCGGGTCGCCGGGCGCGGGCTGCTCGGTCTGGCGCGTCAGCTCGTCGGCGCGGTCGTAGACCCGCGCGAACCGCAGGTTCGCCGCCGTCGCGGTGGCGTCGATCGCTGCCTGCTCGGTGCGGGCGTCGCTGTAGTTGCCGTTGCCGTCCGGGTCGGCGTTGCGCTTCGCGTCGATCTCGCCGACCACGTTGCCGCGCGGATCCAGCGCCAGCGAGTGGATCTTGCGATCCGGCGTCTCACCGGGAGCGTGCACGACCTCGGCGACGACGCGGCCGGCGTCGTCGCGCCGCCACTCCGTCGTGTGCGGCAGGTGCAGCGTCGTGATCGTCGCCGGGATCGACGCCCGGCCGAGCGGATCGGTCCGTGCGACGAGCAGGTCGGTGGGGTCGTACTGGAACGTCGTCGTCTCGTCGCGCGACGCGTAGCCGCTCGCCGTGCGCGACCAGGCGCGCTGGGTGACGGTCAGCGGCTGGTCGGTCCTCGAGAACGTCGCCGTCGTGGTGCGGCCGGTGCCCGCGTTGGTGTCGGTCAGCTGGTTGCCGTTGCGGTCGTAGGTCCAGCTCTCGGTGATGTACCTGTTGTTGGCCGAGTCCTTGGGCGTGACCTGCTGGATGACGCGGTCGAACGCGTCGTAGGTGAAGGCGGTCGTGAACCTCGCGTTCGGCGTCGCCGCCGAGGGTGCGGACTGCGCGTCGGGGTTGCGCGGATCGCTGACCGACAGCAGGTTGCCGACCGCGTCGTAGCGGTACAGCCAGCGGTGCTCGGCGGCGTGCGCCGAGCCCGGGTGGGCGGCCGGGACCGGGAATCCCGAGGCGATGTCGTTGCCCTTGGGGTCGACCATCGTCTTCGGCATGCCGTTGTCGTCGAAGTCGCCGTAGGTCGTGACGTCGCCGACCTCGTCGGTCTCGCTCTTGACCAGGCCCTTCGGGCAGTCGGTGCCGTTGCAGTACGTCGCGCTCGTCGGGTCGCTGCCGTCGGCGTCCGTCACAGCTGTGACGTTGCCGGTCGCGGTGTCGACGGTGTACTTGGTCCCGACGTGCGCGCCGCCCTGCAGGACGCGCGGCTGGTCGACCTCGGTGAGGTCGGCGACGAACCCGTCGGCCGGATCGCCGGAAGGCCGCAGCGACGACTGACCGGCGCTGATCGCGTACCTCAGCGTCGTCGTGCGCGCGGTGTCGGTGTTGGTCGTGCCGTCCGGGTAGCTCGTCTGCGACGCCAGCCGCCCGCTGACCGGCTCGTAGGTCATGGTCTTGACCGCGCCCGGATCGCTGCCCCGGACACCGGTGGCGACCTCGAGCAGGTCGTTGCGGCGCGGGGACCCGTTGTCCCAGCGCAGCGCGGTCGCGTCGCCGATCGGGTCGGTGATCCTCGTCGGCCGGCCGTAGCCGTCGACGTCGCGCGTCCAGGTCTTCGAGCGCGCGTCGGTGACCGTCAGCTCGTGGGTCGCCGCGCCGTAGGCGCTGAACCCGTAGGTCGTGACGTTGTTGTTGCGGTCGGTGATCCTCTGCGGGACGAGCGCCGCGGTGTCGCCGGCCGGCGGCGTGCCGGTGCGCGTCTGGTAGGTGATCGCCGTCGCGCGGTTGCCGCCCTCGTCGGTGTCGCGGACCTCGGTCACGGTCCTCAGCCGGTGCGACGACACGGCGTCGTCGGCCGCGAAGTAGTCGAAGGCCCAGCGCCGTGCGCGGTCGCCCGCGGGCGCCAGCGTGCCGGCGTTGGCGACCTCGACCAGCGACGTCAGGTCACCGTTGGTGTAGTCGAACGTGTACTGGCGCCCGGCGTGGTCGGTGAGCGTGGCGAGCTGCGGCGGGGCCATCAGCAGGCCGATGCCGAGGTCGGCGCTCGCCGCCCTGGTCAGCAGCGACGCCAGCGTCCTGGACCCGCCGCCGAGCGCGGTCGAGAGATCGCCGTCGAGCTGGGTCTGGTTCGCCGAGCTCCGCGACTTGTAGGACAACGTCAGGTCGTGTCCGGCGGGGTCGGTGACCTTCGTCAGCCGCAGCGTGCAGAGCTTGCCGGCGACCGCCGAGACGGTCGCACCCGCGGCCGTCTGCAGCCCCCAGCCGTTGGCGGCCGACGGCGTCCCGGAGATGCTGCCCAGCAGCGCGCTCACGCCGCAGGCGGTCGCCGCCGAGCCCGATGCGCCGGTGAGCAGGTCGTACTTCTCGTAGGTGTAGGTGAGGTGGTTGCCGTTGCGGTCCTGGGTCTTGATGAGGTAGCCGAGGCGGTCGAAGAAGTAGGCGACGCCGTCGGCGCGCGTCATGACCCAGGCCGGGTCGATGATCGGGTCGCCGGTCGTCGCCCAGCGGCGCAGCGTGAGGTGCACGCCGGGCGGCGCGATCCACTTCCTGTCGTCGTCGGGATCGCGCGTGAAGTGGTGCGTCGTGCCGTCGGCGTCGGTCAAGGCGATGTCGTTGCCGAGGCCGGTGGGCAGCCCGGAGACGGTGCCGTTCAGGCCGTCCCGGACGTCGGCCAGGCCGACGCCGCCGAGCGGCTCGTTCAGCCGCGTCGGGCCCGACACGCTCAGCGAGATGCCACGCCCGGCCGCGTTGTAGAGCAGGCGATCCCTCACCGAGACGCTGGCCAGCGGGTCGATCCCGCCCTGGACACCGAGACCCGGCGCGCGCTCGAGCGAGTTGTAGTCCACGTTGACGAACGTCGAGAGCCCGCGGCCGGGGTTGACGATCGGGACGTCGTGCCAGATCAGGTTCCCGTTGTCGGAGTTGACCATCAACTGGCTGCCCGAGCCGGTGTCGGTGCTGTCGTAGTCCCAGAACTTCTCCAGGCCCAGCCGGCTGGAGCCGCTGACCGGTGCGACCGGCGCGTCGTTGTAGGTGACGCGGTCGCGCGCGTCGTGGCAGTAGGTCGTGACCCTCGCGTCGGGCTGGGTGACGACGACCTTGCCGATGTCGCCGACGCTCGCCTCGCACGGAGCGGTCGGCGCCGAGTAGGCGTAGGTGGTGGTCGGGCCGGTCGTCCCGGTCGGCGTCGACGGGCGGACGATCGACGCGACGCGGCGCGACGTCCCGTCGTAGGTCAGCAGCGCGACGCTGCTGTCCGGCGCCTGGACCTTCGTCACCCGGCCGGAGCTGTCGTAGGTGTAGGTGTAGATCGAGCCGTCGACCGACGTCTCGGTCCTGATGTGCGCGGACGAGTCGTAGGTGAACGTCCAGTGGTGGGCGTCGGCCGGGTCGGCGATGTTGTCGAGCGTCTCGTTCTCCGTCGCCGTGCGGTCGACGTCGTAGTAGTCGCCGTGCGTGTCGGTGATCCCGCTGAGCGCGGTCGGCGACGTGTAGCCGCCCGGGTTGTAGATGAACGTCAGGTGGTGGCCCGAGACGTCGGCCATCGACGTCAGCGAGCCGTCGGACGCGAACGTCAGGACCAGGTGCCTCCCGGGCAGCGACGGCAGGCCGTGCTTGGCGTCCAGCGTCCAGGTGCAGGCCGCGTCGTCCTGGGTGAGCGTGACGCCGGGCAGGTCGTCGGGCGTCGTGTAGGTGGTGGTCCCGCCGCTGGAGTGGGCGTCCAGGAACGGCTCGATCACGCCGTCGCCGCGGCGGAACGTCACCGAGTCGTCCTGCTGCTCGACGAGGCGGAGGTCGCGGCCGAGGCTGCCGGTGCCGCGCACGCCCATGCCGTCGACCACGGTGCCGTCGGCGAGGCTGTTGAGGTAGTGGTCGAACTCGAGGTCCAGGCCGCCGACGCCCGCGACCGACACGTCCCTGGTCGTCAGCGCGAGGTTGCCGTTGGCGACGTTGACGGCCAGGTCCGCGCGGTTGCCGACCGTCTGCCTGGTGAAGGTGTAGGCGTCGAGCAGGCCGGTGCGCGGAGCCCACGCGACGTCGAGCTCGGGCGCGGTGATCTCCTCGGCGTCCTCGGTCGAGGAGAAGTCCTTCTCGGCGGCGATCCTCGGGCCGTCCGCGTCGGTGATCGCGACGCCGTAGTTCGGGACGGCCCTCGTGATCCACTGCTGGGTCAGCCGCGTGATCGAGAAGTCGACGTAGCCGGTGAAGCCGTTCGGGACGTTCGCGATCCCGGACTGGTCGGGGTCGTAATCGCCGCCGGGCGTCTGCCAGCTGTGGGTGGCGTCGTAGCGCGACCACGAGGCGTCGTTGGTCCAGTCGCGGCGCATGCGGTGGACGGCGAGGTCCTTGTCGGCGTCCGGGTCCGGGACGTTGGCGTGGTAGAGGTCGACGTTGCCCCAGAGCGCGACGGCGTCCTGCGGGATGCTGCTCGTGTCCCACTTCAGCAGCGAGTGGTGGTCGTGGTCGCCGTCGTAGCCGACCCACAGCGAGGCGCTGCAGAAGCTGGTCGTCGGGGCGTCGGAGGAGAGCGCGCAGTCCTGCGCGTCGTCCTGGAGCTCCAGCGTCGGGTCGATCGTCACCGTGCCGTGCGCCCTGACGGCGGCGGCCAGCCAGGCAGGGTCGACCGACAGCGTGACGCGCCAGCCGCCGTCCACGCGCTGCAGATCGGTCCTGACCGCGTCGGCGTCACGGGTGCCGCCGACGAGTGCGAAGGACGGCGCGAGCGTGGCGATCGTCCTGCCGTCCCTGCCGGTGACCGTGATCGTGCCGTTGTCGTCGCGGTGCGCGGTCGCGCCGTCGGAGGCGCCGAGGGCGAAGGCGTAGCGCGCCGGCGCGTGCGGGTCGTCGATCTTGATGTCCTCGCTCAGCGTCGAGGCCGAGGTGTGGTACTCGACGTCCACGCCGGGCACGGCGTTGGTGTAGGACATGGTCGTGCCGTCGGCGCGGCCGGTGCCCTGCGCGCCTTCGAGCTGCATCGACAGCGCGCCCGCGCCGCGAGCGATCCGGATCGGCGTCGCCAGCGTCCTGGGCAGCACGGCGTTCCAGCCCTGGCCGGTCGTCGCGTAGCCACCGGAGACTGCGGCCAGCGTCGGGTCGATCAGCCGCTCCTTGCCGCTCGCGTCGCGGTAGCTCGGCGGTCGGGCGAAGACGCGGGAGACGAACGTGCCGTCGGCGCGCCGGTAGGTCCGCGACGTCGCCGTCGACATCTCGGGGACGAGCGTGGCGTCCTTGAGCAGCCTGGCGAGCCTGCCGCGCGGGGCGGGGGCGAGCGTCGCGGAGTTCACGTCCGCTGCCGTCGCGCGGTTGCGCGCACGGCCGCCGCCGAGTGCGACGATCAGCGCCGCGAGCGCCACGATCGCCACCAGTGGCACCAGCCATCGCGCACGCGTCATCCTCCGCAGACCGGCCACAGCTCGCATCCCAGCGCTCCTCGCCTTATCGATGTGTGCCGCTCAGCGATCGGGCGACGCGCGCACTCTGTCGGGACGCAGTGGCCGCTGTCAAGGTGTTCGCGTGCGAACGTTCTTTAGCGAACTAATAATTCGCCAATGACGTTTGCCGACGGCCGCGCCGGGGAGGGCTTCGCGCCCTCGGCCCTGCCTGGCGCTGTTAGGGCGCCGTCGGAGGCCGGTCGATGACGGCTTCCATGATCACGGTGGTGCGGGTGGAGCGGACCTCGGGGCGGCGGCGGAGGCGGTTGATCGTGTCCTGGAGGTGGGGTGTGTCCCGGACGCGGATGCGGGTGATGAGGTCGAAGTCGCCGGCGACGGTGAAGGCGGAGATGATCTCGGGGGTCTGCTTCAGGGACTGGGCGGCTTCGTGGGGTGGGGCGGAGCCTTCGAGGCGGAGCTCGATGATCGCTTCGAGGCCCCAGCCGAGCGCGGTCTGGTCGACGATCGCGGTGTAGCCGCGGATCGTCCCGCTCGCCTCCAGCTGGTCGACGCGGCGCTTGACCGCGGGCGTCGACAGCCCGACCTCGCGGCCGATGTCGGCGAGCGTGCGGCGGCCGTCGGCGATCAGGAGGGAGACGATCTGCTGGTCGAGGGCGTCGAGGGGCATCGCGCAACATCGTTGCGCAGGATGCAACGAGGCGCAACGATGGGCCGCGTGTGAGCAAGGATCGATGAGATCGTTGTGTGACGCGCGGCGGCCGGGAGTAGCGTCGCGCGCATGTCCTCCGACCTCTCGCCGCTCGGTCTCGCCGGCGCCGACGCGATCGCGCTCGGCCGCCTGACCCAGGAGCTCGCCACCGCCTGGGACGGCTTCCGCCGTGCCCGCCCCGAGGAGCCGGTCGAAGACGACGCCCTGCGCGCCCTGCTGCGCGAGCCGCTCCCGGAGCACGGCGCCCCGTTGCCCCAGGCGATCGACGACACCATGATGGTCCTCGACCGCAGCCTCGCGCAGTCGCGCCCGCGCTACTTCGGGTTCGTCGGGGGCTCGGGGCTCGAGTCGGGCGTCCTGGCCGACGCGCTCGCCGAGTCGTTCGACATCAACATGGCCTCCTGGTCGGCCGCCGCGACCGACCTGGAGCCCCAGGCGATCGGCTGGCTGGCCGACTTCATCAACTACCCGGCGGCCGACGGGCACTTCACCAGCGGCGGCACCGTCTCCAACGTCACCGCGCTCGCGGCGGCGCGCCGGCGCGCGCTCCCGGACGTCCGGACGCAGGGGATCGGCGGCCGCCGCGCCGCGCTGTACTGCTCGGCCGAGGCGCACGCGTCGATCGTCCGTGCGGCGGAGCTGCTGGGGCTCGGAAGCGAGGCGGTGCGGTCGCTGCCGCAGCACCCGGGCGACCGCGGGGTGGACCCGGACGCGGTCGCGCAGGCGATCGAGGCGGACAAGAGCGCGGGCGTCATCCCGCTCGCCGTCGTCGCCACCGCCGGCACCACGCTGACCGGCGCGATCGACCCGCTCGACGCGCTCGCCGACGTCTGCGAGCGGCACGGCGTCTGGCTCCACGTCGATGGCGCCTACGGGGCGCCCGCGGCGGCGGTCCCGAGCATGCGCGAGCGCTTCAAGGGCATGGAACGCGCGGACTCCCTAACCGTCGACCCGCACAAGTGGCTGTACCTCCCCAAGGCCTGCGGCGCGATCCTCGTCAAGGACCCCGACGTCCTCTACGACACCTTCGGCCACGCCAAGTCCTACATGCCCGACGAGGACGAGCTGCCCAACGCGGTGGACCGGACGCTCGAGTACTCGCGGCCGTTCCGCGCGCTGAAGCTGTGGCTGGCCTTCCGCCTCCACGGCGCCGAGCGCTTCCGCACGGCGATCGAGCGCAACCTCGCCCACGCGCAGCTCCTCTACGCGATGGTCGAAGAGCATCCGCGGCTACGCGCGCTGACCGGCCCGCCGGTCCTGTCGGTCCTCCCGTTCCAACATGTACCGGAAGACCCGGCGGTCGACATCGACACTCACAACGCCCGGATCGCCCGGCGCCTGCAGCGCGACGGCCACGTCTGGGTCGCCAGCGCCGTGGTCGACGGCGCGGTCGCGATCCGGCCGTGCTTCGTGAACTTCCGGACCACCGACGCCGACGTGCAGGCGCTGGTCGACGAGGTCTGCGCGGTCGGCGACGCGTTGACCTGAGCCCGGCGCGCGTAGGATCCGGCCCATGACGGTCCTGGTCCTCGGCGGCACGCGGGAGGCGCGCGAGCTCGCGACGCGGCTGGTCGGCGAGGGCGTGGCGGTCGTCACCGCCCTCGCGGGCCGGACCGAGGCGCCGCTGATGCCGCCCGGCGAGGTCCGGATCGGTGGGTTCGGCGGGCCGGAGG
This sequence comes from Conexibacter woesei Iso977N, assembly GCF_000424625.1. GTDB lineage: Bacteria > Actinomycetota > Thermoleophilia > Solirubrobacterales > Solirubrobacteraceae > Baekduia > Baekduia woesei_A. Next base: position 844,266 of record NZ_AUKG01000002.1, read on the forward strand.
GGCTTGCGCGGTGGCTGACCGAGCGCCGCGTCGAGCAGGTCGTCGATGCCACGCACCCGTTCGCCGCGCGGATCTCGCAGTCCGCCCGGACGGCGTGCGCGGCGGCCGGCGTGCCGCTGGAGACCGTCGAGCGCGCGGGCTACGAGGAAGGCGCCGGCGACGATTGGCGCTGGGTGGACTCGCTGGAGGAGGCGGCGCGCGCGGCGGAGGGACACCGCGTGCTGCTGACCACCGGACGCCTCGGGCTGGACGCATTCACCGACGCCCGCAGCGCCTGGTTCCTCATCCGCTGCATCACGCGCCCCGACACCCCGCTCCCGCCCGGCGAGCTGCTGCTCGAACGCGGCCCGTTCACCCTCGACGGCGAGCTGGACCTCATCGACCGCTACAACATCGACATGGTCATCACCAAGGACAGCGGCGGTCCCGCGCCCAAGCTCGAGGCTGCGCGTTGCCGCGGGCTGCCCGTCGTGATCGTGCGCCGGCCGGAGGCCACGGCGTGAGACGCGTCGTCGTCATCGGCGTGGGCGTCGGCGACCCGGACCAGCTGACCTTCCAGGGCGCGGCCGCCCTCGCGCACGCTGACGTCCTGCTGACCGTCGAGCACCGCGCCGCCGTCGAGGAGCTGGAGGCGCCCCGCCGCGCGATCAAGGACCGCCACGCGCGCGCCGACGTCCGCGAGATCGCGATCGCCGACGACGAGCGCGGCCGCGGCGCCGAGGCCGTCGCCGCCTGGCGCGCCCGTCGCGCCGCCCGCTTCGCCGACGCGCTCTCGACCCTCCAGGACGGCCAGACCGCCGCGATCCTCGCCTGGGGCGACCCGTCCCTCTACGACGGAACGCTCGCCGTCCTGGAGGACGCGCGCGCGGCGCCCGGCGTGCCGCCGTTCGACGTCGAGGTCATCCCCGGCGTCTCGGCGCCGCACGCGCTCGCCGCCCGCCACGGCGTCGTCCTGACCCGCACCGGCCGGCCCGTCACGATCCTCCCGGGGCGACTCCTACAAGATGGCCGCGCGCCCGAAGGCGACCTGGTGGTCATGCTCGACCCCGCCTGCGCGTTCCTGACGCGACCCGACCACATCATCTACTGGGGCGCGTACATCAACATGCCCGGCGAGCTGCTGATCAGCGGCCGCGTGGGCGACGTCGGCGAGGAGATCGCCGCGACCCGCGCCCGCGCCAAGGACGAGCGCGGCTGGATGTTCGACACCTACCTCCTGCGCACGCCGGACTGACGCTCGATCCTGCGCTCCACGACGAAGCGCACGACCAGGACCAGCGCGAAGACGACGAACAGCCCGGCCGCGGTGCCGACCGGGTTCCTGAACCCCGCCCTGTCGCCGACGACCGCGGCGAACGCGAACAGGATCGCGTAGGCCGCCAGCGCGGCGGTCAGCTCCTGCACGCCGAACGGGTGCCCCGGCCGCGACGGCGCCAGGCCGAACAGCCGCCGCCATCTCACGGCCGGTGCTCTCCGGCCAGCAGCGCGGGGATGTCGACGTCGGTGGTCAGCAGGTCGATGTCGTCGGTCACGTGGCCGTCCTGGAGCCGGACGAGGCGGTCGCAGCGCGCGGCCACGACCGGGTCGTGCGTGGCCAGCAGGATCGTGGTACCCCGTTGACGCCGGATCTCCAGCAGCAGGTCGAGGATCGCGGCGCCCGTGCGCGAGTCGAGGTTGCCGGTCGGCTCGTCAGCGAGCAGCAGCCCGGGCTCCCAGATCAGCGCCCGCGCGATCGCCACGCGCTGCTGCTGGCCGCCGCTCAACCGGGACGGCAGCGAGGACTCGCGGCCGGCGAGACCCACGGCCTCCAGGAGGTCGTGCGCGCGCGCCGAGGCGTCGAAGCCCAGCCGCCTGAACGGCACGGTCGGCGCCAGCACGTTGTCGAGCGCGGTCAGCGCCGCGAGCAGGTTGAAGCGCTGGAAGACGAACCCGACCGCGCGGCGGTGCGCCGCCAGCGCGTCGCCCGACAGCGCGGTGACCTCGCGGTCGTCGACGACGATGCGGCCGTCGTCGGCGCGGTCGACGCCGCCGACCAGGTGCAACAACGTGGACTTGCCCGAGCCGGACGGGCCGGTCAAGGCCACCAACTCGCCCGCGGCGACGTCGAGCGTCACGCTGTCGGCGGCGACCAGCTCGGCCCCCGAGTCCAACATGTAGCGCTTGACGACGTTCTCGATGTGGACGGTGCTGGTCATTCCTCGGCGAGCAGGGTCGCGGTGTTCAGGCGCCGCAGCGCGGCGGCGGGTGGGAGGGACGCGAGCACCGCGGACAGGATCCCGCATCCGGCGGCGGCCGCGGCGACGAGCGGCATCGTGGTGGTCAGCTGGCCTGTGAAGGCCCAGGCGGCGCCGAGGCCGAGCAGCGCGCCGCCCATGCCGCCGAGCAACCCAAGGCCTATGCCTTCGAAGACGACGAGGCGGGTCAGCTGGCGCTCGCGCCAGCCGGTCGCGCGCAGCGTCGCGATCTCGGCGGAGCGGTCGCGCAGGTTGAGGTACAACACGTCGGCGACCGACAGCGCGCCCAGGACCAGCGTCGCGGCGACCGCGAGGTAGTCGGCGGTCCGGACCTGGACGGCGACCGCGTCGCCCAGCACGGTCCCGACGACCGCGCCCCGGAACGCCGCGGTGACCGCCAGCAGCGCGGTCAGCGCGAACACGCCGACGCCGAGCGAGGCGACGCCGAGCACGCTGCGCCCGGGGACGCGCACGAGGTTGGTCCGGGCCAGCCCGGCGAGGCTGCGCACGCCGCGGCGCGTCGTCCGGCCGGTCCGGACCGCGGGGCGCACGGCGGCGAGCGGTTCGGCGCGGGCGGCACGCAGCGCGGGGATCGTCCCGGCCAGCAGCGCCAGCAGCGTCGCGCCCGGGATCGCCGCCGCGGCGCGCCAGCCGCCGACCGGCAGGCCCAGCGCGGCGCCGAGCGGCAACGCCACCAACAACCCGGCGAGGCCCGCGAGGGCGCCGACGAGCGCGACCTCGGTCAGCATGTAGGTGAACAGCTTGCGCGCCGGCCAGCCGACGCAGGCCAAGATCCCCAACTCGGTCGAGCGCGAGCGCACGGCGGCGCTCGTCGCGTTGATGGTGAACAGCGCGCAGACCAAGAGCACCAGGAAGAACAAGGCCACCGACTTGCGGTCGACCGCGTTGAGGATCGTCGTCGCGACGCCCTTCCTGGTCCAGCCCTCGCGCAGCGTCGCGGCGGGGCGGCCGAGCTTGGAGCGGTCCAGCGCGACATTGACCGGCGTCGGCGACGAGCCCGCGGTGACGTCGACCTGCAGGCCGGTGCGCTTGGCGATCGCCTCGGCGGCGAGCCGGATCCGCTCGCGCGACGCCTTGTCCGGGCCGGTCACGCCGGCGACCCGGACGCGGACGACGCTGATCGGCGCGGCGGCCTGGGCGTCGTTCTCCTGGCCGAACAGGTTGGGCTGCAGCAGCCCGATCCCGGCCTTCAGCGTCGTCAGCAGCGCGGGCGGGGCGATTAAGTAGCCCGCGGGGTTGCCGTCGGGCGCGAGCGTCCCGCCGCCCTCGATCTGCGCGTCGGGCGCGTGGAAGGGATCGAGCGCGCGGGCGGCGCCAGCGAGCTTGTTGGGGTCGAACGTCCCGACGACCTTGGTCATGGTGAAGTACGGCGGCGGGACGGCGGGCACCTGCAGGTGCTCGCGGAACTCGCGGTAGCCGGTGTCGCGGCCGAGCATCGGCGCCTGGATGAAGCCGGTGCCGGTGCCGTCGAGCTTGGACGCGGCGCCCCAGGCGAAGCGATCGGTCTTGGCGACCAGCGGGCGCACGGTCCCGGCGCGGGCGGTCAGCGCGTAGCGCTGCGGGCCGGTGGTCCAGAGGCCCGGCACGTCCTGCACCGCGCGCATCTGGCGCAGGAGCACGTTGTAGGCGTCGGTCGCGGTGATCGTGCGGCGTGCGACGGTCGGCCCGGAGGCGGCCCGCAGGATGCGGTTGGCGCGGGTGGTGTCGTCCTTGGCGCGGCCGTAGGCGTCGGCTGCGGCGCGCGGGAGCTGGTCGATCGCGTAGTCGGCCCTGAGCTGCGTGGGCGTCGTCGAGGCCGCGAGGATCGGCATCACGCGGAACTTGGTGTACTCCTTGCCCAGGAGCTGGGCGTCCTCGTCGCCCTTGAACCAGCGGCCGGAGACGACCGCGCGGTCGGCGCCGTCGAGGGCGGCCTCGGCCTTGGGGTCGATCCCGGCGACGAGCAGCGGGAACGGGTACTGGACGCGCGCGCCGATCGTCGCGGGCGCGTGGCGCTCGACGCCGTAGTCGCTGCGGCCGAGGGTGCCGTCGGTCGACCAGCACCAGAGCCAGCGGCGCGCGGCGGGCGCGTAGGCGGAGGCCGCCGACGAGCGCGACGGGCAGATCCCGGCAAAGCTCTGGGACGAGAAGAACTCAGTTGCGCGGGTCTGGTTCGGCGTGCCGACCGCGCGCGGCGGTGGGGCCTGGATCCTGTTGGGCGTGACGTAGATGTAGGAGTCGGCGTCCCTCAGGTGGATCGCGCCGCCGTCGGCGGTCCAGGACGAGCGCAGGCGGAAGAGGGCGCGCTGCTTGGGCTTGAGGTGCTTCGCCACCGGCAGCGTGATCTGCGCGGTCGGCATGATGTAGCCGTAGATCGCCAGCGGCGCGGCGATCTGGACGCCGGGCGCGTGGCGGATCGTCTTGAGCTGGTCCATCGTGATCCCGCCGAAGGTCCCGGCAAGGAAGTTCTGCTGGACGAGCCCGCGTTGGCGCTCCAGCGCCGAGGGCGCGCCGCGCGGGCGGACGAGGACGTCGTAGGCGGTCCGGAAGTGGCGCGCGACCTGGCCGCGGACCTCGAGCTTGGAGGACTGCGATGCGCCCGTCAGCACCGTGAACGACGCGGTCGCGACGGCGATCCCGGCCAGCAGCGCCAGCGCGCGGCCGCGGCGGAAGCGCAGCTCGGCCGCGATCAGGCGCAGCATGTCGACGGTCCTCCTCCCACACCAGCCAAGACCCGCAACCTACCGGGCGCGTGACGGCGTGGTGGAGGGCGCTAACCGAAGAGGTCTTCTTCGCGACTGCGCAGGAGCGCCTGCGCGCCGGGACCGTCGTCGCCGGGCGCGAGCACGTGGCGCTCCAGGCCGGTGACGACGACCGCGGGCTCCGCGGCGTCCTTGCCGCCGCGGGCGAGGTCGGCGGCGGCCGCGGCCTGGTCGGCGGTGGCGATCCAGGTCGCCTTCAGCTCGCGGCCGTGGGTGTCCTGCCTGCCGCGCCAGTCCTCGAGCGGGCGCAGGCCGGCGATGCCGATCGCGACGTCGCACTGGCCGTGGCGCCAGGCGCGGCCGAAGGAGTCGGCGATGACGACGGCGGGGTGGCCGGGAAGCTGGGCTCGGAGGCGCCGCGCGCTGTCGTCCGGGTCGGTCGGCAGCAGGATCAGGTGGTCCGGGTCGGCGGCGTTGGAGGCGTCGACGCCCGCGTTGGCGCACACGAACCCGTGGTGGGTGCGGGAGATCAGGACGCCGTGCTCGGCGCGGACGACCTCGGCGGTCTCGCGCAGGACGACCTCGACGTGGCGGGGATCGTCCTTGCCGAGGCTCGCCGCAAGGCGTAGGGCTTGCTCGGAGGGCGTGACGTCGGCAAGTGCTATGACTCGCCCCTCGGCCTTGGACACCACCTTGTGAGCGACCACCAGCACTTCTCCGGGCGCGAAGCCGTCGGCGCCGCGGGCCGCGCTCAGGAGCGCCGCCAGGTCGTCGCCCGGCCGGACCTCGGGGATCCCGGGCAGCGGCCGCGCGGCGACCGCCGGGCTCATCCCGCGCCGCCGCCGACGCGGCTGAAGCGCGCGAGCAGGCCGCGGGTGTGGGAGGCGCCGCCGCGCACGTCCTCCAGCGCGACACGTAGCGCCGCGAGGTCGTCGACGGTGTCGACGTCGAGGCCGAGCGTCGGGATGTCCGCCGACTCCACGCGCGCGCCCGCCTCCTGGGCGAGGCGGCGGTGGCGCTCGTGCGATCCGGGGCCGAAGGCGGGGGCGATCGCGTCCGGGGGCAGGAGCAGCAGCGCGTTGGTGCCGGTGCCGTGGCGGTCGGGGACGACGACGACCTCCGGGGTGCCGTCGCCCGCGCCGACGGTGGCGGGGTGGTCGGAGAGCAGTTCGTCGACCTCGGCGGGGTCGAGCGCGGGGCAGTCGCCGGGGACGAGCAGGACGCGCGTGGCGCCGCGCTCGATCGCGGCGGCGACGCCGCGGGCGGCGGCGGCGCTGTGGCCGTCGTCGGTGGGGTCGTCGACGACCGCGGCGGCGTCGTAGCCGGCGGCGAGGGCGACCGCGAGCGTCTCGCCGGAGACGACGAGGACCTCGTCGACGCGCTTGGCGCGGCGCAGGGCGATCAGGACGTCGGTGACCATCGCCTCGGCGAGCGCGCGGCGGGTGCCGTCGGAGAGGTCGTTGTCGAGGCGCTGCTTGGCGGCGCCGAAGCGCTTGACGGGGAGGACGGCGATCGTCCTGCCGCGGGGCGGGGTGGCCATCGCGTTACGCCAGCCCCTCGGCGAAGGCCAGCGTCTCGCTCGCCACGCGCTTGGCGGCCTCGGGGTCGCTCATCATCGTGTCGGTCGTGTGGGACGGGAGCGTCGAGTCGGCCGGGAGGGTCTCGTCGGCGACGAGGCCGTCGAGCAGGTCGGCGTAGAAGCTGACGATGCCCGCGGCGTCGAAGGTCACGCCCGCCCAGTCCAGGAACGGCTCGGTCGGGCCCTTGACGACCTGGCCCTTGACGATGGGGGACACCGCGACCACGGGCGCGGGCGCGTCGCGCAGGGCGGCGGCCAGGCCGGGGACGGCGAGGATGGGGCCGATCGAGATCACCGGGTTGGAGGGTCCCACGATGATCGCGCGCGCGCTTTGCAGTGCCTGCGCGATCTCGGGCGAGAGCGTGGCGTCGGCGGCGCCGTCGTAGCGGACGTCCTCGATCGGCAGGGCCGCGCGGTGGCGGACCATGAACTCCTGGAACGGGACCCAGGTGCCGCCGGAGCGGATCGCGGTGCGGACGGGCTCGTCGGCCATCGGCAGGACGCGGGCGCCGAGGCCGAGCGCCTGCGTGAGCTCTGCGATGGCGTCCGTGAGGCGGGTGCCCTGCGCGAGCAGCTCCGCCCGGCGGATGCCGTAGGCGAGGTCGCGGTCGCCGAGGTTGAACCAGACGTCCACGCCGAGCTCCTTGAGGCCCTCCATCACGTGGAAGGTGTCGCCGTCGAGGCCCCAGCCGCGGGGGTCGATGCGGTCGGCGAGGTGGAAGCTGACGAGGTCCGGGTCGGGGGCGACGTAGGCGCCGTACAGCTCGACGTCGTCGCCGGTGTTGGCGATCACGACGAGGTCGTCTCCGGCGACGTCGGCCATCCCGCGGGCGAGCTTCGCGCCTCCGGTGCCTCCGGCCAGGACGACCACCGGGGAACGGGAGTCGAAGTCCATGCGGCGGCTGACGATAACGTGCCGCTCGTGGGCACCACTGAGATCCACGAGCACGCGTTCGTCGCGGAGGGCGTCCTGCTCACCGACGTGCGCGGCTCGCTGCCCCGCCGCGTGCTGTCCACGCCGGGGATGATCGGCATGATGGAGTACGCCGCGACGACCCTCGCGCAGTCCCACATCCCACCCGGATCGACGACCGTGGGCTTCGAGGTCTGCATCAAGCACGTGGCGGGCGCCTTCGAGGGCTCCCACTGCGTGGCACGCGCGGTCCTGCGCGAGATCGTGGACGAGCGGAAGCTCCGGTTCGACGTTGAAGTGCTGGAAGACGACCGCACGATCGGCGTGGGAACACACGAGCGCCGCGTGGTGCCGGGCGCGTTCTAGCGACGCGCCTCTCAGCTCACGCGCTCTGGCCTCTCAGCACTGCCGACGCCGGCGACCGCGTCATCAGTCCTCGCGCCGCCGACGTCGTGGATGAAGGCGCTTCGCTTGGTCGTCATCGCGTCTGGTCACGCGGAGCGGTCGCGCCCTTTGCCGTCACCCGTCTGGCATCGCTCCACGCGCCCGACGCCACATGGCGACGCGACCGTCCGTTTCCGCGACATCACTTCGCGCCTCCGCACGCGCCGGGGTTGAAGGCGCTTCGCTTGATCGTCGTCGCCCTGGCGGGCGCGGAGTGGTCGCGGTCTTCGCCGTCGCCCGTCCGGAGAACGCCTACGGCACCCCGGCCAACACCACCGGGTCGCCGACAGCCCGCGTCAGCGAGAAGGTCTTGAAGGGGCCGACAGCGTCCAGACGGTAGGCGCCCGAAGGCGTGATCGGGATGGTCGTCGTCGCGCCGGACTGCAGGAGGGCCGAGGCGGTCTGGAAGCCGATGGGGGCCAGGCCCATGAAGGACCCGACGTCGCCGGCGTCCCTGGCCGGTGTGAAGAACATCAGCTTGCCGGCGGTCGCGTTGGCCGTCACGGTGCACGTGCCCGCGGCGGTGTCGGCGAACAGGCAGATGCCCTTGGTGCCCGGGATCGCGTACCAGGTGCCGCCGCGCAGCCCGGTAATCGCGCGGGCCTGGCGGGGGTCGGTCCCGAACATCTGGACGGTGCGCGAGTCCTGGAACGTGCGCAGCACGACGTCGGGCGCTCTCACCGCGGGCTGGTTGAACACCGGGAACGCGGCCACCAGCTCGGCCGGGATCGCCTGCAACTTGGGCACGTGCGCCAGGTCCGGCTTGATGTGGCCGTGCTTCGGCCTGCCCTTCGCGGAGGCAGCGCCCGCGAACGCGAGCGCGGCGAGCGAGGACACCACAACGACAACGACGAGCGAGCGGAACCGCATGAGCACTCCAAGCACTTGGACAGTGAGCGTCCGCGACCGTATCCGCCACGTTACGGCCGTGCAAATCCAGCAGCGTCTACCGGGTGAGCGTCGCTGCGCTCAGGCGGCCTGCTGAGCGCGCCGGAACTCCTCGAAGCGCACGCGGGTCTCCTCGCGCACGCGATCCTGCGCGGCCTTGAACGCCGCATCGACCTTCGGGTCGCGATCCTTGGTCTCGACGATGAGGATGTCGCCGTTGGGGAGGCGGATCTCGAAGTCGTGTCGGTTCCGGGGCATGAGGAAGGGTGGAGTGTGAAGGGGTGGGCGGATGGAACGCTGTTGCTTCATGTGGTGCCGATAGAGGCGAGATCCAGGATATAGAGGGCGAGTTCCTGGATGGTGTCGTCGAAGGACACCTCGACGGCGGGGTCCATCGCGTTGAGGATGGTCTCGTCCTCGGCGAGCATGCTGGAGATCGTGATGGCGCCAGCGGGGATGCCATCACGTGTGACGAGCGGGAGGCCGCGCACGAAGTGCCAGCGCGACGCGTAGACGTTGCGCGGCTCGCCCAGCGCGGTCCCGCGGCAGAAGCAGCGGACCGCGACCCAGCGGCTGTGCTCGTCGATCGGGATCGGGTCTATCGTCCTGGGGTCCCGGTGGACACGATCCGTCGTCGCCCAGTTCGTCAGCGTGTCGCCGGCCGCGTCCACCAGCCAGAGCGTCGCCGACAGCACCTCGTCGACCGGCTGGCCGACGAGCGGCTCGAGCGTGCCGACCGCGGCGTGGAGCAGGGCGTTCATCGAGAAGTGCAGGAAGTCCTGCGCCGCCGCGAAGTCCGGTGGCAGAAGCAGCTCGTCGGCGACCTGCGCGTGCCAGTCCGCGAGGCGGCCCGGAAGCGGCCGGTAGCTGGCGCCGCCACGCTTGGCGCGGGCGATCTCAGCGAGGGCCAAGGCAATCTCGGCGTAGTGGTCGACGAAGACGATCTCCAGCCGGTTGCTGCGCCAGCGCGCCTTGAGCGCGTTCTCGTAGGCGTCGATCACCTCGGGTGGCGTGCCCTTCGGGTACGCGTCCTGGCGCGTGAAGATCGCGTAGTGCTGTGGGCTGCCCGGGCCCGCGTGGGCGTGCAGGTAGCGCAGTAGGTTGGGATCGGTGAGGCTGGAGCCGATGAACAGGCAGGAGCCGTCGATCAGTGCGGAACCGACCACGCTGCGCTGCCAGTCGTCGGTCGCGACGTGCTGGTAGTCGCGCTCGGTCAGGACGACCGTGCCCTCGGCGTGGCCGTCACGCGCGAGGTACCCGTGCAGATGGACCACGCGCTGGTGGTCGGCATCGGTCTCCGGGAGGGCGGCGAGGCCGGCCGGGCCCGTGTACACGCACGGCGCCACGCCCGGGAGCGCGTCGGTGAGCGCCTGCTCGACGAGGTCGTCGTAGTTGGTGGTCATCAACCGCAGAGCGGGGCCGTAGGCCGCCCGCAGGACAGGCAGCTGGCGAGCGATCGGGCCGGGTGCGAACCGGGCCGCGTCGGCTCCGTAGAGTGCCTCCGGGATCCAGTTGGCGAGGTCGTCGCCCGCGAGCGCTTCGGCCATCGCGGCGGCGCCAAGCGGGGACTCACCGCCGAGGATCTTGGCGATCCAGGTCGCCCGCGCACCATCGTCGGAGAGGGCGAGACGCTCGCGTCCGGCACGGTCGAGCAGGTCTGACACGAGCCGGTTCCACGTCGGCAGGCCGGCCTCGGCCGAGACACCGGCGCCGACGACGACCGTCAGCGAAGAGCGGCCGGCCAGGTGCCGGATCATCTTCGAGAGCGGTGCGGTCGCGAACTGGCTCAAGGCCATTCGCGGAGTCCTACATCATCGGTCGGTGAGAACGACCGTTCAGGCCTTGCTCGTATCGCCGAGCGCGCCCGCTGCGCGCAGGCGCGGTACCGCGATGTGCTCGATCGGTGGTGCCAGCGCGATGCCCTCCGCCGGCCACCACGCCATCCTTGCGATCTCCGCGGCCGGCGCCGGCGTCCCGTTCAACGACGCGCGGTAGAGCACGAGGTGCATCGGGACGCGTTCCAACGTCGCCTCCGCGTGGATGTCCGTGAACCGGACCGGGTCGACCACGCCGACCCCCAGCTCCTCGCGGACCTCGCGCGCCAAGGCCTCCAACTCGCTCTCGCCGTCATCCGGCTTCCCGCCTGGCAGGTAATGGACGTCCGGCGCGGCGTGCTTGGACACCACCAGCAACCGCCCTCGCGCATCAACAACGGCCGCTGCGATCACCCGAAGCATCTGCGCCCAATGTAAGCAGTCCGACACGCCTGCCCGGGCCAGCGCGCCAACGCCGCGTTTGCCAACGAGCACGTCGGGCACGGCAAGATGCATGACCGTGACTCCTTCCTCCCAAGTACCGGCCGTCACGCTCCGCGACGGCGAGCAGATCCCGCAGCTCGGCTTCGGCGTCTTCCAGATCCCGCCGGAGGACACGGCCGACATCACCACGCGCGCCCTGCTGGCGGGCTACCGCCACGTCGACACCGCCAAGGCCTACAACAACGAAGCGGGCGTCGGGCAGGCGATCCACGCCGCCAACCTGCAGCGCGAGGACGTGTACATCACGACCAAGCTGTGGAACTCCGACCACGGCTACGACTCCGCCAAGCGCGCGCTGCGCACGTCGCTGGACCAGCTGGAGGTCGAGCACGTCGACCTCTACCTGATCCACTGGCCGACGCCCGCCAAGGACAACTACGTCGAGACCTGGAAGGCCCTGATCGAGCTGCAGCAGGAGGGCCTGACGCGCTCGATCGGCGTCTCCAACTTCCAGCAGGCGCACCTGGAGCGGATCATCGCCGAGACCGGCGTCGCGCCCGCCGTCAACCAGATCGAGCTGCACCCCTACTTCGCCCAGACCGGCCTGCGCCGCGAGCACGCCGACCACAACATCGTCACCGAGGCGTGGTCGCCGCTGGCCCAGGGCGCGGTCCTGGACGATCCGGCGATCGTCGAGATCGCGCAGGCCGTCGGCAAGACGCCGGGCCAGGTCGTCATCCGCTGGCACCTGCAGCACGGCAACGTGGTCTTCCCGAAGTCCGTGACCCAGTCGCGGATCGAGGAGAACATCGACGTCTTCGACTTCACGCTGACCGACGACCAGATGGCCGCGATCGACGCCCTGGACCGCGGCGAGCGCATCGGCCCGGACCCCGACACGTTCAACTAGCCCGCACGCAGGATCGCCGCGGTGCGCGGCGAAGGGCGCGGCGTGTTGAACGCGCTGCGCCCCAAGCCGTTCCGCGGTGACGTGATCGCCGCCGGCGTGGTCGTGCTGGCCACGTTGGTGTGGTTGGTCCGGCTGCGCTTCGCGGCCGCCTGGGGCGACGGCGGCCAGCTCGTGTGGGCGACGCTGCCGTGGGCGTTCGTGACGCTGCTGGCCGTGCTCGCCGAGCCGGAGGGCGACGCGCCGCGCGCCTACCAGAGCGTCCTGTACATCGCGAGCGTCGCGCTGTGGATCGCCGTCGTGACGTCGTTCGGCGACGTCCTTGGCGCTGAGCGGTCGTTCTCCACCGAAGGGTGCACGACGTGGGAGGCCGGCGCCGTCGCCGCGCTGGCGTTCGCCTTCGCGATCGGGCGCAACAGCGCGGTCTGCACGTTGTTGGGGTCGTTGTTCGGTGGCGTCACGGTCATCGCGCTGGTCGCGTGGATCTTCGCGCCCGGCATCGGGACGTTCCGCTGGGTGCTCGTCGGGTTGATGGTGGTCTACGGCTTCGCCGCGATCGGCCAGCGCGACCGCCACCTGCGCCACGGCGTCGCGCTGATCGACGCCGCCGGGGTCGCCGTCCTGACGATCGGCGTGAGCTTCGCCATCTCCGTGGTGCTGCGGCGCCTGGTGGGCGGCGACGACGCCTACAGCGCGGTCTCCGAGCTCTCGATCGGCTTCTTCACCGTCGGCTACGGCGACACCGCGGTCGGCTGGGGTTGGGAGCTGCTGATCGTGGCCGCCGGCTTCGGCCTGATCGCCTACAGCTCCGTCGACCGCCAGCCCGGACCGGCCTACATCGGCGTCCTCAACCTCGTCGTCTTCGCCGTGATGACGTCCTTCGGCATCACGGCCTCGGGCGCGACGCTCGTCGGCTGGCCCCTGGTCCTGGCGCTCGCCGCGCTCGCACTGCTGATCATCGGCCTCCGACCGACGACGCCCGCACCGCCGCCGCCGGACCTCGACGCCCCCGAGGCGCCGCCGCTGCCGCTGCGCTAGCCGCGGCGACGGCGGTCCAGGCCGCGGGAGGCGAGGATCGCCGACACGACGATCGGCGCGAGCGCCAGCACGGCGACCTCGATAATCGAGCCGATGTGCGGCCCGTCGCAGCCGGTCCCGTCGCAGGCGTAGCCGCCGACGAGGCCGCTCAGGATGAGCGTCGCGCTGGTCGCCAGACCACCGGGGATGACGAGCGTGCCGAGCACCTTCTCGCCGACCGTCCAGCGCGGCGACCACCACAGCAGCACGACGCCGGCGAGCCAGCCGAACCCGGCGACGAAGCCGCCGAACAGCAGGAGCACCAGGGCGGCGGGCTCACGCCACCCCGGGCCGCCGTCGGCGCCGGCTGCCGGGGCGAAGTCCTGCCGCTCCTCGGCCGCGATGTCGGTCGGCTGGCCGAGGCGCGCCAGGATCAGGAGCACCGCGACCTCGTCGGAGGGATCGGGCAGCTGCGCGCGCGCCTCGGCGATGTGCGCCCGCAGGTCGGCGACGAGCTCGCGGCGCCGGCCGCGCGGCAGGTCGCGCAGTGTCAGCTCGAGATCCTCGACGTACTCGGCGATCGCCGCGTCCGCGGCGCCCTCCGTCCGGGTCATCATCATCAGGTCGTGGCCCTCCCGGCCAGCAGGTGGTCGACGGCGCCGCTGAACATGCGCCATTGATCGGTGAAGTGCTCCAGCGCCGCCTGCCCGGCGGCCGTCAGCTCGTAGTAGCGCCGCGGCGGTCCCGAGGTCGACTCGCGCCAGGACGTCGACACGAGCCCGTCGCGGCGCAGCCGGCTCAACAAGGGGTAGATGGTCCCCTCGCTGGTGACCATGCCCTCGACCTCGCCGAGGTCGCGGACCACGTCGAACGCGTAGCGCGGTTCCCCGGCCAGCAGCGCGAGCACGCAGAACTGGAGCGTCCCACGACGCAGCTGCGCCAGCAGCGCGTCGTCGGCGTCCGGTGCCATGCGGTGCAAGGTACCTGGTGCGACCGTGGCGCGTCAACGTTCAAGTACGCTTGAGGTCATGAGCAGGCTGCTCCCGATCGGCGAGGTCTCCAGGCGCTCCGGTGTTGCTGCGAGCGCGTTGCGGTTCTACGAGGAGCGGGGGTTGATCACGAGTGAGCGTGCGGGATCGGGGCACCGGATGTTCCCGCGGCCGGTGCTGCGGCGGATCGCGTTCATCGTGTTCGCCCAGAAGGTCGGGCTGACGCTCGACGAGATCGGCGCCGAGCTGGAGAAGCTGCCGCCGGACCGGGCGCCGACGCGCGCCGACTGGTCGCGGCTGAGCGCCGGCTGGTCGGGCCGGATCGACGAGCGGATCGCGGAGCTGGAACGGCTGAAGGCCGGCCTGGGCGAGTGCATCGGGTGCGGCTGCCTGTCGCTGGACCGCTGCAAGCTCGCCAACCCCGACGACCGCGCCGCCCGCGGCGGCCCGGGCCCGCGCTTCTGGATCAGCGCCCCGGGATGATCCGCAGCGCCGCGCGGTCGACCGCCGAGGCGGCACCGTCGGTGGCGGTCAGCGTCACGCCGTAGGTCGCAGCGCCGAGCTTCGGCAGCGCGATCTCCTTGCGCCCGCCGGTCTTGTACACCGCCTTGCGCGTCGCCACCGTCCTCGTCCCGCGCTTGACGCGCACGACGACCGTCGCGCCGCGCGTCACCACGAGCCGCAGGACCGTGCCCCGGACCGTACGGCCGGTGAGCTTGGTGGAGGCGAACGACGCCGCCAGCGTGGGGAGGAGGACGGGGCCCGCAGGGCCCGCGGGGCCGACCGGACCGGTCGCGCCCGCCGCGCCCGCGGAGCCGTTGACGCCGTCACGGCCCGCCGCGCCATCGGCGCCGTCCGTGCCGGAAGCGCCCGTGGCGCCCGTCAGGCCGGTCGCGCCGGTGAGACCCGTGGCGCCGGTCGCGCCCGTGGCGCCCGCCGCGCCCGCAGGCCCCGTCGCGCCCAGCGGATCCGGGATCCGCGCGCGCAGCCGGTTGGTGCCCGCGTCGCTGAAGATCGTCGACCCGTCCGGCAGGTCGATCGCCGCCCGCGGCGCGTTCAAGGACGCCAGCGCCGCCGGGCCCGCGTCGCCGCACAGCAGCGTCGCCGTCGCGCACGCCGCACCCGAGCCCGCGATCGTCGTGATCGTCCCGCTGGCGCTCACGCGCCGCACGCGGTTGGACCCCGTGTCGGCGATCAGGAACCCGCCCGTCGCGCCGGTCGGATCGACCGCGATCGACGACGGCGCGTTCAACAAGGACAACGTCGCCGGGCCGTAGTCACCGCACAACGAGCCGGCCGGGGTGCAGGCGCTGCCCGTGCCGGCAACAGAGGTGATCCCGCCGCCCGCGTCGACCTTCCGGATCCGGTTGCCGGTCGTGTCGGCGATCAGGAACCCGCCGCCCGCCAGCGCCGCGACGTCCAGCGGCGCGTTGATGGTGGCGTTGATCGCCGGCGCGCCGTCGCCCGTCGAGGACGCGGTGCCCGTGCCCGCCACCGACGACAGCGTCCCGCCGGTCACCGCGCGGATCTTGTTGTTGGTGGTGTCGGCGATCAGGATGGTCCCGGACGCGGTCACGCTCAGCCCCGAGGGACCGCTCAGCTGACCCAGCGTCGCGGCGGACCCGTCGCCGGTCGCGCCAGCGACACCCGTGCCTGCGAAGGCCGTGATCGCGCCGGAGGAACCGTCCACGAAGCGCACGCGGTTGCCGCCCGTGTCGGCGATGTAATAGGAGATCCCGTCCGGCGCCACCGCGACGTCGCGCGGGCCGCTGAGCTGCGCCAGCAGCGCCGGCCCCGTGTCGCCCGTGGACCCGGCCACGCCGGTGCCCGCGACGGTCGTGATCGTGCCGTCCGGGGCGATCTTGCGGATCTTGTTGTTGCCGGTGTCGGCGACGAGGATCGAGCCGTCGGCCAGGCGCGCGAGCCCGCGCGGGGCGTTCAGCGCCGCGGCGGGCGCCATCGAGCCGTCGCCGATCGCGCCGGCGGCGCCGGTCCCGGCACGCGTGAGCAGCACGTCTGCACGCGCGGCGGCGGGGGCGAGCAAGGGGAGCGCGGCGAACGCGGCAACGACCGCGAGGTGGCGAGGGCCGACGGTGAGCATACCCTCGTGGTCGGCATGTCCGACCTAGTACAGGCGTCCAAACGCGCCAACTGCAGAGGTTCGCGGTGGCAAAACCCCCGCGAACCCCACCAAACCTGCGACGAGCTAGCCCGCGAGCGGGTCGCCGCCGGAGAGCCCGGAGGACGACGACGGCGCCGCAGGGCTCGTGCCACCCGGCGCCTCGGGCGCCGCGAACGACGCGGCCGGCAGCCCGCCACCGCTCGACGGCGGCCCTTCGAGCACGCCGTTGCCGCCCGGGTTCGAGAACGCCGGGAACGCCTCGGTCAGCAGCAGGGCGTAGGGCATGATCCGCGTCTCGTAGGAGAGCCCGAGCTGCGTCATCTCCTGCAGGCCCTTGGGCTGCTTGCCCATGATCACGATCACGATCCACGACAGGAACGACCCGAACGTCCACACGAAGCGCATCGCGTAGCCGATGATCGCCACCGGGATCAGCAGGATGAAGCGGAAGAACGTCTTGACGCGGTCGTAGCCGTCCAGTCGCGGCGGGATCCTCAACTGCGCGGGGTAGGAGGTGTCGTCGCCGCTGAACGGCGGGTAGTCGTCGACCAGCAGCGACAGGTACGCGTTCACCCCGGTCGCGTACCGCGCGAAGCCTGCGACGAAGTTGTACAGGCCCTCCGGGTAGCGGCCGGTGATGACGATCGCGAACCACGCGATGAAGACCGCGATCTCGGCGAAGAACCCCCAGAACAGCAGCACGAAGAAGTGGGGGATCACCAGCAGGTAGCGGAAGAAGTTCGAGAGGCGCGAGCGCTTCTCGACGTATTGGGCCTCGAAGATGGGCTGATCGTTCACGGCCGCGAGCCTAACCGCACGGCGCGCCCGCGCAAAGGGGTGCTAACCGCCCGTTGACGATTCGGCTGCCATGCGGACGAAGACGTCCAGCGCCGCGGGGTTCGCGAGCGAGTCCCGGGACGCGGCGCGGTCCGCGGGCTGACCCATGAGGATGCGCTTGACCGGGACCTCCAGCGCCTTGCCCGAGAGCGTGCGCGGGACCTCGGCGATCCGCACGACCTCGTTGGGCACGTGGCGCGGCGAGCAGTCCTCGCGCACGCGGGTCCGGATCCGCGCGATCAACTCATCGCTCAACGAGACGCCCTCGCGCAAGACCACGAACAACGGCATCCAGCCCTCGCTGTAGCCCTCGCGGCCGGGAACATCCACAACAAGGGCGTCGACCACATCATCATCGGCCAGGACCGCGCGGTAGATCTCAGCGGTGCCCATCCGGATCCCGCCGCGGTTGATGGTGGAGTCGCTGCGGCCGTAGATGATGGCCGTCCCGCGCGGCGTGATCTCGATCCAGTCGCCGTGGCGCCAGACGCCGGGGAACAGCTCGAAGTAGGACTCGCGGTAGCGCGCGCCGTCCTCGTCGCCCCAGAAGAACACCGGCATCGACGGCATCGGCTCGGTGATCACGAGCTCGCCGACCTCGCCGGTCAGCGGCTCGCCGTCCGGCGACCACGCCTCGATCTTGGCGCCCAGCGCGCGGGCCTGGAGCTCGCCGAGGTGGACCGGGAGCGTGGGCACGCCGCCGACGAACGCGGAGACGACGTCGGTCCCTCCGCTCGTCGAGAACAACCACGTGTCCTTGCCCACGTGGTCGTAGACCCACTCGAAGCCCTCGGGCGACAGCGGCGAGCCGGTCGAGCCCACGGCCTTCAGCCTGCTCAGGTCGCGCTCGCCGCCGGCCGCGGGCTCGATGCCCGCCTTCATGCACGAGGCGATGAACGACGCGCTCGTCCCGAAGGTGGTGACCTCGGTCGCGGCCGCGAGGTCCCAGAGCCTGTCGAGCGTCGGGGTGCCCGGGTTGCCGTCGAACAGGACGATCGACGCGGGCGTCAGCAGCACGCCGACGAGGAAGTTCCACATCATCCAGCCGGTCGTCGTGAACCAGAAGACGCGGTCGCCCTCCTGGGCGTCGACGTGCAGGTTCATCAACTTGAGGTGCTCGAGCAGCACACCGCCCTGGCCGTGGACGATCGGCTTCGGCAGCCCGGTCGTCCCGGACGAGTAGAGCACCCACAACGGGTGGTCGAACGGCAGCTGGGCGAACTCCAGCGGCTCCTGCTGCTTGATCAGCTCGCGCCAGCCGACCACGTTGTCCAACGTGGTCTCGCCCTCGGCGCCGAGGTAGTCGAGCAGGACGACGTGGTGCAGCGAGGGGATCTCGGCGCGCAGGCCCGCGAGGACGTCGCGGCGGTCGAAGTCCCTGCCGCCGTAGCGGTAGCCGTCGACGGCGATCAGGACCTTCGGCTCGATCTGCGCGAAGCGGTCGACGACCGAGCGCGCGCCGAAGTCCGGCGAGCACGACGACCACGTCGCGCCCAGCGCGGCGCAGGCCAGGAACGCCGCGACCGCCTCCGGGATGTTGGGGATGTAGGCGGCGACGCGGTCGCCGGGTTCCACACCAAGATGCTTGAGGCCCGTGTAGATCCGGGCGGTCATGTCGCGCAGCTCGCCCCACGTCATCCAGTCCTGCTCGCGGACCTCGGAGGCGTGCTGGAGCGCGAGCGCGCTGTCGGTCTTGCCGGCGAAGACGTGCTCGGCGTAGTTGAGGCGCGCGCCCGGGAACCACTCGGCGCCGGGCATGGCGCGGGCGCCGAGGACGCTCGTGTAGGGCTGCGAGGCGCGGACCTCGAAGAACTCCCAGATCGCCGCCCAGAAGCCTTCGAGGTCGTCGACCGACCAGCGCCACAGGGCGTCGTAGGAGGCCGTCACGTCGACCCCGCGCGTGGCCGAGGCCCAGCGCGCGAAGCGGGTGATGGTCGCCTGCTCGATCCGCTCCTCGGTCGGCGCCCACAGCACCGTCGGCTCGTCGCTGGCCATCAACCCGGAACTCTTTCACACCGGCCGGGCGGGGTCGCGAGGTCCGGACCGATAGCGTGCGCCACGCCATGGACGCCACCGCTCTCGCACTCGCCGGCGCCGCCGAGCAGGCCCGCCTCATCGCTGCCGGGGAGGTGTCGTCCCGCGAGGTCGTGGAGGCGACGCTGGCCCGGATCTCCGCGGTCAACCCGCAGCTGAACGCGTACCGCGTGGTGCGGGGAGAGCTGGCGCTGGCCGAGGCCGCGCAGGCCGACGCGCGGCGCGGCGCGGGGCAGGACTCCCGGCCGCTGCTGGGGGTCCCGGTGGCGATCAAGGACGACGTGGACGTCGCGGGCGAGGCGACCGCGTGGGGGACGGCGGCGCATGCGGGGCCGGTCGCGCGGGATGCGGAGGTGGTCCGGCGGTTGCGGGCCGCCGGCGCGGTGATCGTGGGCAAGACGCTGGTGCCGGAGCTGACGATGCTGCCGGCGACCGACACCACGACGTTCGGCTCGGCGCGCAACCCGTGGGACCTGGGGCGGACCCCGGGTGGGTCGTCGGGTGGTTCTGCGGCCGCGATGGCCGCGGGCTTGGCGGGCGTTGCGCTGGGGTCCGACGGCGCGGGGTCGATCCGGAACCCGTCGGCGTGGACCGGGCTGTTCGGGCTGAAGCCGACGCGCGGGCGCGTGCCGGTCGCGCCGCACGACGACGCGTGGCAGGGGCTGAGCGTGAACGGGCCGATGGCGCGGCGCGTCGCCGACGCAGCGCTGTTCCTGGACGCAACGGTGGACGGCGGGTCGAGCGCGTTCTCGGAGGCGGCCACGCGGGAGCCGCGGCGTCTTCGGGTTGCTGTGAGCACGAAGGCGATGCCGGGCGCGCTGCCGTTCCTGGGGCGCGAGGAGAAGCGCTACGTGGGGGAGATCGCCGAGCTGCTGCGCGCGCTGGGGCACGAGGTCGTCGAGCGCGATCCGGAGTACCCGGCGTCGCTGTATCCCGCCGCGATGGTCCGGGTGCTGCGAGGCGTGAGCGACGATGTGAGTGCGTCGATGCCGTACCCCGAGCGGCTGGAGGCGCGGACGCGCCGGGTCGCCGCGCTGGGCGGTGCGATGCCGGCGGGGCTGGTGTCGTGGGCGCGTGGTGCGGAGCGCGCGCAGGCGCAGGCGCTGGGGCGGCTGTGGGACGAGTTCGACGTGCTGTTGACGCCGTGCGCGGCGAACGGGCCGTACCGAGTTGGCGTGGTCGGTCGCTGGGGCGCGGCGCAGTACCTGGCGCGCGCGTCGGAGCGGCTGTCGTGGATGCCGGCGTGGAACGTGACCGGGCAGCCGGGCGCGGCGGTCCCGGCGGGGCTGGACGACGACGGGCTGCCGGTGGGCGTGCAGCTCGTGGGGCGGGCCGGCGAAGACGAGTTGTTGGTGTCCTTGTCTGCGCAGCTGGAGCGCGCGCGGCCGTGGATCGACCGCGGGCCGAAGGGGATCTGAGATGGCCGCTGAGAGCGAGCTCCTGGACATCGCGGTGGACTGCGCACGGACGGCGGGCGCGCTGCTGCTGGAGCGCTTCGGGAGCGAGCGCGTGCTGGCGACGAAGTCGACGTCGACCGACCTCGTCAGCGCCGCCGACCTCGCCGCCGAGGAGGCGATCCGCGGGATCCTCGCGCGCCGCGCGCCCGACGACGCGATCATGGGCGAGGAGGGCGACGACACGCCCGGGACGTCCGGCCGCCGCTGGGTCGTCGACCCGCTCGACGGGACCGTGAACTACTTGTACGGGTTGCCCCAGTGGTGCGTGTCGATCGCCTGCGAGGACCTGGCGGCGGCGGTCTACGACCCGACGCGCGACGAGCTCTTCACGGCGACGGCGAGCGGGCCGGCCGAGTGCAACGGCATCACCCTGGCGCCGGAGCCACCGGAGGACCTGGCCCACGCGCTGGTGGCGACCGGCTTCGGCTACGACGCCCAGCGCCGCGCGCTGCAGGCCGACGTGGTGTCGAAGGTGATCCCCGCAGCCCGCGACATCCGCCGCGGCGGCTCCGCCGCCCTCGACCTCGCCTGGACCGCCGCCGGCCGCCTCGACGCCTACTACGAACGCGGCGTCAACCTCTGGGACGTCGCCGCCGGCGAGCTCATCTGCACCCGCGCAGGCCTGACCGTAACGCGCCTCGAGCCGTCCGGTGATCTGCCCTGGGGCACCTGCACCACCGCGCCCTCGATCTCACCGGACCTGCTGGCGCTGGTCGCCTAGCGCCTCTCGGCACACGCGGTAGAGGAGTGCATCGGGCAGCGCCACCCGTCGCAGCCGCGCCCGCACTCCCGCCACCGCTAGGCCGATTTTGCGGCCCGGATCGTCAGGCGCGGCGAGATGGCCCGCAAAATCGCCCTAGCACCGGGGATCCTCTAGGCGCGGTGGGTGATGCGCTCCGGCTCGAGCGTGAACTGGACGCGGGTCTCGGTGTCGGTGTGGCCGGGGTAGACGTCGGCGTCCATGTACTTCTTGGCGAGGGCGTCGATGCCGGCGTCGGCGTTGGTGTTGTCGTCGCCGACGAGCTTGGCGGTGACGGAGACGAACTCGTAGGGGTTGCTCGCGTTGGCCCAGCTGAGGGTCGCGCGGCCGGCCTTGCGCAGGAGCTTGGGCCAGGTGCGGCCTTCGGCGGAGTTGACGATCACGTTGCCGTCGGAGTCGACGTCGGACCAGATCACGACGGAGAGGATCGAGCCGTCCTCGCGTGGCACGGCGAGGTGGGCGTAGTTCTTGTCGGCGACGATGGCGCGCGCGGCGCCTTCCAGAGCAGGCATGCGGTCCTCTTTCAGCGTGACGGTTTCGTGCTCAACCTAGCGCGTGCGTAGCGTGCCGCCAGCCGCTGGAACACGCCGCCGTCGGTCTTCTCGGACGTCGTCCCGTCCGCGCCGCCGCCGAACAGGAACGCGATCACGCCCGCGTCGCGGTAGGCCCTGCGTGTCCTGGGGTCCGGCCCGAGCAACCTCTGGACGTGCGTGTCGCGGTACCTGCTCTTGGTGTTGGGAAGGTGGGAGTTGCCGAGCGGTATCTGCCACATCACCAGTGGCAGCCTGGTCACCGCGTGCATGCCGCGCAGCCAGCGCTCGTCGCGCGCGTAGTCGCCGGCGGTCCACCTGGAGTGCCCGTGGTCGTGGTTGACCTTCAGGTCGAAGCCGTCGTCGCGGTCGCTCGGATCGCTGAACACCAGGTCGAACCGCGCATGCAGGTTGTTGTAGAACGTGCCGCTGTGCCCCGCCAACCCGTCGACGGCCTTCAGCGACGGGTTCTGCTGGACCGGGTCGGTCCCCGTGCCCCACGTGGACATGTGGTACCCCAACTTGACCTCGGGCGCGATCACGTCGCGCAGCCGGACCAGCGCCTGCGCGAAGCCCGCCGCGGTGTCGGGCAGCCCGCCCAGCCGTGGGTCTCCGGACGACGCCACCGCCGCCGGGACGCTCGCCGGGTCGTTGCTCGCGCCCGCACGCTGCTCGACGTAGCCCCAGAGGTCCGGCTCGACGTGCACGACCGCCCGGCGGCCCTTGTCCTCGTCATGGACGCGCCGCAGCGCCAGCGCGAAGTCGTTGTAATAGGCCTTCATCGTGTCGGCGTCGTCCAGGTTCGCGAGGTCCCTCTCGGCCTCGCCCTTCCCGTCGCCCGCGCCGCGGGACGGCAACAGCTGGTAGTACGTGAGCACCGGCGTCACGCCCGCCTGCCGCGACTCGGCCACGTACCTGGAGGCGAACGTCCCGTCCGGGTTCCACGTGCTCCACCCGGACCCCGTGTTCACGCCGCCCGCGAGGTACTGGTAGCGCCACGTCGCGTGCTCGGCCCGGACGTGCTGCGCCCCGCCGGGCTGCGACGCCAGCCCCAGCTCCACGTGCGCGGGCGCCCAGGACGGCAGCGCGATCGCGGCAGCGGCGGCCAGCGCGGCGGGAACGATCACGCGCGCCAGGCCACGTCGACCAGTGGCGCGGTCCGGTAGGCGATCGGTTGCGACAGCGCGATGTAGCTCGTCGAGCGGCGGATGGCGTTGTTGGACAACAAGCGGTTCACGATCTCCTGCAGGTGTTCGGTGTCGCGGGCGACGATCCGGCACAGCAGGTCCGATGGCCCGCTGGTCGCCGTCGCCTCGAGGCACTCCGGCGTCGCCTCCAGCACCGCCACGGCCTCCTTGAGCCGGCCCTGCGCGATCTGCAGGAAGACGAACGCCAGGACGTGGTACCCGAGGCGGCCGGGGTCAACCTCCGGGCCGTGCCCGCGGATGACCCCGCGGTCCTCCAGCTTGGCCAGGCGCGCCTGGACGGTCCCGCGCGCGACGCCGAGCCGGCGCGAGGCCTCCATCAGCCCGAGGCGCGGCTCGTCCCGGAGCAGCGCGATCAACCGCGCGTCGAGCTCGTCGATCTCGCTGGTCATGTTGCACAGCCTAGACCGCGAACCGCTGTACGAGTTGCGCAGAACGCCTCGTTCCCGTTGCGCGTCCTGGGCAGCGGTGGTCTCCTTGGCTGCATGTTCGAGGAAGCCCAGCTGTACTCGCCGGTGACGCAGGGCGAGGACGGGCGGGTCGAGGTCCATCTGGGCGCCGACCATCCCGGGTTCCACGACGAGGCCTACCGCGCGCGGCGCAACGCGATCGCGGCGGGGGCGGTGGCGTGGTCGCCGGGTGACCCGGTCCCGCAGGTCGCCTACACCGAGGCCGAGAACGCGATCTGGGCGACGGTCTCGCGCGAGCTGCACGTCAAGCACGAGAAGTACGCCTGCGCGGAGTACCTGCAGGCCAAGGAGGCGCTGGGCCTGCCGGAGGACCAAGTGCCCCAACTCGACTTGGTGTCCTCGAGGCTGCAGCCGCTGACCGACTGGTCCTACTGGCCCGCGCCCGGTCTGGTGGAGCTGCGCGAGTTCTACGGGTCGCTCGGCCAGCGCGTGTTCCACTCGACGCAATATGTACGCCATCCCAGCGAGCCCCTGTACACGCCCGAGCCCGACGTCATCCACGAGGTCATCGGGCACGGCAACATGCTGGCCTCGCCGCGCTTCGCGGGGCTCAAGGAGGCGGCGGGCAAGGCGGCGCTGCGGGTGGAGACGCCTGAGGCGCTGCAGGCCATCGCCGACGTCTTCTGGTTCACGCTCGAGTTCGGCGTGCTCTGGGAGGGCAGCGAGTTGAAGGCCTACGGCGCGGGCATCTTGTCGTCCTACGGCGAGATCGAGGAGTTCCGCGGGATGGAGATCCGGCCGCTGGACTTCGCCGAGATGGCGTCGATCGAGTACGACATCACCAAGTACCAGCCGGTGCTCTACGCGGCGGCGTCGATGGACGAGCTGGAGAGCCGCGTGGGGGAGTTCTTCGCCACCGCGGACGACGACACGCCGGCGCGCCTGGGCGCGGGCGGCGGCGTCGCGGCAGGGAGCTGACACTCGGGGCGCTCAATGACGGCGCGCGGGCGGTCGATGTCCAAGGTGATGCCGCCTGTCTCGACCGTCCCCGTCGATCGCGCCCGCCCGTTCGCGATCGACGAGCTGTTCTTCTCCACCACCGACGCCAAGGGCGTGATCCGTTCCGGCAACGACGTGTTCGCACGCGTGTCCGGGCTCGAGTTGGAGGACTTGGTCGGCAAGGCCCATAACGTGGTCCGCCACCCGGACATGCCGCGCGCGGTGTTCCGGACGTTCTGGGACGCGCTGGGCGCGGGCCGGGGCGTGGCCGCGTACGTCAAGAACCTCGCGGCCGACGGCGCGTACTACTGGGTGATGGCGTTCGCGGTCCCGGCCGCCGACGGGTTCGTGTCGGTGCGGCTGAAGCCGTCGAGCCCGCTGTTCGAGGTCGCGCAGCGCGTGTACCGCGAAGTGTTGGCGGTCGAGCGCGTGGTCGAAGGCGACGACGTGCGCAGGCGCAAGCCGGCGATCGAGGCGGGCGTGGCCAAGTTGGAGGAGCTCCTCGCTGCCGAGGGGTTCGGGTCGTATCGCGAGTTCATGTACGCCGCGCTGACCGCCGAGGTGGCGGCGCGCGCGGCGGCGGTGTCGGTGGTCGAGGGCGGGCGCGGGCCGGCGGACGACGCCGCGGCCGACGAGGACCCCGCGCTGCTCGCGTGCCGCGGCGCCGAGCACGCGCTGGAGCGACTTGTAGGAGATCTCGAGCGCTACGCCGAGCTGGCCGTGTCGCTCGGCGAGAAGTCGGAGTTCGTGCTCGGGCTGGCCGAGGAGATCCGGCTGTTCGCGCTGAACGCGGTGCTGTCGAGCGCGCGGCTGGGCGAGGAGGGGCACGCGCTGGGCGCGGTCGCCGAGATCCTCGGGCGGCGCAGCGACGAGGCCGAGCCCGCGATCCGGGCGCTGACCGAGGACATCCACGAGGCGATCACGCTGCTCGGCGCGATGGGCTTCCGGATCAGCGCCAGCAAGGTGATGACCGAGATGGTGTCGGTGTTCCTGGCGGATCTGCGCGAGTCGGAGTCGTCTCCCGCCTCGCTGGCGACCGAGCTGACCGCGCTGGCCGCGGCGCTGGCCGACTCCGGCGAGCGGCTGGCGGCGTCGATCACGGCGTTCGCGGACCGCGTGCGGGCGATCGAGTCCGGAGTCCGGAAGGTCGACGGCGAGCTGAAGGTCGTCCGGGCGCTGGAGGTCAACGGCCGCGTCGAGGGCGCGCGCCTGAACGACGACGCGATCTCGTCGCTGTTCTCGACGATCGCCCACCAGGTCACCGACGCGCGCGAGCAGCTGCAGACGTTCACGACGCTGCGCAGCGCGACCCGCGCCGACGAGGCACCGCGCGAGGCCGCGGCGGTTCAGGGCGCGATCCGCTCCGCGGCCGACGCGGTGCAGGCGCTGGCCGCGGCGTAGGCCGAGGGCATAGCACGACGGCCCTGGACGCTCGTTGGATGCAGCTGCAACGGCGGCCAGTTCCATTGGCGCGAGGGCGCCGTTTGGTGATGACGCGGCGCATGAGAGCAACCGGACTCGCGACCGTCCTCTAGACCGCTGCCCTTAGGCGTTTAGTCGTCGTCTTCGGTGGCGCGCCTGACGACCTCGTCGAGGGCGCGCTCGGCCCGAGCACTGTCATCATCATCCACTTCGAGGACCAAGTTGAGCTCGATGACGACCGGATTGGACTCGGTAGCGCTTTCGAGTAGCGCCGGGAGTTCACCGAATTGCGTAGCGACATCGACGATGAAGTCGCGGGTTCGGCGAACAGGGAGGTTCACCATTGATGCTGACGCATCGATCGCGTCGCTCCATATGCGCGGCACGGAGGTGTTTCGAAGCTCAGCAGACCAGTCGAGCAGAGCCTCATACACGCCCAAGATGCTGTTTGCGAGGTGCGTGATCCGAACCGGATCGCCGGGCTGTCCAGGCGCGCCAAAGGCCTGCTCCTGGGTCTCTGCGCTGAGTAGCCGGTCCAGCGCCGTCAGCTGACGGGTCACTACGCCCATCTGACGACTCACGAAGTCGGCGACCTCGTCGTCGGGAACATCACGGCGTCGTCCGCGTGCAAGCTGCAACTCCTGGTCGTGCCATTTTGGTTCCAGCCGGAGCCGACCTTGCTCAAGGACACCGGCGAACAACATGTACTCCCAGGCTCGTGGTCTCTCCGAAGCCATCCGATGCTGTTCAGCCTCGCTCGTCGGGAGTGTTGACTCCGTCGCGTCGACCACAGGCTGCACGACCGATTCACGCTTCAGGCCGGCTTGGGCACCGCGCTCTGCCCTCCGGAGTGCCGCGTCCAACTTGCGGGCGACATCTGCGATGCCTTCGCTCGTTGGTGCTCCAAGGCGGTCTGCAAGGATCGGCATATGTTCAACGAGGAACGCACGGTCGACCTCGTGCCATACGGGCAGGATCACCTTGCTTCGTGATTCGACTTCCCGCGCTGCCAGTCCGGCCAGCTCGCTGATTGCCCATTGTTTTTGGAAGAAGCGCGGGCTGAGGACGACGACGCCAAAGCGACTCTTCGCGAGTGCCCCGTTGATGGTGTTGTGGAGGCTGTCGCCAACGGTCAATTCGAGTTCATCGAGCCAGACGTCCCAACCGAGGTCATCGAGCGCTGCTGCCAAGGGGCGAGCCACGGCTGCCTTGTCCTCACTCGCGTGCGAGATGAACACGTCGCTTACCTCGTGGCTGACCGCAGCATCGTCCATGGGCGCGGTATTGCTTTTGCGGAGCTTTTCCGACTCTGCGCGAAAGAGCGCTGCGTCCTGGCGTCCTGCGGCTGTCAATCGCCAGCCATGAACTGACTGAAGCCAGAAGCCATCCCAGAGAGCCGGCTCGGCAACCCCCAGGTTCGCCGGACCGTGAGCAACAAGGCCTTCTGCGTCAAGCTTCTGCAGACTCTGCGCCACCCAGTCGATGCCGTCTCTATCGACGGCGCCTGCGGCGACGCAGATCTCGAATACGCCGTAGCCAGTCTGCAATTTCAGCCGCAAGTTCTCATCGTGCTCAGCGCGATCCAGAGCGTCGAGGATCTCCGACGATGAGGGGAATCGGCCGGACGCCATGGTCAGACGATCTCGAGCGTTGCGAACACGCTCGAAGTATCGGTCACCCGACGGATGTGACGAACGCGGTGCCGATCCGGCGGCGCCGCGGCGCCGCAGTACCCGGGGTGGGATTCGAACCCACACGCCCTTGCGGGCAGAGGATTTTGAGTCCTCCGTGTCTACCGTTCCACCACCCGGGCAGGGAGGCGGTGGGGAGTTTAGGCGGCTGAGGCCGCCGGTGTGCGCTCGACTTCGACGTTCCAGGCCTGGCCGAAGGCGCGCATCGCGAAGGCGATGAGCAGGACCTGGACCGGGATGATCAGCGCGGTGATCAGGCCGAGGACCCCGGCGTTGATCGACGGCTGGGCGAACCCGTCGTGGTCGCGGTCGTACCAGCCGGGCACGGCGACGGCGGCGAAGATCAGCAGCAGGATCGCCAGCGCGGCGGCCACCGGCAGGACGCCGCGGTTCCACCTCGCCACGTAGAAGGCGATGATCAGGTACAGCAAGATGTAGGCGATCTGGACCGGCTTCGCGCCCTCGAGCGCGTCCCAGCCACCGATCGTCACGACCAGCATCAGCCCGACGCTGACCAGCAGCAGGATCAGCACGACCGACTTCGTCGCCTTCGACGCCGCTTTCTCGCGGTTCGGGTGCTCGATGACCACGTCGTTCTCCTCCATCCCGCGCCGACCATACAATCCCCGGCGGTTGCGCGCGACGGTCCCGGCCCTCGACGCACCACATGCGGGCGTGGCGAAACTGGCAGACGCGCGAGGTTTAGGTCCTCGTGGCCCTTGGCCGTGGGGGTTCGAGTCCCTCCGCCCGCATGGATCCGGTCAAGATGTAGAAGTTGCTCTCGCGCGGTGCGTGCGGGAGTAGACTGGGGGCTCGGGCTTCCAACGAAAGGGTCTCTCCGATGACCCGCTCCTCCCGCTCCTCTGGCGCTGGCCGGCATGGCCGATAGCCACATCTCGCTCCTCGAGGCGATCGCGCGGCATCAGCAGCGCAGGGTCGACCGCCTCGACGCCGGCCCCGGGCCGGACCACTCCACCGGGCGGCGCGCCCAGCTCACCAGGGTCGCCGGCCGCGCGCGTGCGCAGGTGACGGCCGCCGCCGCGCGGCGGCGCCTGCCGCCGGATCGCTGATCGCGATGGCCACGGACCGCAGAGCAGCCGACCTCGCCGCCGAGGCACGGCATGCCGCCGAGAGGGTCGCGCTCTACCAGCAGCGCATCTACTCCGGACGCGCGGACGGGCGGCGGCTGCCCGAGCTGCAGCGCGCCGCGGCCGGCGCCGCCGACCGCGCGGCGCGCGCCCGCCGGGAGGCCGAGGACGACGCCACGGAGCCGGAGCCCGCGGCGGGCTGACGGCGTCAGCGGCCCGCGAGGATCGCGGCCTTCTGCTGGGCGAACTCGTCGTCGGTGAGGACGCCCTGGGAGTGCAGCGACGCGAGGTCCTTGAGCTGCTCGATGCGGCGGTCGGCGGCGTCGCCGGACGTCGGCGCAGGCGCCGCCGGCGCGGCCGCCTGCTGCTCGTAGGCCTGGGCCTCCGCCTGCTGCTCGGCGTTCGCGTACTGCCTGCGCCGCACCGCGCCGCCGACGGCGGCACCGGTCCCGGCGACGACCGCGGTCCGGGCCGCGAGGCCGAGCAGGCCGGGGCGGCCGATCCGTGGGCCCATGAGACCCGGGCGCATGAACAACGGCATGGGGTCGCTCCTCCGCTCAGGAGACCGACGACAGCGCGCTCGCTGCCTCGGCCCCGTCGACATGATGGCGAACGGCGATCCGCCCGTTCCCGGCGTCGATCGCCGCAGCGACCGGTCGCGCCCACAGGTGCTCGTAGACGACCAGCACCGCGGACCGCCCGGGCGTGACGGCCTCCGCGATCGCCGCGACGTCCTCGTCGTTGACGAGCCCGTGGACGTCGCCGTCCAGCGCGGTCCAGACCGCCGCGGCCTCCGCGTCGAGGTCGGTGATCTCGACGCTCTCGACCGCCCCGTCCTCGTCCCGGCTGACGACGAGCATGTCGATGATGTGGATCGTGCCGGCCGCGACCGCCTCGCCCAGCGCGGCGGCGACCGCGCTGTCGTCTCCGCGGTCGATCTCGATCGCGAGGACGTCGACCGGACCTGTCGTTTCGCTCATGCTCGGCATCCTCGGAGGCCGCGAGGTGAGCCCGCGCCACCCGCGGCGGGTGAGCCGCACCGCTCAGGACGTCAGAGCGTCTTGAGCATCACGTGCAACCCGACGTAGCCCGCGCTCGGGCTCCGGAACGCCTCCGGCACGGTCCCGATGATGGCGAAGCCGAGCGCCTGCCACAGCCTCACGGCCCCGACGTTGGACTCGACCACCGCGTTGAACTGGATCGCCCGGAACCCGGCGGCGCGCGACCAGGCGATCATGTCCTCGCCGAGCGCGCGGCCGACGCCCTGGCCGCGGGCGTCCGGCGACACCATGAACGACGCGGTCCCCACGTGTGCGCCGTTCCCGCTGCGGTTGGCGGACATCTTGCTCGTGCCGAGGATCGCGCCGTCGTCGCCGACCGCGACCGCCACGCGCGCCGGCGGCCGCTCCATCCACAGCGCGCGGCCCTCGTCGTAGCCGGTCTCCAAGTCATAGGCGTAGGTCTCGCCCGCCCGGACGATCGCCTCGAAGATGGGCCAGATCTCGGGCCAGTCGGCGGCGGTCGCGTCGCGGATCTCCATGGCCGACATGCTGACCGGTCCGGCGGCTAGCGTGCCGCGCCGTGAAGCTCGTCGCCGCCCTCATCGCCCTCCTGCTCGCGGTGCTCGCGGCCCCGAGCGCCGGTGCGTCGAGGATCCAGACGTTCCGGACGCCCTCCGGCCACATCGGCTGCGCCTACGACACCACCATGTTGCGTTGCGATGTTGATGATGTCGCTCACGCGCCCGCGCGCCCGAGGTCCTGCAAGCTCGACTACGGCTCGGCGTTCGTCCTCAACAAGACCGGCCGCGCCAGGCGCCTCTGCGCCGGCGACACCGCGCTGGACCCGGACGCCAGGGTCCTGGTCTACGGCAAGACCAAGCACTACGGCCCGTTCACCTGCACCTCGAAGACGACCGGCCTGCGCTGCACGACCGCCGCCGGCCACGGCTTCGCGCTCTCCCGCGCGACGCAGCGCCTGTTCTAGGCGGGCGCGAGCGTGAACCAGAACGTCGCGCCGCCGTCCGGCGCCGCGCGGCCCCACAGCCGCCCGCCGTGGCGCCCGCAGATCCGGACCGCCAGCGCCAGCCCGGCGCCGGTCCCCGGATGCTCGTCGCGCCCGACCAGCCGCCCGAAGATCTCCAGCGCCTGCGCGGGCAGCGCGCCGCCGTCCCTCCAGCCGGCGCCGTCGTCGGCGACGAACCACGCGCCGGCATCGGCGTCCCAGCCGACCTCGACGCGCGTCGCGCCGAACTTCACCGCGTTGTCGAGCAGCTCCAGCAGCAGCCGCCGGACCAGCACCTGATCGCCGACCGCGCCCGGCATCCCGTCGGCGATCACCCACTCGACGTCACGCCCCACCGGCACGCTCGGCCCCAGCACCGCGGCGATCAGCTCGCGCGCCAGCACGCCGACATCCAGCTCCCGCGCGGCGAGCGGCACCCGCGTCACGCGCGCGACGTCCACGACGTCGTCGAGCAGCTCCGCCAGCTCGGTCCCCGCGTCGCGTACCAGCTCCAGGAAGCGCCGCGTCTCGTCGGGCAGGACGCCCACGCGCTCCTCGCTGAGCAGGATCCGCGAGAACCCGTCGATCGCGCGCAGGGGTGCGCGGAGGTCGTGGGAGAGGGCGGAGGCCAACGCATCCAGCTCCGCCCCGAGGTCAAGTCCGTCCGATCCGCTCATCGTCGTCTGCTGAGCTACCTTTGATCGACGTGCCGGAAACGCAGCGATCGATCGTGGTGGTGGAGGACCACCCGACCGTGCGTGAGGGTCTCTGCCTCGTGCTCGAGCGAGAGGGCTTCGCCGTGGTCGGACGCGCAGGGACCGCCGAGGCGGGCCACGCGGCGATCGTCGCCACCGGGCCGGACGTCGCGCTGGTCGACGTCGACCTGCCCGACGGCTCCGGCGTCGAGCTGACCCGCCGGCTGCTGCGCCGCGACGCGCGCCTCGGCGTCCTGCTCTACACCGGCGTCGAGGACCCGGCGATCCTGGAGGACGCGCTCGCGTCCGGCGCGCGCGGCTTCACGCTGAAGACCTCCGAGCCCGCGACGGTCCTCAACGCGGCGCGCGCGGTCGCGGCCGGCGGCAGCTTCGTGGATCCCGCGGCGCGCTCGCTGATCGCGGCCGCCCAGCCGGATGGCATGGGCCCGCGCGTCCGTATCCTGACCGTTCGGGAACGCGAGGTGCTGGAGCGGCTCGCGGACGGGCTGTCGGTCGAGGAGATCGCCGCCGATCTCGTGCTGTCGACGGAGACGATCCGGACCCACGTGCGCAACGCGATGGGCAAGCTGCAGACGCGCACGCGCGCGCATGCGATCGTCGTGGCGCTGCGCCGCGGCGAGCTGGCGCTCTGAAGACCCGAGCGGGCGGCGGTCGCCTACAATGCGCCCCTGCTGGGGGACTGGTGTAGTGGTAACACGACGGTCTCCAAAACCGTAACTCGAGGTTCGATTCCTCGGTCCCCCGCTGCCCCGGGAACGCGCCAGTTCCCTGAAGCTGTCCGGGAACCGCGGTTTCTCCAGGCGTTTCGCCGGGGAAAGACCACCAACATGAGGGTTGGACTGGTACTCGGTGCGGGTGGCGTGGTCGGCGCGGCGTGGCTCATCGGCGCGCTGGAGGCGCTGGCGGCCGAGACCGGATGGGATCCCACGTCGGCCGAGCAGATCGTGGGCACGTCGGCCGGATCGGTGGTCGGCGCCCTGGTCGCCGGCGGGATCGCGCCGGAGTACCTGGCGGCCTACTCGTCGGGGCGCACGCTCGACGAGGTCGAGGACGTCGACGGCCGCGTCGCTGCGATGGCGGCGAGGATGGGCGGGCGCGAGAAGCTCGACGAGGTCGCCGAGCGGCTGTCGGGCGACCAGCTGAAGCTGAAGCTCGCGCTGCCGCCGATTGGGCCCGGCTCCTGGCGGATGGCGCTGAGCACGCTGCGCCACCCGCGGTCGCATCCGGCCTCGGCGATGCTTGCGGGTTGGCTGCCGCGCGGGTTCGTCTCGACGCAGCCGATCAGCGACCTCGTGACGACCTTCGTGGACGGCGACTGGCCGGACCATCCGGGCTTCTGGGCGGTCTCCGCCGACTACCGCGACGGCTCGCGGACGGTCTTCGGCCGTGAGGACGCGCCCGCGCGCGCCACGGTCGGCGAGGCGGTCGCCGCGTCGTGCGCGATCCCAGGCTTCTACCACCCGGTCTGCATCGGCGGGCGGCGCTACGTGGACGGCGGGGTCTGCTCGCTGTCGAACCTGGACCTGCTCGCAGGCCGCGGCCTGGACCTCGTGATCTGCCTGAACCCGACGTCGTCGCTGGCCGAGGCGATGGGCGGGACGCCCGCCGAGCGCGTCGGCGGCGTGATGCGCGCGATGAGCGGGCGGCGGCTGGGCCACGAGGCGCGCAGGCTGCGCGCGGAAGGCACCGAGCTGCTGCTGCTCCAGCCGACGCGCGAGGACGTCGCGGGGATGGGGCTGAACCTGATGGCGCGCGGGCGGCGCGTCGAGGTGATGGAGCGTGCGCGGAGGACCACGGCGCTCGCGCTGCGCGACCTGCGCGGCGGCGACCAGCTGATGCCGGCGCGCAACAGGAAGCGCCGGCGGCGCGCGGCGGCCGCGACTGCGGCTAGGGCTGCGGCGGCGAAGCGGTCGTTGCAGGCGGCCTGAACGAACGTCGAGGGCGTGGCGACGCTCCGGTTGCCAGCGCGTCGCTGAGGGAATACCGTTCCACGTACCTGCGCGGTGCCTGGAGGAGGGGTCGCGCGTCCTCGAACGGATTCGATTGGTGTGCTGCTGATGAAGCGCCTGCTGTCCCGCCACATGGTCGTGGCTCTGCTGGTCCTGACGACGTCGGTCCTCGGCGGTCTCAGCCTGGCGGTCGTCGCCTTCGGCCAGGGCACGTCGACCGATCCGGACGCGACGGTGCCGGTCGGCGACTACACGGGCACGACCCCGTCGACGTCCACCACGACGTCGACCGCGCCGCTGTCGGGCTACACGACCACGACGCCGACGACGACCACCACGACCACGACGTCGACGTCGACGACCGAGACGACGTCGCCGACGAGCACCACCGAGGGCACCACCACGACCGGCGGGACCAAGGGCGCGACCGCGCACGGCAGGAGGGACGTGACGATCCCCAGCGGCGGCGGCACGCAGCCGTCGAAGGCGACCGGCAGGGCGCCGACGAAGCTGGCGTTCACGGGCGGCGAGCCGATCCTGATCGGCGCCTTCGGGGCCGCGCTGATGCTGACCGGCGTGGCGCTGCACGAGCGCCGGCGGCGGCGCGCGTCGGGCGAGTTGTAGTTGTAGGACTACGCGGTCGTTCCGGGGGCGGCCGCGCCGCGCGGCGTGGCGCTGACGAGGCGCGCGACCGCGACGATCCGCTGCGCCGCGCTGTAGAGCGGGTGGCACGCGGTCAGGACCAGGCGGGGCGTCGTCGTGGTGGCCGACTGCAGGACGGCGGCGTCCGACGGCTTGACGATCTTCAGGCCCTCGACGCGGTAGACGAAGCGGCCATAGGGCATCGTGACGGTGATCGCGTCGCCGCGGCGCAGGGCGTCGATGTGGCGGAACGGCGCGCCGTAGGTGGTGCGGTGGCCGGCGATGCCGGTCGTCCCGGGCTGGCCGGGCAGGGCCGTCCCGGAGTAGTGGCCGGGACCCTTGGCGAGGCTGCTGGCGCGCGTGCCCTGGACCATCACGTACGTCGCGTGGATGCGCTTGATCGTGAGCTTGCCGAGCGGCTTGCCGGCGCGGGTCGTGCCCTCGAGCCGCGCCGCGAGCGCGCGCATACGCTGGGCGGGTGAGGTGACGGTCTCGGCGTTGGCGCCGGCCGCGTCGGCGGCTTGGGGTGTGGCGTAGGTCGCGTCGAGCTTGTCGAGGTCGCCGTTGAGCGCGGCCTGCTCGTGGCTGGCCCAGAGGGCGGAGACCGGCTCCTGCCAGACGACCGTGGCGACGGCGTCGCCGACGGCGAGCGCGCCGGCGGCCATCAGGACGGCGGGCAGGCCGGGCCGCAACGCGCGGAGCCGCGCGGCGCGGGGGACGGGGGTGGCCCGCGCGCTGGGCGCGTCCGGCTCCGCGGCGAGCGCCGCGTCGCCTTCCGGATCCGGGACCGGCGCGAGCGGCGGCACGGAGGCCGCGGCTTCGCCCGCGTCGACGCGGGCGCGCAGCGCGGCGATCTCGTCGCCGAGCGCGGCGATCCG
This sequence comes from Conexibacter woesei Iso977N, assembly GCF_000424625.1. GTDB lineage: Bacteria > Actinomycetota > Thermoleophilia > Solirubrobacterales > Solirubrobacteraceae > Baekduia > Baekduia woesei_A. Next base: position 878,941 of record NZ_AUKG01000002.1, read on the forward strand.
GGCGGCGAGGCTCGCGACGCGCGGGTCCGGACCGACCGTCGCGCCCGGCTCCAGGAACCACTGGCCGTCGCCGACCGCCAGGTGCAGTGGCACCTCGAAGTCGACGCCGAACGCGGCGCCGTCGCCGCGCACGACCGGCGTTCCGGGCACCGCCGCGAGCCGGACCCAGCGGCCGCCGTCGGCGGCCAGCAGCGTCGGTGGGGCGGTCGCGGGCGCGCCGGCGCGGGCACGGCCCAGCAGGCGGACGAGCGCATGGCCCGGTCCTCCGCCCGCGTACTGCGCCTGTGCGACGTCCAACGTCATCAGATCCCTGGTCCGGCCCTCCTGGCCGCAACCGTGGGAGCGAGTGTACGGGCCCGAACGGTCGCCGGAAAGAGGTGCAGCTACGCGTGCTTGGCGATCAGGTACTCGGCCACGCGCTGCGACGCGGTGCGCAGGCGGCGGAAGTACGTCGCGCGCGAGACGTGCAGCTCGTCGGCCGCCAGCTCGTGGCTGCCGGAGGGGTCGAGGTAGCCACGCTGGACGATCCTGCGCAGCAGCTGCTCGTCGGGCGAGTCGCCGAAGGCGTTGGCGACCGCGTCCTCGACCTCGGCGCGGACCGACGCCGCGCGCTCCTCGGTCGTCGTGCCGCTCGCGAGCGGCGAGGCGGCGAGCTCCAGCGGCTGGTGCATCGTGCGCAGCGCGTCGCGGACCGCCTCGAGCGTGACCGGCTCGCGCGCCTCGGCGGCCGCGACGATCCCGAACGCGGTCGCGTCGTCGTCGTCGACCTCGACCTCGGCGAGCGGGACCACGTCGGCGCCGATCCGGATCGGCCCGGGCTCCAGCCCCAGCTCGCCGTAGACCGCGGCGCGCATCGAGCCGAGGATCCCGTCCGTCGCGTGGTCGATCACATGGCATTGCGTGATCTTCCCGCCGAGCACGAGGTCCAGCTCCGAGATGTGCTGGGTGTTGACCGCCTGCGCGAACGCGACCGCCGCTTCGTTCGCCGGATCGATCGGGATGTACGACCACCGCGGGTTCTTGAGCCCGGACCGCAGGATCGCCGCCGTGTTCAAGATGGACAGGATCGGCGACGCGAGGTCCCCGTGCTGGACGAAGTCCAGCGAGTCGCGCCAGATCAGGACCTCCTCGCCGGGGAACGTCGCGCGCGCGTGCGTCAGCCACGGACCAAGGACGACATCTTGCTCGCAGACCGGCGGCGCGTTGTCGGGTGTGACGGCGATCGCCATGCCGCACAGGGCGTCGCGCGCGTCGCGGACCGTGACGACGCGCTCCGGCGCCTGCTCCAGGATCGCCTTCGAGACGTCCCACCAGTCCTCGCCGCCGGGCATGTCCATGAAGCGCTCGCGCGCGACCGGCGCGTCGTCGGGGCGGTAGAGGTCCGCGCGGTGGGTGGTCGAGCCGTCGGCGCCGAAGCCCCAGCGGACGGCCGGGTTGTCGAGCAGCTCGGCCATGTCGACGATCGTGCGCGTGCCCGCGGTCAGGCCGCGGACGAAGAGGTGGTCGGCGACGCGGCGGCGCAGCTCCTGGTCGCGCGTGGCGTCGCGGGCGCGGAGGTCGGAGCGCATCGCCTGGCGGACGATCTCGTGCAGCGCGACGCCGCCGGAGACCGGTTCAGAGAACGTTCGTTCTTGCAGCCAGGCGTAGGCGGCTTCCGGGTCGACGTCGGGGAGGACGTCCCGGAGCATGTCGGCGCTGCACGCGCGCGCGATCGCGGCGACGGCGACGACGTCGAGGTTGCCGCCGTCCAGCTCGGTCCGGGCGACGCGGTGCAGGATCGCCTGGACGAGGTTGGGGTGCTGGTGGACGCGCTCCGGGGCCCAGGCACCGCCGTCGCGGTGGGCGGCGTCGGCGGCGAGCGCGAGCGCCAGCGGCGAGCCGTCGGCCCAGGCGATCAGCTGCTGGGCCAGCGCGCCGTCGGCGAGGCCGTGGGCCTGGACGAGCGACAGTGCCGCGTCGGCGGGCATGGGGTCGAGCTTCAGCTCGACGCTCAGCCGCTCCCAGCCGTTCTCGAACCAGCCGGGCTCGGGCGCGGCGCGTCCGGAGAGGACGACGATCGAGTGCGCGGGGAGGCTCGGGAGGAGCCGTGCGCGGAGCCACCCGGAGGCGGCGGTCATGCGCTCGTAGGTGTCGAAGAGGATCAGCGGGTGGTCGGACTGCGTGACGTCGCCGAGCGCCGACTCGATCTCGCCCGGGACGGGCGCGAGGTCGCGGCCCTCGATCAGGCGCGGGGTCCAGCCCTTGCGCGAGGCGCGGCGGGCGACCTCCCGGAGCAGGGTCGACTTGCCGATGCCGCCGGGACCGTGGACCAGGACCACCTGGGCCGGCGGGTCGTCGGCGAACAGCGAGTCGAAGAAGGCGAGCTCGGGCTCACGGCCCACGAAGCGCTGCTCGTCCCGGGCGGCAAGTCGTTCGGCGAGGGTGCTGGACACAGAGGGTTCGCGGTTAAGCGTGTCATGCCTGTCCACTTCTTTGGGCGCCATCCATAGACTTCCCGGCCGTATGGGTGGGGTTTCCGAGGTGTTCCGCGCCGGCTTGCTGGCCGGCCAGACAGCGATCGTGACGGGTGGCGGGACGAACCTCGGGCGGCAGGCCGCCGGGGAGCTGCTGGCGTGCGGGGCCGACGTGGTGATCGCGGGGCGGCGCGAGGAGGTGCTGGCGGATGCCTGCTCGGTGTTGGCGTCTGACCGCGTCTCCTGGGTGAGCGGGGACATCCGGGAGCCGGCCGACGCCGCCCGGATCGTGGAGGCGGCGATTGAGCGCCACGGCCGGCTGGACCTGCTCGTCAACAACGCCGGCGGGCAGTACTTCGTGCCGGCCGAGTCGATCGCCGCGAAGGGCTGGCGCGCGGTGATGCGGCTGAACGTCGAGGGGACGATGACGATGTGCGGGGCCGCGCGCGACGCGCTGGCGGGCGGGGGCGGGGGCGCTGTGGTGAACGTGACCGTGAGCCCCCACCACGGGATGCCGGCGATGGCGCACACGGGCGCGGCGCGCGCGGCGGTCGAGGCGCTGACGTCGGAGCTCGCAGCTTCGTGGGGTCCCGACGGGATCTCCGTCATCGCGGCGGCAATCGGCCGCTTCGACACGGAGTCCTTGCGCAAGTACCCCGAGGTGGTGTGGCGCGGGGCGGCGCGGAGCGTGCCCCTCCAACGCCTCGGCACCATGCAGGAGTTCGCCTGGCTCGTCGGGATGCTGGCATCTCCTCTCGGCCGGACGTTGAGCGGCACGACCGTCACCCTCGACGGAGCCGCCGACAACTGGTGGGGCGCCTGGCCACCCGCCGCGATCACCGACGCCGGCTCGGTCCCCACCGAGGCCCGTCGCCCAACCTGAGTAGACTGCGGAGCTAGCCCGCGGGCGAGGTGTCAACGGCTGCACGGGAGCCTTCCAAGCTCTAGGAGCGGGTTCGAGTCCCGTCGCCCGCTTTCACCTCACATAGCCACGGGGAGTGGCGCAGTCTGGTAGCGCACCCGGCTGGGGGCCGGGCGGTCGCAGGTTCAAATCCTGTCTCCCCGACTACACGAAAGGCCCGCATTCGCGGGCCTTTCGCGTTTTCGAAGGCGCTAGTAGAACCCTCACAACAGCGAGCACGACTTTCGATCGGAGCGATTCGGGATCGTCTGCTTGTCGCGCCGCGAGCAGTGACGACCGCTTCTTGCGCCCATACGCCCAACGCCGTCCACCGAGTCGCGATCATCCCGCGCACGCTCGCGCTTGCCGATTGACCCCTAAAAGGATTAGGGTGGCCCGGTCTTGTCAAGTAAGGCTGAGCAATAGGCAAGGATGAGCGTAGAACAGGATTTCCTGCGGCAGTTCCTGGACGCTGAGCTCGGGCACTCGCTTGGCGCTTATCCAGTCGCCAACGAAGCGCTGACCGATCTCGGGCGAAGCCTCCGTTCGTCGGACAACGGTGGCTCTGCCCCGGAGTTGGGCTGGCTCGATGGGCTGTCCAAGCTGATGGCCGCCTACAACCGAAAGCTTCATCAGGAAGTGCACGCTGCGTCGGCCGAGCGGCGACATCCGGCGCCGCTCTTTTTCCCTTGGTCGAACGGGGGCCTGTTCGACCCAAGGGGCAGCGGCAATGCCGCGGCGGTCGCGCCTTCTGAGGACTGGGTCGCGGGGTACTACCACGCTGCAGTCGACGCCCTCGCCGGCGAAGGCGACGTCATGCTCGCCAGATGGCTGCTGATGTCGCGCGACGGAAGCGCCCCGGTCGATGGTGGGCCGCTGGCGCCGGCCGAGCGACCTCGTCCGGGGAAGCTCGAGCGCTACCGTCGCCGGCTCTCGGTGGCCGAGCAGATCGAGCCGCGCATCGTGCCGGACGACCCGGCGGGGCGGATCGTGAAGGCCGACCTCAGCAGCGACCCGGCTCTCATCGGCTACGTCGTGTCGGCGCTGGTGGAGGGTCATCTGCTGACACACGGAGTCGAGTGGGCGCAGGCAGGTGATCTCGGCCATCAGCTCGAACGCGACCGGGCGAACGTGAGGGACCAGCTCGACCGTGCCGAGGCGTTGCTCACGTTCGTGTACTCGATCTCCCGGACGTGCCCGTGGCTGTTCGCGGCGCGGGAGGAAGAGCGACAGTGGGTGCAGGCCAACGCGCCCATGTGCTGGCACCAGATGGTGCCGACGGTCTCCCTCTGGCTCGCCACGCAGGTGCCGCTGCTCGCGCTGCACCGTCGTGCGTACTGCCACGCGCTCCGGGGCGAAGCAGAGGAGGCGTACAAGGACTATTACAAGCTCCAGCAGCAGATCCGGCACACCGAGCGCCGCCTGCGCGCAGCGCCCTCGGTCGTGGTGGGCGCGACCGACTTCCTCGCGGCCCTCGACGCGATGGCCGACCACCACATCGGGGAGCTTTATCGCGCGAAGCAGGCACACACGACCGCACTGACCCATCTGACGCGCGCGGACGCGCGCTTGGAACGGCTGCGCACCGCGGGAACCGATAGCCGCGCATTGCCCGACGAAGCCCTCACGAGCGCACGCTGGCGTATCGAGCTTCTACTGAGCAACGGTAAGGCGCATTACGAGATGGGGCGCCACAAGCAGAGCCTGGCGTGGTACCTGCGCGCCTGGAAGTGGGTCTTGGAGATCCAGGCCGGCGACGCGGGGACCGAAGTGAACTCGGAGCCGATCGACGAAGCCGTGAGCTGGCTGGCGGCGGTTGACCATGAGCCGGTCATCTACAAGGACGATCTCAACCGCTTCATCCGCCCAATCGCAGCGCAGCTTGACGGCATCATGATCAACCGGCGGCTGGAGGCGCTGGCGGCCGACGTGCTCACTCGGCTCGGTCATTTGTTGTACGTCTTGCGGATCGAACCCGAGGACTCCTGGGAACCGGATGCGAACGGCCGAATCGAGGTGCCGACGCTCAAGTTCCTGAAGAAGGCTCTCCAGTGCGACAGCGCGAGCACCATGTTGCGTACCGACATCCTCAAGCTCGCGTACCGCCTGCTCGAAAACGGCCAGCGCAGCTGGGAAGAGCTCGAGGAGAGCGTCATCGACATGGACGAGATCGGGATCCAACACCAGTGGCAGGGTGGTGAGGACGACTTCGCGCGAGTCTCCCGCGCGACCGAGTACGTGCTGCTTCGCGAGCTGCTTGCGACCACCGAGGCCGTGAAGGAGCCGATCGGGAGGCGGGGGACGATCATCGACGTCCATGAGGCACAGACGCAAGAGATCGCCCGCCGGCTGCTCGCCGGGGTGTTCATCCACACCGACAGCATCAACGTCCGTCGCGCCCAGGTTCACGAACGGCTCACCGGTGATCACAAGCCGTTTGCCGGGGCCTCCCCGGCGGATGGTCCTGCCATCGAGCTGGTCAGCATGCGGCGTTTCAGCTCAGCGTTCGCCCTGCTACCGCGACCCGCGGCGTTCCGGTCGTTATCAGGCGGCTACTTCGTGCGCATTCGCTCGACGCCGAGGGCTGCGCCGCTCGGGATCGTGATTGATCCGGGGACGGACTTCGTCGAGACGCTGTACCGGACCGGCTTCTCCGTCGCCGACGTGCAGATGATCATCGTGACGCACGACCACGTTGATCACATGGCCGCCCTTGAGCCGCTGCTGTCGCTGCTCTACGAGCGGCGCCAGATCAAGGGCAAAGAGGCTGACCCGGCGTTGCGCGACGGTGAGCTTCCGCTGCTGGGCAACCGTGGAGTGCTCGCGCGACTCCGTGAGACGGCGCAGTACAAGCAGCTGAAGTTGTATGAGTTCGCGCCCCAAGGACCGGCGCGAAACGCGGAAAGGTGCGATTCGGCGACTGTGGAAGGTGGCGACTCGCCGGCCGAGAAGTTGCCGGAGTCGATCGACGCCCTCAACGCTTGGCTCAAGAGGCAGCTCGGTGACATGGAGGTAAGGATCACGCCGGTGTCGAGCGAGGTGATGCGCGAAGGCGGCCACCAGGACAACTCGCTGCAGGCGTCCTTCGGGTTCGCGCTCCAGGTCGGCGGTCTCGATGGTCCGTCGATCGGGTTCACGAGCGACATGCCGCGCTCGGAGGCGGACTGCGGACCACTGCTGGAGCCTTTGACGAGCTGTGACGTCCTCATCGCCCATCTCAGCTCGTTGCCCGTGTCGGAGTTGCGGACGGCCGCCGGCCTCGGCACGCGAGGCCATCTGAAGACCTCGGAAGCAGAGGATCGCACCTGGTTGCTGAACGTGTTTAAAAGCGCCGAGACCGAGCCAGACCATTACGAGCCCGATCTGGCGTCGCGGCTGAGCTACGCGTACTGGTTGGGCAACGGTGCCGCGGCGATCGATCTCGTTGGCGGGGCACGACTGGAGAGCGGAAGCAAGATGCCTGCACACCTGTACCTCCGTGGGCTGATCGACGTGGCGCGCGCGCATCGGGAAGCCGGGCGGGAAGGGCGCCTGTTCCTCGTGGGTGAGCTGAGCGAGGAACTTGGTTCACTGCGCGGGAAAGTCGCTCACTGGGTTACGAAGTCGTTGCGCAACGGCGGCTCGTGGACGGCACTGACCGCCGACATCGGGCTCGACCTCATCGTCGGGCCTCGCGCCGCGGATGGCAGCGCGCGCGTCAAGCTCCGGTGCGACACGTGCGATCTCGACAACGACCTCGCCTACGACGAGCGGTATCACCACCCCCGTGAGATGTCGGAGGTCTGCATCAAGGGCGAGAACGAAGGGATTTTCTACAACTGCTCGGATCACGATCCAGGGGCGCAGCAGTCCCCCATGTTCCTAGAGCGGCTTGAGCGTTACGACATGTTCGGACGCTGAGAGACGCTCATGACCCAAGCCCGACCTGATGTCAGCTATGACGCCGTCGTCTTCGTTCCGGGGATCTTAGGCAGCTCGCTCCGTCTTACCGAGACCGGTGAGGAGCTCTGGGGCTTCGCCAGCGCGGTGAAGTACTCCAGGATCTGGCGATCCAACAGGCTGGCAAGCAAGCTCGCGGTCACCGCCGACGAGCTCGCTGGCGTCACCGGACGAGTCGTCGCCGATGGATTGCTCCAGGCGCCGGCTGCGGCACCGATCCTCCAGGGCCTCGAGCCGTACACGGATCTCGTCGAGGGGCTCCGGAAGGTCATGGCCAACCGGGCGGCCGTGGTCGAGTTCCCTTACGACTGGCGGCTTTCGGTCCGGTACAACGCTGCTGAGCTGGCACGCACCGCGGCAGCTCACCTCGAAACTTGGCGCCGCCACCCCGCGGTGACCGGCGCACCGACGGCGCAGAGCCCGCGGCTCGTCATCGTCGCTCACTCCATGGGTGGACTGCTGGCGCGCGCGTTGCCGACGGTGGAGGGCCGGGATGGGGTCCCGGCCGTCACGGAGAGGCTGCGGTCGGTGATCACGCTCGGGACGCCGTTCCTCGGGGCGGTGAAGGCCGCGGTCCTGCTGAACAGCGGTCATGGCGTTCGGCTCGGCCATCGCCGGCGGATCCAGCGGGTCGCTGCGACGTTCCCCGGCGTCCACGACCTGCTGCCGACGTACCGCTGCCTCCGAAGCGGCGAGGATCTGCTGCGACTCACGGCAGACGACATCGCGGCGCTCGGCGGCGATCGCACGCTCGCGCAAGAGGCGATCGACTTCGCTCGCGCGATTCAGGAGAACGAGCTGTCTCACCACATGATCTACGGAACCCATCAGACGACGTTGCAGAGCATGCGGTTGGAGAACGGGGCCGTGATCGCATCACCCCATCACTTCGAGTGGGCAGGAGACGAGCCCGCCCTGGATTCCAGGGATGCGCTCATTCCACGGAAGGTCAGCGGGGACGGCACGGTGGGTGGCGACTGGGCGACGCACGGCCATCCCGGGGTCCCGTTCCCGCTGCCGCAGCAACACGGCGCGCTCGCAAAATCCCCGGAAGCCGTCATATCTGTCGCTGCGGCAGTCCAGCGGCGGCCGCTCGGCAAGGTCCAGGGCGGTGGGGAGATCGGGTTGTCGGTGCCGGACGTCGTGGCCCCCAACGCGGTGTGGAGGATCACGCTCACTGGTGCTTCCGGGCCGTCCGCGGTCACGGCCGGTGTGACTGACGCTGAGACCGGAAGGGAAGTGCATGACGTGCACTTCGTGCGTGCGGGCAACGAGCTCGTGGGGTCCCTCGCGCTCCGGCGTCCGGGGATGTACCGCGTCGAGGTCGCCCACGGCGGATGGTCACCGACCTCGCAGCTGGTGCTCTGCGTCGAACCGGGGGACGAGGAATGAACGGATCGCCTCTGGACCCCGCCGCACTGACGTTCGTCCCGATGGCCTTCGGCGAGTTCGAGCACCAAGACTTCGGCGAGCAGAGGCTCGAGGTGGACGAGCAGGTCGAGAAACTGCTGAAGCTCCTAGAGCCCTTCGGCGCGGACTTCGTCGAGTGGGACCTTTCGATGAAGGAACGCACTCTGAGCATGGCGCAACGCCGGCTGGTGCTCTGGAAGACGAGCGTCGCCCCGAACGCCCCCACGATCCTCTACTGGGCGGGCCACGGCTTCAGGTCAGGGCGGGGCTACGCACTTGCCTGCTACGAGAGCAGGGACGATGTCCCCGGAAGCGGGCTGGCGGCCGAACACCTGGCGTCGTTCATCCAGGACCGCCAGGCTCGGAGCCAGGACCCTCCATGGTGCATCGTCATCGTCGACGCGTGCTGCGGTCATGACGTGGCCATCGAGCTGTGCACGAGGCTCGTCACGGCAAACGTCAGGAACGTGCTGCTGATCGGTGCGGCGGAACCTGGCGCGACGAGATTGGGCGAGATCACCCGCGCGTTGACTCTGGTGCTGGAAGAGGCCGACTTCCGGCGCAACTTGGAGATCAGCCTGATCAACCTGAAGGCGTCGCTCCGTGACGAGTCGGTGCGCCAGCATCTGTCCGTCCACGACGTGGAGCTGCTGCCCTCGGCGAGGCTCGAAAGCAGAGCGCGTCTACGGTTCGCGGTCTCTTTGGATCTGCAGGCCGGATTCGAGTCGGCGTTGTCGGCGCTTTCCCAGGACGAGCGCGAGGCATTGGTGCAGCGCATCGATCTGGACGAGACGACCTGGCAGTTCGTCGGACGCAAACCGGAGCACAGGCGCATCGTCGAGTGGGCGGCGTCAACCGAGCCCTTGCTCATCGTGTCTGGGCCGCCCGGTGCCGGCAAGTCGGCACTGCTGGGCGCGACGTTCGTCCGGTCGTGGCCGGGGCTTCGCGAAAAGCTGGAGAGGCAAGGGGTCCTGATGGAGCTCGAGCCCGACGAGGCGCCGCCGGCCGACGCGTTCCGTGCGGTGATCCGGCTCTCCGGGCATACCACGATGTCGGCGATGCGCCTGATCGGAGACGCGCTCGATTGGTGTTGTCACACGACAGCGTCTCCGACGGAGCAGATGCAGGCGCTGCGTGAGGCCGCCGCCGCGACGGGGGCGCTCTTGATCGCCGATGGCGTCGACGAGGCGCGCCAGCCGCTGGGCGTCGCGCGCTTGCTTCGGGTGATCGCCGACGCGGGGGCGCGGGTCCTGGTCGGGACGCGCCCGTCGACCAAGGACGTCGCCGGCGCGGAGGCCTCGCCCCACCAAGACATCCTCGAAGTCCTCACCGACAGGATCGAGGCCGAGGTCATCGATCTCGGGTACCGCCACGAGGACCTGACGGAGTTCGTGATCAGCGAGCTCGATGCGAAGCGCTACGGGCGATTCGACGCGCCATACCGGCGCGCTAAGCGCGTCCACATCGTGAGGATCCTCGCCGATGAGCAGAGGGCGGACTTCCTGCTCGCCAGCCTCGTGCTCCGCGAGCTCGCCGCCGACACGGAGCTTCTCGAAAGCGGCCGTGAGGAGGATCTCGACCGTCTGTTGCGCAAGGACCTGCGCGCGATCTTCGACCAACTCGTCGCGCGTCTCGCCGCGAAGTCGGCGTCCAATCGCGCGATCCTCCAAGCGCTGGCGCTGGCTCAGGGACGCGGGATGCCCGTCGCGGGTGATGTGCTCGCGGCTACGGCCGCAGCGTTGAGTGAGGACACGTCCGCCCCGGTCACAAGGTCGGACATCGCGGAGCTCTTCAGGGACGCCCGTGCCTACATCGTCTCCGATCTCGAGGACGGGCAGACCGTCTACCGCTTCGCCCACAAGCTGTTCAGCGACCTGCTGGGGGGCGACGATGCGGCGAAGCACGACGTCGTCGCGCGCGCCCTGATCGCCCAGGCCGGCGACGGCACCGAACCCCCGAGCCCTTATGTCGTCCGTTGGCTCTCGCGTCATGTGGCGAACGGTGGTCCGGCCGCGTGGGCTGCCCTTGGGAATGAGCCTGCGCTGATCGACGCGCTCGATGTGGCAGCACTGACCTCTGATGCCCAGAGAGCGGGGCTCAGCACGCTGCCCCGTGACGTCGTCGCCACGATCTCGGTTCAGAACCTCATCGCCGAGAGCGCGCTGGACACCACGATCTGGGGTGCCGAGGTCGCTGGTCGGGGACGCTCCCGGTCGGGGCTGCGCCAGCTCGGTGCCGCACGCCTGCGGCCGACCGGGGGCGCAGCCCAGTCACCGCCGGGCGTGACCGGATGGTCGCTGCGCTGGAGCGAGCTGCGCCGGACGCCGCCGCACATCCTCGCGATCCGTGCCGACGCGCCCGTGATCGCCCTGGTCTGTGCCGAAAACCGGCCGGTCGGCGAGGACGCCAGGCCGGTGATCGCAGCGCTGTTCGAGGACGGCGCGATCCGACTCTGGGACACGACGAGCGGCTCGGCGCTGGGTCCGCCGATCGTGCCGTCGGGCGCTGGAGGCAAGGTCGCCAATGGAGCGCTTGCGCTCGTCGAAGCGGAGGGGCAGGCGCCGTTCCTCGTCGCCGGGATCGACAGCGAAGTGACCGTCTGGGACCTGTTGACGGGTGTCCGCATCACGTCGATGGCGCCTCACCGGCCCGTCACCGCACTGACCGCCGAATCCAAGAACGAGGCCAGCGGCGACCCTGCCGACCTGCGGATCTTCGTCGGCAGCAGAGACGGCACGGTCACCTCGCTTAACGCGGCGGGCGTCATCTCGACGACGCACAAGACCGCCCCTCCAGGCCGCGCGTTGCGTTCCCTCGTCATGAGCCCACCAGGGATGGCCGTGCGGCTGCTTGCGGGCGGGGACGACGAGCTGGTGCGCAGCTACTTCGTGACGGAAAACGGGGAGCTTCGTCCCGCAGGGGCCGATCCGAGCTGTCACGCGCTCGACGAGTGGGTGTGCGATCTCGCCGCCTATGACGAGAACAAGCAGCTCCACGTCGCCGTGGTGGGCGATGAGGCGATGCTGGCGGTCTGGGACGTCGACACGTCCGAGCGCAGGACGGCCCCGATCCCTGAGCCGAGCACCAGCGTGATCACCTTCGTCCAAGGTGACGAGCGGAAGTTCGTCGCCGGTGGGAAGAGCGGAGGCCTGCACGTCGTGCGGGCCTCCGAGTTGATCAGCAGGCCGACGGTGCCACGCAGAGAGGCTGCAGACCCGGGCGCGGTCGTCGACGCCCATCAGGACACGGTCGCGGCGCTCGCCAGCTACACCCTCGGTGAGATCGTTCGTGTGGTCAGCGGGTCGGCTGACGGCACCGTGAAGATCTGGGAACCCGATCTCAGGACGGACGACGGCGCCGTGAGGCCCGGATCGGGCGCGGCCTGCGTCGCCTCCGTCACCGCACCGGACGGTACAGCCCTGATCGCCGTGGGCACCGCCGACGGCGTGGTGCAGTTCTACGACGCCGCGGGCATTGCGGTGTATGCCTCAACATTAAGAGTGGCAGGTCGCAACGTGGTTGTCGGTATCCGCGAGCTGCCAGACGGACGTGCGGCCATCGCCGTCAAGGACGAGAACGTCGTGCTCTGGGATCTCGCGTCGAGGACGTCCACCGAGCTCAAGCACGACGCGCCCGTGACGGCGATGACCGTGGCGGAGATTGACGGCACTGTGATACTCCTGACCGCGACAACCCGGGGACGTGTGACCGCCTGGGACGTGGCGGCGCGGGAAGAGCTGACCTCACTGCGTCACGACGTGCAAGGCTCGGTGTCCGCGTTCATCCAGCTCGGTGACGTCGTCGCGGCTTTCGGGTCCGGTCGTGGAGCGATCGTGATTCCATTGAAGGCCGGCGCATCCGGGGCGGTCGCGGACCGGAAGGCCGTCGCAAGAGTGACTGCCGCATGTCGTGTCGGCGCCGCGCTGGTGGTGGGCGACACCGAGGGGCTTGTGTATGTTTGGCCGCTCGACGGGACCGGTCAGGCGCGGGAGCTGACCGGCCACCGTCAGGCCGTCACGAGCCTCGCGCCGATCGAAGGCGGCGCGCTGGTCCTCAGCGGCAGCCGCGACGGGACCGTCCGGATCTGGGACGTGGGAAGCGGCGACGAGGTGGACGTCATACGCTTCGGCATCGGGGTGAACGACCTGCACGTCCTGCCGGACGGTGCGGTGGCCATCGCCACCGACGAGGGTGTCCTCGTGGTCGAGCTCAACGCGCCGCACCGCTGAGCGCTCACGCCATCCGGCCGCCTTGGCCTCCGAGGCGGCCGAACCCGGATTCGAGGTCGCGATAGTAGCGCCGGTACCGGCCCGACTCGGGAGTCTTCCTGACCTCGTCCCAGTTCGCGCCGGCATCCTGCCGGGGCACCGCGCGCGTCACGTACTTGCCGGACTGCGGGGGAGTGACGGACAGGGGCCTCGCCGCCGTGAGGTCCCATTCGAGGGCGCCAAAGGGCAGCGCGTAATACGGGGCGCTCGGCTGGCTGTCGACCAGGATCGCGGGCACCACCGCTCGCCGCCGCCACACGCGCTCGACGACCCGATGAGTGCCGTCGCAGACGACGAACTCGCGGACGGTGCGGTCTTCGTCTCCGTCGTAGAGCGCCTCGCCGAGGTCATCGGCGTGCAACTGCTCGAGGATCGGTGGCGTGACGCTGACCGGGATGCCGACGCCGCCCTTGCGGACTCGCGCGAAGCCCCACGGGTTGCCCTCCGCGGCCAACTGCTCGAAGACCGGCAACAGCTCGTCGACGCGGGCCAGCCCTTTGCTCAGGACGTACCGCTGCACGGGGCGCAGCCGTCCGAGCGCGTGCTCGGGCTTCAAGTCCTCGAGCCCGATCTCGTCTGCCCTCGCGGCGGCGAACACGAGGATCGCGTCGCGCTCCTGTCGCCACTTGCCCACGCTCATGCGCCTCAGGTAGACCTGCCGGAACTGCTCGGCCGGGTAAGCGGCGCCTTCGAGATCCGAGATCTTCGCGAAGGTGACCTTGCTCAGGGCATCGACCGTCGAGAGCCCTGGAACATCCGGGTCTGGCTCGGCGTCGTCGGACCAGCTGAACGTTCGCACGATCTCGTACCCGCGCTCGGTCTCGACAGCGCCGCCCAACATGAGCTCCGGGCGCAGCTCGCCGGACTCGAGCTCGGACGCCAGCACCCTGTCGAGCTGGGACATCACGTCGGCGTTGCGCGCCTTGATCGACGGCACCCCGCGCCACGGTGCCTCCGTCCCGGGCGCGCCGATCGGGAACCACACGGCACCTGGTGGCGCCATCTCCGCCTGTGCCCGTGCCGCCTTGTCGGGGTTGGCGACGAGCTCGGCCGTAGGGTCGAAGCGGACGGCGCTTCCGCCGTCGCTCAAGGCCGTCATGGCGAGCCCTCGTGCCGGCCCGGCGGAGGTCTCGCCATCGCTCGCGCTGTCCAGGTCATGGAACCATGCGATGAGCCTCTTGACATCCCGCGCTCGCTGATCGTCGTGGTCGGATGACCGCTCGACGAGCGGGAGCAAGGTGACGAAGTGGTAGTCGAACTCCGTGACCACTCCGCTCGTCGGCGAGAACTTACGCGTGGTGAAGTTCGCGATCTCGCGGATCTCGTCGGCCCAGACGTCCTCGTCCAACTCGCTGCTGTCGAGGATCCGCTCGAGGGCGTCCTCGAACCCGACGGCGTGCTCGGCGCGCTCGAGATCCTCGGCGCGTTCGGTGGCCTGGCGGATGACGTCGTCGCGCAAATGGCCGAGCAGGGTGGCCGGGTACTGGAAGGCAGGGAGTAGCAAGGTGTTCCACTCACCCAGCGGAGAGGCCTGCAGCGGGGAGTGGTTGCTGAGGAGCAGCTCGTACCCACCGCCTTCTCGCGGTCGGATGACCACGAGCAACATGTATGACATCGCTTTGACGGCCGGCATGCCGGCGAGCTTCAGATCCTCGGTGCAGAGCTGGACGTAGCCGCTGCCGTCCCAGGTGTCCTTGATCGCGGCGAGCAGCGCGTCCAGCTCGTCCCTTGCCTCCTGCTTCGTCTCAGGCAATGCCCGCACGGCCGCGATGCGGCTGGTCACATGGCTGTACAGGCGACGCTCCCCGACGTCGACCCGCGACGCGGATTCGAGCGAGCGGACGATCTGGACGGGCTGCGCCGGCACGTTGTATCCGAGGTCATGGTTGAACGCGATCTGCGCCTGGCCCTTGACGACGTCAATGCGCACGCGCGCGACGCCTTGCTGGGCGGCACCCGGGTCGAATGGCGGACAGGGCACGATCGATACCCCCATGGTCCGCTGCCTGGCGTCCACCGGCGTTCGGCTGACGGTCGCGATCCCGTCGTCAGCGCCGGAACCAGCCAGCAGGACGACCGACGCACGCAGCCGCTCCCAGCGCTCGGTGTCCGTGGACCCGTCCGTGGCGATACCGATCACGTAGAGCGGCGCGGTGCTGCTCGTCTCCATGGCGAGCTTGCGCACCATCGCTTGAGCCGCGTCGACGTCGCTTTGAGCTCCCAGCGCGATGAGCGCGACGTACGCGTAGGCGTGACCCGCCATGTCGTCGGGTGCCGGGTCGTTCGGATGGGTGATGCCGAAGGCCGCGGTGACGATCGACCCCTGCCCGTCGTTGCGTGTGAACGCCTGCAGCAGCTTCGACGGGCGGGAGGTCGGCGCGCACACGATCGGCGTGTCTTGGCTATCGGGGATGCGACGTAGCGTCTCCGTCCACAGGCCGTCCGGATCGATGGCATCGTCACTGGCCTCGACTGCAGGGTCGCCGAGCACGAGGAGGATCTGCGACATCTGCGCCCGTAGCGGTTCGAGCAGCTTGCGGGCGCGATCGGTCGTCCGCTGGCCGAGACCCTCCCTGCTTTCTCCTTGCCGGGCAACGGCAAGAGGCTCAACGATGACCTCCACGTCGACGACGGGCCCGGTGAACGTCGGCACGTGCGCGGTGATGTCGAAGTCCGTTGCCTGGTTGGTGGCGTAGGCGATCAGGGGGTCCACGTGCTCGGTGCTCCTCGAGGTGCGCGCGTTGGCGGTGTCAGAGATGCTCAGCGATCGGCAGGAATGCGCGATGCGCGCGACCCTACCGGTCTGCGACGCTTGCGACCACAGTTCAGACACCGAGTGCTGAGGCCAGCTCCGACAGATCAGCGACGACCAGCACGCCGGGAGGCTCAGTGCCCTCCGGATCTCGCCTCACCCAGGCTGCCTGCATCCCCGCGGCGAGCGCTCCGTGGACGTCCTTGGCAAGGTCGTTACCCGCGTGGAGCACCGACGACGGCGGGAGGTCCAGAGCCGTGCACGCGGCGCGGAAGATCCGCGGGTCCGGCTTTGAGACGCCGACGTCTCGGCTGGTGATCACCCCGTCGAACCAGCCCGCGACGCCGATGCGCTCCACGTCAGAGGCCCCTTCGGTCAGCGCGAGGATCCGGTAACGCTCACCGATGCGGCCCAGAGCGGATTCGGCCTCCGGGAACGGCACGACGTGCTGCCGCGCGTCGTCTGTCGCCTGGAGTGCCGGGCCGGCGAGGTCAGGGTCGTGGCCACAGGCCGCGAGCTCCGCCCGGAGGCCGTCGGGGGTGAGCCACCGCTGGACATCGGAGGACGCCTGTCGCGTCTCCCGCGGCGCGGTCAGCGCAGCGGAAAGGGCCGTTGGGTCGAAGGCCTCGGCCGCGCGGGGTCCGGCTTCCGCGAGGAACGCCTTCAGTGTCTCGGCGATGTGCATCGCGATCGGTGCGTAGGGCCAGATCGTGTCGTCGAGATCGACGGTGACGGCTTGGACGTCCATCACATGCTGAAGATCGCTTCGACGTCGACCTCGGCGATTGACCGGGACGCCGCCGTGGGCCGAGGCAGGCTCCCGTTGAGAACACGGACGAGGTCCGAGGCCTCGCGTTGCGGTCGATGGAGGAGCCAGAGTGTCCGCACACCTTGTGCGATCGCGGGCGCGATGTCCTCCGCGTAAGAGTCCCCGACCATGAGCGTGGCGTCGGCAGTCATGCCCGATCGTCGCAGGATCGTTGCGACGGGCACCGTCGATGGCTTGGCGACGCCCTCGCGGAACGAGAAGAACTGCAACTCGGCAGGGATCTCGCGATCGAAGAATTCGCCGAACAGCGAGCGGACCGACTCGAGGTACGGCGCCCAGATGTTCGAGATCAGCGCCAGCACCACCCCGTCCTCCCGGAGCCTGTTCAGGGTGGCCAGCGCGCCGTCGAGGGCTTGCGCCTCCTTCGTCTGCGCGGTCCAGACCTCCGTGACGACGTTCGCCGCATCCGCCCGGTCTGCTCCAGCTGCGGCGAGGAACTCGGTCACTTCGGCCGGCGTCTCGAAACGACTGGTCATGAGGACATCGCGCAGGGCCTGTCGCGTCTCACGCGTGAGGGCAAGGCGATCGGCGATCCGCGACCACGGTCCCCGCGACGGCCCAGTTACGAGCGTCGCGCCGATGTCGAAGATCACGAGCCGGTCGAGATGGGGCATCCCGGCGGTGTCAGGCGCTGAGATGGCTGGGGTTCGAGCGCTTGCGCTGTGCCTGCACGCCGGGGAACAGGGCGTTGAAGTCGCGGAACAGAGCCTTGTAGTTGTCAGGGTTCCGGTAGGTCTTCTTCTCGAACCCGTCCGGCAGCTCATCGAGCGGCGTGACATCGGCCCATCCGTTGGGAAGGGCGAGGGCGTAGTACGGGTACTCGACCGGGACATCGAGCACGCGCACGATCGAGATCGGGCTCCCAACAGACCGGGCGGCCCAGATGCGGTGCATGCCGTCATTGGCGAGCAGGCATGTTCGGCCGTCGGGCTCGTGCGACTCCTCGGCGATCGGAGGCAGCAGCGGGATCACGACGTCCGGGTCGTCGGACGTCCGGATGAGCAGGGCGCCGTCCAGGGCGAACAGGTCGATGCTTAGCTCGACCAGGGCCGACCGGATCTCCAAGATCTTGTCGACCGTGTCGTTGAGCACGTAGCGTTGCGCCGGCACGACCGCTTCGGGATCAAAACCCGGAACCAGCTCGATCCGGGACCTGGCGTACACCTCGGGCTCGCCGAGGCCGCGTAGGCGCGTCCGGCGCAGTTTCGCCAGCAGGGTCGCCTCGTCGATGGTGTCCACGGACAGGATGCTCAGCGGGTCGCTCATCGCCCCTCCTCGCGACCGTCGGTCACCGTTCGGAGCTCTTGTTCTGCCAGCGTCAGCTCACGTGCGATCCATAGGGCATGCGAGACCTGGCTGATGGCCATATCGCCGCTGATCTTCTGCTGGATCTTCAAGCCGCTTCTCTCTTCGTAGCGTTTGATGAGGTTGCCTGCGTAATAATGCTCAGCAATCACGACCCCACGCAGGGTGTCGGCGGTGACGACGAAGTGCCCGTTCGGATCCTCTCGGATCGAGGACTTGCGGTTGTCGTGGTCGACGTCGTCGTCACGTTGCCAGGATCGCTCGAGCTCCATGGCCGGGCCGTAACGGCTGCTGCTCGGATCGATCCCGAGCAACTGGCTGATGACGGTCATCGGTCCGGGTGCGAGGTCCGTGTTGACGGCGACATGATCGAGGATCGCCATGAGCCCGTACACGTTCTGGAGCCACGCGGTGAGGAGGTTGTGCACTCTATAGGTGGCCGTGAGCGCAAGCCGATCACCGGTCTCACGGAACTGCAGGCTCACGAGGCACGGAGTTGCTGCACCGGGGGGCGCGCCAACTCCTGCCAGGTCGCGTGTGTTGTCCCACAAGGACAGATACGCACCACGCGTCCGCGGCTGCTTCCGCAGCTTCTCGATGATGGTGTGAAGCATGTCGGCCCCCGCGCCCTGGTCGAAATGCGCTCGCAGCCGGTTTCCGTAGTTGTATGAGATGTCGACCGGAAGCTCGGGGTCGAGGATCGCCTCTTGGTACCTCTGGAACTGCTCGAGGTCGAAGCCGTACCGCGCGAGGGCTTCGCGCGAGTGCTCCCGCGGATCTGTGATCACCGTTTTGACGTTGTGCAGTTCCAGACGCGTGCTCTCGTCGGCAAGGGTCGCCACACGACCGAAGCGCATCGTCCGGACGACGAGCTCTTCCCACGCCGCGAGGGGCGTGGCGCGGATGACCTGATGTCCCGCGATCTCGGAAGGGCGTTGCTCGCGGGGGTCCGGGTCGGGGATGTCCACCAGCACGCGTTCTCCGAGATCGTCCGGATCCGCTCGGGGCAACGTGTCGAGAAGCCCGACCACACGTTCCATCGCGCCGTCATCCGACGGCTTCCCGGCGTATGTGAAGGTGAGACGTTCCTGCAGCGGCGTCACGTCGAGACCATTGCCGCGCCGGAAGTAGCGCGATGTTCCTGGGATGCGCAGCATCGGCGCCCCGAGGAGCGTCGTCTCTTCCAAGCCGTGTGCAAGGAGCGCCTCGATCTCGGCGCAGCTGTCTTGCCCGAGCTTCCGTCCGAAGGCGATCAAGTGACGCACCTGGGGGTTGTACAGCAGGTTGGACAGCATCCCGTGTAGGCCGTCGCCGTACAGGTTGGCCACCGTGGCGACGCGGCTGCGTGCCGGGTCCAGAACCGCAGGTGCCTCGCGAGCAAGCTTCTTGCGAACGTGCTCGTAGGGCGACCAAAGCAGGATCAGGCCGACATCGCCCATGGGGTTGACGTCGTGCAAACGATCAGCGTAGTAGCGCGCTTCCCATGTGGGCGCGGCGGTGGTGATGGCCTTTCTCATGCGGTCGTCCAAGGCATGACATGGCGCAGGGCCAGGAGCGCCTCGCGAGGGCCGAGGAGCCAGAACCCGCCGCCTGCCTGTCCGACGAGATCGACGAAGTCGTCCACGCGCATGCGGGACGGGAGCGCAACTTGCCCGACGGGGTCTCGAAGAAGGACTGCGCGATCCTCGAGGCCATCCACGGAGACCACGTGGCGTAGCACGTCCGAGCGAGAGGAGAAGCGTGAGACGTCCATGCCGGCCCCGATGTCGACACCGGCGTCCATGGCCTCCGCGAGGAAGGCCGCATGGCTGTCCATCGCGACCACGTCGACCGGTGCGTACCGGAAGGCGAGGTCGGGATCACGTGCTTGGAGGTAGGCGGGGAGGAGGCGCTCGGCGTCGCGGGGGCGCACTCCGACATGACTCGCCGCCGTGCTGACCGCAAGCCCCCAGGGGTTTGGTGTCGCGCGATCAGGCAGGTGCGTCTCCAGGTGGCGGGCCAGCGCGCTCGGATCGCCACCTGAGAGACCGCGCCGTTCCATGGCGGTCCAGACCCATGCGGTCACGCACGTCTCGCTCGGCCAGTCCACGACGACCATGCTATTGCGCTGCTCGGCGCCGCCAGATCGTGGCCATGGTGCGCCGAACGGCCGGCGCTCCGTGCATCTCGCCGGGGCGTTCCTTGCGCCAGACCATCTCGAGTTGGAGGCAGTCAGCGACATCTTCCATGAGCTCTCGCGCCGAGAAGAGAACACTCCCGACGTCGAGCGCCGGATCGATCACCGCGTGTGGACCCGCCGTGTCTGAGGGGTGAGACGGGCAAGCTCCGTAGTAGTCGTCGTCCGGTTCCGCAACGGATATGAGGACCCGTCCGGTCGCCTTGAGGACTCGCGACATCTCCGCGCGGTAGGCGCGTCGCGTCGACGGCTCCACCTGGTGCTTGTACACGAAGGTGTCAACGATGAAGTCGATGCTGCCTGACGCGACCGGCAAGCCGTCGGTCAGATCGTGGAGGAGGAGCTCAGGCTGCTCGGGTCGACCGGCGAACCGTTGGCGCGCTCTCTCGATCGCGACCTCGGAGCTATCGAAGGCCGTCATCTCGAAGCCCCGCGAGACGAGGTGAGCCGTGTTACGTCCCGTGCCGCATCCGACATCAAGACCGCGGGCACCAATGGCCGGCGCTCTGTCGAGACGTGACCAGTTGTCGAGCGCCCAGACGAGCGCGCCCGATGGGCTCTCACGTACGCTCGACGGGACGCCGCCTCGCTGGTACTCGGGGTCCCACAGGCTCGTCTTCATCGATCGCCTCATCGTCGGAACGGACCCTGGCCGCCGAGTCCAAGGTGTGCCGAAGAGGATCCCGCGTGAGGCAGTCATGGACAAGGGCGCTCGCTGCACGGCCACCGTCCCACCCCGCTATTTCGGCGTTGTGACTGCTGCGCGGTCGACCGCCGCGGAGGGCGAGCGTGGTGGCGAGCGGAACGCGCTTCTATGTCGTGACGGGGCTACACGCCGCTGGTGGTCCGCGACGGCCGGCTCCGGAACCGGTCAGCGGACCGCGGCAGAGTGGTTCTCACGTCTTCCTCGTAGGATCGCGGCGAGTGGGCACGCCACTCGTGGTGGAGTGCCCTGTTGTGGGCGCCAGGAGGTGCTCACCAGCACTCCGATCGAGCATCCCAGGGACGGCCTCATGACGAACAACAGCACCGGCGAGAACCCCAACGGCGCGGCTCTCTTCGAGGCGGCCAACAAGCTGCGCGGCAGCGTCGAGTCCGCCGAGTACAAGCACCTGGTTCTCGGCCTGATCTTCCTGAAGTACATCTCCGACACGTTCACACTCCGTCGCGAACAGCTCCAGGCTGAGCTGGCCGACCCCGACAGCGAGCTCTACACCGAGGACGTCGCCGAGCGCAAGGAGGTCTTGGAAGACCGCGACGAGTACGTCGCCGAGAACGTCTTCTGGGTCCCTGAGGATGCCCGCTGGGAGAAGCTCCTCGCCGCCGCCCAGCAGCCTGACATCGCCCGACGCATCGACGACGCGCTGGAGGCGATCGAGAACAAGAACCCGCGCCTGCGGAACGTGCTGCCACGTATCTACACGCGCGCGCCCCTCTCGGCCGAGCTCATGGGCTCTCTCCTCCAGACGATCGCCAAGATCGGCTTCGGCAAGGGCGCGAAGGAGGCGCGGGACATCCTCGGCCGTACCTACGAGTACTTCATCAAGGAGTTCGCCCGCTCCGAGGGTCACCGTGGCGGTGAGTTCTTCACGCCCGGTCCGGTGGCGCGTCTGCTCGTTGAGATGCTCCAGCCGTTCCAGGGACGTGTCCTCGACCCCGCCTGTGGTTCTTGCGGCCTGTTCGTGCAGTCGGGCCGCTTCATCGAGGCTCACGGCGGCAACCCCGACATGATCTCCATCTACGGTCAGGAGCGGAACCAGGCCACCTGGCGCATCGGGCTCATGAACCTCGCCATCCATGGCCTCGCCGGCGAAGTCCGGTACACCGAGGCCGGCTCGCTGCTCGACGATGCCTTCCCATCGCTGAAGGCGGACTACGTCATGGCGAACCCGCCGTTCAACCAGAGGGAGTGGTCCACGCCTGCGATCGTGGACGACGTGCGTTGGGCTCACGGCATGCCACCGGCTGGGAACGCCAACTACGCGTGGATCCAGCACTTCGTCTCTCACCTCGCTCCGGATGGGCGCGCGGGCTTCGTCATGGCGAACGGTTCGCTGACCAGCGCCGTCGGCGGGGAGAGCGCCATTCGAACTTCGCTGCTCCGCTCGGATCTTGTGGACTGCGTGGTGGCCTTGCCAGCGCAGCTCTTCTACACCACGGGGATCCCTGTGTGTCTTTGGTTCATCGACCGTGACAAGACGTCTGCGGGCGAGCGAGACCGACGTGGCGAGATGCTGTTCGTCGACGCTCGTCAGATGGGCAGCAAGATCAGCCGGACGCAGATCGAGCTCACGACGGACGAGCTCGACCGGGTGGTGTCCGTCTACCACGCATGGCGGGGACAGCCCGGTGCGGCTCCCTACGTCGACGAAGCCGGGTTCTGCCGAGCTGTGTCACTCGATGACGTAGAAGCCGCAGGCTTCGCACTCACGCCGGGCCGTTACGTTGGTGCACCTGAGGCCGAAGAGGAGGCAATTGCGTTCGAGGAGCGCATGGCGACGCTGGTAGATCAGCTCGCTGATGACCTCGCCGTCAACGACCGGTTGGCCACCGCTGTCCGAGAAGCGCTTGCGAAGGTCGGGCATGACGTCTGATCAATCGCCGCCGCCGGGTTGGAGGCTTCATCGTCTGGGAGACGTCGCGGAGATCTTCGATGGGCCTCACGCGACACCGAAGAAGACCTCGGCCGGCCCTGTGTTCCTAGGCATCTCCTCGCTGACCAACGGTCGTCTCGACCTGGCGGACCTGGAGCACCTGTCGGAAGAGGACTTCATTCGATGGACGCGGCGAATCACACCGCGCGAGGGGGACGTCGTCTTCTCCTACGAGACGCGCCTCGGAGAGGCGGCCGCGATCCCCTCAGGGCTCCGATGCTGCCTTGGACGCCGTATGGGACTTCTTCGGCCTCGAGACCAGATCGTTCGACCCCGCTTTCTGCTGTACGCCTACCTGGGGCCCCAGTTTCAAGAGACCATCCGCGAGCGCACGATCCACGGGAGCACCGTCGATCGCATCCCGCTCAAGGAGATGGGGACGTTTCCCATCGCCTTGCCGCCACTTGACGAGCAAGAACGGATCGAGTCGATCCTCGCCGCGCTGGATGCGCGCTACGAGCACAACCACGCGCTCGGTGCGAGAGAGCTTCATGTTGCTCACCACATCTTCCGCAGCATGTTCGGAGGACGGATCGAAGGCGACGACCAGCTCGGCAACCACGTCACTGTGACGAGAGGGCGGTCCTACAAGTCGTCCGAGCTGACCGGCGATGATCGCGCCCTCGTGACGCTCAAGAGCGTTCGCGCCGGGGGCGGCTACAACCCGGACGGACTCAAGCCGTATTTAGGTGACTACAGGCCCCCGCAGGTGGTTCAGCCCGGAGAGCTCGTGGTGGCGCATACGGACCTGACCCAGGCGGCAGCGGTCATCGGAAAGCCTGCCATCGTTCCGGATACGGGATCGTTCAGCGAGCTGGTCGCATCGCTTGATCTGGCGATCGTCCGTCCCAGCGGGCTCTCGGTGAGCATCCCTTTCCTCTACTTCTTGTTCCTAGAGCCGTCATTTCAGCAACACGCATACGGATACGCGAACGGCAGCACCGTCCTGCACCTTGCCAAGGAAGCCGTCGGTTCTTTCCCCTTCGTGGCGCCAGATCGGGAACGGCACAGCATGTTCGGCGCACTTGCGACGCCGTTGTTGAACCACAGGGACGCGCTCATCCGAGAAGCGCGGGGCCTCGCGAAGATACGCGACGTGTTGCTGCCGGCGCTCATGCTGGGGCAGCTCGGCGATGACCGGTCGGCAGCGCTCCTCTACACCACGGCTGCCGGATGACGGTCTCCGACCCGTTCATCGTGGACTCTGGTCCTGAGGGGCAGCTCGTCGAGCTGCCGGCCCTGCAGCGCCTCTGTGGGGATGGCGGGGCTCATCCGGGCGTGGGCTGGACCTACATCCATGGGCCGAGGCTGGCTCCGGACGCCGGCAGCGGTGAGCGGCGCCGGTGGTCGGATGTCGTCCTAGAGGGTCACCTGCGGCGCGCGATCCAGCGACTCAACCCCGACCTCCCGACACCGGCGGTGCAGCGCGTCATCGAGGAGGTCAAGACGACTGCGTCACCCTCGGTCATCGAGGACCACCGCGGCTTTCACAGGCTGCTGCTCTCCGGCGTGCCGGTGTCGTACCGCGACGCTGCCGGCGCCGAGCGGCACGCGCACGCGTGGATCGTCGACTTCGAGGACGTCTCCAAGAACGAGTTCGTCGCGGTCAACCAGCTCACGATCATCGTCGGCGATCACAACCGCCGGCCGGACCTCATCCTGTACGTCAACGGGCTGCCACTCGGGGAGATCGAGGCGAAGGCCCCGGGGCTCGAAAAACCCTCGGAGGAGGCGGTCAACCAGATCGCCCACTACAGGCACACGATCCCGCCGCTGTACCGGTTCATCGAGATCGTTGGCGTGACCGATCTCATGAAAGCGGTGGTAGGCACGATCTCCACGCCGGCCGAGCACTTCGCCGAGTGGAAGACGATGAGCGAAGACCCGGCCCAGCAGGCGCGACCGCAGCTCGACCTCATGATCGAAGGTGTCTTCCAGACTGGGCGGTTCCTGGAGCTCATACGCGACTTCGTGCTGTTCGAGACCGACGGCGCCAAGACCTGGAAGGTGATGGCCAAGTACCACCAGGTCCACGCGGTCAACGCGGCAATCGAGTCCGCCGCCGGCGCGATGACCTCAGACCACCGCGGTGGGCTGATCTGGCACACGCAAGGCGCCGGCAAGAGCTACACGATGGTCTTCTTCGTCAACAAGCTGCGTCGTGACGAACGCTTCGACAACCCCACCGTCGTTGCGGTTACCGACCGCACCGATCTCGACAACCAGCTGGCCGACACCTTCACCGCGACGCATCTGGCGCCACAGTGCCAGCAGGCCGACGAGATCCGCCGCACGCCCAACACGCCGGTCGATGCCAAGACGCTCTACGAGTTGCTGCGCGTGCCGGCCGGCGGGATCGTCTTCACGACGATCCAGAAGTTCCGGGCACCCAGGGGTGAGGACATGCCGGTTCTTTCGGAGCGATCCAATGTGATCGTCATGGCCGACGAGGCTCACCGGTCCCAGTACGACACGTTCGCCGAGAACATCACCCTTGCCCTGCCCAACGCAACACGGATCGGGTTCACCGGCACGCCGATCGAGAAGGGTGATCGCTCGACCCGGATCGTCTTCGGCGACTACGTCTCCGTCTACCGGATGCGCCAGGCCCAAGAGGACCAGGCCACCGTCCCGATCTTCTACGAGTCGCGCCAGATCGGCCTCACCATCGCCGACGAGAAAGCCCTCGAGCTCGTCGAGGACGTCCTCGAAGACGAAGAGCAAGCGGCTGCCCAGCAGCTCGTCACGTCTTGGGCCAAGCTCGAGAAGGTCGTCGGCGCGCCGGATCGTCTGGCCAAGCTCGCCGACGACCTGGCTGCGCACTACCACGCACGTTGCGAGGTCTTGAAGGGCAAGGCCCTGGTCGTCGCCTACTCGCGGCGCGTCGCCGCGCAGCTCACCGAGCTTCTGCGGGAGCGGCTCGGGAGCGGGACTGTCGACTGCGTGATCTCTGCGCAGGCAACCGACGATCCCGAGATCTCGCGCTTCCGGCGCTCCAAGCCGCAGCTCCGCGAGCTGGCCAAGCGTTTTCGAAATCCCGACGATCACCTGCGCGTGGTCGTGGTGAAGGACATGTGGCTGACCGGCTTCGATGCCCCGGTGCTGCACACCCTTTACATCGACAAGCCGATGCGCGATCACGGCCTTCTCCAGGCCATCGCGCGCGTCAACCGGGTGTTCGAGAACAAACCCGGTGGCATGGTCGTCGACTACATCGGCATTGGCGAAGACCTGCGGGCCTCACTGCGCGCGTACGACGATGCCGACCTCGACGATCCCGTCGTCCCCGCCGCCAAAGCCGTCGCGCGGCTGTGGGAGAAGTACGAAGTCATCTGCGACCTGCTTCATCCGATGGGCTACCGGCAGGGCGAGCTCTACCTCGTCTCCGACAAGGGAAAGCTCTTCGTGGATGCCTACAACTACATCTTGGATACCGACGAACGAGCGCAGAGCTTCCTGGACGCCCAGCTCGCGCTCAACACATGGCACGCGCTCGGTCGCACGCAGCCTGCGGCGCTCGAATTGCGTGACGAGGTCGGGTTCTTCGGCCGTCTCGCCGCAGAGGTCCGCAAGATCACGACGCCTGCGGTCCAAGCCAGCAAGGAGGCCGAGCAAGTTGTGCGGCAGTTCATGTCCGACGGCCTTGCAGCCGGCGACGTCGTCGACGTGTTCGCCTTGGCGGACAAGGATCGACCAGAGATCTCGGTGCTGTCCGACGAGTTCCTGGACTCCATTGCCGTCAAGGCCGGACAGGAGAACATCCAGCGGCGACTCCTCCAGAAGCTGCTCGATGACGAGCTCAGGGCCCGCCGCCGTGTCAACAACCTCCAGGCCAAGCGGTTCAGCGACGAGGTCGAGGCCGTGCTCCGCCGTTACGAACAGCGCCAGCTCACAAGCGCCGAGGTCGTCGAGCGGCTCATCGAAATCGCGAAGCGTCTTCGCGATTCTGCTCACCGTCATGGAGAACTTGGGCTCACCGAAGAAGAAGCTGCCTTCTACGATGCGCTCGCCGGTGGCGTCGAGCACGTCAAAGCCGATCCCGCCCTCCGAGACCTTGCCCATGAGCTCGTCGAGAGCATCCGCAAGGACCTCTCCGTCGACTGGATGGATCGTGAGGCCACCGAGGCCAAGGTCCGCACCAAGATCAAACGGCTGCTACGACGCAACCGGGACAAGCTTCCCGAGCTCCTGGAGACCGGCAGTAGTTCCACCGGTGGTGACCCCACGGGCCGCGACCGGAGCGTCAGCCACTTCACTCAGCTGGTGCTCGACCAGGCCAAGGCGATGTATCGGTACTGGCCCGAGGTCGGCGACCGGCTGTTCGACGAGACTTAGGCCTGCTGCCTGGCGTCGCCTTCGTCGATGGCCTTCAGGGCCGACGCGACGTTCGTGACCATCGCCGTGGTCTCTCGAGAGCCCCGTGCCGATTGTCTTAGGAAGCGCTTGCACAGCGCTCTCAGCGCGGCCGCTTCGCGCTCCGTCAGCGACACGATGGTGGGCGGCGGCTGCATAGTTGTCTTAGGGGAACAGCGAGCGTTGTTCGCCCCCCTCCTGAACGTCAGAGGCCGGCCCCTCTTCGGGGCCGGCCTCTGCGCAACGCGCCGCGGAACCGCGGTGTCTACGCGAGTGCTACTTGTTGAACGACAGCGCGCCGCCGCCGGCGACGAGATGCTGGCGCGGATGGTCTCCGGCAGCTGGGCGTAGTCGTTGGTGATGGCGATGGTGGCGCCGGACAGCGAGGGGGCGTAGACGAGGTAGTCGCGGACCGTGCACTGGGCGGCCTCGATCGGACGGGGGGTCGTCGGAGGCAGCGGGCCGCCGAAGGCGTCGTAGGCGTCCGCGCGGGCGCTGGTCGGGACGATCCGTCCGGTGCGATATGCAGCCAGGCCAGCGGCCGACACGACTGCCATGAGCAAGAACAAGAACATGAAGATCCTCCCTTGGTTGACGAAGAGCATCGTCTCGGGCTGATGGGCGTGCTGCTTCGTCTCCACCGGTGACCACGCTCACCGGGCACGCACTACGTGGTCGTATCGGATCTCCAGGCCCTTAGCGCTATAGATGCTGGACAAGCACCAGAACGAACTCCTGGTCCTCGTACGAGTAGCTGACAAACGCGGATGCCAGCGGGCAGAGCAGGTAAAGCGTCGGTCGGGAGCGCCGCGGAGTCTCCGCGTAGCTAAGAGGACTCAGCAAGCGCGGCGCGGACGAGGATGCCAAAGCCAATGTAGACGTGAGCGGTCGCGGGGGCTGCCGTGATAAGGCGAGCCAGCGTTCAGCATCGACGAACTCGTCCTCCGCGAAGGCGACGAGCTTCTCTCGCTTGGTGTCCCAGTGCACGAGGTCGCCGTAGTTGTAGTAGCTGAGCAGCTGGGTTGGCGAGTGCTCCTCGGTGTAGTTGAGGATGATCATGCCTTCCTCGGCGACGAGCATCTCGCGCAGAAAGCTGGTTGAGCGAGCGGGCGTGAGCACGGCCTTTCTGCCACAACTGGACTTTCCGCCAGCTCGGCGCCGGCTCGTTCCGCGAGAATTCGGCGCTATGTCTCTGAGTGAGCCGCCTCGGCCGCAGCGTGGTGCCACGATGGCTGAGCGGGGGTCGGATGCCAGTGAGCCGGAGAAGGAGCTCGCCGAGGCTGGGAGTTGGGCTGGGAAGCTTGGTGCTGCGATCAACCCCAAGTTCTTGCTCTCGCAGGCTGATGG
Organism: Conexibacter woesei Iso977N; assembly: GCF_000424625.1. Taxonomy (GTDB): domain Bacteria; phylum Actinomycetota; class Thermoleophilia; order Solirubrobacterales; family Solirubrobacteraceae; genus Baekduia; species Baekduia woesei_A. The sequence continues at coordinate 907,328 of NZ_AUKG01000002.1, forward strand.
CTACCCGGCTGGGATCAAGCAGTTCTTGCAGTTCTGCTTGATCTTGATCTACCCGGCGTGGTTGTTCATGGTCTTGCTTGCGTGGCCGGTGTGGCTGGTCGGCAAGCTCCTGGAAGCGATCTTGATGGTGTTGTTCTGGCCGGTCCGCGCACGCCACAAGCGCAAGAACCCGGAGGAGTACGCCGCCTTCCAGGAGGAGCTGAAGGCCCGGAAGGGTCGATGAGGCTCTCGCGCCTGATCCCGGGCAGGGCGGCCGCCGCCGCGACGGTGGGGGTCACGCCGCAGACGGTCACCGCCACCGACGAGGTCCGGGTCGTCGTCACCCTCCCGGAGCCGATCGACAAGGTCGATTCGGCGGTCGTCGAGCTCGGCTACGGCAACACCTACCGCTACCGCTGGGCCGGGCGCCACGACGCCGCGGCGAAGTTCGACGACATGTCGCTCGTCACGATGGACCAGGTCGGCACCGACTACGGCTCCGACCGCAGCACCTCGGACTGGGTCGCCGCGCTGAACCAGCCGCTGCCCGTCGCCGGCGGCACCCTCCGCGCCGGTGAGCACGAGGTCCGGCTGCGCGTCCCGTCGTGGGCGCCGGGGACGTCGCGCAGCACCGTCACGTGGGAGGCCCGGCTGCGCGTCGCACGGCCCGGGCGCGATGTCGAAGCCGCCCAACCGTTCGAGGTGCTCATCGCCGCGCCCGACCCGCCGCCCGCCGCCATGCCGCTGATCCAGGGCACCAGGGTCATGCACAACTCGATCGAGTGGGACATCACGACCGAGCGCACGTGCTACCGGCCCGGCGACGTCATCGCCGGCACGATCGCGCTGACCCCGCGCGAGCCCATCTCCCGCACCGGCGAGCTGGCCGTGTACTTCATGACCGTCTTCACCTCGCACCCGCTCGAGCGGACGCCGGCCCTCGACACGGAAACGCAGACACGCCCACCGATCAAGATCGCCGAGGACCTGCAGCTGCGCGAGGGCGAGACCACGACGCTGCCGTTCTCGGTGACACTCCCGGACGAGGTCGACCCGACGACCGAGGCCGTCCACTCCTCGGTCGACGTCTTCCTCTTGGCCCGGATCATGTTCTCCGGCCTGACCGGCGGCGTCGAGAGCGCCCGCCGCGGCATCGTGGTGTTCACCGCCGCCTAGACTGGTCCCGGACAGGCGAGCTGCGAAGCAAGGAGATGGCGATGGCCGAGAACACAGAGACGGCGATCCTCGCGGGTGGGTGCTTCTGGGGCGTGCAGGAGCTGCTGCGCGCGCGGGACGGCATCATCGCGACGCGCGTCGGCTACACCGGCGGCAGCAACGACAACCCGACCTACCGCAACCACCCGGGCCACGCGGAGGCGGTCGAGATCGTCTTCGACCCCGAACGGATCTCCTACCGCGACATCCTGGAGTTCTTCTTCCAGATCCACGACCCGTCGACCAAGGACCGCCAGGGCAACGACGTCGGGTCGAGCTACCGGTCCGAGATCTTCTACACCAACGACGAGCAGCGGCAGGTCGCGCTGGACACGATCGCCGACGTCGACGCCTCCGGCCTGTGGCCGGGCAGGGTCGTCACCGAGGTCAGCGAGGCCGTGCCGTTCTGGGAGGCCGAGCCCGAGCACCAGGACTACCTCCAGCGGATCCCCAACGGCTACACCTGCCACTTCCCGCGCCCCGGCTGGAAGCTGCCCCACCGCGAGACCGCCGCCTCCTGAGCACCGCGCGCATGCGCGCGGTGCTGTTCGAGGAGTTCGGGGGCCCGCTGCGGGTCGACGACGTCGCCGACCCGCAGCCGCCGCGGCACGGCGTCGTCGTCGCGGTCGAGGCGGCGGGGCTGTGCCGCAGCGACTGGCACGGGTGGATCGGGCACGACCCGGACATCCCGTCGCTGCCGCACGTCCCGGGGCACGAGCTGGCCGGGACGGTCGTCGCGGCCGGCGCCGACGTCAGGCGCTGGCGCGCGGGCGACCGCGTCACGGTGCCGTTCGTCAACGCCTGCGGGACGTGCCCGACGTGCGCGCAGGGCGACCACCAGATCTGCGACGACCAGCGCCAGCCGGGGTTCACGCACTGGGGCGCGTTCGCCGAGCTGGTCGCGCTGGACTGGGCCGATGTCAACCTGGTGGCCTTGCCCGACGGCCTCGACGCCGCGGCCGCCGCGTCGCTCGGCTGCCGGTTCGCGACGGCCTGGCGCGCGGTCCTGCAGGTCGGGCGCGTCCAGGCGGGGGAGTGGGTCGCCGTGCACGGCTGCGGCGGGGTCGGCCTGTCGGCGATCATGATCGCCGTGGCCGCCGGAGCGCGGGTCGTCGCGGTCGACGTCGCGCCGAGCGCCCTGGAGCTGGCCCGCGCGGTCGGCGCCGAGGTGGCCGTCCCGGCCGGGACCGACGTCCGCGACGTCACCGGCGGCGGCGCCCATCTCAGCCTCGACGCGATCGGCCACCCGGACGCCGTCGTCGCTTCGATCTCCGGGCTGCGCAAGCGCGGCCGGCACGTCCAGGTCGGCCTGATGCCGGAGCCCGCCGCGGTCCCGCTCGACCTCGTGATCGGCCGCGAGCTGGAGCTCCTCGGCTCCCACGGCCTCGCCGCCCACGCCTACCCGGCGATGCTCGACCTCGTCACCACCGGCCGCCTCGACCCGGCCCGCCTGATCACGCGACGGATCGGCCTCGACGACGTCCCGGACACGCTCCCGGCGATGAGCACCGCGTCGCCCGCGGGCGTGACGATCATCACCCCGTAGCGGAGCTCGCGCTGAGGGAGCCGGCGGTGACGGTGCCGTCGGCGGCGGTGGTGCCCTGGACGGTGACGGAGTCGCCGGGGTGGACCTCGGAGGCGCTGGTCCTGGCGTTGCGGGTGACCGTGGCGTTCTTGGTGGTCTTGACCTTGACGGTCGTGCCGTCGGAGGTCTTCAGGGAGATCGTGCCGTCGTCGGCGATCGACGTGACCGTGCCGGTCGTCGCGGTGCCGGCGCTGCTCGGCACGCCGCCGGAGGGTGGACCGGCGCCGCCGACCGCGGCGCGCGCGGAGCCGCCGCTGCTCGTCTGGTGCTTCTGCACCTCGACGCCGCCGTAGAAGCCGGCGGCCGCGAGCGCGACGGCGGCGAGGGTGGTGATGGCAGGGATCTTGTTCATGGTGTTGCTCCCGCGGGCGGGCCGCCGGTTCCGCCTCCGCCTCCGCCGAGCGCGCCGGTCAAGCCCGAGCTGCTCTGCTGCTGGCCTCCGGATCCGGACGACGACGAGGTCGTCGACGCCCCGGCGCCCGCCGCCGCGCTGGCGCTGGTCACGACGACCTGCTCGCCCGCGGTCAGGCCCGACGTGACCTGCGTGACGCTGTCGCCCGCGACGCCGGTCTGCACCGACCGCGCCGCCTTCACGCCGTTCCTGACGACCGTCACCGTGCCGCCGCTGATCGCCGCGGTCGGCACGACGAGCCCGGAGCTCTGCGCGGTCACGATCTCCGCCGTCGCGCTCATGCCCGACTTCAGCTTCGAGGACGACTGCGTCAGCTCCAGCGTCACCGAGTAGCTGACCGCGCTCGCCGACGAGTCGCTCGACGACGACGACGACGAAGAAGACGACGACGACGAAGACGACGCCGACAGCAGGTCCACCGACAGGACCCTCGCGGCGAGCTCCTCGGAGTCCGCCGCGCTGACCGTGACCGTCGCGGCCTGGCCGGCCCTCACGGCGTTGACGTCGGACTCGCCGAGCGCGACCGTCATCTTGTAGCGCTTGACGTCGACCAGTTCGATCGCGGTGCCGGACGACGTGCTCACCGCGTCGCCCACGCTCACGCCCACATCCGCGATCGTCCCGCCGACCGGTGCGTACAACGTGGTCCCCGCCAGCGCCTCCTCGGCGTCCCTGACCGTCAGCTCGTCCGCATCGACCTTGGCCTGCGCCGCCGCCGTGCCATCGGCGTCCGCGCTGTCGAGCGCGTCCTCGGCGTCCTGCAGGTCCGCCCTGGCCTGCGCCAGCGTCGCCGCCGCGCTGCTCGGGTCGATCTTCGCGAGCAGCGCGCCCGCCCTGACCGTGTCGCCCGCCGCGACGTACACCGCCGTCACCCTGCCGCTCGCGCCGAACGACAGGTCGTGCGTCGACCGCGGCTCCAGGCTGCCGCTCCCGGACACCGTCGACTGCACGACGCCCTTGCCGACCGTCACCGTGCGCTCGGTCGCGGTCGCCGCGGGCGTGTCGCTGCCCAGCGCGCAGACCGAGAACGCCACGGCGGCCACCGCGACCGCGCCGAGCAGGAGTGCGAGCGGGTTGGCCCGCAGCCGTCTGAACATGACCGTCACCCTCCCGCGCCATCCCGGGCAGACGTCGAGGGGACCCTGAGCGAACGCCGAGGATCGCGCGGTTCTTCGGCCCGGCTTACTTCTTCCTGGCCGCGGCCTTCCCCGGCTTGAGCGTCACCGAGCCGTGGTGCCTGACGGTCCTGTGCCCCTTGGCGGCGACCGTGACCGACACGGTGACCTTGAGCTTCCTGTGCGCCCTGTTCGCCGCGCGCAGCAGCTTCTTGCCCGCCGCGGTCAGCTTGACCCTGGCCGTGTAGGTCCCGAGCCTGGTGTAGGTGTGCCGGAACGTGAACAGCGTGACCGGCCTGCGCCTGGCCGCCGCGGACGCGACCGCCGAGTCATAGCCCGGAGGCGCTCCGCCGCCGACGCCCTGGCCGTCGTAGCCCGGGATCCCGGACGGCGACGCCGTGCCCTGCCCGCTGTAGGTCCCGGGGTAGGCCGGGTAGGTCAGCGGGATCTGGACCGAGAACCCGCCGTTGGCCAGCAGCCGCGCCATGTCGTCGCCGCTGAGCCCGCCGAGCAGGTGCTGCTCGAGCGCCGCGTAGCCCTCCTGACCGGGCAGCGTCCTGATCGTGATCTGCTGGCCCGAGGACGTCGTCAGCGTCTCAACCAGGCCGGGCGCCGTCACCGGCGTCACGGTCGTGACCGTGGTCGTGGTGCCGTCCCCGTTGGTCACGGTCGTCGTGGTGGTCTGCCCGCCACCGCCGCCGCCCAGGCCACCGCCGCCGCCGGCGACCGGCGCGCCGATCTCGGCGACGAAGCCGCCCGCGCCCGCGGTCGTGTTGGCTGCGCCGTTGGTCACCGGGAACGGCCCGCCCGCGCCGCCCCCGAACAGCACGTTGCCGTTGGGCGCCATCGCCGCGCCGTAGCCGCTGTCCTGGCCGCTGCCGCCGAGGTAGGTCGAGTAGACCAACGACTTGCCGTCGGTCGCCAGCTCGGTCAGGTACGCGTCGCTGAAGCTGCCGCCGAAGCCCGGCTGCGCGGCGTCGGAGGTGACCGGGAAGCCCGCGCTCGCTGCGCCGGTGACGTAGGCGTGGCCGTCGCCGTCGACCGCGATCCCCTCGCCGCGGTCGGTGGCGGTGCCGCCAAGCAGCGTGGCGTAGAGCACGCTCGTGGCCGCCGGGTTGAGCTTCAGCGCGAACGCGTCGTTGCCGCCCGGCGACGCCGTCTGGACCGCGCCGCTCGTCGTCGGGAAGCCTGCGGCGGTGCTGACGCCCGTCACGTAGGCGTTGCCGCTCGCGTCGACCGCGATCGCCGCGGCGCTGTCGCTGGCCGTCGCGCCGCCGCCCAGGAACGTGCTGTAGACGACGGCGCCGGACGCGTCGTACTTCTGGGCGAACGCGTTGTTGGCGTACATGTCCTTGCCGGAGAACGCGGTCTGCGCGGCGCCCGGCGTCGCGGTGATCGAGCCGAACGACGCGGACTGCGTCAGGCCCGCCACGTACGTGCTGTCGCTCGGGCCGACCGCAACCCCGTACGGCACCCCGCCGCTCACGCAGGTGTAGAACGACAGCGCGCTGCCCGCGGCGTTCAGCCGCCCGACCGCGCCGCCCCTGCTGTCGCAGCCGTGGTAGCTGGGGAAGTTCCCGCCGAACGAGACCGAGCCGTCGGCGTGCAGCGCGACGTTGCGCATGCTGTCCTGCCCGGCGCCGCCGATCAGCGTGGAGTAGACGAGGTGGGCGCCGGTCGGGTCGAGCTTGGTGATGTAGCCGTCGGCGTAGCTGCCGCCATAGGTGGTCTGCAGCGCGCCGCTCGTCGTCGGGAAGCCGGTCGTCGCGTTGGTCGTTCCCGAGATGTAGGCGTTGCCCGCCGCGTCGACCGCCAGGCCGACGTCGTAGTCGAACCCGCTCGTCCCGAGGTAGGTCGCGTAGAGGACGGCGGTGCCGCTGGGGTTGAGCTTCTCGACCACGACGTCGGAGTTGCCGTCGCTCGCGCTGCCCGCGTGGGCCGGCTGGTAGGCGCCGGGCGTCGTCGCGAGGTCGTTGCCGCCGGGGGTGTGGCCGGCGACGTAGACGTCGGACTGCGCGTCGGCGCCGACGCCGACGATCACCGACGACCTGCCGCCGACGAAGCTGGAGAGCGCGACCGACGGGTCGATGGTCAACGGTCGCGAACGATCGTAGGTGCCGAGCGCGAAGCCGACGTGACGGTGGCGAACGACGAGGTGGCTGGCGATCACGGTGCGCCGGCCGTCCGCGCCGTCCTGGTAGGCGACCGGCGGGGCCATCCGCAGCGCGGGGCGGCCGGCGAGCGTCGCGGTCACGCCGCCGTCGCGCGTCGCCCGGACGCGCTCGGCGCCGGGCAGCGCGAGCGCGATGCGCCGCGGGTCGGCGCCGGGCGCGACCTGCGCGTCGTACTCCAGCGCGCCCTGCGTGCCGCGGAACAGCAGGTCGATCCCGGGCCAGACCGAGCGGTAGCGGACCTGCCCGTAGGTCGGGACGTCCCGGAGCCAGCGCGCCCGGTCGGCGCCGACGAGGTAGTTGACGCGCCCGGACTGCGGCGCGGCGGCCAGCGGCTCGCCGAGGCGGCCGCCGACGGCGGTCATCCGGAGCTGGCCGTCGCGCGCCGCGATCCGGACGTCGCCGCGCGCGAAGCCCAGCGTGGCGCCGGACGCGTGCGCGACGAACCGGACCTCCGCGGGCGCCTGCCCGCGGTTGGCCTCGAAGACCAGCGGCAGCGCCGCGGGCGTCACCGCCCGGTGCGCGGCGACGTGCTCCGCGCCGCCGAGCAGCGCGGCGGCCAGGCCGCCCGCACCCGCCGCCGCCAGCACGACACCGGCCATCGTCCGCCGTCCCACCGACGGCCCACTCCAAGCGATCGCGCCCATGATGCGCGCGAGCATAGGTCCGCGCCGGCCGCCGACCTCAGCCGTTCGACCAGGTCCACCACCCACGTACGTGCAATGACGTACGCCGGTGGCACGGCGCCGCTCGCGCGGCGCCGCGTCCTGCTCAGCCGCTCAGATGTAGGTCTCGATCAACCCGGTCGGGGTCCCGCTGAACAGGCTCCAGCCCGCGGCCTCGCAGTGGTTGGTCGCGGGGCAGGAGACGCCGCGCAGCGTGGCGCCGGTCGCCCCCGGCGCCGCGGTCGCGGTCTGGCTGGCCCACCTCGTCCCGTCCCACTTGGCGGCCCACGGCTGCGGGCCGGGCGTGTTGCCCTCGCCGACCGCGTAGCACTCGGTGGTGGAGACGCAGGAGATCCCGTAGCCGACCGACTGGGTCGTCCCGGACGGCTTGGTCGGCAGGACGGGGCTCGTCCAGGTGCTGCCGTTCCAGATCTGGACGATCGCGTTGTGCGTGCCGCCGCCGTTGAGGTCGCCGGTGATCGCGCACCACCTCTCCGACCGGCAGCTGACGCCGTAGACCGGGTAGGACGTGGTCCCGACCGCCGGAGCGGCCAGTGTGCTCCAGGTGCCGGCGTCGTAGACCTCGACCAGCGCGGCCGAGCCCGACGACCCGACCGCCATGCACCAGTGGCCGCCGGTCGCCTTCTCGACGCAGGAGACGCCGTTGAGGACGGTGCCCGCGGGCGCGGACGCGTTGGTCCACGTCGAGAAGCTCGGCCCGCTGGCGGTCATCGCCAGCGTCGAGCTGGTGTTCTGGAAGCCGACGGCCATGCACCAGGCGCCGGCCGTGGGGTTCGTGCACGAGACCGCGTTGAAGCGGAACCTGCCGCCGGCGCTCGGGGTCTGCAGCGACCAGGTCGGCGTCGCGGGCTCCTGGGCCATCGCCTGCTGGCCGCCGCTGCTGGTGCCCCACTGGCCGACGGCCACGCACGTCGTCGTGGTCGTGACGCACGACGCGCCGAGGAACGCGCCGTTCTTCGGGCCGGGGTTGCGGACGACGGTGGATTGCGCCGTCCAGCCCGAGCCCGCGCCGATCTCGGCGTGCGCGCCGCCGACGCCGTTGAAGTCTTGGCCGACGGCCAGGCACGACGACGCCCCGGTCGCGCAGGAGATCCCGTTCAGGTTCTCGTTGGTGATGCCCGGCGGGAAGACGAGCGAGTGCGGCAGCCAGCCGACGGCCTGCGCCTGCATGGGCAGCGCGGCGAGGACGATCAGGGTCAGCGAGGTGAGGGCGAGGCGCAGGACCGTGCGTGCTGAGACGAGCATGGCCACGTATACCTTCGGCCGGTTGGAGAAGCAATGCTGATCGCTCCAAGTTGGCGGAAGTTGTGCGTTGCTCTGTTGACGGTTGGCCTAGAGGATCGTCGCGAAGGTGGAGGCGGCGGGTGGGAGGTGGCGTTCGCGGCGGTGGGCGAGGTGGATGGTGTGGGTGAGGTGCGCTGCTCGGAGGGGGAGGGCGATGATGGGTGGGCCGGGGCGGGCGGCGTCGGTGGTGGGGAGGAGGGTGATGCCGAGGCCGTGGGACACGAGCGCCCGGATGCGCGCTGTGTCGTTGGACTCGAGCGCGATCGACGGCGTGAAGCCTGCGGAGGCGGCCGCTTGCTCGAAGGTCTCGCGGATCGTGGCTCCGGGTGGGAAGGCGATGAAGGGCTCGGGCGCCAGGTCGCGGAGGCGGAGCCAGGAGCGGGAGGCGAGGCGGTGGTGGGGCGGGAGCACGACCTGGAGGGGCTCGCTGCTGAGGGGACGGAGCTCCAGGCCTGCGCGGGCGCGGTCCGGGATGCCGGAGATGATCGCCAGGTCCAGCTCGTCGCGACGGAGGCGATCGGCGAGGTCGACGCTCAGCGCCTCCTTCAACGACAACTCGACTGCTGCATGTTGCTCGTGGAACGCCGCCAGCGCCGCGGCGACGTCGAACGGCCCGGGCGTCAGCGTCACGCCGAGGGTGAGCCGGCCGCGCAGCAGCGCCGTCACGCCCTGGACGGCCGTGCGCGTCGCGTCGACCTCGTCGAGGATCCGGCGCGCATGCTGGACGACCTCGGCGCCGGTCGGCGTCAGCGACACGCGCCGCGACGTCCGGTCCACGAGCGGGACGCCGAGCTCGTCCTCCAGCTTCTGGATCTGCCGCGACAGCGCGGGCTGCGCGACGTTCCCGCGCGCCGCCGCGCGCGTGAAGCTCAGCTCTTCCGACAACAACACGAGGTACCGCAGCTGGTGAAGCTCCATTCCGACTCGGCATTGAATCAAGCCCAGCTATGTCTTGGACAGCAGCCGCGCCATGCGGGAGGGTGGCGCGATGGAGAGCCTGCTGTGGACCCCCAGCGCGGCGCGGGTCGCGGACGCCCAGATCACCGCGTTCGCCCGCTGGGTCCAGGAGACGCGGCAGGTCAAGGTGACCGAGTCCTACGACCAGCTCTGGGACTGGTCGGTCGGCGACATCGCCTCGTTCTGGGACGCGATCTGGGACTACTACGACGTCCAGAGCGACGGCCCGCGCACCCCCGTGCTGGCCGACGCGGCGATGCCCGGCGCCCGCTGGTACCCGGGCACGCGCCTCAACCACGCCGAGCACGTGTTCCGCGATCGCGACCCGGACGCGCTCGCCATCCAGTTCGCCTCCGAGCGCGCGGACGGCGTCCAGTCCTGGACGTGGGGCCGGCTGCACGACGAGACCGCGCGGATCGCCGGCGCGCTACGCGCCCTCGGCGTCCGGCGCGGCGACCGCGTCGCCGCCTACCTCCCGAACGCGCCCGAGACCGTGGCGGCGTTCCTGGCGACCGCGTCGCTGGGCGCGATCTGGTCGTCGGCCGCGCCCGAGTTCGGCGCCCGCGCGGTCGCCGACCGCTTCGCGCAGATCGAGCCGAAGGTGCTGCTCGCGGTCGACGGCTACCGCTACGGCGGCAGGGACTTCGACCGCCGCGACACGGTCGCGCAGCTGCGCGCCGGGATCCCGTCGATCGACCACACCATCATGGTCTCCCACCTCGGCCTCGACCTCCCGGACGGCGCGCTGGCGTGGGACGGCCTCGGCGCCGAGGGCGACGCGCCGCGCGACCTCGGCTTCACCCGCGTCCCCTTCGACCACCCGCTCTGGATCCTCTACTCCTCCGGCACCACCGGCCTGCCGAAGCCGATCGTCCACGGCCACGGCGGCGTCCTGCTCGAGCAGCTCAAGGTCATGCACCTGCACCTCGACGCCCGCCCCGGCGACCGCGTCTTCTGGTTCACGACGACCGGCTGGATGATGTGGAACTTCCTCGTCGGCGTGCTCCTCACCGAGGCGTCGATCGTCCTCTTCGACGGCAACCCCGGGACGCCGTCGCTCGACCGCCTCTGGGACCTCGCCGCCGAGGCCGGCGTCACGACCTTCGGGACCAGCGCGTCCTACCTTGGCGCCTGCATGAAGGCCGGCGTCGAGCCCCAGCAGGACGGCCGCGACCTCAGCAGGCTGCACGCCATCGGCTCGACCGGCTCGCCGCTCTCGCCCGACGGCTTCGCCTGGGTCTACGAGCAGCTCGGCGCCGACACCTGGCTGTTCTCCACCTCCGGCGGGACCGACGTCGTCAGCGCGTTCGTCGGCGGCGTCCCGACGCTGCCCGTCCACCGTGGCGAGCTGCAGGCGCGCGCGCTCGGCGCCGACCTCCAGGCGTGGTCGGAGGACGGCGAGCAACTCATAGGCGAAGTCGGCGAGCTCGTCCTGACCCAGCCGCTGCCCTCGATGCCCGTCGGCTTCTGGGGCGACGACGACGGCTCCCGCTACCGCGACGCGTACTTCCAGCACTACCCCGGCGTCTGGCGCCACGGCGACTGGATCGAGATCACGCCGCGCGGCACCGCGGTCATCCACGGGCGCAGCGACTCCACCATCAACCGCGGCGGCATCCGGATGGGGACGAGCGAGATCTACCGCGCGGTCCTCGCCGAGCCCGACGTGGTCGACGCCCTCGTCGTCGACGTCCCCGGCCGCGCCGGCTTCGACGACGGCTGGATGCCGTTGTTCCTGGTGTTGCGCGACGGCGTCACGCTCGACGACGACCTCCGCATCACCATCAAGCGCCGCATCCGCGCGGACTGCTCCCCGCGCCACGTCCCCAACGCGATCACCCAGGTCGCCGCGCTGCCGCGCACGCTCTCCGGCAAGACCCTCGAGGTCCCGGTCAAGCGCATCCTCATGGGCGAGCCGCCGGACCGCGTCGCCGCCCGCGACGCGCTCGCCAACCCGGAGGCGCTCGACGCCTTCGCCGCGCTGGCGGCGGCGCCGGCCTCCGCCTAGCGCCGCGCCGGCGCCTGCTCGCGCGGGTGGATCGGCCCGGACGCCTCGGCCAGCCGCCCGCCCGCGCGGCCCGCGCGCAGCGCGAGGATCTCGCCGAGCACGGCGACCGCCGTCTCCTCCGGCGTGCGCGCGCCGACGTCCAGCCCGCACGGCGCGCTGATCCGCGCCAGCTCGGCGTCGGTCACGCCCAGGTCGCGCAGGCGCTGCGCGCGCGCGGCGGCGGTGCGGCGCGAGCCGAGCGCGCCGATGTACCCGGCGCCCGTCTGCAAGGACGACAACAACGCCGGCTCGTCGAACTTCGGGTCGTGGGTCAGGACGAGCACCGCGTCGCGCGGCCCCAGCCGCGTGCGCGGGAGGTGCTCGCCCGGCCACGCGACGACGACCTCGGCGTGCTGCGTGAACCGCGGGCCGGCCGCGAACGCCGAGCGCGCGTCGACGATCGTCACGCGGTAGCCGATCAGCCCGGCGGCACGCGCCAGCGCGGCCGCGTAGTCGGTCGCGCCGAACAGGACCATCGACGGCGGCGTCGCGTGGCTGTGGATCGCCACCCGCAGCGCGCTGCCGAGCGTCTCGCCCGCGGCGCCGTAGCCGCGCAGCCCGGACCGGCCCTCGTCCAGGAACCCGCGCGCGTCGCGCGCGACGCCGTGGTCCAGCAGCGCGGTCACGCCGAACCCACCGACCACATCATCCTGCCCGACAACCGCCAGCCGCGCGCCCGCCTGTGGCCCGTCGAGCAGCAGCGCCAGCGCGGCCGGGACGCCGTCCTCCAGCGCGTCGGCGACCGCCTCCAACGGCGCCGCCTCGTCCAGCTCGCCGACCAGGACCCGGACCGTCCCACCGCACGCCAGGCCAACGCCTACAGCTTGCTCGTCGCTGATCCCGTACGTGACGACCCGCGCCCGCGCGCCGTCGCCGTCGCCGCCGTCCAGCACCGCGCGCGCCTCCTCGACCAGCGCCCCCTCGACGCACCCGCCGGTGACCGACCCCTCGATCGCGCCGCCCTCGGCGACCAGCAGCGTCGCGCCGAGCTCGAACGGCGCGCTGCCGACGACCTCGACCAGCGTCGCGGCAGCGACCCGCCGCCCCTCGGCCAGCCACGCCACCGCCGTCCGCACCGCGCGCGCGTCCATGCCGGCTACTTGCGGCCCGGGTCCGAGCCCGCCGGCTCCAGCGGCGTGTAGGAGTAGGCGATCCACTCCGCCAACGGCAGGTCGTCCAGCAGCGCCTCCAGCTCCGCGTTGTCCGCGGCCACGTAGAGCCCGATGACGTGCAGCGGCGGGTCGTCGCCGGCCGCGGCGTCCGCCGCCTCGAGCGGGCGCCAGACCCGCAGCGCGTGCCCGCGCTCGGCCAGCTCGGCGACCGCGTCGGCCTCCGCCGTCAGCAGCTCGGTCCGCCGCTCGGCGGGCATGTCGGCCGGGAACGTGATCAGGAAGTCGATGAGGTACTCCATGGCGTCCTGCATCTTCCCGGTGTTGGCGTGCGGACGCGAAAGTCTTCAGTCCAACTGTACAGTTGCTACTGTAGATGTCATGGACGCAGCACACATCGCGCGGGAGCTTCGGATCGGCCTCAGCCGGCTGCGCCGCAAGCTGCGCGAGGTCTCGAGCCTCGACGAGCTGACGCCGTCGCAGACGAGCGTGCTCTCGCGGCTGATGGACGGGCCGAAGGGCACGAGCGACCTCGCGGTGCTGGAGGGCGTCCGGCCGCAGTCGATGGCCGCGACCGTCGCCGCGCTCGAGGAGCGCGGGTACGTCACACGCAGCCAGGACCCGGAGGACGGGCGGCGCCAGCTGCTCGCGCTGACCGACGAGGCGCACGCCTACGTCGCCGACAACCGCTCGGTGCGGGAGTCGTGGCTGGCGGCCGCGCTGAAGGAGCGCTACACCGCCGAGGAGCGCGCGAAGATCGCCGAGGCGCTGAAGCTCTTGGAGCGGTTGACCGACCGATGAGCGCCGCCGCGCCACCCGCACCGGCGACGACGCCGAAGGCCGCGTTCGACCGCAGGCTGATCGTCCCGATGATCGTCGGCGCGATCTTCAACCCCATCAACTCGTCGATCATCGCGGTGTCCCTGGTCCCGATCGGGCACGCGTTCGGCGCGCCGGTCAGCCAGACCGTGTGGCTCGTCTCCGCGCTCTACCTCGCGACCGCGATCGGCCAGCCGGTCGTCGGCCGCCTCGTCGACGCGTTCGGGCCGCGCCCGCTCTACCTCGGCGGCTCCGCGCTGATGGTCCTCGGCGGCCTGCTCGGGACGGTGGCGCCGTCGCTCGGCGTCCTGATCGCCGCCCGCGTCCTGCTCGGCTTCGGGACCTGCTCCGGCTACCCGGCCGCGATGTACCTGATCCGCTCCGAGGCGCGCCGCACCGGCCAGGACTCGCCCGCGGGCGTGCTGACGACGCTCTCGATCTCGACCCAGACGATCTCGGTGATCGGCCCGTCGCTCGGCGGCCTGCTGATCGCGATCGGAGGGTGGCGGTCGACCATCGCCATCAACATCCCGCTCGGCCTGCTCGGCATCGCGCTCGGCCTGCTGCTGCTGCCCAGGCACACGCGCACGGTCGACGCGGACGAGCAGCAACATGGCTTCGACGTCCCCGGCATCGCGCTGTTCGCCGCCGCGCTGACCGCGCTGCTGCTGTTCCTGATGAACATCGACCTCGACCACACGTACCTGCTCGCGATCGCCGCGGCCCTCGGAGCCGCCTTCGCGGTCCGCGAGCTGCGCGTCACCCACACCGACCCGTTCATCGACCTGCGCGTCCTCTCCGGCAACGGCCCGCTGCTGGCCACCTACGCCCGGACGATCCTGACGATGATCATCTCCTACGCCTTCCTCTACGGCTTCACCCAGTGGCTGGAGGACGGCCGCGGCCTCTCGGCCTCGGCGGCGGGCCTGATCCTGCTCCCGATGTTCGCCACCGGGATCGTCGTCGCCGCCCTCACCGGCCGCCGCCAGGCGGTCCGCGGCAAGCTCGTGGTCGGGAGCATCTGCCAGCTCATCGCGATCATCCTGCTCTTCGCCCTCGACGGGAACAGCCCGCTGTGGCTGCCGATCCTGATCGCGCTGATCCTCGGGATCCCGCAGGGCCTCAACAACCTCGCCAACCAGAACGCCCTCTACTTCCAGGCCGAGCCCGAGCGCATCGCCGCCTCCGCCGGCCTCAGCCGCACCTTCGGCTACCTCGGTGCGATCGCCGCCTCGGCGGCCACCGGCGCGTTCTTCGGCGCGACCGCCGACACGTCCGGCCTGCACCACCTCGCGCTCTTCCTCGTCGGCGTCGCCGTGCTCTTCCTGATCATCACGCTCGCCGACCGCTCGCTGTCGCTCCTCACCAAGACCAAGGACCAGAACTCATGCCCGTGACCCAGCTGGATCCCCAGACCGCCCTCGTCGTCATCGACCTGCAGACCGGCATCGTCGGGATGGATGGGCTCGCGCCGAACAGCGCCGCCGACGTCATCGCCCGCTCCGCCGAGCTGATCGGCGCCTTCCGCGCCCGCGACCTCCCGGTCGTGCTCGTCAACGTCAACGCCCAGCCGCCCGGCCGCACCGAGATCCCGCCGCGCTTCCAGGGCGAGATCCCGGAGGAGTGGACGCGCCTGGTCGGCGAGCTCGACGTGCAGCCGTCCGACATCCTCGTCACCAAGCGCTCACGCGGCGCGTTCGCGACGACCGACCTCGAGCAGCAGCTGCGCGACCGCGGCGTCACGCAGATCGTGCTGACCGGCATCTCGACCAGCGCCGGCGTCGAGTCGACCGCGCGCGAGGCCCACGAGCGCGGCCTCAACGTCACGCTCGCGACCGACGCCACGACCGACAGCAGCGCCGACGCCTATGCCTACAGCCTGGCCAACACCTACCCGAAGATCTCGGAGACCGGGACGACCGCCGAGATCCTCGCGCTGCTGCCGCCCGCCTAGCGGACGGTGAACGCCACGGTGACCGCCCTGCCGCCGGCCGGGGTGAGCGTCAGCTCGTACCTGCCCTTGGGCAACGACCCCAACTTGACGACGACCGACCTGGTGTCCTTGACGGTCGACCCGATGGCCTTGCCGTAGCCGGCGTAGCGCTTGCACGTCGCGCCGGAGCACCTGCTCCCGCGCGCGAGCCGGACGGTGACCCTCGCCGCCCGGGAGAGGGCGAAGGCGACCGTCGTCGCGCGCCGCCCGTGCGACCGCTTCCTGGCGATCGCGACCTTCGGGCGGGCCGCGAACGCCGGCGCGGCGAGGACGGGGCCGGCCGGCGGCGCGTTGACCGAGGGCGTCGTGAGCGGCGCCGCGGGCGGCGCCGGCGTCACGGTCGTGCTGGTCGTCGTCGAAGTTGTCGTTGTCGTCGTAGCGGTCGAGGTGGTGGTGCCGGTCGGCGTCGTGTCCGGTGGCGTGGTCCCGCCCGGCAGCGTGAACGTCCGGTCCTCGCCGGTCTCGGCGACGACGCCGCTCTCGCGGATCGCCTCGACGCGCGCGTGGTACGTGACGCCCGGCACGAGCCCGTCGGCCGCCTTCAGCGTCGCCGTCTCGCTCACCGGCGCGGTCCCGGACCCGACGTCCTGCGTCGCGGTCGCGTGCCCGTACGCGGTCGACGTGCCCCACACGAACCGCAGCCCGGTCGCGCGGCCCGCCGGGTTGACGCTGCCCGCCAGCTGCGCGCTGTCGGTGCCGAGCGCGCTCGCCGCGGTCGTCGTCGCCACCGGGACCTCCGCCGGCGAGCACGCGATGCCCGGCGCGTTCAGGCCCCAGGCCTCCAGCGTCCCGCTGTCCGGAACGTTGCTGTCGGTGATCGACAGCGTCCACGAGCCCGCCAGCGGATGGCCGTCGAACGCCGACAGGGCGCCGACCGGCCGCACGCTCCCGGTGACCGGACCGCTCCCGGTCTCCGACACCGGGCTCGCCGCCTCGTCGTCGAAGGTCAAGCCCTCCAGGTCGTGCGCCGACCAGTTGTAGTTGGAGGGGGCGAACAGCGTCACGTTCACGCCGTCGTGGATCAGCCTGATCGACAGGTCGCCGAGCCACGTGTGCAGCAGCTCGTCGATCCGGACGTTGACGTCGGTCACGTTGCCGGACGCGCTCACGGAGATCCCGGACGTCACCGTCCGCATGTCCGGGATCGCGACGCGCGTCGCGGAGCCCGCGCCGGTCTCGACCCACACCGGCGTCGTCACGGTGCCGCCGTCGGCGCCCGGCGCGGTCGCCGTCAGGCTCGTCTTGACGCCCGCGCCGCACGTGCTCGGCAGCCTCACGCTCAAGGCGGAGGTGTTGCTCGCGCTGCGCGCCTGGCCCAGCGTCGGCCACGTCGCGCTGCCGTCCACGACCGTCCCGCCGCCGCTGACCGCGGTCAGCGTCCCGGTGATCCCGGTCTCGTCGGTCAGCGCCGCGCCGGTCAGCGGCTGGGCGATCCGGACGGTCTCGCCCGGCTCGACGATCCCGTCGTTGTCCCCGCCCGGGTACGGGTCGGACACGGTCGCGCTGCCCGGGACCCTCAGGCCTGCGGGCAGGTTGTAGGCCTCGTGCGGCGCGAGGTCGGCGGCGCCCGCGCTGCTCGTGGAGGCGCCGTAGCCCATCCCGCGCGCGGCGAACGCGCGCCAGACGTCGTCGTAGTAGTCGTCGGCCGCGCCCGGCGCGCTGCGGATCGCGACCGCCTCGCGCAGGATCGCGTCGCGCTCGTCCAACATGGAGGGGTTGGCGGGGGAGAGGCGCAGGCCGCCGGTCACCAGCGTCAGCGCGGCGTTCGAGCCGACCGCCGTGCGCAGGTCCCACAGCGTCTCGGCGAACACCTCGCTGCCGTTGTGCGGGCTGGAGTTGTTGGTGTGGGCGATGTCGCCGTAGGTGTAGCCGCCCAGGACCGGCTGGCCCGCGTAGCCGTTGCACGCGGCGGTCGCGCCGGCCGGGTCGACCGGGCAGTCGATCGGCTTGGCGCGAATGCCGCCCGCGCCGACGACGTAGTCGCCGAGCGTGACCTGGGCCGGCGCGGACGTGTCGGTGATCCGGCCGAGGCTGACGAGGTGGTCCAAGGCGTAGAAGTCGCTCCACGCCTCGCCCATCATCGTGGCCTGGCCGGAGTACAGCTCGCTGGCACCGGACGGCGTGACGACGAGGCGGTTGCTGAGGCCGTGGCCGTACTCGTGCCAGACGACGTCGGCGACGTCGGCGCCGTTGACGTCCCTCGTGTCCCACAGGTACATCTGCATCCGGCCCGGCGTGCCGTCGGGCGGCGTGGCGAAGTTCGCGTTGTTGCGCAGGTTGATGTCGTTGGTGGTGTTGCCGCCGTCGTCGACCTCGACCTGCACGTAGTCGTTGCCCACGCCGACGCCCGCGGGGTTGTCGCGCTGGAAGTTGCCCGACGCCGCGTCGAAGCCGATCGGGGCCGCGGCGAGGTGGTCGTGGTACTGGTTGACCAACACATGGGCGTTGGTCGCCGCCTGGTTCAGGTTGGTGGACTCGGTCGCCGTCCTGTCCGCGTCCGAGTTCCACGTGCAGCCGGACACCGGGCACGGGCCCGCGCCCGGGAACGTGTGCGAGGCGGTGTAGAGCCAGTCGTAGCCGCCGTCGCTCTGCCCGCTGGCCGGGATCTGCGTCGTGCCCGCCGACTCCAGGCCCGGCGCGGGGTTCGCCTCGTCACGGTCGCCGTAGGTGCGCGCGTTGGCGCCCCACAGCCGCGTGCCGCCGGCGTTGTCGTCGTACCACGAGGCCGGCATCGTGACGCCGACCGCCGCGCCGGCATCCGGGTCCTTGGGGTAGACGTTGGCCTGGCCGAGGTCGTCGGTGACCGACGTGCGCGTCAGGACCGCGCCGCTGCTCGCATCGACGAGCACGTTGTACATCGTGTCGCCCGCGCCGTCGGCGGTGACGCTCCAGGCCAGCCGCGGCCCGTCGGCGGCGGTGTCGGTCCACTGCAGCCGCGCGCTCTCGCCGGTCGTGAAGTCCGCGCTGTCGTGCGACGACGCGGTCAGCCCCGGCGCCAGGCCGGAGCCGTGCGCGGCCTGGCGCGCGGTGCCGAGCGAGGCGGTCGCGCCGATGGCGGCGCGCGTGGTGTCCAGCGCGGCGTCCGCCACCGCGTGGCCGGTGACCTCGATCAGCCGCCCGTCGCGCGTGACG
Organism: Conexibacter woesei Iso977N; assembly: GCF_000424625.1. Classification (GTDB taxonomy): domain Bacteria; phylum Actinomycetota; class Thermoleophilia; order Solirubrobacterales; family Solirubrobacteraceae; genus Baekduia; species Baekduia woesei_A. Next base: position 925,832 of record NZ_AUKG01000002.1, read on the forward strand.
TGCGCGTTGAGGCCCGAGTCGTAGGACTCGACCCCGTCGAGGACCTGGTCGTAGCGCAGGTGGGTGATGCCGTCCGGGCTGGTCGACCTCGCGACGAGCTGCAGCGTGTCGACGTCGTCGCCGTCGAGGCCGAAGCTCCCCGCGTGCGCGCGCACGTAGCCGAGCGCGATCGACTCCGGCGACGCGTTCGACGGCCCGGTCAGCAGCCCGTCGGCGGGCGCGGCCTTCACGGCCTCGACGTCGCGCGCGACCTCCGCGCCGCGGCGGTCGAGGTGCGGCAGCGCGTCGTCGGCCGACGCGACCACCGGCGCCACCGCGCACGTCATCGCCACAGCCATCCCTGCCGTCACCGCGCCCAGGCGGCCCCATCCGTGTCGCACCACCGCGCGCGTTCCTCTCCGTCTCGATCGGTCGCGCAATGTATCGGTGCATCGGCGCTTTGGCGATAGCGCGCCTGTACGAGATCTGTACATCTGGCGCGCTGGCCTGCACGGAGTACGTACGTCTGCGGACGCACGCTGTGTGCATGGACATCATCGCCATCCTCCTGCTCGTCGCGACGTTCGCGTCGCTGGCGGGTCTGATCGAGCTTCTGGACCGCGTATGAGGGGCTCGGACCTGTTCGGCCTGATCGTGTGCGTGCTCGTGCTCGCCTACCTCCTCTACGCGCTGCTGCGCGGGGAGCGGTTCTAGCGATGGGCCAGGGAACGCTGCAGATCGTCGTCTTCTTCGCGGTCGTCGTCGCCGTCGCGCCGTTCTTCGGCGCCTACATGGCGCGCGTCTTCTCCGACGAGCGCGTCTTCCTGACGCCCGTCGTCGCACCGGTCGAGCGCCTGCTCTACCGCCTCTTCCGGGTGGACCCCGAGCAGGAGCAGGACTGGAAGGCCTATGCCAAGTCCTTGGTCATCGTCTCGGTCCTCTTCGCGCTGCTGCTGTACGTCATCCTGCGCACGCAGGGGATCCACCCGTTCAACCCCGAGGGCTTCAGGTCCGGGACGTGGGACGTGTCGTTCAACACGGCCTCCTCGTTCCTGACCAACACCAACTGGCAGTTCTACGGCGGGGAGACGACGATGTCGTACTTCTCGCAGATGGCCGGCCTGGCCGTCCAGAACTTCGTCTCGGCCGCAGTTGGCATCGCGGTGCTCGTCGCGCTGATCCGCGGTATCACTGCCCGCCACGGCAACGGGTCGCTGGGCAACTTCTACAAGGACCTGACCCGGATCATCCTGTACATCCTGGTCCCGCTGTCGGTCGTCGCGACGATCGTCCTGGTCAGCCAGGGCGTCATCCAGACGCTCGGCGGGACGACCGGCGACATCGCCCGCGGGCCGGTGGCCTCGCAGGAGGCGATCAAGATGATCGGGACCAACGGCGGCGGGTTCTTCAACGTGAACTCGGCCTATCCGTTCGAGAACCCGACGGCGTTCAGCAACTTCGTCGAGATGTTCCTCATCATGTTGATCCCGGCGTCGCTGCCGTTCGCCTTCGGCCGGATGGTGGGCAACCGCCGCCAGGGCTGGGTGATCTTCGGCGCGATGTCGTTCCTGTTCGTGATCAGCGTCGCGGTCGTCTACGCCGCCGAGCAGCACGGCACGCCCGCGCAGCACCTGGCGGGTCTGAACACCGGGCACATCGCGGGCTCGACCGGCGGCAACCTCGAGGGCAAGGAGCAGCGCTTCGGCGTCGCCTCGACCTCGCTGTTCACGGCGATCACGACCGTGATCTCCTGTGGCGCGGTCAACGGCGCGTTCCAATCGCTGACCGGCCTCGGCGGCCTGGTCCCGATGGTCAACCTGGGGTACTCGGAGTCCGTCTTCGGCGGCGTCGGGACCGGGTTGTACATGATGCTGCTGTTCGTCCTGCTGGCCGTGTTCATCGGCGGCCTGATGGTCGGGCGCACGCCGGAGTACCTGGGCAAGAAGATCGAGCCCAAGGACGTCAAGCTGGTGACGATCGGCGCGTTGTTCACCGCCTTGATCGTGCTGGTGCTCACGGCGCTGGCGGTGTCGACCAAGTACGGCGGCCCGTCGATCTACGCCTCCGGTCCGCAGGGCTTCAGCGAGACGTTCTACGCCTACCTGTCGCAGGCCAACAACAACGGCTCGGCCTTCGCCGGCTACACCGGCTACCTGCAGCCCAACGCGCCCGGCAACGTCGGCGCCCACGGCATCACGTTCGCCGACATCATGGGCGGCTTCGCGATGCTCTTCGGCCGCTTCGTGCCGATCCTCGCGGTGCTCGCCGTGGGCGGTGGGCTGGCCAAGAAGAAGGTCTCACCGGTCGGCCTCGGCACGCTGCGCACCGACACGCCGACGTTCGGCGTCCTGCTGGTCGGCGTCGTGGTGCTGATCGGCGCCCTGACGTTCCTGCCGGCCTTCCTGCTGGGCCCGATCGTCCAGTCCCTCACGACCAACCTCTTCTAGAACATCATGTTGACCAAGGACCTCATCCGCGGCTCGCTGGTGGTCGTCGTGCTCACCGTCCTGCTGGGTCTCGCATACCCGCTGGCCATGACCGGGATCGCGCAGGTCGCGTTCTCCGGCAAGGCCAACGGCTCGCTGATCAAGCAGGACGGCAAGGTCGTCGGCTCCACGCTGCTCGGCCAGGCCAGGAAGGGCAAGGGCTACTTCGTGCCCCGCCCGTCGGCCACCGACTACAGCGCGTCCGTCACCTACTTCGGCAACCACGGCCCGAACCAGAACAGCACCATGTACCTGACGCGTCAGAACCTCGACGCCTACATCAAGCGCGAGCAGCCCTATGACAACGGGCTGACCGCCAAGCAGGTCCCGGTGGATGCCGCGACGTTCAGCGCGTCGGGCGTCGACCCGGACATCTCGAAGGCCAACGCCGCGATCCAGGCGCATCGCGTCGCTGCGGTGCGCCACCTCCCGCTCGACCAAGTCCATGCCCTTGTCAAGAACTACACCGACGGCCGCGGCCTCGGCGTCTTCGGCGAGCCGGGCGTGAACGTGACCGAGCTCAACCGCGCCCTCGACCAGGTGACTCGATGACCCTCAGCCGTTCCGTCGTCCTCGACTCGTTCCGCAAGCTCGACCCGCGGATCCAGGTCCGCAACCCGGTCATGTTCGTGGTCGAGATCGGGGCGGTCATCGCGACCGGCGCCGGCATCGCCGGCTCGTCGGACCCGCGCTGGTTCACGTTCACGGTCGCGGTCTGGCTGTGGCTGACGGTCGTCTTCGCCAACCTCGCCGAGGCGCTGGCCGAGGGCCGCGGCAAGGCGCAGGCCGACGCGCTGCGCGCGATGCGCAGCGACACGGTGGCGCGGATGCAGGACGGCTCCGAGCGACCGGCGGCCGAGCTGCACCGCGGCGACATGGTCGTCGTCGAGGCCGGCGAGGCGATCCCCGGTGACGGCACCGTCACGGAGGGGATCGCCACGGTCGACGAGTCGGCGATCACGGGCGAGTCGGCGCCGGTCATCCGCGAGTCGGGCGGCGACCGCAGCGCGGTCACCGGCGGCACGCGCGTGCTGAGCGACCGCATCGTCGTGGAGATCACGGCCGAGCCCGGGCAGTCGTTCCTGGACCGGATGATCGCGCTGGTCGAGGGCGCCGAGCGGCGCAAGACGCCGAACGAGATCGCGCTGAACATCCTGCTCGCGGGGCTGACGATCGTCTTCCTGGTCGTCGTCGCGACGCTGCTGCCGTTCGCGCGCTTCGCCGGTGGCGACATCTCGCTGACCACCGAGATCGCGTTGTTGGTGGCGTTGATCCCGACGACGATCGGGGCGCTGCTGAGCGCGATCGGCATCGCGGGCATGGACCGCCTCGTCCGGCGCAACGTCCTTGCCCTGAGCGGCCGCGCGGTCGAGGCGTCCGGCGACGTGGACGTCCTGCTGCTGGACAAGACCGGCACGATCACGCTCGGCAACCGCCAGGCCGCGGAGTTCGTCCCGATGCCGGGCGTGACCGAGACCCAGCTCGCCGAGGCGGCGCAGTTGTCGTCCTTGGCCGACGAGACGCCCGAGGGCCGCTCGATCGTCGTGCTCGCCAAGTCGTTCGGGATCCGCGAGCGCACGCTCGCGCCGCACGAGGCCGAGTTCGTCCCGTTCACCGCGCAGACGCGCATGAGCGGCATCGACTACGACGGCACGCGACTGCGCAAGGGCGCGGCCGACTCGGTGATCGCGTTCGCCGAGGCCGAGGGCGGCAAGGTGCCGGACGAGCTGCGCGGCGTCGTCGAGCGGATCGCCCGCGAGGGCGGCACGCCGCTGGCCGTCGCCCGCGACTCGCAGGTGCTCGGCGTCGTGTACCTGAAGGACACCGTCAAGGAGGGCATGGCCGCTCGCTTCGAGCAGCTGCGGGCGATGGGCATCCGCACCGTCATGGTCACCGGCGACAACCGGCTGACCGCGGCGAAGATCGCCGAGGAGGCGGGGGTCGACGACTTCCTGGCCGAGGCGACGCCGGAGCGCAAGATGGAGCTGATCAAGGCCGAGCAGGCCGAGGGCCGGCTGGTCGCGATGACCGGCGACGGCACCAACGACGCGCCCGCGCTGGCCCAGGCCGACGTCGGCGTGGCGATGAACACCGGCACCCAGGCGGCCCGCGAGGCGGGCAACATGGTGGACCTGGACAGCAACCCGACGAAGCTCATCGAGATCGTCGAGGTCGGCAAGCAGCTCCTGATCACGCGCGGAGCGCTGACCACGTTCTCGATCGCCAACGACGTCGCGAAGTACTTCGCGATCCTGCCGGCGATCTTCGTGGGGCTGTACGCCGCGCACGGCCAGTCGTCCGGCCCGCTCGACGCGTTGAACATCATGTCGCTCGGGTCGCCGCAGTCGGCGATCATCTCGGCGATCGTGTTCAACGCGGTGGTGATCCCGATGCTGGTGCCGATCGCGCTGCGCGGCGTCGCCTACAAGGCGGTCGGCGCGACCGCGCTGCTGCGGCGCAACCTGCTGGTCTACGGCCTCGGCGGGCTGGTCGCTCCGTTCGTCGGGATCAAGTTGATCGACCTCGTCGTCCACAACATCCTGGGCGCGTGATGGACGACGCCCGCGGTCATCTCAAGGTGTTCCTGGGCATGGCCGCGGGCGTCGGCAAGACCGTCCGCATGCTCGACGAGGGCCGCGTCGAGCTGGAGGCGGGACGCGACGTCGTGATCGGGCTCCTGGAGACCCACGGCCGCGAGCTGACCGAGGCGCGCGCCGCGGGGCTGGAGCGGCTGCCGCGGCGGCGCGTCACCTACCGCGGCACGACGTTCAACGATCTGGACCTCCCGGCGGTCCTGGCGCGCAGGCCGGAGCTGTGCCTGATCGACGAGCTCGCGCACACCAATGCGCCGGGGCTGGACCACGGCAAGCGCTATGAGGACGTCGAGACGATCCTGGCGGCGGGCATCGACGTGCTGTCGACCATGAACATCCAGCACCTGGAGTCGCTGAACGACACGGTCGCCGAGCTGTCGGGCGTCCGGGTGCGCGAGACGGTCCCCGACAGCGTGCTGCGGCGGGCCGACGAGATCGTGCTGGTCGACGTCACGCCCGAGGCGCTGCTGGACCGGCTGCGCGCGGGCAAGATCTACCCGACGGCGCGGATCGACGCGGCGCTGAGCAACTTCTTCAAGATCGAGAACCTCAACGCGCTGCGCGAGACCGCGCTGCGCCAGGTCGCCGAGAACGTCGAGGCGCGGCGCGTCGAGCCGCTCGACCAGGACGTCGCCCAGGCGGTGGGGGAGCGGCTGCTGGCGCTGATCGAGCCCTACCCGGGCGCGCAGCGGCTGGTCCGGCGCGCGTGGCGGTCGGCCCAGCGGCTGGGCGCGCCGCTGGACCTGCTGTGGGTCGCGCCGCCCGGCGACGCGGGGCCCGAGGGCGAGGAGGGCGCGTCGCTGCACGCGCTGCGCCAGCTCGCGTCGGTGCTCGGCGCGGTGCTGCTGGTCGAGGAGGGCGACGACGTCGCCGCGACGACCGCGCGCGTCGCGGCCGAGCGCGGCATCACCTACATCCTGCTCGGGGCCTCACGGCCGCCGCGGGGGCTGGCGCGCCTGCGCGAGCCGCTCCCGACGCGGCTCGTGCGGCTGGTGCCGGGCGTCGACGTCCGCATCGTGGCGGACCGGACCCGCATGCGCGGGCGGAAGGGAGCGAGATGATGATCTTGGTGCTGGTCCTCGTGGCCGCGGCGGCCGGCCTCGTGCTGGGGCGGCTGCGGGCACCGCGGCGCGTGGCGCAGCGGGCCGCGCGGCCGCAGACGGTGCGGCGGATCCTGCTGCCGTTCACGGGGCCGTCGATCTCGCGGCGCGCGTTCGACGCGGCGGTCCGGCTGGCGCGCGCCGAGAACGCGACGCTGATGCCGTGCTACCTGGCGACGGTGCCGCTGAACCTGCCCCTCGACGCCGCGCTGCCGGCGCAGTGCCTGCGCGCGATGCCGCTGCTGGAGACGATCGAGCAGCGCGCGATCGACCAGGACGTCGCGATCGACGGTCGGATCGTCCGCGGCCGCACGTACCGCGACGCGCTGCGCCGGATCCTCGAGGACGAGCACTTCGATCGCGTGATCGTCTCTGCCGAACATCAGAACGGCCGCACGTTCAGCGGCGACGACCTCGTCTGGCTGCTGGACCGCGCCGACGCCGAGGTCCTGATCCTGCGCCCCGCGCCGGAGGACCACGCCGCGGTCGCCGCCGCGGTGGCCGGGCACTTCTAGCCGCGCACGAGCGTGAAAGGGCGATCCTCGGGTAGGTTCGGAGCCGAGGTCCCAACGCCTTGGCCACGCTCCTCTACCGACTCGGGCGCGCCTGCGCGCAACGGCGGCGCCTGGTGGTCGCCGCGTGGCTCGTCGTGCTGGTCGCGATCGGGATCGCCGCCGCCACGCTGAAGGGCACGACCGACGACGGCTTCTCCGTTCCCGGGACCGAGGCGCAGCGCGCGATCGACCTGCTGGACCAGAAGTTCCCGGGCACCGGCGGCGCGACCGCGCGCGTCGTGTTCGCCGCGCCCAGGGGCCACACGCTCGACGAGCCCCAGTACCAGAGGCTCCTGGACCCGACGCTGGCGCTCGTGCGCAGGGTCCCGCAGACCGTGCCGGGGACGGGCGCGCAGGGCGCTGCGAACAGGCTCGTCGTCAGCAGGGACAGGAGGATCGGGTTCGGGGACATCAACTTCACGGTCCCGGTCGCCGACGTCTCCGACAGCACCAAGGACGCGCTGGAGAAGGTCGCCGAGCCCGCGCGCGCCGCGGGGCTGGAGGTCGAGTTCTCCGGCGGCATCGTCGCCACCGGCTCCGGCAAGCAGGGCAACACGGAGGCGATCGGCATCATCGTCGCGTTCGTCGTCCTGATGGTGACCTTCGGCGCGCTGAGCTCCGCGATCCTGCCGCTGGCCACCGCGATCATGGGCGTCGCGATCGGCCTGCTGACGCTGACCGCCGCGACCGGGATCTTCACGCTCTCCTCGACCGCGCCGACGCTGGCCACCATGTTGGGGCTGGCCGTCGGGATCGACTACGCGTTGTTCATCGTGTCGCGCCACCGCCAGCAGGTCGCGGCCGGGACCGAGGTCAACGAGTCGATCGGCCACGCGGTCGCGACCGCCGGATCCGCGGTTGTCTTCGCGGGCCTGACCGTCGTGATCGCGCTCGTCGGCCTGCTGATCACCGGGATCCCGTTCCTGTCGGCGATGGGCCTCGGCGCCGCGTTCACCGTCGTCGTCGCGGTGCTGATCGCGCTGACGCTGCTGCCCGCGCTGCTCGGCTTCGTCGGCGCGCGCGCCGCGAAGGGCCGCCACCCCGGCGGCGCGCACATGCCGTTCGGCGAGCGCTGGGCGACGTGGGTGACGTCGCACCCGTGGCCGGTGATGCTCGGCGTGATCGTCGTGCTGCTGCTCGCCGCCGTGCCCGCGTTGAGGCTCGACCTCGGCCTCCCGGACGCCGGGACCAAGCCCAAGGCCGACACGCAGCGCAAGGCCTATGACCTGCTGACCGAGGGCTTCGGCCCCGGCTTCAACGGCCCGCTGACCGTCGTCCTCGACGCGTCCGACAGCAAGGACTACAAGCAGGTCGGCGCGCAGGCGACCAGGGCGCTCGGGCAGTTCAGGGACGTCGCGGTCGCCTCGCCCGCGGTGTCCAACAGCACCGGGAAGGTCTCGATCGTCTCCGTCACGCCCGCGTCCGGGCCGTCGACCGACGCGACCAAGGACCTGGTGAAGTCGATCCGCGCGCAGGCCAAGCTCGTGCGCGACAGGTACAAGGTCGACATCCTGGTCACGGGCCCGACCGCGATCAACATCGACGTCAGCGACAAGCTGGCGAGCGCGCTCCCGCCGTTCCTGATCTTCATCGTCGGCCTCGCGCTGTTGTTGTTGCTGTTGGTCTTCCGCAGCATCCTGGTCCCGATCAAGGCCGTGCTCGGGTTCCTGTTCACGATCGCCGCGGCGCTGGGCGGGGTCGTCTTCATCTTCGAGCAGGGCCACCTGCAGAGCCTGCTCGGCGTCGCCGCCAAGGCGCCGGTCCTCAGCTTCCTGCCGGTGCTGATGATCGCGATCCTCTTCGGGCTCGCGATGGACTACCAGGTGTTCCTGGTCACCCGCGTACGCGAGGCGTACGTCCACAACAACGAGCCGATCCCCGCGGTCCGCGAGGGCTTCCGCGCGAGCGCGCGCGTCGTCACCGCCGCGGCGCTGATCATGATCAGCGTGTTCTCCGGCTTCATCATCGGCGACGACCCGATCATCAAGTCGATCGGCTTCGCGCTCGCCTTCGGCGTCCTGGTCGACGCGTTCTTCGTCCGCATGACCCTGGTCCCGGCCGTGCTCGCGCTGCTCGGCCGCAGCGCGTGGTGGCTGCCGGGCTGGCTCCAGAAGCACCTGCCCGACCTCGACATCGAGGGCGCGCGGCTCGAGGCGCCCGCGCCCGCGGAGCCCGCTGCGCCTACAGCGGCGGCGGAGAGTCCACGCAGATGAGCCGCAGCGGCGCGTCGGCGCTGGCGTTGCGGAACAGGTGCGGGCGGTCGGCGCGGTAGTAGGCGCTGTCGCCCGCGCGCAGCTCCTGCGGCTCGGCGCCGTCGATCTCCAGCACTAGCGTGCCGTCGAGCACGTGGACGAACTCCTCGCCCGCGTGATGGCCGCGCTCGGCCAGCGACGAGCCGGACTCCAGCTCCAGCAGCATCGGCAACATGGTGCGGTTGGTCCCGGACGCGAGCAGGTACATCGTCGTGCCCTCCTCGGGCGAGCGCAGCTGGCGCTCGGCGCCCGCGCGGACGACGTCCGGATCCCCGTCGGCGCCGGTGGGGAGGAGGTCGGTGATCGAGATCCCGTAGTAGTCGACGAGTCGCGTCAGCCGGCCGATCGTGATGTCGCTGCGCCCGTTCTCGACCAGCGAGAGGAACGACGCGGAGATGCCGGTCTCACGCGCCACGTCGCCGAGCGAGACGCGGCGCGCACCGCGCAGCGCCCGCAACTGGGCGCCGAGGAACTCCTGCTGGCTCGGTGAATCGGCGGTCTCGCTCATCCCGGGCGCCACTGTAACTCAGACGACCTGCAGCTCGGGGGTGAGCTGGCCGTCGGCGAAGCGCGACGGCGACAGCGGCTTCATGGTGTCCTCGATCCTGCCCGCGACGACGCCGTCGGCGATGACGCGCCCGATCGTCGGCGCCATCATCAGCCCGCGGCCGTTCAGGCCCGCGGCGACGAACAGCCCGTCGTGGCCGTCGATCGCGCCGACGACCGGCTGGCGGTCCGGGGTCACGTCGTAGAAGCCCTCGACCAGGACCGGGAACGACACGTACTCGAGGATCGGCAGCGTCGCGGTGATCGCGCGGCGCACGTTGGAGTGCCAGTCCTCCTTGCCCTCGCCGGGCCGCGAGCCCGCGCCGAGGTCGCTGGCCAGGACCGAGCCGTCGGCCAGCTGCTTGGCGGCGAAGTGCGCCTCGGGCACGATCACCAGCGGCTCGAGCAGGCGCTCGCGGATCGGGTCGGAGTAGAAGAGGTAGCGCGGCTCACGCGTGATCGGCAGCTCGGCGCCGAGCGGCGTCAGCAGCTCCGGCGTGTCCCACGCGGCGGCCACGACGACGGCGCCGGCACGCGTGGTCTCGCCGCCGCGCAGTGAAAGCTTCCAGCCCTCGCCGTCGCGGGCGATCGCCTCGACGCGGCGGTCGTGGAACGTCGCGCCGCCACGCTTGGCGGCGTCGGCGAACGCGCCGACGACCGCGAGCGGGCGGTCGAAGTAGCCGTCCTGGTCGCACCACACGCCGCCGACGATCCCGGAGGTGTCCAGCCCCTCGACGACCTCGCCCGCTTCATCCGGCGTGACCTCGCGCGACGGGATCCCGAGCCGGTGCTGCAGCGCCAGCCGCTGGCGCTGCGCGGCCAGCTCCTCCTCGCCGCGTGCGACGAACAGGTACCCGCACGCCGTAAGCTTGGGGTCAACCGCGGGCGTCAGCCGGTCCCCGATGTCGCTGTAGAAGGCGTAGGCCTCGAGGGCCATCCGGCAGGCGACCTCGGTACCCCACTGCTGCCGGACCCCACCCGGCTGCACGGCCGTCGCGCCGGACCCGATGCCCGTGCCGTCGAACGCGGCGACGCGGAGCCCGCGTTCGGTCAGGTGCCAGGCCGCGGAGAGGCCCGTGATGCCGGCTCCGACGATCGCGACGTCGACGATCTCCGGGACCGACTCATTCAAAGAACTGGACATTCTGGCCAGCATATTGAAAGAATGGCTCCAGGCCCACCCCCGGGTCGTACGAACATCGAGGCGCCTCGGCGCTCGGAGGAGCAGCACGCACATGCAGAGGAAGAGGCTTGGCAAGAGCGTCGGAGCGATCGCCCTCATCGGCGCGCTCGGCGCGGCCGGCTGCGGCGGGAGCGCGTCGACGAGCCCGTCCGGCTCGACCGGCGGCAGCACCACGAAGGCCGCGAGCGGCGCGCCGACCGGCACGCTGGTCGTCGACAACTCGTTCGTCGACAAGGGCATCGACCCCGGCCACGAGTTCACCCCGACCAACAACATGCTGGTCAAGGCGATGTACGACACGCTCGTGACCTTCGAGCCCGGCAAGACCGAACCGGTCCCGGACCTCGCCGCGTCCTGGAAGGGCACCAAGGACGCCAAGTCCTTCACGTTCACGCTGGCCGACCCGACGTTCTCCGACGGCACGCCGGTCACCAGCGCCGACGTCAAGTTCTCGCTCGACCGCCTCGTCAACCTGCAGAGCAGCGGCGCGTTCCTGCTCGACGGCGTCACCGTCACGGCGCCCGACGCCAGGACCGTGGTCGTCACGTCCAAGAAGGCCAACCCGGCGCTGCTGCGCATCCTCGCGACGCCGCCGACGTCGATCCTGAACTCGAAGGTCCTGAAGGCCCACGGCGGCACCGACGCCAAGGACGCCAACAAGGCCGACAAGGCCGAGGCCTACCTGCAGACGGCGTCGGCCGGCTCGGGCCCGTACGTCCTGGGCACCGCCCAGCAGAACCAGCAGTACACGCTCAACGCCAACCCCAGGTACTGGGGTGACGCCAAGGGCTTCCCGAAGGTCGTGGTCCGCAACATGGCCGCGCCGACGCAGCTGCTCAACGTCCAGCGCGGCTCGAACGAGATCGCGCTCGACCTGTCCGGCCAGCAGGCCGGGACGCTGAAGTCCAACGGGTCGCTGCAGGTGACGACGGACGCCTCCGTCAACATCTTCGACGTGGAGGCCAACTGGGACAGCTCGGTCTCGCCGACCGGCGATCCGGCGGTGCGCAAGGCGATCCGCCTCGCGCTCGACTACGCCGGCTACGCGCGCCTGTCGGGCGCCGGCGCCGCGCAGGCCCCGGGCGTGATCCCGTCGCAGTTCCTCGGCGCGCTGTCCCAGGACGACGCGGTCAAGCAGGACCTCGACGCCGCGAAGGCCGCGCTGGGCGGCAGGACGGGCATCAAGCTGAAGATCGGCTACCCGTCGGACGCGACGCCCAACGGCGTGTCGTTCGCCTCGGTCGCGCAGAAGGTCAAGTCCGACCTCGGCAAGATCGGCATCGACGTCACGCTCGACGGCAGCCCCGCGGTCACGTTCCTGAAGAACTACGCCGCCGGCAAGAACCAGCTGAGCGTGTCGTACTGGGGCCCGGACTACCCGGACCCCAACGACTACCTCGTCTACGCGCCGGGCGCGCCGGGCACGAGCCGCGCGGCCGACAACAAGTGGACCAAGGACGCGGCGCCGGAGATCGCGGCGCTGGGCGCCAAGGCCGGGAGCACCCTGGACGACACCGAGCGCGGCTCGCTGTTCCAGGACTTCCAGCGCAAGCTCAACGAGGACAGCCCGTTCTTCCCGCTGTTCCAGCCCGCGCAGGCGATCGTCGGCTCCAAGAGCCTGTCGAACGTCGTGCTCGATCCGACGTACACCCTCAACATCCCGGCCGTTGGCAGCAACTGAGACAACGGCCTTGCCGGCACCGGCGCGGGCGCGGCGTAAGCCGCGCTCGCACCGGCCGCTGGTGCGGTTCCTGGCGCGCCGTCTCGGCGCGCTCGTGCTGCTGCTGATCGGGATCACCATCGTCTCGTTCGTGCTCACCCAGGCGGTGCCGGGCGATCCGGCGCTGGCCAACCTGGGCCAGAACCCCACGCCCGAGGCGATCCACGCCTTCCACGAGAAGTACGGGCTCGACGACCCGCTCCCGCAGCAGTACCTGACCTACATGGGGCACTTGCTCCAGGGCGACCTGGGCACGTCCCAGCAGACCCACCAGCCGGTCAGCCACGACCTGTCGGTCGCGATCCCGGCGACCGCCGAGCTGGCCCTGTTCTCCATCATCTTGAGCGCGATCCTGGGCGTCGGCCTCGGCATCCTCGCCGCGCTGCGGCGCGACACCGCCACCGACGCGAGCATCCGCGTCGTCACGCTCGCGGGCCTGTCGCTGCCGATGTTCTGGTTCGGCCTGCTCGCCCTGTACCTGTTCTTCTTCAAGTGGGGGTTGTTGCCCGGTGGTGGCCGCATGAGCCCCACGATCACCTCGCCGCCCGACGTCACCGGCTTCGACACGATCGACTCGCTGCTGGCCGGCGACCTCAACGCGTTCTGGGACGCGTTCCAGCACCTGATCCTGCCGGGCCTGGTGCTGACGGCCTACAACGTGTCCTTGATCGCGCGCTACACGCGCTCGGCGATCCTCGAGGTGCTGCACGCCGACTACGTCCGCGCGGCGCGCGCCAAGGGCCTGCCCGAGCGCGTCGTGATCAACCGCTACATCCTGCGCGGCGCCCTGCCGTCGATCGTCACCGTGCTCGGCCTCGTGTTCGCGAGCGTGCTCGCGGGCGCGGTGCTCGTCGAGTCGATCTTCAGCTGGCCGGGGATCGGCGAGTACGCCTACAAGTCGGCCGTCTCGCTGGACCTCCCGGCGATCATGGGCGTCTCGATCTTCATCGCCTTGGTCTACGTCATCATCAACCTGATCGTCGACCTGCTGTACGCGGCGATCGACCCGCGGGTGCGGCTGTCATGAGCGTCCAGGGAGCCGTCCTGCCGCCGTCGCGGCTGTCGCGCCTGCGCCGCCGGGGCCGCGCGGCCACGCGCGGCCACGGGTCGCCGTGGAAGCGCCCGACGATGATCCTCGGCCTCGGGATCGCGGGGCTGTGGCTGCTGATCGCGATCTTCGCGCCGCTGCTGGTGCCCCACGACCCGCTCGCCCAGGACTTCGCGATCACCCAGGCGCCGTCCTCGGCGCACTGGTTCGGGACCGACGAGCTCGGCCGCGACGTGCTCTCGCGCGTCCTGGCCGCCGCGCGCCACTCGCTGCCGCTGGCCATCCTGCTGGTCGCGCTGTCGGGGTCGATCGGCACCGCGCTCGGCGTGATGGCCGGCTACCTCGGCGGCTGGGTCGACGGCGTCGTCATGCGCCTCGCCGACCTCGTCAGCGCGTTCCCGGCGATCGTCCTGGCGATGGTCGTCACCGCCTCGCTCGGCCCGTCGACGCGCAACGCGGTGCTCGCGCTGGTCGTCGTGTCGTGGCCGATCTACGCGCGCGTCGTGCGCTCGCTGGTGCTGTCGATCGGGCAGGCCGAGTACGTCCAGGCCTACCGCCTGCACGGCGCGAGCGCCCGCCGCGCGATGGTCAAGGAGGTCCTGCCCAACGTGGTCGGGCCGATCGTCGTGCTCGTCACGATCTACCTCGCCGACGGCCTGCTGTTGTTGTCGTCCCTGTCGTTCCTCGGGCTCGGCACGCAGCCGCCGACGCCGGAGTGGGGCGCGATGGTCTCGACCGGGACCCAGTACTTCCAGAACTGGTGGATGGCGACGTTCCCGGGCCTGGCGATCTTCACCGCCGTGCTGGCCTTCAACTTCATCGGCGACGGGCTGCGCGACGTGTTCGACCCGCAGTCGAGCTTCCGGGAGGAGGACGCCTGATGGCGCCGCTGCTGACCGTCGAGGGGCTGTCGATCCGGCTGCCCACGCCGTCGGGCCCGAAGACCGTCGTGCACCAGGTCGACCTCGAGGTCGAGGCCGGCCAGATCTACGGCATCGCCGGCGAGTCCGGCTCGGGCAAGACGCTGACGATGTTGTCGTTGTTGGGCCTGCTGCCGCGCGGCGGCGTCGCGGCCGGCTCGGCGCGCTTCGACGGGCGCGAGATCCTCGGCCCGGGCGCCGACGCGCGCGCCCGGACCGCGCTGCGCGGGCGCGACCTGTCGATGGTCTTCCAGGACCCGATGACGTCGCTGCACCCGATGCTCACGGTCGGCAAGCAGCTGACCGAGCACGCGCGCCGGCACCTGAAGCTGTCCAAGAAGGACGCGGCGGCGCGCGCGGCGCAGATGCTCGACGACGTCCGGATCCCGGACGGCGAGGCCGCGCTGCACGCCTACCCGCACGAGTTCTCCGGCGGCATGCGCCAGCGCATCGCGATCGCGATCGCGCTGATGTGCGAGCCGCGCGTCCTGATCGCCGACGAGCCGACGACCGCGCTGGACGTCACCGTCCAGGCCGGGATCCTGCGCCTGCTCGACCGCCTGCGGCGCGAGAAGGGCATGTCGGTGGTGTTGATCACCCACGACCTCGGCGTGATGTCGTCGATCGCCGAGCGCATGTCGGTGCTCTACGCCGGCCGCGTCGTCGAGCAGGGCGACGCCGCCGATGTCCTGAAGCGCCCCGAGCACCCCTACACGCGCGCGTTGCTGGCGTCGCTGCCGACGCCGGGCGTGAGCGCGCAGTCCGAGCTGCAGGCGATCCCCGGGACGCCAGCCAGCCCGCTCGACCCGCCGCCCGGCTGCGCGTTCCACCCGCGCTGCCCGCTGGCGGTGCCGGACTGCAGGACGATCGTCCCGCCCCTGATCGCGCGCGGCGACCACGCCGCCGCCTGCATCGTCACGATGACCGCCGAGGAGAGCGCCGCATGAGCACCGCCGTCGCCACCGAGACGCCGGCCCTGGCGATCGAGGACCTGGAGGTCGTCTACCACCGCCGCGGGCGCGAGGACGTGCGCGCGGTCGCGGGCGTCACGCTGTCGGTGCAGCGCGGGCAGATCCTCGGGCTGGTGGGGGAGAGCGGCTGCGGCAAGTCCACGCTTGCCCGCGCAGTTGTAGGTCTTGAAAGGCCGGCCGCCGGCCGGATCCTCTTCGAGGGCCGCGAGCTGTCGCCGCTGACACGCCGCGCGCGGCCGCTGCAGGACACGCGGCTGCAGATGGTCTTCCAGAACCCGTTCTCCTCGCTGAACCCGCGCCGCAAGATCGGCGTGCAGCTGCGCGAGGCGCTGGCGATGTCCGCGGGCGCCGACGGGTCGAAGGTGACCGACGAGCGCGTGCACGCGCTGCTGGAGCAGGTCGGCATGCCCGCGTCGGCCGCCGAGCGCTACGCGCACCAGTTCTCCGGCGGCCAGCGCCAGCGGATCGCGATCGCCCGCGCCCTCGCCGCCGACCCGACGGTGATCGTCCTCGACGAGCCGCTGTCGTCGCTGGACGCGTCGGCCCAGGCGCAGATCGCGAACCTGCTCGTGCGGCTCAGCCGCGAGCTGGAGCTGGCGCTGGTGCTGATCTCGCACGACCTGGCGATCGTCCAGCACATCGTCGACGAGGTCGCGGTCATGTACCTGGGCAAGTTGGTGGAGACGGTCCCGAGCGGCGAGCTCTGGGAGCTGCCCGCCCATCCGTACACGGAGGCCTTGATCGGCTCGATCCCGCGCGCCGACGGCGAGCGGACGCTGCCGGTCGCGCTGGAGGGCGAGGTGCCGGACCCGAGCGCGCCGCCGTCCGGCTGCCGCTTCCACCCGCGCTGCCCGTACGCGATGGACCGCTGCCGCGTCGAGGAGCCGCCGGCGTTCGCCATCGGCCGTGGGCGCGAGGCGGCGTGCTGGCTGCAGGAGGGCGCGACCGAGCCGCGCCGCCCTGCGATGATGGGGGAGTGACCGAGGAGCGCCTGGCCGACCTCGCGCGCCTGCGCCGCGCACGCGACCGGATGGATCGCGAGCACGCGCGGCCGCTGGACGTCGAGGCGCTCGCGCGCGACGCGGCGATGTCGCCGGGGCACTTCTCGCGGCAGTTCAAGGCCGCCTACGGCGAGTCGCCCTACGGCTACCTGATGACGCGCCGGATCGAGCGCGCGATGGCGCTGCTGCGGCGCGGGGACCTGAGCGTCACCGAGGTCTGCTTCGAGGTCGGCTGCTCGTCGCTGGGCTCGTTCAGCTCGTCGTTCACCAAGTTGGTGGGGATGGCGCCGAGCGCCTACCGCGAGCAGGCCGAGCACGGGATCGAGGGGCTGCCAACGTGCGTGGCCAAGCAGGTGACGCGGCCGATCAGGAATGGAGAAGCGCGGGCCGCGGCCCGTCCTTAACCTCCCGGCCATGGACATCACGGTCTTCTCGGCGTTCCTGCCGCACACCGACCCCGACGCGTCGATCGCGTTCTACCAGGACCTGCTCGGGTTCGAGATCCGCAAGGACGTCGGTTACAACGGCTTGCGCTGGCTGACCGTCGGGCCGGCCGAGGACGCGGCCGCGACGTCGATCGTCCTGTACCCGCCGGGCGCCGACCCGGGGGTCACCGACGAGGAGCGCGCGACGATCGCCGAGATGATGGCCAAGGGCACGTTCGCGATGGCGGCGTTCGGGACGAACGATCTCGACGCGACGTTCGAGGCGCTGGCCGCGGGCGGCGCCGACATCGTCCAGGAGCCGACCGACCAGCCCTACGGGATCCGCGACGCGGCGGTCCGCGACCCGGCCGGGAACCTGCTGCGCATCAACCAGCTGTGAGCCCCGCCCGCGCCGCCGCTGCTGCGCCCGCCGACGCGCACGACGTCATCCGCGTCAACGGCGCGCGGGTCAACAACCTCAGGAACATCGACGTCGAGATCCCCAAGCGCCGGCTGACCGCGTTCACCGGCGTGTCGGGGTCCGGCAAGTCGTCGCTGGTCTTCGGGACGATCGCCGCCGAATCGCAGCGGTTGATCAACGAGACCTACAGCGCGTTCGTCCAGGGCTTCATGCCGACGCTGGCGCGGCCCGACGTGGACGTGCTCGACGGGCTGACGACGGCGATCATCGTCGACCAGGAGCGGATCGGGTCCAACCCGCGCTCGACGGTCGGGACGATCACCGACACCGACGCGCTGCTGCGGATCCTGTTCTCGCGGCTGGCCGCGCCGTCGATCGGCGGCCCGGGCGCGTACTCGTTCAACGTGGCGTCGGTGAGGGGCAGCGGCGGGATCACGGTCGAGCGCGGCGACAAGACCGTGACGAGGGCCGCGAGGTTCTCGCGCGTCGGCGGGATGTGCCCGCGCTGCGAGGGTCGCGGATCGGTCAGCGACTTCGATCTCTCGGCGTTGTACGACGAGGACAAGTCCTTGGACGAGGGCGCGCTGACCGTCCCGGGCATGACGATGGACGGCTGGTACGGGCGGATCTTCCGCGGCTCCGGCTACTTCGACATGGCCAAGCCGATCAAGCGGTACACCAAGCGCGAGCGCCACGACCTGCTCTACCGCGAGCCCACGAAGCTCAGGGTCGAGGGCATCAACCTCACCTACGAGGGGCTGATCCCGAAGATCGAGCGGTCGATGCTGTCCAAGGACGTCGAGGCGCTGCAGCCGCACGTGCGCGCGTTCGTGCAGCGCGCCGTGGTGTTCACGGTCTGCCCGGACTGCGACGGCACGCGGCTGAGCGAGGCGGTGCGCGGGTCCCGGATCGGCGCGCTGTCGATCGCGGACGTCTCGGCGATGGAGATCCGGGCGGTCGCGGAGTGGGTGCGTTCGCTGGACGAGCCGTCGGTCGCGCCGTTGTTGGAGGCGTTGGGCGAGACGCTCGATTCGTTCGTGGAGATCGGGCTCGGCTACCTGTCGCTGTCGCGCGCGTCGGGGACGCTGAGCGGCGGCGAGGCGCAGCGGACGAAGATGATCCGGCACCTGGGGTCGGCGCTGACCGACGTCACCTACGTCTTCGACGAGCCGACGATCGGGCTGCACCCGCACGACATCGCGCGCATGAACGACCTGCTGCTGCGGCTGCGCGACAAGGGCAACACGGTGCTGGTGGTCGAGCACAAGCCCGAGGCGATCGCGATCGCCGACCATGTTGTGGATCTCGGTCCGGGCGCGGGCAGCGGCGGTGGGGCGGTGGTGTTCGAGGGGACCGTGGAGGCGCTGCGAGCGAGCGACACCGTGACCGGGCGCCACCTCGACGACCGCGCGACCGTGAAGGAGCCGCGCGCGCTGCGCACGCCGCGCGGTGCCTTCGAGATCCGGGGCGCGTCGCTGAACAACCTGCAGGATGTTGATGTGGATCTCCCGCTGGGCATGTTGGTGGTGTTGACCGGCGTCGCGGGCTCGGGCAAGTCGTCGCTGATCCGCTCGTCGGTCGAGGGCCGCGAGGGCGTCGTGACGATCGACCAGGCCGCGATCCGCGGCTCCCGGCGCTCGAACCCCGCGACCTACACGGGGCTGCTCGACCCGATCCGCAAGGCGTTCGCGAAGGCCAACGGGGTCAAGCCCGCGTTGTTCTCCGCCAACTCCGAGGGCGCGTGCCCTGCGTGCAACGGGGCGGGCGTCATCTACACCGACCTCGGCGTGATGGCCGGCGTCGCGACGCCGTGCGAGGAATGCGAGGGCAAGCGCTTCCAGGCGGCGGTGCTGGAGTACGAGCTCGGCGGGCGCGACATCGCGGAGGTGCTGACGCTGCCGGTCGACGAGGCGCTGGCGTTCTTCTCGGACGGCGAGGCGAAGATCCCGGCGGCGGCGAAGATCCTGGCGCGCCTGGCCGACGTCGGCCTCGGCTACCTGACGATCGGCCAGCCGCTGACGACGCTGTCGGGCGGCGAGCGCCAGCGGCTCAAGCTGGCGACGTCGATGGGGGAGAAGGGCGACGTGTACGTCTTGGACGAGCCCACCACCGGCCTGCACCTCGCCGACGTCGCGCAGTTGTTGGGGCTTTTGGACCGGCTCGTGGACTCCGGCAAGTCGGTGATCGTCATCGAGCACCACCAGGCCGTGATGGCGCACGCCGACTGGATCGTCGACCTCGGCCCGGGCGCGGGGCAGGACGGCGGCCGTGTGGTCTTCGAGGGCCCGCCGGCCGACCTGGTCGCGGCGCGCGCCGGGCTGACCGGCGCGCACCTCGCCGACTACGTGACGAGCGCCGCTTGACGCGGCGCCACTCCCGTGGCGTCCCCACTGCTCCTGGCCGCGCCGCTCGTCTCGGGCGGCGCGGTCGTCGTGGCTTAGGAGGTCGCGCATCGCCGTGCCGCTGCGATCGGGGTCGGTCTTCGCCGCGATCCGTCCGGCATCACTTCACCGCGGCTCCTCACCGCGTCGCCAGCGCCGCTCATCGCTTCACGCGGCTCCGCTCTCTCGGTGCCGGCCAGCGCCTTGGGCCGCGTCGCTCGTTTCCGGTTGCGCGAGCGTCGTGGCTTAGGAGGTCGCGCATCGCCCTGCCGCTGCGATCGGGGTCGGTCTTCGCCGCGATCCGTCCGGCGAACGTCACCCGCGGCTCGGTCCTCGCGGCGATCACTCCGTGATCGGCGGGCTAGGTGTAAGTCCCAAGGAGGTTGTTCAGCCGAGTGATGGGTGGTTGGCGGCCGATGGCTTGGTGTTTGCGGTGATGGTTGTAGTGCCAGAGCCAGCCGTCAAGGGCGCGTGTGCGTTCTTGGCTTGATCCGTAGATGTTGTTGTAGGCCCAGCCTTCGAGCATGGTGCGGATGAAGCGTTCGGCTTTGCCGTTGGTTTGGGGGCGGTAGGGCCGGGTGCGCAGGTGGCGGAGGCCGAGCTGGCGGCAGGCGATCTGGTGGGCTTTGGAGACGTAGGGCGAGCCGTTGTCGGTGATCACTGATTCGACGGTGATGCCGTGGCGGGCGTAGAAGGCGATCGCGCGCCCCAGAAAGCCGACGGCGGTCTCGGCTTTCTCGTCGGGTAGGACTTCGGCGTAGGCCAGGCGGGTGGCGTCGTCGATGGCGATGTGCACGCAGTCCCAACCTCGGGTCAGGCGTCGGATGCCGTCGGCATCGGTTCGTCGCGGGTCGCCATTGCGCCGAACGCCGGTGATCTGCTTTCCCGCGCCGCCGACGATGCGGCCGAGCTTTTTGATGTCGGTGTGGATCAGCTCGCCCGGCCTGCCGCGCTCATAGCGAACCGCCGGCGCCAGACCCAGGTGCCCCAGACGGCCCATCCCGATCCGCTTGAGGACCGCGCCGACCGTCGACAGCGGTCGATCGATGAGCTCTGAGATCTGCGGCCCGGAGAAGCGCAATCGTCGTAGCGCGGCGATCAACGCGACCGTCTGCGCGTCGGTCTTGTTGGCAACGGTTTTAGGGCCGAGGATCGATCCAACAACCCCAACTCGCCTTCGGCCTGCCACCGAGCCAGCCACTTTCTCGCCGTGCGAACGCTGATCCCCGCCGCCTCAGCTGCCTGGCGAATATCCCAACCCTGTTGTTCGAGACGGTCGATGAGCAAACGACGACCGTTCGGACTGAGCTTGGCGTTAGCGTGCAACCTCATCCGGTGTCTCCTTGGTGCTGATGGCCTCGAGAACCACCAGCCTCCAAGGAGGCCCGGATGAATGAACAACGTCCCTAGGAACTACAGCTAGGTCGCCAGCGCGGCCAGCGTCTGATCGACCTCGTCGGCCGTGTTGTAGTGGAACAGGCCGATGCGCAGCGCGCCGCGGTCGCCGATCAGGTCCTTCAACCCCATGCAGTAGAACGAGTCGCTCGCACCGGCGTTGATGTTGTTGGCGACGAGCGTCTCGGCGACGGCGGTCGCGTCGCGGTCGGCGAAGGCGAGCAGGAACGTCGGGACGCGGCCGTCCATCGTGGGCGGGCCGATCAGGCGGGCGTCGTCCGGCAGGCCGTCGAGCAGCCGCTGGCCGAGCGCGCGGGCGTGGGCGTGGCCGGCGCCGGTGGCGTCGACGCTCTCCCAGTAGTTGATGGCCTCGGTGAGGCCGGCGAGCTGCTCGTAGGGCAGCGTGCCGGTCTCGAAGCGGCGGGCGACGGGGTCGCTCGGCGCGGGACGGACCTTGTACGGGCGCCAGTCGGCGAGCACCTCGGGGCGGCCGTAGGCGAGGCCGAGGTGGGGGCCGCAGAACTTGTAGGGGCTGCAGACGAGGACGTCGGCGCCGATCGCCTCGACGTCGACATGCACGTG
The DNA here is from genome assembly GCF_000424625.1 of Conexibacter woesei Iso977N. Taxonomy (GTDB): domain Bacteria; phylum Actinomycetota; class Thermoleophilia; order Solirubrobacterales; family Solirubrobacteraceae; genus Baekduia; species Baekduia woesei_A. The sequence continues at coordinate 947,390 of NZ_AUKG01000002.1, forward strand.
CGCGGCGGCGTGGGTCGCGTCGATCCAGGCGAGCGCGCCGAACGAGTGCGCCAGCGCGGTGACGCGCTTCGCGTCGGTCAGCGTGCCGGTCGAGTTCGCCGCCCAGGAGAAGGCGACGACGCGCGTGCGGTCGCTGAGCTGGGCTTCCAGGTTGGTGAAGTCGAGCGTGGCGGTGGCCTCGTCGATGTCCACCACCTTGACGACGGCGCCGGTGTCATGGGCGACCTCGAGCCAGGGCGAGACCGACGCGTCGTGGTCCAGGCGCGTCACGACGATCTCGTCCCCGGCCTTGAGGTCCCGCGCGCACGCGCGCGAGAGGCTGAAGTTCAGGGTGGTCATGTTCTGACCGAAGATCGTGTCGTCGGGCGAGCAGTGCAGGAAGCGCGCGGCGGCGGCGCGGGCGCCGGTGACGATCTCCGCCACGCGCTGGGAGGTCGCGAACGTGCCGCCGAGGTTGGCGGCGGCGTCGCGCATCGCGTCGGAGACGGCGGCGCGGACCGCGTCCGGGACCTGGCTGCCGCCGGGGGTGTCGAGGAAGATGGTGTCGTTGGTCGCGAGCGCGGCGAAGCGGGCGCGGACCGCGGCGACGTCGTAGGTGATGGTGTCGCTCACAGCGTCACCACGTCGCGGGTGGCGATCGCGTCGAGCTCGACCTCGACGAGGCAGTCCTTCGGGATCAGCTCGGCGACGTGCAGCGTGGTGTTGGCGGGGTTGATGCCGCGGAACGCCTCGCCGTGGGCCTCGACCGCGGAGCGCCAGTCGGCGCCGGCCAGCAGGTAGACGCGGGTGCGGAAGACGTCCTCACGGGCGGCGCCGAGCGCGGCGGCGCCCTCGAGCGCGCAGCGGATGCACTCGGCGGTCTGCTCGCGCACGTCGCCGTGGCAGGTGCCGGTCGCGTCGGTCGCGGCGGTCCCGGCGACGGAGACGAGGTCGCCGATCCGGGTCGCGCGGGAGTAGGACGCGAGCTCCTCGAAGGGGCTGCCGCTTCTGAGCGTGTGCATAGGGGCAGACTACCGCCCTGTCCAGTATTGTGGACGGCCCGTGCACTATCTTGTGAAAGGCGCTGCATGAGCGTTGAGGCTCCGTCCGTCCTGATGTACGCCGACACCACCCGGTCGGCCGAGCTGCGCAACGAGGTCCCGCACACCGTGCACGACCCGTTCCTGTACATCGAGCACGGTGGGAGCAGGTACGCCGTGCTGCGGTCGCTCGAGGTCGCGCGGATGAGCGAGGTCGAGGGGATGACCGCGCTGCCGCTGGAGGACTTCGGGCTGGACGAGCTGATGGCCTCCGGGCTCAGCGGCGACGCCGCCGCGCTGGAGATCGCGGTGCGGGCGTGCTCGAAGCTGGGTGTGACGCGCGCGTTGGTCCCGCCGGCGTTCCCGGTCGCGCACGCCGACCGGCTGCGCGCGGCGGGGGTTGAGCTCGTGGTCGATCCCGAGGGGTTCGAGCGGCGCCGGCGCGTGAAGTCCCCGGCGCAGCTGGCGGGGATCAGGCGCGCGCAGACGGCCGCCGAGGCGGCGGTCGCCGCGGTCGCACGCATGTTGTATGACTCGACACCGGGCAGCGACGGGGGCCTGGTGCTCGACTGGGGGCCGCTGACGTGCGAACGCCTGAAGGAGGGCGTGGCGGCGGCCTTCCAGCGCAACGGCTGCAGTGGCGACGACGTGATCGTCGCGCACGGGCCGCAGACGTGCATCGGGCACCACTCGGGGTCCGGGCAGGTGTTCGCGGGGGAGCCGGTGACGGTCGACCTCTGCCCGCGCGATCCGGAGACCGGGTGCTACACGGACATCACGCGGACGTTCGTGTTCGGCGAGGTGAACGACGAGCTGGCGTTGTACTGGCGGTTGGTCGACGAGTCGCTGCGGGATGTCCTGGCGGCGATCAGGCCGGGGCTGCCGGTGGCGGAGCTGCACCGGATCTCGTGCGCGCCGTTCGAGCGCGAGGGGCAGCCGACGCAGCTGTCGAAGAAGCCGGGGACGGTGCTGAACGAGGGGTTCTTCCACTCCTTGGGGCATGGTGTAGGCCTTGAGATCCACGAGGCGCCGGCGTTGAACCAGAACGAGGACGTGCTGGTCGTCGGCGACGTGATCGCGGTCGAGCCGGGGTGCTACCGCCAGGGGTTCGGCGGGGTCCGGCTGGAGGACCTGGTGCTGGTGACCGAGACCGGGGGCGAGCTGTTGACCGACTACCCCTATGAGCTCACGCCGGTGCTGGTCGAGCGCGGCGCTGTCGCGGCGTGATCGACGCCTACATCTCGGAGCACCGCGACCGCTTCGTCGCGGACTGGCAGACGTGCTGTCGGTTCCCGTCGGTGAGCGGGGCGCGGGCGGCGATCGAGGACTGCGCGGACTGGATCGAGGGGCGGATGGCGCCGCTGTTCGACGACGTGTGGCGGATCGAGATCGAGGGTCAGGGGCCGCTGGTCTGCGGCGAGTGGACCGGGACGGGGCCGGGCCGCTTGTTGATCTACACGCACTACGACGTGCAGCCCGCGGGCGACGCCGCGCTCTGGGCGTCGGATCCGTTCGGCGCGGAGATCCGCGACGGCAAGATGTACGCGCGGGGCGCGTGCGACGACAAGGCCGACGTGACGGCGCGGCTGCAGGCTCTGGAGGCCTGGCGCGCGTCGCTCGGCGGCGAGCGCCCGCCGTTCACCATCATCTTCATCTCGGATCCGGCCGAGGAGATCGGCTCGCCCGGTCTCGCCGAGGCGCTGGCGGCCAACGCCGACCGGTTGCACGCCGACGCGTGCCTCTGGGAGTCGTTCCTGCGTGACGAGGACGGGCGGCCCGGGATCGGCTTCGGCTGTCGCGGCAACCTCGAGGCGACGTTGTCGTTGAGGTTGTTGAAGGCCGACCAGCACACGGCCTTCGCCTCGATCCTGCGCTCCGCGCCGCTGGAGCTGATGCGCGCCGTGAGCACGCTGCAGGACGAGACCGGCCACATCACCGTCGAAGGCTGGACCGCAGGCGCGCTCCAGCCGACCACGTCGCAACTGACCGCCGCCCGAGCCATCCCTCTGCCACGGGCGGCGGTCACCCGCGACGACGGCACGAACCCCTTCAAGCCCGGCGACGACGAGTCCCTCGCCACCAACCTCGTCTTCGAGCCGTCCATGAGCGTGTCGAGGTTCATCGTCGGCGCCGACAACGTCGGCTCCGTGCCCGCGGAGGCGAGCATCACGCTGCGCTTCTCGCTGGTGCCGGACCAGGATCCTGAGCACTGCCTCTCAGCCCTCCGCGCCCACCTGGCCGCGGTCGCATCCGACATCACCGTCGAGGCAGGCCGGATGATCCTCCCTGCCTCCTCGCCGATGGAGACACCCTTCGCCACGGCGACGATCTCCGCCGCCGCCGAGGTCTTCGGCGAACCCGCCATCTACCCCGTCCTGATCGGGGCGGGCCCCGGCCGCATGGTCCTCGACACCCTTGGTGCACCCGTCATCTCACCCGCCGGCACCCTCCGCCCGGACGGCAACATGCACGGCCCCAACGAGCACGGCGCGATCACCGACTACCTCGACCACATCCGCTTCACCACCCACCTCCTGACCCACCTCGCCACCCTCGGCGGCCCTACCGCCTAACCGCACCTCCCTCGGTAGACGCGCCTCGACTCGCCGCAGCACTTCCGGCCTCAGTGGCCGCGGTGTCGGTCAGCGGCGACGCGGTCGTACTGCCTATTGATCGCGAATCCCCCGTGGCGATGCGCAGCTGCGCCTCGCTCCGCCATCGCCTCTGACTCGCGTCTCGCCCGACTGCCGCGTCTCCCTCGGTACACGCGCCTCGACTGGCCGTAGCACTTCCGGCCTAAGTGACCGCGGTGTCGGTCAGCGGCGACGCCGTCGTATCGCCTATCGGTCACGAATCCCCCGTGTCTCCGCGCGGCTGCGCGTCGCTCCGCCGTCGGCCCTGACTTACTCCGGCGTCGGGCCGTGGACGGCGGGGAGGGTCAGGATGAAGTGGCCGCCGGGGCCGGGGCCGAGGGTGATGGTGCCGCCGCAGGAGTGGATCAGGCGGCGGGAGAGGGGGAGGCCGAGGCCGGCGGAGCCGGGTGAGGTGCCGCGGGTGCCGGGGTCGAAGGCGGATTCGCCGAGGGCGGGGGACATGCCGGGGCCGTCGTCGCGGATCGCGAGCTGCACGGTGCCGGCGGAGGACGACAGCTCCAAGGTCACCCGGGAGGATGCGTGGCGGTGGGCGTTGTCCAGGAGCGGCGCCAGCGCGCGGCGGATGATGTCGGGTTCGCCCTCGGCCAACGGGGGCGTCCCGTCCACGACGAGCTCGACGTCGGGGATCTCGCGGGCCAAGGACACCATGTCGACCGCTGAGGCCGACGGATCCAACTCACGGCGCGCCACCGCCAGCAGCGTGTCGATCGCCCCGGTCAGCCGCTCCGACTGCGACACGATCGACGTCAGCGCCTCCGTCCGCGCGTCCTCGTCGTCGTCGATGGCCAGCTCGGCCCGCCCGCGGATCCCGGCCACCGGCGTCCGCAGCTCGTGCGCGACCTCCGCGGCGAAGCGCTGCTCGTGGCGCCGCGACGCCGCGATCCGCGCCAGCAGGCCGTCCAGCGTCGCCGCCAGCCCGGTCAGCTCGTCGCGCGGCGGCCCCATCCCGAAGCGGCGGTCGAGGTCGTGCGCGCCCCAGTCCTCGGCCTCGGCCGTCATCCGCGCGACCGGCTCCAGCGCCCGGTCGATCGCCCGTCGCAGCGCCAGCCCGCCCGCCAACAACACCAACAACGCCAGGACCAACGACCCCAACAACACGACCTGCTGGAGATCCTCCAGCGGCTCGGTTGAGATCCCGACGACGACCGCACCCACGACGCGCCCGTCACGTCCCCGGACCGGCTCGACGCGCAGCGACACGTCGCCCGGCCCGTCGTGCTCGCCCGCCTGCGCCGCGCGCCCCAGCCTCACCGCCGTCGCGTCGAGCTTCGACGACACGTTCTCCGGCCGCTCGACCACCCGCGAACCCTCGAGCACCCACGCCCGCCGATCCAGCACCTCGTCGTTGGCTCCCTCACGCACCGACACCCGCGACCCGTCGACGACCAGCGTCGCCAGGAGCCCCTCGGCCCGCGTCCGCAGCTCGGTCGACGTCTCATGATGTACGCGAACGTCGAGCAGCACGTTCCCCACCAACAACAGCGCGCCCAGCCCCAGGGCGAGCGTCACCAGCGACGTGACCAGCAACCGGTTGCGGAAGCTCACCGGAGCTCGTACCCGAGCCCGCGCCGCGTGTGGATCGCCTGCTCGACCCCCGCATCGCGCAGCTTGCGCCGCAGCCGCGCGAGGTACGCGTCGAGCGTGTTGTCGTGGACGATCGCGCCCTCCGGCCACCCGGCGCTGACCAGCGTCGCCCGCCGGACCACCTCGCCCGGCCGCGCCGCCAGCGCGGCGAGCAGCCGGAACTCCGTCGGCGTCAGCGGGATCCGGACGTCCTCGTGCAGGACCGCGTGGGCGGAGGGATCGAGACGCAGCGCCGGCGCGTCGCCGTCGTCGCGCGGTGCGGGCTCCGCGGACGGCCCGCGCCGCACCAGCGCCTGCACCCGCACCAGCAGCTCCGCGAGCGCGAACGGCTTCGTCAGGTAGTCGTCGCCCCCGGCGTGGAACCCGCTCAGCCGGTCCGGCAGCGCGTCGCGCGCGGTCAGGAACAGCACCGGCGTCGCGACGCCCTGCGCCCGCAGCGCCTGGCACACATCGCGCCCGTCGGCGTCCGGCAGCCCGACGTCCAGCACCAGCACGTCGAACGACCCGCCGCCGTCGCCCGCGAACGACCGCACCGCGTCCGCCCCCGTGGCGACCGCGACGACCGCGAAGCCCTCGCGCTCCAGCGCACGCCGGACCACGCCCCGCAGCTCGTCGTCGTCCTCGCAGATCCCGGCCCGCAGCTCCACGCCCCGGATGGTAAGCGCCCCACACCCGACGACCCTGACCGCAACCTGAACACGCGACGCCCGTTTCCCCCACCAAGACGGGCGTCCAGCCCCGTCGAACCCCTCAACTAGGATGCGCAACCGAATGATCCGATCGAGAACCCTCGCCACATTCGCGGGCGCCGTCGCGCTGCTCTGCGCGGCCGCTGCGCCCGCGGCCGACGCGGCGCCGTCGCAGACCGCCTACGCGCTCTCCAACGGCAGGCTTCTGTCGTTCGCCACGTCCGCGCCGGCCACGACCGTGCAGACCGACACGATCCGCGGCGTCGCCCCCGGCGAGAGCCTCGTCGCGCTCACCGTCCGGCCCCAGAACGGCGCCTTCTACGCGCTCGGCGTCAACGCCGCGGGCGACACCGGCACGCTCTACGTCATCGGGATCGACGGCAACTCGGGCCTCGACTGGCCGGCCGGCGCCGTCCCGGTCGGGGCGGTCGGCTCGATCGCGCTCACGACCGATGGCGCGACGGCCGTCGACCTCCCTGCCTCCGGCTACGGCATGGCGTTCAGCCCGGCCGCCGACCGCGTCCGCGTCACGACGACCGGCGGCCTCAACTTCCGGATCAACCCCAACACCGGCACGCCGGTCGACGGTGACAACGGCGGCTCGGCCGGCAGCGTGACCGGCACCAACCCGGACGGCGCGCTGCACGGCGCTTCGACGAGCGCGGGCGGCATCGGCTACACCGACGCGCGCCTCAACGCCACGGCGACCACGGCCTACACCTTCGACGCGGCCGGCGGCGAGCTCGCGCTCCTCAACCCGCCCAACGCCGGCAACCAGACCGGTGCGATCGCGCTGACGCACGGCGGGGCGCCGTTCGCGCCCGGCTCGGTCGCCGGCTTCGCGATCGACCCGGACACCAGGGCGCCTGCGAGCAACCAGCCCGTCACCGCCGGCACCGGCTACGCGGCGCTGAAGCTCGGCACCACGACCAGCCTGTACAAGATCGACCTCGCCGGCGGCGCGGTCACCGACGCCGGCACGATCGGCGACGGCACCGTGCCGATCCAGTCGCTCGCGCTCCCGCGCGACGCGGACATCGCCGGCTACCCGGCGATCGGCCTCGACGCCGACGGCACCGACACGCTGCACCGCTTCCAGACGACGACGCCCGGCAGCCAGACGTCGCTCGCCGTGACCGGATTGACGGCCGGCGAGCACCTCGCAGGTGTGTCGTGGCGGACCCAGACCGGCCAGCTCGTCGGCGTCGGGATCGACGCCGCGGCCGACACCGGCACGATCTACCGGATCGACCCGCAGAGCGGAGCGGCGACCGCGATCGGCACGCCCGGGGGCCTGTCGTGGGTCGACAGCGGTGGCGCCACGGTCGACCTGCCGGCCTCCGGCTGGGGCGTCGACGTCGCTCCGGTCTATGACCAGCTCCGGATCAGCAACGCCAACGGGCTCAACCTGCGCGCATCGCTGACCAGCGGCGCGCCGATCGACGGCAACTTCGGCGGCGCCGCGGGCAGCGTGGCCGGGACCAACCCGGACCACCCGTGGACCGACGAGCCGCCCGGCGCGATCGGACCGACCTCGATCGCCTACGCCTACGCGTGGCCGCACACGACGCTCGACGCCCCGAACGACGTCGCCTTCGCGCTGGAGCCCGGCACCGACAAGCTGCTGTACACGGTCACGGCGAACGCCGGGTCCTTCAGCCAGGCTCCCCAATCCACGGTGACCCTCGGTGGCACCACGCTGGACTTCGGCCCGATCACCGCGGCCGACATCCCGTGGGGCAACGGCGGAAGGTGGACCGAGGTGATGATCACGTCGCTGGTCGTCGGCGGCACACCGGGCCTCTACAGCATCGTCACCCTCAACGCCGAGGCCCAGAGGCTCGGCACGTTGCCGACCGCGCTCTCGGCGTTGGCCGTCGGCGCGGCGGAGCTGCCGCACCCGGTCAGGGCGATCGACGACCCGCCGCCGCCAGCAACGCACCAGGACGACACGACCGAAAGGACGACGCCGACCCCGACGCCGACCCCGGCGCCCTACGTCGCGCCCCTGAAGCCGATCGTGCCGATCGGGACGCCGCAGCCAGGTGACCACACCGCGCCGGTCCTCAAGGGCCTGAAGGTTTCGACGAGCACCAAGCGGCGCCTGACCGTCAGCTTCACGGCGTCGGAGGCGGGCAAGGCCACCATCAAGCTGACCCGTACCGTCAAGCACGGCAGGAGGACGGTTCGCAAGACCTACAGGTCGGTCGCCAAGACGATCAACAAGGCCGGCAAGGTCACGGTGACGTTCAAGGGCCTCGAGGCCGGCCTGCGGCTGCGGGTCGAGATCACGTTGAAGGACAAGGTGGGCAACGCCGCCAGGACCGCGCTGAAGAGCGCGACCGTGCGGCGCTAGCGACGGTCACCGCCGCCGAGCTGCCGTCCCAGCGGCGGCTCGGCGAGCGGGAGCGTCGCCTCGACGGTCGTCCCCGCGCCTGGGGAGGACGTGATGACGAGCGTCCCGCCGAGCAGCTCCGCGCGTTCGCGCATCCCGAGGACGCCGAAGCCGTCGGTCGCGCGGGCCGGGTCGAAGCCGGAGCCGTCGTCGCGGACGCTCAGCTCGACGCGGCCGCCCGCGACCGCGACCGTCGCCACCGCCCGCCGGGCGCCGCCGTGCTTGCGCGCGTTGGACAGCGCCTCCTGGACGATCCGGTAGATCGCGATCTGCCGGTCCGGATCGGCGACGACGCCGTCGTCGACGGCCACATCGAGGTCGACATCCAGGCCGGACGACGCGCTGCGCTCGGCCAGCGCGCCGATCGCCGCCGCCAGCCCCAGCTCGTCGAGCGCCGCCGGGCGCAGCTCGGTGATCAGCGCGCGCAGCGTCGCGATCTCGCCGTCGAGCTGCCCGAGCGCCTCGGTCAGGAGCGAGTCCAGCGCCGCCGGGTCGGCCGCGCCCGCCGCGCGCCGCGCCGCCGCCAGCCCGAGCCGCAGCGCGGCCAGCGACTGCAGCGTCTCGTCGTGCAGCTCGCGCGCCCAGCGGGCGCGCTCGGCCTCGGTCGCCGCGATCCGCATCCGCCGCTGCTCGGTCGCCGCGTTCTGCGCGGTCGCGACCGCCGTCGCCGCGCTCGCCGCGAAGGACTCCATCAACCGCACGTCGTCGTCGCCGATCCGCCCGGCCGCGATCAGGACCCCGTACGGCGCGCCGCGGAAGACCAGCGGCACCGCCAGCCCCGCCGTCGCGCTGAACCCCAGCCGGCCAAGGCCATGCTCTTGGAAGCGCGCCGCGTTCTCCGGATCCTCCAACCGCTGCGTGACGAGCGTCCGCAGCGCGGCCTCCGCGACCGTGTCGCGCACCGGCACGCGCATCCCCACAAGGCCTACAGGAACCTCGCCGCTGGCCGCCGCGACGACCAGGTCGTCGCCGTCGAGGACCTCGATCGCCAGCGCGGGCGCGTCGACCAGCGCGCGGCCGCGCTCGGCGACCAACCCCAACACCTTGCCCACGTCGCTCTGCCCGCCCAGCGCCAGCGCGATCTGCACGGTGGCGTCGAGCGCCGCGACCGTCCGCACCAGCGCGCGCCGCTCGGTCTCCGACCCCGCGTAGCGGCGCGCGTGGTCGATCGCCACACCCGCGAAGTCGGCGAGCAACGTGAGCGCTCGCTCGTCCTCAGCGGAGAACTGCGCGCCGCCGGCCTTGTCGGTCAGGTACAGGTTCCCGTACGGCTCGCCGCCCGCCAGCACCGGCACGCCGAGGAACGCGTGCATCTTGGGGTGGTTGCCCGGGAAGCCGAACGAGTGCGGGTGCCCGCTCACCTCCGGCAGCCGCAGCGCCACCGGGTGGCTGATCAGCTCGCCGAGCACGCCGCGCCCGCGCGGCGGCGGCCCGATCGCGCGCGTCGCCTCCTCGTCCAGCCCGGACGTGATGAACCGCGCCAGCCCCGTGCGTTCCTCATCGAGCACGCCGATCGCCGCGTAGCGCGCGCCGGTCAGCTCACGCGCCGCGACCAGGACCCGCTCCAGCGTGACGTCGAGGTCGAGGTCCTCGAGAACGCTCCGCGCGAGCTGCAGGACGCCGTCGAGCATCGGCGACAACTACTCCGGCGCGTCCAGCAGCCCGTGGTCGAGCGCGTAGCGCACCAGCTCGGCGCGCGAGGACCGCCGCAGCTTCTGCTGGATGTGCGCGCGGTGCGTCTCGACGGTCCGGACCGACAGGAACAGCTGCCCGCCGATCTCGGCGTTCGTGTGGCCCAGGGCGATCAGCCGCAGCACCTCGAGCTCGCGCGCGGTCAGGTCGTCCGGCGGCCCCGCGGGCTCGGTCGGGGCAGAAGCGATTCGCGCGCCGAGCTGCGGGTTGAGGTACACCTCGCCGGCGGCCGCGCGGCGGATCGCCTCGACCAGCTCGGCGTCGGCGGCCTCCTTCAACACGTAGGCGTTGGCCCCGGCGGCCAGCGCCTTGCGCGCGTACTGCGGGTCGTCCTGCATCGTCAGGACGACCACGCGTGTGTCCGGCGCGTCGGCCGCCAGGACCGGCAGCGCGTCGAGCGAGGAGCCCAGCCGGCCCGGCATGTTGAGGTCCAACACCGCCACGCGCGGGCGGTGGGCCTTGATCAGCCGGACCGCGTCGTCGGTCGTGCCCGCCTCGGCCAGCACCTCGAAGCCCTCCTCGGCGTCGAGGACGAGCCGCAGCCCCTTGCGCACGACCGCGTGGTCGTCGGCGAGGACGATCGAGATGGTGGTGTCGCTCATGCCCCACCGATCCTACCCGCGGGCCCGGGGCGCGCCTCCGTAGTTCCCCGCGCTGTCGCTGCTCGCGGTGCGGCAACGCCGAGTGCACCAGGCCGTTGCGTAACAGAGGGCGCATCTGTAGCGTCGCTGCATGTCCCATAGCCGTTCACGCCGCGCCGCCGTCCTGGCGGCCGGCGCGCTTTCCCTCGCCGCCCTCGCGGCACCGGCCGTCCAGGCGGCCCCGACCACGAAGTTCACGCGCGTCGCCGGCCTGAAGGTCGCCGGCACGCCCGCCAAGTACGACAAGGTCGGCGTCCTGCAGATCGGGTCGGCCAAGGCCAAGAACATCCTCGTCCTGAACCCGGGCACCTCGGCCAGCGCCGCGTACTTCGCGCCGCTGGCCCGCTCGATCGTCCAGCAGGCCCCGGACTGGCAGGTCTGGTCGGTCGAGCGGCGCGAGAACCTGCTCGAGGACCAGTCGGTCATCGACCAGGCCAAGGCCGGCAAGGCCACGCCGCAGCAGCTGTTCGACTACTACCTGGGGTGGCTCAACAACAAGTCGATCACCCCGCACTTCGCGATGATCCCCGACGCCTCGGTGGCCTACGCCAAGCAGTGGGGGATGAACACCGAGATCCAGGACCTGCGGGTGATCGTCAAGCGCGCGCAGAGCAGCGCGCGGAGGCTGCACGGCAAGGTCGTCGTCGGCGGCCACTCGCTCGGCGGCACGATCACCAGCGCATACGCGACGTGGGACTTCGGCGGCAGGGCGGGGGCCGACGGCCTCGCGGGCCTGCTGTTCATCGACGGCGGCTCCGGCCCGACGCCGGTCACGCCCGCCGCGGCGAGGGACTCGCTGAGCAGGCTCGACGCGGCCACCGCCTCGCCGTGGCTGCAGTTCGGCGGGATCCCGGCGCCGTTCACCGGGCTGTTCAACTCCACCGGTTCGCTCGGCGTGCTCCTGGATCCGAACGCGCCGTCGCTCGGCCAGGCCTCGGGGCTGCTGCCGGCCAACATCGTGCCGTCGCAGCCGGTGACCAACGTGGGCCAGTACGGCTACGCGCTCGACGTCAAGACGTCGCCGCCCGGCCTCGCCGCCGCGCAGGCGCACCTCGGGACGCTCGGGACCGGCAACCCGGCGGGCTGGGACGACACCGGCGCGCTGACGCCGATCAGGCGCATGGCCGACGTCTTCTCCGGCTGGGGCCTGAAGGGCCTCGACGGGACCGCGTGGTACCACCCGCTGCGGCTGACGATCGACGCGGGCGCGGTCGCCGCCGGCAACAGGAACGCCGCGCAGAGGGTGCTCGACGTCCACGCGACGCACGGCAGGGACCTGCCGCGCGATCTCAAGATGTACGCCTTCGGCGCCGCCCTGGGCGGCAAGCGTGTCCTGGACGCGACCAAGGCCCTGGCCAGGCAGTCGCACATCCCGTCCAAGAACCTCACGTTGGTCGACCGCCACACGACCTACGCGCACAACGACCCCAACACGGCCGACCCCTCCAAGAACGACTTCTTGAAGCGGTTGATCCCGTGGCTGAAGTCGGTGGCTAAGTAGACGGCAGGTCCGGCGGCGCCGTCCGGTAGGCGGGCGGCGTCGCGGACATGTTGATGGGGTTGCGCGTCAGGCGGGCGGTGCTGCCGTCGGCGCGGGGGACCTCGACGACCGGGTCCAGGCCCAGCGACGTCGCGAAGGCGAACGCGCCCGCGACGTCGTTGACCTGGCCGGCGGGGACGCGCGCGGCGCTCAGCGCCGGGACCCACTCGGCGGCGGGGCGCGCGGCGAGGCGTTGCACCAGCACGTCCCGGAGCGCGTCGCGGTGGGCGACGCGCTCCTTGTTCGTGGCGAAGCGTGCGTCGGGCTCCAGCCCGATCACCGCGCACAGCGCCGCGAACTGCTTGTCGTTGCCGACGGCCAGGACGAGGTCGCCGTCGCCGGTGGGGTAGAGCTCGTAGGGCGCGATCGACGGGTGCGCGTTGCCCATCCGGCCCGCGACCGCGCCGGCCAAGGTGTAGGCGCTGCCCTGGTTGACGAGCGCGGCGAGCAAGGACGACAACAGGTCGACCTCCACCAGTTGCCCCTCGCCGGTCCGCTCGCGATGGCGCAGCGCGGCCAGGATCCCGACCGCGGCGAACAGCCCGGTGATGACGTCGACCAGCGCGACGCCCGCCTTCTGCGGCTCGCCGTCCGGCGCGCCGGTGATCGCCATCAGCCCGCCGACGGCCTGGACGAGCAGGTCGTAGCCCGGCAGCGCCGCGCCCGCGCCCGACCCGCCGAAGCCGGTGACCGAGCAGTACACCAACTCGGGCTTGTCGCCCGCGAGCGACTTGTAGTCCAACCCCAGCGACGCCATCAGGCCCGGCCGGAAGTTCTCCACCACCACGTCGGCGCGGGCGATCAGCGCGCGCGCCTCATCGCGTCCGGCGTCGGTCCCGAGGTCGATCGCCACGCTGTCCTTGTTGCGGTTGACCGACTGGAAGTACGTCGCCTCGCCGCGCTCGTCGAACGGGGGACCCCAGTGGCGCGTGTCGTCGCCGACACCCGGCCGCTCGACCTTGACCACCTCCGCGCCCAGGTCCGCCAGCACCATCGTGGCCAGCGGCCCCGCGAGCACCCGCGAGAAGTCGACGATGACGAGATCCTGAAGTGCGCTCGGCTGCGACATGTGCGAGGATCTTAGATCTTCGAAGATTTCGATGCGCCCCCGAAGGAGACCCTCGCCATGAGCAGCACCGCCGCCGCGCCGCCCGCGATCAAGCCCAAGGACTACCTGAACATCGACCACCTCCTCTCCGACGAGGAGCGGGACATGCGCGACAGCGTCCGGGCGTTCGTCCAGAACGAGGTCGTCCCGTACGTCGGCGACTGGTTCGAGGCCGGCGAGGTCCCGGCGCGCGAGCTGGCGCCGGCGCTCGGCAGGCTCGGCGTCCTCGGCATGCACCTCGAGGGCTACGGCTGTGCGGGCGCCACCGCGACCGCCTACGGCCTGGCCTGCCTGGAGCTGGAGGCCGGCGACTCCGGCATCCGCTCGCTCGTCTCGGTCCAGGGCTCGCTGGCGATGTTCGCGATCTGGCGCTGGGGCTCCGAGGAGCAGAAGCAGGAGTGGCTGCCGCGGATGGCCGCCGGCGAGGCGATCGGCTGCTTCGGCCTGACCGAGCCCGACGCCGGCTCCGACCCCGGCGCGATGCGCACCCGCGCCCGCCGCGACGGCGACGACTGGATCCTGCACGGCCAGAAGATGTGGATCACCAACGGCTCCGTCTCCGACGTCGCCGTCGTCTGGGCGATGACCGACGAGGGCGTCCGCGGCTTCGTCGTCCCCACCGACACGCCCGGCTTCACGACGCAGGACATCCACAAGAAGCTCTCCCTCCGCGCGTCGATCACGTCCGAGCTGCTGCTCGACGACGTCCGCCTCCCGGCCAGCGCGATGCTGCCGGAGACCACCAGCCTCCGCGGCCCGCTCTCCTGCCTCAACGAGGCCCGCTTCGGGATCGTCTTCGGCGCCGTCGGCGCCGCGCGCGCCTGCTTCGAGGCCGCGCTGGACTACAGCCTGGAGCGCACCGCGTTCGGCAGGCCGATCGCCGGCACCCAGATCCAGCAGGCCAAGCTCGCCGAGATGGCGCTGAAGGTCAACACCTCCACCTTGCTCGCCCTGCACCTCGGCCGGATGAAGGACGACAACCTGCTCCGCCCCGAGCACGTCTCGATGGGCAAGCTCGGCAACGTCAACGACGCGCTCTGGGTCGCGCGCACCGCCCGCCAGGTGCTCGGCGCCAACGGCGTCACGCTCGAGTACCCCGTGATCCGCCACATGAACAACCTGGAGTCGGTCGTGACCTACGAGGGCACGGCCGACGTCCACGCGCTCGTCGTCGGCGGCGCGCTGACGGGGATCCAGGCCTTCCGGTGAGCCTGGCGACCGCGCAGCAGCACGCGGTCGACGCGCTCCGGCAACGCATCGTCGCCGGGGCGCTGCGCCCCGGCGCGCGCGTCAACCAGGAGGACGTCGCGGCCGAGCTCGGCCTCTCGGTCGCGCCGGTCCGTGAGGCGCTGCGCGTCCTGGAGCAGGAGGGGCAGGTCACCTACCTGCCGCGCCGCGGCTACTTCGTCACCGAGCTGCGGATGGCCGACCTCGAGGAGATCTACGCGCTCCGCGCCCTGCTGGAGGCCCGCGCCGCGCGCCACGCGCTCCCCGTTCTCGACGACGAGGCGCTGGAGCGCGTCCGCGACGCCGCGCGCGCCTGCGCCGACGCGGCCGAGAGTGGTGACGTCGCCGCCGAGCTGGCCGCCAACCGGCGGTTCCACATGGGGTTGCTCGACGCGCCCGGCCAGCCCCACGCGCTGCGCGTGATCCGGCTGCTGTGGGACTCGACCGAGGCCTACCGCGCCATGTACTACAACTCGCCCGAGGAGCGCCGCGCCTCGCTCGACGCCCACGACGAGATCCTCGACGCCGTCGGCGACCGCGACGCCGATCGCCTCGTCCGCGCCCTCGACGACCACCGCGACCGCGCGCTTGACGTCCTGCGCGGCCTGCTCGTCGAGGTCGAACCCGCCGCCTAGGACGATTCTCCGGGCCGCCTCGCCGCGCCTGACGGCCGCCGCCCCGACTTACGTACAACCAGCACGCGACGCTGGGGCGGCGACCGCCAGCCACGACGATCCGGGCCGGAGAATCGCCCTAGTGCGGGGCCGGCGCCGGGCCGGCCATCCCGGCGCGCGCGGCGGCGCGGTAGGCGCTGAGCACCTCACGGGTCAGCGTGTCGACGTCGTAGACGCCCTGGTGGCGGCGGCCGTTGACGAAGAACGTCGGCGTCCCGGACACGCCGGACATGTCGGCGCTCGCGACGTCCTCGGCGATGCGCGAGCGGTGGCGGCGGCGCATCACCTCGTCCTCGAAGCGGGCCGCGTCGAGGTTGAGCGCGTTGGCGTGGCGCAGCAGCGTCGCCGGGCGCAGGTCGTCGTTGTCGCCGATCATCAGATCGGCCATCTCCCAGAACCTGCCCTGGGCCGCCGCGGCCTCCGACGCCTCGGCGGCCAGCTGCGCGTCGGGGTGCACGTCGCTCAGCGGCAGGTGGCGCCAGACGTAGCGCAGGTCGTCGCCGAAGCGCTCCAGCAGCTCGTCGATCACCGGCGCGGCGGCCGCGCAGTACGGGCACTGGAAGTCGCCGTACTCGACGATCGTCACCGGCGCGTCCACGTTGCCGCGGATGTGGTCGTGCCCGGGATCGACGTCGTCGGCGAGGTCGACGATCGTGTCGGCCGTCCCGCCGAGCTGGCGGGCCCGGACCTCGTCGGGCAGGTGGCGCATGACCCACACCGCGATCCACGTCAGCGCGCCCGCGACCAGCGCCGTGAGCAAGACCCCCAACTTGGCCTGGTCCAGCAGGTCCGGCCGGTCCCTGAACGCGATCGAGGCCACCAACAACGACACCGTGAAGCCGACGCCCGCCGACGTCCCGACCGCGGCCAGCGCCGGCCACGTGATCGTCAGCCTCTGGCCGCCGAAGCGCCTGCGCGTCCCGATCCACGACGCGAGCAGGATCCCGGCCGGCTTGCCGATCCCGTAGGCCAGGATGATGCCCCACGTCACCGGCGAGCTGACGGCGTCGCTGAGCAGGGACGACGAGAAGTGCACGCCCGCGTTGGCGAGCGCGAACAGCGGGACGATCACCTGGCTCGTCCACGGCAGCAGCCGGTACTGCAGCCGCTCGTTGAGCGACACCGCCGAGGTCAGCGACGCGCGCGCCGCGTAGGCCAGCTCCGGCGTCGGCTGCTCGCGGAACAGGATCGCCTGGGCGGTCCCGGCCTCCAGCTTCTCGCGCGGCGGCGGGTAGGCGGTGATGATGAAGCCGACGAGCAGGCCGGTGATCACCGGGTCCACGCCGGACTCGAACAGCGCCAGCCACATCGCGATCCCGAGCACGGTCGCGACCTGGCCGCGCCACGGGAACTCGACGAAGCGCAACCCGACGATGATCGCGAAGAACAGGACCGCCAGGCCCAGGGCCGTCAGCCTGATCGTGTCCGAGTAGAACAGCGCGATCGCCCCGAGCGCGACGAGGTCGTCGACGACCACGACCGTCAACAGGAACACGCGCATCCGGATCGCCTTGCCCTGCGTGAGCAGCGACAGGACGCCCAGCGCGAGCGCCGTGTCGGTGGAGATCGCGGCGCCCCAGCCGTGCGCGCCCGCGCCGCCGGCGTTGACCAGCGCGTAGACGGCGGCCGCGCAGGCCATGCCGCCGACGCCGGCCATCACTGGGATCGCGACGCGCGAGCGCTCGCGCAGCTCGCCGAGGTCCAGCTCGCGCTTGGCCTCCAGCCCGACGACCAGGAAGAACAGGGTCATCAGGCCCTCGTTGACCCAGCCGCGCAGGTCGGTGGCGATCGAGTGGTCGCCGAGGGAGATCGCCAACCGCGTCTCCCACGCCGAGCTGTAGGTGTCGCCGGGCAGGTTGGCCCACAGCAGCGCGGCCAGCGTCGCGACCACGAGCAGGATCGCGCCGCTGGTCTCGGCGTAGAGGAAGCGCCGGATCGGGGCGGCGAGGTTGCGGGCCCAGGCGGTGCGGCCGTCGGCGGTGGAGCTGGCGGTGGGGTTGGGCGTGGTGCTCAGGGTCGCCAGGTTATGGCGTGGCGAGGCGGTCGGCCAGGGACCGCAGGGCCGGGGTCGCCGCGACGAGGGCTGCCGCGTCGTCGGGACCGAGCTCGCGCAACGCGTCGCGCATCGCCTCGGCCCACCCGTGCTCGCGCGCGTCGCGGGCGGCGATCGCCCGCGGCGTGGGGTGCAGGCGGGCGACGCGGCCGTCGTCGGGATCGCGGCGGCGCTCCAGCAGCCCGCGCGCCAGCAGCGCCTTGACGGCGGCCGACGCGTTCGGCGCGTGCAGCCCCAGCTCGGCCGCGACCTCGCCGACCTTCAGCCCGGGACGCCGGACGAGCAGCCGCATGACCTCCAGCTCGGAGAGCGGGAGCGGGTCGCGGTTCAGCTCGGCGGCGCCGATCGTCCGCGGCAGCAGCCACGCGAGGTCCTGGAGCGTGACGGCCAGGCGCCGGGCCTGGGGCGCGGTGGGTTGCCTTGCCATGGCGGCGATGGTACCTTCGGATCTAGATAGATATGAATCTATACATACCTGACTTCGCGGGGCGCGTGATCACGGGGGCCGACAGCGACTACGACGCGGCGCGCGCGATCTGGAACGCGATGCACGACCGCCGCCCGGCGGCGATCGCGTGCTGTGAGAGCGCGGCCGACGTGGCCGCCGCGGTGCGCTTCGCGCGCGCCGAGGGCCTGGCGATCGCCGTGCGCGGCGGCGGGCACTCGATGCCCGGCCACAGCGTCTGCGACGACGGGCTCGTCGTCGACCTGCGGGGCTTGAGCGGGGTGGAGGTCGACGCGAGGGCGCGGCGCGTGGTCGTCGGGGGCGGCGCGCTGCTCGGCGAGCTGGACGCCGCGACGCAGGCCCACGGGCTCGTCGTCCCGGCGGGCGTCGTCTCGCACACGGGCGTCGGCGGGCTCACGCTCGGCGGTGGCGTCGGGCGGCTGATGCGGCGCTTCGGGCTGACGGTCGACGCGCTGCTGGCCTGCGAGGTCGTCCTGGCCGACGGGTCGATCGTGCGTGCGTCCGAGCAAGAGCACCAAGATCTCTTCTGGGGCCTGCGCGGCGGCGGCGGGAACTTCGGCGTCGTGACCGAGTTCACGTTCGCCTGCCACGCGCTGGCCGAGCTGCAGATCCTCGGCATGTTCCACCCGCTCGACCGCGCACGCGAGGTGCTCGAGCGCGGCCGCGCGGAGATGGCCGACCCCGACGCGCCGGACGCGCTGCTGTGGACGTCGTTCCTGCGCAAGGCGCCGCCGGTCCCGTGGATGCCCGACGAGCTGGTCGGCGTCCCCGGCGTCATGTCGCTGGTCGAGTGGTCGGGTGTGAGCGGGGCGGAGGGCCGCGCGCGGCTGGCCGACATCCGCGACGACCTGCACCCGACCGCGACCTCGCTGGAGGCGATCCCGTTCCTGGCGATGCAGACGATCACCGACGAGATCTTCGCCGCCGGGCAGATGACCTACATCAAGGCCGGGTTCGTGACCGAGCTGACCGACGCCGCGATCGACGCGCTGCTGGCCCAGGCCGCGACCGTCGGCTCGCCGCTGTCGCAGATCGAGGTGCTGGCGATGGGCGGTGCGATCGCGCGCGTGGACGCCGACGCGACCGCGTTCCCGCACCGCGACGCGGCCTGGCTGCTCAACGTCCCGGCGATGTGGACCGACCCGGCCGACACCGAGGCCGAGGTCGCCTGGACGCGCGAGTCCTACCGGTTGCTCGAACCGCACATGACCGGCGGGACCTACGTCAACTTCATGGCCGGCGACGAGGCCGCCGACAGCACCGGCGCCCACGCGCGCACGCGCGCGCGTCTAGAGGAGGTCAAAGCGGCCTACGACCCGGACAACGTCTTCCGGCTCAACCAGAACATCACGCCGGCGCGGGCGGGCGCTGCGGGCTGAGCGTGCGGTCGTAGTCGCGATACGGGGCGACGCCGGCAGCGATGGCGTCGCTCTGCGCGAACTGGCGGATCGCCGTCTGCTGGACCTCGAGGAAGTGGTCGTGCTTCTCGGCGACGGTGAGGACCGACCGCGCCGCGGCGTCCGCGTCGCCGAAGTCGACGCCGCCGCCGGCGGTCAGGCGCCCGCCCGCGCCGCACGTCGCGCACTCGACCGCGCCGCCGTCGAGCAACACCATGGCATTGAGATGGCAGTGCGGGCACAGCCCGGGCTCGCCCCGGAACTCGACCGCGTCGAACGCACGCCCCGCCTGCTCGGCGACGTTGCGCCCGAGCCGCCCGGCGCGCTGAAGCGCGGCGGGGTCGAGCGCGATCGCGCTCGGCACGCCCGCGCCCTCGAAGACGACCTGGTCGACGACGCCGATCTGCATCGAGAACGTCATGTGGTGCATGAGCGGCAGCGCGAGCGCCTTCCAGCGGTCGGTCAGCGCGCCGCCGACGGCCAGGAACCCGGCGACGCGCGGGCGCAGCACGCGCTCGTCGAACGGGAACCTGACGGTCGCCTCCTCGCCCGCGTCGCGCATGCGCACGTACTCGAGCGCGAACGCGACGTCGGCCTTCGGCCCGAGGATCGCGTCGAGCAACAGCTTCAACTTGCCCGGGATCGTGCGGTTGTGGATCGGCGCGCTGATCAGCAGCCCGTCGTGCTCCATCAGCTGGTCCCAGAACCATGCCGCGTCCTCGTCCCAGCGCGCGAGGTCGAGGTCGCCGAGCCGGACGTGCGAGACGCCGACGCCCGCGGCCTCGGCGCCCTGCAGCGCGGCCTTCATCAGCAGGTCGCTGCTGCCGTCGGCCGGGCCACACGACAATCCGAGCAAGCGCATGGTCATGCCCCGCTGCCCTGCTTGAGCCCGCCGCCGCCGAAGCGGCTGTGGTCCTCGGAGAGGTCCATGATCGGGTAGACGTAGTCGCGCATCGCCTGCTCGTAGTCGCCGATCGCCGCGACGACGTCCTGCTCGCCGCGGGCCGCGCCGGCCAGCCGCGCGCTGAGGATCCCGGCGTCGCGCAGCGCCATGTTCGCGCCCTGGCCGCGGGTCGGCATCATCGCGTGGATCGCGTCGCCCAGCAGCGTCACGCGCGACGACGGCCAGGCGGGCACCGGGTCCAGGCGCCGGAACGGGAACCAGAACAGCGTGGACAGGTCGATCCGCTCGACCAGCCCGCGCAGCGCGGGGTGCCAGTCGGCCACGACCTCGCGCATGCCCGCGTGGACCTCGGCGGGCGTGTCGTCCGTCCAGTCGGCGGGCGCGGGCGCGCTCGTCCCGGGCGGCACGCCGCCGGAGATCATCATGTAGGGGTCGACCGCGTCCATGTGGATGTCCGGTGCGATCCGCGCGGCCGCCTCGGCCACCGGCTCGCGCGGGTCGTAGACGCCGAGGGCGAGCATGCCGCCGCGCTTGTCGCGCGCGATCACGAAGCCGTCGAGCAGGACGTCGGGGAGCTCGGCGAGCACCTCGGGCGTCAGCGGCGACCGCGCGAACAGGCCGAGCCCGCCGACGTCGGCGGGGATGATCTCGACGTCGGGCATCAGCTGCCTGCGGACCGCGGAGCCGACGCCGTCGGCCGCGACGAGCACGTCGCCGGTGACCGTCGAGCCGTCGGCGAGTTGTGCTTCGACATGGTCGCCGTGGTCGGTGAAGCCGGTCACCGCGGCGTCGTCGTGGAGCGCGTCGCCGAGCCACGCGCGCAGGATATGGCGCAGCGTGCGGCGGTCGATCGCGGTGTGGGGGCGCTCGCCGTCGTTGGGCGGGCCGAGGTGCGGCTGCGTCGTCAGCTCGTGGCACTGCTCGTCGATCACGACGGCCACGCCGCGCGGCGGCGTCTTGCGCGACGCCTGCAGGTAGAGGTCGTAGAGGTCGTCGGGCAGGCACGCGCGCAGGGCGTTGCCGCCGTCGGCGTTCATCGTCAGCCGGTAGCCGGAGCGCGGCGCGCCCGCGGGATCGCGCTCGTAGACGGCGCACGAGATCCCGGCGCGCTTGAGCCCCTGCGCCAGCGTCAGGCCCCCGACGCCGCCGCCCGCGATCAACACGTGGAAGTCGCTCATGCCGCCTCCTCCTTCATGGTGTTCTCGATCCGGCCGACGCCGCCGACCTCGACCGCGACGACGTCGCCGGCCTTGAGCAGCAGCGGCGGGTCGCGGCGGGCGCCGACGCCGCCGGGCGTCCCGGTGAGGATCAGGTCGCCGGGCAGCAGCGTGCAGAACTCCGAGATCGTCGCGATCAGCGTCGCGACGTCGAAGATCATCAGGTCGGTCGTCGCGTCCTGGACGGTCTCGCCGTTGACGACGGTCGTGATCCGCAGCGGGTCGCTGCCGGCCTCGTCGGGCGTGACCAGGAACGGGCCGACCGGGGTCGAGGCGTCCCACGCCTTGCCCTGCAGCCACTGGTGCGACCGGTGCTGGAAGTCGCGCATCGAGAGGTCGTTGGCGACCGCGTACCCGGCGACGACGCCCAAGGCATCGTCCTTGCTCACCCGCCGTGCACGCTCGCCGACGATGACCACCAACTCGCCCTCGTAGTCGATCTTCGACGACTCCGGCGGCGCGGCCAGCGCGTCGTAGGGCCCGGCCAGCGTCGAGGCGAACTTCGTGAACAGCACCGGGTAGTCCGGCTCGTCGCGCAGCGACTCGGCGACGTGCTCGCGGTAGTTCAACCCCACGCAGATGACCTTGTCGGGCGCGGGAACGACGGGCCGCAGCGTCACGGAGTCCAGCGGGACCGCGGCGTCGCGGTCCAGCGGCGGGTCGGCGAGCACGGCGTTGGGCGTGTCGAGGCCGAGCGCGGCGATCCCGGTCAGCGGGATCGCCTGCTCGCCCTCGACGGCGACGGCGCGCGGGACGCCGTCGATCAGCGCGGAGGCGAAGCGCACGCGCTCAGGCGTCCACGAAGTGGACGTCCAGCTCGGCCGCCGCGGCCTCCAGCGCCGCGGCGTCCGGGAACGGGATCGGCTCGGCCGGGAAGACGTGGTGCGCGTACGGCTCGCCCGCGAGCGCGAACAGCTGCTCCAGGCCGCCGGGCGAGGACATCACGATCGCGCGCGTGACCGCGGACTCGAAGGCGTAGGTGTGGACGCAGCCGGCCGGGATCGACGCGACGTCGCCGGGCTTGAGCACGGTGGACTCGCCGTCGAGCGTGACGCGCACGGACCCGTTGCGCACGTAGATCGCCTCGTGCGTGCGCTCGTGCACGTGCGCGGGCATCTCGCCGCCGATCGTGCCCTGGACCGTCCACATGCCCAGCTCGCCGCGCGACTCGGCCGCGGTCAACATGGTGGTGATCATCTGGCCGCCGAGCAGGTGGCGCGGGCCCTCGCCCGAGCGCAGGAAGTAGGGCTTCATCTCGCCCGGCAGCGTGTCGTCGGCCGCGTCCCAGGTCGGCGCCGCGTACGGCGTGTCCGGGGGCAGGTACTTCATGTTGAACTGGCCCTCGGCCTGGCCGAACTTCGCGAACGGCGGCGGCGAGTTGTCCTCGGGCGGGAACGCGGGCGCGTCGTAGGGCGTGCCGCAGAGGTCGAAGAAGCGGTCCCAGCCGCCCGGCGTGATCGGCCCGACGAACTCCGAGAAGTGCGAGTGGAACTGGTAGGCGTGCACGACGCCCGCGGGCACGACCGCCATGTCGCCGGGGGAGAGGACGCGCGACTCGCCGTCGGCCCAGACCTGCACGCGCCCGCGCGTGCAGAGGAAGACCTCCAGCTCGCGGTCGTGGAAGTGCAGCGGGATCGGGCGCCCCTTCGGCCCGCAGTTGGTCATGAACGACAGCTCGCCGTTGGACTGCTCCGCGCCGATCATCGCCCGCGCGACCTGGCCGAGCAGCAGGTGGGCTCGGCCGGTCCCGGCCGGCTGGACGTAGGGGACGCTGGTCTCGGGGAGCGGAGGCGCGGTGACCGCGAGCGTGGGATCGGACATGTGTGCACAGTAACGCCGAGTGTGTCCGGCGCGCAAGCGCCCTGTGTCCGATTTCCAAATTGCATACAGATACGGGATCTGTGTAGACTGGCGCGGTCCGTACTCCTGCCTGAAAGGCGAACCTGATGAAGTTGGTGACGTTCGACGACGGTCGCGTCGGGAAGGTCGTCGGCGACCTGGTGGTGGAGCTCGACGTGCCGGACATGCGGCGCTACTTCGAGCTCCAGGGCGACGTCCAGCCCACCGGGCGCGAGCTTCCGCTCGCCGACGTCCGCCTCCGCGCGCCGATCATCCCGAAGAAGTTCTTCCACACGGCGGGCAACTTCCGTGAGCACCACGAGGAGTCCAAGAACGTCAACTGGTCGCACCCGGTCCTGCCGTGGATCGTGTTCTTCCAGAACGTCGACGCGATCATCGGCCCCGACGACCCGATCGTCTACCCGGAGCCGCTGACCAGGGAGCTGGACTACGAGCTCGAGCTCGCGGTGGTGATCGGCAAGAAGGGCAAGTTCTTCTCGCCCGAGGAGGCCGAGGAGTACATCGCCGGCTACGTGGTGTTCAACGACATCACCGCGCGCGACATCCAGCGCGAGGAGATGAAGTCCGGCGTCTTCTGCCTGAGCAAGTCGATCGACACGTTCTGCCCGCTGGGCCCGTGGATCGTGACGCCCGACGAGGTCGGCGACCCCGCGGACCTGAACATGGCCTTGCGCGTCAACGGCAGGGAGCGCCAGAAGTCGCACACGGGCAACATGTCCGTGACGGTCGCGGAGATCTTGTCGCACTACTCGCCGATGGGCTACAACCCGGGCGACGTCGTCTCGACCGGCACGGTGTCCGGCGTCGCCGGCTTCTCCGACGACCCGTTCGCCAACTACCTCAGGCCCGGTGACGTCGTCGAGGCCGAGATCGAGAAGATCGGGACGCTGCGCAACCCGGTGCTCGCCTGGGACGACCGGCCCGAGGGCACCGGCGCGGCGCGCCCTGAGGGCGCGGCCGCCTAGGCCATCAACTACGCGGCGCGGCGGCGCCTCTTGGCGCCGCTGTCGCCCTTGCCGCCGACGGCGGTCGGGTGACCGGTCGTCGTCGCGAGGTCCGCCAGGACCTGGCGCAGCGCGGCGAGGTCGTACTCGGGCTCGACGATCTCGACGATCCCGTAGACCGTGCGCGCCAGGTGGCGCCCGAGCAGCGCGGACGCCAGGTCGGCGTCGGCGGCCTTGCAGGCGTCCAGGATCTCCCGGTGGTCGGTCGTCGACTGGACGGAGAACTGGTGGCCGAAGTGCATGCGCCGGTAGCGCTCGGCGTGGTCGAAGAGCTGGAGCAGCAGCGCGTCGAAGCGCGCGCCCGCGCGCTGCGTCAGCGCGCGGTGGAAGGCCTGGTGGGGGACGTACCAGCGCGCGTAGTCCTCGTCGGCGGCGAAGTGCGCCATCGCGGCCATGTAGCCCTCGAGCTCGGCGATGTCCTCGGGCGTCATGCGCGCGATCGACAGCCGCAGCGCGGTGACCTCGAGCGGGATCCGGATCGCGTAGAGCTCCTCGACGTCGGCGAGCGACAGCGGCGCGACGCGGACGCGGCGGTTGGGCTCCGAGAGGATCAGGCCCTCGCCCTGGAGCATCCGCAGCGCCTCGCGCAGCGGGGTCCGGCTGACGCCGAGCTCGTCGGCGAGCGCCACTTGTGACATCGTCTCACCGGGCGTCAGCGATCCGTCGAGGATCGACTCGCGGATCATGCGGTGGACGTGCTCGACGCTCTGCCGCGCGGGGGCGGTGTCGCTCATGCGGCGCTCCGTGGGAGGTGGTGGTGGCCTGCGGCCGATGGATGCACAACGGCATTCTACATGCACCCTCAGCGTTCGCTGTGCGCACATCCTGCCAGGTGCACCCGATGGGATGTATGAGCCATCTGCATGCACTTGTCAAACCTGTACGCTCGCGCCCATGAGCGTCGACGTGTTCCGTGGCCTCCCGTACGCGCGCGCAGAGCGCTTCGGGGTCCCGGAGGTCGTACCGCTGGACGCCGTCCCGGAGCCGGGCGCGCGGCCGTTCGGGCCGGTCGCGCCGCAGCCCGCGCGGCCGATCGGCGCGTTCACGCACGGCGAGCTGCCGGCGATGGACGAGGCCGCGTGCCTGACGCTGAACGTCTGGCGGCCGCGCGGCGCGGCGGCCGGCGCCGGGTTGCCGGTGCTCGTGTGGATCCACGGCGGCGGCTTCACCATGGGGTGGGGGAGCGCGTCGCTCTACGACGGCGCGCGCCTGGCGGAGGCCGCGCAGGCGGTGGTCATCACCATCAACTACCGGCTCGGCTCGCTGGGCTGGCTGTTCCACCCCGAGCTGGGCGGCGGGAACTGGGGCCTGCGCGACCAGCAGGCGGCGCTGCGCTGGGTCCAGGGCAACGTGGAGGCCTTCGGCGGCGACCCCGCGCGCGTGACGCTCGCGGGCCAGTCGGCGGGCGCGCTCAGCGCGATCGACCATCTCCATGCCATTGGGTCGGACGGGTTGTTCCAGCGGTTGCTCCTGCTCTCCCCGCCGGTCTTCGACGCCGCCCACGCGCCGGCGATGCCGGCGCGCTGGGCCGAGGCGCTCGCCGAGCGCGCCGGGAGCTTCGCGGCGCTGCGCCACTACCCGGCCGACCAGGTCGTCGCGCTGCACGAGGACGCGCTGGCCGACGGGCCGTTCGCCGGGACGCGCGGCTGGGCGCTGCCGACGATCGACCCCGCGACGCTGCCCGGCCCGCCGGACGCCGCCGCCCGCGCGCGGACCGACATCCCCGTGTTGCTCGGCACGACCGCCGACGAGGGCGCGTTCTTCTTCCGCGCCGCCGGGCGCCGCCCGGAGCCCGGCGAGGAGCGCCTGATCGCGATGGTCGCCCACATGCCCGGCGTGACCGACGCGCCCGCCGTGATCGCCGCCTACCGCGAGCGGCTCGGGGCGCAGACCGACACCAACACCTTGCTCGTGCGCATCGGCGGCGACCACATGGTGATCCGCCCGACCGACGCCTGGGCGCGCGAGCGCCTCGCCGCCGGGGGCACGATCCACCGCCTCCGCATCGACCACGCGGGGGACCCGGACCTCGGCGCGCTGCACTCGATCGACGCGCCGCTGCTGTTCGGCACCTACGGCGACGGCGGCCCCGGCACGCGGATGGCCGGGAACACGCCGCGAGCCGAAGAGGTCTCGAAGTCCTTCATGAACGCCGCGGCGGCGTTCGTCGGCGGTGATGCGCCCGGCTGGGACGCGCTGCGACCCGACGGATCCGGCGCGCTCGCGGTCTTCGGCGGTCCGGAGGGAACGCCTCCGCAAACTGTGTCCGCAATCTAAGACTGGACACACTTTCGCGAGTCGTGTACGTTCTGGCTCCCGCGTGCTGTGTGCCCAAGAGCACGCAGCGTCTGGAGGAGAACCCATGGCACGTCGCTGTCCCGCGATCCCTGAGTACGCGCTGCCCGGAGCCGTCGCATGACGTTGCTGCAGGTGCGCGATCTACGCGTCACCTATGGCGGTGTCGTCGCTGTCGGCGGCGTCGACCTCGACGTCCCCGAGGCGTCGGTCGTCGGCCTGATCGGCCCCAACGGTGCCGGCAAGACCTCCATGATCGACGGGCTCACCGGCTACCACCCGCCGTCCGGCGGGACCGTCACCTTCGAGGAC
This sequence comes from Conexibacter woesei Iso977N, assembly GCF_000424625.1. GTDB lineage: Bacteria > Actinomycetota > Thermoleophilia > Solirubrobacterales > Solirubrobacteraceae > Baekduia > Baekduia woesei_A. The sequence continues at coordinate 974,121 of NZ_AUKG01000002.1, forward strand.
GCCGACATCACGAGGATGCGCCCGCACCTGCGTGCGCGCCGCGGGATGGTCCGGACCTTCCAGTCCGTCGAGCTGTTCGACGACCTGACGGTGGAGGAGAACCTCCAGGTCGCCGCCGACGGCCTCGGCGTCGCCCGGGCGCTGCGCGACGTGTTCCTGCCGGCCGCCCGCGCCCGCGCGCGCCGCGACGACGTCGCCTGGGCGCTGGACGTCTGCGGCCTCGCCGACGTCGCCGACGCGCGCCCCACCGAGATCTCCCACGGCCGCCGCAAGCTCGTCGGCGTGGCCCGCGCGCTCGCGCGCCGGCCGCGCCTCGTGCTGCTCGACGAGCCCGCCGCCGGCCTCGACACCGACGAGTCGCTGGAGCTGGGCCGTCGCCTGGCGGCGATGCCCGAGCAGGGCGTCAGCGTGTTGCTGGTCGACCACGACATGGGGTTGGTGCTCGGCGTCTGCACCGACATCTACGTGTTGGACTTCGGGAGGCTGATCGCGCACGGCACGCCCGCGCAGATCCGCGAGGACCCCGCGGTCCTCGGCGCCTACCTCGGGACCGAGGAGATCGCGCATGCCTGAGCAGCGCCTGCATCTCGACGCGCTCGCCGCGGGCTACGACGGCAACGCGGTCGTCCGCGACCTCACGCTGAGCGTCGCGCCCGGCGAGGTCGTCGCGCTGCTCGGCCCCAACGGCGCGGGCAAGACCACCACCTTGATGACGATCGCCGGCCTGCTGCCGCCGGTCGGCGGCGCGATCCACGTGGACGGCGCGCCGATCGCCGGGCAGGCCGCGCACAAGCTCGCGAAGGCCGGCGTCTCGCTCGTCCCCGAGGGCCGCTCGCTGTTCTTCAGCCTCACGGTCGCCGAGCACCTCAAGCTCGCCGAGGGCCGCGAGCCGCTCGCCAAGGGCGAGTTGATGGCCTTGCTTCCGGAGCTGGAGAAGTGCCTGGATCGCAAGGCCGGCGTCCTGTCGGGCGGCGAGCAGCAGATGCTCGCGGTCGGGCGCGCGCTGGTCTCGCGGCCCAAGCTGCTGCTGGTGGACGAGATGTCCCTCGGCCTCGCGCCCGTGATCGTGGAGCGCCTGCTCCCGATCCTGCGGCGCGTCGCGGCCGACCTCGGCGCCGGCGTGCTGTTCGTCGAGCAGCACGTCGCCCTGGCGCTCAAGGTCGCTGATCGCGCCTATGTCTTGAACCATGGTCGGCTGGTCCTGGAGGGCGCGGCGTCCGAGCTGCGCGACCAGCCCGACCTCCTGAAGTCCAGCTACCTCGGTGAGGTGGCTGTTGCCTAAGCACGCACGCACTATGAGGAGAGGTGCTCACAACATGAGCGTTCGGTTGAAGGTCCCGGGAGCGCTCGTCGCGCTCTCGCTCGCGGCGGTGGCCGCGGCGGGTTGCGGTTCCAGCAGCGACAACAGCTCGACGTCGTCCAACAGCAGCGCCAGCACCGGCGCCTCGACGCCGGCCGCCGCGCCGGCGGCCGACGCGCTCGGCACGGCCAAGAAGGCGAGCGGCAAGCCGATCGTCCTCGGCCTGCTCAACCTGGAGTCGGGACCGGTCACGTTCCCCGAGTACCGCCAGGCCGCTGAGCTGGCGGTCAAGTACATCAACGACTACAAGGGCGGCATCGGCGGCCGGCCTGTGCAGCTCGCGAGCTGCGCGACCGACGGCCAGCCGGCGACGTCCGGCCGCTGCGCCAACCAGATCGCCGACAAGAACCCGACGGCGATCCTCGGCGGCGCGGACACCGGCGCGCCGGGTGCGTTCCCGGTCTGGGAGCGCAAGAGGCTCGCCTACATGGGCGGCATCCCGTTCACGCCCGTCGAGTCCAACGCCCCCAACGCGGTGCAGTTCTACTCCGTGTCGGTCGGCGACAACTTGGCCACCGTGCAGTACGCGGTCAAGGAGCTCGGCGTCAAGAAGGCGTCGGTCATCTACACCGACGACTCGCAGGGCAAGGCCACCGGCCTCGGCGTGATCGTCCCGGCCTTCAAGGCCGCGGGCGCCGAAGCCAAGGCGATCCCGGTCTCGCCGTCCGCGGCGGACCTGTCGTCGGCGGCGGCCGCCGCGATCGGCAGCTCGCCCGACGCGGTCTACGTCAACACGCCGAACGCGTGCCCGGCCGTGCTGAAGGCCCTGAAGGCCGTCGGCTACACCGGCAAGATCATGGGCATCGACCCGTGCACCTCGCCGCCGGCGCTGAAGGCGGCGGGCGACTCGGCCGAGGGCCTGTACTTCGCGCAGCCGTTCGTCTCGCTGGACTCCGGTGACAAGGACGCCAACCTGATGGGCGCCGCGATCAAGAAGTACGGCGGGTCGGACATCGCGCTCGACTCGATCGCGCAGGCCGGCTTCTCGTCGGTCATGAACGTCCAGGCCGCGCTCGACGGCGTGAGCGACCTGACCGAGAAGAACATCCTCGCGGCGTTCAAGGACGGCAGGGCCCACGACAACTTCATGGCCCACCCGTACACCTGTGACGGCAAGCAGCTCGCGGGCAACACCGCGGTCTGCAACACGTTCCAGAAGATCAAGCAGATCAAGAGCGGCAAGGTCACCACGGTCACCGATGACTGGGTGAACGGCGCCTCGCTGTACAAGCCGCAGTCGTAGTCCTACGAGAACGGGAACATCATGTCCTCCTACATCCTGTTCCTGCTGCTGGGCCTGGGGTCGGGTGCCGTCTACGGCATGCTGGCCCTGGGCCTGGTGCTCAAGCACCGCAGCGGCGGCGTCGTGGACTTCGGCCACGGCGCGGTCGCGATGTTCATCGCCTACGTGTACCTGGGGCTGCGCCAGGACGGGACGCTCGAGCTGCCGTGGCTGTGGCTGCCGCACTCGATCGACCTCGGCGGCGCGTTCGGCACGTGGCCGGCGATCTTGGTGTCCTTGGTCTACGCAGCGGTCTTCGGCGCCATCCTGTACGTCTTGATCTACCGCCCGCTGCGCGGCGCGACGGCCCTGACGCGCGTGTGCGCGTCGGTCGGCACGATGCTCGCGCTGCAGGCGATCGCCGTGCTGAACTTCGGGACCACGGCGAAGTCGACGCCGGCGATCCTGCCCAACAAGCCGTTCAGGATCGGGGACATCACGGTCCCGGTCGACCGGCTGTGGTTCGCGGGCATCGTGGTCGTCCTGGCGATCCTGCTCGGCGCGGTCTACCGCTTCACGCGCTTCGGCCTCGCCACGCGCGCGTCGGCCGAGAACGAGCAGGGCGCGGCGCTGGTCGGGCTCAACGCCGACCGGATCGCGCTCTGGAACTGGGTCCTGGCGACGATCCTCGCGGGTGTCGCGGGGATCCTGATCGCGCCGGTCTCGACCGTCGACCCGACGTCCTACACCTTGTTCATCGTCCCGGCGCTGGGCTGCGCGCTGCTCGCGCGGTTCACCTCGTTCGGGATCGCCGCCGGCGCGGGCCTCGTGCTCGGCATGCTGCAGAGCGAGATCACCAAGTTGATCTCGGTCGCCTCGTGGCTGCCGCAGGAGGGCCTGCCGCAGGCGCTGCCGTTCGTCCTGATCGTGCTGGCGATGACGCTGATGTCGCGCGGCGTCGGTGCGCGCGGCGTCGTCGGCGAGCTGAAGAACCCGTCGCTCGGGCGCCCGACGCGGCCGTGGTCGACGGCGCTGATGTGCTTCGTCCTCGGGACGATCGCGCTGATCGTGCTCAGCGGCTCGCTGCGCGTCGCGATGACCGCGTCGATCTGCACGGTGTGCATGGCCATGTCCTTGGTCGTGCTGACCGGCTACGTCGGCCAGGTGTCGCTGGCGCAGATGTCGTTCGCGGGCATCGGCGCGTTCGAGGTCACGCACCTCTTCGGGCCGGGCACGCCGTTCATCATCACCCTGTTCTGCTCCGCGCTGGTCGCGGTGCCGCTGGGGCTGTTGATCGGGCTGCCGGCGCTGCGGGTGCGCGGGGTCAACCTCGCGGTGGTGACGCTGGCCGCGGCGTTCGCTTTGGACGCGCTGGTCTTCAACAACGACAAGTTCTCCGGCGGTCTGGCGGGGCGCGACGTCGCGTCGCCGAAGTTCCTCGGCGTCGACGTCGGGATCGCCCATGGCGATGCCTACCCGCGCGTGATCTTCGGGGTGGTCGCGCTGGCGATCGTCTGCCTCGTGGGTGTCTTCGTCGCGCGGCTGCGCAACGGCGCCGCGGGCCGGATGTTCATCGCGGTGCGCTCCAACGAGCGCGCGGCCTCGGCGATCGGGATCGACGTGGCCCGGACCAAGTTGATGGCCTTCGGGCTGTCGGCGTTCATCGCCGGCCTGGGCGGCGGGCTGCTGGCCTACCAGCAGCAGACGGTGTCCTCACCGTCGTTCGCGACGTTCGCGTCGCTGTCGCTGCTGGCCGTCACCTACGTGGCGGGCGTGGGGCGGATCGCGGGCGCGGTCGTCGCGGGCGTGATGCTGTCGTCCACGGGCCTGTTCGTCACCGCGCTGGACAAGGCGTTCGGCGTCGGCAAGTACCAGCTGTTGGTCGCGGGCGTCGCGCTGACGCTGACGGCGATCAAGCAGCCGGACGGCATCGCCGCGACGCCTCCGCCGCCGCTGGTCAAGTTGTGGCACATGATCATGTCGAGGTGGGAGGGACGGTCGAAGGGGAACAACGGCAACGGCGCCCCGTCGGCTCCGTCCGCGCCGTCGGCTCCGTCGGCGCAGCCGCGCGTCGGCTCCGCGCCGGTGAAGTCGTGATCGCGCTGGACCACGCGGGGCTCACGGTGCAGGACCTGGACGCGGCGGTCGCCTTCTACGGCGCGGCGTTCGGCTTCGCGAGCGAGCACCCGTTCGAGCTGGGCGTGGACGGGATCCGCGGCATCATGCTGCGCCATCCCGACGGCGCGCGGCTGGAGCTGTTCGCGCGGCCGGCGTCGGCGGGCGGCGAGCAGCGCGGGCGCACGCCGATCGAGACGATCGCCTTCCACGGCTACGGCCACTTCGCGCTGACCGCGCCGGACCTCGACGCCGTGTTCGCGCAGGCGATCGCGGCGGGCGCGACCGAGCGCGTGTCGCCGCGGCCGTCGCCGGAGCCCGGCGTCCGGTTCGCGTTCGTCGCGGACCCGGAGGGCAACCTGGTGGAGCTCGTCGGGCGGTCCGCGGCGTGAGCGGGCGGCTGGCGGGCAAGCGCGTCCTGATCACCGGCACGGCCGGTGGGCAGGGCGCGGCGGCGGCGCGGCTGTTCGCGGCCGAGGGCGCGCGGGTGGTCGGCTGCGACCTCGACGTCGCGCGGGCCGAGGCGACCGCGGCCGAGGGCGGCTTCACGGCGTTCGCGCCGGTCGACCTCGCCGACGTCGATGCGGCGACGGGGTGGATCACGTCGGCGGTCGAGGTCCTGGGCGGGATCGACGTCCTGTACAACAACGCCTCCGCGACGCGGGTCGGGCCGTTCGAGGACGTGACGCTGGAGGACTGGCGGTTCGTCCTTCGCAATGAACTTGACTTGATCTTCACCGTGACGCAGGCGGCGTGGGAGCACCTCGCCGAGGCGCGTGGGTCGATCATCAACACGGCATCGGTCTCCGCCTGGCGCGGTGCGGCGTTCACCGAGCAGGCGGCGCACGGCGCGGCCAAGGGCGGGGTGCTGGCGATCACGCGGCACCTGGCGGCGTCGGGCTCGCGGCGCGGGATCCGGGCCAACTCGATCTCGCCGGGGCTGACCGTGACGCCGCAGATCCAGGAGTTCCTGGACGACCCGTCGCACCCGATGCACGGGATGGAGGCCGCGCATCCGCTGCGGCGGCTCGGGACGCCGGAGGACGTGGCGCGCGTCGCGCTGTTCCTGGCCTCCGACGACGCTTCGTACCTCAATGCCATCGACATCGTGGTCGACGGCGGGCAGTCGGTGATCGTGTGAGGCTGTTCCGGCGCGGCGACGACGGCTACGAGCAGGCGCGCGTCGGGCGCGTCTTCAACGCGCGGCGGCCGGAGCGGTACCCCGCGGCGGTGCTGCTGGCCGAGTCCGAAGATGATGTTGTTGCCGGCGTGCGGCTCGCGGCGCGCGAGGGCTGGAGGGTCTCGGTCCGGTCGGGCGGGCACTCGTGGGCGGCGTGGTCGGTGCGCGACGACGCGCTGCTGATCGACCTGGGGTCGATGAAGGACATGACCTTCGACGCCTTGACCGGCGTCGCCACGGCGAACCCGGCGGTGCGCGGTGGCATGGACCTCGCGCCGTTCCTGGACGCGCACGGGCGCATGTTCCCGGGCGGGCACTGCGAGAGCGTGGGGATCGGCGGCTTCCTGCTGCAGGGCGGGCAGGGCTGGAACTCGCGGCAGTGGGGGTGGGGCTGCGAGAACGTGGTGGGCGTGGACGTGGTCACCGCCGACGGCTCACTCGTCCACGCCAACGCGATCGAGAACACCGACTTGTACTGGGCGGCACGCGGCTCCGGGCCCGGCTTCCCGGGCGTGATCACGCGCTTCCACCTCAAGACGTATGACAAGCCTGCCGCGTTCACGCAGGACACGTGGACGTTCAGGTTGGAGGACTTGGAGGAGCTGTTGTCGTGGTTGCACGACGAGCTCCCGTCGCTGGACCGGATCGTGGAGCCCGTCGTGGCCGCCACGCGGCTGCCGGACGTCCCGCTGTTCGAGGGCGTCACCCGTCCCGATGGCCCCGTGTTGTTGTTGCACACGACCGCGATGTGCGCCTCCGCCGAGCAGGCGGAGGCGCTGCTCGCGGCGCTGGAGCCGCCGGGGGCGCTCGCCGCGCGGGCGCTCGGGCACGTGCGCGGGTTGACGACGATCGCCGAGGAGAACGCGGCGCAGGCGGTCCAGAACCCGGAGCAGCACCGCTACGCCGTGGACTGCACGTGGAGCGACGCGACCGCCGAGCAGCTCGCGCCGGCGCTGCGCGAGGTCTGGGCGAACCTGCCGACCGAGCACTCGTTCTCGATCTGGTACGGCTGGGCGCCGGTGCGCGCGCTGCCGGACATGGCGTTCTCGGTCGAGGCGAACGTGTACCTGGCGACGTACGTGATCTACACGGACGAGGCCGACGACGAGACGTATCGGTCCTGGGTCCACTCGCGCACAGCGGACCTGGCCGCGGCGGGCGGGGCGGGCCGCGGCGTGTACCTCGGCGACACCGACTTCACCCGGCGCAGCGACCGCTTCATGAGCGACGCCAACTACACGCGGTTGGAGCAGATCCGCTCCGAGCGCGACCCCGACGGGCGCATCTGCGCCTACCTGATCGACCCGTCGTTCGCGCTCAACGCGGGCTGAGGCCGCCGTCCGGGACCAGCGTCTGGCCCGTCAGCGCGGCGGCGCCGTCGGTGACGAGGAACGCGACCGTCGCGGCGACGTCGTCGGGCACGAGCGTGCGCGTCAGCGCCTGCCGCGCGAGCACGCCGTCGAAGGCCTCGCGCGGCATGCCGTCGCGCGCAGCGGGCGTGTCGGTCAGCCCGGGAGCGACGGCGGTCACGGCGACGCCGCTCGCGCCCAGCTCCAGCGCGAGCGTCCGCGTGATCCCGACCAGCGCCGCCTTGCTGGCGACGTAGGCGAGCAGGTCCGGGCTCGGCGGCCCGTAGACCGTGTCGCTGGTGACGAACACGATCCGCCCGAAGCCGCGCTCGGCCATCCCCGGCACGAAGGCCTGGGCGAGCAACAACCCTGACTCGACGTTCACCGCCTGCACGCGGCGGTAGGCGTCGAGGTCGAGCGTGGCGAGCCGCATCTGGTCGAACGCCGCCGCAGCATGGACCAGCACATCGACTTCGCCGACCGCGGCCGTCGCCCGCCGCACATCATCGGCATCGCCCAGATCGACCTGCTCGCGATCGAGGACGACAACATCATGATCCGCGCGCAGCCGCCCGCAGATCGCCGCCCCGATCGCTCCGGCACCGCCGGTGACGACCGCGCGTCTCACCGCTCGCCGCCCACCGAGGGCGCGACGCTCGCGGCGCCGCCCGCCGTCGCGACTCCGCCCGTCGGCGTCGCTCGGCCCGCGGCGTGCGTGCCTGCGGCGCGGCCGAAGACCATGGCGTCGGTCAGGCCGCCGCCGTGGTCGATGAGGTGGCCCCAGACGAGCGAGACTGCGCCGGCGGCGTAGAGGCCGGGGATCGGTTCGCCCTGCGGGTCAAGGACTCGGGCCATGGCGTCGTGGCGGGGGCCGCCGGTGGTGCCGGCGACGCCGGGCCAGGTCGGCAGGGCGTACAGCCTGCCCTCGAGGGGGACGAGCGTCTCGGGCGCGCGGCCGAAGGCGTCGTCGGCCTTGCGGCGCGCGGACGAGTTGTAGGTGTCGATCGTCGCGACCAGCTCGGCGCCGAGGCCGGTCTGCTCCGCCAGCTCCTGCGGCGAGTCGGCGGCGACGATCCAGCCGGCCTCGACCTCCGCGGCGTTGTCGCCGCTCCAGGTGTAGTCGTTGGGCGTGCCGAGCAGGCCGTTGAGCGGCCCGGCGGCGCGGGTCGCGTCGTCGAAGACGGCCCACGACGGCAGCGCCGGCCGGTTCGCTCGGTCCGGGAGGTAGGTGGACAGCGCGCGGAGGCGGTCGTGGACCTCGAAGCCGGTCTCGTCGGAGAAGCGGCGGCCCTCGTTGTCCACCATGATGAACCCGGGCGCGAAGAAGTCGATCGCGAACGGCGCCGCGAAGCCGGGCGCGCGGAACGCGAACCACCCGAAGAACCCGTACATGTGCCACAGCGCGGCGCCCGCCGCCTGCGCGATCCGCAGCCCGGCGCCGTCGTTGGCGCCGTGCCCGACCGGCGAGGTCGGGCCGAGCGGGAGGTAGGCGTCGGCCAGCCCGGCGTCGCCCTCGAAGCCGCCGCACGCCAGCACGACGCCGCCGCGCGCCGCGATCTCGTCGCCGCCGGCGGTGCGCACGCCGTCGCCGGTCCACGCGGCGACCGGCGTGTCGAAGCGCACGTCGATCCCGCGCGACCGGACCGCGCCGTCGAGCACGCGCCACAGCACCTCGCCGCGGCGGCCCTCGCCGCCGCCGACCACGGCGTACCTGATGTCCTCGCCCGCCGGGAACGACGGCCACGACGGGAACGACGCGGGCAGCCGGCCGGGCGGCGGGGCGAACGGCTCGATCGTCGCGCCGAGCGACTCCAACCACCCTGACAACTCGTGCAACCCATCGGCGTAGGCCTCGACGACGTCGCGCGGCGTGCGGCCGAAGCTCAGCGCGTCGATGTGGTCGGCGGCCTGCGGCGCGTCGAAGAGGAAGCCGCCCGCGTAGCGGCAGTTGCCGCCGCCGGCGCCGGTCTTCTCCAGCACGACGACATCGGCGCCGGCATCGTGCGCGGCGATCGCCGCCGCCGCGCCCGCCGGGCCGTAGCCGATGACGACGACGTCAGCCACGGCGCCGGATCGGGTCGCTGCCGTCCCAGCCGTCGGCCGCCGCGCGGATCGAGTCGTAGAACTCGAGCAGCGGCGGCGCGCTCTGCAGCACCTCGACGTGGTGGCCAAGCCAGTCGGACTCCAGCCAGACCGCGGACGCCGGGCCGGTCCTGCCGGTGTGGAACGCGCGCAATCCCTGCGCCTCCAGGCGCGCGACCTCCGTGGCCTGGTCGTCGACGACGTAGCCGACGTGGCCGATCCCGCGGGCGCCGCCGAGCGCCGCGCGCAGCTCCGGCGGCTCGGCTCCATGCACCTGCGTGAGCTCCACCAACAACCCGCCGGGGAGCGCCGCGAAGCCCGACGAGTGGTCGTACTCCGCGGGGCCGCCGCGGTAGGTCGTCTCGTCGAACGTCATGTGCTCGATCAGGAAGAACGGGCCGGTGCCGAGCGTCGCGATCGCCTGCGGGATCGCAGCCTGCAGGTCCTCGACGACGTAGCCGATGTGATGGATCTTGATCATGCGACGCTCCCAACGGCGTAGCGGAACACGTTGTTCATGGACACGCTCCCGTCGTCGCGGACGAACGGAGCGATCGCGGGCTCCAGCGCCGCGCGGACCGCGGCCTCGCCGACGGCGTCGGTCGCCCGCGCGCCGCCCGCCGAGCAGAGCAGGCTCAAGATGGTGTCCTCGACGTCGGCGTGGGCCCAGACCACCGGGACCTCGCCGCGCTCGACCACGTCCAGCCCGGCGTCGGCGAGCAACGCCTCCAACTTGCCGGGCGCCGAGAGCGCGTAGGGCGCGTAGCCGTCGCCGGACGGGTCCACCGCGTTCTTCATCGCCAGGTGCAGGGCGGTGGACTCGCAGCGCTCCGGCTCGGCGAACGTCGTGATCGCCACGCGCCCGGGCGCGACCCGCGCCGCCTCGCGCAGCGCGCCGACCGGGTCGGCGGCGAACTGGAACGCGTTGACGCCGAACGCGACGTCGTAGGCGCCGTCGGCGAGCGGCAGTGCGTCGAGCGACCCCACCAGGAACTCGCCGTCCGGGACGCGCTCGCGCGCGACCTCCAGCAGCTCGGGCGTGATGTCGACGCCGCCGACGACCGCGCCGCGCTCGTGGGCCATCTGCGCCGCCAGGCCCGAGCCACAGCCGCAGTCCAGGACGCGCATGCCTTCGCGCACGCCGAGCGCGTCGAGCACCGCGGCGAACAGCGCGACGTTCTGCGGCTCGGCGAGCCGCGCCCAGTCGCGCGGCCGCCGGCCCCAGAGCGCGGCCTGCGTCGCGGCGCTCACAGCGTCACAGCCTCGCCGGGCTTCGGCGCGGCGGCGCGCGCGTGCTGCGCGGCCGTGACGTCGCTGACGAACTCGCCGACGTCGGTCGCGATCGGCGGGAACGTGTCGTAGTGGCAGGGGATGACCAAGTCGGTGTTGATCAGCCGCGTGGCTTCAACCGCATCGACGCGGTCCATCGTGTAGTGGCCGCCGATGCACAGCAGCGCCGCGTCGAGCTTCGCGCCGCGCCCGGCGAGCGCGAGGTCGGCGACCAGCGCGGTGTCGCCGACGTGGTAAACGCGCCTGCCGCCGAGCTCGATGACCATGCCCGACGGGACGTCCGGCGTGCCCTTCGGCGTCACCGAGAAGTGCGCGGCGGGGACCAGCCGCACGCTGCCCCACGGCATCGCGATCGTGCCGCCGAGGTTGGCGGTCTTGAGGTCGTGGCCCTCGGGCAGGTCGTCGCCCAGCTCGCGGCCGAGCGACATGGTGGTCAACACCGGGACGCCGAGGCGCGTGGCGACGGCGACCGTGTCGCCGACGTGGTCGGGGTGGCCGTGGGTGACGAGGATCGCGTCGGCCTCGACGTCGGCGGCGGCGACCGATGCCTTGGGGTTGCCGGTCAGGAACGGGTCGACGAGCAGCGTGGTCGTGCCGTCGCCGATCGTGAACGCCGCGTGGCCGAGGTAGCGGATCTCCAGCGTGGACATGCTCTCCATTGGGGGTCAGCGACCGGCGGCGCCGAAGCGCGGCAGGCCGGGGTGGGGGACGAGGCGGGTGGTGACGTCGATGACCGCAGGGACGCCGGCGTTGAGCGCGCGCTCCAGCGCCGGCGCGATCTCGGCGCGCGTCGTGACGCGCTCGGCGTGGCAGCCGAACGCGCGCGCGATCGCGACGTGGTCGGTGCCGGCGAGGTCGGTGCCGAGCTCGAAGCCCGCACGCGACTGCCCGAGCCGGATGACGCCCCACGCCGAGTTGTTGTGGATGACGTGGACGGCGTTGAGCCCGTGGCGGCGCGCGGTGTCCAGCTCCTGGAGCGTGAAGCCGAACGCGCCGTCGGCCGTGATGTTGACGACCGGCCGGTCCGGGAACGCGGCCTTCAGCGCGTTGGCGTAGGGGATGCCGAAGCCGAGATGGCCCATCCCCGGCTCGTGGAACCGCGTCCGCGGCGCGGTCGCGGGCGTGAAGTCGTTGGAGAAGAACGACGTGTGCGCGCCGTCGTAGGCGACGAGCGCATCGGCGGGGAGCGCCGCGCCGAGCTCGGCGGCGAGGGTCGCGGGGTGGAGCGGACCCTCGCCGTCATCGGCCGCCGCGAGGTACTCCGCTCGCCACTCGGCGCGCTCGGCGGCGAGCGAGGCGCGCCAAGTGGGGTCTGAAACGGTCTCGCTCGGCAGAGCGTTCAGCAGCCGGCGCAGGACGAGCTGTGCGTCGCCGACGAGGCCGAGGCTGCCGGGCACCGCGCGGCCCGCGATCTCCGGGTCGACGTCGACATGGACAACTTGCCCTTGCACGGCGGGCCTGCGGCCGTCCCAGAGCCAGGAGGAGAAGCGGCAGCCGACGGCGAGGACGACGTCGGCCTCGCGGAAGGCGCGCAGGACGGCGTCGCCACCGATCACGCCGCCGTGGCCGATGAAGTTTGGGTCCTCGGTCGAGATCGTGCCGAGGCCCATCTGGGTCGCGGTCGCGGCGGCGCCGAGCTGCTCGACGACCGCGCGCAGCTCGTCCTCCGCGAACGCCCGCGCGACGCCGCCGCCCGCGACGACCAGCGGCCGCTCCGCGCCCGCGAGCAGCTCCGCGGCGCGCGCCACCGCGTCCGGGTCTGCGGCGGTTCGCGCGGGCAGCACGCGCCCCAGCGGCAGGTCCAGCTCGGCCACGCGGTACTCCGCCTCGGCGCCGAGCACGTCGGCCGGGACCTCCAGGTGCACCGGCCCGGGCCGGCCGGTCAGCGCGGCGCGCAGCGCGCGGTGCACGAGCGCCGGGACACGCGCGGGATCGCGCGCGACCGCGCCCCACTGCGTGGACGCGCTGAACAACTTGAGGTTGTCGGTCTCCATGACCATGCCCTCGTAGGGCCGGGCCAGCTCCGACGGCACGCCGGAGGTGATCACCAGCGCTGCCAAGTTGTTGTTGTAGGCGCTGCCCAGCGCGCTGGCGAGGTTGTGCGAGCCGGGCCCGGACTCGCCGTAGGCGACCGCGATCCGGCCGGTCGCCGCGTAGGTCGCGGCGGCCATCCAGGTGGCGGCGGCCTCGTGGCGGACGCCGAGGTGGGTCAGGCGCTCGTCCTCGCCGACGGCGGCGAGGAACGGCGCGAGCTTGCCGGCCGCGATCCCGAACACGTCGCGGACGCCGCACGCCGCGAGCGTGCGCGCCAGCGCGGCGCCCGCCGTGAGGCGCAGGGTGGCCACGTCTTCGTCAAGTGGATGCAAGATGACGAACTGTATGCGATAGTCCGGGCCATGGGCAAGCCAGAGAAGGTCGACTGGGACGACCGGGAGTTCACCGAGGTCCGGCCGGGCATCTTCGGCGCCACCGTGCACACGCCGCAGCTCACCGCGACGCTCTACCGCTACGGTCCGGGCAGCGCGTGGGAGGAGCACCAGCACCCGCAGGACCAGGTCACGACCGTGATGATGGGAACGGTCGACTTCGTGGTCGACGGCCAGCCGGTCCGTCTGACCGCGGGGCAGACCGCGACGCTGCCGGGCGGCGTCCCGCACTCCGCGACGGTCCCTGACGGCGGCATGGCGATCACCATCAACGTGCTCACCTCGCGGCCGGAGACGCCGCGTGCCTGAGCCCGCCGCGCCGGAGTCCTACCTCGGCCTCGAGGGGCAGCGCGTGATCGTCGCCGGCGGCTCGGGGACGATCGGCCGCGCGCTCGTCGAGGGCTTCGAGGCGGCCGGCGCCACCGTGGCCGTCGTCGACCTCGACCCCCAGGACGGCAGCGTGCGCGTCGCCGCCGACCTCGGCGACGCGGACGCCTGCAGGCGCGCGATGGGCGAGGCGACGGACCAACTCGGTGGTGTCGACGTCTTCGTCCACGCGGTCGGGATCAACGACCGCCGTCCGATCGAGGCCTACACCTCGGCGGACTGGGAGCGCTTCATCGCCATCAACTTGAGCAGCGCGTTCTTCACCGCGCAGGCGGTCCTGCCGCTGATGCGCGCCCAGGAGCACGGCCGGATCGTGTTCTTCTCCAGCGTCGCCGGGCGCAGCGGCCACAAGGAGCACGGCCCGTACGCGGCGACCAAGGGCGCGATCAACCAGCTCATGCGCGTCATGGCGCACGAGCACGCGGCCGACGGCGTGACGGTCAACGCGGTCGCGCCGGGCTACATGGACACCGCGCTGACGCAGGCCTACCTGGACGCGCATCCGGAGAGGCGCGAGGCGCTGATCCAGCTGATCCCGGCGCGACGCTTCGGGCAGCTGCAGGAAGTCGTGGGCCCCGTGCTGTTCCTGGCCTCGCGTCAGGCGAGCTTCGTGACGGGGCAAGTGCTGTACATCGACGGCGGCCGCACGGTCGTCTAGCGAGAACGAGGAGAGAACAACAACTATGGGTCGACTCGACGGCAAGACCGTGATGGTCACCGGCGCGGGCACGGGCTTCGGCGCCGAGCTCTCGGTCAAGGCGGCGGAGGAGGGTGCGGCGCTGGTCGTCATCCACTACCGCTCGTCCAAGGCGGGCGCGGAGGACACCGCGCAGCGTGTGGAAGCGCTCGGCGCGCAGACGCGGCTGGTGCAGGGCGACATCTCGTCGTGGGACGACATCAAGCGCATGGTGTCGGAGGCCGGCGATGTCGATGTGTTGGTGAACAACGTCGGCGACATGGCCTCCGACCAGAACGGCTGGGACGACCTCACCGAGGAGATCATCGACCACTGCCTCGCGGTCGACATCAAGGGCACCATGCTGATGGTCCACGAGTTCGGCAAGGCGATGAAGGCCCGCGGTCGCGGCGCGATCGTGAACATCGGCTCGACCGTCATCGTGCGCGGCAGCCCGCGCGCGCCGATCTACGCCGCCGGGAAGTACGGGTTGCTCGGCATCACCAAGTCCTACGCCAAGGCGCTGGCGCCCGAGGTCCGCGTGAACACGTTCGCGCCGGGCTTCATGGCGACCGAGGCGGTCCTGACGCGCCCGGACTTCCAGGCCGGCCGCGGCGAGCAGATCACCCGCGACACGCCGATGGGCCGGATCCCGCCGCCGGAGGACGTGACCGCAGCGGCGCTGTTCCTGGCGACCGACGACGCGATCCACATCACCGGGTCCTACATGATCTGCGACGGCGGCTACTCGATGCTGGGCGCCTAGCAGGTCTTAGGAACCCTGAGGGTTGGGATTATGTTCGCTTCACCGTGCTGCGGCACGGTGAAGCGCATGCGCTCCCGTCTCGCGGCCTCCGTCGTCGCGCTCTCCCTCGTCGCCGTGCTGATCGCCGCGTGCGGCGGCAACGACAGCGGCTCCAAGAAGTCCGCCAGCGACAAGACCAGCGGCCTCACGGTCTCGGTCAGCGACGACACCGTCAGCCTCGCGCGCACCGCGAAGTCGACGTCCGGCACCGCCGGCACGTCGGGCACCGTGTCGTGCACCGACGACTACAGCAAGCTCGTGAAGGCGAGCACCGTCCCGGCCCCGACACAGCCCTGGTACGCGACCACGTACATCACGTGGCCCGCGACGGGCAAGTCGACCTCCGCGACGTTGTCGCACTCCCTGAAGGGCGACCCGCAGCTGTGCGTCGTCCAGTCGGGCGACCAGGGCGCGTCGGCGGTCATCTACTTCGACGCCAAGACGAAGGCCGGCGTCGAGAAGGTGCAGACCGACGGCGCGAAGACCCAGCAGGCCGGGCAGGCCACGCAGGCGCTGCAGTCCGCCGCGCAGGCCGCGATCGGCGCCGTCAGCAACAAGGCGTTCCCGACGAGCGGTGACACGATCGTCGCGGCGATCACCTCGTCCGGGCTGTACGTCAAGCCGGTCGCTTCGGAGAGCGACGTGACCGAGGCCGGGACGATCTACGTCATCACCGGCAAGTCCACCAAGTCGTCGCTGGAGCTGGCCTTGAAGGACAACAAGGGCACCATCCACACCGCGACCGAGGGCGTCAAGGGCTCGCCGAAGCTGGCGACCGTCAAGAACTAGCGCTCGACCGCTAGCGCTTGCTCAAGGCCACCAGGTAGCGCGTTGTTGATGCGGTTGGGTTGACGAACGCGCAGGGTTGGGGGTCCCCGAGTTGGAGGCAGTCGCCGGCGTCCAGCTCGTGGACCTCGTCGCCTTCGTGGAAGCGGAGGTGGCCGTCCAGGACCCAGATCTGCTGGTGGATGAAGGTGTAGGAGTCGGCGGCGATCGGGATGTTCGCCCCGGCCGGAAGCTCGACCTCGACCAGCTCCAACGGGCTGGTCGTCGTCGTTGGGGACACGGCACGGCGGACGTAGCCGGAGTCCGGGTCGGTCCAGACGGGCTGGTCGGCGCGGCGGGTCAAGCGTTGTTGTCGCGGTTGCTCGGCGCGGGCGATCAGCTCGGAGAGCGTGAGGCCGAGCGCGCCGGAGAGCTTGGACAGCAGCGCCGCGGTCGGCTGCGCGTCGCCGCGCTCGACCTTGGCGATCATCGCGCGCGAGACGCCGGAGCGCTCGGCCAGCGCGGCGACAGTGAGGTCCTGCGCGCCGCGGGCGGCGCGGACGGCTTCGGCCAGGCGCTCGGTGAGGTCGTCGGCTTCCATGAGGTGTGACTATAGTGTCTTTGCGCGCTACGATGGTGCTCATGAACGTCCGGGACGCCACCCTCGAAGATGCCGCGGCCTGCGCGGCGGTCTACGCACCGTACGTGCGCGACACCGCGGTCAGCTTCGAGCTGGAACCGCCGGACGTCGAGGAGATGCGCGCGCGGATCGCGCGGGCGCTGGCGTCGCACGCCTGGTTGGTGCTGGAGGACGAGAACGCGCGCGTGGTCGGCTACGCCTACGGCGCGGCCTTCGCGCCGCGGGCGGCGTATCGCTTCGCATGCGAGGTCTCCGTCTACCTGGAGCCGGGGTTGCGGCGGCGGGGCGGGGGTCGGGCGTTGTACACCGTGTTGCTCGAGCGGCTCGCGGCGCGCGGGTTCCGGATGGCGTTCGCGGGGATGACGCTGCCCAACGAGGCGTCGGCCGGGCTGCACCGCGCGCTCGGCTTCGAGCCGTCCGGCGTCTACCGCAGGGTCGGCTGGAAGGACGGCGCGTGGCACGACGTCGCCTGGGTCCAGAAGCGGCTTATCGCTCTCGACGATGCCGGCGTCGAGCCCGCTGAGCCGCGCTGAGGTGCGGCCTTTGGGCCTCGTCGACGCGATCGTCCAGCACGGCGAGGCCGAGGGTGGCGACGTCGCGCGCATCTCCGTCCAGAGACGCTCGCAGCACACCGAGGGCAATGACTGTCTCGCGAAGGAAACGGTCGAAGTGTCGATGCCATTCGTTTTCGAGCGACGGGGAGGCGTCGCGTTGGGTGACGATGTGATGGACGCCGGCCATGGAAGCGGCAGCTCGATCGACGATGTACCAGTCATCGTGCGACAGCTCTACGGCCAGGGCAAATTGATGACGTTCCCACTGCCGGACGGAGGGCGGACCCTGGATCAGGCCGGTGAGGTCCGCTCGGCGCAGGGCCTCCCGCAGCGCACGTCCGTTTGTGCGGAGTTCGGACAGCACGAGCCGTGTTGCAGCCTGTTGTTCTCGCTCTCGCTGCATCTCGCTCGACGATTGCGTGGCTTTCAGGCTGATTCGGCCACCGAGCGCCGTCGCGCCGAGGGAGGTGAGCCCCGCGATGACGGCAGCTGCAAGTGTGTTGTCCATGTAGCGAACGTACCTCCAATCGCCAGCGCCAGTTCGCCGCGCACAGACGTCTGCGGCGGTCGAAAGTGGTGACCCGTAGGATCCCGCGCGTGCCGCTGACGCTTCTCCACAACCCGAACTGCCCCACGTCCGTCCACGCGCTCGACGCGCTGGAAGGCGCGGGCCACGACGTGCAGGTCCGCAGGTACCTGCTGGTCGCCGAGCGCCTGAACGAGCAGGAGCTGCGCGAGCTCGCGGGCCGCTTGGTCGGCGATCCGGTCGACGCGCTGATCCGCCGCGACAAGAAGTACAAGGACTTGGGTCTGGAGGCCGACGGCTGGCCGGTCGACGAGGTCGTCGCGACGCTGCTCGCCCACCCGTCGCTGCTACAGCGCCCGATCCTCGACGACGGCGAGCGGGCGATGATCGGCCGCCCGCGCAGCCGCGCGCTGGACTGGGCCGCCGCCGGCGGCGTCACCGAGGGCTAGCCGCGGCACCGCGCGGCGGGCGCGGACGAGCAGCACGGCGGCGAGGACGAGCGCGCCGCCGAACAGCTGCGCGGGCGAGAACGACTCGCCGAAGACGAGGAACGCGAGCGTGACGGTGACGACCGGCTCGAAGGTCGAGAGGATCGCCGCGCTCGACGGGCCGACGCGGGCGAGGCCGGCGAAGAACAGGCCGACCGCGGCGACGGTCGAGACGAGCGCGATCGCGGCCATCCAGCCGTAGCCCGCGGCGTCGACCGCGCCGAGGTCCAGCCAACCGCCGAGCACGCCTGCCACGCTCAGCGTGAACGCCGCGCCGGTGCAGACGAGCGTCGAGAGCAGCAGCGGCTCGACGCGCCGCGTCACGCCCTCGCTGACCAAGATGTAGGCGCTGTAGACGACCGCCGCGATCAGGCCGAGCGCGGTGCCGAGCGGGTCCAGCGCGCCCGCCGCCGCGCCGGCCAGCACGAGCAGCAACCCGCCGCTGGCCAGGCCGAGCGCGGCCGCGGTCCGGGTGCTGAACAGCTCGCGCCCGAGGGCGATCGCCGCGACCGTGACGACGATCGGGAACGTGTACAACAACAGCGCCAGCAGCGAGGCGTCGAGGCGGTCGAGCGCTGCGAAGTACGCGCCGGCCTGCGCGCTGTAGCCGAGCGCGCCGAGGCCGAGCGCCAGCCCGACGTCGCGGCGGGGGAGACGCCGCAGCGTCCGCAGCGACGACCGGCGGGTGAGGAGGAGCAGGAGCCAGAGGACCGCCGCCGCCAGCGCGAACCGGACGGCGAGCAGCGTCCCGACCGTGGCGCCGTGGCGATAGGCGAGCTTGCCGAAGACGGCCATCGCGCCGAAGCCCGCCGCGGAGGCGAGGCAGAACAGGGCACCGGTCGGGGAGTGGCTGGGGGAGGGCGCGGGGGACATCGCGGGTCGCATCTTGGCGCGGCCATTGCGTAGGAACAACACCGCTTCGTTACGAGTTCGCGTTAGGATCGCTACGGAATGCTCGATCTCCGCCGACTCCGCCTCCTGCGCGAGCTGCACGCGCGCGGCACGATCGCCGCGGTCGCCGACGCGCTGCAGTACACGCCGTCGGCGGTCTCGCAGCAGCTCGCGGTCCTGGAGCGCGAGACCGGGCGCACGCTGCTGACCCGCGCGGGCCGCGGCGTCCGGCTGACCGACGACGCGCTCGTGCTCGTCGGCCACGCCGAGGTGCTGCTGCGCCAGGCCGAGCTGGCCGAGGCCGACCTCGCCGCGGCGGCGGGCGGCGGTCCCGCGGGGCGCGCGCGGATCGCGTCGTTCCAGTCGATGGCGATGCGCGTCGCGATCCCGGCGATCGGCACGCTCGCGCAGGCCGCGCCCGGGCTGCGCTGTGAGCTGGTCGAGGCCGAGCCCGAGCAGTCGCTGCCCGCCCTGGCGCTCGGCGACCTCGACCTCGTGCTCGCCGACGAGTGGCGCCATCAGCCGCGCGCGCGGCCCGACGGCGTCGTGCGCGAGGACATCCTCTTGGACCCCGTGTCGCTCGTCCTCCCGGACGCGCACCCGGCGGTGCGCACGGGACGACGCGCCAGGACGGCGGTCCCGCTGGCGAGCCTCGCCGGCGCGCCGTGGGTCACCGGCCATCCCGGGACCGGCTGGGAGGAGATGACGGTCCGCGCGTGCCGGGAGCTCGGCGGCTTCGACCCCGACGTCCGCCACCGCGCCAACGACTCGGCGATCGGGCTGGCGCTCGTCGTCGCCGGGCAGGCGGTGATGCTGCTGCCCCAGCTCGTCGGCCCCGAGGGCCGCGCCGGCGTCGCGGTCCGGCCGATCGCCGAGGGGACGATCGACCGCACCATCTTCATGGCGACCCGGGCCGCCGACGCCAGGCGCCCCTCGGTCGTCGCGCTGCGCGACGCGGTCCGGGCGGCCGCCGCGGCGGTCCAGCGCTAGCGCGAGGCGTCCATCGCCGCGGCGACCGCGGCCTTGTTGTCATCCCATACGTCTTGCGGGACCGGCGGCAGGACGTCGTCCCAGATGACCGCGGTCATCATCGCGAACTGCGCCTGGTCGGCCGGCCGCGCGATGAACCACCAGTGCATGTGCTCGGCGCCGTCGGCGAAGCGGCTGATGTGCACGCGCCCGATGTGCCCGATCGCCCGGACCGCCTCCTCGACGCGCGCGATCATCCAGCCCATCTCGCGCGCCAGCTCCGGGCCGAGATCGCTCGGCTCGTCGGCGTGGACGCGCGGCTCCAGCACGCAGACGAACGGCAGCCCGCCGGGGCCGGCGTCCTGCAGGCGCCAGCGGTCGTCGGTCCAGAAGTACGCGTCGTCCGGCGCGTCGCAGGCCCTGCAGTCGACCCCGCCGACGCCCATGCGCGGCGGCTCCGGCGCGGGCGGGACGAGCGCCTTCGGCGTCACGCTGCCCTCGAACGGCCACGACGCCCACTCCTCGACCGGCGGCGTGCGGCACCCGGCGGCAACGGTGCGGGCGTAGAACTGCTCAGGGGTTTCGGCCATGCAGCAGACGCTACCGATCGGCGGCGACAGCACCGAGCGCGGCGACCGCCGCGTCGAGCTGGGCGTCGGTGAGGTAGGGCGCGGGGCCGAGGCGCAGGACGTCGCCGCGGCAGTCGGTCAGGACGCCGTGGTCGTGCAGCAGCGACTGCTGGTAGGCGGCGGCGTGCGGGGTCCGGAGGGCGAGGAAGCCGGCTTCGGATGCGGCCCGCTCGACGTCGCGCAGGTTCAGCGACTTGACCCCGGAGGCAAGGTGGTGGACTTGGCGCGCGTACTCGGGTGGGAGCGTGTCGCGGTCCAGGCCCTGCTGGTGGAAGAACTCGAACACGCGCACCGCGCGGTAGTGCGAGGTCGGGTCGTAGGTGGACCCGGCGAAGCGGGCGGCGGGGTCGTCGCGGGCGTAGGCAACGTGATTGGGTCGCTCCGCGGCGAGGTCGCCGAACTCCGCGTACCAGCCGGTGATCACCGGGCGGTACGCAGCCGCGTGGGGCGGGATCCGCAGGAAGCAGCAGCCCTCGCCGAGCTGGAGGTACTTGTAGCCGCCGCCGACGACCCACGCCTCCTGCAACCCGTCGTCGCGGACGGAGAACCGCGTCGGCCCGAGCGCGTGGTAGGCGTCGACGACCAGCTCGGACCCGACACGGGTACACGCGCGCGCGAGCGACCCGAGGTCCGCGACGACCGCGCCCGTGCCGAACATCACCGCCGAGACGAAGACCGCCGCGGTGCCCTCGTCGGTGGCGTCCGCGAGCCGCGAGGCGAGCGTGTCCGCCGGCTCCGGATCGACGACGACAACTTCCACCCCCGGCACCTCGCCCAGCCGCGCGAGCTGGCGGCGCAGCGTGTGGAACTCCCCGCCGGTCGTGACGATCCGCGGCCGCGCGCGCAGGTCCAAGGACGACAACATGCGCACGACCAGCTCGTGCGTGTTGGCCCCCAACGCCAGCGCGGCGTCGTCCTCGTCGTCCAACCACACGCGGAACCCCGCCCGGACCGCGTCCGCCGCGGCGAACGCGCGCGCCCACTTCTCGTCCACGAGCTCGGCGGCGTCGTCGAACGCCTCGAGCACGCCGTCGAGCGCGGCGTCCGGCCACGCCTGGTGCGAGTGCCCGGTCAGCAGCAGCCGCTCCGTTACGCCGAAGCGTACGTAGTGCGGGGCGAGCCGGTCGGCGAGCGCGCTCACAGCCGCGACCGCACGGCCCAGAGGTCCGGGAACGCCGGCTGGAACAGCGTCCGCTG
Source organism: Conexibacter woesei Iso977N (assembly GCF_000424625.1). GTDB lineage: Bacteria > Actinomycetota > Thermoleophilia > Solirubrobacterales > Solirubrobacteraceae > Baekduia > Baekduia woesei_A. Next base: position 995,672 of record NZ_AUKG01000002.1, read on the forward strand.
GAGGAACTCCGCGCCCGACGACCCGCCGGTCCCGGCCTTGGAGCCGATCGTCCGCTCGATCAGCTTCACGTGCCGGTAGCGCCACTCCTGCAGGCCCTCGTCGAGGTCGACGAGCCGCTCGCACACCTGCGCGCCGAGGCCGTCGTCCCCGGCGTAGACGGACAACAACATCTCCTGGACGTCCTCGGAGCCCTCGTAGGGCGCAGCGAAATCGCGCCCCAGCACGGCCTCCGGGACCGCATGGCCGCCGGCCACGAAGTACTGCAACAACGAGTCGAACACCGCCGGGCGCGCCATCGCCGCCGCGACCCGCTCGCGCGCGACGCCCTCCGGCGTCCGCGCGATCACCGCGTCGTCGCGCGCGCCGAGCACCGCCTCCAACTCGCGGAACTGCGCGCTCTGGAACCCCGATGCCGGCCCGAGCTGGCCGCGGAACGACGCGAACTGGCGCGGCGTGAGCGTCTCCAGCACGTCCATCTGCCCGACGAGCGTCTTGAAGATCGCCAGCACGCGCCGCAGGTCCTCCAGCGCGGCGGTCGCGTCGCCGCTCTCCAGCGCGCGCTGCAGGTGCGCGACTTCATGGAGGACTTGCTTGAACCACAGCTCGCTGACCTGGTGGATCACGATGAACAACAGCTCGTCGTGCTCCTCCGACCGCGGGCGCTGGGCGGCGAGCAGCTCGTCGAGCGCGAGGTAGGACCAGTAGGAGGGTGGGGCGTCGCTCACGCCCCGACTATCTCACGGTGCCTAGAGGCCGAGCGGGTGGCGCGTGTGGAAGCCGTTGCGCTTGCCGATCAGCGGGCGCCAGCGGACGCCCATCCTGCCCGTGTAGTCGCCGACCGGCGACGTGTCCAGCCGCAGCCCCGCGACCTCCATGTACACGTGGCCCTTGTTGGCGTACACGCTGATCCACCTGCCGTTGCCGGCGGCGCCCCAGTGCGCGAGCGCGCCGGAGACCTCGGGCGAGGCGAGCAGCGACGCGCCGATCAGCGCGAACGAGACCGAGCCCGAGCAGTCATAGCCCTTGTCGATCAGCCTGGCGTGGCCGCCGCCCCAGAGGTAGGGCTTGCCGATGATCCTGTTGGCCGCGGCGATGACGGTCTGGACGACCTTCGGCGCGCCGCGCGGGATCGCGGCCTTGCCGTCGGTGCGCAGCTGCGCGGTCTTCCCGGCGATCGTCCTGGTGACCGGGATCGTCGGCAGCGTGCCGGGCGTGGGCGGCAGCGTCCCGGTGGGCGGCTGCGTGGACGGGGAGGTCTGGCCGGGCAGCGTGGTGGTGGTCCCGGTCGTCGGCGGTGTGTACGGCGAGCTCACGCCGGGCGTCTGGCCGCCGGTCGCGCCGTTGTCGTAGGGGTCGCCACCGGCGTCGTCGTCGGAGTAGTCGTCGTACGAGTCGTCCGGGCCCCAGTAGGAGCCGTCGGCGTCGGAGTAGGCGCCGTTGCTGTCGGTCGCGGCCTGCTGGGCGTGGGCGGCGGGCGCGGCGGCGAACGCGGCGAGCAGGGCGGTGGCGAGGAGGATGGGGAGGCGGCGGAAGACCATCGTCCCGGTCGATCGGCCGCGCGCCTGCCGGTCTGGACCGGCGTTGTCAGAACGCTGTCAGGGCGTGTATCGTCCCCGGACGAATGGCGCATCTCGCGCACATCCACGCCGCCCTCCGCATTCGCGAGCTTCCGCTCGCCAGCGGCGGCGTGCTCGTAGCGCTCTAGAGCGCCAGCGGCACCTTCCTCACCGCCTCGACCCCAAGGAGCGCACCATGCGTGGCCTTCGCCTTCTCGTAGTCCTTCCGATTTCCAACATCCTCAACAACGACGTTCCAGGAGCACGCACATGCGCGCCGCCGACGCCCTGATCGCCGCCCTGCTGCAGGAGGGCTGCGAGGTCGCCTTCGGCCTGCCCGGCGGCGCGTCGCTGCCGCTGCATGACGCGCTCCACGGCAGCGCGCTGCGCCACGTCCTGGTCCGCCACGAAGCCGCGGCCGGCCACGCCGCCGAGGGCTACGCGCGCGCGACCGGCCGCGTCGGCGTGTGCTTCGCGACGTCCGGGCCGGGCGCCACGAACCTCGTCACGCCGCTGGCCGACGCGATGATGGACTCGACGCCGATCGTCGCGATCACCGGCCAGGTCCGGACCGACCTGCGCGGGACCGACGCGTTCCAGGAGACCGACGTGATCGGCGTCACCGCGCCGATCGTCAAGCACGCGATCGCGGTCGAGCGGGCGCGGGACGTGGTCCCGGCGATCCGCGAGGCGTTCGCCGTGGCGAGCGGCGGGCGGCCGGGGCCGGTGCTGGTCGACGTGCCGAGCGACGTGGCGCGGGAGATCGTGCCGCGGGATGCGCTGAGCGGCGGCGGTGCCGCCACCCTGCCCGCCGGCTTCGACGCCACGCCGCCGGTGGCCGACCGCGCCGCGGTCCGCGCTGCCGCCGCGGCGCTCGCGGGCGCGCGGCGGCCGGTGCTCTACGTGGGCGGCGGCGTCGTCCACGCGGGCGCGGGCGCCGAGCTGCGCGCGCTGGCCGACGCCGGCGGCGGGCTGCCGGTCACGACCACGTTGATGGCCTTGGGCGCGTTCCCGGCCAGCGACCCGCGCTGGCTCGGGATGCTCGGCATGCACGGCTGCCGGACCGCGAACTGGGCGGTCGACGAGTGCGACGTCCTGGTCGCGATCGGCGCGCGCTTCGACGACCGCGTGACCGGGCGCCTGGACCAGTTCGCGCCCGCCGCCAAGCAGGTCATCCACCTCGACATCGACCGTGCCGAGATCGGCAAGCTGCGCACGCCCGACGTGGCGCTGCACGGCGACGCGCGGGCGACGCTGGCCGCGCTCGCCGCCGCGGTGCGCGAGCTGCGCCCGGACGCCGAGCGCCTCGGCGAGTGGTGGCGCGTGCTCGACGCGTGGCGCTCGGCCGAGGCCGATCCGGAGGCGCCGGACGACGGCGCGATCCACCCGGCCCACGCGCTCGACGCGCTGCGCCGGGCGACCGCGGGGCGCGAGACGATCGTGACCACCGACGTCGGCAACCACCAGATGTGGGCGGCCAAGCGCCTGCGCTTCGACGCGCCGCGGCGGTGGCTCACCAGCGGCGGTCTCGGCACGATGGGCTTCGGCCTGCCCGCGGCGCTCGGCGCGCAGGTCGCGCGGCCGGACGCGACGGTCGTGTGCGTGTCCGGCGACGGGTCGTTGTTGATGAACATGCAGGAGCTCGTGACCGCGCGCGCCGAGGCGCTCCCGGTCAAGGTGCTGCTGATCAACGACGGCGCGCTGGGCATGGTCCGCCAGCAGCAGGACCTGTTCTGGGACGGGCGCCGCCAGGACGTCGACCTCGGCCCGGCGCCCGACTGGGCGCTGCTGGCGCGGGCGTGTGGGTGGTCGAACGCGGAGCGCGTGGAGCAGGCCGACGACGTGGACGACGCGGTGGCGCGGCTGATCGACGCCGACGGCCCCGCGCTGCTCGACGTCGCGGTCGCGCCCGACGCCGACTGCCTGCCGATGTTCGCCCCGGGCGCGGCCGCCCGCGACATGATCGGTTAGCGGCACTCAGCGGCTTCGTGGCACGCGGCGTGGAAGAACGCCGCGTGCCCACCGCCGCCATCACGCCGCAGCTCCTCCGGCAGCCGCAGCACGGCGCTGCGCACCACCCGCCGTGGCTCACCGGCCTCGTAGACCAGCGGCTCGAACACCCCGATCGTCTCGCCACACCACACGCACCGCGGCAGCGGCGGGATGACGACGGCGTCGGCGGTCTGGGCAGGCATGATCAGGACGCTACGGGCGCGCGCAAGCGCCGCCATCCGGGCGCAACCGCCGTGTTCTGCGGCGGACTACGGAGGGCCGGACAGCTCCCACAAACGGTGTAGACGCGGAGTGGGAACGCGCCAATGCGCTGAGAACGGCGTGTCAGCGCTCAAAGATCTTGCAGCGGTCCCGATCCCACATCCGATGGGACTGCGTTCCCCAGCCGACCGGGACGGCCCGGCGCTCGAGCGCCGGGTGGCCCTCACGCTCTTCGGCGTGGGGTCGACGGTGTGCGCCGCGGGCGCCGTGCTGAAGCCGGATCTGACCGACACCGCGCGCCAGGTCCAGCTGATCGGCGCGGGCGGGACGGCGCTGTGCGGGCTGGCCGTGTGGCTGCTGCCGCCGTGGCGCTGGGTCGTGCACGTCGGGGCGATGATCTCGATCGTCATGCTCGGCCTGCTGATGGGGTCGTCGAACGCGATCGGCGCGACCCCGTTCTTCTTCCTCTGGCCGCTCGTGCACCTCGCGTACTTCGCCCGGCGCGCGGTCGTCGCCACCGGGTTCGCGGTCCTGACGACGACGGTCACGGTCGCGGTGGCCGTCAACCCGTACGCGACCAACCGCGCCGACACGATCATCGGCACGGTCCTGTCGGTGGGGCTGATGACCGGGCTGGTGATGGTCATGACCGCGCGCGAGCGCGAGCTGCAGGCCGCGCTGGCCAGGGCCGCCGACACCGACGCGCTGACCGGCGTCCTGAACCGGCGCGGGCTGGCCCCGCTGGTCGAGGCGCTCGTCGCGCGGGCGAGCGCGGGCGACGGGACGCTCGCGGTCGTGATGGTCGACCTCGACCACTTCAAGAGGTTCAACGACCGCCACGGCCACCTCGTCGGTGACGAGGCGCTGATCCGGCTGGCCGGCGCGCTGACCGCCGCGGCCCGCGACGGCGACCACGTCGCCCGCGTCGGCGGCGAGGAGTTCACCGTCGCGCTGCCCGGCGCCGACGCGGGCGCCGCCCAGGCCTACGCCGACGACGTCATGCGCCGCCTGCGCGACGAGGACATCGCGCCCGACCTGCGCCTCACCGTGAGCGCCGGCATCGCCACCCACGGCCCGGACGCCGACACCGTCCACCTGCTCATGCGCGCCGCCGACGCGGCGCTCTACCGCGCCAAGCACGCGGGCCGCGACCGTGCGGTCGTGGCGCTACGCGACGCGGCCTGAGTCGGCCGGCTCCCAGCCGATGGCCGGGGCGACGTGCTCGGCGATCGTCTGGAGCATGTTGGTGTTGTAGTCGACACCGAGCTGGTTGGGAACGGTCAGCAGCACGGTGTCGGACGCCTGGACCGCGGCGTCCTGGGCGAGCTCGGCGGCGATCCTGTCGGGCTCGCCGATGTAGGACTTGCCGAAGCGCGCCAGGACGCCCTCGAGGTAGCCGACCTGGTCGCTCCCGTCCTGGAGCGCGCGGTCGCCGAAGTAGGCGATGTCGAGGTCGTTGGCGAGCGGGATCACCGAGCGGCTGACCGACACGCGCGGCTCGCGGTCGTGGCCGGCGATCTCCCACGCGGCGCGGTAGAGCCGGATCTGCTCGGCCTGCAGCTCGTCGAACGGCACGCCGGTGTCCTCGACCAGCAGCGTCGAGGACTGCAGGTTCATGCCCTGCTGCGCGGCCCACTCGGCGGTCGCGCGCGTGCCGGAGCCCCACCAGATCCGGTCGCCGAGCCCCGGCGACTGCGGCTGGATCGCCAGCCGCGCGCGCGATCCGGTCATCCGGATGTCGGCGTCGGCGACCGGCGCGCCCGCGATCGCCGCGCGGAAGTCCGCGGTGTGGCGGCGGGCCATGTCGGCGTCGGTCTCGCCCTCGGCGGGCACGTGGCCGAAGGTCGCCGCGCCGTCGAGCGCCGGCTCCGGCGAGCCGCGCGACACGCCGAGCTGCAGCCGGCCACCCGCGATCAGGTCGGCGGCCGCCGCGTCCTCGGCCATGTACAACGGGTTCTCGTAGCGCATGTCGATCACGGCGGTGCCGATCTCGATCCGCGACGTGCGCGCGCCGATCGCGCTCAGCAGCGGGAACGGCGACGCGAGCTGGCGCGCGAAGTGGTGGACGCGCACGTAGGCGCCGTCGATCCCGAGCGCCTCGGCGTTGACCGCCAGCTCGATCGACTGCAGCAGCGCGTCCTGGCCGGTCTGGGTGCGCGAGCCCGGGACGGGCTGCCAGTGGCCGAACGACAGGAACCCGATGCGCTTCTTGGTCATCTACCCCGCGACGGTAGCGACCCGCGCGCGGATGCCGGCCAGGACGAGGTCCAGCCCGCGCAGGAACTCGACCTCTTGGGTGTGCGTCGTGAAGACCGGCAGGACGCGGCGGAAGTCGGGGTACTCGTCCTCGGGGATCTCGTCGAACAGCTGCGCGGCCGCCTGCAGCTCGGCGGCGTGGTTGGTCTCCTGGTCGGCGGCGCCGTAGTCGTGCCAGAGCGCGTTGGCCATGCCGACGCCGACCACGTAGGTGAACAACGTGGACATGACGTAGAACACGTCGTCGGGCTCCAGCCCGATGCTGAAGAGCAGCGCGCACGCGCGGTCCCAGTGGTGCAGGAGGTTGGGCCCGCGGTTGTCGGAGAGGATCGCCTGGTGGGCGGCCCACGGGTGGCGGGCGAGCAGCTCCCACAGCTCGACCATGCCTTGTTGTAGGCGTTGGTCCCACGGCTGGTCGGGGTGGGCGTCGAAGCCCTTGTCGGCCTCGCCGAGGACGTGGTCGAGCGCGAGGTCCATCAGGACCTCCTTGCTGTCGACGTGCCAGTAGAGCGTGGCGACGCCCGCGCCCAGGTCGGCGGCGAGGCGGCGGAACGTCAGCGCGCCGGGACCCTCGCTGTCGAGGATGTTGATCGTCGCGGCGACGATCCGCTCGCGGTCCAGCGGCGGCTTGCGCTGGGGCGCGGCGGAGGCCTTGCGGTGGTTGAAGGCGGGGCGGTTGGGCTTGGCCATGGTGTGGGTCGGGCTTGACACTCGAACGACGTTCGAGAACACTACCGCGCATGCTCGACTCGAACAACGTTCTAGAACTCGAACGACGTCCGAGCGCGGAGCCCGCCCGGACGCTGCGCGCGGGGCTACCGGTGCTCGCCGCGCTGGTGCTCGCGACGCTCGTCGTGACGATCGACAACACCGTGTTGAACGTCGCGCTGCCGTCGATCGCCCGCGACCTCGACGCGTCGACCAGCCAGCTGCAGTGGGTCGTCAACGCCTACTCGTTGCTCTTCGGCGGCCTGCTGCTGACCGGCGGCTCGCTGGCCGACCGGCTCGGGCGCCGGCGCGTCCTGCTCGGCGGGCTGACCGCGTTCGCGTGCGCGTCGTTGTTGGTGTTGTCGGTGTCGAGCGCGGAGGGGCTGATCGCGGTGCGCGCGGTGACCGGCGCGTGCGCGGCGTTCCTGATGCCCTCGACGATCGCGTTGTTGTACCGGTCGTTCGAGGGCCCGGCGCGGGCGACCGCGGTCGGGATCGCGGGCGCGGCGGGGGCCCTGGGGTTCGTGCTCGGGCCGCTGATCGGTGGTGCGTTGTTGGAGGTCTTCGCGTGGCAGGCGGTGTTCGTGGTCAACGTGCCGCTGGCGGCCGTGGCCGGCGTCGTGGCGTGGCGGGCGATCCCGCGCGACGCACCGCCGCGGGTCCGGCCGGGCGGTGCGGGGGCGGCGCCGGCCGACCTGCTCGGGACCGCGCTGTCGCTGGGCGCGATGCTGGGGCTGGTCGCGGCGCTGGTCGACGGCCCGGATCACGGCTGGCTGTCGGCGGCGGTGCTCGGCCCGGCGGCGGGCTCGCTGTTGTGCGGGTTGTCGTTCGTGCGGTGGGAGCTGCGCGCCGCGCACCCGATGCTCGACGTGCGCGCGGTGGCAAGGCGGGCGGTCGCGGGGCCGGGCGTGGTCCAGATGGGGCTGATGCTCGCGATCAGCGGCTCGCTGTTCCTGATCACCCAGCAGCTGCAGGTGGTCATGGGCTACTCGCCGATCGAGGCGGGCGTGCGGTCGTCGCCGATCGCGGTCGGCGTCATCGGCGGCGGCGCGCTGCTGAGCGTGGTGTCGCGGTGGTGGGGCGCGGCGTGGGCGGCGGCGCTCGGGATGTTGGGGTGCTCGGTCGCGATCGCGGGCGTCGCGCTCGCGCTGCCACACGGCGGCTACTGGCCGCTGGCGGCCGGGCTGCTCGTGTTCGGCGCGGGCGTCCGGATGGTCATCACCCCGGCGGCGCTCGCCGTTCTTGGTGGCCTTCCGGACGAGGCGGCCGGGATCGGCGCCGCGCTGGCCGACACGTTCCAGGAGATCGGAGGGGCGCTGGGCGTCGCGCTGCTGGGCTCGGTGTTCAACGAGGTCTACCGGCACGACCTCCCGGCGGGCGCGCCGGGCGTGGCGCGGGCGTCGGTCCAGGGCGCGGTGTCGCTGGGTGACGCCGGGCTGGCGGGTGCGGCGCGGGGCGCGTTCGCGTCGGGCGCGCAGGTCGCGCTGCTCGTGTGCGCGGGGATCCTGGCGGCGGCCGCGGTGCTCGCGCGGCTGACGATCCCGGACGACCTCGACCTCTCAGAAGAGGGAGCTGATCCCGTGGACGGCGGCCGAGCCGAGGACGATCTCAAGGCCTACGCCTACTAGTGCGATCACGATCCCGACGACGACGAGCGCGATGTCCTCCATGACGAAGCCGAGGCTGAGGAAGACGACGCCGAGCGCCGGGAGCGTGTCGAGCCCGGTGAACGGCGGGGCGACGAAGGCGGCGATCGAGCCGGCCAGGACGAGCACGCCGAAGACGATGTTGGACAGGCGGTGCTCGAAGAGCGGGCGCGCGCGGGGCTTGCTGAAGCGCTCGAGCCTGCGGATCGTCCCGAGCAGCTTGGCGATGAACCCGTCGGCCAACCTGGTGTTCTTGAACCTGCGCGGGAGCCAGATCTCGTCGCGGCCGGCGATCAGCTGGAGCGCGAGCAGCATGGCGATGATCTCGAAGACGTGGGTCGCGCCGCCGGTCGGCAGCGGCAGCGCGGGGAGGCCGAGCAGGAGGATGAAGAGCAGCGCGAACGACTTCTCCTCGAACGTCTCGATCAGGCCGCCGAGCGTCTTGGGGCTGTCGTTCGTGCGCCACTGCTCGAGCTGGTCGGAGGCCTTCATGTCGGCGTTGCCGCCGTCGCTTCGCGGATCGCGGCGGCCTGGACGTCGTCGACCCACAGCTCCCAGCGGCCGGAGCGGCTGAACTTGGAGTCGTGGAAGTGGTAGGGGCGGCGGCCCTGGAACTGCGTCGTGCGGAGGTGGAAGACGCCGCCGAGGACCGAGCTGATGCGACGCCTGGGCCAGCCGATGGCGTCCTCGATCTCCGGGAACGCGCGTGAGGTGTTGGGGTGGTCGGCGAGCTCGTCGAGCAGCGCGCCCATCAGCGGCGAGCAGGCGTCGCGGAAGGCGATGATCTCGCCGGGGTCGGCCATGGCGTTGTCGGGACGGTGCTCGCGGACGATCACGTGGGCTCGTGGGCGAGCCTACGCGACGGGTGCCTGCGTGCGGGTGACGCAGGCGTCCCAGAGCTGCTGTCGTGCTTCGGGCGTCTCGTGCGTCGTGGGGAGGTAGTGCGTGGGGCGCTGCCGGCGGTCGGACCAGAAGCGGCCGGAGGGCGGAGAGGGGTCGATGGCGCCGAGGAAGACGATGGTGTCGGCGCCCTGCTGCGGGGTCCGGAGGATCGGTTTCGCGATCGAGTGGAAGGTGTGGAGCGATCGCTGCAGGCCGGGCGTGTCGACCCAGCCGGGGTGCATCGCGTGCATGCCGGGGCGGCCGCGCTGCGCCCAGAGCTCGTTGAGGACGACCTCGGCGCGCTTGGACTTGGCGTAGGCCTTGGTGCCGCTGAAGTCGCCGGCGGTGGAGTCGAGGTCGGCGACGTCGAGCTTCTGGGCGTACATGCCGCCGGAGGACACGGTGATGACGCGGCGGGCGTTGGGGAGCAGCGCGGTGAGGAGGAACGGGGCGAGGACGTTGACGGCGAAGGTCAGCTCGTGGCCGTCGACGGTGAGCGTGTGGTGGGGCGGGAGGACGCCGGCGTTGTTGATGAGGATGTCGGTGTCCTGGAGCTGCGTTGCCAGCCGGCGGACGTCGTCGAGGCGTGCGAGGTCGGCGATCCGCAGCTCGGCGGTGCCGTGTTCGGCGGTCGCCGCGCGGGCCTGCTCGCCGCGCTCCGGGTCGCGGGCGACGAGGATCGTCCGGGCGCCGAGGCGGGCGAAGCCCTGCGCCGCGGCGAGGCCGAGGCCGGAGGTCGCGCCGGTCACCGCGACGGTCGCGCCGTCGAGGCGGGGGAGCGGCGCGAAGCCGCGGGCGCGCAGCGCGTAGCCGGCGCGGGAGTAGCCGCCGACGATGGTCCGGTCCAGCGCGGCGTCGAGCAACCTGTTCATCTTGGAGGGGTACGGCGTGGGCGGCGCCGTGGACTACTCCTAGGCGGGCTGCGCGAGGGGCGGTGGTGGCGCGGTGGCGGCGGCGCGCGGGCGGATCCGGGTCGCGGCGAGCAGCAGCGCGGCGCCGAAGCAGAGGACGCCGGAGACGAGGAAGACGCCGTCGTAGGTCCCGGAGGCGTCGCGGATCGCACCGGCCGACCACGCCGCGGCGGCGCCGCCGAGCTGGTGGCCGGCGAAGATCCAGCCGAACGCGACGAGGCCGGTCTCGCGGCCGAAGCGCTGGGTGACGAGCGCGACGGTCGGCGGGACGGTGGCGATCCAGTCCAACCCGTAGAAGATCGTGAAGGCGGTCAGGACGGGCCCGCGCGAGTCCAGGGCGAAGGGCAGGATCACGAGGCTCAGGCCGCGGCCGGAGTAGTAGATGACGAGCAGGCGGCGGGCGGGGTAGCGGTCGGTCAGCCAGCCGGAGCCGGTCGTGCCCGCGATGTCCAGGATGCCCATCAGGGCCATCATCCCGGCGGCGGTCCCGGCGGGGATGCCGTGGTCGTGGGCGGCGGGCATGAGGTGGACGGCGATCAGGCCGACGGTCGTCGCGCCGCAGATGAAGAACGAGCCGACGAGGACGAGGAAGACGCGGTCGCGGGCGACTTCTCGGAGGACCTGGAGGGCGGGGCGGCGCGTGCTCTGCGCGATGTCCGCCGCGGTGCCTCCGTAGGGGACGAGCCCGTGGTCCTCCGGGCGGTCGCGCAGCGCGGCAAGGACGACGACGAGCGCCAGGACCGCCGCGCCGCCGACGACGGCCATCGTCCAGCGCCAGTCGCCGTGGGTCGTCAGGTGGGCCATCAGCGGCAGGAAGATCAGCTGGCCGGTGGAGTTGGCGGCGGTGAGCATCCCGACGACGAGGCCGCGGCGGGCGACGAACCAGCGGTTGGCGACGGTCGCGGCGAGGACGGGGGCGACGGCGCCGGTCGCGGCGCCCGCGAGCACGCCCCAGATCACGTAGAGCTGCCAGAGCTGGGTGGCCTGCGTGAGCAGCGCGGCGGCGAGGGCGATGGCGCCGAGGGCGATCGCGACGACCTTGGTGAGGCCGAAGCGCTCGGTGAGCGAGGCGGCGAAGGGGGCGGAGAGGCCGAAGACCACCAGGTTGACCGACGCCGCCGTCGAGATCGCGCCGTGCGACCAGCCGAACTCCATCATCAACGGCTCCATCAGGACGCCGAACGTCGCCCGGATCGCCGCGGCCGCGAGCAGCGCGATGAACCCTGCTGCGGCGACCAACCATGCGCGATGGATCCTCATGGCTTGCAGCCTTCCGTCCGGGGACGCATGCCGCCAGTGGCAGAAACGACGATGTTCGTCTATTTTCTGCCAATGGCATCTTCTGCGCCGGGGCGGCGGGTCGTGGTGCTGTTGATGGAGGGGTCGGTGCTGTTCGACGTCGGGACGGCGACGACGGTCTTCGGGTCGGTCGAGGCGCCGATCGTCTCGGCGCGGCCGCGGCTCGGGTACGCGCTGGAGCTGGCGGCGGCGGGCGGCCGGCCGGTGCGGACGTCGATGGGCGTCGAGGTCGCGCCGACGGCCGATCTGCGCGCGGTCGAGGGTGCCGATCTCGTCGTCGTCGGGGGCGCGGTGCCGGACGTGGTCGGTGGTCAACATGAAGCACTTGAGGCGTTGTCGGCGGCGCACGCGCGGGGCGCGCGGGTGATGTCGATCTGCACGGGCGCGTTCGCGCTGGCGCACGCGGGGCTGCTCGACGGCCGGCGCGCGACGACGCACTGGGGCTACTGCGGGCGGTTGGCGGAGGAGTTCCCGGAAGTTGATGTTGATCCCGATGTGCTGTATGTCGATGACGGCGACGTCCTGACGTCCGCCGGGCTGGCGGCGGGGATGGACCTGTGCCTGCACGTCGTTCGCGGCGACTTCGGGGCGGATGCGGCGACGGCTGTCGCGCGCTGGAACGTCGTCGCGCCGCATCGCGATGGTGGCCAGGCGCAGTTCATCGCGGCGCCGGTCCCGGTGGACGCCGGCGACTCGCTCGCGCCGACCCGCGCCTGGGCGCTGGAGCACCTCGACGAACCCCTCGACGTCGAGCTGCTCGCGCGCCACGCCCACATGAGCCCCCGCACGTTCGCCCGCCGCTTCGTCGCCGAGACCGGCGAGTCCCCGAAGCGCTGGCTGACCGCCCAGCGCATCCACCACGCCCGCCGCCTCCTCGAAACCACCGACCTCCCGATCGAGACCGTCGCCACCCGCTCCGGCTTCGGCTCCGCCGCGGCCCTCCGCACCCACTTCCACCGCGCCACCTCAACCCGCCCCACCACCTACCGCCGCACCTTCCGCGCCGCCTGACCCGCCGCCCAGAAACGCCCCACCGTCCCGAACCAGAAGCGTCGCACCGCGTCGACCCAGAGGCGCGCCGCCTGGCTCGCCGTTCCAGACTCGCCGCCGCACCGTCCCGAACCAGAGGCGTTGCGTCGTGTCGATTCAGAGGCGTGGTGTCGCGCCGCCTCTCCGGAAGGTCACCGCGAGAAGAGGTCGTCGATGGTGGCGGGGGTGTCGTCGGGCATGAGCCAGGCGGAGGTGCGGGTGGGGGTGTTGAGGAGGCGGGCGCGAGAGATCGTCGAGGTGCCGAAGCGGTCGCGGATGGCGTCGATGGTGGTGTCGAGGGCTTGGTGGGTCGGGCCTTCGAGGGGGAGCTCGAGTTGGAGGTCGCGGGTCGTCGAGAGGTTGGTGATCGACAGCCCCAACAACGTGAGGCCGCGGCGACGGATCGATTCCTGCTCGGTGAGCAGCAACGAGCGCAGGGTGGTGAGGATCGTCGCGGTGCTGCTCGTGGGGTGGGGGAGGGTCTTCGAGCGGGTCGCGCGGGTGAAGTCGCCCCAGCGCAGTCGCAACACGATCGTGCGGCCGGCGGAGTCGGACTTCCGCAGCCGGCGCGACACCCGGTCGACGAGGGAGACGGCGATCGCGTCGATCGACTCCGGCGAGCGCCTCCGGGTGCCCAGCGCGGACTGCGAGCCGATCGAGCGGCGGCCGCGGCCGGACCTCACGCGGCGGTGGTCGCGGTTGTGCGAGATGTCGTGGAGGCGCCTGCCGACCGCCGGCCCGGCGATCGAGCACAGCAACTCGACGGGCATCCCGGCGAGCTGGCCGACGGTGATGATCCCGTGCTCGCGCAGGCGCTTCGCCGTGGCGGGACCGACGCCCCAGAGCGCCTCGACGGGCAGCGGGTGCAAGAACGACAACTCGGTCTCGGGCGACACCACCAACAACCCGTCGGGCTTCGCCGCGTTGCTCGCGACCTTCGCGAGGTGCTTGGTCGTCGCCACGCCGATCGACAGCGGCAGGCCGACCTCGTCGCGCACGCGTGCGCGCAGCCGCGTCGCGATCTCCGACGGCGTCCCCGCGAAGCGCTCCATCCCGCGCACGTCCAGGAACGCCTCGTCGATCGACAGCGGCTCGACCACCGGCGCGGTGTCGCGGAAGATCCGGAACACCTCCCGCGACGCCTCCACGTACGCGCTGAACCGCGGCGACACGATGATCGCGTCCGGGCACAGGTTCCTGGCCTTCGTCCCGCCCATCGCCGACCTCACGCCGAACGCGCGCGCCTCGTAGCTCGCCGCCAGCACGACCCCGCCGCCGACCAGCACCGGCCTGCCGCGCAACGTGGGGTCGTCGCGCTGCTCGACGGACGCGAAGAACGCGTCGAGGTCGGCGTGGAGGACGGTGGCTTCCGGCATGGCGAACGTATGTTCGCATGTCACACAGACGAGATCCAGCGTCTGCCAGGATGCGGACCACGATGAGCGACCGACCCCGCACCGACCTCGGCTGGTTCGAGGAGCTGTACGCGAAGACCGAGCAGGACCCGCCCTGGCAGCGCGAGCGCCAGCGGATCTCGCTCGAGCAGTGGGTCGAAGCTCAGGGCCTCGACGGCGCGAACACCAAGCGTGCCGCGGTCGTCGGCTGCGGCCTCGGGACCGACGCGGAGTACATCGCGAGCAAGAACTACAACACGGTCGGCTTCGACCTCTCGCCGACCGCGATCCGGCGCGCGCAGGAGCTGCACCCGGACAGCAACGTCGAGTACGTCACCGCCGACCTCCTCAGGCTCCCGTCCGACTGGCGCCACGCGTTCGACCTCGTCGTCGAGGTCTGGACCGTCCAGGCGCTCCCGGACCCGCCGCGCACCCAGGCGATCGAGGCGATCGCGTCGCTCGTCGCACCCCAGGGCGACCTGATCGTCATCGCGATCGCCCGCGACGACGACGGCCCGGACCACCGGCCCGGCGACGGCCCGCCGTGGTTCCTCAACCGCAACACCATCAACAAGTTCGACACGCTCACGGGCCTGACCGCCCGCGACATCCACCTCGGCCCCGACCCCGAGGCCCCGGACCGACGCCAGTCCTGGACCGCCCACTTCACCCGGAGCTGAGGAACGAGTGCCTTAACACCTGTGACCAACCTGTGAAATGCGGTACGCCCGCGCGCCAGATCGCCGATCGACCTGAGCGTGCGTGCCCTGCCCTTCAGGCTGCTGCTGACCGCTGCCGCCACCGTCGCGATCCTCGCGATCGCCTCCGTCTCCGTCCTGAACCTGTCCCGCGACGCCCACCGTCGCGCCGACGATCGCACGGCGGTCCAGCGCCTGCGGTCCAACCTCGTCCGCGCCCAGGCCGTCGGCTGGCACGGGCTGGCCGAGGGCTCGGCCGACTTCACGATCGCCCAGGAGGCACGGCAGCTCCAGCGGCAGATCGCGCGCGAGACCGGGCAACTCCGCGACCTCCCTGGCGGCGACGCCGACCACCAGCGCGTCACGCTCATGGTCGACGAGCTGCTGACCGGGATCGGCACCGAGATGCGCGACCTCAACAGCGACAACGGCGGCGCCGTCGAGCTGGCCCATCGCGACCTGACGATCACGCTGCTCGGGACGACCGACCTGCTCGACTCGGCGCTCAGCGCCGCCGAGCGCCACGCGGTCGCGCGCGCGTCGGCCGCGAACACGCGGCTGGTCGAGGGCTCGCTCGCCGCGATCGCCGCCGTCGGCGCGGTCCTTGCCGCGATGGCGCTCCTGATCCGCCGCACCCGCCGCCGCGCGGCCGAGCGCTTCCGGGCGCTGGTCGAGCAGTCCAGCGAGATCCTCGTCGTCCTCGACGCCGCCGGCCACGTCACCGACGTCACCGCCGCCGCGCTGAACCGCACGCTCGGCCGCGAGCCGCAAGACATCCTCGGCCGCCCGATCCTCGAGCTGATCGACGCGCCCGACCGCGACCGCGCGACCTCCGCGCTGCAGCGCCTGCGCGCCGAGCCCGACGGCCCGCGTCCCGCGTTCGAGGTCGCCGTCCGCCACCACGACGGCTCGACCGTCCACCTCGAAGCCGTCGGCGACAACCTCCTGGCCACGCCCGCCGTCGGCGGCCTCGTGCTCACGCTGCGCGACGTCACCGAGCGGCGTTCGATGGAGGACGAGCTGCGCCACCAGGCCTTCCACGACGCGCTCACCGGCCTGCCCAACCGCTCGCTCTTCGACGACCGCCTCGCCCAGGCGCTGCGCCGCCGGCATCGCGCCGACAACGGCGTCGCGGTCGTCCTCGTCGACCTCGACGACTTCAAGGCCGTCAACGACTCGCTCGGCCACGCCGCCGGCGACGAGCTGCTGGTGGAGTGCGCGCGCCGCTTCGACCTGGTGGTCCGCGGCAGCGACACCGCCGCGCGCCTCGGCGGCGACGAGTTCGCCGTCCTCCTGGAGGACAACGGCGACGCCGAGGCCGCCGCGCTGCAGCTCGCCGCACGCCTGCGCGAGGCGCTCGACGCGCCCGTCGAGCTGGAGGGCAGGACCGTCCACGTCGAGGCGTCGATCGGGATCGCCGTCGTCTCGCAGACCGCGGTCACCCCCGCCGACGTCGTCCGCAACGCGGACATCGCGATGTACAAGGCCAAGGAGCACGGCGGCAGCGACCTGGTGGTCTTCCGGCCCGAGATGCTGCACGCCGCGCGCGAGCGCCTCGACCTGCGCGAGGACCTGCGCCACGCGCTGGAGCGCGACGAGCTGGCGCTGCACTACCAGCCGGTCGTCGGGCTCGGCGACCGCGGCGTCACCTGCCTGGAGGCGCTGCTGCGCTGGACGCACCCCGGCCACGGCGACATCTCGCCCGCGCGCTTCATCCCGGTCGCCGAGGAGTCGGGCCTGATCGTCGGGATCGGCGAGTGGGTCCTGGAGCGCGCGTGCCGCGACCTCGGCGCGCTGCGCGCGCAGATCCCGGGCGTGAGGGTCGCGGTCAACGTGTCGGCGGTGCAGCTGCGTGAGCCGGGGTTCCCGGAGCGCGTGGCGGCGATCCTCGAGCAGTGCGGGACCGACGCGCGCGACCTGGTCATCGAGCTGACCGAGTCGGTGTTCGCCGACGACGACGCGACCGCGGAGGCGCTGCGCAGGCTGCGTGCGCTGGGTCTCGCGCTGAGCGTCGACGACTTCGGGACCGGCTACTCGTCGCTCTCGTACCTGCGCAGGCTGGACGTCGACAGCGTCAAGATCGACCGCTCGTTCGTCGCGGGGCTGGGCGGCGAGCCGCGCGACGCGGCGCTGGTCCGGTCGATCATCGAGCTCGGCCACGCGCTCGGGCTGACGATGGTCGCCGAGGGCGTGGAGGAGGCCGATCAGGAGGCGTTCCTGCGCGAGGCCGGCTGCGATCTGGCGCAGGGATGGCTGTTCGGTCGCCCGGCGCCATTGCTCGCGGTCGGACATCCGTCACAGGTCTGAAACCCGAAGTCGGCCAGGGCGGGAATAGGTTCCCGCCGTGACCCGGTCTCGCGTTCTCGCACCACTTTCCTTGTTGATGGCGTTGGGCGTCCTGTTGGTCGCCCCGGCCCTCGCAAGCGCCACGTCGCCCTCGGGCGTCGTCATCTCGCAGCTGCGGCTGCGGACCGCAGCGTCGCAGTACGACGAATACGTGCAGTTGACGAACACTGGGAGCTCCACGGTGGATCTCTCGGGCTGGCAGCTCTACGACTGCTACACGTCGGGCGGGTCGTCGAGGATCGGCACCGACGGCGACAGGCTGCCGTCCGGCACCAGGCTCCCGGCGGGCTCGACGTTCGTGCTCGGCAAGAACGCGGGCGACTACACGGGGACCGCGGACGCGTCCTACACCTTCCAGGTCACCGAGGCCGGCGGGTTCCAGATCCGGGACGGCGGCGGCGTCGTGCAGGACGGGGTCGGCGCCGGTGGGACGGCGTGCGCGGAGGGGACGGGGCTGACGTTCCCGACGACGGGGTCGGACTTCACGTTCACGCGCCACGGCACCGACACGGACGACAACGCCGCGGACTTCGGCGCGCCGAGCGGCAGCGCGAACGGCACCGCCTGTGGCGCGCCGTGCGTGGCGCCGCCCCAGCCGACGGCGATCGACGCGATCCAGGGCAGCGGCATGACGTCGCCGCTGGTCGGTCAGAAGGTGTCGATCACGGGGGTGGTGATCGGGGTCGACAACCAGCAGGGCGTGTCGAACTACGTCAACCTGGACCCGCGCCAGGCGGGGATCTACGTCGAGACGCCGACGATCGCGCAGGACACCAACACGCAGACGTCGGAGGGGATCTTCGTCGGCGGGCTGGCGGCCGCGGATCGCGCGGCGTCGCACATCGGTCAGACGGTCACGGTGTCGGGCACCGTGACCGAGCTGTTCAACCTGACGACGCTGGACGCGTCCGGCCAGACGCCGGCGTTCACGGGGACGGCGAAGGCCGCCAACCTGCCGGCGGCGGTGACGATCGACACGGCGAGCGCCCGCGCGCAGACCGTGGCGTCGAGCGGCAACCGGCCGTACTACGAGACGCTCGAGGGCATGCGCGTGACGCTGCCCTCCGGGACGCTGAACGGTGGTGGAACCGACAAGTTCGGCGAGACGTTCCTGCAGCCGGACGCGCCGCGCAAGCGGGTCTTCCGCGACGCGGCGACGCCGGTCGGGCCCGCGGACCAGGTGGTCCTCGGCCAGGACGCGGGCAGCGCCGACGTCGATCCGACCAACCCGAGCGAGACGCCCGCGTCGACGACGCGGGTCAAGGCCGACCTGTTCGACAAGGTCACCGGCGCGACCGGGCCGCTCGGCTTCGCGTTCTCGCAGTACCAGATCCAGCCGCAGCCGGGCTCCCCGAAGCCGGTCGTGGTGAAGGGGCCGACGACGTACCCGCCGGACGCGCCCGCGAAGGCCGCCGGCCAGTTGCGGATCGCGAACTTCAACATGGAGAACCTGTTCGGCGTCGGGATGACCGACGACGGCCACACGTTCACGCAGGCCGAGATCGACGCCAAGACCACCCGCTTGGCCAACGCGATCAAGGTGTTGCACAAGCCGGACATCCTGGCCGTCGAGGAGGTCGCGAGCGAGGACTCGCTCAAGGAGGTCGCCGCGAAGGTGGGTGGCTACCAGGAGGTCTGGCGGCCGTCGACCGACGCGCGCCACGTCGCGGTCGGGTTCCTGGTTCGCAATGGCATTGACATCACGGACGTCCGGCAGCTCGGTGTGGATGCCACGACGACCGAGAGCGGCTGCCAGGACGCGGGCGTCGGGACCAAGCTGTTCGAGCGTCCGCCGCTGGAGATCAGCGTCAAGGTCAGGGACACGCGGTTCACGCTGATCGGCAACCACTGGGCGTCGCAGGGCCATCCGGAGGCGTGCCGCGAGGCGCAGGCGTCGTTCGTGGCGAGCGCGGTCTCGGGGCTGGAGAACTTCGGCGCGCAAGTTGTGGTCCTTGGCGACCTGAACGACTTCGAGGACTCGACGGCGATCTCGTCGGACCTGGTGGCCGAGACGACGCTGAGGAACCTCTGGACGAAGGCGCCGGCCCAGAACCGGTACTCCTACAGCTACAACGGCATGCTCCAGACGCTGGACCACATCCTGGTCACCAAGGGCCTCTGGAAGCAGACCCTCGGCCTCCAGTTCGTCCACTTCGACAACGACTACTACGAGCGCAACGAGACGACGTCGCCGACGAAGGTCTCCGACCACGACCCGCCGGTGGCGACGCTGGCGCTGGGCTGAGCCGGCGCGGGGAGGAGGCGGTGCGCGAGTTGTCAAGGCGTTGAGAACGCGCACCGCCGGGGGCCGTCGCCCGCGCTAGGTTGGACGGCGTGCCCCCGGAGTTCCCGTCGTTCGTCGGCTCGCTGCCGATCACGCAGAGCGCGCTGGAGTACGCGGCGTCCGAGCACGAGGGGCAGCGGCGGGATGCCGACAACGCGCCGTTCATCCTGCATCCGCTGGAGGTCGCGCACCTGCTGCAGGGACGGGACTACCCGGACCATGTGATCGCCGCGGGCGTGCTGCATGACGTCCTCGAGGACACCGACGCCACGGAGGCCGACCTCGCCGAGCGGTTCGGGCCGGAGGTCGCGGAGCTGGTCGCGGCGGTGTCGGAGCCCGCGGACGCCCACGGGTCCTACGCCGAGCGCAAGGCGAAGCTGCGCGAGATCGTCGCCAACGCGTCGTCGGAGGCGGCGGCCGTCTTCGCCGCCGACAAGGTCGCCAAGGCGCGGGAGTTCCGCTTGGGGTTGGTCGCGCGCGGCACGACCGTCGGCGCCGTCGACCGCGACAAGTTGGAGCACTACTGGGCCTGCCTGGCGCTGCTGGAGCGCAAGCTCGGGCCGCAGCCGCTGGTCCGTCAGCTGCGCTTCGAGCTGGAAGCGCTCGCGCTGCTGCCGCCGAGCGCCTAGGCGCTCGACGCTCGACGGCGACGATACAGACCTGTATCGTCGCCGCTCATGCGAGCGCTCACGTACGCCGGGCCACGACAGCTGGAGTGGCGGGACGCGGAGGACCCGCGGCTCGCGGGCGACGGCGAGGCGATCGTCCGCCATCTCGCGGTCGCCACGTGCGATCTCGACGCGCTGATCGTCGGGGGCGCGTCGCCGTTCCCGGCCCCGTTCACGCTCGGCCACGAGGGCGTCGCCGAGGTGCTGGAGGTCGGCGACGGCGTGACGACCGTGCGTCCCGGCGACCGCGTGCTGGTGCCGTTCCAGATCAACTGCGGGACCTGCGGCGCGTGCCGCGCGGGGCGAACCGGCAACTGCGAGACGGTGCCGTTCGCGGCGACCTACGGGTTCGGGTTCGGCCCGGACAACACACGCTGGGGCGGGTTCCTGGCCGACGCGGTCCGGGTGCCGTACGCCGACGCGATGCTCGTCCCGGTGCCGGACGGCCTGGCGCCGGAGCTGGCGGCGGGCGCGTCGGACAACATCACCGACGCGCACCGCGCGGTCGCGCCGGGGCTCGCCGCGCGGCCGGGCGCGCCGGTGCTGGTGGTCGGCGGCGCGTCGTCGGGGTCGATCGGGCTCTACGCGGTCGCGCAGGCGCGGGCGCTGGGGTCCGAGGATGTGCTGTATGTCGATCCGGACCCCGCGCGGCGCGCGATCGCCGAGGGCTACGGCGCGCGCGTGCTCGGCGAGGTCCCGGACCAGCTGGACCAGCGCTTCCCGGTCACGGTCGACGCGGCGGGGACGCGCGAGGGGCTCGCGCTGGCGGTCGGCAGCCTCGACCGCGACGGGCTGTGCACGAGCTGCGCGATCTACTTCGACCCCGCGACGGTCCCGCCGCTGCCGCTGCTGCAGATGTACGTGATGGTCGGGACGTTCACGACGGGGCGGATCCACGCCCGCCACGGTGCGCCCGCGGTGCTGGACCTGCTGGCGTCGGGCGCGGTCGACGTCGCGCCGGTCACGAGCAGGGTGGTGGCCTTCGACGATGCGGCCGACGCGTTGTTGGAGGACTACACCAAGTTGGTGTTCACGCGGTGAGCGCGGCGCGCGAGCGCGTGCTGCGGACGGCGTCGAGGCTGTTCGCGCGGGAGGGGATCCGGGCGGTCGGCGTCGACCGGATCGCGGCGGAGGCCGACGTGGGCAAGATGACGCTGTACCGCCACTTCGCGACCAAGGACGAGTTGTTGGTCGCGACGCTCGAAGGCGCCGACGGCCCGGCCCGCGCCGCGCTGGCGGCGGCGATGGAGCACGCCGGCGACGACCCGTGGGCGCGCCTGCTCGCGCCGTTCGCGATGCTCGAGCCGTGGTTCACCGGCCGCGGCTTCCACGGCTGCCCGTTCATGAACGCGAGCCTGGAGCTCCACGACCCGGGCCACCCGGCGACGGCGGTCGCGGCGCGCCACAAGGCCGCGACGCGCGACGTCTTCGCCGTGGCGGCGGGCGCGGCGGGCCTGGAGGCGGCGGACGCCGGCGCGCTCGCCGACCAGCTCGCCGTCCTCTTCGACGGCGCCATCGCCCAGGCCCAGATGCGCGACCCGCGCACGGTCGCGCGCGCCGCGCGCCGGGCCGCCGCGACGCTCGTGACATCGGCGGCGGCTCAGGAGAACCAGGCGACCGCCTCTTCGGGACCCCAAGAACCCTTCTTGTAGGGCTTGACCGCGGGCGGGTCCGCGAGCAGCGGCGCGGCGCGCTCCCAGAGGGTCTCGACCTCGTCGGCGCGGGTGAAGAGCAGGTGGTCGCCGCGGAAGACGTCGTGGAGCAACCGCTCGTAGGCCTCGAGGCCCTCGGTCCTCAGAGCGCGGTCGACGTCGACCGAGAGCGCGGTCGGGGCGACGGCGCTGGTGGGACCCGGCACCTTGACGCGCACCTGGACCGCCAGCTGCGGATCGTCGAGCAGCTCGAAGCTGATGATGTTGGGCGCGTGCTCGCCGTCGTAGAGGTCGCCCTCGGGCTCCCTCAACACGACCTCGACGGTGCGCTTGGCCTGCGCCATCGCCTTGCCGGTGCGCAGGTAGAACGGCACGCCCCTCCAGCGCTCGTTGTCGACCCAGGCCCGCAGCGCGACGAACGTCTCGACGGTCGAGTCCTTCGCCACGCCGTCCTCGTCCCTGTAGCCCTCGAACTGCCCGTAGATCGCGTCCTCGGCGGTGAACGGGCGCAGCGCGGCGAACGCCTCCGCCTTGCGATCGCGCAGGTGCCCGGCGTCCAGCGACGACGGCGGCTCCATCGCCACGAAGCCCAGCACCTGGCAGAGGTGCGTGACGACCATGTCGCGGAAGCAGCCGGTCTCCTCGTAGAACGACGCGCGGCCCTCCAGCCCGAGCTCCTCGGGAACGTCGATCCGGACCTGCGCGACGTGGTGGCGGTTCCAGAGCGGCTCGAACAGCCGGTTGGCGAAGCGCAGCGCCAGCACGTCCTGCGCCGCCTCCTTGCCGAGGAAGTGGTCGATCCGGAAGATCTGGTCCTCCGCGAAGTGCTCGTGGAGCTTGGCGTTGAGCGCCTTGGCGCTGTCGACGTCGTGGCCGAACGGCTTCTCCATGACGATCCGCGCGCGGTCGTCGGCGAGGCCGCTGCGGCCGAGCATGTCCACCATGTCGGTCATCGCCGACGGCGGGATCGACATGTAGAACATCGTCCGCGAGCCGTCGCCGAGCTGCGCGTGCGCGGCCTGGACGTCCTTGACGAGGTCCTCGTGGTGGTCGGCCGAGGCCGAGGTCATCGTGACGAGCTCGTGCAGCTCCTTGGGCCAGTCGGCGACGAGGTCGTGGTCGGGCGCCTCGCGGCCGGCACCGACGATCCGGACCTCGTCGGGCATCAGCCCGGCCTCGAACAGATGCTGCATCCCGGGCCAGAGCTTGCGCCGGGCGAGGTCGCCGGTGGCGCCGAACAGGACGATGACGAAGGGCTCCATTGCCCTCGACGCTACCCACCCGGCGGCGCTTGCACCACACGTCCCGGGTGAGGCGCGGTCACCCCGCCGTCGAGCAACGTGCTCCGCGATGGCGACCGCCGCAGCCTCCGTGACCCCGCGCCGGCGGCTGCTGCCGCCGTGGATGACGTCCTACGAGCGCTCGTGGCTGCGCCCCGACGTGATCGCCGGGCTCGTGATCTGGTCGGTCGTCACGCCCCAGGCGGTCGCCTACGCGCAGATCGCCGGGCTGCCGCCGCAGGCCGGCCTGATGGCCGCGCCCGGCGCGATGGCGGCCTACGCGCTGTTCGGGACGTCGCGCCAGCTCGTCGTCTCGGCGACGACGGCGACCAGCGCGCTGTCGGCCGCGACCGTCGGGCCGCTGGCCCACGGCGACGTCGCCGCGTTCGCCGCGCTCAGCGCGATGCTGGCGATCGTCGTCGGCGTCGTGCTCGTCGCGGGCGGCGCGCTCAGGCTCGGCGCGGTCGCCGACCTCGTGTCCAAGCCCGTGATGACCGGCTTCCTGTTCGGCCTCGGGTTGACCATCATCATCTCGCAGCTCACGTCGCTGCTGGGCATCCCGGGCGGCGACGGGAACTTCTTCCCGCGGCTGCGTGACCTCGTCGACCACCTCGGCGACGTCCACACGACCACGCTCGCGGTCGGCGCCGGGTCGCTCGCGGTGCTCGTGGTCGGCAGGCGCGTCGCGCCGAAGGTCCCGGCGACGCTGGTCCTGCTCGCGCTGGCGATCGCGCTCAGCGCGCTGCTGCACCTCGACGACCACGGGGTCGACGTCGTCGGCGACATCCCCAACGCGCTGCCGGACCCGGCGGTCCCGAGCGTCTCCGCCCACGACATCACCGCGCTGATCGCGCCCGCGCTCGGCGTCCTGGTGCTGAGCGCCGAGGCGGTCGGCGTCGCGCGCCAGCTGGCGATGAAGCACGACTACCAGGTCGACGCCAACCGCGACCTGATGGCGATGGGCGCGGGCAACGTGGTCGCGGGCTTCTGCAGCGGGTTCGTCCAGTCCGGCGGCGCGTCGCAGACCGCGGCGGCCGACGGCGCCGGCGGCCGCAGCCAGTTCGCGACCGTCGTCTGCGCCGGCCTGCTGCTGCTGACGGGCGCGTTCCTGGCGCCGCTGTTCGAGCACCTGCCGCAGGCGACGCTGGCGGCGATCGTGATCGTCGCGGTGTCGAGCTTCCTCGACGTCGCCGAGCTGCGGCGGATCGCGGGGATCCGCCGCAGCGCGATCGTGTTCGCGCTGCTGGGGCTGACCGGCGTGCTCGTGCTCGGCGTCCTGCAGGGGCTCGTGGTCACCGCGGGCCTGTCGCTGGTGTACGTGATCCAGCGGCTCGCGCGGCCGTCGGTCGGCGTGCTCGGGCGCCACGTGCAGTCCGGGGCGTGGGGGCGGGTCGACCGCATCCAAGGCCTACAGGTCGATCCGAAGGTCCTGGTCATGCGCAGCGACGGGCCGCTGCTGTACCCCAACGCCGACGCGGTCCGCGCGGCCGTGTACGACGCGGCGATCGCCGCCGACCCGCGCCCGGAGGTCGTGGTCGTCGGCCTCGCGACGTCGACGACGCTCGACGTCCAGAGCGCCGACGCGCTGAGCGACCTCGCGCGGCAGCTCGCCCGCGAGGGCATCGCCCTGCGCCTCGCCGAGGTGCGCCGCCCGGCGGCCGCGGTCCTCGAACGCGCCGGGACCGCCGCGCTGGCGCCGCTGTTCCAGACGCTCGACGCGGCGGTTCACCCGCCCGAGGTGACGAGCGATCACCCCGCGCCCTAGCAGGGTCAGGGCATGCCCAAGAAGCCCTTCAACGGCCGGATCGAGCTGGACGTCCGCGACTCGGTCGCGGACTGGAGCGCGTTCACCGCCGACGCCGCGCCCGAGGGTGCCCCGAACGTGCTGGTCGTGCTCTACGACGACACCGGCCAGGCCGCGTGGTCGCCCTACGGCGGGCGGATCGAGATGCCGACCCTGCAGAGGCTGGCCGACGACGGCCTGACGTACTCGCAGTGGCACACGACGGCGCTCTGCTCCCCGACGCGCTCGACGTTCCTGACCGGTCGCAACCACCACTCCAACGGCTTCGCGTCGATCTCGGAGTCCTCGACCGGCTTCCCGGGCTACAGCTCGCACATCCCGCCGGAGAACGGCACGATCGCCCACGTCCTGCGCGACGCGGGCTACAGCACGTTCTGGGTCGGCAAGAACCACAACGTGCCGGTCGACGCGTGGACGCAGGGCTCGTCGAAGAAGGAGTGGCCGCTGGGCATGGGCTACGACCGCTTCTACGGGTTCATCGGGGGCGAGACCAACAACTGGTATCCCGACCTCGCCGAGGACAACCACTACATCGACGCGCCGTACACGCCCGAGGAGGGCTACCACCTCTCCAGGGACCTCGCCGATCAGGCGCTGCGGATGATCCGCGACTCCAAGCAGTCCGAGCCCGACAAGCCCTGGTACCTGTGGTTCTGCCCGGGCGCCAACCACGCGCCCCATCACGCCCCGCAGGAGTACATCGACAGGTACAAGGGCAAGTTCGACGACGGCTACGAGGCCTACCGCGAGTGGGTCCTGCCGCGGATGATCGAGCGCGGGATCCTGCCCGAGGGCACCGAGCTGACGCCGATCAACCCGATGCCCGAGGGCACGTTCGGCCCGGGCGACGCCGTCCGTCCGTGGGACGAGCTCGACGACGACGAGAAGGCGCTCTTCTGCCGCATGGCCGAGGTCTACGCGGGCTTCAGCGAATACACCGACGCCCAGGTCGGGCGGATCGTCGAGTACCTG
Organism: Conexibacter woesei Iso977N; assembly: GCF_000424625.1. Taxonomy (GTDB): domain Bacteria; phylum Actinomycetota; class Thermoleophilia; order Solirubrobacterales; family Solirubrobacteraceae; genus Baekduia; species Baekduia woesei_A. Next base: position 1,021,272 of record NZ_AUKG01000002.1, read on the forward strand.
GAGGAGTCCGGGCAGCTGGACAACACCATCATCTTCTACTGCGCCGACAACGGCGCCTCGGGCGAGGGCTCGCCGAACGGCTCCGTCAACGAGGGCAAGTACTTCAACGGCTATCCGGACAAGGTCGAGGACAACCTGCCGCTGATGGACAAGCTCGGCGGCCCGGACGGCTACAACCACTACCCGACCGGCTGGGCGGTGGGGTTCTCGACGCCCTACAAGATGTTCAAGCGCTACACCTACCAGGGCGGGATCTGCGACCCCCTGGTGATCCACTGGCCGAAGGGGATCGCGGCGCGCGGCGAGGTCCGCGAGCAGTACCACCACTCGACCGACATCTACCCGACGATCCTCGAGGCGTGCAGGATCGCGATGCCCGAGGAGGTCAACGGGCACGCGCAGTCGCCCCTGGACGGCGTCTCGATGGGCTACTCCTTCGACGCGGCCGGCGCGCCGACGCAGAAGGAGACCCAGTACTACGAGATGTTCGGCCAGCGCGGCCTGTGGCACAAGGGCTGGAAGGCCGTCACCGAGCACGGCCCGATCTCCGGCATGAGCAACTTCGGCGACGACAGGTGGCAGCTCTTCCACACCGACGAGGACCGCGCCGAGGCCGTCGACCTCGCCGAGCAGCACCCGGACAAGCTCAGGGAGCTGGTCGACCTGTGGTTCGCCGAGGCCAAGGCCAACAACGTGCTGCCGCTCAACGACATGATGGTCGTCGGCAAGGACCTCGAGAAGTTCCTGGCGATGGAGTTCAAGATCCCGGTCCCGCCCAGCGGCAAGTACACGTACTACCCGGGGACGACCGAGGTCCCGGAGCGCTCGGCGGCCAACACGCACGGCGTGTCCTACAAGGTGCTCGCCGAGGTCGAGCTGACGGGCGACAGCGAGGGCGTGATCTTCGCCCACGGCTCGCGCTTCGGCGGCCACGCGCTGTACGTCAAGGACCACAGGCTGCACTACGCCTACAACTTCCTCGGCATCCCGCCCGAGCAGCACGTCGTCGGCGACCTCCCGTCCGACGGCGCCCACGTGCTCGGCGTCGAGTTCACCAAGGCGCGCACGGGCGAGCACCACGAGTCCTACGGCCCGCTGAGGCTGCACGTCGACGACAGGGTCGTCGCGGAGGAGGAGATCCGGACGATGACCGGCCACTTCTCGCTCTGCGGCGAGGGGCTGTGCATCGGCTACGACGGCGGCGACGCGGTCACGAGCGACTACGCGGGAACGCACTTCGCGTTCAGGGGTGGGGAGATCGCGAAGGTCGTCTTCGACATCGGCGAGGACCTCTACGTGGACGTCGAAGCGCACTACGCGGCGGCGGTGGCGCGCGACTAGAGACACCGACGTTCTCCAGAACGTCGGAGGATCGACGGTTGCCGAGCGCCTCCGTTCGGTATCTACTGGGGAACCGATGAACGGGTCAACACGTGTCCTCGAGGAGGATCCCGACCTTGGTCAGGGTCTGGATCCGGACCAGTTCGCGCTCGCCGAGCGCGAGCTGGTCGTCGCGACCTTCGACGTCCCGCGTGGGCGCTGGGACGCGCTGAGGGCCTGGGAGTCCGCGCATGCGGAGCTCGGGCTGCTGATCCTCGACGGCGTGCTGGCGCGCGACGTGCGGGTCGGCAAGCGCGCATCGCTGGAGATCCTCGGCCCGGGCGACCTGCTGCGCGCCTGGCCGACCGACCGCCACGCGGCGCCGCTGTCGCCGGACCTGCGCTTCGAGGCGCTGGAGCCGGTCCGGCTGGCCGTCCTCGACGCGACGTTCGCCCAGAAGGCCGCGCGCTGGCCGCCGGTGCTGGGCGAGGTGACCGGCCGCGTGATGGGGCGGGCGACGAGCGCGTCGCTGCGGCTGCTGATCAACCAGGTGGTCCGGATCGACGACCGCGTGCTGCTGTCGCTGTGGGGCCTGGCCGAGCGCTTCGGGCGCGTGACGCCCGACGGCGTCCTGGTCCCGGTGCCGATCAACCACACCATGATGGCCCGCTTCGTGGGCGCCCAGCGGCCGACGGTCAGCCAGGCGGTCGGCGAGCTGGTGCGGCGTGGCGACGTAGTGCGGCTCGACGACGGCGGGTGGTTGTTGAAGGGGTCGTTCCCGACGCATCTGCTGGACGGCGCGGGGAGCGAGTAGCTACGCGCCCAGACCGCGTGAAGTCTCGGTAAACGGGGCTGCGCGCCGCTCAGCCGAGGTCGTCCGTGGCCCAGTTGGTGGTCAACTGGTAGATGATGATGATGTCGAGCGCGATGACCAGCAGCGCCCACAGCGGGAACGCGCTGATCGTCCCGAACTGCACCAGCACGTTGATCATGCAGAAGACGAGGGCCGCGAAGCGCGCCCAGCCCTTCATCATGAACAGCCCGATGCTGGTGGCGGCCATCAGGACGCCGATGACCATCTGGACCCAGCCCCAGGCCGTGAAGTCCCAGACCGTGACGCCGGTGCCGCCGCCGACGGTGACGACCTCGTCGTTGAGGACCGCGGCCAGGCCGTAGAGGAAGCCGAAGACGCCGTTGAGGAACAGGATGACGCCGGCGAACGCCTGCCAGCCGTTGACGCCGACGTCGTCGTAGCGCCGCGATGAGGAGGTAGCCATGGTGCGGATCGTCCGGCGCGCGGGGGTGAGGGCGGATCCCCCGCGGCGGGTGAAGCCCCGGGCCCGCCGCCGTCTACTCAGCCGCCGGCGGGCCCGCGTTCGAGCGCGTGTGTGTGGGCGCGCTGCTCCTCCTCCTGAAACCCCGGGGCGCCTGTGGTGCGGCGTGTTCGCAGGGCGGGACCGGGGCAAGGTAGAGCCTGGCGCGCCGTCGCACATCGTCCGGAAGGACGATCTCTCTCATCCCTTCGGCGGGTCTGCGCGCGGTCGGGGGGTGAGTGCGGACGCGCCAACTGACGCGAGGACCAGGAGCCAATCGCCGATGGGCACCGTGATGAGCCCCACGCAGCCTCCGGTGAAGGTGCTGGTCGTCGACGACGTCCCGGCGTCCCGTGGGCTGGCCGCGATCTGGCTGTCGGACGGGCTGCGCGGCGGCGTCGAGGTGCAAGAGGCGGCGTCGCTGGGCGAGATGCGGTCCGCGCTGGCCGAGCACCGCCCGGACGTCGTGCTGCTCGATCAGCGCCTGCCCGACGGCGAGGGCCTGGACGGCGCGCGGTCGCTGCTGGCCGCCGATCCCGACGCGGCCGTGATCCTGCTGACCGGCATGTCCGACCCGGCCCTGGATGAAGAGGCCGAGCGCGCGGGCGTCACCGACTTCCTGGTCAAGCACGAGATCGACGGGCCGATGCTGGCCCGCGCCGTGCGCTACGCGCTGCGCCGGCGCGAGGACCGCATGCGCCTGCGCCGCTCCGAGGAGCGCAACCGCAACCTGATCGCCGCGCTGCCCGACGCCGCGGTGCTGGTCGTCGACGAGGAGCTGCAGTTTGTCGTCGCCGCCGGCGAGGCGCTGTCGCGCGCGGGGTGGGAGGCCGGCGAGCTCGTCGGCCGCGACGCCGCCGCGCTGCTGGAGAGCGCGGGGCAGGGCGTCGTGCTCGACCACTACCGCGCCGCGCTGGCCGGCGAGGACCGCGACCACGAGCACGTCGGCGGCGGCGGCCGGACGTTCCGGACGCAGTTCCGGCCGGTCGGCGGCGAGGCGATGGCCGTCACCTTCGACATCACCGAGCAGCTGGCCGCCGCGGTCGAGCTGCAGCGCGCGCAGGCGCTGGCCAAGACCGGGTCCTGGCGCTGGGAGGCGGCGACCGACGAGCTGGTGTGGTCGCCCGAGCTGTGCCGGCTGTACGGGCTGGACCCGTCGCAGCCGCTGCTGGGGTTCGGCGAGTGGTTGGAGACGCTGGTCGCTCCGGAGGACCGCGCGACGGTGGTGGGCATCACGCGCGCCGCGCGCGACGGCGAGGCGGCGGACTTCGAGATGGCGATCCTGCGCCGGACCGACGGGGCGCGGCGGGTGCTGCACTCGCGCGTCCGGCCGGTGCTCGGCGCCGACGGCAGGCTGATCCGGATCGAGGGCATCTCGCAGGACGTGACCGACCTGCGCGAGGCCCAGGACGCGCTGCGCGAGGGCGAGGAGCAGCTGCGGCTGGTGCTCGGGAACCTCCCGCGAGTTGTTGTAGCGGTGTATGACAACGAGCTGTCGTGCCGGCTGATCGAGGGCGGCACGCTGCCGGCCGAGGCGTACGGCGTCCTGGACGCCGCGTTGTCGATGGCGTTGGGCGGCGAGGAGTCGACGCTGAACGTGACCGCCGCGGGCGGCGGTCCGGACGGGGCCGCGCGCGAGCTGGAGCTGACGGTCGCGCCGCACCTCGGGCTGCAGGGGCAGATCGCGGGGGCGCTGGTCGTCGCGCGGGACGTCACCGAGCAGCGCGCCGCCGAGCGGCGCTTCGAGGTCGCGTTCGACCGCGCGCCGTTCGGGATGTTCCTGGCGACGCTGGACGGGCGCTTCCTGCGCGTCAACGACGCGCTGTGCGAGCTGTCGGGCTTCGGCGCCGACGAGCTGCTGGCGTTCGGGCCGCTGGAGATCGTGCACGAGGACGACCGGGCGCTGGTCGTCGCGACGCTGGCGGCGGTCGGCGACGGCGACGTCCGGACCGAGCACCGGCTCGTCGGTCCTGACGGCCACGAGGCGTGGGTGCTCGCGCAGGCGACGCTGGTCCGGGACGCGGCGGGCACGCCGCTGCACGTGCTCGGGCAGATGCAGGACGTGACCGAGCGGCGGGAGTACGAGGCGCGGCTGCGCCACCTCGCCGACCACGACACGCTGACCGGGCTGCTGAACCGGCGTGCGTTCGAGGAGTCCTTGGAGGCGCACGTGGCGCGGGTGCGGCGCTACGGCGCGGCGGGCGCGCTGCTGCTGCTGGACCTCGACGGGTTCAAGGACGTCAACGACACGCTGGGCCATCACGCGGGCGACGCGCTGCTGGTGCGGGTGGCGGGCGCCTTGGGCGACCGGCTGCGGGAGACCGACGTGCTCGCCCGGCTGGGCGGCGACGAGTTCGCGGTGCTGCTGCCGATGGAGTGCTGCGAGGCCGCCGAGCTGGTGGGGCGGGCGCTGGTCGACGTGGTCCGGGGGCTGGACGCGGGCGTGACGGCGTCGGTGGGCGTGGCGGTCGTGGAGTCCGGCGCCTCCGGCGAGCTGAGCGCCGAGGGGCTGATGATCGACGCCGACCGCGCGATGTACGCGGCGAAGGACGCGGGGCGCGATGGCGTCCGGGTCCACGGGCCGCATGCGGACAGCCTGACGTGACCTTGGGGCCGCGCGGGCAGTTGAGGGGACATGGTCCGCTCTGCGCGCAGGTTCTTCTCGCTGGTGTTGGTGCTTGTCGGTGTCGTGGCTCCGGCGGGCGCGGCGCGCGCTGACGTCGCGGTCGGGACGGTCGCCAAGGGCACCGGGATCTCCGCGGACGCGGGGTGGGCGGCGTGGCGGCGCGACGACGGGCTGCTGCTGGCGCGCGCCGGGAACGGCGGGCCGCAGGTCACGGCGCTGAGGCCGCCGTCGTCGGCGCCGTTCGACGTCGGGACGCGCCGCGGTGGCGGCGGCGCGCAGGTGGCGTGGGCGGAGTCGTGCTCGACGCGGACCCACCACTGCGCGGTGCGCTCGGCGCTCCTGCGCGGGTCGCGGACCGGGCTGGCGCGCGTGGTCGCGCACATCCCGTACGGCGGTGGCGGGTCGCCGGCGGTGGCGGTCGACGGGTCGCGGTTGGCCTACACCTTGCGGTCCGGCAGGTGCGACGTGCCGTACGTCCGGACGCTGCCGAGCGCGTCGGCCCGGCGGCTGGACCGCGGGCACTGCGCGAAGATCACGCAGCTCGACGTGGCGTCGGGGTACGTGGCGGTGCTGGCTTCGCCGCCGGTGACGTCTGGCAGCGGCGCGACCGAGGCGCGCGTGATCCGGTGGAGCGGCGGCCCGTCGCGGACGCTGCAGCGCGAGGCGCAGGGGGAGGAGAGCAACTACATCGGGTCGGTCGCGCTCGATGGCGCCCACCTGTTCACGGCGCGCGGCGGGATCCGGCAGGCGAACGTGTTCAACCGCTACAGCTTGAGCGGGAGGGGCGCGAGCAGCGAGGCGCGCGCGTTCGTCAGGCTCGAGGGCGGCTTCGCGCGCGACCGCGGGATCACGTACTACAACCAGATCAACGCCTATGAGAGCGCGGGCGGTTGCCCGTGCGTCGTGGTGGCGGGCGGCGACCCGTGGGCCGCGACGGGGTCGCGGCTGTTGATCCCGCAGCTCACGCTCGACGTCTCGCCGCAGCCGGTGTACGTCGACAGCGACCCGAGCGCGGTCGCGACGCTCACCCGCCAGGCGGTCACCCGGACCGCGCAGGTCGGCACGCCGGTGCCGGTCCCCGGCGTGCGCGTGCGGCTGCTGGACGCGGTCGAGGAGGACGTGACGTCGTCCACGACGCCGACGGACAGCGGCGTCAGCGGGACCACCGACGCCGGCGGCGTCGTGGCGCTGCGGATCCCCGCCCCGGTCGCTGCGGCGCGGCTCATCAGCGCGGTCGCCGACACCAGCGGCGGCACGGTCCCGATCCCCAACGACCGCACGATCCTCGTCCGTTCCTTCGTCCACATGACCGCGAGCGCGACGCGGTTGGCCGACGGCCGCCTCCAGGTCACCGGGTCGATCACGCCCGCGCAGCCCGGCCGCAAGGTCCGCCTGGACCGCAAGCTCGAGCGCATCTGCAACAGCACCGTCGGCCTGTCCGGCTCGCTCCTGTCGCCCGCCCAGACCGGCGTGCCCAGCGGCTGCTTCGACCGCTACACCGAGGATCCCGTGAGCACCGCCGCGGTCAGCCCCGACGGCAGCACCTACACCTTGACCGCACCCGCCTCAGCGCCGGCCGGCACCTACGCGGTGTCGCTCGACTCGCCGCAGGGCAGGATCGTCTACCCGGGGCAGACGACCGCCTTCCCCGCGCCCTAGGGGTACACGCGCGCGCACGGAGGGTCACGGGGTCCGACATTCGCCCCACCGATGGTCCAGGTCTCAGAGCGCTGTGGCAATGCAGGCGGTACGGTGCCGCGCCATGCGTCGACTCCTCCTGATCGCTGCAGCAGCCTCGGCCCTCGCCCTGCCGACGGCAGCCGCAACCGCGACACCCACACCGCCGTCACCCATCGCCCACATCGCCTGCACCCAGGCCCGCATCGCCGGCGAATCCAAGTGCATCGCCCGCGGCCAGTTCTGCAGGCACAACGCCCGCGCCATGAAGGACTACGCCAAGTACGGCCTCCACTGCACCAGGCGCGACGCCAACGGCCGCTGGCACCTGACGTAGGGCGCCGCCGCTGACGCAACGCAACATCGATATGTTGCAGGCGTGGCGGCCGTCGGTAGGAGTGAGATCGTGCTGCATGGACATCCTGTGACTTACCGGAGGGTCGGTGAGGGGGAGGTTGTCCTGCTGGTGCATGGGATCACGTCGAGCAGCAGGACGTGGCGGGATGTCATGCCGGGGTTGGGTGGGTCGTATGAGGTGATCGCGCCGGATCTGCTGGGGCATGGCACGTCGGCCAAGCCGCGGGGGGACTACTCGCTCGGCGCTTACGCGTCGGGCCTGCGGGACCTGATGGTGGCGCTCGACATCCCGAAGGCGACCGTCGTCGGGCACTCGCTGGGCGGTGGTGTTGCGATGCAGTTCGCCTACCAGTTCCCGGAACGGCTGAACCGGCTGATCCTCGTGGACTCGGGCGGGCTCGGCGGTGAGGTCGCGCTGGCGCTGCGCGCCGCGACCCTGCCGGGCAGCGACTACGTGCTGCCGCTGCTGTTCTCGTCGCCGGTCCGGGGTGCGGGCGCGCTCGCGGGCGGGGTCCTGGGCAAGTTGGGGTTGAAGGCCAACGCGGATGTCCGCGGCCTCGTCGAGGGCTTCGAGTCGCTCGGTGACGCCAGCGCGCGGCGCGCGTTCCTGCACACCGCGCGCGCGGTGATCGACCCGGCCGGCCAGCGCGTCGACGCCCGCGACCGGCTCTACCTCGCGTCGTCGATCCCGACGCTCCTGGTCTGGGGCAGCAGGGACCGGATCATCCCGCTCGCCCACGGCCGCGGCGCCCACGAGCAGATGCCCGGCAGCCGCTTCGAGGTCTTCGAGGGCGCCGGGCACTTCCCGTTCAACGACGACCCCGAGCGCTTCGTCGCCCTCCTCGACGACTTCATCTCGACGACCACGCCGGCGCACGTCGACGACGCGGCCGTCCGCCGCCTGATGGACCAGCACAACAACGACGCATGAGCCTGAACGACTACAAGCACACGCTGACGATCCCGACGCGCTGGTACGACAACGACGTCTACGGCCACGTCAACAACGTCCAGTACTACGCGTTCTTCGACACCATCATCAACGAGTACCTCATCAACACGGGCGGCCTGGACATCCTCAACGGCGACGCGATCGGCCTCTGCGCCGAGTCGCAGTGCAAGTTCACCGCCGCGCTCGTGTTCCCGGAAGCGGTCAGCGCGGGCCTGCGCGTCGGCCACCTGGGCAAGTCCTCCGTCAAGTACGAGATCGGCCTCTACGGCGCGGACCAGACGCCCGCCGCCACCGGCTGGTTCGTGCACGTCTTCGTGGACCGCGCGTCGCGCCGCCCGGTCCCGATCCCCGATCCGATCCGCGGCGCGCTGGAGGCGATCGCCGTATGACTCGCGTAGAACGCTCGCTACGGTTCACCACATGAAGGTCCGGGGCGCGGTGCTGCGCGAGATGGGGCGGCCGAAGCCGTACGCCGACTCGGCGCCGCTGGAGATCGTCGAGCTCGAGCTGGCGCCGCCCGGACCGGGCGAGCTGCTCGTCAAGGTCGGCGCCGCCGGCCTGTGTCACTCCGACCTCTCGGTGATCGACGGCTCGCGCCCGCGCGTGATGCCGATGGTCCTCGGCCACGAGGCGGCCGGCGAGGTCGTCGCGAGCGGCGGCGACACGCCCGGCTTCGCCACCGGCGACCACGTCGTCCTGAGCTTCGTCCCCACCTGCGGCGACTGCGGCCCCTGCCGCGCCGGGCGCGCCGCGCTCTGCGAGCCAGGCGCTGCCGCCAACGCGGCCGGCACGCTGCTCGGCGGCGGCCGCCGCTGGGACGCGCCGTTCCACCATCACCTGGGCGTCTCCGCCTTCGCCGACCACGTCGTGGTCTCCGCGGCGTCCGCGGTCAAGGTCGACGCCGACCTGCCCTACGAGATCGCCGCGCTGTTCGGCTGCGCGGTCCTGACCGGCGTCGGCGCCGCGGTCAACTCCGCGCAGGTGCAACCGGACGACCGCGTGGTCGTCTTCGGCCTCGGCGGCGTCGGCCTCGCCGCGCTGCTCGGCGCCAGGATGGCGGGCGCCTCCGAGGTCATCGCGGTCGACGTCGTCCAGGACAAGCTCGACCACGCCGCGCGCCTCGGCGCCACCCCGATCCACGCGAACGACAGCGCGGTCGAGGCGATCCGCGAGGCGACCGGCGGCGGGGGCGAAAAGGTCATCGAGACCGTCGGCAACGCCCGCGTCCTGGCCCAGGCCTACGAGGCGACCCGCCGCGGCGGCACGACCGTCACCGTCGGCCTCCCGCACCCCGAGCAGCGCCTCGACATCCAGGCCGTCAGCCTCGTCACCGAGGAGCGCACGCTGAAGGGCAGCTACCTCGGCTCGTGCGTCCCCAAGCGCGACATCCCGCACTTCGTGCAGGCCTACAAGAACGGCGAGCTGCCGGTCGACGAGCTGCTCACGCACCGCATCGCCCTCGACGACATCAACGAGGGCTTCGACCGCCTCGCCGCCGGCGCCGCCGTGCGTCAGGCCGTGATCATGTAGGCGTTGACGGCCTCCAGCGCCGCCACCGCCTCAGGGGTGAACTGCGCGCCGACGAGCTCCCGGCACTCCGCCAGCGCGTCGTCGGCCGAGCGCTCGGCGGAGTACGGCCGCGCCGAGACCATCACGTCGAACGCGTCGGCCGCGGCGAGCAGCGCCGCGCCCTCGCTCAGCTCCGAAGCCACCAGCCCGCGCGGGTAGCCGCGCCCGTCCGGCCGCTCGTGGTGGCCGAGGATCCACTCGACCTGCTCGGGCGACAGGATCTCCTCCACCATCCGCGCGCTCAGCTCGGCGTGCGTCTTGATGACCGCGTACTCCTCGTCGGTCAGCCGCGACGGCTTCAGCAGGATCGCGTCCGGGATCCCGATCTTCCCGACGTCATGGACGAGCGCCGCCTCGTGCAGCAGCGCCACGCGGTCGGTGCTCCAGCCGCGCGCCTCCGCCAGCCGCGCGGCGAGCGTCGCGACGCGCTCGGAGTGCTCGTGCGTCGAGGGATCGCGCGCGTCGATCGCCCGCGCCAGCGCGCGGATCCCCGCCAGCGCCTGCGAGCGCTGCAGCACGCCGATCCGCTCGACCGCGCTCAGCTCCTGGATCGTCGCGGGGTCGTAGACCGAGACGCGGTTGCGCCCGTGCTCCTTGGACCAGTACAGCGCGCCGTCGGCGAAGCGCGTGATCCGCTCGGCGTCGTCGGCGTGGACGATGTCGCAGACGCCGACCGAGATCGTCACCCGCGCCCCGCCCGCGTGATCGGTGCGCTCGACCGCGCGGCGCGCGCGCTCCAGCGCCTGCTGGGCGGTCTCGGCGCTGGACTGCGGGAGCAGGACGGCGAACTCGTCGCCGCCGACGCGGGCCAGGACGTCCTCGGCCCGGAGGTGCTCGCGCAGCGTCGCGGCGACCGTGCGCAGGACCTCGTCGCCGATCGCGTGGCCGCCCGCGTCGTTGACGGCCTTGAAGTTGTCGACGTCGACGAGCGCCACCGCGACGCCGCCGGCGTGGCGGGCCGCGCGCGCCAGCTCCGCGCGCAGGCGTTCCTGGAACGCGCGGTGGTTGGCGAGGCCGGTCAGCGGGTCGGTGGTCGCGTCGGCCTCGAGGCGCGCGACCTCCTCGGTGTTGGCGACCGCCATCCCGATCAGCTCGGCGAACTCGGCGAGGTGGTGCTCGGTGTCGTCGGGGAACGCGGCGATCCTGCGGCCCGTGACGACGACCGCGCCCCAGAGCCTGCCGCGCACGTGGATCGGCGTGCCCGCGAGCGAGACGAAGCCGGTCTCGCGCAGCGTCGGCGCCTCGTGCGAGGCGCGCGTGTCGGCGTCGATCCGGACCGAGCGGCCCTCGCTGCGGATCTTGGCGGTCGGCGTCCCGGCCTGGATCGGGAAGCGCGCGCCGGGCGCGACGCGCGGGCCGTCGCCGTCCTGCCAGGTGCCGACCGCGGTGAGCATGTCGTCGGGGTCGAAGCGCAGGATCCCGCCGCCCTGGGCGCCGAGCAGCTTGGCGGCCTGCTCGGCGGCGAGCGAGCAGACGACGTCGGTCGCGGCGCCGGAGGCGACCGCGGTCGCGATCGAGCGCAGCGCGTGGTGCTCCTCCGAGAGCTTGGCGGCGTCGTCGTACATCCGGACGAGCAGCTCGCGGCCGAGCATCAGCAGGCCGCCGACGACGACGAAGATCGGGAGCGCCATCGCCAGCTCGCCGAGCGCGGCGGGGACGCCGCGGTCGCCGACGACGGGCAGCGCCCAGGACGCCGCGCAGGCGACGATCAGCGCGAGCGCGGGGCGCGGCTGGATGAAGCAGCCGGCGTAGACGAGCGCGAAGAAGATGTAGAGCCGCGCGGGCGAGTCGGTCCCGCCGGTCACGAGCGTGATCGCGGCGATCACGACGACCGCGGCCGCGGCGGCGGCGGGCAGGACCCAGCCGGGCGCGCGGCGCCAGTCGATGACGAAGATCGCGCAGAGGCCCCACGCGACCGCGCCGAGCGTCCACAGCGCCGGCCACGGCCACAGCGGCGTGTCGACCTGCGGGAAGAACGGGAGCACGAACGTCGCGACGGCGGCGATCAGCCACAGCCCGCCGCCGATCTGGCCCGCCAGCGGCCGCTCCGCGTCCGGCGACGAGCGGAGATGCGCGGCGAGGCGATCGACCTGGCGGCCCATGTCTCCCGTGTGATCGGTGTCACACGGGGGTGCTTGAGGTTCTTGGAGGAACTAGGCGCTGCGGCGGTCGATCTCGAACCACACGTGGGTGCTGCCCTCGCGGACGCCCCAGCGCTGGGTCAGCGACTCGACCATGTGCAGGCCCCAGCCGCCGGGCTCGGTCTTCGGCCGGGCGCGGGCGACGGGGACGAAGCCGGAGCCCTGGTCGACGACCTCGACGTGGACGTGGTCCGGCGCCTCGGAGGTCAGGATCAGCGTGACCTCGCCGTCGCTGCCGTACTTGACCGCGTTGGTGATCAGCTCGGAGACGAGCAGCTTGACGTCCGGGACCACGTCGGCCGCGAGGCTGTCGAAGCGCTCCACGGCGCGCCGGGCGGCGGCGGGTGCGGTGCGATCGCGGGCGATGTCGACGGTCAGCTGCTGGGGCACGGGCGGGGACAGGGCTCGGAGCCTGGCGTGTGTTGTTCCTCATCGGCCGCGGATCAAACGTCTACATGGCCTGCACAAGCTGCTGCAGGCGGGCGGCGTTGCGGGGCGCGAAGCCCTCCCAGTCGTTGTTGAAGTACGCGAAGACGCTGGTTCCGGCGCGCCGCCACGATCCGATCCGCTCGGCCCACTCGGCGATCTCGGTCTCCGAGTAGTTGCCGCGGCGCCCGCGGCTGCCGTGGTGGAAGCGCACGAGCGTGAAGTCGGCGGTGATCGCGTCGAGCGGCTGGAACGCGTGGACCTCGGGGCGGTCGCCGATGACGAGCGCGACGCCGTGCTGCCGTAGGAGCTCCAGCGTGGGCGCGCCGGCCTCGAACCAGGACGGGTGTCGGAACTCGAACGCGTGGTGCTGGCCGGGCGGGAGCTGGTCCAGCGCGGCGCTCAGGCGCTCGTCGTCGCGCCTGAAGTTCGGCGGCAGCTGCCACAGGATCGGGCCGCCCTTCGTGGACTCGGTCAGCGGCTCCAGGCGCTCCCAGAGCTTGTCGACGCCCGGGCCCATGTCGGTCAGGCGCTTCATGTGGGTCAGGTAGCGCGAGGCCTTGACCGTGAACAGGAACCCGTCGGGCGTCTGCTCGACCCACCGCGCGACCGCGTCGCGCCTGGGCAGGCGGTAGAAGGTGGTGTTGATCTCGACCGTGTCGAACGCCGTCGCGTAGTGCTCCAGCCAGAGCCGCTGCGGGCACCTCGGTGGGTAGAAGTCGCCGGCCCAGGAGCGGTAGTTCCAGCCGGAGCAGCCGATGCGGATCGATGCCATCTGGTCCGGGACGTACCCTCCGGCGCCGTGACGGTCTGCCTCGATCTGCCCGGTCCCTCGCGACGCATCCGCGTCGAGCCGTTGCGCCTGCCCGCGCCGGCCCGCCGCGAGGAGCCTGCGCGCGAGGCCGCACCGGCGGAGCGTGAGCCGGACCGCGACGCGCCCGCGGCACCGGACCGCGAGCCGGTCCCCGCGTGAACGACGAGGCGCCTGACCTCGTCGAGGCCGTCGTCGGCTACCGCGCGTGGCACATCGAGGACGATGGGCAGCTGAGGCCGTGGACGTTCACCGCGCTGCCGTGGCAGCCGGGCGTCAACACGGCGGTCTGCGCGCGCGATGTCCGCCATGCGCCGCCGGTCGGCGACTGCATGTGCGGGCTCTACGCGCTGACCGATCCGGCGGACCGGCGGCTGGACTTCCGCGCCGACCAGGCCGTGGGCGCGATCGCGGCGTGGGGTGAGCTGGAGGTGCACCGGACCGGCTTCCGTGCCGAGCACGCGTGCGTGACCGCGCTCGCGCTGCCGGACCGCGCGGGCTACGAGCAACGCGAGGCGCTCGCGCGCGCCGCGGAGCGCTACGGCGTCCCGCTGGTCGCGGCGGATCGCCTGAGCGACGAGGCGCTGCGCCACGGCGCGGCGCTGCCCGACGACTTCGTGGCGCCCGCGCCCGCGTGGCCGCGGCGCCGGGGCCAACCGGCCGGCGCGCCGATCGCCACGCGGATCCCCGCGGTCGACCCGGCCGCGTTCGGGACCGCCGCCCGCGGCATCGCGCTCGACGCGCACCTGTGGGTCGAGACCGCGCTGGGCGCGGTCGTCGTCGGCGTCACGCGCGCGCTCGCGGGCGGCCTGGTCGCCGAGCCGGCGCTGACGCTCCCGCAGCCGGGCGCGTCGCTGGAGGCCGGCGACCTCGTCGCGACGCTGCGCTCGCCGTCCGGGACGTTCGGCGTCTGGGCGCCGGTCGGCGGCTCGGTCCTGGCCGTCAACCCGCGGCTGGCGGCCGATCCGGGCCTGCTCGCGCGCGACCCCGAGGGCGCCGGCTGGCTGCTGCGGCTCGCGCCGCGCGCCTGGGACGCCGAGGCGTCAGCCGTGACCTGGGGCGCCGTCGCCGACCGCCACTACGCCGCGGTCCTGGAGCGCGACGCGGCCCGCGGCGACGCGTTCGCCGACGTCCGCCTGGAGCGCCTGCGCGCGCTGCCGCCGGTGCGCAACGCCGCCGACGTGCTCGCGCACCTGCGCGCCGAGCGCGAGGTGCCGCGCTTCGCCGACGCCGAGGCGGTCCGGCTGGAGCTGGGCGGCCGGCTCCGGGACGCGCTGGCCGGCGACCCGGAGCTGCGCGCGCGGCTGGGCGGCGTCGACCAAGTTGTACGCTTTGCTCTGAGCGGGCCGGACGCGCTGGTCGGGCTCGACCTCACCGGCGGCGGCGCGCGCCTGCTCGGCGACGACGCGGCCCGCGCCGCGGAGCCCGGGATCGAGCTGTCCTGCAGCGCCGAGGACGCCTACCGCTGGTTCATCGGCAAGCTCGACCCGGCCAGCGCGCTGCGCTGCGGCGACCTGGTCTCGACCGAGCCGCTCGGCCCGACGCTGCGCGTCCTGGCGGTGCTCAAGCACCTGCGCATCGACGCGTGGGACGTGCTGCCGAGCTGGGCGCGGTAGCTACGCCGCGATCGCCGTGCTCGGCGGCGCGGCCTGCTGCTGCTGGGCCGCGCTCCAGGCCGGCAGCAGCTCCTCGAGCGCGGCGAACGCCTCGGCGTCCAGCGCGGTGCCCGCGTCGCGGCGCATGATGCCCAGGACCTCGTCCGGGCCCAGCGCCTCGCGGTAGGGGCGGTCGGAGGACAGCGCCTCGGCGACGTCGGCGACCGCGAGGATCCGCGCGGGACGGTCGAGGTGCTCGCCGCGCAGGCCGCGGTAGTAGCCGGAGCCGTCCAGGCGTTCGTGGTGGGCGGCGGCGATGTGCGCGAGCTCCAGGAACGCGGGGATCCGCTGGAGGATCTGCAGCGACCACTCCGGATGGCGTCGCATCGCCGACCACTCGGCGTTCGTGAGCTTGCCGGGCTTGTCGAGGATCGCCGACGACACGCCGAGCTTGCCGACGTCGTGCAGCAGGCCCGCGCGGTGCAGGGCGCGCGCGTCGTCCGCGCCGAGACCCATCGTCCTGGCCAGGCCCGCGGCGATGCTCGCGACGCCGTCGCTGTGGCGCGCGGTGAACGGCGACTTGGCGTCGATCACGGTCGCGAAGCCCCTGGCGACGCGGTCGATCCGCTCGTCGTCGGCCAGGACGACGTGGTGCTCGGGCTCGACGGCGCCGACGTAGGGCTCGATCAGCGTGCCCCAGAACGCGCGCTCGTCCTCGAAGCTCGTCAGGACATCGACGAGCGCCGGGTCGAACCACGTGCCGCGGCGCTGGCGGGCGATCGCGCAGGCGGCGCTCGCGCCGCCGCCGTCGGCCCAGAAGACCGCGGCGCACTGCGCCAGCGCCAGCACGCGCGCAAGCACGGAGATGTCCTCACCGGCGAGGCCGGTGGGCGCGCCGCGCCCGTCCCAGCGCTCGTCGATGTGGAGGATCGCGACCGCCGCGTCCTCCTCCAGCCCGACGGCACGGGCGACGGCGGCGCCGCGGTCGCAGCGCAGCTCGACGATCCCGCGCGAGCCCTCGCGGCCGACGCTCAGGATCCGGGCGATCGCGCGGGCGCGCCGCCACGGCGAGCGGCCGAGGGCGACGGTCCGGACGAGGTGGGCGAGCGCGTCGGGCGTGTCGGCGAAGTCGACGCGACGGCGGTGGGACTTCGCGATCGTGTCGTCGCCGTCGTAGAGGTGGGCGACGCGCGCGGCGGTCGAGGAGCAGCCGGCGTCCTTGAGCAGGGCGGCGTAGAAGAGGGTGGAGCGCGCGTCGGCGTCCAGTCCGGCGCGCGCTGCGATCTCCATCGCGATCAGGCACGTGCGTTCGGCGTGCCCGCGCGGCTGGCCGCCCGTGATGTCCAGGGCGTGCGACAGCGCCCCAACGACATCGGACAGCCTGATCTCCACTCACCGATGATCGGCGCTCCGCGCCGCCGGTCCCATCACTCGATCGGGGGAGAACGGGCGTTAAGCGGCCAACGGTGGCGCGCTCGCGGTCACCGTCTCGCTCAGCCATCCGTCCAGGACGGCGGGCAGGCGGGCGACGACGCCGGCGTCGAGGGCGTGCGGCGCGTCGCCTTCGATGATGTCCAGGACGCGCTCCAGCGGCAGCGGCGCGCGGTACGGGCGGTCGGCGGTGAGCGCCTCGGCGATGTCGGCGACGGCGAGGATCCGGGCTTCGATCGTCAGGTCGCGCGCGGTCAGGCCGCGGCCGTAGCCGGAGCCGTCGAGCTTCTCGTGGTGGTTGGCGGCGACCTCGGCGAGGCCCGCGAAGGCGGGGATGCGCTGGAGGATCTCCAGCGTCCAGGTGGGGTGGCGGCGGACCGCGGCCCACTCGTCGGCGTCGAGCTTGCCGGGCTTGTCGAGGATCCGGTTGGAGACGCCGAGCTTGCCGATGTCGTGCAGGAGCCCGGCGCGGCGCAGCTCGCGCTGGTCGGCGGCGTCGAAGCCGAGCGCGGCGGCGAGGCGCACCGCGATCTCCGCGACGCCCTCGGAGTGGCGGGCGGTGTAGGGCGTCTTGGCGTCGACGATCCCGGCGAAGGCGAACGCGATCCGGTCCAGACCGGCGCCGTCGGTGTGCAGCAGGCGGTCGGAGGGCTCCAGCGTCGCGACGCGCGGCTGGTCGAGCGTGGCCCAGAAGGCGAGGTCGGACTCGGCCGCGGTGAGCGCGTCGACGAGCGCCGGGTCGAACCAGGTGCCGCGGCGCTCGCGCGCGACGCCGCACGCCGCGGCCGCGCCGCCGCCGTCCTGCCAGAAGACCTCGACGGTCTGGGCGAGGCAGAGGATCCGGCCGCAGAGGCTGATGGCCTCGCCCTCCAGCGCGTGCGGGTAGCCACGGCCGTCCCAGTGCTCGTCGAGGTCGCGGATCGCCTGCTCGGCGTCGACGGAGAGGCCGACGTGGCGTGCGACCATCGCGCCGCGCTCGCAGCGCAGCTCGGTGAGGGCCCGCGACCCGCTGGACCCGTGCTGGACGAGGCGCCTGAGGCCCTTCGCCTTGGCGATCGGCCCCTCGCCGGGGGCCGTGGCGCGGACGAGGTGGCGGATCGACTGGCCCGGCTGCAGGTGGTCGGTGACCTTGCGGTCGCGCTTGACGTCCGCGTCGTCGGCGCCGTAGAGGTGCGCGACCTTGGCGGCGTTCGAGGAGCAGCCCGCGTCCTTCAGGAGCGCAGCGTGGAAGAGCGATGAGCGAGTCTGAGCGTCGAGGCCGATCTGCTGCGCGACGCGCATCGCGATCAGGCACGTCCGCTCGGCATGCCCACGCGGCTGCCCCTCGGTGATGTCGAGCGCGTGCGAGAGCGCCGCAAGCACCTCTGAGAGCCGGACGTCCATGTCCCCAGAGGTGGTCGGCGCGCCGGGCCGCCGTGCCCAGGCGTTCCGGACGGATGGCCTAGGCGGCGGCCGCGACGCCGCCGCACACCGGACAGCCGGGCTCCAGCGGGACGTCCTCGCGCGTGACGGCGAGCGTCGTCAGGTCGATCATGAAGGCCCGCGCCTCGCAGGTGCGGGGGTAGAGGCCGGTGACGTGGGCGATCACCTCGTTGGCGGCCAACGAGCCGATGATCCCGCAGGACGGCGCGAACGTCGCCGCCGGTGAGTTCTCCGGGGTCGCCGCGATCCCGCGGTCGAAGTAGGGGTACTTGCGCCGGTAGGCCGCGTTCTGGCATTCCGGGCAGCCGGTCGTCCCGGGGATGTACGTCGGCCCGACGCGCACCACCGGCGGGAACACGCCCATCGTCATGTACGGGACGCCCTCCGCGAAGCAGGCCTGGCCGATCCAGTCGGAGGTGTGCCCCGCCGGCCAGTCGATCGCGCCGATCAGGAAGTCCGGCCTGACGTCGGCCACGACCTCGCGGATGTCCTGCGCCGACTTCATCCGGCGCGGGATGCCGACGAACTCCGTGCGCTCGTTGAGGCGACCGAGCCGCTCGTGGGCCGCGTCGACCTTGAGGCGGCCGACGTCGTCCTGGTTGTAGAGGATCTGGCGGGCGAGGTTGTGGATCTCGACGGCGTCGTGGTCGACGCCGACGATCTTGCCGATGCCGCACGCCGTGAGCATCGTGGCGGTCAGGCCGCCGAGGCCGCCCATGCCGAGGCAGAGCACCGTCGCCTCCTCGAGCTTCCGGTGAGCGGCCGCACGGGACTCGCCCGGCTTGGTGAGGTCGCCGAAGAAGCGCAGCTGGCGGTCGTACCGCTCCAGGCTGCCGGCGTCGAGGTGGACCTCGTCCTGTGCGGCGTCATCGATGAGGCCGCCGGCGGTCATCGCCGCCAGCGCCTCGTCGAGATCGGCGGCGCTGAGCGACGGGGCGGAACCCGCGCGCAGCGCCGCCAGGATCTCTGCGCGACCCCGCGTGCCGTCGAGCTGCGTGAGCAGCTCGACGAGCACGGTGGGGTCGCCCTCGAGCGCGACGTCACCATCAGGGTGACCGCCGCGCATGAGCACGACGCGATCGCGGTCTGGCAGCAGCTCGATCGTCTGCTTCAGCCGCGGGCGTTCCCGGTCCTGGCCGTAACGGGGGGCGGTCAGGATCGGCGAACGAGCGCCTAGCCCTGCTTGACGTAGCCCGCGACGGGCATCGTCGGCTCCTCGATCGGCGTGATCTTGATCATGAACGTTCCTCCTTTCTGCATGCATCGGGGTCATGGAAGTCGTGCGAGGTAGACGCGCTTGATGTGCTGCGTCTCGTCGGGGGCGCCGCCGAGCGGGCCCTCGTTGAACGCGCCGCGGACGTCGATGAGCTCGAGGCCGGCGTCTTCGAGCGCGGCGACCATCGCGTCGTGGGTGTGAAGGTGCTGGACGTGGTGGCTGACCGTGCGCTCCCAGACCGTCGGGTCGTGCGGGTCTCGCACGAAGGCGTGGAGGTCGGACCGCTGCGTCGGCTCGCCCGGGTCGGTCAGCGGCTGGAAGACGAAGAAGACGTCCTCGGTCTCCGAGACGGCTGGGGCCACGCAGTAGGTCGTGTAGAGCAGCGGCGTGTTGGCGTCGAAGAGCAGGAGCCCGCCTGAGCGCATCCGGCCGGCCAAACTGGTCACCGCCGCGCCGAGCGATTCGGGCTCGACGTAGTTGAGAACGTCGTTGAACGCTGTCACGAGGTCCACTTCTGGGCCAACTGGCAACGGTTCGGGGAGCGCCGACACGCCCAGTTGGACATCGTCGCCGAGCCGGGCCCGCGCCCGGTCGAGCATGGCCGGCGAGGGGTCGACCCCTGACGCCTCGAAGCCGGCGGCGATCAGCGCCTCGGTGGAGGTCCCGGTGCCGCATCCGACGTCGAGCGCGAGCCCGCCGTTGAGCCCGTGCTCGGCGGCGAGGTCGAGCAGACCGGCGAGCCAGCGCGGGTAGTCGGGGGCCTTCCGGTAGGCGTCGTAATGCGGAGCGAGCGGGTCATACGTAGCCGCGGACGTTTCTTTTCCCGCAGAAGCGCAGGTGCCGAGCAGGGTCATGTCATGTCCAGACCCTCAAAGCGCTCAAAAGCGTTTCATCCGATTTCAAATTCCCTGACAGCCGGCATGCCGGACTGGGAGCTGATGCACCGGCTGTGCCTCCGCGAGGCCCGCCGGATCGCGCCGCCGACCGACGCCGCGGACATCGCCCAGGAGGCGCTGATCCGGGCGTGGAAGAGCCTTCAGACCACTCAGGCGCCGGACCACCTGGGCGCCTGGCTGCGCACGATCGTGCGCCGCGAGGCGATGCGGTACCGGGCCAGGAACGGCGTCTTCATCGGGCTCGATGACCACGGCGAGCTGACCGATCAGGGGGCGTCGAAGCGCCTCGAAGTGCTCGATCTCCAGGTCGACGTGCGTCGAGCCGTTAGCAGTCTGACCCCCGATGACCGTAAGCTGTTGGCCTTGCGGTACGTCGACGACCTCACGCAGCCTGCCGTCGCCAGCGCACTCGGGATCCCCGAGGGCACGGCGAAGGTGCGCCTGCACCGGGCTCGCGGACGTCTGCAAAAGGTCCTGTCACAGCACGACGGCCGGGAGCGCCGATGAGCAAGAGCACCATGGCCGACGGACGTCGGTCGAAGTCCAAGAAGGCCGATGTGCACGAGCTGAGCAGCAACATCGTCAAGGCGCTGTCGCACCCGCTCCGGCTTCGCATCCTGGCCCGCCTCAACGAGGGCGTCGCCAGCCCGAACGAGATGGCCAAGGAGTTCGGCGAGTCGCTGCCGCTGGTCAGCTACCACGTCCGGATCCTGCGCGAGCTCGAGTGCATCGAGCTCGTGAAGACCACGCCGCGGCGTGGCGCGATCGAGCACCACTACCGCGCGCTGACTCGCGCGGTCCTGGACGACAGCTCGTGGGCGCAGATGCCCGGGAGCGCGCGCAGGGCGGTCACGACCATCGCCCTCGACGGCGCTTTCGCCGACATCCGCGAGTCGATCGAGGCCGACACGTTCGACGCGCGTCTCGACCGACATCACTCCTACTCGCCACTGCTCCTCGACGAGCAGGCCTGGGCGCAGCTCAACGAGAAGCTCATGGAGGTGCTCGACTGGGCGCTGGAGGAGCAGTCGAGGGCTGCGGTCCGCATCGCCGAGGAAGGCGCTGAGGACATGCGGGCGCGGCTGCTGATGCTCACGTACACGGCCGCACCGAAGGGCGCGGCGAAGCCGGCGAGGCCTTCGCGCAGTAAGCGCTAGGCGAACCGGTAGGGTTCGCCGCGTGCGAACCAATCGTCAGTTTGTGACGGCGGGCGTGCTGTGTGGCACGCTCGCCGTTTTCATGTCCGCTTGTGGTGGACAGTCCAAGAATGCTAAGGACTCCACAGCGAAGACGGAGTCTTCAGCTCAGGGCAACGTCGAGCACGGTGGCACCTTGACCATGTTGGCCTCTTCGGATCTCGATTACCTGGATCCCGGGCGGACCTACTACCAGATGGGCGTCGTCGTCGCCCAGGCCACGCAGCGCCCGCTCTACCGGTTCGCGCCGGACGACGTCTCGAAGAGGCTGCCGGACATGGCGGCCTCGGCGCCGCAGGTCTCCGCCGACGGGCGCACGGTCACCGTGCACCTGCGCCACGGCGTGAAGTTCTCGCCGCCGGTCAACCGCGAGGTCACGTCGGCCGACGTCAAGTACGCGTTCGACCGGATCTTCAGCGCCAACGTGGCCGCGCCGTACTCGTCGTACTTCCGGCAGCTGGAGGGCGCGCCGGCGACGCCCACCAAGGGCGTCAAGTCGGTCTCGGGCGTCACGACGCCGGACAAGTACACGGTCGTCTTCAAGCTCAAGCCCAACAGCGCGCCGGCGTTCGTGGGCGCGCTCGTGCTGCCGGTCAGCGCGCCGGTGCCGGAGGAGTACGCGAAGCCGTTCGACGAGAAGACATCGTCGACCTACAACGAGCACGTCGTCGCGACCGGGCCGTACATGGTCAAGAACGACGCGTCCGGGAAGGTGACGGGCTACGCGCCGGGCAAGCGCATCGAGCTGGTCCGCAATCCCAACTGGTCGAAGGCGACCGACTCGCGGCCCGCGTTCCTGGACGCGGTCGACATCCGCACCGACGCGACCGACACCACGATCGCCTCGCTGCAGGTGCTGGCCGGGAAGGGCAAGGTGCTGGGCCAGCCGCCGCCCCCGACGATCCTGAAGAGGATCAGCACGGAGCCCGCGGGGCGCGTGTCGCAGACGGTCGACACCGGCGGCTACCGATTCGTGCCGCTGAACACGACGCTCAAGCCGTTCGACGACGTCAACGTGCGCAAGGCCGTGTCGGCCGTCTACGACCGCGAGTCCGTGCTGCTGGCGCGCGGCGGCAGGAGCGCCGGGCCGATCGCGACGCACTTCCTCGGCCCGGGGATCCCGGGCTTCGAGGAGGCCGGCGGGCTGAAGGGGCCGGGCGCTGACTACCTCAAGGCGCCGGGCGGCGATCCGGCGCTCGCGGCCGAGTACATGAGGAAGGCCGGCTACGCCGACGGGAAGTACCACGGCAAGCAGACCTTCCTGCTGGCAGGGGCCAACGACCCGCAGTCCAAGACGATCGCCGAGATCACCCAGGACCAGCTCGCCAGGCTCGGCTTCAGGACGCGGCTGAAGTTCGTCGCAGCCGACGCACTGTTCACGACATGGTGCTCGACGCCGGCCAAGAGGGTCCTGGCCTGCGCGTCGTCGCTGGCGTGGCTGAAGGACTTCCCGGACCCGGAGCCGATGCTGCGCCCCGTCTTCCATGGCGACGCGATCGCGCCGACGAACAACACCAACTACTCGCAGCTCGACGATCCAGCGGTCAACAGGGCCATGGACGCGGCCGCCGCCACCTCCGGCGCCGCGCGCGGCACCGCGTGGGGCGCGATCGACCGGCAGCTCGTCGACCTCGCACCGGCCGTCCCGATCGACTGGGACGTCGCCACGCTGATCCACTCGCCCGACGTCGAGGGCGTGGCCTCCATGTACTTCGACGGCTGGGACCTGTCCTACACCGCCCTGCGCGCGAAGTAGCGCGCAGCGAAGGAGACCCGGAACGACGAAGGCCCGCCATAGGCGGGCCTTCTGCGTCATGCGGATGAGAGGACTCGAACCTCCACGGGATCTCTCCCACACGGACCTGAACCGTGCGCGTCTACCAATTCCGCCACATCCGCCAGCGTGCAGCGAGCATATCGGGGAACGGGCCGAACACGTCTGGACGTGGACGATCCGGGCGTTGCTATTCTGATCGTCCCCTTGCCGCCATCGTCTAGGGGACTAGGACGCCGCCCTCTCACGGCGGAAACCGGGGTTCGAATCCCCGTGGCGGTACTTCGAAGCCCCGCGCCTCTAGCGGGGTTTCGTGCGTTAACGGGCGATACGGCCAACGCGCCAGGTCAGCGAGCGTTGAACTCCAGACTTCCGGCCAGTTCCCAGAACGAGCCGGAACCAGGAGATTTGTCACATGTCATGGATGCGACGTCGTTCCATTCGGCCTGCCGCTGCGCGTGCGCTAGCGGTCGGCGTGCTCGCCGCAGGGATCGCGGCGCCGGCTTCGGCCAACGCAGGTGTGCTCGACTCGGTCGCCGGCTGGTGGCCGATGTACGAGGGTTCCGGCCAGGTCGTGCACGACCTCTCCGGCCACGGCAACAACGGCATGCTCGGCACCACGCCGGGCGTCGATGCCAACGATCCGGCCTGGATCAGGGGCTTCCTGTTCAGCTCCGGGCTGCGCTTCGACGGCAACGACGTCGTCCGGATCCCGGACGGCTCGTCGCTCAACACGACGACGGTCACCGCCTCGGCGTGGGTGCGCGCGTCGCAGTCCCCGGGCCAGTTCAAGTACGTGCTCGGCAAGGGCGCGACGAGCCAGTGCCGCTCGTCGGACTACGGCCTCTACACGGCCGCCGGCGGCGGCCTCAAGTTCTACAGCTTGGACGCGGCCACGAGGGACACGTTCCACATGTCCGGCGAGGCCGTTCCCGCGCAGGTCTGGGACGGCAGGTGGCACTTCGTCGCCGGCACGTTCGACGGCACGACCGCCAAGCTGTTCGTCGACGGCAGGCTGGTCGCCGGCGGCGGGGACGTCCCGGTCGGCATCGCCCAGACGCCGACGATCACCGGTGACACCGGCCTCGGCGACTACCTCGGCGACTGCGACCTGTTCTACACCGGCGACATCGACGAGGTCGCCGTGTTCAACCAGGCGCTCCCGATCGACAGGTACTGGTCGGCGCTGACGCTGCTGTTCAGCAAGCCGCTGCGCTAGCCCGCAAGCGCGTACGACGCATGGGCCGTGCCGTCGGAGACGACGGTGCGGCCCGTGGTCGTGAAGGCCGCGGCGTCGCCGCGCAGGAAGCGCCGGACGCCGTAGTGCTGGGCGGCCGTCGCCACGTCGAGCCCCGCGGGACAGGCGTGCACATCGGCCGCGGTGCAGGCCAGCGCGCAGCCGCCGCCGCCCGCCACGAACCGCAGGCCGCGCGCGGGGGCGAGGGCACGGCGGGCGCCGTCGGCATCGCCGCCGAGGCGGACGACGACCCAGGCCGCACGGTTGGTCTCCGCGTCGTAGAGGACGTCGTCGACCCGGCCCACCAGCAGCCCGTCGCGATCGCGCAACGGCCCCTCGTAGAGGGCGGGGACGACACCGGCGCCATGATCCATCAGCACGCCTCCGGGCTTCGCTTCAGGCTGCGTCGATCCTGCCCGGCATGATCAACCAGCACGCCTCCGGGCGTCGCTTCAGGCTGCGTTGATCCTGCCCGGGTACCTTCGATCCGGACGCATGTCCTTCCGCCGGCCCCGGACTCCCCTCACGCTCGCCCTTCTCGGGGCGATCCTGCTCGCCCTCACCGGCGTGCTCGCCAAGCTCGTCCCGATCACCAGGAGCGGCGACGTCCGGACGCTCAACGGCTTCCTGGAGCTCAACCGCCCGCGCCTGACGCCCGCGCTGGACCACATCGCGCACCTCGCCGACCCGGCGCCGTACGCGCTCTGCGGGCTGATCCTCGCGCTGATCGCGCTCGCCCGTGGGCGCTGGCGCGTCGCGCTCGGCCTGCCGCTCGTCTTCCTCGCGACCGGCTTCACCGCCGAGTCGCTCAAGCACCTGCTCGCCTCGCAGCGCTTCGACGAGTGGATGGGGCACTCCCAGATCTCCGCCGCGTCGTGGCCCTCAGGCCACTCGACCGCCGCGATGACGATGGCGCTCTGCGCCGTGATCGCGGTCCCGCCGCGCGCCCGCCCGACGGTCGCCGCGCTCGGCGGCGCGTTCGCGGTCGCGGTGGCCTACGCGATCCTCGCGCTCGGCTGGCACTTCCCGTCCGACGTCTTCGGCGGCTACCTCGTCGCGGCGACCTACGTCCTGCTGTTCGTCGGCGTGATCGCCTGGACCGAGCAGCGCTGGCCGTCGCGCCGCAGGGCGGAGGCGGCGACGCGGCCGGCCGACGCGCTCCCGGCGCTCGGCGTCGCGATGCTCGCCGCGGGCGCCGCGATCGGCCTCGCGCTCGCGCGCCCGGAGCAGCTGGTCGGCTACGCGGCGTCGCACACGACGTTCGTCGTCGGCGCCGTCGGGATCGCGGTGCTCGCGGTCGCGCTGGCCGCGACGATGGTCGCGGGCTTCCGCGGCGGCAGCGGCAGCGCCCGTCCCGCGCGCTAGCTCTCGCTCGACTGCTGCGTCGCGCCCGGCTGCCAGAGCGGCTCGTCGGCGCCGTTGGCCGCGCGGCTCAGGATGAACAGCAGGTCCGAGAGCCGGTTGAGGTAGCGCACGACCTCCGGGTTCCCGTCCTTGACGACGATCGCCCGCCGCTCCGCGCGCCGGCAGACCGTCCGGCAGACGTGCAGCTGCGCGGCGGCCGGGGTCCCGCCGGGCAAGACGAACGACTTCAGCGGCTTGAGCGTCGCGTTGACCTCGTCGCACGCGCCCTCCAGCCACTCCGTGTAGCCCGCGTCGACGCGCAGCCGCGCGCGATCGCCGCCGTGCGGGACCGCCAGGTCGGCGCCGAGGTCGAAGAGGTCGTTCTGGATCCGGCGCAGCCAGACCGCCTGCTGCTCGGGCAGGTCGCCGAGCGTCAGCGCGACGCCGACCTGCGCGTTGAGCTCGTCGACGTCCCCGTAGGCCTCGATCCGCTCGTGCGTCTTCGGGACGCGGCTCATGTCGCCGAGGTGCGTCTCGCCGCCGTCGCCGAGCTTCGTGTAGATCCGGGTGAGGTTGACGGTCATGGTGGCGCGGAGGCTACCGGCGCCCGCGAGCGGTACGCTTCACCCCTGATTCACAAGGGTCGGTGGTGAAGGGAAGCCGGTGCGAGACCGGCGCGGACCCGCCACTGTGACCTCGGCGAGCGCCCTGCGCACGATGCCACTGACGGCCACGACGGTCGTTGGGAAGGCGCGCGGGGAGAGGCCGGGAAGCCAGGAGACCTGCCTCCGACCGTCAAGGACTCGACGCCCTCGCGGCAAGGGGTGGTTCCCACATGACCTACAAGTTCCTCGGCGGCCTGATCGGCTGCCTCCTGCTCCTCCCTGGCACGGCCTCGGCCGCGCGCGTCTCCGTGGAGGTCGAAGGCCTCTCGGTGACGGTCCCGCCGACCGTCGTCGACACGCCCGCGACCGTCTCCAAGGGCGGCGACACCTGCGCCGACGGCGCCAACGTCCTCGGCGCGCTCGACGTGCTGACGAGGGGCGACTGGGACGGCAGCCAGTACGGCGCGACCCGGATCCTCGTCGAGGACCACCCGTTCATCCCCGGCGACGCCGGCTGGGTGTTCGTCGTCAACGGCAGGGCGCGCGCCGACTACGGCTGCACCGCGCCGGTCCAGGACGGCGACAGGATCCTCTGGTACGCGTCCGACGGGTTCGGCGCCTACAAGGTCGACAAGGGCTTCGACGACCCGGTCCTGCTCGACGCGACGGCGACGGCGGTCCCGGGCCAGGCGTTCACGGTGACGGCGACGAACACCGACACGTCCTACGACAGCGGCGGCACGCCGACCGGCACCGCGTTCTCGCCGTCGGCGGGCGCGACGGTCAGCGGTGGCGCGGCGGCCGCGACCACCGGCGCGGACGGCAAGGCGCAGGTCACGGTGCCCGGCGGCCCCTACACCTTGGTCGCGACCAAGGACAGGCGCGCTCCGGCGCGGATCGCGGGCTGCGCGACCAACGGGCACGACGGCTTCTGCGGGACGACCGCGTCGTCGACCGGCACGACGACCACGACGACCCCGAGCGCCGCGGCGCCGTGCGTCACCAACGGCCACGACGGCTTCTGCGGCACGTCCGACAGGACCGCGCCGAGCGCGAAGATCACGGCGATCGCCGAGGGCAGGAGGTTCGCCAAGGGCAAGGGCCCGCGGCAGCTCGGCGGGACCGTCGCGGCCGATGGGTCCGGCGTTGCCGACATCCAGCTGCGGCTGACGCGCAACGACAGGGGCAAGTGCTCCACCTACGACGGCAGGACCGAGAAGTTCAAGACCATCAAGAAGTGCGGCGCGACGCACGGCACCTGGTTCTCGGCCGGCAGCAACGCCGCGTGGTCCTACCTGCTGCCGTCGGCGCTCGGCCGTGGCCGCTACGTGCTCGACGTGATCGCCATCGACAAGGCCGGCAACAAGGTCGCGAGCCTCGCGCGCGGCACGACGCGGGTGGTGTTCACCGTTGCGTAGCGCGCCGGTCCGGGGCGTTGTTGGTGTGGTCGCCTGCGTCGCCGCTGCGGCGGCGCTGGGCGGCTGCGGCCTGGGCTCCGGGCCGGCGGCGACCAACACCCAGCTGTTGGTCAGCAAGGACTTCGGGTCGCAGCCGATCCTCGACAGCGACAACCCGAGGGTCGGCGGCTCCGACACCGTGATGCGGCTGCTGCAGCGCAACGCGCCGAAGGTCACGACGAAGTACGGCGGCGACTTCGTGCAGTCGATCGGCGGCGTCAGCGGCGGCCAGTCCGGCGGCAAGCCGGCCGACTGGTTCTTCTACGTCAACGGGGTCGAGGCGTCCAAGGGCGCGACGTCCGTGCGCGTCCACGAGGGCGACAGCGTCTGGTGGGACTGGCACAACTGGAGCGCGACGCAGGACATCCCGGCGGTCGTCGGCTCCTACCCGGAGCCGTTCCTGAACGGCGTTGACGGCCACCGGCTGCCGACGCGCGTCGAGTGCGTCGACCCCAAGTCCAAAGCCTGCGACGACGTCGCCGACAAGTTGGTGGCCTTGGGCCTGCCGGCGGCGCGCGGCGGCGTCGGCAACTCGTTCACCGAGGACACGCTGCGGATCGTCGTCGGCCCGTGGGAGGCGCTGCAGGGCGACCCGACGCTGAAGCTGATCGACCGGGGCCCGGCGAAGTCGGGCGTCTACGCCAAGCCGTCGACCGACGGCAGGTCGATCGAGCTGCTCGATCCCAACGGCAGGGTGACCCGGACGATGGGCGCCGGGACCGGCCTGATCGCCGCGACGATCGCGCGCGACATCAAGGGCGAGCAGGGCAAGTCCGAGGCCGACCCGGTCTGGGCCGTCACCGGCACCGACGACGC
Organism: Conexibacter woesei Iso977N; assembly: GCF_000424625.1. Lineage (GTDB taxonomy): Bacteria > Actinomycetota > Thermoleophilia > Solirubrobacterales > Solirubrobacteraceae > Baekduia > Baekduia woesei_A. Next base: position 1,049,453 of record NZ_AUKG01000002.1, read on the forward strand.
CGGCGTCCAGGCCGCCGCCGACGCGCTCGACGAGGGCGCGCTGGCCGGTCGCTTCGCCGCGATCATCTCGGACGGCAAGCCCATCGGCCTCCCGGACCTCGGCGGCTGACCCATGAGGTACGTGCGGCGCGCCAGCCCGTTGCATGCCGCACGCGCGGTGGCGGGTGGGGCGTGGTGTGCCGCGCTGGCGGTGGCCGCGCTGGCCGCGCAGTCGCCGCTCGTCCTGGTGGGGTTGGCGTTGTTGGTGGTGTTGGGCGCGGTCGGCGCGGGCGTCGGGCGCGAGGTCGGCAGGATCGTCGCGTGGATGGTCCCGTGGGCCGTCGTCATCGCGGTCATCAACATGCTCGTCGTGCGGCAGGGGTTCACGATCCTCGCGCGGCTCGGCGAGGTGCCGCCGTTCGGGCAGGTCGACCTGACCCTGGAAGCGTTGGTGTACGGGTTGCTCTTCGGCCTGCGGCTGCTGGTCGTGGCCGCGGCGTTCTGCCTGTTCTCGGCGGCCGTCGACCCGGACGACCTGCTGCGCGTCCTGCGCCGCGCGTCGGTCCGCAGCGCGCTGGCGGCGACGCTCGCGACGCGGCTGGTCCCGGTGCTGGCGGCCGACGCCGCGCGGGTCTCCGAGGCGCGGCGCTGCCGGGCCGACGGCGGCGGCGAGGGCGCGGTCGCGCGGGTCGCGGTGCTGCGGGCGGTGGCGTCCAACGCGCTGGACCGTGCCCTGGACGTGGCCGCGACGCTGGAGGTGCGCGGCTACGGCAGCGCGCGGCGCGGTGGGTCGGGCGGGCCGCCGTGGTCGCGCCACGACCGGGCGTTCCTGACGTCGGCGGTGGTGTTGGTGGCCCTGACGGTCGCCGCACGCGTGTGGGGCTGGGCCGAGTACGGCACCTACCCGGAGCTGCACGCGCCCGGCGGCGCGGGGGAGGCGTGGGCGTTGTTGGTGGCCTACGCCGTGGTCGCGCTGCTGCCGTTCGCCGACCGGCGGGGGATCGGCGGATGAGCGCGACCCCGATCCTCGAGCTGGAGGGCGTCACCTACACCTACGCGGGCGCGACGGTGCCGTCGCTGCGCGACGTGACGCTGAGCGTCGGCGAGGGCGAGATGGTGGTGTTGGCCGGGCGCAGCGCCGGGGGCAAGTCCACCTTGTTGCGCGCGGCGTCCGGGCTGGTGCCGCACTTCCACGGCGGGACGTTCGGCGGCGTCGTGCGCGTCGGCGGGCTCGACACGCGCGAGCACGGGCCGGCGGACCTCGCGCGGGTCGCGGGGTCGCTCTTCCAGGACCCGGAGGCGCAGGTGGTCCTGACGACCGTCCGCGCTGAGCTGGCCTTCCCGCTGGAGAACCGCGGCCACGGGCCGGCGGCGGTCGCCCGCGGCGTCGAGGAGGCCGCGCTGGCGCTCGGCATCGCGCACCTGCTCGACCGCGCGACGACCGAGCTGTCCGGCGGCGAGCTGCAACGTGTCGCGCTCGGTGCCGCGCTGGCCGGGCGACCCAAGTTGGTGTTGTTGGACGAGCCGACGTCGCAGCTGGACCCGGTCGCGGGCGACGAGCTGATCTGGCTGCTGCGGCGGCTGAACGAGGAGTGGGGGACGACGATCGTCCTCGCCGAGCACCGCCTGGAGCGCTGCCTGCCCGCGGCCGACCGCGTCATCGTGCTCGCCGACGGCGCCGTCGCCTGCGACGCGCCGCCGCGCGCGTTCCTGCGCTGGGCCGCCGGCGCCGCACCCGAGCTGCAGACGCCGGCCGCCCGCATGTTCTCGCTCGCCGGCATCGACCCGCCGCCGTCCGGCGTCAAGGAGGCACGCGCCGCGCTGCGCGAGCGCGGGCTGATGTTCGACGACAACAACGCGGTCGACGCCGAGGAGGCCGCGCCGCGCCGCGCCGGGCGCCGGGAGCGCCGCGCCGCCGCGCTCGCGTTCGACGGCGTCTGGCACGAGCGGCGAGGCGGGGCGGTCGTGCTCCGGGCCGTCGACCTGGCGATCGCGCCCGGTGAGCGCGTGGCGCTGATGGGGCGCAACGGCGCGGGCAAGTCCACGTTGTTGCGGCATGCGGCCGGGCTGATGGAGCCGACGAGGGGCAGGGTCCACCGCGGCGGGCGCGTCGCGCTACTGCTCCAGGATCCCAACGACTACTTCCTGCACGAGCGCGTCGGCGACGAGGCGTCGGTCGAGGCGTTGCGCGCGGTCGGACTTCATCATGTGGTCGATCGCCACCCGCGCGACCTCTCCGGCGGCCAGCGGCAGCGGCTCGCGCTGGCGATCGTCCTCGACGCGCCCGACCCGGCCGCCGCGATCTGCCTCGACGAGCCGACGCGCGGGATGGACCGGACCGCCAAGGCCGCGCTGGCCGAGCGCCTCGACGCGTTCGCCGCCGGCGGCGCCGCGGTGATCGTCGCCACGCACGACCCGGAGTTCGCCGCCGAGGTCGCCGACCGCGTCGTCCTGCTCGCCGACGGGCGCCCGATCGCCGACGGCCCGGCGACCTCGGTCCTGGCCGGCGGCTGGTACTTCGCCACCGAGACCGCCCGCGTGACCGACGGCCGCGCGCTGCTGCCCGCCGGCGGCGCCGAGCTGCTGCGCGCGGGGGAGACCGAAGCGGTGGGCGCAATGACGGCCGTCATGCCGGCGGCGTCGCCACGCGCGGACGGGGCGGGCTCGGCATGACGTGGCAGCTCTCGACCTTCACGCTGCTTGCGCTCGTCCTCGGGCTCGGCTTCGCGTGGTACGAGCGGACGCATCCGTCGAGCAAGGTGCTGGCGATGGTCGCGACGCTCGCAGCGCTGGCGGCGCTGGGCCGGGTCGCGTTCGCGCCGATCCCGAACGTCAAGCCGACGACCGACATCGTGTTCCTGACCGGCTACGTCCTCGGCGGCGCGCCCGGGTTCGCGGTCGGCGCGCTGGCCGCGTTGTCCTCCAACCTGATCTTCGGGCAGGGCCCGTGGACGCCGTGGCAGATGGCCGCGTGGGGGATCGTCGGCGTGATCGGCGCGGGCTGGGCGGTGCTCACGCGCAGGCACCTGCACCGGATCCCGACCGCCGCGCTGCTCGTCGGCTGCGCGTTCTTCTACGGCGCGCTGACCAACCTGTCCACCCTGACCGTCGCAGGCGGCACGCCGACGTGGGGTCAGATCGTCGCGCTGGAGTCGACCGGCCTGCCGTTCGACATCGCCCACGCGGTCGGCAACGTCGCGTTCTTCCTGGCCTTCGGCCCCGCGCTCGTGCGCGTGCTGCTGCGCTACCGCGCACGCCTCGAGGTGCGCTGGACGACCGCGCCGCCCGCCCCCGCACCCGCTCCCGAACCAACATCTTCATGAAGACCAAGACCACCATCCTGCTCCTCACCGCCGCGCTGCTCGCGCTGCCCACCGTCGCGACCGCCTCGCCGGCGTCCTCCGGCGCCGCCTGGCTCGCGACCGCCCAGAAGCCCGGCGCCGACGGCATGTCCGCCGACGCGCTCGTCGCCCTGCGCGCCGGTGGGCGCCTCACGCCCGCGGCCGCGCGCACGCGCGCCAACGCGCTGCGCGCCGGCGCCAACCGCTACGCCGCGACCGCGGGCGGGACGGCCAAGACGATCCTGGCGCTCGTCGCCGCCCGCAGCGGCTCGGCGCGCTGCGCGCCCGGCGTCGACCTCCTGGTCCGCCTCCAGCGCCAGGGCCACGACGGCCGCTACGGCACCACGATCTACGACCAGGCCTACGGGATGCTCGCGATCCGCGCGCTCCACGCCGGGCCGAGCGCGCGCACGATCAAGGTCCTGAAGAACGCCCGCGGCGCCGGTGGCTGGAACTTCGAGCTGACCCGCTCCGGCGGTCACGCCGACGACGCCACCGCGACCGCGCTGGCGATCCTCGCGCTGCGCGCCGCCGGCGTCCCGAAGTCCGACGGCGGCCTGAAGGCCGGCCTCAGGTGGCTGCGCACCCAGCGCACGCCCGCGGGCGGCTTCGCGCTCGGCCGCCGCGACCGCAACGAGGCCAACTCGACCGCGCTCGCGATCGAGGCCGCCCGCGCGATGGGCTCCAAGGACACGCGCGCGACCTCAGCGCTGAAGTCCCTCCAACGCCCCGGCGGCGCGTTCCAGTTCACGCGCGACGACGCGGGCTCGCGCGTCCTGGCGACCAACGACGCGGTCGTCGCGCTGTCCGGACACGTCCTTCCCGTCATCTCCCTGCGCAGCACTCCCAAGGCCTGCTGAACCCAACCGTTCAGGCGACCTGCAGAACGCCCGCCGGATCGTCATGTGCGGTTCGGCGCATGACACGTCACCACGAACGCCTGCTCGTATAGGGTCCGCGCCTCTTATGCGCATCGGCGTCCCGAAGGAAACGGCGGCGGATGAGCGGCGGGTCGCGCTCGTCCCCGAAGTCGTCAAGAAGCTCGTCGCGAAGGGTCATGAGGTCGTCGTCGAGGGCGGCGCGGGTGAGGCCGCGCTGGTCCCGGACGGCCTGTTCGCAGACGCTGGGGCCACGATCGGCGACCCGTGGGGTGCCGAGGTGGTCGTCAAGGTGGCTCCGCCCACCGCTGAGGAGCTGTCTCACCTCAGCGGCGGGAAGACCCTGATCGGGTTCCTCAACCCGCGCGGCAACCCGGACGGGCTGCAGGCGGTCGCCGGCACCGGCGCGACCGCGTTCGCGATGGAGGCGATCCCGCGGATCTCGCGTGCCCAGTCGATGGACGCGCTGAGCTCGCAGTCCAACGTCGCGGGCTACAAGTCCGCGCTCCTGGGCGCCGAGCACGCGACGCGGTTCTACCCCATGTTGATGACCGCCGCGGGCACGATCCCGCCGGCCAAGGTGCTCGTGCTGGGCATCGGCGTCGCGGGCCTGCAGGCGCTGGCCACCGCGCGCCGCCTCGGCGCGCAGACCACCGGCTACGACGTGCGCCCGGAGACGGCCGAGCAGGTCGAGTCGCTGGGCGCCAAGTGGCTGGACCTCGGCATCGAGGCCGCCGGCGAGGGCGGCTACGCGCGTGAGCTCACCGAAGAGGAGCGCGCGCAGCAGCAGCAGAACCTGGAGGAGGCGATCAAGGGCTTCGACGTGGTCATCACGACCGCGCTCGTGCCGGGTCGCCCCGCACCGCGCCTGGTCACCGCCGCGGCGGTCGAGGGCATGAAGCCGGGCAGCGTCATCGTCGACCTCGCGGGTGAGACCGGCGGGAACTGCGAGCTGACCGAGCCCGGCCAGGTCGTCGTCAAGCACAACGTCACGATCGTGTCGCCGCTGAACCTCGCGGCGACGATGCCCGAGCACGCCAGCGCGCTCTACGCGCGCAACCTGCAGGCCCTGATCGATCTCATCGCCGACGACGAGTCCGCCGCCTACGCGCCGGACTTCGAGGACGAGATCATCGCCGGCGCCTGCGTCGTCAAGGACGGGGAGGTCCTCTAGTCATGCTGCTCACCAACCTGGCGATCCTCGTCCTGGCCGGCTTCGTCGGCTACGCGGTGATCTCGAAGGTCCCGAACACGCTGCACACGCCGCTGATGTCCGGCACGAACGCCATCCACGGCATCGTCGTGCTCGGCGGCATCGTCCTGCTGGTCAACGGCCTGGCGGACGGGTTCCTGAACAAGCTGCTGCTGGTCATCGCGGTCGCCTTCGGCACGATCAACGTCGTCGGCGGCTTCCTGGTCACCGACCGGATGCTCGAGATGTTCAAGGCGAAGCCGAAGGAGCAGGTCGAGGCCGGAGGTGAGGACGCCTGATGCTCGCATCGACCTTCCTCACGTCGGCGGACTTCCGCTACGTCCTCTACATCGTCTCGTTCTCCCTGTTCATCTACGGGTTGAGCGGTCTCACCGGTCCGAAGACCGCGGTCCAGGGCAACCGGATCGCGGCGGTCGGCATGGCGATCGCGATCATCGCGACGCTGCTGGTCCCGGACGTCAACAACATCGTGTTGATCATCCTGGGCGTCGCGATCGGCACCGCGGTGGGTGTCCCGGCGGCGCGTCAGGTCAAGATGACCCAGATGCCGCAGATGGTCGCGCTGTTCAACGGCGTGGGCGGCGGCGCGGTCGCGCTGATCGCGTGGGTCGAGTTCCGTGAGTCCGGCGGGTTCGCCGACGTGCCGACCTACGTGGCGATCTTCTCGTGCTTCGCGGCGATCGTCGGGTCCGTGTCGTTCTGGGGCTCGAACATCGCGTTCGCCAAGCTCCAGGAGCTGATCGACGGCAAGCCGGTCAAGCCGTTCGGCTCCGCGCAGGTGCTGGTCAACGGCGCGCTGCTGGCGGTCGCGGTGGCGTGTGGGATCGCGATCGTCGCGGGCTCGCACTCCGAGGGCCTGATCATCGTGCTGCTGGTCGCCGCGGCGATCGTCGGCAACTTCCTCGTGCTGCCGATCGGCGGCGCGGACATGCCGGTCGTGATCTCGACGCTGAACGCGTTCACGGGCCTGAGCGCGGCGGCGACGGGCATCGCGCTCAACAACACGTCGTTGATCGTCGCGGGCATGATCGTCGGCGCGTCCGGCACGCTGCTCACGCAGCAGATGGCCGTGGCGATGAACCGGACGATCACGTCGGTGCTGCTCGGCGGCTTCGGCGGCGAGACGACCGCGGCGGCCGGCGTGGCCGGCGCGTCGGGGACGGTGCGCTCGACGAGCGCGTCGGACGTGGCGATCCAGATGGCCTACGCGCGCCAGGTCGTCGTCGTCCCGGGCTACGGCATGGCGGTCTCGCAGGCTCAGCACGCGGTCCGCGAGATGGCGAAGCTGCTGGAGGCCAAGGGCGTCGAGGTCAAGTACGCGATCCACCCGGTCGCGGGCCGCATGCCGGGGCACATGAACGTGCTGCTCGCCGAGGCCGACGTGCCCTACGAGCAGCTCAAGGAGATGGACGACATCAACGGTGAGTTCAACCGCACCGACGTGTCGCTCGTCATCGGCGCCAACGACGTCACCAACCCGGACGCGCGCAACAAGCCCGACTCGCCGATCTACGGCATGCCGATCCTCAACGTGGACGAGTCCGCGTCGGTCGTCGTGCTCAAGCGATCGATGTCGTCCGGGTATGCGGGCATCGACAACCCGCTGTTCGTGAACCCCAAGACGTCGATGCTGTTCGGCGACGCCAAGGGCTCGGTGGCGGACATCACCGAGGAGCTGAAGGCGCTCTAGCAGCGCCCGGATTGCCGGTCCGGCGCCGACTGCGGCGCCGGGCCTCTTTCCCTGCAGAGGGGTTCGGGGTAGCCTGGACGGTGTGAGCGCGCTGCCGCTCGAAGTCAAGGCCGTCGTGGCCATCGTGCTCGTCCTTTCCGTCGCCCGGGCGTTCCTCGGGGTGCCGGCACGCCGCGCCCACGACCGGCTGGCCCGCACGCTCGTCGGCCTGTCGATCTGCCTGTACGTCCTGGCCGGTGAGGCGCTGCTGGAGAACCAGGACGGCATGGCGGGCGCGTTCGTCATCTGCGGCGTCGAGGCGCTGTGCCTCGCCGCGTGGGTCGCGCGCCGCCGCGACGACGACGACGGCTGGGACGACGACGGCGGCGGTGGCGGCGACGGTCCCGACGACGACGGCCCGATGCCGATCGACTGGGACGCGTTCGACCGCGCCCGCGACGGCTGGCGCCCGCGCGAGCCGATCGCTTAGCGCGGACACCCGGACGTCAAGCCTTCCGGGGCGCCGGCCGACCTCCTGGGGAGGATGGTCGCCGCCCTCAAGAAGAAGAAGCCGAAGGCCAGGGCGCACAGGAAGGCGGCCGTCAGGGTCAAGAAGACGTGCAGGGTCGTGACCAGGAAGGTCCACGGCAGGAAGAAGCGCGTCAAGGTCTGCACGCCGGTCAGGGCCAGGAAGAAGCCGGCCGCCAGGAGGCCCGCTGCGGCGAGGAGGCCCGCCGCCGTTTCCGGGATCGGCGCCAGGGCGCCCGCCGCCGCGGTCGTCGCGCCCGCGAGCGCGCCGCCGGTCTCGCAGGCGCCGGTGCCGGTCTTCGCGACGCCCGCGACCGAGCAGCAGATGGAGCGGCTGCTGTGGCGCGCCGGGTTCGGCCCCACGCCGGGGCAGGCCGCGCAGCTCACGACGCGGTCGCTGGCCGACGTCGTGCTGTCGCTCACGCGCCCGTCCGGCGCCGCGAACCTCACCGGCCCCGCGCCACGCGACGAGAACGGCGACGCGCTCGCGCCCTACGACGCCTGGGGCCACGACCACCTGTCCTGGATGGACCGCATGATCCGCAGCGACCAGCCGCTGGTCGAGCGGATGGCGCTGGTCTGGCACGACTGGTTCGCGACGTCGCTGGAGGGCGGGCCATCGCAGCGCCAGATGCTCGACCAGATCGACCTGTTCCGGGCCAAGGGCCTCGGCTCGTTCGACGACCTGCTGACGTCGGTGACCGTCGACCCGGCGATGTTGTTGTGGTTGAACGGGACGTCCAACAACAAGTGGTCGCCGAACGAGAACTACGCGCGCGAGGTCATGGAGCTGTTCACGCTCGGCGCTGACCGCGGGGCCTACAGCGAGACCGACGTGCGCGAGATGGCGCGGGCGCTGACCGGGTTCCGGAACGACTGGAGCGCCGAGCTCGGCAACTACAACTTCCGCTACGACGCCTCGTACCACGACACGGGGTCCAAGACGATCTTCGGCCAGACCGGCGCGTTCACGTGGACCGACGCGGTCCGGCTGGTCGTCACGCACCCGCAGCACGCGTCGTTCTTCTGCACCAAGTTGTGGTCCTACTTCGTGCCGGTCGCGCCCGACGACGCGACGCTCGCGTCGCTGCAGGGCGTCTACCTCGGCTCGGGCCGGCAGATCCGGCCGGTCGTCGAGGCGATCCTGCAGCACCCGGCGTTCCTGTCGGGGCCGGAGATGGTGATCCCGCCGGTCGTCTTCAACGCGGGGCTGCTGCGCGCGCTCGGGCGCGGGATCGACACGACCGCGTGGTCGTGGCTGGCGGAGTTCACCGGCCAGCGGCTGCTGATGCCGCCGAACGTGGCGGGCTGGGACGACACGCGCTGGCTCGACACGTCCACGATGCGCGGGCGCTGGATGACGGCCAACTACGCGCTGATGCAGTCCACCGTGAACCCGTGGCCGGCGGGCGGCTCGACATACGACCCGGCCGAGGACGCCGCGACCGCGGTCACGCGCGCGATGGCCGCGTTGGGCAACCCGTCGGTCAGCGCGGAGACGCAGAGGGTGGTCGCGGACTTCGCGGTCGCCGCCGTCTCGCCGACCGCCAGGTCGTGGGAGCGGTCGCCGCATCGCGCGCTGCGCCAGAACGCGCTGCGGATGCTCATCACGACGTCTCCGGACTACCAGGTCAGTTAGGCACATCATGGACTCCTGCTCCTGCAACGACTTCACGCGGTCCCAGCTGCTGCGCGCCACCGCCGCGCGGGCGGGGGCGGGGCTGCCCGCGATCGAGCCGGGGATGCCGGACCCGGCCGGGACCGGCATGGCGCGGCGCGCGTTCCTGCTGCGCAGCGCGGGGCTGGCGCTGTCGGTCTACGGCGCGTCGAAGCTCGGCCTGGACCAGCTGGAGGCCGGCGTCGCGCAGGCGTCGGGGGCGGCCGGCCAGCCGGTGCTCGTCAACGTGTTCCTGCCGGGCGGGGTGGACTCGCTGTCGGTGCTCGCGCCGGTGGGCGACGCGAGGTACGCGACGTTGCGGCCGACGCTGAGGTTGGCGGCCGGCGCGGGGACGACGTTCGCGGAGGACACGCGACTGATGTGGCATCCGAAGGCGAGCGGGCTGGCGCAGCTGCACGCCGAGGGCAAGGTGTCGGTCTTCCCGGCGGTCGGCTACGACCATCCGGACCAGTCGCACTTCACCTCGCGCCACTTCTGGGAGGTCGGCGCGCTCGACACCGGCGGGACGCTGGGGTGGATGGGGCGGTACCTGGATGTCGTCGGCGATCCCGACAACCCGCTCCAGGGGATCGCGCTGGATGCGTCCTTGGCGCCGTCGCTGGCGTCGTCGCGGGTGCCGGTCGCGGCGATCGACCAGCCGTCGGACTACTCGTTCTGGGCCCAGGGTGTCGGCGATCCGGTCGCGGCGCCGCTCATGGACGCGTTCGGGAGGCTGGGCTCGATCGGCGGCGGGTCCGACGCGCTGGCGACGGCGCGGACGGTCGTGCGCCAGACCGACGGCGTGCGCCGGTCGCTGGGGTCGTTCGTGACCGCCGACGGCAGGCCGGGGTACACGTCGCCGGTCACCTACCCGACGGGGTCCGGGGACCTGGCCGCGCGGTTGGCCGCCTTGGGCGCGATGCTCGCCGCCGGGCTGCCGATCCGCTGCGTGGCGGTGCAGGGCGTGGGGTCGTACGACACGCACGCCGACCAGGCGGACACGTTGAGCACCAACTTGGGCAAGACGCTCGATGCGGTCGTGGCGTTCCAGCGCGACCTCGAGGCGCGCGGGCTCGCGGATCGGGTGCTGATCCAGGTGTGGTCGGAGTTCGGGCGGCGGCCGAGGGAGAACGGCTCCGGGACCGACCACGGCGCCGCGGGCTGCGCGTTCGTCGTCGGGACGCGGGCCAAGGGGACGATGGTCGGCGAGTTCCCGGGCCTGACGACCCTCGACGCGCAGAGCAACCTGCGCGCGACCAGCGACTTCCGCGGCATGTACTGCGCGCTGCTGGAGCAGTGGATGGGCGTGGACGCGGCGCAGATCATCCCGGGCGCGGCGAGCATCGCGCGACCGGTGCTGGTGAAGTAGATGAAGGCGTTGCTCGCGGCGCTGGCCATCCTGCTGCTTGCGGTCGTCCCGGCGGCGGAGGCGGCCGGCGCGAAGAGGCCGGCGCGCGTGACGTGCCACTGGGTCAAGGCCACCAAGAAGCACAGGCGCCACAAGGTCTGCGTCAAGGTCAAGGCCAAGAGCAAGACCACCAAGAAGCCCGCGTCGAGCACGCCGTCGGCGAAGAGGCCTGCGGCGAGCACGCCCGGGGCGAGCACCTCCGCGGGGACCGCCACGACGCCGGCGGCTGCCGCGACGCCCGCCGCACCGACTCCGGCCGTCGATCCCACCACCTCGCCCGCGGTCGTCGCGCCGCCGACGACTCCACCCACGTCAGACCCCGCGCCCGCGCCGCTCACCCGCCTCCAGACGACGGCGCGCGAGTGGTCGCTGACGCTGTCCCGGCCGACGATCGCCGCCGGGGCGCTGAGCCTCCAGCTCGTCAACGCCGGCGAAGACGCCCACGACCTCCACGTCCGGCCCGCCGCCGGCGGCGCCGACCTCCTGTCGGCGACCACCACCGCCTCCGGCGCGACCACCACGATCTCCGGCTCGCTCCTGGCCGGGACCTACACGCTCTACTGCTCGCTGCCCGGCCACGAAGCGGCCGGCATGCACGCGACGCTGACCGTCACGCCCTAGAGCCGCTCGGGCGGTCGCGGCGGCGGTGGGAGGTCGGGGTGGTGGCGGTGGCGGCTGCGGCCGTGGTGGTGGCGGCGGTGGTCGCCGCCGCCGAGCTCGGTCACCAGGCCGAGGACGAAGACGGCGGTCGGGAAGATCGGCCAGGGGAAGCCGCCGAAGTCGGTCGCGGCGTAGATGACCCACAGGAACGCCGGGATCGCGAGCGCCGAGACGATCCGCTCTCGCCGCCGTCGCCTCTGAGCGGCCAGGTCCACCGGCCTCGGCGGCGCCGGCAGATCGGCCTCGAGCCTGACGAGGTCACCCCGCGTCCTCGCGGCGTTGGCCGCAGCGGTCCGCTCCTCGAGCTCCTCCGCATCGAGCCGCCCCTCCCGGAAGTGCGCAGCCAACCGGTCGACCACCGCCGCCCGCTCCGCATCACCCACCCGCACATCCAGATCGCTCATCAGCGCCAGCCTAACTAGCCCGCTGTGCTTTTCCGGCGCGGCGAGACGGCCCGGGAAAAACAGCGGGGCGGGTGCCACCACGCGCCCGCCCCGCTCAATGCGAGACCCAACTCGGCGAAGGGTCGCGCAGTTGTCGCGCCGCGGTGAGCGGCGCGGGAAGTCACGCCGGGATCGGCGAAGGTTGTGGGTCGCCGGACTTGGCGGCCTCGACCTGCTCGCGCGAGTCGCGGGAGGAGATCAGGACCGCGGCGAAGAACGCGCCGGCCAGGGCGAAGCCCGTCGCGACGAGGAAGGCGGTCTGGAAGCCCTCGGTCAGCGCGTGCAACGCCGAGGCGCCGTCGGCGGCGACCGAGTCGGTGCGGTTGTTGGCGATCGACGACAGGATCGCCAGGCCGAGCGCGCCGCCGACCTGCTGCGACGTGTTGATCAGCCCGGACGCGAGCCCGGCCTCGTCGGGCTTGGTCCCGGTCACCGCGCCGATCGTCACGGCCACGAACGAGAGCCCGAGGCCGATCGCCGCCAGCAGCGACGGGAACAGCACGTCGCCGAGGTAGCTGCCGCCCGTCGACACGTGTGAGAACCAGTACAGCCCGGCGGCTACGAACAGCAGCCCCGCGATCAGCGTCGGCTTGAAGCCCAGCCGCGTCACGAGCTGCGAGGCGCCGCCCGCCGAGAAGATGATGAACAACGCCAGCGGCAGGTAGGCGAGGCCGGTCTTCAGCGCGCTGTAGCCCAGCACCTGCTGCAGGTAGAGCGAGATGAAGAAGAACATCGCGAACAGCGACATGCCGATCAGCAGGCCGACGACGTTGGACCCGCGCAGGGAGCGCAGGCGGAAGATCGAGAACGGCACCAGCGGCTGCTTGGACCGCTGCTCGACGACGACGAACGCCCCCAGCAGCAGCAGCGAGACCGCGCCGAGGCCGAGCGTCTGCGTCGAGGTCCAGCCCGCGTTGTTGGCGTCGACCAGCGCGTAGACGCCGAGCGCCAGGCCCGCGGTCACCGTGAACGCGCCGAGCAGGTCGAAGTGGCGCGTGGACTCCTCGTCGCGCGACTCCTTCAACAACCGCGGCGCGATCAGCGCGGCGCCGATGCCGATCGGCACGTTGACGAACAGCACCCACTCCCAGCCGGCCCACTGCGTGAGCATGCCGCCGAGCAGGACGCCCGCGGCGCCGCCCGAGCCCGCGACCGCACCCCAGACGCCGAGCGCCTTGTTGCGCTCCGCGCCCTCGGCGAACGTCGTGGTCACGATCGACAGCGCGGCGGGGGAGACCAGCGCGGCCCCGAGCCCCTGGACGCCGCGCGCGAGGATCAGCCAGATCTCGCTCTGCGCGAGGCCGCCGAGCAGCGACGCCAGCGAGAACAGGACCAGGCCCGCGATGAACATGCGCCGGCGACCGAGGAGGTCGGCCAGGCGCCCGCCCAGCAGCAGGAAGCCGCCGAACATCAAGGTGTAGGCGTTGACGACCCACGAGAGGTCGTCCTGGTTGAAGTCCAGCGCCTTGCCGATCGACGGCAGCGCGACGTTCACGATCGACGCGTCGAGGACGACGACGAACTGCGCGGTCGCGAGCAGCGCGAGCGCGAGCCACTTGTTGTCGGCCTTGGACGCCTGGGACTGGGGTGACGCGGATGACACGGGGAAGCGATCCTTTCGGGATCGTGTCTGCGGGGGAGAGAGCGAGTGCGAAGTGGGGAGCTCCGCGGGGTGTCGGAGACAATACGGAGACCCGGTTCCGGTTGTCAAGACCCGGCGCTACGATGCGGTCAGCTGATGACCTCGATGGAGGACAGACCGCTTCGGGCCGACGCGCGGCGCAACCGCGAGCGCATCGTCGACGCGGCGCGCGAGCTGTTCGCCGAGTGCGGCCACGGCACGCAGATGGACGACGTCGCCAAGCGCGCGCAGGTCGGCGTCGGGACCGTCTACCGCCACTTCCCGACCAAGACCGCGCTGATCGGCGAGCTGCTGGCGACGAAGTTCCGGGCCCACGCCGAGGCGGCGCGGCGCTGGGCCGCCGAGCGCCCCGACGACGCCTGGGCCTCCTTCGAGGGCTGGCTGCGCGAGTCGTTCTGCTCGATCGCCCAGGACGCGACGCTCCAGCAGCGCGTGACGTGGATCGACGACGAGGAGGTCCTCGCCGTCGCCGAGCCCGAGCGCCAGGCGCTGATCGCCGTCTGCGCCGAGCTGATCGCCCGCGCCCACGCGCAGGGGACCCTGCGCGCCGACTTCACCGTGGACGACATCCCGGCCGTGATGTGCGCGGTCGGCGCCGTGTTCGGCGCGACGTCGCTGCCGCCGAGCGGTCCTGAGCGCTTCGTCGAAGTGATCGTGGCGGGCCTGCGCGCTTCCTGAGAGGATCGCGTGATGGCCGAGGCCGGCGATCGCTTCCCGATGCCCGACGGCAGCGTCTACGTGGTGCGCTCGCCCGCGGCGGCCAGCGACGGCGCGTTCGTCGAGATGGACTTCATCCTGCCGTCGCACTGCGTGCCCCCGCCGCCGCACGTGCACCGCGAGCAGGTCGAGGAGTACGAGGTGCTGGAGGGCGCGCTCGACGTCGTGATCGACGGCGCGTGGACGACGTTGCGCGCCGGCGACCGCGCGAGCGTCCCGGTCGGCGCCGTCCACACGTTCGCCAACCGCAGCGGCACGACCGTGCGCGTGCGCAACTGGCACCGGCCGGCCAAGCGCTTCGAGGACTTCATCGCGCAGACGAGCGGGACGCTGGCGGCCCACGGCGTGACCCGGCGGCGCGATCCGCGCGTCTACCTGCTGCTGTCGCAGGTGATGCTCGACCACGCCGAGACGCTGGCGCCCGCGCGGCGGCGCGAGGCGCTGCCGATGCGGGCGATGGCCGCGGTCGCGCGACGGTTCTTGTAGGACTCGCTACTTCTCGTGCGCCGGCCGGTAGGCCGGGTCGTCCTGGTGGGCCTTGAAGAAGGCCACCATGTTGCCGACGTACTCCGGGAAGCGCGGGCAGCGCAGGCCGTTGCGGCCCAGGATGTCCGCCGCCTGGGCGGTGTCGAACGTCACCGGGTGGTTGAGGTAGCGGATCGACTCGCGCGGCGGCCCGCCGAACAGCTTGCGGATCGGCTTGAACTTCAGCGAGCGGTCCACGACGCCGGGCGGCAGCGGCAGCTTCGGCTCCTTGCCGGCGTACTCGACGGCCAGCAGGCGCGCCAGCTCGTGCGAGGAGACCGGCTCGGGGTCGACGAGGTGCAGCGTGTGGCCGACCGCCTCGTCGTCGCGCGAGCCCGCCGCGATCGCGTCGACGACGAAGTCGACCGGGACCACGTTGAACGACGCGTCGCCGCGGCCGATCTGCAGCAGCGGGCCCTTCGCGGCCTGGTAGGTGCGCAGCAGGTAGTAGGGGCCGTCGAACTTCTGCGTCTCGCCGGTCTGCGAGTCGCCGACCACGATCGCCGGGCGGTAGATCGTCGTCGGGATCGTGTCCATCGTCGCCCGGACCAGGACCTCGGCGGCGAACTTGGTCGACTCGTAGAAGTTCTTGAACGTCTGGCCCTTGGCGAGGTCGTCCTCGAGGACGAAGCCCGAGCGCGTGCCGGCCACGTAGGCGGTCGAGATGTAGTGGTGGCGCTCCAAGTTGGTGCACTTGGCGCAGAAGTCCAGGACGTGCTGGGTGCCTTCGACGTTGACGCGCTCGGCCAGCTCCTCGCCGACCGCGAGGTCGTAGACCGCGGCAAGGTGGAAGACCTTCACGACTTCTGCTGTGAGTCGCGCGTAGGTCCGCTCGTCCAGGCCGAGCCTGGCGTCGGTGATGTCGCCGGGCTGGATGTCGACGCCGTCGGGCGCCATCTGCTTGGCGCGCGCGACCATCCGCGGCTCCACGAGCGCGACGATCCGCGCCTCGTCGTCGTCTTCCAGCAGTCGCGGGACGAGCCGCCCGGCGAGGAAGCCGGGAAAGCCGGTCAGGAGGTAGGTCCGGGGCATGACCCGGGGGAACCTAGCCGTTCAGTCGAGTTCGCGAGTTCAGACGGTGGTCCGAGCGGGCCGGATCGTGGATGCCGGAGGCGATGCGCGCGGTGAGTCGTGCTGGTGGCCCGGCGATCCGCGCGCATCGGTTCCGGCGCCGCGAGACGGTTCGGTCGGGCCGCCGGCTTCTCGCGAGCTCGACCTAGTCGACCAGGCGTCGTTCCGCCGCCCAGCGGGAGAGCTCGTGGCGGGTCGAGAGCTGGAGCTTGCGCAGGACGGCGGAGACGTGGGCCTCGACGGTCTTGACCGAGATGCCGAGGCGCTGGGCGATCTCCTTGTAGAGGTAGCCGCGGGCGATGTGGCGCAGGACCTCGCGCTCGCGGGGCGTGAGCTGGTCGAGGTCGGCGTCGCTCGCCGCCGCGGCCGCCGGAGCGGCGGCGCCGGAGGAGAACGCGTCGAGCACGAAGCCGGCCAGGCGCGGGGAGAAGACCGCGTCGTCGTCCTGGACGCGGCGGATCGCGTCGGCCAGCTCGGCGGGCGCGATCGTCTTGGTCACGTAGCCGCGGGCGCCCGCCCGGATCACGGCGATCACGTCCTCGGGGTCGTCGCTGACGCTCAGCGCCAGGCACTTCGCGCCCGGCGCCTCGAGCGCCAGCCGGCGCAGGATCTCCACGCCCCCGCCGCCGGGGAGGTGGACGTCGAGCAGGACGACGTCCGGCGTTCGCTCGACCACCTCGCGGACCGCGCTGTCCACGTCGCCGGCCTCGCCGACCACCTCGACGAGCCCGTCGAGCTCGGCTCGGACGCCGGCGCGGAAGATCGCATGGTCGTCGACCAGGACGACCCGGGGAAGTTGTACGTCTTGCTCAGTCATCCAGCACCAGCTCCACTTCCGTGCCCGTTCCGGGCGTGCTGTGCACGGCGCCGTGGCCACCGTGCCGGGCCATCCGGCCCACGATCGACTCCTTCACTCCACGCCGATCATCGCCGACCGCGCCGACGTCGAAGCCGCTTCCGCGATCGCGCACGAACACCTCCGTGCGCCCGCCGGCGACCTCCATGAACAGCGCGATCGGCTCCTCGCTGCCGGAATGCCGGACCGCGTTGGCCAGCGCCTCGCGCGCCGCGGCGACCAGCGCCCGGTGGCGGTCGTCCAGCTCGTGGTCGCCGACGATCACGACCTCGACCGGGACGCCGTGTGCCTCCTCGACCTCGGCGGCCGCGGCGCGCAGCGCGTCGGCCAGGCACTCGTCGGGCCGCGCCTCGGGCGCGCCGCTCAGCCACGTGCGCAGCTCGCGCTCCTGCCTGCGCGCGAGCGTCGCGACCGCGCGCGGGTCGTCGGCGCGCTTCTGGACCAGCGCGAGCGTCTGGAGCACCGAGTCGTGCAGGTGCGCCGCGACCTCCGCCCGCTCCTGCGAGCGGATCCGGGCGGCACGCTCGTCGTTGATGTTGCGCACCAGGCGCAGCCAGAACGGCGCGAGCACGAGGCCCAGGCCGATCCCGACGACGACGACCGACAGCACCAGGTCGCGCGTGCCGCGCAGCGCGCCGTTGGCCTGGAGGAACAGCAGCACCGCGCCGACGACGAGCGCGATCCCGAAGCCGCCCTGGTAGATCGAGCGCAGCCGCTCCGGGATCCCGGAGCCGAGGACCATGCGCGCCTGCTCGTCGGCGGCGGTCTCGGCGTCCGACGGCTCGCCGGGCGCCGCCGCCGACGGCAGCGTGTCTTCTGCGCGCGGCGAGCGCGGCTCCGGCTCGACCGCGCCGCGGCGCCCGAGCGTCTGGCGCCACAGCAGCGCCAGGCCGGACGCGGCGAGCACGAGCGGCCACGTCACCGCGTCGCTCCACCAGAACCCCAGCTCGCGCACGGCGAGCAGCGCGCCCAGCGTGATGCAGCCGACGCCGAACGTGATCTGCCACGCGCCCGGCCGTGCCCGCAGCCGCTGGGCGATCGGCGGCGCGCCGTCGCTGGTCGGCATCAGCAGCAGGCCGGCGAGGTAGGCCGGGATGCCGATCCCGGACGCCGGGACCAGCACCAGCAGGACGATCCGGACGATGATCCGGTCGACGCCCATCCAGCGCCCGAGGCCCGCCGCGACGCCCGCGATGACCTTGTTGTCGAGGTCACGCTGCAGCGGCGGGCGGGCGCGCTTGGTGCTGGGCGCGGCGTCGCTCAAGCCGTCACGCCCCGTCCCGCTTGGCCAGCCCGCCGACGAGCAGCACGAGGCCGACGACGCACAGCACGAGCGGGGCGAGCGACCCGAAGTCGAGGTTCAGCGAGCCTGCCTGGTCGAGGAGGAGCACGGTTCCGAGGACGGCGATCGAGAGGCCGGAGATCAGGGTCGCGAGGTTGGGCCGGATCACACGCGCTCACCTGCGCAGCCGGCGCTCGCGAGCGTGGCGCCGATGTCGTCGGAGAGGCGGCGGTGGTGGCCGTGGTCCCAGCCGTCGCGGTTGTGGCGGACCTCGACCGCGCCGATGCCCATCCTCGCGTCGAGGACCAGGCGCCGCGCGCCCGGCGAGCGGGCGATCGTGCCGCGCTGGGTGTCGACGTCGGCGCCGCCGTCGTCGGTCCCGAGCACGCCGACGTAGCCGAGGCCCGTCTTGGCGTGCGACTGCACGCAGACGTCGTTCGGGACCAGGACCAGCGCGTGGCCGGTGCCGACGTCGACCTTCAGGTTGATGGTGTCGCCCTTGGGCCACTGCGTGTCGCGCAGGTCGACGACGAGCTCGCCGACGCCGAGGCGGTAGTCGGGCCGGACGTCGGCGATCGTCGCGGGCGAGTAGTTGCGGCTGCCGACGCCGTGGTGGACGTCGACACCCGCGGCGGTCACGACGCCGGCCGGGACCGCCAGCGCCAGCGCGGGGAGCGCCAGCCAGCGGGCGCGGCGGGCCTGGCCGTCCTGGAACGAGAGCGCGACCATCGCGACGCCGAGCACGACGACGACGATCGCGATCCCGGTCCCGCCGCCGGCCGCGGTGGCGATCGCGCCGCCGACCGCGAGCACGAGCACGCCGAGCACGATCCCGGACAGGATCAGCGCGGCGCCCGCGATCCGGGCGGCCGCCGGTTGGTTCTCACCGCGGTTGGCGAGCAGCCGTTGACCGGCGATCGCGAGGATCGCGACGACGACCAGGGTCGGGACCGCCGCGCCGAAGATCCAACCCGAGGACCAGCCGAAGCCGCCGTCGAGCAGCACGGCAGCACCGATCACGATGATCGCGGCGCCGGCGATCGTCGAGAAGCGGCCAGGCCGGCCTGCGATGGGGCGACCGCTGCCGTCGTCGTCCGGGACCAGCAGCAGCGCCGCGACGTAGGCGACCGCCGAGATGCCGCCCGCGAACAGCAGCGCGACCGCCGCGATCCGGACGATCAGCGGGTCGATGTTGAAGTACTTGGCGAGGCCGCTGCAGACGCCGCCGACGACGCGGTCGTCGCGGGAGCGCAGGAGGCGGCGCGGGGAGGAGCTGCCGCCTGCGGGTCCGTCGGTGCGCGGCGCGTCAGCATGCGGCGCCTGCGTCGTGGGCTGCTCGGCGGGGTCGGGCTCGGGGGAGGTGGGAGGGGTCGTGTCGGGCATGCCACCAAGATCGCCTGGCCCGCTCGCGCGCGCCATCGGGGATGACCCTAGAGCGGCTCGGGGATGTCCCCCAGGGGTTCCAGCTCGGCGGCCAGCGCGGCGTCGGGCCGGCCGGCCTCCAGGTAGCCGAGGATCCGCTCGGCGTGCTGGACCTCGAAGCGCGCCTCGAGCAGGCGGGAGAGCGTCGCGATCTCGCGCAGCAGCGCCAATCCCTCTACGAGTTCACGCGCGCGCACGTAGGCCCCGACGGTCCGAGATTCGCCCCCCTCCGGATCGTCGAAGAACCCCGCGCCGTCCACGCGGCGCACCGAGCCGCGGATCGCCGCGGCGTGGTGGTCCTCGGCGGGGTCGGCGACGAACAGGACGAGGTAGGCATCCGGCATGGCCTGACCGACGGTACTGCGACACTCCGATCCCAGATGATGGATCGCGCCGACGCCGTGGCCGCCCTCGCGGCCGACGAGTTCGACGTCGTCGTGGTCGGCGGCGGGATCACCGGCGCCGGCGTCGCGCTCGACGCCGCCACCCGCGGGTTCTCCGTGGCGCTCGTCGAGCGCCACGACTACGCGTCCGGGACGAGCTCGCGGTCGTCGAAGCTCGTCCACGGCGGCCTGCGCTACCTACAGAACTTCGACCTCGGCCTGGTCCGCGAGGCGCTGATCGAGCGCCAGATCATGGTCGGCCTTGCGCCGCACCTCGTCAAGCCGCTGCCGCTGATCGTCCCGGCCTTCGGCGGCGCGCGGCCCGACCGCATGATGGGCATGGGGCTCAACCTCTACGACGTCATGTCGGTGGACAAGCTGCGCTCGCCGCTGCGGCGGAGGAACCGCGAGCCGGACCCCAACGAGGCGTGGTCGCCGGACCGCCACCGGATCATCGACGCCGGCGAGGTCGCCGAGGGCCTCCCGGCGCTCGCGCCGCGCGAGCCGACCTCGGGCTACCTGTTCTACGACTGCCAGACCGACGACTCGCGCCTGGTCCTGACCGTGCTCGGCGAGGCCGAGCGCTTCGGGGCCGTGTGCGCCAACGGGCTGGAGGTCACGTCGCTGCTGGAGACCGGCGGCCGCGCCCGCGGCGTGCACGTGCGCGACCACGTGAGCGGCGAGACGTTCCCGGTCCGGGCCGCGAACGTCGTCAACGCGACCGGCGTCTGGGCCGACCGCCTGCGCCCCGGCGAGCTGCACGACGAGGCCGAGGTGCCGACCATCCGCCCGTCGCGCGGCACGCACGTCACGTTCCGGCGCGAGGACCTGCCGCTCAACGTCGGCGCGATCGTCCCGGCGGGCGGCGGGCGCTTCATCTTCGCGCTGCCGTGGCTCGGAGGCTCGCTCGTCGGGACCACCGACACCGATTACGACGCGACCGACCTCGACCACGTCAAGCCCGCCGACGAGGACCTCGAGTACCTGTTGGAGGCCGTCAACGAGTTCTTCGCGACCGAGCTGACGCAGTCCGACATCACCGGCGCCTACGCGGGCGTGCGGCCGCTGATCTCCTCGAGCGAGGCGACCCCGGGCAAGTCGGTGGACATCTCGCGCAAGGCCGAGCTGTACGAGACCTCGTCCGGGATGGTCACGATCACCGGCGGCAAGCTGACGACCTACCGGCGGATGGCGAAGATGGCCGTCGACCGGCTGGTCGAGCGCGACGCCCGCGACGCGCCGTGCCGGACCCACGAGATCCCGCTCGGCCAGGCGATCGAGGCATCCGAGCTGCCGCGCGTCGAGGGCGTCCACGACGACGCCTACGCGCCGCTGGCCGCGCGCTACGGGCACGCCGCCCACGACGTCCTGGCGATCGCCGCCGAGTCCGGCGCCTACGCGCAGCCGGCGGTCCCGGGCCAGCCGGACCTGCTGGCCGAGGTCGTCCACGCGGCGCGCCGCGAGCAGGCCCGCACGGTCGGCGACGCGCTGCTGCGCCGGACCCGTCTGGGCCTGACCGACGCGCGCGGCGCGCGGGCCGCGGCCGAGCGTGTCGCGGGCGCGATGGCGGGCGACCTGGGGTGGGACGAGCGGGCCGTCGACGCCGCCGCCGACGCGTTCCTGCGCGAGGCCGCGGCCGAGGGCAACGTCCCCGGCTGAGGACGTGCAGCACGACGTACGTCGGGCGCGCACCGTAACTTCTCGGGGCCCCGCGGTTTCCCCGACACGACCGCAGCACCGTCTGAACCCCCTTGTAGGAGCCGTCTCGCCGACCATGCGCCGCCGCCTGGCCTTCATCGTCACGACCATCGCCGTCCTCGCAGTGCCCGTGGGCTCTGCTCAGGCCGCCTTCTTCAAGGCGGACGCGGTCGACGGTCCGTCCGCCGACATCAAGTCGGTGGGCGACATGGACATCGCCCGCGACGGCACCGGCGCGGTCGCCTACGTCAAGGCCGACGGTGGCGTCAACCACATCTTCGTCTCGCGCCTCGTCGGCGGCTCGTGGCAGGCGCCCGAGCGCGTCGACGGCGGGCTCGACGCGTCGGCCTCCACGCCGGCGGTCGCCGCTTCCGACGGCGGCCGGCTGGTCGTCGTCTA
The DNA here is from genome assembly GCF_000424625.1 of Conexibacter woesei Iso977N. Classification (GTDB taxonomy): domain Bacteria; phylum Actinomycetota; class Thermoleophilia; order Solirubrobacterales; family Solirubrobacteraceae; genus Baekduia; species Baekduia woesei_A. The sequence goes on from NZ_AUKG01000002.1 coordinate 1,071,224, forward strand.
CGAGGACGGCGGGAGCGTCTACGCGACCGTCCGCCAGGCCGGTGCGCCGGGCTTCAACGCGCCGCAGCTGATCGGCCAGGGCGGTGAGACGCCGGACGTCGACATGTCGTTCAACGGCAACGCCTACGCGGTCTTCACGATCAACGGCGACGTCGTCGGCGCGCGGCTGGACCGGACCGGCGTGAACTTCGTCGGCCTGACCGCGCCGTTCGACACCGCCCAGGGCAACACCGCGGGCGTCGGCACCGGGCGCCCGAAGATCGCGGTCTCGGCCGACGGCACGGGCGTCGTCGTGTGGGGCGAGAACGGCCACGTCTACGCGCGCCGCGTGTTCAACACCGCGCCGTCGACGTCGGTCCTGGACCTCAACCTGTCCGACCTCGAGGGCCATCCCGGCGGCACCGCCGACCTGCCCGACGTCGACATCGAGGACGACTCGTCCTACGCGTGGGTCGCGTTCCGCCAGCAGTTCGACAACGGCGTGCGCCGCGCGATCGGCGTGCGCCTGCGCGGCTCGCGCACCGATCCGCCGGTCGCCTACGACGGGCTCGGCTGGTCCGGCGTGTCGGCCGACGACCCGCCGCGCGTCGACATCAACGGCAAGGGCGTCGGCGTGTTGACGTCCGGCGCGTCGAACGGGACCGCGCTGTCGGCGATCCTCAAGGACGACATCCTGAACCCGGCGCGCGCGATCGGCGGCACGGGCGGCGCGACCGAGCCGGTCGGCGCCGTCGCCGAGACCTACGACCGCGCGGTCGGCTGGTACAACCAGAGCGACCAGACGATCCAGGGCGCGTTCTACGACGACAAGTCGTCGTCGCGGCTGGTGCCGGGCCCGGGCCCGACCACGCCGCTGAGCAACCCGGACTTCGGCACCGTCGACCCGGCCGGCGGCTTCGACGTCGCGGGCGACCGCACCGGCGACTTCGCGTTCGCGTTCATCCAGCAGCTGCCCGACGGCGGGCGCCGCCTGGCGATCGCCTCCTACGACCGGCTGCCGGGGTCGTTCGCGATCTCGACGTCGTCGAAGCTGTGGCGCAACGTCATCAGGACGCCGCTGGCGTGGGGGACGGCGCTGGAGCTGTGGGGGAACCTGACCTACACGGTGCTGATCGACGGCAGGCAGGTCGCGCAGTCGCAGACGACGAAGCTGACGCTGCCGGCGGGCGCGGTCCCGGACGGGCTGCACACCTGGCGCGTGGTCGCGACCGACCGCCGCGGGCAGTCGGTGACGACGGTCGTCAAGCCGCTGAAGATCGACACGACCGCGCCGACCGTGACGTTCGCGGCCAGGCGCAAGAAGCGCGTCGAGACCGTGACGGCCAGGGCCGCCGATGTGATCCCGCCGTCCGGCAAGGCCGCGGGGATCAGGTACGTGCGGATCGACTGGGGCGACGGCTCGGCGTTCACGCAGGCGACGAAGGCGACGCACACCTACGCCAGGGGCGGCACGTACACGGTCCGGGTCAGCGCGACCGACGGGGCCGGGAACGTGGCGGTCGCCGAGCGCGAGATCCACGTGAGCAAGAAGTAGGACTTGGGGTCGCCGGACGTCCTGACGCGGCTGGACGGCGAGGGCGGGCGGTCGGCCCGCGAGGTCGTCGCGGCGCTGGGGCTGTCCGCCGCGGTGACGGCGGGTGGACGGCCGCGGGTGGTCGCCGACATGGTGGCCTCGGTCGACGGGCGCGCGGCGGTCGACGGGCGCTCGGTGGCGCTGGGCAACCCGGCGGACCGCGCGCTGCTGCGGGAGCTGCGTTGCGCCGCCGACGCGATCCTCGTCGGGACGGGGACGCTGCGCGCGGAGCGGTACGCGTCGCTGCTGGATGACGACCAGCGCGCGCGGCGGGTGGCTTCCGGGCGCGCCGAGCACCCGATCGTCGCGACGGTCTCGCGGCGGCTGGAGCTGCCGGTCGACGAGGCGCCGCTGTTCGGCGAGCCGGGCGTGCCGATCGTGGTGTTCACGGAGTCCTCCGCGGCCCCGCCGCCCGTGGCGGCTGCGCTCACGGTCGTCCGCTTCGCACCCGGAACGCTCACGCTGGCCGGCGCGCTGGGCGCGCTCGCCACGGACTCCGGCGTCCGGGGCGTGCTCTGCGAGGGCGGTCCGTCGCTGCTGCGCCGCCTGATCGCCGAGGACGCGCTCGACGACCTGCTGCTGACCGTCGCGCCGCTGGCCGTCGGCGGCGCCGGCCCCGGGATCCTCGACGGCGACGTGCTCGGCCCGCCCGCGCCACGCCTGGCGCTGCGCGACGTGCACCGGTCGGAGGACCACCTCTTCCTCCATTACGGTCTGCAGCCGTGAACCTCGTCCTCCGCGACCGCTCCTTCGCCCTCCGGCCCGGCCGGCCGCTGGTGATGGGCATCGTCAACGCCAACCCGGACTCGTTCAGCGACGCGGTCCGGACGACGACGCTCGACGCGCAGGTGGCGCTGGCGGTCCGGCTGTGCGAGGAGGGCGCGGACGTCATCGACGTCGGCGGCGAGTCGGGCGTCACGTACACCGGCGTGACGGCGGAGGAGGTCGAGCGGGATCGCGTCGTCCCGCTGGTGGAGCGGCTCGTCGCGGAGGGGATCTGCGTGTCGGTCGACACGTGGAAGGTCCCGGTCGCCGAGGCCGCGCTGGCGGCGGGCGCGCACGTGCTCAACGACGTCTCCGGGCTGCGAGATGTAGGCCTTGCCCGTGCGGCGGCGAAGCACGACGCGTCGCTGGTCGTCATGCACACGCGCGCCGAGCCCAAGGTGGAGCACTTCGCCGACTACGGCGGCCGTGTCGTCGAGGACGTCGTGTCGTTCGTGCATGAGCGGTGTGAGATCGCGATGGCTGAGGGCGTCAGCGCGGCGCGGCTGATCGTCGATCCGGGCCCGGACTTCGCGAAGTCGCCCGCGGAGAGCGTGGAAGTGCTCCGGGAGATCGATGCGCTCCGTGCGCTGGGACATCCCTGGCTGGCGGCGGTGTCGCGCAAGTACTTCCTGGCCGCGATCACCGGGCGGCCGCCGGCCGAGCGGCTGGCGGGCACGCTGGCGGCGGTCGGCTTCGCGGCCGATCGCGGCGCGGCGATGGTCCGGGTGCACGACGTCGCGGCGACGGTGGACTTCCTGGCGGTGCGTTCGGTCCTGAACGGTGTGGAGGAGATCGGCGCGTTCGACGCCGACGACGACGCGCTGAAGTGGATCCGGGCGACACCCTCGCCCTGACATCCGCGCGAGGTCGTCGGACGTCTGCCCGGCGAGTTCGCTACGGTCCGGCGGACTGGAGAGTCGCCGGCTCGCTGCATTGCAACGCGAGCCGGACGCCCACCGACACCTGTAACAACGAGGAGGACCAACATGTCCGTCATCACCCGTTCCGCCCTTGAGGCGTCCCCGCTCGCCGACCTGCACGCGATCGCGTCCGAGCTCGGCATCGACGGCTTCCGCCGCCTGCGCAAGGCCGACTTGGTGAACAAGATCATCGAGCAGCAGGGTGGGGAGGAGGCCGTCGCGGCGGCCGCCGCCGAGGCCGGCGAGGACACCGCCGAGGAGAAGCCGAGGCGCACGCGTTCCCGCGGTGGCCGCGGCACGCGCTCGCGCAAGAGGGACGACGAGGAAGAGGGCACGACCGACGAGGGCGCGGGCGAGGCCGACGAGGACGTCGTCGCGACCGAGGACGTGGCGGTCGAGGAGGCCATCGAGGAGGAGGCCGCCGAGGCCGACGTCGAGACCGAGGCCGAGGCCGAGGAGGTCAGGCCGCGCCGCCGCTCGCGTGGCGGCCGGGGCCGTGGGCGCGACCGGGATCGCGACCGCGATGAGGACGACTCCTCCGCCGACGAGGCGCCGGAGCCGCGCGGTGGGCGTGACCGCGACCGGGATCGGGACCGCGATCGCGGCGACGACCGGGACCGCGACGCCGACGCGCGCGTCATCGAGGGCACCGTCGAGCTGCTGCCCAACGGGTCCGGGTTCGTGCGCCTCACGCCGCCGGAGCCGTCCGACGACGACGTCTACGTCTCGGCCGCGCAGGTGCGCCGCTGCGAGCTCGTCTCCGGCGACGCCGTCGGCGGGCCGGTGCGCGAGCCGCGCCGCTCGGAGCGCTACCCGTCGCTGATCCGGATCGACACGATCAACGGGCGCCCGGCCGACGAGGTCGCCGAGGGCACGCACTTCGACGACCTGCCGTGCGCGCTGCCGTCCGAGCGCCTGGCGCTGGGGTCCGACGACGCGACGCTCAAGGCGGTCGAGTGGCTGACGCCGATCGGCAAGGGCTCGCGCGTCACGATCACCGGCGCCGCGCACGCCGGCAAGTCCGAGGCCTTGAAGCGCCTGGCGGGCGCCGTTCGCGGGATCGAGGGCCTCGAGGTCCACGTGGTCCTGGCGGCCGTCCGCCCGGAGGAGTGCGCGGAGTGGCGCGCCGGTGAGATCGAGCCCGTCGCCGCGCTGTCGCTGGGCGCGTCGGCCGACGCGTCGGGCCAGGCGGTCGAGCGTGCGATCGACACCGCCAAGCGCATCACGGCGCGCGGCGGCGACGTCGTCGTCCTGATCGACGGCCTGGACGCGCTGGCGCCGCACGCGGCGCGCCGCGCCCTGGCGGCCGCCCGCAACGTCGTGGACGGCGGCTCGCTGACGATCGTCGCGACCGCGTCGGAGCCGGTCGGCGGCGAGACCACGATCATCGCGCTGGACCGCACGCTGACGCAGACGAGGCGCTTCCCGGCGATCGACCTGGTCGCCTCGGGCACGATCCGCCCGGAGCTCCTGGTCGGCGACGCGGGCGCCGACGCCATCGCGCAGGCCCGCGCCCAGGCGCTTGGCGCCTAGCGCACGCCTGATCGAACGCTCGACCCTCGCCGCCGGCGCACTCGCGCTGGCGGCGTCGTCGTTCCTGCCCCTGCTCGCGCCGTGGACGGACCCGCGCTGCGGCTGGACGTGCTACACGCCGCTCGCGCCCGGGGAGAGCCCGCCCGCTCCTCCGCGCCCGATCTCCGGGACGACGTTGTGGGACACGCGCCCGTCGCTCGCCGTCCTGACCCTCGCGGCGGCGGCGCTCGCGGTCGTTGTCGGCCTGACGGTGCGCCATCTGCGCGCGACGCGTCGCGGCAGGGGCAGTGGTCCTCACGGTCGCGCTCCTGGTCGCTGACACGGCGCACCTCTCGGGTGCGGTGATCCGCCACCGTGACGTGCTCTACACCACGGCGTGGCTCGCTCTGCCGGTGGCCGGCGGCCTGGTCGCCGCGTTGGCGCTCGCGCTCGGCGACGAGCGTCAGCGCGGGACGTAGGCGACCCGGCCCCACGAGGGCTCGGGCGCCAGCTCGACGGGCTCGCCGTCGCGGTCCGGCTGGACGTACATGAAGGAGCTGGTCTCGGCGTCGAACTCGACGTCGAGCTCGCCCTCCTTGACGCGCTGGTCGAGCCAGGCGGAGCGGAAGACGAGGCGGCGCAGCCAGTGCACGAGCGAGCGGTCCGACGGGCCGACCAGCTCGGGCCAGCAGTCGTTGACGTGCTCGCCGAGGCCGGAGGCCGGCTCCTGGATCTCGCCGTTGACGGAGAGCGTCACGAGGTCCTCGAGCTCGGGGTCGTCCAAGCGGCCGGAGACGAACCCCAGCTTGTTGGCGGCCTGCTCGCAGCGCTCGCGGAAGTCGCGCTCGTTGAAGGTGAACCGGAGTTCGCCGTATTCGAGGACGAAGTCCTCTCCGCTGTCGTAGTTGCCTCGGCGTGCGTCGTTCATGAAGGTCATGCGTGGTTCAGTCGCGCCGAGGTGGACGGCGGCTCCCGAAGTCGTCGGCATCGTATGCCCGATCCCTTCGGATTCGCAGGTCATGGGATGGATCTTGCAGTCCGTCCGCCGGACCTGCCGTCCGTCGTACCGGTCCCGGGGGATTCGCGTTCGGACCGATCGTCCCTTGTGGGGGGAGAGTTCTTGCGTCCCCGACCCTAGAGGGGGCATGACCCTCGAGACCCGCCCCACGATCCTGATCGCCGAAGACGACCCCGGGACGCGGAGGTTCCTGGGCGACCAGCTGACGCTGGACGACTGCGACGTCGTCTCGACCGACGACGCGGGCGGCGCGTTACGCGCGCTGGCGACGAAGTTCCCGGACCTGCTGCTGCTCGACGTCTCGCTGGCGGAGGGGACGTCGGGGCTCGACGTGCTGCGCACGGTGCGCGCCGCCGACAGGGCGACGTCGAGGATCGACCCCTACATCCCGATCCTGATGCTGTCGGGGCGAAGTCGGACGACCGAGCGCGTCCGGGCGATGGAGCTGGGCGCGGATGCGTACCTGTGCAAACCATTCGCGTATGCCGAAGTGCACTCGCACGTCCGCGCGCTGCTGCGGCGGGCGGCGGGGCGCGACCGGACGGCGCGGGTGCGCGTCGGGGCGCTGGAGATCGACCCGGGCGCGCGGATGGCGTGGCTGTCGGGGCGGCCGGTGAGGTTGACGTCCACCGAGTTCACGCTGCTGCGCGCGCTGGCGGCGGCGCCGGCGACGGTCCGGACCAAGAACGAGCTGGTCAGGGCGGTGTGGGGCTACGAGGGGCGGACCACGAGCCGCACGCTGGACTCCCACATCTGCCGCCTGCGGGCGAAGCTGCGGACGCCGGACGCGACGTTCATCCACAACGCGTGGGGGATCGGCTACCGCCTCGTCGACGACCCCGTCGCGCCGCCGGAGCTCGTGCCGTCCCGCCGTCACGCGTTCGCCGCGGTCGCGCGCTGATGGTCGTGCTGCTCCTGATCTGCGCGCTGTTCGCGCTGCCGCCCGCCGTGGCGACCGCGACGACGCTGGCCGCCGTGGCGGTCGCGGCGCTGCATTGGTGGCTGGCGCGCCGCCTGCGCCGCCGCGCGACCCGGACGGCCCACGAGGTCCGCCAGCCGCTGACCGCCGCGCTGCTGGCGCTCCACGGCGCCGCACGTCGCGGCGAGGTGCCGCCCCGCGTCGTCGCGTCGTTGGAGCTGGAGCTGCGTCGCGCGGCCTTCGCGCTGTCGGACCCGTCGGAGGCCACGCCCGCCGACGTCGACCTCCACGACCTCCTCACCGCGCAGGCCCAGACCTGGCGCGAGGTCGCGGCGGCGCACGGCGCGACGCTGGTCCTCGAGCCTGGCCCCGGAACGCCGGTCGTGCACGCCGACACGCTCCGTCTGGCCCAGGTGACGAGCAACGTCCTGGCCAACGCGATCGAGCACGGGGGAGGGCAGATCACGATCCGCACCGTCGCGATCGGCGACCGCATCCGCATCGAGGTCACCGACGGCGGCCCCGGACTCCCGTCCTCCATCGCCGAGCTCTCCCGCCGCCCCCGCGGCCCCCACGGCCACGGCCTCTCCATCGCCACCTCGGCACTCCGCCACACCCAAGGCCACCTCTCACCCAACCCCTCCGGCATCACCATCGACCTCCCAGCCAAAGCCACCCCATGACCACCCCAACCCACCCAACAACACCCGACACCGCCACTCCTCGCTGCGCCATCGCCCTGCGCGCGGCCGGCCCATCGACGGAGGCGGCGCCATGACCCGCCGTCGCCGCACCGCGGCGCTGCTCGGCCTGGCGGCGCTCCTGGGCGGCCTCGCGGCGTCGGACGTCGCGGGCCGCGAGGCCGCGCTGGACCGGGCTCTCGGGCCGACCGTCACGGTCGTCGTCGCGCGCACCCAGATCACCGCGGGCACGACGCTCGACACCCGGAGGCTCACGGTCCGCCGCGTCCCCGCACGCTTCGCGCCGCACCTGGCCTACGCCTCACCCGACATCGTCGCCGGCGCCCGCGCGGCGGCCGACCTCCAGCCGGGCGAGGACCTCACACCCGCCGCGATCGACGACGGCTCCACGCCGGCCGGTGCTCCCGTCCGTCCGGGCGAGCGCGTCGCCGAGCTGGTCGCGGACGGCCCGGGGTCGCTGATCCACCCGGGTTCGCGCGTCGACGTCCTCGTCACCCGCTCCGGCGCCGACGGCGCGTCGGGCACGACCTCCGTGGCCCTCGAGGACGCCGAGGTGCTCGCCGCCCACGCCCAGCCCGACGACGCCGGCCACACCACCCGCGTCGCGGTCTCGCTGCGCACGACCGCGCGCCAGGCCGTCTACCTCGCCGCGGCACAGTCCTTCGCCCGCGACCTGCGCCTCCTGCCGCGCGCCACGGGCGACCGCCGCCACGGCCTGGCGGGCACGACGATCGGCTCCGACCTGCGATGACCGGCGCGATCGCACCCGATCCCCACCGGTCGAGGTCCTTGCGCGGACGTCTTTGCACCCTCGGCCAACCGTCCAGCCCGGGGTCCCCACCTCAAGGCTTCCTGAGCACGACCGATACCCCGGGCCGAGGCCAACTCATGCTGCGAATCCTTCGTTCCCTTTCTCCCGCCCTCGCGGTCGCCGTTCTTGCGGCTCCCGCGGCTGCCCACGCCGCACCGGTCGTGAAGAAGGCCGGTGCCGCGACGTCGAAGAAGGCGTCCACGAAGAAGTCTGCGAAGACCAAGAAGAAGACGGTCAAGGCCGTCTACCCGACGGTCAACTCGATCTCGCCCCGCAAGATCCAGATCGGCCAGAAGCTCACGGTCAAGGGCACCGGCTTCAAGCCGGGCAAGGGCAAGAGCAGCGTCGCCTTCTACAAGACCGGCCAGCCGGTCATCTTCGTCAAGGCCGACTCGGCGACCGCGACCAAGCTCGTCGTCACGATCACGCCGAAGGTCGCCGCGCTGCTCGTCGTCAAGAACGACGTGCCGGTCGCGACGCTCCTGCGCCTGCGCGTCATCGGCACGAAGATGAGCCGCACCTGGACGAAGAACAGCCGCTCGCCGATCGTCTCGCCGCTCCCGAACGCGCCGGTCGGCCAGGGTGGGTCGCTGACCGCTCAGCAGGCCGCGGCGCAGGTCTACCAGAGCTGCCAGGACAACGCGAAGACCAATCCTGCCGGCGACAACGACGCCGACAACATCGACAACGCCACCGAGCTGGCCAACTCGATGGATCCGTGCAACGTGGACACCGACGGCGACGGCATCTCCGACGGCTACGAGTACCGCTCGGCCGAGGACCTCAACGGCCACTCGGCGCCGCACTACCCGTCGACGCGCCCGTGGCCGAACCCGCTCGACCCGACCGACATCAACTCGGACTTCGACGGCGACGGCCTCATGATGTGGCAGGAGAACAAGCTCTGGAAGGCCGCCACCGGTGGCGCCTTCCCGCTGACCGCCTACAGCGACGGCACCCAGAACTCCGGCGGCAAGGTCCCGGTGACGGAGGCCACCAAGTGGCTCGACCTCGACGGTGACGGCAACCTCACCGACGACGAGCGCGACGAGGACAACGACGGCCTCTCCAACTTCGTCGAGTTCAACTCCACCGGCACCCAGGCCTGGTGGAAGTCGGTCCAGTGGGATGTCAAGCCGCACGTCGGTATCGCCAGGTACACCGAGAGGCCCTACACCGCTCGCCTGTTCAACGACGTTGACGCGAGCAACCCGGACACCGACGGCGACGGCATCCCGGACGGCGCCGACGACCAGGACAACGACGGCTGGCCGAACTTCGTCGAGATGCAGCTGGACCGCGATGAGGTCGGCTACCGGGTGAACCCGTACAACCCGTGCCTGCCGAACCCGCACGCCTCGGTCTGCAGCCGTCACGTCCCGATGGACCCGTCGCAGCGCTGGGCTCCGTGGGACGCGGTCAACGACACGACCACCAGCCAGATGCCGGAGGACGCGATCCCGTTCAGCTGGCCGGCTCAGATCAACTACAGCAACTGGTCGACGGCCTCCCCCAACCCGAGCCCGGCTCCGGCGACGCTGCCGCCCCTGAACACGCCGTGGAACACGCCGGGCACTTGGTACGGGGGCAGCGCCTACCAGGGCGACCTGGACGCCATCCACGACCCCTACGTCGCCGCAGCGGACCCCGCCGATCCTGCCGCCGTCAGGGCCGCTGATGCTGCCGGCTGGGTGGCCGCGCTCGCGAAGCTGCCCGGGTTCTCGTCGGACCCCCGCTACCCGGACCCGTACCCGAACGTCTGGCAGCCGATCGCCTTCGGCTCCTGGGATCCGGCCCCGTGGTTCACGTCGGCGTGGGGCAACGCGATGGCCGGCGGCGAGCAGGGCTAGCGCCCCCGCGTAACCGACCCTCAGAAGTTCCATCACTTGGCCCGGCGGCGTCCGCCGGGCCAAGTGCGTTAACTTGCCCGCGCGTGCGGCGTCTGCTCCTGCTCCTCTGCGCGATCGTGTTCGTCGACACGGTCCTCTACGCCGTCGTCGCGCCGCTGCTGCCGCACTACGCCGACGACCTCGGCCTGTCGAAGGCCTCCGCCGGGATCCTGCTGGCCGCCTACCCGGCCGGGACGCTCGTGGCGTCGCTGCCGAGCGGCCTGCTCGCCGCCCGCGTCGGCCCACGCCGGACCGTCCTGCTCGGCCTCGTCCTGCTCTGCGGGGCGAGCCTCGCCTTCGCCCTCGGCCGCAGCGCCACCGCCCTCGACTCCGCCCGCCTCGTCCAGGGCCTGGCCGGTGCCTGCACCTGGGCGGGCGCCCTCTCCTGGCTGGTCACCAGCTCACCACCATCTCGTCGCGGCGAGCTGATCGGCACCGTCTTCGGCGCCGCGATCGTCGGCGCCCTGTTCGGCCCCATCCTCGGCGCAACCGCCACCGCTCTCGGCACCACCCCCGTCTTCGGCACCCTCACCCTCCTCATCGCCACCCTGACCCTTCTCGCCGCCCACGAGCCCGAGCCACCCACCACACCCGACGCTCTCGCCACCGACGACTCCACCTCCTCCGCCGCGCCTACCGCCCTCGGGGTGACCGCGGCCGCCCCTTCCTCCGCACCCGACGCTCTCGCCACCCACGCGGCGTCCCCTGCGCCCGCGCCCGAGCACATCCACTCCGCCGGACCCGGCACTCTCGCCTCCACGCCGCCGCCCGCCCCCGACGCACCCGGCACGCCACCACGCACCACCGCCCAACCCGCGTCCCTCCGCGCCACCCTCGCCTCGCGCCGCGTCCGCCTTGGCATGTGGCTCGTCGTCATCCCCGGCCTCGGCTTCGGCGTGCTCGACGTCCTCGTCCCGCTCCGCCTCGACCACCTCGGCGTCGGCCAGGCCGGCATCGCCGCGACGTTCCTCATCGCCGCCGCCGGCGAGGCCCTCCTCAGCCCGCTCGTCGGCCGCGTCGCCGACCGCCACGGCCCGGGCCGCCCGATCCGCGCCGGCCTCATCGCCTCAGCGTTGTTGGTGCTCTTGATCCCGGTCCCCGACACCGCGCCGTTGACCATCATCTTGATGGTCCTCGCCACCGGGGCGTTCGGCATCTTCTGGGCACCGTCGATGTCGATGCTCTCCGCCGCGGCCGAACGGATCGGCACCCACCAGGGCATCGCGTTCGGTCTCGTCAACCTCGCCTGGGCGGCGGGGATGGTCACCGGCGCGGCGGGCGGTGGCGCGCTGGCGAAGTCGACCTCGGATGCCGTCCCGTGCATCGTCCTCGCCGCGATCTGCCTGGCCACGTTCGCCGCACGTCCGCGACCGGACACCCCTGGGGGAGAACCCACGCCCGCCCACCCCTAGAGAGGGCATGGACCAAGCCCTCGACGCCCTCGCCGACCGTCTCCACGACCGCCTGCTCGCCGACGCCGGCGACGCCCGCGGTAGCCCCCTGCCGGAGCGCATCGACGCCCTCGTCGACCGCGAGGCCGGCCTGCTCGACGCGCCCATCCGCGCGGATCTCGCCGCGCGCGTCGCGCGCCGCTCGTTCGGCCTCGGCCCGCTCGAGCCGCTGCTCGCCGACCCCGACGTCGACGAGATCATGGTCAACGGCGCCGGCCGCCGCGTCTGGGTCGAGCGCGCCGGTCGGCTGGGGGAGAGCGACGTCCGCTTCGCCGACGAGGCCGAGCTCCGCCACGCCATCGAGCGGATCCTCGCGCCGCTCGGCCGCCGCGCCGACGAGGCCGAGCCGATGGTCGACGGCCGCCTCAGGGACGGCTCGCGCGTCAACGTCGTGCTGCCGCCGCTTGCGGTCGACGGCCCCGTGCTCACGATCCGCCGCTTCCGCGCGCGCCCGCTCGACGCCGACGCGCTCACCGACACCGGCACCTGGACCGCCGACGTGCGCGCCTTCCTGGCCGGCGCCGTCGCGGCGCGGCGCAACATCGTGGTGTCGGGCGGGACCGGCTCCGGCAAGACCACCACCTTGAACGCGATGTCCTCGTTCATCGACCCCGGCGAGCGCATCGTCACGATCGAGGACACGGCCGAGCTCAAGCTCCAGCAGCCGCACGTCGTGCGGCTGGAGGCCCGCCCGCCGAACGTCGAGGGCCGCGGCGCGGTGACGCTCCGCGATCTCCTCCGCAACGCGCTGCGCATGCGACCCGACCGCATCGTGATCGGCGAGATCCGCGGCGGCGAGGCCCTCGAGATGCTCGCCGCGATGACGACCGGCCACGACGGCTCGCTCTCGACCGTCCACGCCGGCTCGCCGACCGAGGCCCTCCGCCGCATCGAGACCCTCTCCTTGATGGCCGACATCGACCTCCCGCTCGCCGCGATCCGCGACCAGCTCGCCGACGCCATCCACCTCATCGTCCACCAATCCCGAACCCCCAGCGGCGCCCGCACCATCACCACCATCTCCGAAGTCCTCCGCATCGCCTCCGGCCCAGCCACCCACGACATCTACACCTCCAAACCAACCCCAACCTGGTACCACCCAACCAACCCCGCCCTCACCACCCTCACACCCCTCATCCACAACCTCGACAACCCCCGATGACCGCCCCTCACACCGCCCATCCTCGGCGGCACCGTCTCTCGCGTTCGGGGCGCGGCGTGATCGCGGCGCGGCTTGCTTCCCTCGAGTGGTCCGGCAGCGGTGCCACGTGATGGCGCCGCTGCTCGCGGCCCTTGCCGCCGTAGCCGGCGTGTTCGGCGCGTGGGACGCGCTGACCGTCATCGAGCAGGCGCGACCCGCGGCGGCACTGGGGCGGGTCGTCGCACCGCTGCGCCTCGCCGGACGCGCTGGGCGCCCACCGACAACGGCGGAACGCCGCCGCCTCGCGACCCTCGGCGCTGCGACGCTGCTCGCCGGCGGCTGGCTGCTCGCCGGCCCGCTGCTCGGGATCCTCCTCGCCGCGGCGGGCCCGGCGGCGATCGGCCGCCTGCTCGCGGCACGTCATCGCCGCTGGCGCCGCGCGCTCGCCGACAGCGTCCCAATCGTCGCCCGCGCTCTGGCCGACGCGCTCTCCGGCGGTCACAGCCTCCGCGGGGCGGTGGAGGACGTCGGCCGCTCCAGGGCGATCCCCGGCCCCGCCGGAGTCGAGCTCGCGGCCGCCGCCCATCGCCTCGCCCTCGGCGCGCCGACCGAGACGATCCTCGCCGACCTCCGCACCCGCGCCGCCGACCCGGCCTGGGACACGCTCATCGCCGCAACCCTCCTCCAGCGCGACACCGGCGGCGACCTCGCCACGCTCCTGCGGTCGATCGCCGCCTCGCGCGAGCACGCCCGTCGCATCGAAGCCGACGCTCACACCACGACCGCGCAGGCCCGCGCCACCGCCCGCCTCGTCGCCTCCATGCCACTCGCAGCACTCGCCCTGTCCGAGCTGATCGCCCCCGGCACGCTCCTCGCCCTTCTCACCGACCCGATCGCGCGCCTGCTGCTCCTCGCCGGCCTCACCCTCGCCGCGGCGTCCTTCCTCGCGATCTCACGGCTCGCACATCTCGGAGAGTCATGACCATCATGCTGCCGCGGCTTCGAGCGCACCCGACTGTTGGCCATCGTGACGACGCTCACAGCCTCAAGCACACCATGTCGCTCCAACTCCCAGCAACGGCGCCGTCACCCGTGCAAGAACATCATGTTGCCCCGGCCTCCGGGACGTGCCTGTCGTCAGCCGCCGAGGCGATGCCGCGAAACCAAGTCCATCAGGTTGTCATGGCCCTGGGCGGTTCCGGCTGATGGCCATCATGCTGGCCGCGACCGCGGGCGTCCTGCTGGGATTCGGCCTCGTGGACCTCGCGACGCTCGTCGTCGAACGCCGTCGTGTGGCCGCGGGCCATATCGGCAACACCGGCCGCCTGGCACGCGTTGCTGCGTTGCTGGTCCGGCTCGGTCGCCGCATCGGCGCTCCGGCCGCGCCACGAGACCTCGACGCACGCCTCGCCGCGGCCGGGCTCGCGAACACGATCACCACCGCCGACGCGATGTCGATCAAGGCCGGGGCGGGGGTGGCAGCGGCGCTGCTCACGACGCCGTTCGTCTTGGCGTTCCCGCTCCGCTTGGCGCTTGTCGCGCTACCCGCGTGCGCGGCCGCCGGGTTCCTCGCGCCCGACCTCGTCCTCACGCGCCGTGCACGCCGACGAGCGGAGCGCGCAACGCTGGAGCTCGCCGACGCGCTCGACCTCCTCCGGGTCGCGGTCGCAGCAGGCCTGCCGACCCAACGCGCGCTGACGGAGGTCGGCCGCCGCCACCGCGGCCTCGTCGCCGACGAGCTCCGCGCGACCGCCGATCGCCTCGACCTGGGCCTCCCGCACAGCACCGCCCTCGCGGCCCTCGAACGCTCGCTGCCGCTGCCCGCGATCAGCCAGCTCACCGCCGCGATCTCCCGCGCCGATCGCCACGGAGCCCCGCTGACACCCGCCCTCTCAGCCCTCGCCACCGAATCCCGGGCAACCCGCGCCCGCACCCTCCAGAACCGCGCTGCCCGCGCCGCACCCCGCATCCAGCTGACGATCGCCCTCCTCCTCGTCCCGGCCGTCCTGCTCATCGTCGCCGCCGGCCTCGTCCACAGCCTGACCTGACCCGCGCCTCCGCCTCTTACGTCCGCCCACCGTCGGTCCTCCGTCGCGGCTGCACTCGCGCTGGTGTCGCTCCGCTGCGCGTCGGCTCCCCGTCCGCCCGCCATCGCTCCGCCGCCCGTCGGCTCCCGTCCGTTCGGCCCGGCGTCGCACCGCCAGGGTCCCGCCGCCGCTCCGCCAACCCACCCGCCACCCGCGCCGTCGCGCGCTTCTCGCTAGGTTCCCGCCGATGGCGCCGGATCCGCTGCGACTTGACCCTGCCACCTTCCAGCTGCCCGTCGGCCGGTTGCGGGCCGGGTACTACAGCGACGCGTACTTCAGGTCGACGAAGGAGCTGCTCGAGGCGCAGGACCGGCATCCGCGGGTCCTGATGCAGGTCTTCCAGAAGCAGGAGTCGTTGCTCGGCGGAGTGGACGAGGCGATCGCCGTCCTGAAGGTCGGTGCCGGCCACATCGGATCCGACGGCGTGTGGGTCCCGGCGTGGGATGACCTCGTCGTCCACGCCCTCTACGAGGGTGACCGGATCGAGCCGCGCGAGACCGTCATGACGATCGAGGGCGACTACGCGCAGTTCGCGCACCTCGAGACCGTCTACCTCGGCTGCATGGCCCGTCGGTCGCTGGTCATGCGCAACGTGAGGGCCGTCGTCGACGCCGCCCGCGGCAAGGACATCATGTTCTTCCCCGCTCGCCACGACCACTGGCTCGTCCAGACCGGCGACGGCTGGGCGGCGCACATCGCCGGCGCGATCGGCGTCTCGACCGACGCCCAGGCCTCCTGGTGGGGCGGTCGCGGCATCGGCACGGTGCCGCACGCGCTGATCGCCGCCTACGGCGGGGACACCGTCGCCGCCGCCCGCGCCTTCGCCGACCGCTACAAGGACACCATCAACGTCACCGTGTTGGTTGACTTCGAGAACGACTCGGCCCGGACCGCCGTCGAGGTCGCCGACGCCCTCGGCCCCGACCTCTGGGGCGTCCGCCTCGACACCTCCGAGACGCTCGTCGACGAAGCCCTCGCCGACCTCGGCGACGACGCCCCGCGCGGCGTCAACGTCGAACTCGCCCGCCGCGTCCGCACCGCGCTCGACGACGCCGGCCACTCCCGCGTGAAGATCGTCGCCTCCGGCGGCTTCGACGCGACCAAGATCCAGGACTTCGAGGACCAGGGCGCGCCGGTCGACGCCTACGGCGTCGGCTCCTCGCTCCTCCGCGGCCAGAACGACTTCACCGCCGACATCGTCCGTGTCGACGGCAACCCGATCTCGAAGGTCGGTCGCGAAGAGCGCCCGAACCCTCGCCTCGTCCGCGTCGCCTAGCCGCCCGGAAGAGAGCGGCGAGCCGCGCCGCGCCGGGCGCGCCGCCTGGAGGCGGCGCGCCCGGCGCGTGGTGCTACGGGACAGAGACCGCGGCCTTGAGGTGGATCGCGTTGTCGGTCTTCGTGAGGCCGGCGGCGGCGGGGCCGAAGGTGTCGAGGGTTGGCTTGGCCTTGGCCCACTTGGCGTCGTTGCCCGCGAAGGACGACAACAACGTGACGACCTGGGGTGTGTCGAGGAACAGCGAGGGCTTGGTGTCGCCCAGCAGGCCGGCGGCCGTCTTGTAGGGCTCGGTCCCGCTCAGCGGAGAGCCGCCCGCCAGTGCGTCCCTTGCCGCGCCGGAGCCGATGGCGACAACGAACTTGTCGTCCTTGGCCGCGACGTCGATCGCGCCGCCCGGCACCGAAGGCTCGCGCACCGAGAACCCGACCGCACCGCCCGACGAGGACACCGCGCCCGCGCTCACGCCCAAGCCCTTCAACAACTTCCGGATCTTCGGCACCGCGGCCCGCGACGCGGCCGGGTCCTTGGAGTGGACGACCAGCGCCCCGGACAACGACGACTTCGTCGTCCCGCGCACGAACAGCGCGGCGTCGCCCATCCACGACAACAAGTCCTTCTGGACGTCGATCCCAAGCTGCGACTTCAACCCGTCCAACAGCGTCGCCGGGTCCATGCCGCCCGTCACGCCGCTGGCGGCGCCGCTCCTCAGCGCACCGTTGACGGCACCTCCGACGTCCCCGATCCCGAGGCTCAGCCACGACCCCGCGGGGACCGCCGCCGCGGCACCCGGACCGTCGCCGCCGCTCGCGGCCCTCGCCGCGCCGGCCTTCAGCCCGACCGCCGCCGCGTCGAGCTGCACCGCGTCCTTCGCCACATTCAGCGACGCCGCCACCGACTGCAGCCCGGACCCCGCCAGCAGCTGCTGGACGACCCTCAGACCCTGCGCATTACCGGAGGACAGCGACCCGCTCGCCACGCCCGCGAACAAGTTGAAGAACTTCAGCGGGTCGGCGTACAAGAACCCGAGACCATCCGTCCCGACCGCGTCGCGCGCCGACTTGAACGCGCCCGCGTCCGCCAGCTTCGCGCCCGACTGCGCGTCGACCGCCGACTTGAAGGCCTTGTCGGTCCCGACCAGCACAACGTGGTTGACAACGGCCGCGGCGAGGTCGTCGCTCGCCTTGTACTGGTACTTGACGTCGCGGTAGGTCTCGGTCTTGCCGTCCTTCACGCGCGCGTCGACGAACTTCTGCGCCGCGTCGTCGTCCTTGGACGCGACGGCCAGCACGATGTCCGGGTCGTCGCGCCTCGCGCTCAGGCCCATCAGCGCCAGCCCGGCGCGCTGCCCGAGCCACGGCGCGATGTCCCTCTCGTACGACGCGCCCCTGTCGCCGATCGCGTCGTCGAGCCAGCCGACGACCGTGCCCGCCGGGTCGCTCGTCCGCAGGACCTTGCCGGCGACCGACTTGGCGTTGTCGGCCAGGTCGCCCGACGGCTGCACCTGCAGCTCGACGTAGACGGGCGCCGACGCCGGCAGGAACGCCGCGGGATCCGCGCCCGCGTTCCCGCCGCCACCGCTCGACCCGGATGAGTCGCCGCACCCGGCGACCGGAACCGCAGCGGCGATGGCCGCCAGCACAGCAACCGCGGCGCGCTTCCGACGCCGCGGCAGGAGGGAGGAGGTCATGCGCCGAATCCTACGACCGTCCCCGCACCCCCGAGCCGGTGGACAACCCACACGCGCCAGGCGGCCAGCATCCGCCGCGCCCGACTCGACCCGCGACGGGAGGCGCGCGCGAGGAGGGACGGCGGCGGCGAGCGGCGTGGCGCGCGCGGGGGTCAGGGGCGAAGTGAGAAGCAGGGGCGCGTCGGAGGCACGGCGCGCGGAGGTGGAGGGCGAAGTCGAGCGCGGCAGGGCGCGCGGAGGAAGTGGCGCGAGGGCGAGGGCGAGCGATGGCGGACCGCGACTGGGAGGCGTGGCCGGGATGGCGCGCGCTCGCAGGGGCGCGCTCGCGGGTGGCGCGCTCGCGCGCGTGCGGCGCGGCTCGAACCCGGGCGTCGGATTCCTCCCACGACGCCCCACCTGGAGCACACCGGACGGACGGAACGGCCCGAAACCGGCAACCGGTGTTGCGGCCGCCCGAAATGCACGAGCACGTGCAGTTCGGCGACGCCAGATCTCCCACCGTCACCCACCGTCGAAAACCCACCAACAGAGCCAAATCTCAGACCACGCACACCCGTCGGACGTCCGTGGGTGGGGGAAAGTGTGGAATTGGTGTTGCATCGTGGGGGAGGGTGGGATAGAAAGCTGCCTGCGGACCGGGGTGGAGGAGCTCCTCCCACTCCTCCACCCCGGCCCCTCTTCTTGTTCGCAATGCAGCCGCACCCGTCCACATGGACACCTCGTTCACCGGCCAGGCCGACTACACCCTCGACGCCAAGAACCGCCTCACGGTTCCTGCGCGGTATCGAGGCGCCCTGGAATCCGGCCTCGTCCTCGCCAAGGACATCGAGACCTGCGTCGCGATCTGGCCGACCGCCGGCTACGACGACTTCCGTCGCGCGGCGCTCCAGGACGTGCACCCGATGAGCCAGCGCGGGCGCAAGATCATGACCTTCTTCTCCGCCAACTCGATGCCGGGGGCCCTCGACTCCGCGGGCCGCGTCCCGCTCCAGCCGTTCCTGCTGGACCACGGCAAGCTCACCGACTCCCGCGACGTGACCGTCGTGGGCGCGGGCGACCACCTCCAGATCTGGAACCGCGAGGCCTGGCAGGCCTACAACGACCAGCTCGCGGCCGACATCTTCGACATCTCCGCGGCGTTCGACACGCCCGCCTCCGCGTGATGCTCACTATCCCTTATGACATGACCGCCTCACATGTCCCGGTCCTCGCCGGCGAGCTGATCGAGGCGCTCGACCCGCAGCCCGGCCAGATCGCCGTCGACTGCACGTTCGGCGCCGGTGGCCACGCCCGTCTCGTCGCGGAGCGCATCGGCCCGTCCGGCACGCTGATCGCCATCGATCGCGACGAGACCGCGCGCGCCCATTTCGACACCTTCGCCCACGAGGTCGCGTGCACCACGCGCTTCGTCCACGCCTCGTTCGCCGAGGGCCTCAGGCAGCTCCTGCAGGAGGGCGTCCGCGCCGACCTCGTCTACGTCGACCTCGGCATCTCCTCGATGCAGGTCGACACCTGGGAGCGCGGCTTCTCCTACAGCTACGACGCGCCGCTCGACATGCGCATGGACGGGACCCAGGAGCTCGACGCCAGGACCGTCGTCAACACCTGGCCCGAGCGCCGGATCATGCAGATCCTGCGCGAGTACGGCGATGAGCGCTTCGCAAGGCAGATCGCTCGCGAGATCGTGAAGGTCCGCGAGGACCAGGCGATCGACACGACCTCCGCGCTGGTCGACATCATCAACAACGCGATCCCCGCGCGCGCCCGCTTCGCCGGTGGCCATCCCGCCAAGCGCAGCTTCCAGGCGATCCGGATCGCGGTCAACGACGAGCTGGGGCAGGTCGACGAGGCCCTCCCGCTCGCCTGGCAGATCCTCAGGACGAATGGCCGCTTTGCAGGCATTTCCTTCCACAGCGGCGAAGACCGCCGTGTGAAGCGCTTCCTCGCCGACCGCGCGCAGGGGTGCACGTGCCCGCCGGAGCTCCCGGTGTGCGTGTGCGGCCGGACGCCGGAGGCGGAGTTGATCGGCCGCGGCATCGCGCCGTCGGCCGGCGAGGTCGCAAGCAACCCCCGTTCGGCGTCCGCCCGGATGCGCGCCGCTCGCAAGCTCAGGGAAGAGGAGCACTCAGCATGACCCCGCCGCCCGCCGCCACCGCCGGAGGGACCCGGGCGCTGCCGCGCACCGCCGTCCCGCGCGCACCCCGCCGCGTCAGCGGCCCCGCCAAGCCCAACCGCCGCGACGGTGGAGGCGCAAGCGCAGGCGCCATCCGCGACCGCCGCGACGACTCCGCGCGCCGCGCACGCACCCGCGGCGCCACCGCCGGCGATCCCTTCGTCGTCCGCGCGCTGCACCGCACGCAGCGGATGGCCGACTCCCGCTTCCTGGACCGCCTGATCCGCGGCCGCCTGTGGATCCCGCTCGTCGCGGTCGGCCTCATGGGCATCGTGTTCATGCAGGTCACGATGTTGAAGTTCAACGCCGGGATCGGCCGCGCGGTCACCTCCGCCGCGACCCTCGAGCAGCAGAACGCGACGATGCGGGCCGACCTCTCCCGCCAGGAGTCCGGCGACCGCATCGCCACGGTCGCCCACAGCCTCGGCATGGTCGTCCCCGCCGACGGCACGACCGCCTACGTCGCTGCCGCCCGCGGGCAGGCGCACAAGGCCGTCACCAAGATGACGCCCGCCGACGCCTCCGCCGTCCAGCGCACGCAGGCCGGCGCGCAGCTCGCGCAGGGCCAGGCCGCCGGGACCCAGACGACGGGCAGCGCGACCGCCGCGCCGACGCCCGCCCAGGCGCAGGTCCAGGCCGCGACCGGCACGCAGCAGCCGGTGACCCCGGTCACCCCGAGCACCTCGACTTCCACGGGCGCCTCCGCGACGGGCACCACCGGGACGACGGCGCAGACGCCGTCGACCGCCGTCGCCCAGGCGCCCGCCGGTGGCACCGCCACCACCGCTTCGACCGGGACCGGAACAGGCACCACCGCCGCCGGGACCACGAGTGGGGGTACCGCGGCCGCGGGCACCACAGCCGCAGCCGCGGGCACCGCCCCGCAACAGCAACCGCAGACCACCGGCGCCACCGCCGCGCCGCAGGGGTAGGCCGCCATGGTCCTGGTCGAACGCCGCATCGGCCTGCTCTTCGCGTTCTTCCTGTCCTTGATCGTCCTGGCCGGGATGCGCTCGCTCCAGCTCGGCACGCTCAAGGGCGGCTCGCTCAGGGCCGCCGCGGCCATGCAGCAGGTCAAGACGATCGACGTCCCTGCACACCGCGGCACGATCACCGACCGCAAGGGCGTCGAGCTCGCGGTCTCCGAGGCCGCCAGCGACATCACCGCGACGCCCTACCTCGTCAAGGACAAGCTCAAGGTCGCGAGCAGGATCGCGCCGCTCCTGGGCCTCAGCCCCGAGGACACGCTCAAGAAGCTCTCGTCGCCCGGCGGCTACGTCTGGCTCGGCCACCGCGTCCCCGGCCCGCAGGCCGACAGGATCGCCGCGATGAGGATCGACGGCATCGACCTCGCGCCGACGCAGCGCCGCGTCTACCCACGCGACTGGCTCGCCTCGCAGGTCCTGGGCAGCATCAACCTCGCGGGCACCGGCTACTCCGGCGTCGAGGAGGAGCTGAACTCCAGGCTCTCCGGGACCGACGGCCAGCGCCGCGTCGTCAAGGACGGCGCGGGCGCCGACATCAAGGTCCAGAACACCAGGGTCGGCCGTGCCGGTGCCAAGGTGGAGCTGTCGCTCGACGCCAACATCCAGGACAAGGTCGAGGACGTCCTGAAGGGCATCGGCAAGACCTACCGCCCGCTGGGCGCGACCGCGATGGTCACCGACCCGAGGACCGGCGAGATCCTCGCGCTGGCCAACTGGCCGCAGGTCAACGCCAACGCGCCGACGCAGGCCCCGGACTACGCGAACCAGAACCGCGCGGTCGGCTACACCTATGAGCCTGGTTCCACGTTCAAGGCCGTGACGGTCGCGGGCGCACTCGAGGACGGGCTGGTCACGCCCGACACCTCGTTCTACCTGCCGTCGCAGATCACGATGTACGACAAGGTCATCAAGAACGCCGAGCCGCGCCCGGCGGAGAACATGACCGTCAGCCAGATCCTGGCGCAGTCCGACAACGTCGGCGCGATCACGATCGGCCGCAAGCTCGGCGCGTCGCGCTTCGACTACTACGTGCGCAAGTTCGGCTTCGGCAAGAGGACCGGCACCGACCTCCCCGGCGAGGAGCAGGGCATCGTGCTCCCGCTCTCCAAATACTCGGGAACGTCGATGGGCAACCTCCCGATCGGCCAGGGCGAGTCGGTCACGCCCGCCCAGATCGCGCAGTTCTACGGCGCCATCGCCAACGGCGGGATCCTCAAGACCCCGCACGTGGTCCGCCGCGTGGACGGCAGGCTCGTCACGCACACCACGAACAAGCGCATCATGAAGGCCTCGACGGCCGCTGCGCTGCGCCAGATGCTCGAGGGCGTCTTCAGGGAGGGCGGCACCGCGCACGCCGTCCAGATCCCGGGCTACACGCTGGCGGGCAAGACCGGCACGGCCAACAAGGTCGACCACGCCACCGGCACCTACTCCGACAGGAACTACATCGCGTCGTTCGTCGGCTTCGCCCCGGCCAACAACCCCAAGTTGCTGATCTCGGTGATGGTCGATCAGCCCGCGGGCGGCTCGATCTTCGGCGCGGAGGTCGCGGCGCCGGCGTTCGGGAAGATCGCGAGCTTCGCGCTCGGCTACGAGAAGATCCCGCCGCAGTAGGGCGGGAACCGGGTGCGCGCTATGGTCGCCGCGATGCTCTTGGGCGACCTCTTCGGGGACCGCACGCTGCCGCCGGTGGACGTCACCTCGCTCGCGTTCGACGCGCGCGCGGTCCGGCCCGGCGCGCTGTTCTTCTGCGTGCGCGGGATGACCACCGACGGCCACAAGTACGCGCCGGACGCGCTCGCCAACGGCGCGGTCGCGCTGGTCGTCGACCACCCGCTGAACCTGGGCCTCCCGGAGGTCCTCGTCGACGACGTGCGCGCCGCGATGGCGCCCGCCGCCAAGCGCTTCAACGGCGACCCGACGGCCGCACTCGCGATGGTCGGCGTGACCGGCACGTCGGGCAAGACGACCACGACCTGGCTCACGCGCGCGCTGCTGGAGGCCGCCGGCAGGCAGACCGGCCTGATCGGGACCGTCACCGCGTGGATCGGCGGCGTCGAGGAGGACGTGGTCCGGACGACGCCGGAGGCGATCGACCTCCAGCGCCGGTTCCGCGCGATGACCGAGGCCCACCCGCCCGACGCGGCGTGCGTCATGGAGGTCTCGTCGCACGCCCTCAGCCTGCACCGCGCCGACGGGATCGACTGGGACGTCGCCGCGTTCACGAACCTCTCGCAGGACCACCTGGACTTCCACAGCGACATGGAGGACTACTTCCTCGCCAAGCGCAGGCTGTTCGAGGTCGCCTCCGCGCAGGGCGCGACGCTGATCGCCTGCGCCGACGACCCCTACGGCGCGCGCCTGGCGCGCGAGTTCCCGGGCACGGTCACGATCGGCATCGACGCCGAGGACGCGCAGGTGCGCGCGACCGACCTCCGGCCTGGCTTCACCCACACCGACTTCCGCGTCGGCGACCTCGAGCTGCGCGCGCCGCTGCCCGGGCGCTTCAACGTGCTCAACGCACTGGTCGCGGTCGCCGCGGCGCGCGCGCTGGGCGTGGACGACGCGACGATCGCCGCGGCGCTGCCGCAGGTCCCGGGCGTCCCGGGGCGCTTCGAGCCGGTCGCCGCCGGACAGGACTTCGCCGTGATCGTCGACTACGCGCACAAGCCCGAGGCGGTCCGCAACGTGCTGGAGACGGCACGCGACCTTGCGCGCGAGCGCGGTGACGGGCGCGTGATCGTCGTCGTCGGCGCGGGCGGCGACCGCGACACCTCCAAGCGCGCCGTCATGGGCCGCGCCGCCGCCGAGGGCGCCGACCTGGTCGTGCTGACCTCCGACAACCCGCGCAGCGAGGACCCGGAGACGATCATCGACATGGTCGCCGAGGGCGCGGGCGACGGCGCGATCCGGATCACCGACCGCCGCGCCGCGATCGAGCACGCGATCGGCGCCGCCCGGACCGGCGACGTCGTCGTCATCGCGGGCAAGGGGCACGAGACCTACCAGGAAGTGAACGGCGAGAAGCACCCGTTCGACGACCGCGACGTCGCACGGGAGGCGCTCGGTGCGCGGCTGGAGCGCTGACCGGATCGCCGAGGCCGCAGGCGCGCGCCTCGTCGAGCCCGGCACCGCGACCGAGGGCCCGACCCGCGCGGTCATCGACTCGCGCCACGCCGGCCGCGGCGACCTGTTCGTCGGCCTGCCCGGCGAGCGCGTGGACGGCGGGCGCTTCGCCGCCGACGTCCTGGCCGCCGGCGCCTGGGGCGTCCTGGTCGGCGAGGGCTGGAGCGGCATCGACAGCTTCGACGGCGCGATCCTCGTCGCGCTGGATCCGCTGCGCGCGCTGCAGGACCTCGCCAACGCCTGGCGCCACGAGCTCGGCGCGCAGGTCATCGGGATCACCGGCTCGACCGGCAAGACCTCCACGAAGGACCTGACCGCCGCGATGGTCGACCAGCAGCGCCGCGTCGTCGCCACGCCGCTGAACCTCAACACCGAGATCGGCCTGCCGCTGACGATCCTCGGCGCGCCCGCCGGCACCGAGGTGCTGGTCCTCGAGATGGCGATG
Source organism: Conexibacter woesei Iso977N (assembly GCF_000424625.1). Classification (GTDB taxonomy): domain Bacteria; phylum Actinomycetota; class Thermoleophilia; order Solirubrobacterales; family Solirubrobacteraceae; genus Baekduia; species Baekduia woesei_A. Next base: position 1,095,704 of record NZ_AUKG01000002.1, read on the forward strand.
CGCGGCGCCGGGCAGATCGCCGAGCTGGCCCGGATCGCCGAGCCCGACGTCGGCGTGATCGTCAACGTCGGGCCGGTCCACCTGGAGCTGCTCGGGACGATCGAGGCGATCGCCGCCACCAAGTCCGAGCTGATCGAGCACCTCCCGGAGGGCGGCACCGCGATCGTCCCGGCGGGCGAGCCGCTGCTCACGACGCACCTCGAGCAGCTGCCCGAGGGCGTCAGGACGGTGACCTTCGGCCCGAAGGGCGATCTCGACGCACTTCCGGACGGCCTCGACATCGGCTTCGACAGCGCCCACATGCGCCTCAACGCCCTGGCCGCGCTGGCCGCCGCGCGCGCCGTCGGGGTCGAGCCGACCGGCCGCCTGGAGGTCGCGCTGAGCGAGCTGCGCGGGCAGCGCCGGGAGCTGCCCGGAGGCGTCGCCGTCATCGACGACTGCTACAACGCCAACCCGATGTCGATGCGCGCCGCCCTCGACGACCTTGCCGCGTCCGCTCCCGGACGCCGCTTGGCCGTGCTCGGAGACATGCTGGAGCTGGGCCCGGACGAGGTCCGCTTCCACGAGGAGGTCGGCGCCCACGCGCGCGCCGCCGGCGTGGACCTGCTCGTCACGGTCGGCCCGCTGGCCGCCGCGATGGGGCCGGCGTTCGGGGGCGAGACGCTGCAGGTCGAGCGCGCCGCCGACGTCGCCGCCGCGCTGAAGCCGCGCCTCGCCGAGGGCGACACCGTCCTCGTCAAGGCCTCGCGTGGCGTCGGCCTGGAAGTCGTCGCCAAGGACCTGGCGGCGTAGCGGTGGGCGAGGTCCTGATCGCAGGGATGGCGTCCCTGCTCATCTGCATCTTCCTGAGCCCGAAGTTCATCTCGTACCTGCGCCGCCGCGAGTTCGGCCAGAACATCCGCGAGGAGGGGCCGGAAGGCCACCACGAGAAGGCCGGGACGCCCACGATGGGCGGCATCATCATCTTCACGGCGATCAGCGTGCCGTTCCTGCTGCTGAGCGACTACGACTGGCGCTCGGTCGGCGTCTACCTCGCGGCGGTGCTGTCGGCGCTGATCGGCTTCGCCGACGACTTCACGAAGATCATCCGCCGGCGCTCGCTGGGCCTGAGCGGCAAGGCGAAGCTCGGCGGCCAGGTCGCCATCAGCATCATGTTGTGGTACATCGCCACGCAGAAGGCCGACCTGCCCGCGACGCTGCGGCTGCGCACGATCGACGCGACCGTCGACCTCGGCGCGTTCTACCCGTTCTTCATCTACCTGGTGGTCGCCGGCACGACCAACGCGGTCAACCTGACCGATGGCCTCGACGGCCTCGCCGCCGGATGCACCGCGATCGTGATCCTGGCCTACATCGGGATCACGTTCATCACCGCCGGCCAGCACGACCTGTCGCTGCTCGCGGGCTGCCTGGTCGGCGCGTGCGTCGGGTTCCTGTGGTTCAACGCGTTCCCGGCGACGATCTTCATGGGGGACACGGGGTCGCTCGGGTTAGGTGGGGCGATCGCGGGCCTGGCCGTGATGACCAAGACCGAGGAGATCCTCGTCCTCGCGGGCGGCATCTTCGTGGTCGAGGCGCTGAGCGTCCTGATCCAGGTCTTCAGCTTCCAGACGTTCCGCAAGCGCGTGTTCCTGATGGCGCCGATCCACCATCACTTCGAGATCTTGGGGTGGTCGGAGACGAAGATCATCCTGCGCTTCTGGATCATCGCCGCGATCTGCGCGGCCTCCGCCTTCACGATCTACCAGCAGTCGATCGCCTAGGGCTTCGCCCGCAGCTGCTTGTCGACCCGGACGCGCCGCGCCGACGCGTTGCCGTCGCCCGGGTCGATCGTCACCTGGTCGACGGCCAGCGGCAGCGGCGTCGGCTGCAGCCGGTAGGTGACGATCGCCAGCGTGTAGTCGGCGTTGTCGGTCAGGTTGCCGGTGCCGCCCGCGCCGATCGTGCCGCCGTTGATCTCCAGCAGATTCGGGTCGGCCTGCAGGAACAGCCTGTGCGTGTGGGCGTCGAGGATCGTGATCGGGTGGTCGGGCGGGTCGCGGCGCAGGTCCTCCAGGACGCCCGCCGCGACCTGCGGCTCGTGAACGACCACGACGTCGACCCTCGACTCCACCGTCTCGAACCAGCGCCGAAACTCCTCGACCGCCGCGTTGGTCAACCCGACCCTGTACTTGTCCTCGTAGTCCTGGCCCGCGCGGCGCAGGAACGGGTCGGTGAAGCCCGCCATCCGCAGCCCGCCGACCTTGACGACCACCGGCCCGTGCGAGCCGTCGGGCTTCAGCCGGCCGAACTGGGTCAGGACGATCGCGCCGTCCGCGGCCAAGTCCTTCAACAACGTGTCGGAGTCGTGGTTGCCGCCGACGACGACCGTCGGCGACCCCATCTTCGCGACGCGCGCGATCAGCGACGACTCCAGCGGCGTGCCCTTGTCGGTCAGGTCGCCGTCGAAGATCAGCGGCAGCCCGCGCGTCGCGCGCTGCAGCGCCGGGAGCGCGAGCACGTTGTTGTGGAGGTCGCTCGCCAGGACGAACCGCGGGCGCCCGCTCAGCTCGGGCTGCGCGCCCGGGGAGACGACGAGGCGCGCGAGGCCGACGAGCTGGCCGTTGATGTCCTGGTCCAGCGCGGTCTGCGACCGCTTCAGCGACTGCAGCGCGTCGAGCGCGCGCGGGAGGTCCGGGCCGTGGGCGTAGTACGTGGGGTCGGCGATCCGGCCGCGCGGCGCGATCAGGACCGCGGTGGCGATGACTGCGGCCAGCGACGTGACGACCGCCGTGAGGATCGACCAGCGCAGCCGCGTGCCCTGCCCGACGCCCTTCAGCGCCGCGCCGACCAGGACGCCGAGCACGATCCCCGCGACCAGGGCGATCAACAACAGGCGCCTGAGCGCCGAGGTGATCGCGTCGGTCGCCTCGGCCTTGACGTTGTTGACGTCCAGCTCGTGGCCGCGCGCGAGCGTCTCGGCCGCGCCGCGGTTGACCGCCCGGACCTCGATCGTCAGCCGTGCCGGCGCCCGGACGCCCGCGAAGCGCGCGCCCCAGTCGACCAGCGGCACGTAGACGTCGAGCGCGCCGTGGTGCAACGGCGACACGCCGACGTCGATCGTCCCGACCGACAGCGTCTTCTCCTGGGTGACCAGGGCAAGCGCGCCGACCGTCCCGGTCAGGGCGGCGAGGGCGACGAGGAGGAGGGCGATGGTCCGGCGGAGTCGGGCCACTCCGCGTGGTGCTGCCCAATCGGGGGCGAGCCAAGCGTCGGAGCGTTGCGCGACCATCGGTAGCGTGCGGGACTCACGATGACGCCGCGCCCGCCGCTTCCCCCTGGCCCGTTCCTCGTCGTCGGCCTCGCCCGCTCGGGCCAGGCCGCCGCCGCGCTGCTGCATGCGCGCGGGGAGGAGGTGATCGCGACCGACCGCTCGCCGGCCGAGCGGCTGGGCGCCACCGCGCTGCTGCCGCCCGAGGTCGAGCTGCACGCCGGGGTCGACGGCGTCGCGCTGCTGGAGCGCGTCCGCTGCGTGGTCAAGTCGCCCGGCGTCCCGCAGACCGCGCCGGTGATCCAGGCCGCGCGCGGGCGCGGCATCCCCGTGATCGGCGAGCTGGAGCTGGCCTGGCGCTGCACGCCCAACGAGGTGATCGCGGTCACCGGGACCAACGGCAAGACGACGACGACCGAGCTGCTCGGCCACCTGCACCGCGAGGCCGGCGTGCCGGTCGCGGTCGTCGGCAACGTCGGGACCGCCTACTCGTCGCTCGCCCTACATCCTGAACAACACGATCCCCGAGCGGTCGTGGTCTGCGAGTGCTCCTCGTTCCAGCTGGAGGACACGGTCGCCTTCGCGCCCGAGGCGGCGGTGATCCTGAACCTGGAGCGCGACCACCTCGACCGCCACGGCACCGTCGAGGCATACCACCGGGCCAAGTTGAAGGTCTTCGGCAACCAGGGCAACGACGACATCGCGGTCGCGCCCGAGGACCTCGGCGTGGTCGACCTCGGCGGCTGCGCGCGCCGCGTCCTGACCGGCGACTCGCCCGAGGCCGAGCTGTCGCTGCGCGCCGGCACCTTGTGGTGGGACAACACGCCGTTGCTGCGCACCGAGGAGCTCGCGCTGCGCGGCCCGCACAACGTCCGCAACGCGATGGCCGCCGCGGCGGTCGCGCTGGCGCGCGGCCTGGACCCGGACGCGGTCCGCAACGGCCTCAGGACCTTCGCCGGCGTGCCCCACCGCCTGGAGGAGGTCGCCGAGCGCGACGGCATCACCTACATCAACGACTCCAAGGCCACCAACGTGCCCGCGGCGCTCGTCGGGCTCGCGTCGTTCGAGGGCCAGCCGGTCCACGTGATCCTCGGCGGCAGCGGCAAGGACGAGGACTTCGCACCGCTGCGCCCGGCCGTGCAGCAGCACTGCGCCAACGGTGGCGGGGCGTACCTGATCGGCGCCGAGGCGCCGCGCCTTCATGAAGCACTTCAAGGCGCCGCGCCTCTCCACGACTGCGGCACGCTCGACGCCGCGGTCGCGCAGGCGCGCGCCAACGCCCGGCCCGGCGACGTCATCCTGCTGTCGCCCGCCTGCGCCTCCTACGACCAGTACAAGAACTTCGAGGAGCGCGGGGAGGCTTTTCGGGAGGCGGCGCGAATGTAGGGCCTGATGGCTCGCCGCCGCCATCCCCACCCGATCGAGCACAGCATCTTGATCACCGCCACCCTCTGCCTCCTGGCCGTGGGTTCGGTGATGGTGTTCTCCGCCTCGTCCTCGCGCTCCCTGCTCTCCGGGCAGGGGGACGGCACGTCGTTCATGGTCAAGTACGTGATCTACGGCGCGATCGGGTTCGGCCTGATGCAGCTGATCGCGCGCCGCGGGCTCGACGTCATCCTCAAGATCACGCAGCCGCTGCTGCTCGGCTCGTTCGTCTGCCTCGTGCTCGTCAAGACGCCGCTGGGCGTCAGCGTCAACGGCGCGACGCGCTGGCTCGGCGCCGGGCCGCTCGTCTTCCAGCCGTCGGAGCTGATGAAGCTCGCGCTCGTCCTCTACGCGGCCAAGCTGCTCGCCGAGCGCCCGAAGGTCCTGACGCGCCCGCAGTTCCTGGCGCCGCTCGGGATGGTCGCGGGCAGCGCGGTGCTGCTGATCGCCTCGCAGCCGGACCTCGGGACCGCGCTGGTCATCAGCTTCACGATGTGCGCGATCCTCGTCGCCGCGGGGATGCCGATCCGCTGGCTGCTGATCGGGATCGCCGTCGGCGCCGTGCTCGTCCTGCTGTTCGCGCTCGCCGAGCCCTACCGGCGCGACCGCCTGATGTCGTTCATGGACCCGTGGGCGCACGCGGGCGACGAGGGCTTCCAGGCGGTCCAGGGCCAGATCGCGCTCGGCTCGGGCGGGCTGCACGGCCGCGGCCTGGGGCAGTCGCTGCAGAAGAACCTGTTCCTGCCCGAGGCCCACACGGACTTCATCCTCGCGATCATCGGCGAGGAGCTCGGCGTCATCGGGATCTGGGCGATCCTGTTCCTGTACGGGTTGGTCGCCTACGCGGGCCTGCGCGTCGCCAAGAACGCGAGGGGCAACTACGCCAAGCTGCTCGCGGCGGGGATCACCTCGCTGTTCCTCTCGCAGGCGATGTTGAACATGTTCACGGTGCTCGGCCTCGCGCCGCTGACCGGCGTGCCGCTGCCGTTCATCTCCTACGGGTCGACCAACCTCATCGTGTTGCTCGCGGGCATGGGCGTCCTACTCAACGTCGCGGCGGGCGGGAACGTGAAGCTGCGCGTGGTCCCGGATGTGGCAGGGTCTCGGAGAGATGGCAGCAGCTCCCGGAACAGGTCCAACAGTCCTCATCGCGGCGGGCGGCACGGCGGGGCACGTCGTGCCGGCGCTGGCGGTCGCAGACGCGCTGCGGGCTGACGGCGCGCGGGTCGTCTTCGTCGGCGGAGAGCGCGCCGAGAAGACGCTGGTGCCGGAGGCCGGCTACGAGCTGCGGCCGATCGCGGTCGAGGGCCTGTCGCGCACGAACCCGCTGAAGGCGGCGCGCGGGGTGATCAAGGCGGCCTACGCGGTGCGCGCGGCGCAGAAGATCCTCCGCGACGTCCGGCCGGACGCCGTGATGGGCGGCGGCGGCTACGTCGCCGGGCCGGTCGGCGCGGCAGCCGCGGCGGGCAGGATCCCGCTGGTGCTGACCGAGGCCGACTCGCACCTCGGGCTGACCAACAAGCTGCTGGCGGGGCGCGCGAAGCGCGTGTGCCTGGCGTTCCCGCTGGAGGGCCGCGAGGACCCGGCGAAGTACCTGGTGACCGGCCGGCCGGTGCCGCCGCCGTTCGCGGACCGGGCCGCGGCGCGCGCGCAGTTCGGGCTGGGCGCGGGGGACACGTGCGTGCTCGTCTTCGGCGGCTCGCTCGGTGCGAGGTCGATCAACGAGGCGTCGGTCGACGCGTTCCGCGATGCCCCGTTCCGGGTCCTGCACGCGTGCGGCAGGCGCGACTACGAGGTGCTGCGCGAGCGACTCGGCTCGCCGCCGCCGAGGAACTACGACCTGCGCGAGTACATCTCGCCCTTCGGCCCGGCGCTGGCCGCCGCCGACCTGACGCTGGCGCGGGCGGGCGGCTCGATCTTCGAGGTCGCCGCGGCCGGCCTGCCCGCGGTGCTGGTCCCGTACCCGCACGCCGCCGCCGACCACCAGACCGCCAACGCGAGGTGGATGACCGACGCCGGGGCCGCGGTCGTGATCCGCGACGAGGACGTCACGCCGCAGAAGCTCGACGACGTGGTCGGCGCGCTGCTCCAGGACCCCGCGAAGCTCTCCGCGATGGCGCAGGCCTCCCGCGCCCTCGCGCGCCCCGACGCGGCGCGCGACATCGCGAACGAGGTGCTCGCCGCTGCCGCTGCGAAGGCGCGGGCGTGAGCGGCTCCGCCGGCGAACGTCCCTGGGCGGGCCGGAAGGTCCACCTCGTCGGCGTCGGCGGCGCCGGCATGTCCGGCTGGGCGCGGGTGGCGGTGCAGCTGGGCGCGACCGTCTCGGGCTCCGACCGCGCGGAGTCGCCGAACCTCGACAGGCTGCGGGCGCTCGGCGTCACGGTCCACGTCGGCCACGACGCGGCCAACGTCCCGGCGGAGGCCGACGTCTTCGTCTCGACCGCGATCCCGGCCGACAACCCGGAGCGCGTCGCGCGCGCCCAGCCGCGCGCCGAGCTGCTGCGCGAGCTGACGTCGCTCAAGCAGGTCATCGCGGTCGCGGGCGCGCACGGCAAGACGACGACGACCTCGATGGTCGCCCACGCGCTGCTCGGCGCCGGCGCGTCGCCGGGCTACCTGATCGGCGGCGCGCTGCGCACGACCGGCGAGAACGCCGACTGGGGCGACGGCGACTGGCTCGTCGTCGAGGCCGACGAGTCGGACCGCTCGATGCTCGCGCTCGACGTCGACGTCGCGGTCGTCCTGAACATCGAGCTCGACCACCACGCGACCTACGGCGGCTCGCTCGCGGGCCTGCACGCCGCGTTCGACGAGTTCCGCCAGCACGCGCCCCGCCGGGTCGTCGCGCCGGAGCTCGCGCGCGCGGGTGACCACACGTTCAGCCCGCAAGACCTACAACTCGAAGCCGGCGGCTCGCGCTTCACCTGGCGCGGGCGCGAGGTCGTCCTGCAGGTCCCCGGCGAGCACAACGCGCGCAACGCCGCCGCGGCGCTGGAGGCGATCGCGGTCGCCGAGGCCGCCGACCTGGACCAAGCCGTCGCCGCGCTGGCCAGCTTCGCGGGCGCGGGGCGGCGCTTCGAGCGCCTCGGCACGACCGCGTCCGGAGCCGAGGTCGTCGACGACTACGCCCACCACCCGACCGAGGTCGCCGCGACGATCGCCGCCGCGCGCTCGCTGCAGCCCAAGCGCCTCGTCGCCGTCTTCCAGCCCCACCTCTTCTCGCGCACCTCCGAGTTCCACCGCGAGTTCGGCGCGGCGCTGGCGCAGGCCGACGTCGCGGTCGCCCTCGACGTCTATCCCGCCCGCGAGCGGCAAGAGGACTTCTCCGGCATCACCGGCAGGCTGATCGCCGAGTCCGCCGCCGACCACGGCGCCGGCCGTCCCGTCTTCTGGCTCCCGACGCTCACGACCGCCGAGACCGTCCTGGCGCCCCGCCTGCGCGCCGGCGACCTCGTCCTGGTCATGGGCGCCGGGGACGTCGACAAGCTCGGCCGCGCGCTCGTCGCCGGCACATAGGTCGTCGCCTTCCTGACGACGAGGAAGGTCCCCGCTGCCCCGCGGCGAACTTCGGACCGGATGCACCGCGCCGCCGCCATGCCGCGGGCCCGCACGCTGCCGCGCCCTTCGCGCGCCGTCGTCTGGGCCGTCGCCCTCCTCGCCCTCGTGATCGCGGGCGGGCTGTGGCTGCGCGACTCCTCGCTCGTCGCCGTCAACAGGGTCACGGTCACCGGGCTCACCGGCCCGCAGGCCGCGAAGATCAGCAGCCAGCTCGAGGCCGCGGCGCGCGACATGACCACGCTGCACGTCCGCGGCGACCAGCTGCGCGCGGTCACCGAGCCCTACCCGGTCGTCAAGGACGTCCGGGTCTCCACCGACTTCCCGCACGGCCTGAAGATCGACGTCGTCGAGAACACGCCGGTCGCGGCGATCTCCGTCAACGGGTCCAGGACGCCCGTCAGCGCCGACGGCAAGATCATCCGCGGGGCCTCCCAGAGCGACCTGCCGATCGTCCCGCTGAAGGTCGCGCCGACCGGCGCGACCGTCGCCGACGCCACCGCCCGCCACGCGATCGCGGCGCTCGCCGCGGCGCCCGAGGCGCTCCGCGCCCGGGTCACGCGCGCGTCCACGACGCGCGACGGCGGCCTCACCCTCGAACTTCGCAACGGCCCGGACCTGCGCTTCGGCGGCGCCGATCGCCTCGACGCCAAGTGGGCCGCGGCCGCCGCGGTGCTGTCCTCCGGGCAGTCCGCGGGCGCCACCTACCTCGACCTCCGCTACCCCGAGCGGCCTGCCGCCGGGGGCCTGGAGGACCCGACGACGCAACGCGATCCGGAAGCCGTGAACTCGGCGGATCCCACGTCAACCACGGTGTCGCCGCAGACGACGGCGCCGGTCACGCCATAGCCAACCTCAACCTCAGCCTGAGCCTTCGAAACGCCCTAAGGCTCAAGCCCAAGTCGAGACTTCTTCAAACTGCAAGCAAGATTGCGCTCTAGACTCCGCGTTGACACACGCGATTGCCGATGCGTACCGTGCATCGGCCGAGGGCGCGCAAAGAGCGCGAGAACTCTCGACGCTACCTAGAGGGTCGGACAGGAACTTCAAGCACATGGAAAGCGGCAGCTACCTCGCAGTCATCAAGGTCGTCGGCGTCGGCGGCGGCGGGACCAATGCGGTCAACCGCATGGTCGACGCGGGCCTGCGCGGCGTCGAGTTCGTTGCGGCGAACACCGACGCGCAGGCGCTCGCCATGTGCGACGCCGACATCAAGCTGAACATCGGCCACGAGCTCACCAAGGGCCTCGGCGCCGGCGCGAACCCGGACGTGGGCTTCGGCGCCGCGGCCGAGTCGCGGGACGACATCAAGGAGGCGCTGAAGGGCGCCGACATGGTGTTCGTCACCGCGGGCGAGGGCGGTGGCACCGGCACCGGTGCGGCCCCCGTCATCGCGGAGATCGCCAAGAACGAGATCGGGGCGCTCACCGTGGGCGTCGTCACCAAGCCGTTCGAGTTCGAGGGCACGCGGCGCATGCGGTCGGCCGAGGAGGGCATCCAGCGCCTCCGCGAGGTCGTCGACACGCTGATCGTGATCCCGAACGAGAAGCTGCTGGCGCTCGTCGAGCGGCGCACGACGATCCTCGAGGCGTTCCGCGAGGCCGACAACGTCCTGCGCCAGGGCGTCCAGGGCATCACGGACCTGATCACGATCCCGGGGCTCATCAACCTCGACTTCGCCGACGTCCGCACGATCATGGAGAACGCCGGCTCGGCGCTCATGGGCATCGGCCAGTCCGGCGGGGAGACCCGCGCGGCCGACGCCGCCAAGACCGCCATCTCGAGCCCGCTGCTGGAGCAGTCGGTCGAGGGCGCGACGGGCATCCTGCTGAACATCACGGGCGGGCCGGACATCGGCCTGTTCGAGGTCAACGAGGCGGCCGAGATCGTCCAGGGCGCGGCGGACTCCGACGCGAACATCATCTTCGGCTCGGTCATCGACGAGTCGCTCGGCGACGAGGTCCGCGTGACCGTCATCGCCACCGGGTTCGACCACGGCCGCGCGCGGCCGCGCCAGGCCCGTGAGGAGACGCGCCAGACCGCGCGTCGCCAGGACCGCTCTCCGCGGGTCGAGCGCGAGTCGCTCGAGATCCGCGACGACGAGATCGACATCCCTCCGTTCCTCCGATAGGGGGAGCGGCAGGGGTGGCTCAGCGGGTCCGGAACCGGACCCGCTGAGCTCTTTCGCGCGTCCGAACCCCTCCAAAGACCAGGAATCGGTCTTCATGCGGACGGCAGAATCCCAAGAACCGGGGATAGCGCCGACAGCAGGAAGTGACGACACTTAAGGGGACACTCCCGTTCCACCTTCGTCACCCCGGCAAGGACGCAGACGCCAATGCAAGACATGACCACGGATGAGCTCGCCGAGCTCCTCGCCCAGCTCGAACTGAGCACCGAGGATTCCCGCGACGAGCTCCTGACGGACTTCCTCGTCCGCCCGTACCCGACGAAGGTCACGCAGGACAACTAGTCCCGCCGGCGGCGCGCGCGTTGCCGCGCCGCGTCGTCCGTCGTCTCTACGCCGTGGCGGAGGCCGTGAGGCCCTGGCGCGCGGCGTCCAGCGACTCCAGCGTGCGCGTCACCGAGTCCGGGAGCGTGCGGGAGAAGCGGCCGCCGACGAAGACGTCCTCGACGAGCGTGGCCACCAGGTTGGTGGTCTCCTCGCGCCGTGCCGCGCGCGCCCGGGCAGCGACCAGCACGGGGCAGTCGTTGCAGCGGGGGCAGGAGCGGCAGCAGCTCTTGGACGGCATGCGCCGCGAAATGTAGCAGCTGTAGGGCGACCTAACGAGGGCGCCCTAACACGAATTTCGGCGGCCCTAAGTTGTTGATTATCTTGGTCGGGGTGGGTAGGGTCCCCGGCCATGCCTTCCGAGCGCTTCGTCGACGCCCTGAACGCCCAGATCTCCAAGGAGTTCGCGGCCGCCCATCAGTACACGGCCATCGCCGCGTACTACGCGGACGAGACCTGGCCGCAGCTCGCCGCGTTCTTCTACAAGCAGGCCGACGAGGAGCGCGAGCACGCGCTCAAGATGATCAACTACCTGCTCGACACCGACTCGGCCGTGAACATGACCGGCGTCGACCAGCCCAAGACGAAGTTCGGCGACCACATCGAGCCGATCAAGCTGGCGCTGGAGCAGGAGAGGTCGGTGACGGTCTCGATCTCCGAGCTCGTCGGGATCGCGCGCGAGACCAACGACTACCGCTCCGAGCAGTTCCTCGACTGGTTCCTGGAGGAGCAGACCGAGGAGGAGTCCTCGATGTCGGACCTCCTGACGGTCGCCGAGCGCACCGCGTCGGTGCCGCTGCTGCTCGAGGAGTGGCTGGCGCGCGAGACGCCGGGCGCCCACAAGGACTAGCGCCACCGCGCCGCCGCCGCTGAGTCGGCGGGGCTGCTTGCTAGCCTCGCCGCGTGGCCGCCGCAACCCCAGACACCGCGCTGAAGCGCACCCCGCTGTATGACCGGCACGTCGCCGCGGGCGCGAAGCTGGTCCCGTTCGCGGGCTGGGAGATGCCCGTCCAGTACGAAGGCGTCAAGCAGGAGCACCTCGCGACGCGCGCGACCGCGGGCGTCTTCGACGTCTCGCACATGGGCGAGATCGCGACGTCCGGCCCGGACGCCGAGGCGTTCCTGCAGCACATCCTCAGCAACGACGTCACGAAGCTCCAGACCGGCGGCGCGCAGTACAGCGTGCTCTGCCGCGAGGACGGCGGCGTGCTCGACGACCTCTTCACCTACCGCCTCGGCGCGACCGACTTCCTGACGGTCACCAACGCGTCCAACCACGAGAAGGACTTCGCGTGGTTCGCCAAGCAGGCGGAGGGCTTCGACGTCGAGGTCACCGACGTCGCCGCCAACTACGCGATGCTCGCCGTCCAGGGCCCGCAGGCGCGCGAGATCGTCGGCGCGATCAGCGACAGCCCGCTGCCCGACCGCTTCACGTGCCGCCACAAGATGCTGCGCGGCCAGAAGGTCCTGGTCTGCGGCACCGGCTACACCGGCGAGGACGGGGTCGAGCTGCTGCTCGACCCGGCCGACGCGCCGATGATCTGGGACGAGGTCGTGCGCCGGGGCGCGGTCCCGGCCGGCCTGGCCGCGCGCGACACGCTGCGCCTGGAGGTCGGCTACCACCTCTACGGCAACGACCTGATGGAGGAGCGCGGGCCGATCGAGGCCGGCCTCGGCTGGGCCGTCAAGGAGGACACCGGCTTCATCGGGTCCGACGCGGTGCGCGCCGTCCGCGACGCCGGTCCGTCCGAGAAGTTGGTGGCCTTCACGATGGAGTCGGGGATCGCCCGCCAGGGCAACCCGGTCGTCGGCGGGGGCGAGGTGACGTCGGGCACGATGTCGCCGTCGCTGGAGATCGGCATCGGCATGGCCTACGTACCCGCAGAGCGTGCCGAGGTTGGAACCGAGCTCGAGATCGACGTCCGCGGCAAGGTCCGCCGCGCCGTCGTCGCGAGGAAGCCCCTCTACAAGAAGTAGGCTGCCGCGCCATGGCCGACGCGTCCTACCCCACAGAGCTTCTCTACCACGCCGAGCACGACTGGGCCCGCATCGACGGCGACACCGCCGTCTTCGGGATCACCTGGTACGCCCAGGACGCCCTGGGCGAGGTCGTGTTCTTCGACCCGCCGCAGGTCGGCTCGACGGTCACCGCCGGCGAGTCCTACGCCGAGGTGGAGTCCGTCAAGGCCGTGTCCGACGTGGTCGCGCCGCTGAGCGGCGAGATCATCGAGGTCAACCCGGGCCTCGGCGACACCCCCGAGAACATCAACAACGACCCGTACGGCGACGGCTGGATGGTCAAGGTCAGGCTCTCCGAAGAGAGCCAGACCGGCGACCTGCTCGACGCCGCCGCCTACGAGGCCACGCTCTCCTAAGCCCCACACCGAAGGACGCTCTTGACGCAGTACACCGCTGTGACCGACGCCGATCTGGCGGAGATGCTCTCCGCGATCGGCGTCAGCTCCATCCAGGAGCTGTTCGACCGCCAGATCCCCGCCGACGTGCGGCTGGGGCGCCCGCTGGACCTGCCCGCGGGCCTGCCCGAGCAGGAGGTGTACGCCCACCTGCGCGACCTCGCTGCGAGGAACGTCTCCGCCGAGGACGAGATCACGTTCCTCGGCGCCGGGATGTACGACCACTACGTCCCGGCGGTCATCGACATGCTGCTCGGGCGGTCGGAGTTCCTGACGCCCTACACGCCCTACCAGCCGGAGGTCTCGCAGGGCAACCTCCAGGCGATGTTCGAGTACCAGACGGCGATCTCCGAGTTAACGGGGCTGCCGGTCTCGAACGCGTCGGTCTACGAGGGGCCGTCGGCGGTGGCGAGCGCCGGCTACCTCGCGCGGCTCGCCAACGGCAAGCCGAAGTTCGTGGTGTCGCGCGGGCTGCACCCGCATTCGCGCGAGACGCTGGCGACCTACGCGCACGGCTTCGGCGCGGAGGTCGTCGAGGTGCCGCTGAAGGACGGCGTCACCGATCACGAGGCGTGGGCCGCGGCGATCGACGGCGACACCGGCGCGGTGTTCTTCCAGCAGCCGAACTTCCTCGGCGCGGTCGAGGACGCGGCGGCGCTGAGCGCTGCCGCGAAGGACTCGCCGGCGGTCGTGGTCGGCCAGTACGACCCGATCCCGCTGGGCATCTTGAAGCCGCCGGGCGAATGCGGCGTAGATGTATGTGTCGGTGAGGGCCAGGCGCTCGGCAACCGCCTCGACTTCGGCGGGCCGTCGTTCGGCTTCTTCGCCGCGACCGAGGCGTACCTGCGCCGGATGCCGGGCCGCATCGCGGGGGAGACCGTCGACGCCGACGGCCGCCGCGGGTTCGTGCTGACGCTGCAGACGCGCGAGCAGCACATCCGGCGCGAGAAGGCCACGTCGAACATCTGCACCGCTCAGGCGTTGAACGCGCTCGCCGGTGTCGTGTACCTGTCGTGGCTGGGCCGCCAGGGGCTCGTCGAGCTGGGCGAGCTGCTGCTGCAGCGCACGCACTACGCGCGGGAGCAGCTGGTGGCGCTGGACGGCGTGGCCGCGTTGCACGAGCAGCCGGTCGTCCGCGAGTTCGCGGTGTCGCTCGAGGGTGTGGACGTCGCCGCGGTGATCCGCCGCTGCCAGGACGCGGGCGTCAACCCGGGCTACGCGCTCGGGCGGGAGTACGACGAGTTCCCGGACGGGTTGTTGGTGGCCTTGACCGAGCAGCGCTCGAAGGCCGACATCGACCGCCTCGTCGAGGTGCTCGGCGCCGCCGTGGCGGCCGAGCGTGGCGCGACCGTGGGGGCGTCGGCATGAACCAGCCGATCAACGACAACAAGCTGCACGGCGATCCGGGGATCGAGGCGCACCCGCTGCACCACGAGATCCCGGTGAGCGCTGCCGGGGCCACCCCGATGCAGCGCGACCGCGCGACGACGATCTTCGAGAAGGGCGCCGCGGGGCGGCGTGCGTTCGTGGCTCCGGCCGTGGACGTCCCGGAGGTCGACGGGGCCAAGCTGCTGCCGCCGGCGTTCCGGCGCGACGCGGAGGCGCGCCTGCCCGAGGTGAGCGAGCCGGAGCTGGTCCGCCACTACGTGAAGCTGTCGCGGCGCAACTTCGACCTCGACACGGGCTTCTACCCGCTGGGGTCGTGCACGATGAAGCACAACCCGCGGTTGCACGAGCGGGTCGCGTCGCTGGCCGGGCACTCGCGGCTGCACCCGCTGCAGTCGCCGGAGCGCGCGCAGGGCGCGCTGGAGTTGATGTACAACCTGGAGCGCGCGCTGGGTGAGGTAAGCGGGCTGCCGCACGTCTCGCTGCAGCCGTCGGCCGGCTCGCACGGCGAGCTCGCGGGCGTCCTGCTGACGCGGGCGTTCCACGAGGACCGCGGCCAGGTGCGCAAGAAGGTCCTGACGCCCGACACCGCGCACGGGACCAACCCGGCGACGGTGACGATGGCGGGCTTCGAGGT
The DNA here is from genome assembly GCF_000424625.1 of Conexibacter woesei Iso977N. Classification (GTDB taxonomy): domain Bacteria; phylum Actinomycetota; class Thermoleophilia; order Solirubrobacterales; family Solirubrobacteraceae; genus Baekduia; species Baekduia woesei_A. Next base: position 1,110,883 of record NZ_AUKG01000002.1, read on the forward strand.
CGTCAAGGTCGGGACCAACGAGGACGGCGGCGTCGACCTCGACGACCTCCGGGCCAAGGCCGACGAGACCGTCGCCTGCCTGATGTTGACCAACCCCAACACCTTGGGCGTGTTCGACCCCAACATCACGGAGATCGCGAAGATCGTCCATGACGTGGGGGCGACCCTGTACTACGACGGCGCGAACCTGAACGCCATCATGGGCAAGGCGCGGCCGGGGGACATGGGCTTCGACATCGTGCATTTCAACCTGCACAAGTCGTTCACGCAGCCGCACGGCGGTGGCGGTCCGGGCTCCGGCCCGATCGCGGTGAGCGAGCGGATGAAGCCGTACCTGATGAACCCGCGGATCGTGAAGGCCGACGACGGGTCGTTCGACCTCGACGACCACGGCTACGAGAAGTCGATCGGCCGTCTGCGTGGGTTCCAGGGCAACTACGGGTGCTTCGTGCGGTCCTACGCCTACATCTGCTCGCTCGGGGCGGAGGGGCTGACGGACGCGTCGGAGACCGCGGTGCTCAACGCCAACTACCTGCTGGCGAAGCTGAAGGCGCTCGGCGTCCTCGACCACCTCCCGCTGGCGTTCGGGGAGGTCTGCATGCACGAGTTCGTGTTGAGCGGGTCGCCGATGAAGCGCGACCTCGGCATCAAGACGCTGGACTTGGCCAAGCGGCTGCTGGACCACGGCTACCACCCGCCGACGGTCTACTTCCCGCTGCTGGTCGACGAGGCGCTGCTGGTCGAGCCGACCGAGACCGAGACCAAGGAGACCCTCGACGGCTTCGCCGAAGCCCTCGCGGCGATCCTGACCGAGGCGGGCACCGACCCGCTGATCGCGCAGAACGCGCCCTACACGACGCCGGTGCGCCGCCTCGACGAGGCGGCCGCCGCGAAGCGGCCGGTCATCCGCCAGCCGCTCCCGGCCTAGCCACGCCGCCGCGCCTGCACCGCCGCTAGCTCGCGGCGGTCAGGCGCGCCAGGCGCGGCTGGTTGCTCGCCGTCGCCGTCCTGCACTGCCACGACCCGAGGCCGTCGCCGGAGGTCGAGAGCGTCAGGACCGGCGCCGCGCAGCTCCTGTCGCCCGACCGCTGCGGCAGCTGGTGGTAGGTCCCGGGCGGGTCGCTGGACGACGACGAGCGCGCCGCGAGGATCCGGGTCGGGCTGCCGCCGGCGGTGCCGTCGTCCCAGAGGATCACGACGCGGCCGGAGGCGTCGACGCCGGCGTTGAGGGCGCGCACCGCCCGCCGGCTCGCCGGCCCGATGTCGCGCTGCCTGCCCCAGGTCCCGGCCGACGAGCGCAGGATCAGCCCCGGCGTGCCGCCCGCCTTGCCGCCGGTGCCCTGCAGGAAGAACACCGCCAGGCGCCCGTTCAGCGACCCGGCGACGCTCGGCGCGATGCCCGACGGCAGCGTCGTCAGCAGCCGCGGCGTGGTCAGCGCGGTGCCGCCTGCGGCGAGGTCGGCGGCCCGGACGGTCAGCGCGCCGGGCAGGACGCCCTCGCTCCAGACGACCGTCAGCCCGCCGCCGGCCTGGACGACCGCGTCGGCCCGGGCGACGTTGGCGGTGCTCAGCGGCACGGCGGTGGGCGCCGGGAACGTCCCGTCGCCCGCGTCGCCGCGCGTCACCTCCAGCGTCGTCGTCCCGGTCGGCGAGCCCAGGACCGTCGGGGTCGCCGTCCACGTCACGACCGGCCGCGCGCTGCCGTCGATCCCGACGCTCACGTTGGCGATCGCCGCGTCGGTCGTCGCGGCGGCGAACGTCACGACCTGTGGCGCGGCCCCGTTGCGCAGCGTCGCGATCTTCACGACCGCGGGCGAGAACTCGGCCCACGCGACGGTTCCGGTGCCGTCGGGCGCGACCGCGTCGGCCAGCGCGGTCACGCCGCCGGACGATGGCAGCACCGCCGCGGTGCGCGGCAGCGCGGTGCGCGCGCCGAGCGCCGCCGCGAGGCCGATCGGGCCCTGCTGCTGGGCGTCCAGCGACCACGCGGTCACGAGGTGGCCGCTGGGGTTGACGTCGACCGCGGTCAGCCCGACGCCCGGCTGACCGCCGGCGTCGACCGTCACCGCGCTGCCCTGCGTCGCGTCGGACTTGATCGCCCGCATCTGCGCGACGCGGGCCTGCGTCGCCCCGCTGCCGGCGAACAGCTGCACGCCCTGGCCGTTGGGCCCGGCCGCGTAGAGCCCGACCGGCACGACCGACGCCGTGTGCGGCGTCGACCACCCCGGCGCGCCGGCGTGCGCCGCCGCGGGCAGCGCACCTCCGGCGACGAGCAGCACGACGAGACCGACACGTAGGGGTTGCATCGAGACCGGACCTCCGGCTCAGGGTGGGGTGGGGACGGATTCGGACGCTGGCTCGGCGACTGGTGCGGGCTCGGGCGCGGCGGCGGCCGCAGCGGCGGCGCGGTCGCGCTCGGCGAACCACTCCGCGCCCTCGATCGAGAAGTCGGGCAGCAGCCGGTCCAGCCAGCGCGGGAACCACCAGTTGGCGTTCCCGAGCAGCGTCATGACCGACGGGACCAGCAGGCAGCGCACGACGGTCGCGTCGACCGCCACCGCGATGCCCATGCCGACGCCGAACTGCTTGACGGTCGGGTCGCCGTTCAAGATGAACGCGAAGAAGACGCTCACCATGATCAGCGCCGCCGAGGTGATCACGCGGCCGGTGTGCGCGACGCCGTCGATGACCGCCTGGCGGTTGTCGTGGGTGCGCTCCCAGGCCTCCTTGATGTGGGTCATCAGGAAGACCTCGTAGTCCATCGACAACCCGAACAGGATCGCGAACATCATCAACGGCACGTAGCTGACGATCGCCACCGTGTCGCTCAGCCCGACGACGCCGATCAACCACCCCTTCTCGAACACCGCGCTGACGACGCCGAACGCGGCGCCGATCGAGATGAGGTTCATGATCCCCGCCGTCAGCGGGATCACCAGCGAGCGGAAGGCCAGGACCAGCAGCAGGAAGCTCAGGCCGACGACGACCGCGATCGTCAGCACCAGCCGGCCGGAGATCTCGTCGGCGAGGTCGACGTAGCCCGCGGTCGTCCCGCCGACGTGCGCGGTCATGTGCTGGTCCTTGGTCGCCGCCGGGAGCGTCGTGGCGCGCAGGTGGCGGACGAGCTGCTCGGTGGCCCTGTCGGCGGGCGCGGACTTCGGCGTGACCGTGAAGACGGCCGCGGTCCCGTCGCCGTTGACCGACGGCGGCGCGACCGAGGCGACGTCGGCGGCGCTCGCGAGGTCCCTGCCGAGCGCGGCCAGCCGCGGGTCCTGCGCGCCGCCCTTCGCGGGCTGCGCCGACAGGTCGACGGCGACCAGCAGCGGGCCGTTGCTGCCCGCGCCGAACGCGGTCGTCATGCCGTCGTAGGCGCGCCGCGCCTGCGTGTCGTTCGGCAGCGCGCCGTTGTCCTGCTGGCCGAGGTAGAGCGACAGCGCCGGCAGCGCGAGCGCGAGCAGGATGATCAGCGCCACGACCGTCCCGAGCGCGGGCCGCCGCGCGACGCCCTCGGCCCAGCGCTCCCAACCGTGGGGGCGGCCGTCGGCCGGGGCGGTGCGCTCGTGGCGCCCGCGGCCGCGCAGCGCCAACGCGTCGATCCGGTCGCCGAGCATCGCCAGGAGCGCGGGCAGCAGCGTCGTCGCGGCGGCCATCGCGACGAGCACGACGATCGCCGCGGTGTAGCCGAGCGTCGTCACCAGCGGGATCCCGACGACGGCCAGCGACAGCAGCGCGACGATCACGGTCGTGCCGGCGAAGACGACCGCGCCGCCGGACGTCGCGGTCGCGCGGGCGACCGACTCCAGCGTCGGCAGGCCCGCGCGGCGCTGCTCCTGGTGGCGGGTGACGATGAACAGCGCGTAGTCGATCCCGACGCCGAGGCCGATCATCGTCGCGAGCGTGGGCGCGACGGTCGGGACGTCGCCGACGTGGCTGATCAGCGTGATGATCGACAGGCCGCTGACGAGGCCGAGCAGCGCGGTGGCGATCGGCAGGCCCATCGCGACGAAGGTGCCGAACGTGAGCAGCAGGACGAGGACCGCCATGGTGAGGCCGACGGCCTCGCTGGAGTGCGTCTCGGGCTTGGAGACCTTCTGGCCGACGTAGCCGCCGAAGGCCACCGACAGCCCCGGGTCCCTCAACCTGTCGCCGAGCGCGACGATGCGGTGCGCGTCGTCGGTCGTGAGGTCGCTCGGAGCGGCGCGGAGGTTGAGGGCGATGACGCCGATCTGCTGGTCCTTGGAGAGCAGCGATGCGCCCTGCGTGGAGAGCGGGCTGGTGGCGGCGCGCACGTCCGGGTCGGCGGCGAACGCGGCGGTCGCGGCGGCGATCGGCTTGTTGTAGGTGTCGTCGGTGACCTTCCTGCCGGCGGGCGCGGTCAACACCACCGGGTTGGTCCCGTTGGCCTGCTGGGGGAAGCGCGCGGTCAGGACGTCGGTCGCGTCCTGGCTGTCGCTGCCGGGCAGCGTGAGGTTGTCGCTGGTGTTGGGCCCCGCGGCGCGCGCGAGGACCGCGAGCGCGACGGCGACCACGACCCAGGCGGCGACGACCGCGCGGCGATGGCGGACGCAGAACCCGCCGAGCGCGTAGAGCAGCGGCGTCACGGGGTGCCCTGCAGCGCGCGATCAAGGTCGAGGCGGCCGCCGCTGGCGACCTTGCCGTTCAGCGCTGGGAGCCTGTCGACGCTGCTGAGCAGGCGCGAGCGGATCGTCCTGTAGGACGCGTCGGGGTCCTTGGCGCGCAGCATCGCGGCCGCGGCGGTGACGAACGGCGCGGCCATCGACGTGCCGCTGAGCGTCTTGTAGCGGTCGGTCGGGTAGGTGGACAGGATGCCGTCGCCGGGCGCGGCGAGGTCGACCTTCCTGGCGTCGAAGTTCGAGAAGCTGGCGAGCGTGTCGTCGGCGGTCGTGGCCGCGACGCTGATGATGTTGTCGAAGCCGTAGGACGCGGGGTAGGAGGGGTCGGCGTCGAGGTCCTTGCCGTCGTTGCCGGCGGCGACGACGAGCAGGATGCCCCTGTCCTTGACGGCCTGCACGGCGTCGTGGAGGGACCTGGAGGCGGTCGGCGCGCCGAACGAGCAGTTGATGATCTTGGCGCCGGAGCGCGCGGCGTACTGCATCCCGGCGATCGCGTCGGAGGTCGAGCCGCGGCCGCGGGAGTCCATGAAGCGGACCGGGACGATCCTGGTGGTCCAGCACGTCCCGGCGATCCCGGTCGCGTTGTTGGTGCGGCCGCCGACGATGCCGGCGACGTGGGTGCCGTGTCCGTCCTCGTCGCTGGCCGAGTCCCGGCCCTTGGGGATGTTGACGCCGTAGTAGTCGTCGACGTAGCCGTTGTGGTCGTCGTCCTTGTTGTTGCCCTTGATCTCGTGCGGGTTGTGCCAGATGTTGGCCTTGAGGTCCGGGTGGGCGTACTCGACGCCGGAGTCGAGCGTGGCGACCTTCGCGCACGACGTGCGGGTGTCCCAGGCCTGGCGCGCGGAGATCGAGCCGGTGCCGTTGCCGAGGGCGTACTGGCGCAGGAGGTCCGGGTCGTCCGGCGTCTCGCTGGAGCGCAGGACGTAGTCGGGCTCGACCCAGCGGATGTCGCGGCGACGCTCGAGCGCCCGGCGCAGGACCGCGAGCGCGACGCCGTGGCGGGGGCGGACGGCGACGGCGTCGATCGACGGCAGGTCGCGTGCGACGCGACCGCCAACCTTCCTGATGATCAATGCTCTGCTTTGCGCAGCAGTGGCAGTTGCGAACTGCGCGATCAGTTGATCGCTCACCGTGTCCGGTGCACCCGCACGTGCCGGAGACAGATGGACCTGCGACAGGGCCACCGCCACGACGACCAACGTCGCGGCTCTCACGTCGCCAGGCTACAGGCGGCGCGCGCCGCCGTGGCGAATCTTCAGCGGCGAGGGCGCTCGAAGCGGCGCACGTTGTCGTCTGCTGCGGGCTCCTCGGCCGGTTGTGCTGTGGGTTGACTCGAGCGGTTGGCGTAGGTGCACAGGGCGGTGAAGCCGGACTGCAGCCAGTCGTTGGCGCCCGCGAGCGCGAGCACCGGGACGACCACCTGCGCCTCGCGCGGCCGCAGCATCCGCATGCCGACGAGCCCCAGAGCACTCCACGATCCCACACAACGCGTGCAGCTCAGCAGCTCACCCGTCGCGTACCGCAGCCGTCGTCCCTTCGGCCGCCGCTGCCCATCCGGCCGCTCCTCCACGAACGGCTCCCGGACCCACGAATCCACCTTCTCCTTGGCCACCAACTTGGCCAACGCGAACGTCGCGAGCCCCAACGCCGGCAGCTCACCCACCGCGATCGGCCTGCCACCCCTCACCCGCACGGCAATGACCACCGCACCGGTCAGCGCGCCGTACCCGGCACTCAAAGCGGCGTAGTCGATCGGCTTCGTCGGCGTCCGGCTGACGGGCTCCATCCCCCCCGCGCTACCCGAGCCCGGGGTCGCCGACGCACACGAATGACCGCCGCGGATCGAAGCACTTTCGAGTAGTGGCGGTCACACCGTCTCGCTGTTCAAATGCACCAGGCGCGTTCTCGCGAGGCTGGTCGCTGCCAAACGGCCGCAAATTGCGGCTTCTCTGAGCCCTGCAGCGAAGATACGACTTGTACGTCGTGGTGGATCTGGCCGGCGTCCGTTTGGGTCCCCGGCGCAGTGCAGCCACCCGACGAGATCCTCGCCAGGAACCTCCGCAAGGTCCGGGACCAGCTCGACCTCAGCCAGGAGGCCGTTGCCGCCGGTGCCGGCATGTCGGCGCGGGCGTACCAGCGCCTCGAGAGCGGCAGGTCCAACCCGACGCTGCGGACGCTGGTCCGGGTCGCCGCGAGCCTGAGGACCACGGTCGCAGCGCTCACGCACGGCGTGTCCCCGGACCCTGAGGCGGAGGATCCGGCCGCCGAACCCAAGACGTAGGACAACGCGGAAGAGGCGCCACGACGCTCGCTGCCGGACGCTTTCCGTCCTCGGGGCGCAGTAGCTTCGTGGCCACATAGCTGCCAAGGCCTAGCTCGGGCAGCGACCAGCCTCGTTCCGTCCTGCCGGGCACCCGGCCCAACTGCCCAAAGTGAACCTATCTTCGGGGCGAGGCGTCTTCCATGTCCGTACTTCGCTGCCACGGTGCCGTGGCGGTCGCGAGGTGCTGACATTGAACGACAACAACTGGCGCAGGGTGGAGTCCGGATCGATCGAGGAGCTGGTCGAGCGCGTGCTCGTCTGGGTCGTCGTCCTGGTCCTGCTCGGCGTCGTCGCCTACTGCGCGGTCACGGCCAAGCCGTTGTACGCGACCGGTGGGATGGTGCTGCTGCTCGGCAGCGTCGTGCACAGGACGCGCGGCGGTGACGCATAGAATCCAGAGGCGATGCGCATCTTCAGCGGGATCCAGCCCACCGGGCGCAAGCACCTCGGCAACTTCATCGGTGCGATCGTGCAGTACGTCGAGGGGCAGCAGCGGGCGGCCGATGCGGGTGATGTGGCGATCTTCTGCGTCGTCGACCTGCATGCGATGACGGTCCCGTGGCAGCCGGCCGAGATGCGCGAGCGGGTCTACGACACGGCGGCGATCCTGCTGGCGGCGGGCCTGGACCCGGAGAAGTGCATCTTCATCCGCCAGTCCGACGTCCCGGAGCACACGGAGCTCACCTGGACGCTCGGCGCGGTCACCGCCCACGGCGACCTGAACCGCATGCACCAGTTCAAGGAGAAGTCGGCCAAGCAGAAGGAGCTGGTCTCGGCCGACCTGTTCACCTACCCGGTCCTGATGGCGGCCGACGTCCTGGCCTACCGCGCCAACGAGGTCCCGGTCGGCGACGACCAGCGCCAGCACGTCGAGCTGATGCGCGACGTCGCGATCCGCTTCAACGAGCGCTTCGGCGACACGCTGGTCGTCCCGGAGCTGAAGATCCCCGCGGTGGGCGCCCGGATCATGGACCTCCAGGACCCGACGTCGAAGATGTCGACCACCGGCGGCTCGACCGAGGGCACGGTCTACGTGCTCGACGACGCCAAGACGGTGGAGAAGAAGTTCAAGCGCGCGGTCACCGACTCCGACGACCCGCCGCGGATCGCCAAGGACCAGTCGAAGCCCGGCGTCTCCAACCTGATCGACATCCTCGCCGCGGCGCGCGGGATCACGCCCGACGAGGCGATCGCCTCGCTGGCCGACGCGCGCGGCTACGGCGACCTCAAGATGGCGACCGCCAACGCGGTCAACGAGATGCTCGAGCCGGTGCGCACCCGGTACGCCGAGATCCGGCAGGACGAGGACGCGCTCGAGGAGATCTTCGCGGCGGGCGCGACCAAGGCGCGCGCGATCACGCGCGAGGTCATGGCCGACGTGCGCGCGGCGACGGGCGTCGGCCCGCGCACGCGCGTCCCGGCGAGCTAGCGCGGATCTTCGCTCTTTGCGGCCTTTCGGGCATTGACCGTCGGGCCCGGTCGCTACGGTCCCCAACGTATGAGCACGATCGTCGCCGAGCTGGAGCTCGACCTCGAGGTCTTCACCGGTCCGTTCGACCTCCTGCTGACGCTCGTCCTCCGCGAGGAGGTCGACCTGCTGGAGGTGGAGCTGGCCGATGTCGTGCTGTCGTACATCGACGTCCTGGAGTCCCGCGGCGAGCTGGACCTGGAGGTCGCGACCGAGTTCCTGGTGCTCATCGCCGCGCTGCTGGAGCTGAAGTCGCGCCTGATGCTCCCGCGCGAGGACGAGGAGCTGCTCGACGTCGAGCCGGACGTCGCGGCCGAGGAGCTGCTCGCCCGGATGCTCGAGGCCAAGCGCTACCGCGGCGCGGCGCTGCACCTGATCGCGAAGCTGCACGGCGAGGACGGCGTCCGCTTCCGCAGCGCGCCGCTCCCGGCCCACCTGCGCGCGACCGACATCGAGGACCTCGAGGGCGTCTACAGGCCCGCGCGCCTGGGCAAGGCGATCGGGTCGCTGCTGACGATGCCGGCGAGGGTCGACATCAGGCACCTGACGATCCCGCGCGTGTCGGTCGCCGATCGGCTGGCGCACCTGCGCCGGCTGCTGCGCTCGCCCGCGGGCAGGACGACGTTCGAGGACGCCGTCCGCGGCGCCGACCGCGTGACCGTCTGCGTGACGCTGTTCGCGCTGCTGGAGCTCTACAAGCAGGGCGAGGCGACCTGGTCGCAGGACGAGCCGTTCGGCGAGATCGAGATCCGCTCGGGCGCCGCCGAGCAGCGGCCGGCCGCGGCCGCCGCGGTCGCGTGAGCGACCTCGCGCGGAACCTCGAGGCGCTCCTCTTCCTCTCGACCGACCCGGTCAACGAGGTGGAGCTGATCGCCGCCTGCGAGTGCACCGAGGACGACTTCGCCGAGGCGCTGGAGGAGCTGAAGGCCGCGTTCGCGCCCGGCGCGCGCGGGCTGGAGCTGCGCGAGCTGGCCGGCGGCTGGACGCTGGCGACCGCCGCCGACACCGAGCAGGCCGCGCGACGGCTGCTGAGCAGGCCGCGGACGCCGCCGCTGTCGCCTGCCCAGGCCGAGACGCTGGCGATCATCGCCTACCTGCAGCCGGTCTCGCGGCCGGAGATCACGCGGATCCGCGGTGTGTCGGCGGATTCTGCAGCGGGGACCCTGTTGGAACGCGGATTGATCGAGGAGTCCGGGCGGTCGCCGTTCGGCGCCGTGCTCTACCGGACCACGCCGTTGTTCCTCAAGTTGTTCGGGATGGTCACGCTCGACGACCTGCCCGAGGTCGAGGAATGGGACCCGACGCCCGAGGAGGAAGCCGACCTCCGCGAGCGCCTGCTCCGCGCCGGCGAGGCCCGCGCCGGCTCGTCGCCGACGACCCAGCAGATGGAGGACGACGCCATCGAAGGCGCCGCCGCCGACCCCGCCGCCGAGGGCCTGACGCCCGAAGCCGACGCCGAGGCCGAAGCCGCCGAGTCCGAGGTCCTCGCCGCCGCGGAGGACGTGACGGTGGGCGAGGGGACTCCGCCGGAGGAAGTCGCGGGCGAGGACGAGGAAGCTGCGGACGCAGAGACTGCGGCCGAGGGCGAGGACGCGCTGGATCCTTTTGAGGCGCCGTTCGTCGAGCGGATTCCGGCGGAGGAGGTCGCGGAGGCGACCGAGCCGCCGAGCGACGACGAGGACTAGCGGTCGCGCAGGAGGGCGGCGAGGGTGGGGTGGTCGCCGACCTCGGCCCAGCCCGCTGCGTCGCCGTTGTGCAGCGCGTCGCGCAGAGAGGGATCGGCGCCGAGCGACAACAACAACTTGACGGCTTCGGTGTGGCCGGACTGGGCGGCGAGGTGGAGCGGGGTCACGCCTTCGCCGTGGGTCGGGCCGCCGAAGGTGGAGCGGCCGTCGACCGCCGCGCCCAAGGACACCAACTCGCTGATCGCGGCCGTGCGACCGGTGGCGGCGGCCCAGGTCAGCGCGGTGCCGCGGTAGACGTCGGCGTCGAGCTGTGCGCCGCGCTCGGCCAGCGCCCGGATCGCCTCGACGCGATCGGAGCGGGCCGCCCAGGCCAGCGCCTCGTCGAGGATCTCCTGCGGATCGTCGCTCGGCGCCCACGCCGGGAAGCCGCCGTGGGGGCGGTAGAAGCTGCGCAGCGCGCCCGCCGCCTCGGTCACCGAGGCGGACGCGTCGGAGGGCGCCACATCCGGGAGGTGGACCAGCTCGGCGATGCGGGCCACGTCGCCGGTGCCGGCCGCGACGCGGAGGTTGTCCGGCCAGCGCCCGGCGCGGAGCAGCACCTCGGTCACCGCGTGGTGGCCCCAGAACAGCGCGACGATCAGCGGTGTCCCGCCCGCTCCGCGGCCGGAGACGTCCGCGGGGGCGTCGAAGGACAACAACAACTCCGCGAGCTCCGCGTTGTCGCCGTAGGCCGCCTGGTGCAACGGCGTCCAGCCGTGGGCGTTGGCGTGCGCGACGTCCGCGCCGGCCTCCAGCAGGGTCCGGACGCAGCCGGGGTCGGTCGCCATGTTGATCAGGGCGTTGCCGTTGGTCCCGTTGGCCCGCGCGAGCTCCGGGAAGCGCTCCAGCAGCTGGCGCAGCGTGCCGTCGGCCCCGGACTCGACCGCCAGGTACGCCCGCCGGAACGGGTCGCCGTCCTCGTCGAGCGCGACCACGTGGCGCTTCAGAGCGCTCCAGGTCTCGAAGCCGTGACGCCGCGCCACGACGGCCCGCGCGCCGGCCGGCGTCAGCTCCTGGCCCTCGCCCTCGAACCGCGCCAGCGCGCCCGGCGTGCGGTCGCCTGCCGACGCCAGCAGCCCGTCCGCGCGCCCCTCGTAGTACTCGACGTCGACCTGGAACGCGTGCTCCAGCCCCTCGCCCCAGATCTCCTCGCGCTCCACGTAGGCCCGCAGCCGCTGCCACGTCGAGAACCCGTGCTCGCCCGCCACGACCGCCTGCGCGCCCGCGAGCTTCAGCGGCTTGCGCGCGTCGTTGCGGTGCTCCGCCGCCCGCGCCACAGCCTCAGCCTCGCCGCGCGCATGCGCGCTCGCGAGCTTCTTGGCCTCGCGGTGCAACCGCTCCATGCTGCTCACGAGCGCGGAGCCTAGCTGGCGGACGCCAGCGCCTTGGCGGCCAGCTGGCCGCACGCCGCGTCGATGTCCTGCCCGCGCGTCAGCCGGATCGTCGCGCCGATCCCGTGCTCCTCCAGCGCGGCCTTGAACGCGGCGATCGCCTCACGCCCCGACCCGTCGTAGGACCCGGTCGGGTTGTAGGGGATCAGGTTGATCTTGTACTTCTTGGGATCGAGAACGTCGGCGAGCTGCACCGCCTGCGCGTAGGAGTCGTTGACCCCCTTCAACATCACGTACTCGATGAAGACCATGCGCTTCTTCGCCTCGTAGAAGCGGTCGCACGCCTCCAGCACCGACGCCAGCGAGTAGCGGTCGTTCACGGGCATGATCTTCGAACGCAACGCCTCATCGGCCGCATGCAGCGACAGCGCCAGCCGGATCGGCATGTCGCTCTCGGTCAGCCGCTCGATCCCGGGGACCCAGCCGACCGTCGAGATCGCCGTGCGCCGGTGCGTGACGCCCACGTCGGGCAGCCGCCGGCACGCCTCCAGGACGTTGTCGAGGTTCATCATCGGCTCGCCCATGCCCATGAACACGACGTGGTCGACCTCCTCGATCCGGCGGAAGTGCAGCGCCTGGTCGAGGATCTCGCTGACCGTCAGGTTGCGCCCGAACTTCATCGTGCCCGTCGCGCAGAACGTGCACGTCAGCGGGCACCCGGACTGCGAGGACAGGCACAGGGACCTGCGCCCGTCGCGGTAGCGCATCAGGACCGCCTCGACGGGCCGCCCGTCCTTGACGGTCTTGAACAGCGCCTTGACCGTGCCGTCCTTGGAGTGCGCCTCGTTGGTGACCTCGAGCGTCGAGAACGGCACGCGCGCGGTCAGCTCCGAGCGTACCTCCGCCGGGACGTTGGTCATCGCGTCATACGACGCGACCCCGCGCGAGGTCCACTCCCACACCTGCTTGGCGCGGAAGGCGGGCTGGCCGAGGTCGGCCAAGGTGGTGTCGAGCGTCTGGAGGTCCATGAGGAAAGCGACCCCACAGGCTAGCCCGCCGGGCGCGCGACCTCCGCGAACGTGATCAGCAGCCCGCCGACCTCCGCCTGGACGATGGCGTTGACGCCCGTGCCCATGTCGGTCGACTGCGCCCCGGCGAAGTCGCCTTCGAGCAGCACGACGGTCGCCGTGCCGATCGCGAACGGCTCGACGCGGCCCGGCGGCGGGTCGATCAGCGTGATGTCGCCGTCGTCGCGCGCGAGCAGCGGGCCCGCGGACGAGATCGACGTGTTCCGGATCTCCTCGGTCGCGCCCTGCACCGAGACGACCAGCTGCTTGCCGAGCCGCGCCCGGAGCCAGGCGATCACCGCGTCGTAGTCCATGCTCATCGCCCGGTAGCCTCGCAGCCAGCCATGCGCCTTGCGAAGTTCCTCGCCCACGCCGGCGTCGCGTCCCGTCGCGCCGCCGAGGAGATCATCCGCGAGGGACGCGTGACCGTCGGCGGCACGATCGTCACCGACCCGGCGCACGGGGTGGACGACGACGGCGCCGACGACGTCGCGGTCGACAACCGGCCCGTCGGCATCAAGGACACCAAGTCGGTCTGGCTCGTCCACAAGCCCTCCGGCGTCGTCTCGACGGCCAAGGACACGCACAACCGCCGGACGGTCGTCGACATGGTCGACAGCCCCCGCACGCGCCTCTATCCCGTCGGCCGCCTCGACGCCGACAGCACCGGCCTGATCCTCCTGACCGACGACGGCGACCTCGCCAACCGCCTCACGCACCCGCGCTACGAGGTCCCCAAGACCTACGTGGTGTCGGTCGGGCGCGGCGGGATCGCGGTCCCGGAGCAGGAGCTCCGCCGGCTCCGCGAAGGCGTGGAGCTCGACGACGGCATGACGCTGCCCGCCGACGTCCGCCAGCTCAGGCCCGGCGTCCTGCAGATCACGCTGCGCGAGGGCCGCAAGCGCCAGGTCAAGCGCATGTGCGCGGAGATCGGCCACCCGGTCCACCGCCTGCAGCGGGTCGCGTTCGGCCCGCTCAGGCTCGGCGATCTCGGCGAGGGCCGCGTCCGGAGGCTCAGCCCGGCCGAGGTCCAGCGCCTGCGCGACGCAGGGGCACGACCTGGGCCCGTGACGGGCTGACCACCTGGTCGCGCCCGTGCGCCTTGGCCTGGTTGAGCGCCAGGTCCGCGGCGACCAACGCCACCGCGACCGCGTCGTCGCCGGAGCCGACCATCGCGATCCCCGCCGACGCCGTCGTCCTGACGTCGTGCGCCCACGTGCCGACCTTCTGCTCGCGGATCGCCGCGATCGCGCGGTCGACCGCCTGCGTGACGCCGTCGGCGTCGGTGTCGGGCAGCAGGATCAGGAAGCCCTCGTCGCCCGCGCGGCCGAGCACGTCGGCGTCGCGCAGCAGCTCGCGCAGCCGCGTCGCGACCGCGGCCATCACGGCGTCCGCCGCCAGCGGGCCGTGGGCGTCGCCGATCGCCCGCAGGCCATCGACGTCGAGCAGCGCCAGCCCCAGCGGCGCGCCCGCGGCCCGCGCCGCGTTCAGCCGCTCGGCGGCGACCAGCGCGGACGAGCGCGTCTTCGCACCCGTCAGCGGGTCGACCGCGCCGGCCGCCGCGTCGGCGACGCGGCCCAGCTCGCCGAGCCTGCGCAGCTCGCCGAGCAACAAGGACAACAACAGCGCCGAGGCGACCAGCTCCAGCGTCATCGACGCGTACCAGCCGACCGTGTCGCGGTCGAGCGTCGCCAGCGTCAGCGCGGTCCCGGCCAGGACGCACGCGACGACGACCAGCAGCCGCCGCTCGATCGCGCTGCGCCGGCCGCGCCTGGCGACGACCACGAGCGCCACGAGGTCCAGCCCGATCACGAGCGGCCCGATCGCGACGCCGAAGGAGGAGAGACGGTGGTGGCGCACGACCGTCGGGAGGTCGTCGCCGAGCGCGACGACCGCCGCGGTCAGCGCGCACGCGCCGAGGAAGACCACCAGGAACGCCCAGACCAGCGCGCGCGTCCGGCGCGCGGTCGGCCCCGCGAGGCGCCTGCGCACGACCGCCGGACCGCCCCAGAGCGCGGCGGCGAGGCCGAGCGGCAGGCCGGCGTGCCCGATCGCCCACAGCCACGCGGGCGCCTGGTCGCTGCTGGCGGCGAAGACGCCGCCGGTCGTCAGCGCGCCCGGCGCGACGAGCAGGTGCACGACCGCCAGCAGCCCCGCGCCCAGGAACGCGCACGCGAGCAGCAGCCGCTGCGACGTCCCGTGGCCGAGGAACTGCACGGCCAGCAGGACCGCGGTCAGCAGGTCGAACGCGGCGGCCGCGGTCAGGACGGCCGGCAGGAACCAGCGCGCCTCGCCCAGCGAGTCGCGCAGGAACGGGAGCAGCGCGAGGCACCCGGCCAGCAAGGCGAGCACGAGCACACGACGGGCGGCTGAGGGCGCCATCCCTCGTGCCATCGGCCGCACGGGCCGGGAGTCGCAGGGTTCCTGGACGAACGAGCGACGCGTCACAACTCGGCGCCACGATAGAGGCGCTGCAGGACGCGGCGTCGCGGTTTGGCATGATCACCGCCGCATGCGGCTGTTCGCACTCCGAGGCGCCATCACCGTCGACGTCAACCGGTCCGAGGAGATCCTCGACGCGACCGAGGCGCTGATGCGCGAGATCATGACGCGCAACACGCTGACGCCGCAGGACGTCGTCAGCTGCCTGTTCACGGTCACCGAGGACCTCGACGCCGAGTTCCCGGCCGTCGCGGCGCGGCGGCTGGGCTTCGACCAGGTCCCGCTGATGTGCGCGCGCGAGATCCCGGTCCCGGGCTCGCTGCCGCGGGTGATCCGGGTGCTGATGCACTACTACGCGGCCGACGACCACGAGTCGAGGCACGTCTACCTCGGGGACGCGCGCAAGCTGCGCATGGACCTCGAGTCCGCGCAGTAGGCGCGGCGGACGCGCTGAGAGCGCGCGCGGCGGCGCATAAGATGCAGGGCCATGGCGATCGAGTTCTCAGCAGCCGTCAAGCGCATCCCGGTCTACCCGGCGGCCGGGGCGTATGCCCTGCCCGAGGACGTCGCGCTGCTGGCGTCCAACGAGTCGCCGGAGCCGCCGCTGGAGCCGGTGGTCGCCGCGGTCGCCGCGATCCTGACCGGCGTCAACCGCTATCCAGACCCGACCAACGCCAAGCTGCGCGGCGCGCTGAGCGACCGCTACGACGTCCCGGTCTCGCGCATCGCGATCGGCAACGGCAGCTGCGACATCCTGCTCGCCGCGGGCGAGGCGCTGCTGGAGCCCGGCGCCGAGCTGGTCTACGCGTGGCCGGCGTTCAGCGTCTACCCGCACCTCGCGGCCGCGACCGGCGCGACCGACATCAGGGTCCCGCTCAACGACGCCCAGGAGCACGACCTCGACGCGATGCTCGCCGAGATCACGGCGGCGACGCGGCTGGTCCTGGTCTGCAACCCCAACAACCCGACGTCGACCGCGATCCCGCTCGACGACATCGCACGCTTCCTCGACGCCGTTCCGAAGCACGTCTGCGTGATCCTCGACGAGGCCTACTGCGAGTACAACACGCTCGACGACCCGGACGCCTCGATCGACCTCCTGAGCAAGCACCCCAACCTGGTCCTGCTGCGCACGTTCTCCAAGGTGTACGGGTTGTGCGGGCTGCGCGTCGGCTACGCGCTCTGCGGCTCCGACACGTTCGTGACGGCCGTCAATCAGGTCCGCCAGCCGTTCTTCTGCAACGCCGCCGCGCAGGCCGCGGCGGTCGAGTCGCTCAGGCACGGCGACGCGGTCGCCGCCCGCGTCGAGCGCGCCGTCGTCGCGCGGATCGAGCTGGAGGACGGGCTGAACGACCTCGGCATCGCGCCCGCCGCCTCGCAGGCCAACTTCGCGTGGTTCGACCTGCCGGTCCCGGACGGCCAGGACACCACGGAGTTCGAGCGAGAGATCGTCACGGGCCTCACCGAGCAGGGCATCCTCGTCCGGGCCGGCGGCGCCCTCGGCCGCCCGGGCGCGCTGCGTGTGACCTACGGCACGCCGCAGCAGAACCAACGCTTTCTGGCAGGGCTTTCCTCGTTGCTGAGCTGAGAACGGCCTAGGCAACCTCCGGCGCGTCTGCTTCAATGGTGCGCGCTTCATGTCCCGCTCGCCCTTCACCACGCGCGCTCCGCACGCCGGCCACCTGGCCGACGCGGGCGTCGCTGCGGGCAGCGGCACCTTCACCGCTTGGTATTGGCGATTTAGCTAGGCGCTCGGCCGGGCTTGTTGCCCGCGTCCGCATCGGACCCCTCGGGTCGAGCGCCGATAGAGCCTCCCTCCGCGCGCGGTTTTCCGCAAGCGCACCGCAGGTCTCAGCTGTCGCCTCTTTAGACTTCACCCCAAGCCCCGAGAAGGAACCCCTCCAATGATGATCGTCATGAAGCCCACGGCCACCGAAGAGCAGGTCCAGGCCGTGATCACGCGCATCGAGTCCGTCGGTGCAACCGCGCACCCCAGCCGCGGGGAGGAGGTGACGATCATCGGCGCCATCGGCGACCGCGAGCACGTGCAGCGCCTCGGCCTCGAAGGCCACGAGGGCGTGGAGAAGGTCGTCCCGATCCTCAAGCCCTACAAGTTGGCCTCGACCCAGATCAGGGACGGCCAGCGCACCGTGCTCGAGATCGGCGGGCGCAGGATCGGCGGCGACCACTTCGCGCTGATCGCCGGCCCGTGCACGGTCGAGACGCGCGACCAGACGCTCGACACCGCCGACGCGATGCTCGCCGCCGGCGCCACGATGTTCCGCGGCGGCGCCTACAAGCCGCGCACGTCGCCCTACGCCTTCCAGGGTCTCGGTCAAGAGGGCCTGCGCCTGCTGGCGGAGGCCAAGCAGCGAACCGGCCTGCCGATCGTCACCGAGCTGATGGACGCGCGCGACATCGAGGCCGTCGCCGAGGTCGCCGACGTCATCCAGATCGGCGCGCGCAACATGCAGAACTACCCGCTGCTGAGCGAGATCGGCCGCTCCGGCATCCCGGTCCTGATCAAGCGCGGGCTGTCGGCCACGCTGGAGGAGCTGATCATGGCCTCCGAGTACGTGCTCAAGGAGGGCAACGAGCAGGTGATGCTCTGCGAGCGCGGCATCCGGACGTTCGAGACCGCCTACCGCTTCACGCTCGACCTCACGGCGATCCCGGTGCTCAAGGAGATGACGCACCTCCCGATCGTCGTCGACCCGTCGCACGCCGCCGGGCGCCGCGCGCTCGTCGAGCCGCTGTCGCTGGCCGCCGCCGCGGCGGGCGCCGACGGCATCATCGTCGAGACCCACCCGGAGCCCGACGAGGCGATCTGCGACGGCCCACAGCAGATCCGCGTCGACCAGTTCAACGCCTACGCGCGCAAGGTCGAGCTGGCCGCCGAGCTGGCCGGCAAGCTGCCGTACGGCGCCGCGGCCGCCCAGGGCGCAGCCGCCTAGTGCCGGACGCCGGCGCAGAGCCGTCGCCACGGGTCGGCCTGCTCGGGCTCGGCCTGATCGGCGGCTCCGTCGGCCTGGCCGCGCGTGAGCGACTCAATGCCCATGTGTCGGGGTTCGATCCGGACCCCGACGTGCGGGCGCGTGCGCTGGAGCGCGGGGCGATCGACCATGCGGTCGAGGACGTCGGCGACCTCGCGGGGAGCGACATCATCGTGGTCGCCGCACCGGTGCAGGCGCTCGCGGAGCGGATCGCCGAGGCGTGCGCGGTCGCTCCCGACGCGGTCGTGACCGACGTCGGCTCGACCAAGCGGGCGCTCGTCGAGGGGGCGCCCAAGGACTCCAACTACATCGGCAGCCATCCGCTGGCGGGCGCGGAGGTCGCGGGCGTCGAGCATGCGCGCGCGAACCTCTTCGACAACGCGACCTGGTACCTGACCCCGCGCGCGGACTCCGAGGGGATCCTGCTCGAGCGGCTGCATCGCTTCGTCGCGGGGATCGGCGCCGTGCCGACCGTCATCGGCCACGCCGAGCACGACCGCCTGATGGCCGCGTTCTCCCACGTCCCGCACGTGGTCGCCAACGCGCTCGTCGCGCAGGCGGCGCGCGCGCTGGGGGACGAGGCGATCCCGGTCGTCGGCCCCTCGTTCCGCGACGCCACGCGCGTGGCGGGCGCCAACCCGCCGCTGTGGGCCGGGATCTACGACGCCAACCGCGAGGCGATCCTCACCGGCCTCGACGACACGATCGCCCTGCTGCAGGAGGCGCGCGCGCTGCTCGCCACGGCGGGCACCGAGCCGGTCGAGGCCTGGCAGCGCGAGATCGGCGATCAGCGCCGCGCCCTCCTCGACGTCGGGATGACCGGCGGCGCGCTCTCCGAGCTGCGCTACGTCGTCCCCAACCGCCCCGGCGTGGTCGCCGACCTCGCCCTCACCCTCTCCCGAGCAGGGATCAACATCCACGACATGAGCCTCTCTCCCCAGCCCGACTTCCGCAGCGGCGAGGTCGCGCTGTGGGTCGCCGACGACCACGCCGACCGCGCCCGCGCGCTGGTCGAGGAGGTGCTTGCACCGTGAGCGCCGCCACGAAGTCCGTGCGCTTCGAGCCCGCGCGCAAGTTGAAGGGGTCGGTCACGCCGCCGGCCGACAAGTCGATCTCGCACCGCGCCGCGATCTTCGGCGCGATGGCCGCCGAGCCGGTCCGGGTCGAGAACTACCTGATGGCCGAGGACACGATCTCGACCCTCAACGCGGTGCGCCAGCTCGGCGCGCTGGTGACGGTCGACGAGAGCACCAACTTGGTCACGGTCCGCGGCACGGGCCTGCGCAACACCACGGAGCTCGACGCACCGATCGACGTCGGCAACGCGGGGACGTTGATGCGCCTGCTGCCCGGCTGGCTGGCGGGGCAGGAGGGACGCTCCTACACGCTCGACGGCGACGCCTCGATCCGCAGGCGGCCTGTCGATCGCATCGCGGAGCCCTTGCGGCGCATGGGCGCCGAGATCGACGCGACCGACGACCGGCTGCCGCCGTTCACCGTCCACGGCTCCAGGCTGCGCTCGATCGCCTACGAGCTGCCGGTCGCCAGCGCCCAGGTCAAGTCGTGCGTGCTGCTCGCCGGCCTCGTGGCCGACGGCGCGACGACCGTGATCGAGCCCGCGCCGTCGCGCGACCACACCGAGCGGATGCTCGCCGCCGCGGGCGTCACCGTGCACCGCAACGGGCGCCACATCACGGTCACCAACGTCGACGAGCTGGTCCTCGACGACCTCGTCGTCCCCGGCGACCCGTCCAGCGCAGCGTTCCTGATCGCTGCGGGTGTCCTTGTGCCCGGCTCCCGGATCCAGGTCGCGGGCAGCGGGACCAACTGGACGCGCACCGGCTTCCACCGGATCGTCCGGCGGATGGGCGGGATCGTCGTCGGCGAGCTGGAGGAGGCGCTCGGCGAGGGCGTCGTCGGCACCGAGCCGATCGGCGACCTCGAGATCGCCCACGGCCCGCTGACCGGCACGGTCGTCGAGCCCGACGAGGTCCCGCTGGCGATCGACGAGCTGCCGCTCGTCGCGCTGCTCGGCTGCTTCGCCGAGGGCGAGACGGTCGTGCGCGGGGCGGAGGAGCTGAAGTTCAAGGAGTCCGACCGGATCGCGACCGTCGTGGACGGCCTCAACGGCCTCGGCGGCGACCTCGAGGCGACCGACGACGGCTTCGTCGTGCGCGGCACCGGCGGCCTGCGCGGCGGGACGATCCACTCCCACGGCGACCACCGCCTGGCGATGCTCGGCGCGATCGCCGGGCTGGCGTCGCAGGAGGGCGTCGAAGTCGTCGGGATGGAGGCCGCCGAGGTCTCCTACCCGGCGTTCGCCAGCGACATCGCGGCGCTGCTGGGCTGAGGCGCGGGAGGCCGCGACGCCATCGTGGTGTCCGGCCGCCTACCCTCCCGCGCGTGCTTGTGGCCATTGATGGACCTGCCGGAGCCGGCAAGTCGACCGTGGCGCGCGCCGTTGCGCGCGCGCTCGGCTTCACCTACCTGGATACCGGAGCGATGTACCGGACGGTCGCGCTCGCGTCCACGCGCGGCCTCGACGAGGCCGGCGCGCTCGACATCGGCTTCGACGGCGACGCCGTGATGCTCAACGGGGAGGACGTCTCCGGGCTGATCCGGACCGCCGAGATCTCCGAGCGCGCGTCGGTCGTCGCCAACGACCCCGAGGTGCGCCGCGCGATGGTCGCCCAGCAGCGGCTGATCATCGCCGGCGGCGACTACGTGGCCGAGGGGCGCGACGTCGCGACCGTGGTCGCGCCCGACGCCGAGGTCAAGGTGTACCTGACGGCGTCACCGCAGGAGCGCGCGCGGCGGCGCGCGCAGGACCTCGGCGTCGACGACGTCGAAGCAGTCGCCCGGGACCTGGCGGCGCGCGACGAGCGCGACCAGAGCCACGGGCGCACGATCCACGAGCCGGCGCCCGGCGCCGTTCCGCTGGATACGACAGGCTTGTCCGTAGATGAAGTGGTTGGAGAGATCGTGGAACGTGTGAAGACGGTGCGCGCATGAGCACCGCCGGCCCCAAGGTGGCCATCATCGGCTACCCGAACGTGGGCAAGTCGTCGCTGGTCAACCGCCTCAGCGAGTCGCGGATCGCCGTCGTGCACGAGGCGCCGGGGATCACCCGCGACCGCCACGAGGTGCCGTGCGAGTGGAACGGCCGGGCGTTCACGCTGATCGACACCGGCGGCATGGACATGTTCGACGAGGACCCGATGGCCGGGTCGATCCGCCAGCAGGCGCAGGCGGCGCTCAACGACGCCGACGTCGCGCTGCTGGTCGTCGACGGCCAGGCGGGTGCGCGGCCCGGCGACGAGGAGCTCGCCGATCTCCTGCGCCGCTGGAAGAAGCCGGTCATCGTGGTGGCCAACAAGATCGACTCCGTCAAGGACGTCCCGGCCGCGAGCGAGTTCTACGGCTTGGGCCTGGGCGAGCCGGTGGCGGTCAGCGCCACCCAGGGGCTGGGCACGGGCGACCTGCTGGATCGCGTCGTCGCGGATCTCCCCGAGGGCGACTTCGAGCCCGAGGACGACGAGATCATCCGGCTCGCGCTGATCGGCCGGCCGAACGTCGGCAAGTCGTCGCTGGTCAACAAGTTCGTGAAGTCCGACCGCGTGATCGTGTCGGACGTGGCGGGCACGACGCGCGACGCGATCGACCTCCCGATGGAGGTCGACGGGCGGCGCGTGATCGTCGTCGACACCGCGGGCATGCGCCGCCAGGCCAAGGTCACCGAGTCGGTCGAGTACTACACCACCTTGCGCTCGCAGCGGGCGGTCGAGCGTGCGGACGTCGCGCTGGTCATCTGCGACGCGCACGACGGCGTCACCGCCCAGGACCTCCGGATCGCCGAGCTGGCGATGAAGGCGGGCTGCGCGACCGCGCTCGTGCTGAACAAGTGGGACGTCGCGCCGATGGAAGAGGACGCGCTGGACCACGAGCGGGCCAAGGTCAACAACAAGCTGCGGCTGCGCCCGAAGGTCCTGACGGTCAGCGCGCTGTCCGGGCGCAACGTCGAGAAGCTGCTGAAGGAGGCGATCATCCTCGGCGATCGCGTCAAGACGCGGATCCCGACGCCGCAGCTGAACCGCTTCATCGGCGAGGTCGTCCAGGAGCGCCAGCCGCCCGCCAAGCAGGGCTCGCGGCTGCGGCTGCTGTACATGGCGCAGTTCGAGACGCGGCCGCCGCGCTTCGCGATCCAGGTCAACTCGCGCAATCGAGTGACGCGCGACTACGCCTACTTCGTCGAGAATCGTCTCCGGGCCCGGTTCGGCATGGACGGTGTCCCGCTGATCATCGACTTCAAGGAGCGCAAGCAGAAGGATGACCGCTGACGCCCCGCAGCAGGAACGCGACGCGACGCAGGACGAAGCTGAGAGCAGGTCTGGCGGCGGTGGGCTGAGGCTCACGGCCCGCGGCCGCGCCGCGCTGTTCGGTGGCGGCGCGATGGTGCTCGTGCTGATCGTCGCCGTGGTCGCGCTGGCGAGCGGGGGCGGGGGCGGCTCGTCGTCGTCGGCTCCGCCGGCCGAGAACGCGGCTGCGTTGGTCCCGGCCGACGCGCTGGTCTACGTGCACCTCTCGACCGACACGGGGCGCGGCGCGACGACCGACGCCGCGAAGGTGGCCGGCAAGTTCCCCTCCTGGCCGGCGCTGCGCGACGGGCTCGTCGCGCGCCTGCAGGCGCCGGGCTGCGACGTCGCGACCAGGGCGCTGAAGACCGCCGACGAGGCGGCGCTGGCGATCTTCGACACGGGCTCGGGCTCGACGGCGAACTCGCTGGTGCTGGTCGACACGGGCAGGACCCATCCGGGCGCCAGGCAGACGGCGTGCGGCTCGCTGACGTCCACCTACGTCGGGAAGTTCCTGGCGATCGGGCAGCCGGAGTCGCTGCTGCTGGCCGCGAACCTGGCCAAGGGCAGGGGCGCGTCGCTGGCGAAGGCGGCCGGGCCGCAGGCGGAGTTCGCCAAGCTGCCCGACGACCGCGTCGCCGACGGCTGGCTCAGCGCCGACGGGATCCGGCGGCTGCTGGCGCCCCAGGGCGGGCTGCTGGGCGCCGCGGGCGTGCTGTTCGACCAGGCGACGCTGAAGGGCGCGGCGTTCGGGCTCAGCGCGCACGGCGACCAGGTCAGGCTGCGGGTCGAGTCGCAGCTGGATCCGAGGCTCAGGGGCTCCGGGGCGGCGGCGACCGGGACCGGCTTCAAGCCGTTCAGGCCGACGCTGGCCAAGGACGTCCCGGCCAACGCGATGGCCTACTTGGGTGTCAGCAACCTGGCACCTGCGCTGCAGCGCCTGCTGGCCGCGGCGGGGACGCAGTCCAGGACGCTGCAGCCGCTGGTCGGGTCGCTCTCGGCACCGCTGCTGAAGGTCTTCCCGGGCGAGGCGGCGATCGTCCTGACCGAGAAGACCCCGGCGCCGGTGCTGACGATCCTGGCCAGGACCAGCGACGAAGCGGCCACCCGCAGGGCGCTGTCCGGCCTGCCGGCGGCGGTGCGCAGGGCGTTCGCGACGGCGGTCTGGGACGGCAAGGTCGCGGTGTCGACCGACCCGTCCGGGATCGCGGCCGTCAGGGCCGGCGGGAAGCACCTCGCGGACACCGCGAACTTCACAAAGGCGGTCGGAAATCACCCTGATGCCGTCTCCTCGCTACTCTTCCTGGACTTCAGCAGGCTGTTGGGCTTGGCGGAGGCCACCGGGCTGGGCGACTCGAGCGCCTACAAGGCGGCCAAGGCCGACCTCCAGCGGGTGGGCGCGATCGGCGCCTCGACCTCTGGCAACGACAGCGAATCGACCGCGGAGATCACCCTCCTTCTCACTTCATGAGCTACGCCGACAACGAGTACCTCTTCACATCCGAGTCCGTGACCGAGGGTCACCCGGACAAGGTCGCCGACCAGATCTCCGACGGGGTCCTGGACGCCTGCCTCAAGGACGACCCGCTGTCGCGAGTCGCCTGCGAGACGCTCGTCAACACGGGCCTGGTCGTGGTCTCCGGTGAGATCACCACCGACACCTACGTCGACATCCAGGAGATCGCGCGCGAGACGATCCGCAAGATCGGCTACGTCGACGCGGACCTCGGCTTCAGCGCCGACTCCGCCGCGGTCCTGAACGCGATCGACAAGCAGAGCGTCGACATCGCGCAGGGCGTCGACCAGGCCTACGAGTCGCGGACCGACCCCAACGACGACGACGCCCTTGATGTGGCCGGCGCGGGCGACCAGGGCATGATGTTCGGCTACGCGTCCAACGAGACGCCCGAGCTGATGCCGCTGCCGATCTCGCTCGCCCACAAGCTGGCCAAGCGGCTGGCGGACGTGCGCAAGGCCGGGACGCTGGACTACCTCCGTCCCGACGGCAAGACCCAGGTGTCCGTGCGCTACCGCGACGGCCGCCCGGTGGAGATCGAGAAGCTCCTGATCTCCACGCAGCACAAGGAGGGCGCCGAGTCGCTGATCCCGGATGACCTCTGGGAGCACGTCGTGCAGCCGATCCTGCCGGGCGATCTGTACGACGCCGGCAAGCTGCGCAAGGAGTTCCTGGTCAACCCGACCGGGCGCTTCGTCATCGGTGGTCCGGTCGGCGACGCCGGCCTGACGGGTCGCAAGATCATCGTCGACACCTACGGCGGCTTCGCCCGTCACGGCGGCGGCGCGTTCTCGGGCAAGGACCCGTCGAAGGTCGACCGCAGCGCCGCCTACGCGGCCCGCTGGGTCGCCAAGAACGTCGTCGCGGCCGGCCTGGCCGACCGCGCCGAGGTCCAGGTCGCGTACGCCATCGGCGTCGCGCACCCGGTCTCCGTCCTGGTCGAGACCTTCGGCACCGAGAAGATCGGCCGCGGCAAGATCGCCGAGCTCGTCGACCAGTTCTTCGACCTCCGTCCCGGGGCCTTCCGCCAGGCGCTGGACCTGCACCGCCCGATCTACCAGAAGACGGCCGCCTACGGCCACTTCGGTCGCGACGACCACGACTTCACGTGGGAGCGCACCGACAAGGCCGCCGAGCTCGCGGAGGCCGCCGGCCTCTCGGCTCCGTCGGCCGCTTAGCGATCCTGCGCGGGGCGGCCTCGGCCGCCCCGCAGTGATCCGGTCGCGGGCCGCGGACGGTAGACGTCAGCAGATGCTCGCCTACGACCGCTCGGGCTCCGGGCCGCCGCTCGTCCTGCTGCACCCGCTGGGTGCCGACCGCCGCGTCTGGCGCCCCGTGATCCCGGGGCTCACGGCGCAGCGCGACGTGATCGCCGTCGACCTGCCGGGCTTCGGCGACTCGCCGGCGCTGTCCGGCGACGACGCCTCGCCGCGCGCGCTCGCCGCGGCGGTCGCGCGCTTCCTGGCCGACGACCTCGGCCTCGCCGCGCCGCCGCACGTCGCGGGCAACTCGCTGGGCGGCTGGGTGGCGCTGGAGCTGGCGCTCAGCGGGGCGGCGGCGAGCGTCGTGGCGATCGCTCCCGCAGGCCTGTGGGAGCGTCCGCTCGCGCCCAAGCCCGAGCTGGCCCGGAGCGTCGCGCGCGCCCTGGGCCCGGTCGCCGGCGCGGCCATGCGCGTGCCGTCGCTGCGCCGCGCGGCGCTGGCCGGCTCGGTCGGCCACCCCGACCGCGTCCCGCCCCGCGACGCCGCGGCGCTGATCGACGCCTACGGGTCGGCGCCGGGCTTCACCGCCGCCAACCGCGCGATGCGGGCCGGGACGTTCGGCGGCCTGAACGCGATCACGGTGCCGGTCACGCTGGCCTGGCCGGAGCGCGACCGCCTGATCGCGCGCCCGCACGCCGTCCCGCCACGGGTCCGCCAGGTCGACCTGCCCGGCTGCGGGCACATCCCGATGTGGGACGACCCCGCGGCGGTGGCCGCCGTGCTCCTCGCCGGTTCGGAGCCGGACCGCGCGGGTGGCGCGGGCGAGGTCGTGCGCGCCGAGCGTTGATCCGGTCGCCGGTGCGGTGCGCAGGCTCGGGAAGATGGCTCGTGCCCAGATCCCCGCCGACCTCTACGTCTTGGCCGACGAAGACCTGATGGCGTACCTCAGCGGTGGGCATGCTGCGGCGTTCGAGGTCGTCTACGCGCGCCACGAGGCGGCCGCGTTCTCGCTCGCCTACCGCGTCGTCGGCGAGCGCGCCACCGCCGAGGAGGTCGTGCAGGACGCGTTCATGAACGTCTGGCGCAGCGGCTTCCGCTACGACCCCGCGCGTGGCAGCGTGCGCACCTGGCTGCTGGGCATCGTCCAGCGGCGGGCGATCGACGCGCTGCGCCGCGGCGGCAAGCACGCGCGGCGGCGCGCGTCCGACGAGGGCATCGAGGAGTGGCTGCCGGCCGACGACCGCACCGACCGCCAGGCCGAGGTCCGCGACCAGGCCGCGACCGTGCGCGCCGCGCTGCTCGACCTCCCCGATGACCAGCGCCGCGCGGTCGAGCTCGCCTACTACGGCGGCTGCTCGCACTCGGAGATCGCGACGCTGACCGCCGTCCCGATGGGCACGGTCAAGGGCCGCCTGCGGCTCGCGCTGAAGAAACTGCGCGCCGAGCTGGCGCCGCTGGCGGGGGAGACGGCGTGAGCGACTGCCGCTTCGCCGACGCGACCGGCGCCTGGGTGCTCGGCGCGCTCGACGACGACGAGGCCCACGCGTTCGCCGCCCACCTCGAGACGTGCACGGACTGCCGCCGCGAGGTCGCCGAGCTGCGCGTGCCCGCCGGCCTGCTCGGGCTCGGCGCCCCGCAGGTCACCCCGAGCCCGCAGCTGCGCGAGCGGATCATGGCGACCGTGCGCGCGGAGGCCGAGCTGCTGGCCGCCGCGGGCGCCGAGGCCGACCGCGTCCCTGCCACCGCCGCACCGCCGCAACGGCGCTGGTGGACCGGGCGCGGCGCGCTCGGCGCCGGTGCCGGCGCGCTGGCCGCGGCCGCGTGCGCGGCCGTGGTGGCGATCGTCGTGGCGGGCGGCGGTGGCCATGACCGCACACGCACGCTCACCGGTACCGGGAACCGCGGGGTGGCCGTCGAGGTGCGGCTCGACGACGACGGCCACGCCGTCCTGCGCCTGAGCAGGTTGCCGGCGCCACCGTCCGGGCGGGTCTACGAGGCGTGGATCGTCCGCCACGGCACCGCGCGCCCGACGCATGCGCTCTTCGGTGTCCGCCCGGACGGCGAGGCCCAGGTCGAGATCCCCGAGAAGGTCAGCGGTGCCGAACGCCTCATGGTCACCGACGAACCCGCGGGCGGCAGCGAAGTACCCAGCGGGCGCGTCGTGGCAAACACGGACCTCGCGTGATGAGCGGCCAGCGGACAAGTTGTTGTTGATCTGACCAAGTTGATGATCCGGTCGGCGGTGGGCCGCGCAGGCCCCTGCATGACGAACATCAAGATCGAGCAGTTGGACCGGTCCGGTGACCTCCGCCAGGCCGCGGACGACGCCGGCGCGTGGGACCCGAGCGGCACGCGCCGCGAGATGCTGCGCAAGGCCGGCATCGGCGGCGCGGCGGTCTTCGGCGTCAACGCCCTGTTGTCGCCGCTGGACGCGTTCGCTTCGGCGAGCAAGAGCCAGAAGGGGGCCTACTCCACGTCGGCGTCGAAGTCGATCCGCCGTGGCAAGCCCAACGCCAACGACGTCAAGATCGGCAACTACGCGCTGACGCTGGAGTACCTCGAGGCGGCGTTCTACGCCGCAGCGGTGCAGCAGAACTTCGCTGACGCCGACATCAACGCGTTCGCCAAGACGGTGGCCAGGCATGAGGCCGCCCACGTCGCGGCGCTCAAGAGGGTCCTGGGCTCGGCCGCGGTCAAGCCCCCGACCGTCAACACCGACACGGTCGGCAGGCTGCTGGCCGACCAGGCGACGTTCATCAAGACCGCCGCCACGATCGAGCCGGTCGGCACCGCCGCCTACGCGGGCGCCGGGCCGTACCTGAACAACCTGGCGATCACCAAGGCCGCGCTCTCGATCCACTCGGTCGAGGCCAACCACGCCGCCTACGCGCTGGCGCTGGTCAAGCTGAAGTCGATCGACGCCACCGCCGATCCGATCCCGAACGCCTTCAATCCCGCGTTCAGCTTCGCCAAGACCATCAGGACGGTCTCGTCGCTGAACGTGGTCAAGGGCGACCTCCAGCCGTAGCTCACTCGCGGTGTCACACGTGGCGTCCCGCGGTGATCCGCGGGGCGCCGCGTTGCGAAGGAACCAGAGCAAGGCCTACAAGCAGGGAAAGGGAGCGG
Organism: Conexibacter woesei Iso977N; assembly: GCF_000424625.1. Classification (GTDB taxonomy): domain Bacteria; phylum Actinomycetota; class Thermoleophilia; order Solirubrobacterales; family Solirubrobacteraceae; genus Baekduia; species Baekduia woesei_A. The sequence goes on from NZ_AUKG01000002.1 coordinate 1,139,061, forward strand.
AGCATGATTGATCAGCCTTCCGTCGTAGACTTCGACGGAGACGAGGCGGTCGCCGAGGCGATGGCCGGACTGCAGGACGCGGGGACCACACGCGGCGGGCTGTTCCGGCGCGCCGGTGTCGCCGCCGGCGGCCTGGGCATCGCGGCGGCGCTCGTGCCGACGTTCTTCGGCGGGACCGCCGGAGCGCGCGAGGGTGGCTCGAAGGCCCAGGACGTCAAGATCCTCAACTTCGCGCTCACGCTGGAGTACCTGGAGGCCGCGTTCTACGCCGAGGCCGTCGGGCGTGGCATCTACACGGGCACGGTCGGGACGTTCGCGTCCACGGTCGCCTCGCATGAGGCCACGCACGTCGCGACGCTCAAGAGCGTCCTCGGCGCCAAGGCGGTGGCCTCGCCGAAGTTCGACTTCAAGGGCACCACCAAGCAGTGGAAGACGTTCCTGCGCACCAGCAAGGTGCTGGAGGACACGGGCGTCTCTGCCTACCAGGGCCAGGCGCCGCGCATCCACCAGAACGCCGTCCTCGGCCCGGCGGCGGCGATCCTCGCCGTCGAGGCGCGCCACGCCGCGTGGGTCCGTGACCTGCTCGGCGCCGGCAAGACCGTCAAGCCCGCGCCGGCGGCGTTCAGCACGCCGCACTCGATGGAGGCCATCCTGGCCGCCGTCAAGAAGACCGGCTTCATCAAGTCCTAGCACTCGACCTCGGGAGATCAACCACATCATGACGTTCATGAGCAAGAACCCACGGGTCGACTTGTCGTCCGTCGTCGCGTTCGACGCTGACGGCGCACTGCAGGAGACGGCGGCTGAGGCGCAGCGACATTCGCGCCGCGCGTTCCTGCGACGCGGTGGGATCGCCGCCGGCGGCGCTGTTGCCGCCGGCGCGGTCCTGCCGGGCCTGACCGCCGGCGCGATGGCGGCGACGCCCAAGGGCGACGTCGCGATCGCGAACTTCGCGCTGACGCTGGAGTACCTGGAGTCCGCGTTCTACGCCGCGGCCCTCAAGCACGCGGGCCTCAGCGGCGAGCACAAGCGGTTCGCAACGACCGTGCACGCCCACGAGGCCGCGCACGTCGAGGCGCTGAAGAGGATGCTCGGCAGCGCGGCGGTCAAGCGCCCGACGTTCGACTTCGGCAGCGCGGTGCAGTCGCAGTCGGCGTTCACGTCGACCGCGATCACGCTGGAGGACACCGGCGTCTCCGCCTACCAGGGCCAGGCGCCGTTCATCAAGTCCCAGGCGGTCTTCAAGGCCGCGATCTCGATCCACCCGGTCGAGGCTCGCCACGCCGCCTGGATCCGCCAGCTCGCGCACGAGAACCCGGCGCCTGCCGCGTTCAACCCCTCCTTGACGAAGTCCCAGGTCCTGGCCGCGGTGGCCGGCACCGGCTTCATCAAGTCCTAGAACACGAAGAAAGGAAGACCTATGCCTTCCGTCGGATTCCCCGAGATGATCGTGATCCTGGTCATCGCCCTGATCGTCCTCGGACCCAAGAAGCTCCCGGAGGCCGGCAAGTCGCTGGGCAACGGCATGCGCCAGTTCAAGGACAGCCTCGCCGGCGTCACCGGCGGCGACGACGACGACGAGCGCACGCCCGTCGCAGCCGCCGCACCCGCCGCACCCGCCGCACCCGTCGCCGCGCCGGTCGTCACGCCCAGCGCGGTCGCCACGCCCAGCACGCACGAACGCGTCTGAGCGCATGCGCCGCCGCCACGTGGCACCCCTCGCCGCGCTCGTCATCGCCGCGGTCGGCATCGTGCCGGCCGCGGTGGCGGGTGGTGCTCCGCAGGCACACGCCGCGCGGACGACGACCGTCACGCTGAGGAACATCTCGTTCATCAGGTCGACCGTCCACATCAGGAAGGGCGACACGGTGAGGTGGGTCTGGAAGGACCCGACCGTGCCGCACAACGTGACGTTCGCCCACAAGCACAGCAGCACGAGGCAGAAGGGCACTACAGCATGCGCTTCAGCACCGCCGGGACGTTCAAGTACCACTGCACGATCCACCCGGGGATGAACGGCAAGGTCGTCGTCAGCTGAGCGCGTGGCGCCGGCGGTGGTCGCGACGGGAGCGGACCTGCACCTCAGATCCGCTCCCGCCACGTGATCGCCGCCGACGCGACCTCCAGGAGCGCGGCCTGGAGGGTGGTCGGCGCGCTGCTCGCGCGGGCCTTGGCGAGCGCCTTCAACGACGCCGCCAGCACCGCCGGGCCCGAGGGCCCGGCCGCCCGCAAGGATGAGAGCTCGCTGCTGGTCAGCCGCCGCGGCTCGCCGGTGATCGCCGCGACCGCCTCGCGCAGCTCGCGCTCGGCGGTCGCCGCACGCTGCTCGGCGACCCGCGCCGCACGCCGTGCGGCCGCGGCCTCCGCCAGCGCCTCCGGGGAGGACGCGATCGTCCGCAGCGCCTGCGACGCCTCGGCCTCGGCCAACGCCGCCCGCGCCTCGGCGCGCGCGCCGTCCAGCTCACGCTCGGTGCCCCGCAGCCGCTCGGTCGTGGCCCGCACGTCGGCGACCAGCTCGCGCCGCTCGGCCCGCAGCGCCGACACCGTCGACTCCGCGCGCTCGAGCCTGCTCGCCAGCCTCCGCGTGTCGGCCCGCAACGCGGCGACCTCGCCGCGCAGCTCGGCCGCCGCGGCCTTCGCCGCCTCGGCGGTCGTGGCGGCCTTGACCTCGGCCGCCGCCGCACGGCGCTCGGCGCGCGCGACGGCCGCCTCGTCGACGACCCGGACGACCTGGGGCTTCCCAACGCTCTTGGTTCTCGACTTCTTCCGGTTCCTGCTCCTTTCGAGCCGCGCCTCCAGGACGGCGACGCGCTTCTCGGCCTCGCGCGCCTGCGCCAGGGCCGCCTCCAACATCGCCCGTCCTTCCGGGCTGATGACCGCACGATCCGCCTGCTCCGGGTCGACGGAGCCGCGGCGCCGCGGGCCCGGCCTGGCGGGCTCGAAGCCCGCCGCCCGGATCGCGGCGTTCAGCGACCCGCCGAACGGGCGCTTGGCCGAGTTCAGCGCGGGCCACGGCGAGCCGTCGGCCCGGCCGGCGCGGTAGCGCTCGACGCGCCACTGCTGGCCGGTCCACTTCGCCGACGACGGGTTCCAGTCCGCCGCACGCGGCGGCTCGCCGTAGACGTCGACCCACTCGCGGATCGCTTCGATGACGTTCTCGCGGGTCCAACCACCCCGGCCAACCAGAGGCCGGTCCTTGGTGGCTCCCGCGTAGGTCGCGGGAGCCATGAGCGCTCTCCGCTACCCGCCGTGGGGCTGGTCGCTGATCGGTCGCGTCGCCTCGGCGCGCGCAGCAGCGAACGACGCCTGGGCGGCGCGATTCTTCTGCGGCAGCTGCGTGGTGCACACGAGGGACATGCGGCGAATGACGGTAGGGCATGACCCGGCGGTTCGTCAAGCGAAAGCGTCCGGGACCCCATCGGTTCGAGTCCTCGCGCAATCGGAGACTCGTCCGAAGACGCTGAGAACCTCTCTCGTCGCGATGGGCGACGGCGACAACGACAACATGGGTGGGATCGCGTTCGACCAACTCGTGCCGTCGCCTCGAGGGCCGCGGTTTGTCGGAGACCTGACGACAGGGACCAAGGTGTATGGGTTCAACGGCGGAGCGGTCCAGACCTCTTCAGCGCTGGCGGTATTGCGGCGTGCCGTGGAGCCGCTCTGGACCGTCGCGCTCGGAACGCGCGCCATCGATGTGACCGCGACGACCAAGCTGCTCGTGCTCGACGGAGGGCTGACGACGTGGCGTCCGGTTGAGCAGCTGGCCATCCGTGACATCGTGCTCTGCGCCGAGGGCTACTACCCGACCACCGTGGCCTGGCGCGCGCGCAAGGCGCGGCTGGTCGGAGCGTTCCTGGGCGATGGATGGCTCCGCCAAGATCCGGTCCGCAGCGGCTACAGCTTGGGTTTGGCGATCGGTCGCGGCGATGAGCTTCACACGACCAAGTACCTCAAGTTGGCCGAGGAAGTGTTGCCGAACCGCGGCTGGGGCCGTGGCTGGCGTGCCGACGCACCGGGCCACTTCGGCCTGTCGTGCTCGTCTCGATCGTCCTGGGTCGCGGCCCGTGACCTGGGCCTCGGAAGCAAGGCGCGAGACAAGCAGGTGCCCGCCGATGCCTTCGGTCTGAACCGCGATGACAAGCTGGCGCTGCTCGCCGGTTACTTCGACGCCGACGGCTCTGTCGCTGGGCCGGGTTCGAGCAACCACGGCCGTGGCTGCGTTGCCGGGACGAGCGAGCAGCTGGTCGTGGGACTGCGCGAGCTGGCGATCGCCTGCGCGCTGCACGTGACGGCGGTGATCACGAGCCGGCGGAGCACCAACTACGGCACAGCATCGGTGTGGCGGTTCACGATCGCCGCCGATTCGACGGCTGAGTTGCCCCTTTGGCATCGTGCGAAGGCGGCGAATCAGCGGGTCACGAGCCGGAGGTCGAAGGCGGTCGCCGCGCGCCATCTCAGTGGAGCGAGGCTCGGAATGGGCATCCACGCGCGTCGTGTTCGTGACGTCGTGCCTGCGGCGCCCCGTCAGGTCGTGAGCGTTGCCGCGGACGCGATCGGCCTCGTCGCGGCCGGGGTCGTCGTCGCCGGCCGCTGAGGTCTACAGGCCGCTGGGCGGCTGCTCGGTCGCGACCTCGCGGCGGTGCTCGCGCTGGGCCTTGTCGACGGCGGCGACGATCAGCGCCGGGTTGGCGACGCCGCGGAAGGTGAAGTCGGAGTCGTCGGTCCCGGCGGTGTCGAAGTCGACGGAGCCGACGCGCAGCAGCCGGTCGATGAAGCGCTGCTCGGTGTTGACGTTCTGGACGCGGTCGATCGACGTCTGCTGGATGTGCTTGGAGAGGATCCCGGTCCGGATGTTGAGGCGCTCGGTCGAGATGATGTAGCGCGTGGCCATGCGCTTGATCAGGCCGGCCAGGATGACCAGCGCCATCACGACGACGAAGACGACGACGCCGAGCGCGACCGAGGCCGCGAGCCAGGCGATCACGCCGAGGACGACCGCGCCGCCCAGGCCCTTGACGTAGAAGCTCAGCACGCCGCGCCACGACGGGTGGCCTTCGAAGACGATCGTCTCGCCGGGATGCAGGTCCATGGTGTGCTCAGCCTATCCTCGGAGCTGCCCTTGTCCCAACCCGTGATCCAGGTGGAGCCGCTGACGACGGCCCGCGCGCTGCGTGGGCCGTTCGACTACGTGCGCCCGGACGAGAGCGTGGACGTCGGCTCGCTGCTGGAGGTCCCGTTCGGGCGCCAGCGTCTGCAGGCGGTCGTCACCGGGCTGGCGGAGGAGTCCGAGCACAGGCTCGTCGCGCCGCTGAAGGTGCTCCCGGACGCGCTGCCGGCCGACCTCGTCGACCTCGGGCTGTGGCTCGGGCGCGAGTACGCGTCGACCCCGGCGCGGGCGCTGTCGCTGATGCTCCCGCCGCGCGGGGCGCGCGAGAAGGTGCAGCTGTGGGCGGAGCTCACGGCGGACGGCGACATCGCGCTGCAGTCGCTCGACGGCTCGGCGGGCGGCCGCGCGCTGCGGCTGACCGGCAAGCAGGAGGGGCTGCTGCAGTCGCTGCCGCGCTTCGCGGGGACCGACCTGGGGTCGTTGCGGCGGCTCGAGGCGCGGGGGTTCGTCCGGATCGGGCCGCGGGGGATGCGGCGCGCGCCCCAGCACGTCGCGGTCGGCGCGCGCAAGCCGCCGCCGGTGCTCAACGCCGAGCAGGCCGCGGCGGTGGATGCGATCACGGGCGCGGCGCCGGGCGACCAGCTGCTGCTGCACGGCGTGACGGGGTCCGGGAAGACCGAGGTCTACCTGCGCGCGGCCGCGGACACGCTGGCGCGCGGCCGCGGCGTCCTGATCCTGGTGCCGGAGATCGGGCTGACGCCGCAGATGATCGACCGCTTCGTGACGCGCTTCGGCGACACGGTCGCGGTGCTGCACTCCAAGCTCGGCGCGGGGGAGCGCTACGACGAGTGGCGGCGCCTGCGATCCGGCGAGGCGATGGTGTGCGTGGGGCCGCGCAGCGCGGTGTTCGCGCCGATCGAGCGGCTGGGTCTTGTCGTCGTGGACGAGGAGCACGACGGGTCCTACAAGAACGAGGGCGACCCGCGCTACGACGCGCGGCTGGTCGCCGAGAAGCGGGCGCTGCAACATGGTGCGGTTCTCGTGGTCGGTTCTGCCACGCCGCGGCCGGAGTCGGTGCACGCGCTGCGGCGGGTCCGGCTGCCGCACCGGGTCGACGGTGCGGACATGCCGCCGGTGGAGATCGTCGACCTGAAGGGCGTGCACGGCGCGGTCGCGCCGCGGACGCACGAGGCGCTGGTCGACGCCCGCAAGGCCATCGTGTTGCTCAACCGGCGCGGCTGGTCGAACTTCCTGACCTGTCAGTCCTGCGGACGCGTGTGGGAGTGCCCGCACTGCGACGTCGCGCTGATCCTGCACCGCGACCAGGGCGCGGTGGCCTGCCACCACTGCGGCCATCGCGAGGCGATCCCGAAGACGTGCCCGGACTGCGGCAGCGTGTCGATCGCGCGTCACGGGTCCGGGACCGAGCGCCTGGAGCACGACCTCGCCGGGCTCGGCAAGCCGGTGCTGCGGCTGGACGCCGACGTCAAGGACGCGGGCGCGGTGCTCGCGGCCTTCGAGCGGTCAGAGCGCGCGATCTTGGTGGGAACGCAAGTGGTCGCGAAGGGCCACGACTTCCCGGACGTGGACCTCGGGGTGGTGCTCGACGCCGATTCGACGCTGCGCTTCCCGGACTTCCGGGCCGAGGAGCGGACGTTCGCGCTCGTCACCCAGCTCGCCGGCCGGGCGGGGCGCGGGGGCCACGGACGCGTGATCGTGCAGACGATCGACCCGCACGCCAGCGCCATCATGTACGCCGCGCGCCACGACGCCGACGGCTTCCTCACCGAGGAGCTGGAGCGCCGCGAGCTGCTGCGCTATCCACCGTTCTCGACGCTGATCCGGATCGTCTGCGCATCCGAGCAGCCCGGTGCGGCCCACGCGGCGGCCACCGAGGTCCAATCCCGCCTCCCCACATCCCTCGGCCCAGCCCCCCTCTTCCGCCTCCGCGGCAAGGAACGCTCGCAAGTCGTCGTCAAAGCCGGCGACCGCCGCTCCGCCATCGAGCAGGTCGACGCCGCCGTCCGCGAGATCTCCGCCTTCAAGACCTACAAGAACGTCGCCTTCTCCGTTGACGTCGACCCGCAGTAGCCCTACACGCGGGGCGGTGGCTTGCGGGCCGCGGAAGCTAGGATCCAGGACGTGGCCGAGCACCACGAAGAGCTGGACGAGGCGCCTGAGCCCGTCACCACCATGGACCCGGAGACCGCTGCGCGGCGCAGAGCTGCGCTGAAGCACGTCCGGAGGTTCGGCGATCCCGTGTTGCGCTCGAAGGCGCGCGTGGTCGATCGCTTCGATGCCGAGCTGCGCGACGAGATCGGCAAGATGGGCGTCCTGATGGACGATGCCTACGGGATCGGCCTTGCGGCGACGCAGGTCGGGATCCTGCACCGCGTCCTGGTCTACCGCGTCGAGCCGGACTCGCCGGTCAACGCGCTCGTGAACCCCGAGATCGAGTGGACCTCCAAGGACAAGGAGTGGGCCGAGGAGGGCTGCCTCTCGCTGCCCGCGGTCCACGTCGACGTCGAGCGCCCCGTGCACATCCGCGTCAAGGCCCAGGACGAGACCGGCGAGCAGATCCTGGTGGAGGCCTCCGGCCTGGAAGCGCGCGTCATCCAGCACGAGATGGACCACCTCGACGGCGTCCTGATCCTCGACCGCACCCCGCGCGACCAGCGCAAGGAGGGCATGCGCGCCCTCCGCGCCGCGCTGGAGGCGGAAGACGACGCCGCGAACTCCGCGGCCTAGGCGGCACGTCGTGCCCGGCCTCGTCTACCTCGGGACCTCCGCGTTCGCCGCCGGCGTCCTGCGCGACCTGGCCGACGGGCCGCACAGGCCCGTGCTCGTCGTCACGCGTCCCGACGCCAAGCAGGGCCGCGGCCGTAGGCTCGGCCCGCCGCCCGTGGCGGTCACCGCGCGCGAGCTGGGCATCGACGTGATCCAGCCCGCCTCCGTCAACGACGACGAGGCCCGCGCGCAGATCGCGGCGGCGAAACCCGACGCGGTCGTCCTCTGCGCCTTCGGGGCCCTGGTCAAGGAGCCGCTCCTCAGCGACTACGACATCCTCAACGTCCACCCGTCGTTGCTCCCGCGCTGGCGCGGCGCCGCGCCGGTCGAGCGCGCGATGATGGCCGGCGACGCCCAGACCGGCGTCTCGATCATGCGCCTCGTCGCCGAGCTGGACGCCGGCCCGGTCTACGCCCAGAAGCCCGAGCCGATCCTGCCGACCGACGACTACGCGTCGCTCACCGCGCGCCTCAGGGACCTCACGGCGCAGCTGCTCACGTTCGTCCTGGAGACGCACCCCGCGCCCGAGCCCCAGCCCGAGGACGGCGTCACCTACGCCGACAAGCTGACCGCCGAGGACCGCACGCTCGACCTCACGCGCGCGCCGGAGGAGAACGTCCGGATCGTCCGCGCGCTGCACCCGCACATCGGCGCGCGGATCGCGCTGCCGTCCGGGGACTTCCTCGGCGTCCAGGAGGCGTCGATCGACCTCGAAGGCCGCCTGGAGCTGCTCACCGTCCAGCCCTCCGGCGGCCGGCCGATGGCCTACTCCGAGTACCTCAAGGGCCACTCGCCCGCGGTGTAGGACCGCACCTCGAGGTCGCGCACCTCGACGATCCGGTCCGCGATCCGGTCCAGGAAGTAGCGGTCGTGCGAGACCGCGATGACGGTCCCGTCGAAGCGCTCCAGCGCGTTCTCCAGCGTCTCGGCCGACTCGATGTCGAGGTGGTTGGTCGGCTCGTCGAGCAGCAGGCAGTTGGCGCCGCCGAGCATCATCGTCAGGCACCGCAGCCGCGTGCGCTCGCCGCCGCTCATCGCGCTGACCGGCCGCCGGACCTGCTCGTAGTCGAACAGGAACCCCATCAACTTCCGGACCGCCGTGTCCTCGGTCATCGGGCCCGTGGCCCGGACGACGTCGATCGCGCTCAGGTCGTCGGGCAGCTCGTCGACCGCCTGCGTCAGGTGGTCGAACACGATGCTCGGACCCGCCCAGCGCTCACCGCCGCTGAGCGCCAGCTCCCCCGCCAGCAACCGCAACAACACCGACTTGCCCGCGCCGTTCGGGCCCACGATCCCGACGCGCTCGCCGCGCGCGATCTCCAGGTCGACGCCGACCAGCACGGGGTCGAACTCGGCGCCCGTCAGCGCCACCACGCGCTCGCCGCCCCGCGCCCCCGGCCGCAGCTCCAGCGCCATCCGGCGCCGCTCGAAGACCGGCCGGTCGACCTGGTCGATCCGGTCGATCCGCCGCTGCATGTTCAGCGCGCGCGTCTTGAAGCGCTTGTCGAGCGTGTTGTTGGCCCACTGCTGGAAGCGGTTCATCGCCGCCTCCATCCGCGCGATCTCCTTCTGCTGGGCGGCGTAGACCTGTCCCTGGCGGACCAATGCCAGCTCCCGCGCGACCGTGTAGGCGCTGTGGCCGCCCTGCCAGATCCGGACGCGCCCGTGCTCGAGCTCGGCGATCTGCGTGACGACCTCGTCGAGCAGGTAGCGGTCGTGGGAGACGACGACCACCGCGCCCTCGACCTCGGCGACCAGCTCCTCCAGCAACCCGCGGCGCGCCATGTCCAGGTGGGCCTCCGGCTCGTCGAGCAGCAGCAGGTCCGGCTTGCGCACCAGGCACGCCGCCAAGGCCACCAACTTGCGTTCGCCGCCGGACAACGTCCGCGTCGGCCGCGCGAACGACGCGTCGTCGAGCCCGAGATCGCGCAGCAGCCGCACCGCGTCGCCGTCGACGGTCTGCGCGCCGACACCATCAACAAGGCGCAGCTGGCGCTCCAGCAGCCGCGTCATCCGCGGCAGGTCGTCGGCCAGCGCCGGATCGGCCAGCGCCCGCTCCACCTCGGCCAGCTCGGCGTGCAGCGCGGCCGCCGCCGGGACCGCCGCGCGCACCGTGTCGAGCACCGTGCGGTCGTCGCCGCCGACCATCTGGGGCAGGAACGCGACCGTCGCCCCCCTGCGCAGCGCCACGGTGCCCGCGTCTGCAGACTCCACGCCCGCCAGCAGCTTCAGGATGGTGGACTTGCCCGCGCCGTTGGCGCCGACCAGCCCAACCCGCCCGCGCGCGCCGACCTCCAGGTCCAGGCCGTCCAGCACCCGGCGCCCACCGAACTCCTTGACGATGCCGCGCATGCTGAACGCGGGGGCGGTGGGTGCGGCGACGGCGGGCATGGGACAGCACTCTTGCGCGTTCGGACAACAAGTGCACGAGGGAAGTTCCTAGTGTGTGTCAACGTGCCAGCCAGCCCCGCACGACGGACCGCGCTCACGGTCCTGCGCCGCGTCGAGGAGCAGGGCGCCTACGCCGACCGCGCGCTGCACGGCGATGCGCGCGACCTCGACGGGCGTGATCGCGCGCTCGCCAAGCGGCTCGTCTTCGGGACCGTTCAGCGTCGCGGCACGCTCGACTGGATCATCGCCAACCACGTCAACCGCAAGCTCGACCCGCAGGTCCGGGCGGCGCTGCTGCTCGGGCTCTACCAGCTGCTCTACACCGACGTCCCGGCCCACGCCGCGGTCGCCGAGTCCGTGGAGCTGGCCAAGCCGTCGCCGGGCGCCAAGCTCGTCAACGCCGTGCTGCGCAAGGTCCAGCGCGAGGGCGTCAAGCTGCCGACCGACGACACGGTCGAGGGCGCCGCGATCGCGCACTCGCACCCGGAGTGGCTGGTCCGGATGTGGTGGGACTGGCTCGGCCCCGACGAGACCCGCGCGCTGCTGGCCGCCGACAACCAGCCCGCCGAGCTGGCGCTGCGGATCAACCCGCTGGCGAAGATCGACGTCGACCTCGAGGGCCACCGCGAGGACGACGCGCTGATCGTCGAGGGCGCCTTCGACGTCCTCGCGCACCCCCTGTACGCCCAGGGCGCGATCACGCCGCAGTCGCGCGCCTCGCAGCGCGTCGCGCGCATCTTGGACCCGCAGCCGGGCGAGCGCGTCCTCGACGTCTGCGCCGCGCCCGGCGGCAAGACCACGCACCTGGCCGCGCTGATGCAGAACACCGGCGAGGTCGTCGCCGTCGAGCGCAACCCGCAGCGCGCGCAGGCGCTCACCGTCCAGGCCCAGCGGCTGCACGCGTCGTCGGTGAAGGTCCACCTCGCCGACGCCAAGGAGATCACGCAGGACGCGCTCGGCGGGACGTTCGACCGCATCCTGGTCGACCCGCCGTGCTCCGGGCTGGGCACGCTGCGCTCGCACCCCGACCTGCGCTGGCGCGCGACGCCGAAGGCGATCGAGTCGCTGCGCCGAGAGCAGGAGGCGATCGTCGAGGCGGCGCGCTCGGTCCTGGCTCCGGGCGGGCGCCTGGTCTACTCGACCTGCACGCTGTCTCCGCGCGAGGAGGTGGTGTCGGGTGAGGTGATCCGGACGCTGCCGCACCGTGACGGCACCGACGGCTTCTATATTGCACTGACCTAGATGTCGACGTCGTCCAAAGAGCTCGGTCTGAAGTGCCCCGGTTGCGGTGAGCCGTGGCTGCGCCCGACGACGCTCGCGGGGCGCTACCGCTGCGTCTACTGCCTGCACCGCTTCGAGCTGCGCTCCGTCTGCCCGGACTGCGGCGAGCACGGCACGATCGTCCGCATGTCCTCGACCGCCACCACGGAGTGCAATCACTGTGGCGGGTCGATGCTGATCGAGATCTAGCCGGTAGGTTCCGGCATTCATGCCCAAGCCCCGCCGTATCGCGCCGAGCATCCTGGCGGCCGACTTCGCCCGCCTCGGCGCCCAGGTCTCGGAGGTCGTCGATGCCGGCGCCCGCGTCATCCACGTTGACATCATGGACGGCCACTTCGTGCCGCCGCTGTCGATGGGGCCGCAGGTGCTGAGCGCGCTGGTCGAGCTGGGGCTGCCCGACGTGCAGTACGACGTCCACCTGATGGTCGAGCGCCCGGAGAAGTACGTCGCGGACTTCGCGAAGGCCGGCGCCTGGAACATCACCGTGCACGCCGAGGCCACGCCGCACCTGAACTACGCCGTCCAGCAGATCCGTGAGCACGGGTGCAGCGCGGGCGTCGCGGTCTGCCCGTCGACGCCGCTGGACGTCTTCCGCGAGCTCGACGTCGACCTCGCGCTCTGCATGACCGTGAACCCCGGCTGGGGCGGGCAGTCGTTCATCCCGGCCTCGGCCGCGAAGATCGCCCGGCTGCGGGAGCTGCTGGGCGAGGAGGTCGAGCTCGAGGTCGACGGCGGCATCGACGTCGACACGGCGCCCACGGCCTCCGAGGCCGGCGCCTCGCTCTTCGTCGCCGGCAGCGCCGTGTTCGGCGCACCGGATCCAGGTCAGGCCTACCGGGACATCCTGGCGGCAGCCGGGGTGTAGCCAGCCGTACGGTCCTGACCCCGCTGACGGCCGATCATTGTTAGAGCCTGTGAGCACGAAGGTCCTCATCGTCGACGACCACCCGACCTTCCGGTCGACCGCTCGCCTCCTGCTGGAGAGCGAGGGCTTCGACGTGATCGGCGAGGCCCCCGACGGGCTGACCGCGATCGCCGCCGCCGGCGAGCTGCACCCGGACCTCGTCCTGCTCGACGTCAACCTCCCGGACCTCGACGGCTTCGACGTCGCGGCCCGGATCACGAGCGTGCTCGGCGCGCCCGCCGTCGTGCTGACGTCCTCGCGCGACAGCTCGGACTTCGGCCCGCTCGTCCACCGCTCTGGAGCCCGCGGGTTCATCCCGAAGGGCGAGCTCTCTGGCGCGGCGCTCACGGAACTGATCCGATAGCGCCATGAGCAGCCTCCGCTACGCGCTGGCCGCGCTGTTCGCGGCGTCGGTGGCGATGGCGGCGGTGATGGTCGCGCTCGTCGTGTCCTCCGACCACGAGAGCGCCAAGGGCGTCACCGCGGTCCTCGGGCCGTTCATCGGGCTGTCGTTCTGCGGGACCGGCGTGTTCGCGTGGATGCGGCGGCCGCACAACCGCTTCGGCGCGCTGATGACGGCGGTCGGGTTCGCGTGGTTCCTGGGCGGGTTGACCGAGGCCAACGACCCGTGGGTCTACACGCTCGGCGTCTACGTCGGGCCGTTGTACCTGGTGTTGGTCGGGCACATGCTGCTGGCGTTCCCGTCCGGGCGGCTGGAGACGCCGGCCGCGCAGTGGCTGGTGGCGATCGCCTACGTGACGGCGCTGGCCGTGCAGGTGCCGTTCTTCCTGCTGGGCGGGGACATCAGCGGCGACGACAACGCGCCCAGGAACGCGTGGGCGATCTGGGACAACCCGGACGGCGCGCAGGTCTTCGCGACGGTCGCGCAGCTCGTGGCCGCGGTGCTGATCGTGTGGCTGGCGGTGCTGCTGTGGCAGAAGCGCCGCGACGCGTCGGCGCCGCAGCGGCGCGCGATGGCCCCGGTGCTGTGGACGGGCTTCGTGCTGATGGTGACGCTGGCGGTCGCGGTCGCCGAGCAGCTGTTCGGGGCGTCGTCGCCGATCGTGGCGGGGCCGTCGCTGCCGGCGCTGGTGGCGTTCGCCGCGGTGCCGTGGGCGTTCGTGATCGGGCTGCTGCGGTCGCGGTACTCGCGGGCGGGCGCGGTCGGGGACCTCGTCGAGCGGCTGAACGCGCAGGGCGCGGAGGGGGAGTCGCTGCGGGATGCGTTGAGCGAGGCGCTGGGCGATTCCTCGCTGGCTTTGGCGTTCTGGTCGCGCGGGTCGGAGCGGTACGTCGACCAGCACGGTCAGCCGGTCGACCTGCCGCCGGCCACGTCGCGGTCGCGCGCGGTCACGGAGATCGAGCGCGAGGCGGTCCCGGTGGCGGCGATCGTGCACGACGCCGCGCTGCTCGACGAGCCGGGGCTGGTCCGAGCGGCCGGTGCTGCGGCCGCGCTGGCGCTGGAGAACGAGCGCCTGGAGGCCGAGCTGAAGGCGCGCGTCGCCGAGCTGCAGGTCTCGCGCGCGAAGGTCATCGAGGTCGGGATGGCCGAGCGGCGGGCCCTGGAGCGCAACCTGCACGACGGCGCGCAGCAGCGGCTGGTCGCGCTGTCGCTGCAGTTGGGGCTGGCGAAGACGAAGCTGCGCGCCGATCCAGACGTGGCGGAGCGGATCCTGGACGGCGCGCGCGTCGAGCTGGCGAGCGCGCTGGAGGAGCTCCGGGAGCTCGCGCGCGGCATCCACCCGGCGATCCTGACCGACCGCGGATTGGGCCCGGCGCTGGAGGCGCTGGCGTCCCGCGCGCCCGTTCCGGTGGAGGTCGACGCGGTGCCGGAGGGGCGGATGCCGACCGCGGTGGAGGCCGTCGCGTACTTCGTCGTGGCCGAGTCGCTGACGAACATGGCCAAGTACGCGCACGCCGAATATGCGAGCGTCCGCGTTCTCAGAGAGAATGGCTACGCAGTGGTGGAGATCGAGGACAACGGCATCGGCGGGGCGGACCCGTCGGCGGGGTCGGGGCTGCGAGGACTCGCAGACCGGCTCGCTGCTCTCGATGGAAGGCTGGAAGTCGACTCCCCGCCGGGTGTCGGCACGACCGTAAGAGCGAGGATCCCGTGCGCGTAGCGCTCGCTGATGATTCCGTGCTGCTCCGCGAAGGACTCGCGGCGCTGCTCGAAAGCAAGGAGTTCGAAGTCGTCGCCCAGTCCGGGGACGCCGAGGACCTCTTGCGCAAGGTGGGGGCCCACAAGCCCGATGTCGCGATCGTCGACGTGCGGATGCCGCCGACGCACACCGACGAGGGGTTGAAGGCGGCGCTGGAGATCCGGGAGCGCTTCCCGGACACCGGCGTGCTCGTGCTGAGCGCCTACGTCGAGGAGACCTCCGCGCTGGAGCTGCTCTCCGACGACGCCGCCGGCATCGGCTACCTGCTCAAGGACCGCGTGAGCGACGTCGAGCGCTTCACCGAGGCGGTCCGCCGCGTCGGCGAGGGCGGCTCGGCGCTGGATCCCGAGGTGGTGTCCCGCCTGCTCGGCCGCCGCCGCCGCGAGGACCCGCTGGAGGCGTTGTCCCCGCGTGAGCGCGAGGTGTTGGGCTTGATGGCCGAAGGCCGCTCCAACCACGCGATCGCCGACGCCCTCGTCGTCACCGAGCGCGCCGTCGAGAAGCACGTCACCTCGATCTTCACGAAGCTCTCGCTTCCGCCCACGGTCGTGGACCACCGCCGCGTCCTGGCGGTCCTGGCCTACCTCCAGGCCTAGAACCCGGCGGCGCCTCGCGGCGCCGCCACTCTCGCTACACGTTCGCCGCCACTCGCGGCACACCAACCGCGGGTGTTGCGGTGCGCAGTCCGCAACGCCTCGCAGCGTGGTCTCTGGAGAGTGGTCCTGGCGGGCGCCGCGACCCTCTCCGCTCTCCGCCCGTCCTTTGGCACACGTTCGCCGTCACCCGCGGCACGCCAATCGCTGGCGTCGCGGTGCGCAGTCCGCAACCGCTTCGCGCCGTCGGTTCCAGAGCGTTGTCGCCAGCAGCACTGCCACCTCGGACCGCTCTCCGCGAGCCTGGCGATGGCGCACCCTCTGATGCGTCGCCGCATCTGCGGTCTGGTGCTACGACGGATGCCGAGGACCGTCCCGTATTCCTGCTGCTCTGCCTGTGCCCGCCACGGATACTCCAATCGACGACGGCGCTGTCTGCCGCCGGAGGTAGCCTGGCTCGTACTCGACTCAGTCACGCACCTTGCCGACGCTCCTGCACTTATCCGATATCCATCTCGCGCGTGTACGTAGCGAGGACGTCCTAGGGGACTACAAGGACGAATTCGTCCCGCTCGACGAACGACTCGGACGAGTGCAGATGCTCGAGGAAACGCTTGAGCGGCTGGCGACCGAGTTGGAACAGCCGCTTGACGCTCTAATCGTTTCAGGCGATATCACCGTCAGTGGTTCGCGCGATGGATACGAGCGGCTCGAACCGCTACTCGAGAAGTTGGGCGCTCGCAGACCGCCTGTGGAGCGGACGTTGTTCGTTCCTGGCAACCACGACGTAACTTGGTACACGCCGCCCAGCTCAGCTTCTCGCTACGAGTTGTTCGAGGAGTTCATTAGCAGTCGCGGCTACGTTCGTCCGATCCTAGATGGAGTCGATCTCGACGAGAGCGGGGTGTGGCGTTCTGGTCGCGAGCATTGCCCGCTGATCATCGGGCCCGACGCGTCATATGTGGTTGCGGCGATCAACACCAGCAACTACTCCGGCTCGCGCGAACCACTTCTCGAAGTCGACGGAGTCGACTGGGACGCGCTTGAGGCTTCCCTCCCCGAGGAAGGCCGGAAGGAGCTGCTCCGTGTCTTAACCCGTGACGCGGCGCGCGTGGCTCCCTCGCAGTTGACGAACCTGCGCCGAGCGCTGGAGCAGGCTGACGTAGCGATTGCTGCCGACGGACACGACCCGCGACGAGCTGTGCGTATAGCTGTCCTCCACCATCAGCTCCTCCCTGTCTCTGCGACCGAAGAGCTGAAGTCGACCGAGGCCATCGTCAATCTCGGGCTGTTGCGCGCTTTCCTTCGAGATAACCATTTCTCTGTGGTGATGCATGGGCACAAGCATGTCGGGGCGCTGTACTGGGACCACGTTGCGCAGGATCCGTCGACGCTCGACAACGAGCCTCATCGGATGCTGGTGGTCTCGGGAGCCACGATTAACGGCCCGTCAGCGGAACAACACGAGGTTGCCCGGCTACTCGAGCTGGGGGGACCGAAGTCGGCCCCGCACTGCAACGTCATCTCTTTGAGCGGAGTAGTTGCCGGTGGAGACCTACGTCGCGGAGCTTCGAAGCGCGCACGACTGTGGCCGCAGGCGTCGCTTCCACCGAGTAGCAGACGACTTGGTCTGGACGTGATTCGCGGCGACGACCTCGACGATGCCTACGACCGGCTGATGAGCGAGTTCGACCTCCATCGCCCGCTTCAGGAAGTCAATCACGTGGTATGCGAGATCGCCGATATCTCCAAAGCGCCGTCGCCGCCCGAGCGATATCCGGAGCTACCGAACGTGCGACGCGAGGATCGCGATCGCTGGTTCGAAGATCTCGTCACGTGGTGGCAGGCGCCACGATCGATCCTGTCGAACGGCTTGCGCTTCACGCACGGCGGGCGCATCCACGAGTATGGGCTGACGAAGATCCGTCAATTCGAGCACGCAGTCGAAGCTCTCGGCCAGAAGGAGACCTCAAGTCGCGCGGTGCTCGTCCTGGTAGATCCGCTCGAGGACGACCTTCGAAAGGCAGATCAGAAGTTCCCCGCGTTCTGCCTCGCGCAGCTTTTGATTCGCTCGACGCCACACGGCCGGCGCCTAGACTGCGTCGCCTACTTCCGCAAACAGGAGATGCGGTACTGGTGGCCAATCAACGTCGCCGAACTCGCATCGCTGCAGAAGAGGGCATGCTCCGAGCTACGCGGCTCGCACTATTCCGACCTGGAGCCGGGGTTCTTGCGCACAATCTCGACAATGGCATTTGCCGGCACGACCGTGCCGCGTGTCGCCGTGCCCAAGATCGACCGGGCGGCAGACGAAGACCTGGTGAAGCTCACCCTGCTAGCCGTAGCGGCGTCGACTCCTACGCTGAGCGGCCGAGAAGACTTGTTCGCTACGTGGAATGAGTTTGTGGATGATCTCGAGCCGCTCGACGCACGCGACCCCGACGGCGTCCCAGTGGCAGAGGCGGGACTTCGCAAGGTCATCGAGGCTCTTAGCCAGGTGTCTGGGGAAGCCGAGAGCGGCGAGCTCCAGCAGTCTCTTGACGCGCTACTCCAGCGGAACATTGCCTACACGGCCGCGCCTCAGACCGACGACCGCCACTCGGAATGGGTGGCTGGCGTGCGAAGCGACCTACAACGGATCCGACTAGCGCTAACCGCTGCCAGAGGAATCTGACATGAACCAGACAGTGCACATCGACCCCCGTCCCGCCGCAGATCGCTCGTCAGCGTGGGTAGCCGCCGCCGCAGACCTTGCTATCGCGGCAGCGGCAGTCTCGAACTTCTGTGACCACCTGGAGCACTGCGAGGCCAACGAACGGGCGGACGTCGCGCAGGCTGCCCGTACTCTTCGTAACTTGGCGCTAGTCCTGGCGGAGGTCGAGGGCGTCAATCTAATCGAGCTCTATGGTGCCCGCCTGAACGCCATTGAACGACGTCATCCAATGAATCCCGTTGATGGGTTCATCGGAGGTGAACGCGTCCGAGATGCCGGCACGTGGGATGACCTGCAAGAGATCCAGTGGAATCACGATCGTCTGTACCACCCGGACGTCGTAGGTCTAGCCAAGTTCGAGCAAGCGCGCCACTGCGCCCTGCACCTGGCGAAGCTCGCGGGTGCTGCAGCGACCGCGACGAGAGACCCTGATCAGCGGCCGGACTTCATCGATCGTCGGCTGCCCGACACGCTGCTGTTCGGTCTCAAATTGGCAACGCTATTTGGTGAGCGTCTGCCGGCGGTACCGCTGGCGCTGGATCAAGCCCCCATTTCGGCGGATAGAACGGCGTAGGAAGCGCAGCGGTTGGCGCGAATCGCGCCTTGATTCGGGTGCGGTTGCTCTTGAGGTCCGGGAACGCGACCCGCGAGTACTTGTCCAACTCGCAAAACAGATTCTGGATGTCGATCGCTTGCAGCGGGCGGCCGTAGAGAGACTCGAAGTCGAGGTTCAGCCGCTCGAACTCTTCGGCTTGGCGATCGGCCATCCATCGGATGAGCCGGTCATCGTCCCACCCAACAGTGTCGACGAAGCATTTGGTGATTCCACGTTTCGCGCCCGGCCCCGCGACCGCGTGCTCGTTCTCGGAGAACGAGCAAAGCTCGCTGTAGTTAAGGTCGATGGCAAGCTGATACGCCATGAATGGGCCGATCAAGGGATAGCTGGCGAGGAGGTCGTACAACTCACGTAGAGACTTGGCATTCGCAAGCGACTGAGGCAGGCCGCCAGGGCGTAGCATCAACTCAAGGAGGGCAAGATGATTGCGATGCTTCCGGTCGTGCCCGAAGGCGCGGTTCGCGCAGAGAATGAACGCGCCGGTGTAAAGCTTGCGCCCCCTGGAAAACGCGTCATCTAGGACGCGGCCGAACCCGTCCGAACGGAACGTCTCGACGGTCACGTCGCCGAGCGTGTCTACTAGTAACTCCCATGTAGCTGGCTTGGAGAAGAGGCGGAACAGCACAATCCGCAGGACGTCGTCTTCGGCCGTGTAGTCGGCCCGCCCGTAGATGACCTCCCGAATCAGGTACTGCGAGACGCGATCACTTGCGCGATACGCGTTGCAGAACTTGTACTCCGCCAAGATCGGGTCCTCGGTCCATGGACCGGCATCGCCGGCGAGCCGACGGAAAAGGATTCGCTGCCGCTCGGCGGCGAGTCTCCAGTAGGCGTCAAGAACTTCCTGGCGAGGGACCGGCGGCACCCAGCGAGCCTATCGCCCGCCGGCGAGCGAGCCACCGGGTGTGCTCGCGTGAAATTGCAGCCTCAGCGTCCGCAACGAACGTGGCCCAGGCCGTTTCGTCGTTCCTGACCGGCAGGTTATCGCGCACGAGCACCAGCTCGTGGGCGGTCGTGGCATAAGCCTCCGCAAGGCCCGAGTGGTCCTTTGATGCCAACCACGCGATTCCCGACGCAGCGGCCGCCGCCGCGAGGCCCATGAGATCGATTTGGATCACATCGGTAGCACGGAGAGTTGCAGCGAGGACCCCGGACGCTTGCAGTCCGAGCGTCGCGACCGCCCAGCGCCGGGCGAGAGTTTCGTTGTCCTTCGCCTTTTCGCTGTACCACTGCACCTGATCGAGTAGCCGATCCGAGTCATACACAGACCGACGTACGTCGAGTGATTCGCTCCGGAGCGTTTTCATCCAGCCGGTCAGCTGACGCGCATCGGGCCGCGGCGCATCTTTCAGGCCAGCGTGTGAGTCGAGCAGATCGCGGAACCGCTTGGTCAAGCGGCGTTGTGCCTCTTCGTCATCACCTGACGTTGTGAAGGGTGTGCCGCCAACCGCGTATTGCCAGGTGAGCGTCTTGACCGATTCGGCACCCGCTCGGGCGTCGTACCAGTCTCGTTCGGGACGATCCTTGACAAGGAGGAACTGGCAAGCAGCACCGGCGAGGAACGCGAGCAGCGCAATGATCGCGCCCCAGTCTGCTCCATCGCTCCCAGCGACGACTCCTGCGGCTGCTGCCACCACCCCCGCGAGTAGGCTGCCACGCGTCAGTCGCATCGTCCTGTTCTGAGCCGCTGTCGAGCACCGATCGAAGCTCAACTGGAGCGCCGGATATTCCGGCTCGTCGAATTTCACGCTGCCCGACCACAGCCCGATGCTCCGCCAGCAGCGGACCCACTGATCGCAGATCCGCGACCAGCTCTCAGCGCCGCTCGCTCGATCGCGTCCTCAAACGTCTCGACGTTGGAGGGACGGGTCCAGTCGATGATCTCGGCACCGTAGTCCTCCAGCCCCGCGGGGACCGTCGCGTCCTTATCGATCTTGATTCCGACGACGCCGTTCGGAGAATCCTTGGCGAGACTCCACTCGATCTCCTTGCGAACCCAATCGCTCTTGTGCGTGTCCTTGCCGATCAGCACCACGGTGACGCTGGTGTGCTTCTGCTGCTCGCGGATCTTCCGCCCGATGTATGCGTCATCGGTCGATGCCACAGGGTTCAATAAGTGACGCACCGAGTACTCCGCCTTCACGTGTGGCGAATGACGCATGAGGTCGAACCCCTTCGCTCTTCCGTGATCACGATGCTGGTACGACAGGAACACGCGACGAGTCATCATTTCTCCTGAGGGATCTCTGATGCCGACACTGCCCGCAGTGTGTCCAGGACATGGCAATGTGGACAGGCCTTCAGCAATGCGCCGTTTTCCACGAACCCGCCGCAGTCGGCGCACCTCCACCAACCAGTTGGCGACGAGTTCATGATCTTGGGCGCCTTCGGGTCGTAGGGAGCGTCGCGCAGGTATCGCGTGGCGTCAGCCCAACTCCATGGCTGCTCGCGTCTCCACGTCGGATACCGGAAGCCCGAGTAATAGAGGTTGATCCGCTCTGCGCGCGCGATCTCATCGAGGTAGTCGTGCGTCCGGTCTTCGGCAGCGCGCATGAAGGTGAGCAGCGTCTGAGTCTGCTCGGGATCGAGGCGCCTATTGAGACGCCACCTCGCCGACATCGCGGGCTCGACCTCGGGAGGAAGCGCTGTCAGCGGAACCGGCTCAATGAACTTCACGGTGCGTGCCGCAAGAGCGAAGTCCGCGATCCGGCGGCTCAATGATCCCGGTGCGTACCAGCCGAGCTCGTAGTAACCGACGAGATGCCGGCGCTGGCCTCGTGGTCGCGTGACAAAGAAGAGATACCGTGGCTGGGTCTGCACGATGCCTGATCGCATCTTCTGCTGGCAGGTCGAGAACAGTCCGTAGGTGCCTGTCTCGAGATTTGGATCGCTCTTGTTGTCCTTGATTCGAGTGACGGCGCGCACAGGCAAGGCCGCAAGCTCGTCGGCTAGGTAGTACGAGGCGTAGCCGATTGGAGGATCGGTGGATCCCAGCGATTGCCAAGGAGCGGCTGGAGGCGATGCGATTGGCGAGTTGACCATCGTCGTAGACGTAGATACGTGTTGCGTCGCGTAGTAAAGCCTCGCAGTCGGACGGAGACTTCTCGTCCGCCGCCCGGCGTAACTTTCCGAGCGTGCCGCCACATGATCTGACTCGTCAGCTGCTAGCCGAACGACGGGCACTGGCGCAACGCGTTGAGATGCAGCGCGAGCAGCTCGAGCGCCTTCGCCGGATCACCGAGCAACTCGAAGAACACCTGGCGCGCGACGAACATCTCCTCATCGAGCTTGACGGGATCCTGGGTACCTCCGCTCAGCTTCGGCTGGAGACGCTCGACGAGCGGCTACGAGGTCAACGCCTGGAAGAAGTCGCTATCGAGATCCTGAGAGCAGAACTTGGGTCCGACTCTGTGGTTCATTATCGCGAATGGTTCGGTTTGATCCGCGATCGTGGCCATTCCGTAAGCGGCAAAAACCCACTCGGTACGTTCCTAGCTCAGATCAACCGATCCACCGCAGTGGAGAGCGTGGGGCGGCGCACAGGCCGATACCGGCTCGCAGCAGGCCACGCCAACAGCCGGTAGCAGTCTGTGTCTGCAAACTTGCGAACTAGCCCAGCCGCAACGACCGATTGGGTTGCGGGACGAGCGGCGACGTTGCAGCACCGAGTCGGTGCCGTGCAAGAGGTTCCCCGCCTGCACGCGAGCGCTCGCGGAGAGAGCGGACGGCGGCGGTATCGGTCAGGACCGCTCTGGGGACGACGTCGCGCGGTGTTGCGACCTGCGCACCGCAACGCCAGTGGGTGCGGGGCGCCGCGGGTGGCGGCGAACGTGTGCTGAGAGCGGTGCCGGGAGGTGGCGGTGGACGCCGGGCGAGGGTCGCTGTCAGGGGTGACCATGTGACATCCCCTAGGGGGTCGATGGGGGCTAGCCGTACCCCTGGGAAATGGGGTGCCTGGGAGCCTGCTGGGCATGACCTCCATCGTCTCTGCGCAGGAGCTCCGTCGTGTCTACGGCGAGGGCGGGGCGGCCGTCACGGCGCTCGACGGCGTCAGCGTCGACTTCCCCGCCGGAGCCTTCACGGCCATCATGGGCCCGTCGGGCTCCGGCAAGTCGACGCTGATGCACCTGCTCGCCGGCCTCGATCGGCCCACCTCCGGGAAAGCGATCCTCGACGACGTCGACCTGACCACCCTCAACGACGACGCGCTGACCACCCTGCGGCGCGATCGTGTCGGCTTCATCTTCCAGGCGTTCAACCTGCTGCCGGTCCTCAACGCGGAGGAGAACATCCTCCTGCCGTTGTCGATCGCCGGCCGGGACCCCGACCGCGCCTGGGTCGACCAGCTGATCGACCTCGTCGGCCTCCGCGACCGCCTCACCCACCGGCCGTCGGAGCTCTCCGGCGGCCAGCAGCAGCGCGTGGCCGTCGTCCGGGCGCTCGCCTCGCGCCCCGCGGTCGTCTTCGCCGACGAGCCGACCGGCAACCTCGACTCGGTCGCCTCGACCGAGATCCTCCAGCTCCTGCGCCGCTCGGTCGACGAGTTCGGCCAGACCATCATCATGGTCACCCACGACGAGGAAGCGGCAGCCTACGCCGACCGCCTGCTCGTCCTCCGCGACGGCCAGCTCGTCGAGGACCGCGAGACGACCCGCGCGGCGGGCACGGCCGGGGCCCTCTAGCCGATGCGCAAGATCGCCCTCCGGGGCCTGCTCGCGCGCAAGCTGCGCCTCGCGCTGACGGCGCTCGCCGTCGCGCTCGGCGTCACGCTGATCGCCGGCACCTACATCTTCACCGACACCATCACCAAGTCGTTCGACAACATCTTCGTCCAGACCAACAAGGGCACGGACGTCGCGATCTCCCCGAACGACGACCTCTCCGGCGACGAGGACCCGCC
This sequence comes from Conexibacter woesei Iso977N, assembly GCF_000424625.1. GTDB lineage: Bacteria > Actinomycetota > Thermoleophilia > Solirubrobacterales > Solirubrobacteraceae > Baekduia > Baekduia woesei_A. The sequence continues at coordinate 1,162,515 of NZ_AUKG01000002.1, forward strand.
GCCGATCCCGGCCCGGGTCCTCGAACGGATCAAGCAGGTCGACGGCGTCGACGCCGCCGAGGGCGCCGTCTTCTCCCAGGGCGGCTCGTTCCGCAAGGCCGACGGCTCCAAGCTCAAGGGCCAGGGCTTCAACGCGATCGCGGGCGCCCACGACGTCCAGCGCTTCGAGTCCTTCGCGCCCACCCAGGGCCACCTGCCCAAGACGGCCGACGAGGTCGCGATCCCCAAGGGCACGGCCGACAACAACAACTTCAGGGTCGGCGACAAGCTCCAGATCCAGGACGCCGCCGCCAAGAAGACCTACACGATCTCCGGCATCGTCACGATCGCCGGGACCGACTCGCTCGGCGGCGGCGTGATCGCCGTGCTGACCCTGCCCGAAGCCCAGCGCATGACCGGCAAGGGCGACGCGTTCGACGAGATCGACGTCGCCGGCAAGCCCGGCGTCTCACCGGCCACGCTGAAGCAGCGGATCGCCCCCATCGTCCCCAGGAACGTCGAGGTCCGCACCGGCACCGAGCAGGCCGACAAGCAGACCAGGGACATCAAGACCGGCTTCCTCGACGTGCTGCGCACCGCGCTGCTCGCCTTCGCCGGGATCTCGCTGTTCGTCGGCGCGTTCCTGATCTTCAACACGTTCTCGATCACCGTCGCCCAGCGCACCCGCGAGTTCGCGCTCCTGCGCGTGCTCGGCGCCAAGCGCAAGCAGGTGCTGCGCTCGGTGCTGGGCGAGGGGCTGGTCCTCGGCGTCGTCGGCTCCGCGGTCGGGCTCGTGCTCGGGATCGCGGTCGCCGCCGGCCTGAAGGCGCTGTTCAGGGCGTTCGGCGCCGACCTGCCATCGACGAGCACCGTCATCGAGACCCGGACCATCGTGGTGTCCTTGCTCGTCGGGACGGTCGTGACGCTGATCTCGACGCTGGCGCCGGCCTTCCGGGCGACCCGCGTGCCGCCGCTGGCGGCGCTGCGCGAGGGCCTCAGCGCCGAGCAGAGGCGCTCGCGCTTCGCGCTCCCGTTGGCCATCATCTTGACCATCGGCGGCCTGGCGATCATGGCCCTCGGCCTGTTCGGCGGCGCCAAGGCGAGCGCGGCGCTGTCCCTCATGGGCATCGGCGCGGTCTTCACGTTCCTCGGCGTGGCGTTCCTGAGCCCGCGCCTGGTCGGCCCGATCGCCGGCTTCGTCGGCGCGCCGTTCGAGCGCTTCCGCGGGATCACCGGCCGGATCGCGCGGGAGAACACCGTGCGCTTCCCCGGCCGCACCGCGGTCACCGCGGGCGCGCTGATGGTCGGCGTCGCGCTCGTCACCTTCGCCTCCGTCTTCGCGGCGGGCGCCAAGGAGACGATCAGCGACGCGGTCCACAACGGCTCCCGCGCGCAGGCCGTCGTCGAGGGCAGCAACTTCGGCTCGTTCTCGCACGAGGCGACGCAGGCCGTCGCCCAGGTCCCGGGCGTCAAGGAGGTCGGCGCGCTGCGCAACGCGCAGGCCAAGGTCGACGGCAGGAAGGTCGGGGTCTCGGGCATCGACCCGCAGACGTTCCCGGACCTCTACCACTCCGACTGGAAGCAAGGCAATGACGATGTCTTGCGCAGGCTCGCGCCCGGTCAGGTCATCGTGACCAAGAAGTACGCCGAGGACCACAGCGTCAAGGTCGGGGACATCTTGAAGGTCAAGACCGCCAAGGTGGACAACCTGCCCCTGAGGGTCACGGGCATCATCGACGACAAGGGCGGGTTGTACTCCGCCTTGACCGTCAGCAACGACGTCATCCAGCGCGCGTTCGGGGCGACCAAGGACGCGTTCGTGCTCGTCGGCTACGACGGCGGCAGGAGCAACGCCCAGACCAAGGCCGCGATCGACCACCTGCTCGACAGCCGCTTCCCGGAGGCCGAGGCCAAGACCAACCAGGAGTTCATCGACCAGCAGGAGGGCCAGATCGACCAGCTGCTGTCGTTGATCTACGCCCTGCTCGCGATGGCGATCATCGTGTCGCTGTTCGGCATCGTCAACACGTTGGTGTTGAGCATCTCCGAGCGCGTGCGGGAGCTGGGGCTGCTGCGCGCGATCGGGATGTCGCGCCGCCAGATCCGGCGCGTGATCCGCTACGAGGCGATCATCACCGCCGAGATCGGCGCGATCATCGGCCTGGCGCTCGGGATCGTGCTGTCGATCCTCGTGACCCGCGCGATCGACGACTTCAAGCTGTCGATCCCGATCCCGACGCTGATCATCCTGCTGATCGTCACGGCCTTTGCGGGCGTCCTCGCCGCGATCATCCCGGCGCGCCGCGCCGCGAGGCTCGACGTCCTCGAGTCCCTCGCCTACGAGTAGGACTCCAACAACTCGCTCCCCAGCACACCCCACGAACCCCGGGCGGCGGGCGGCACACGCCGCCGCCCGGGAGTGGGGAGGCTCCGAAGCTAGATGGTGGCCTTGGCCGGATCGCCGACCGCCAGCGGCGTCGTGAAGACGATCACCGGCGGCTCGGCCAGCAGCGGCCCGACGACGCCGAACATCGCCTTGAGGTGCTCGGCCTGGCCGTGGGCCTCCAGCGCGTCCTGCGACGCCCACTTCTCGACGATCACGAAGCGCGCCGGGTTGGTGTTGTCCTCGTGCAGGGCGTAGGCGATGCAGCCGTCCTCGGCGTGCGTGCCCTCGATCCCGGTCCTCAGCGCGCCGAGCGCCTCCTCGCGGGCCTCGGGCCGGACGTTGACGATGGCGGTGACGACGACCTGCGCGGTGGATGACATGCGCGCACCCTAGTGTCCCGGTCCGCCGACGGTCACATGCGGGCTGCTCGCTGCACTTGTGCGTAGACGATGGACGAGCTGGTCCCGATCACCGACGCGGAGGGCTTCGTCGCGCTGTACCGGCGCGAGAGCCCGATGCTGCTCACGTTCTGCGCGCGGCGCGTGCTGGACGGCGAGACGGCGCTGGACCTCGTCGCCGAGACGTTCGCGCAGGCCTTCAAGGGGCGCAGGCAGTTCCGCGGCACGACCGAGGTCGAGGCGCGCGCCTGGCTGCTGACGATCGCCCGCCGCCAGATCGCGCGGTACATGGAGAAGGGCGCGCTCGATCGCAAGTTGGTGCAGAAGGTCGGGATGCAGGTCCCCACGATGGCGCCCGACGAGATCGCCGAGGTCGAGCGGCTCGCCGGCCTGCCGGACCTGCGCGCGCTGATCGGCGCCGAGCTGGCGAGGCTGACCGCCGACCAGCGCGAGGCGCTGCGCCTGCGCGTCGTCCAGGAGCTGCCCTACGACGAGGTCGCCGCGACCCTCGGCGTGTCCGAGCAGACCGCACGCGCCCGCGTCTCACGCGGCCTGCGCGCGCTCAACGCGGCGCTGGAGGGGGAGGGCGCATGAGCGACCAGCAGCCCCTGATCGCCCCGCTGGAGCGGCTCGGCCTCGAGGTCGAGCGGATGGCGCGCGCCGCCGAGCAGCCCGCGCGGCGCCGCCGCAGCGCGCGCCTGCGCCGCCCGCACGTCCGGCGCCCGGGCCTCGTGATCGCGCTCGTCCTGCTGCTCCTGCTCGCCGCCGCCGCGGCGATCGCCGCCTCGGGCCTGCTCTCGGGCGACCCCGTCAGGGACCACGGCCCGCGGCTCAGGCCCAACCAGGGCGTCGGCACGGTCCTCCCGGGCAGCGCGCGGCTGACGACCCTGCGCGTCGCCGACCCCGGCGGCGGCCCGCCGTGGGGGCTGCGGACGGTCCGCACGACGCGCGGGATGACCTGCGTGCAGGTCGGCCGGCTGGTCGGCGACCAACTTGGTGTCCTCGGTCAGGACGGCGCGTTCGCCAACGACGGCGCGTTCCACCCCCTGCCGCCGACGGTGATCGAGCGCGCGCAGTGCGTGCCGCGCGACGCGGCCGGCCACGCGTTCGTGTCGGTGTCCTTCCGCGGCGTGCCCGCCGCCGGCTTCGGCGGGACGTGCTCGCCCAACTGCCCGCGCGCCGAAGTCCGCTACCTCGTCTACGGGCTGCTCGGGCCGCACGGCACGGCCGTCGACTACCGGGACCCGGCGACCGGCCGCACCGTCACCCGGCACGCGGCCGGGCCCGACCACGCCTACCTCGTCGTCACGCGCCCGGACCACCCCGCGACGTGGGTGTCGTTCATGACGAGCACGCCCGGGCGCGACCTGACCGCCGTCCACTACGACGACGGCACGACCTGCGTCGTCCACGCGCCGAGGCTCTGCCCGCTGAAGGGCTACGCGAGCCCGGCCGCCGCCGCGACCGCGATCCCGCGCACGGCGATCCACGCGAGCATCGGCCCGAGCGGGAGGTTCGGGCTGCGGCCACTGGCCGTGAGCTTCCGCGCGCCCGTCGCGACGCGCACCGCGAACCGGTTCTACACCGTGTCGCTGAAGACGAGCGGCCGGCGCACCACCGCGCGCTGCGGCTTCGACCGCCTGTTCGCGTCGATCGAGGTGACGAGCCCCGCGGGCGCGACCGTGGGCCGCAGGCTGTACCTCAAGAAGCGCTGCCACGGCGTGCTGACGCTTACGATCCGCCTGCACCAGGCGGCTCCGGGCGGCGCGAACGAGGTGCCCTACAGCGCCTTGCCGGAGGACGCCAAGCGCGACCCGCTCGTCGGCACCGTGACCGTCCGGCCCTGACGCGACGCGTCGGACGCCGGCTCGGTCTCGACCGCCCGCTGCTTCAAGTACACCAAGATGCCCAGCGCCGCGCCCGCTGCGGTGAAGACCGCCCAGCCGACGCCCTGGCCGAGCTGCGCGGCGATCGGCGCCGGGCACGCGTCCGCGACGCCCCAGCCGATCCCGAACAGCAGCGCGCCGGCGACGTGGCGGCGCTCGACGGCGTCGCGCGCGTAGGTCAGGCGCTCGCCGCCGAAGACCGCGCGGCGCTCGCGCCGGCGCAACAGCGCCAGGCCGAGCCACGCCGTCGCGACCGCGGAGGCGAACATCAGGAACAGGTAGGACTGCTCGAACAGCAGCGCTTGGCGGATGACGACCGGCGACGCCATCCCGCTCCAGGAGATGACCACGCCGAAGACGATCCCGACCAGCGCGCCGACCGACACCTTCAACATCTAGATCAACCCCTTGATGACGAAGCTGACGGCGATCGCGGTCCCGAAGAACGTCGCGGTCGCGGCCAGCGAGGCGGGGGAGACCAGCGCGTTGCCGCTGAGCCCGTTGCCCGACGTGCAGCCGCCCGACAGCTTGGCGCCGTAGCCGATCAGCGTGCCCGCGGCGACCAGGATCGGCGCGATCACCCAGCGCGCGCCGCCCGTGAACGTGTCGGTCAGCCAGCCGTAGCCGTGGAAGTCCGGGCCGCCGGCGAGGACCGCGAACAGCGTCCCGCCGAGCAGGACGCCGAGCGCGAACCAGCCGCGCCAGTCGAACCGGACCGACCCGCGCGACAGCTTGCCGATCAGCTCCGAGAAGCCGCCGGTGACGCCCAGGCGCGCGTTGAACAGCAGGCGGACCGCCACGACGCACAGGCCCAGGACGGGCCCCGCGATCCACCACGCCAGCTGATGGTGCTCCATGCCGCGAGGGTAGCCGGGTAGGCTCGCGCCCATGGCCAAGGTCAAGTTGCACCGCTGCTCCTGGACGTTCCTGCACCACGACCTCGACGCGTGCTGGCGCGTGCAGAAGGCGCTGGACGAGCAGGGCGTCGAGTACGAGGTCGTCAAGCACGGCTTCGGGAAGGGCAAGCGCCCGCACGTCGAGGAGCTCAGCGGGCAGAGCAAGCTGCCGGTCCTGGAGGTCCAGGGCGGCGAGGTCTACCGCGAGGAGTCCAAGGAGATGGCGGCCCGGATCCGCGCGGGGGCGTTCGGCGCGGTCTAGCGCCGGCCTAGCCGCAGAACGGGCGCGTCCAGCCGCCGTTCCAGGTGATCCCGACGCGCGTGGACGGCGCGGCGGGGTCGGGCGCGAACGTCACGCGGTAGTCGGCGGCGCCGCCGCACTCGTCGCCGTCTTCGTTGGCCGAGTCGAGCCTGACCGTCCGGCCCAGGTCGGTCGGCGACAGCGCCCCGAACGTCCCGGCCACGGCGAGGTGCGAGCGCGCCGCGGGCGCCGAGGGCAGCGCCCCGATCGCCTCCGGGTCGGCCTGCGGCTGCTCGAGCGCGAAGACGACCGCGCCCGCCTTCGTCACCCACGCGGCGGTGGAGTCGTAGACGAACAGCCGCTGCACGCGTGCCTCGGAGGAACCGAGCGCGCGCGTGCCGAGCAGCCAGCGCTTGCCGTTCTCGGTCGAGCCCGCCCAGATCCGGTCGCCCCTGGCCGCCGGGACCGACCAGGCCGCGTGCGTCGGCTCCCACGCCAGCTTGCTCCCGGACTTCCACGGCCCGAGCCGCACGACGCGCTTGTGGCCGTACACCGTGGTGCACGAGTAGAGCGAGCCCCTCGCGTGCCAGGCCCGGCCGTACGAGTTGTGGAACAGCGTCCCGGCCTTCGCCGGGCACGTCGGCGCCCTGGCCGAAGCGCCCGCCGGGACGGCGAGCAGCGCGGCGGCGGCGAGCAGGGCGGGGGCGAGGCGGCGGACGGTCATGTCCAAGCACAACGGCCGCCGGCCGCGCAGGTTACGCGGCGGCGGCGGGCGGCTGCACGGTCGCCGGGCCCTGCCGGTACAACCCGTACAACAACGCGCAGAGCACCGCGGCCGCGCCCGCGTAGCCGACCTCGGCCCGCGTCAGCTCGCTGCCGACCAGCGGGATGACCATCCACACCACGAACAGCACCGCGGCGACCAGCCACGCGGCCGCCGCCTGCCCCGCCCGGCCGCGCGCCAGCGCCGCCTGGTTGAACGTCCCGGCGGTGAGGTGCAGCCCCATGCCGATCGCGATCACCGCGAGCCCGACGTGGGTGTAGCCCTCCTTGTCGAAGACGACGTGCAGCGCCCACGGGCCGATCGCCAGCAGGCCGACGGCGCACAGGCCGGCGAAGCCCCAGATCGCCAGGATCGTCGTCCGGATCGCGCGGTGGAACGCCTCGCCGCCCTCGGTCGCCTCGAGCCCCGCGAGGTGCGGCAGCAGCGACGTCTGGACCGCCTGGAAGAGCTGCAGCGGCGCGCGCGCGACCATCAGCGCGCTGAAGACGACGCCCGCCGTGGCGGAGTCCGGGACCAGCAGGACCGCCGCGTTGAGCAGCGTCTGCTCGGAGAGCTGGATCAGCGCGACCGAGCCCGCGAAGCCGGCCGACTCCTTCATCTCGCCGCGGTCGCGCTCGACCCCGGACGCGGCGGCGGCCGCGGCCTCGTGCCTGCCCAGCGCCCACGGGATCACGCACAGCGACGCCAGCGGCGCCGCGACGATGCCGAGCGCGACGGCGGTCTCACCGCTCGCGACGCCCACGGCGACGGCGACCGGGAAGCAGAAGCGCGACAGCGACTCGAACAGCACCAGGCCGCCGTAGAGCCCGAACCACTGGTGCCCGGCGAAGTAGCCGCGCGCGAAGTACGACGCCGCGTAGGCCATTGCCGCGCCGATGAAGATCCAGTACAGCGAGGACTCGCCGTCGAACAGGCCGTCCTTGATCGGCCCGTGCAGCGCCAGCGCGATGACGAGGAAGGCGAGGGCGAACGAGCCCTGGATCAGCGCCGGCGTCCGCAGCGGGTGCCCGGCGTTGATGCCGCGCGCGCGGCGGTCGGCGATCGTCCGCGAGAGCAGCTGCTCGACCGGCCGGTAGATCACCGACATGATCACGAACAGCAGCGACCACAGCAGCGAGATCCGCCCGTAGGCGTCCTCGTCCAGCACGTGGCCGGCGACGCCGAAGTAGGCGAACGTGAAGAGGCCGGTCGCCGCGATCCCGATCGACAGGATCCGGGCGCCCGACCCGTAGGACTTCTCGCCGCCCGTGGCCCCCGCGTCGCCGTCGGCGGACGCGGGGATCAGGTCATCGGGAGCCGTGGTGCCGCTACTGGCCAATGCGGACGAGGAGCATCGTCCACGGGAACGGCGACCGCGCCTCGACGACGGTCCCGTACCGGCCCAGCAGCTGCGTGAAGCTGCGCTTGGACCAGTGGTTCAGGTGGCCGGGCGTGTTGCCCAGGTCCTTCAGGTACGCGCCGCGGGCCATGTTCAGCCCGCGCCACAGCGGCTCGCGCGGGACGCTGACCAGCAGCCACTTCGACGCGATCCGCGCCATCTCGGAGACCGTGTGCTCGGGGTCCGGGACGTGCTCCAGGACCTCGATCGCCGTGGCGACCTCGAACTCGTTCTCGGCGAACGGGAGGTTCTCGGCCTTCATCACGACGTACTCGAGGCACGGGTGCTGGCGGCCCTTCCAGGCCTCGTGCAGCTGCGGGTCGTCGAGGTCGAGCCCGACGATCCGCTTCATGCCCGGCGTCTGCGCCCACTGGTGGGTCAGCACGCCCTCGCCGCAGCCGACGTCGAGCAGCGTCGTCGGCGCCGCCTTGGCGAACAGCTCCTCGAGCGTGTGCTCGAAGTTCGCCTGCAGCCTCTTGGCGAGCGGGTTGGTGGTGTTGTACTTGTCGTACGTGTTGCCGGTGACCGTGCCTTCTTGGTCCACGGTGACGGTCGGAGGGGTCATAGCTTGAGGGCCTCTCGTTCCTCGGTGCGGCCGGCCTGCGCGCCGGTGGTGGCCTGCTGGCCGGTGTCGCGCGCGCCGGGCTCGTAGTGGGACGGGGGAACGCCGAGCTGGAGCTCGATGCGCCGGACGCGCTCGAAGATCCGCTGGCTCATGATGCGCTGGCCGTACAGGAGGTCGCCGATGATCCCGAGGACCCCGACGACGACCGACGCGTTGAACAGCACGGCGCCGAAGATCAGCGACTGCACGTGGCCGGCGCCCTCGCCGTCGGCGTAGGCGATCACGAAGCGCACGAACGGGATCAGCGCCAGCACGAACAGCAGCAGCGCGAAGTACGAGAACACCTTCAGCGGCTCGTACTGGGTGTAGATGCGCGTGATCGCGACCGCGTTGCGGCGCACGTACGACGACATCGACGGGAACAGCCGCGACTCGCGCGTCTTCGGGTTGGTCCGGATCGCGACGTGGTCGGTGGCGACCAGCAGCTTGCCGGCCTGGATGATCGTCTCCAAGGTGTAGGTGTACTTGGAGACGACCGCCATCTGGATCGCGGCCTCGCGGTTGTAGGCGCGGAAGCCGGAGGTCGTGTCGGGCACGTCGGTGTTCGACGCCTGGCGCACGACCCACGAGCCGAGGTTCTGCAGCCGCTTCTTCAGCGGCGAGAAGTGCTCGATCGTGTCGGTCTCGCGGTCGCCGACGACCATGTCGGCGCGGCCGGCGATGATCGGCTCGACCAGCTTCGGGATGTCGCCGCCGAAGTACTGGTTGTCGGCGTCGGTGTTGACGATGACGTCGGCGCCGAGCTTGAGGCAGGCGTCGAGGCCCGCCTGGAACCCGGCGGCCAGGCCCTTGTTGTTCGTCAGCTTGACGATGTGGTCGACGCCGTTGGCACGCGCGACCTCGATCGTGCGGTCGGTGGAGCCGTCGTCGATGACGAGCCACTCGACCGTGTCGAAGCCGGGGACCTCACGGGGGAGGTCTGCCAGCGTGCCGGGCAGCGTCTCCTCCTCGTTGAGGCAGGGGATCTGGATGATGAGCTTCATGAGAAGGATGGGGACGGCACGCGGGGGAACGCCGAGCTGGGCGAAGGCGTGCCGTACACTCGCGAGCCCAGTATCTCAGGTGCCGGGGACGCTAGCGGGTTGCCGTAAAACGTCCTAACACGGCCCGGGGTGCTGACCCTCGACGACTGCATGGAGAGCGCGACGCTCACCTCGCCGCGCCCCGGGCACGGCTTCTTCGCGCGGCTGAAAGCCGTGCCGGAACGCGTTTGGGCGCGAGCCGGCTTCGCGCTGCTCTGCTTCGGGGCGCTCATCGCCTACGTGGTGTACCCCACGTATCCGAACTACGACTCGGCCTACGCGCTGGTCTGGGGCCGGGAAGTGGTGCATGGGATCGCGCCGTCCTTCGACGCCTACCGCGCGCCGACCCAGCATCCGCTGGCCGTCGCGGCGGGCGCGCTGCTGTCGCTGCTGGGCGGATCGGTCGCGCCGCACGCGTGGCTGCTGCTGACCGTCGGCGCGTTCTGCCTGCTGATCGCAGGCGTCTACCGGCTCGGCCGCGCGGCGTTCGGGCCGTGGGTCGGGCTGGTCGCGGCCCTGTTGGTGATGTCGCGCCTGGACTACGCGTTCCTGGCCGCGCGCGGCTACATCGACGTCCCGTACCTGGCGCTGATCGCCTGGGCAGCGGCGCTGGAGACGGCGAAGTGGCGGCGCGGCGGGGTCGTCTGGGTCCTGCTCGCGGTCGCGGGGCTGCTGCGCCCGGAGGCGTGGCTGCTGCTGGCCGCCTACTGGCTCTGGTGTGGCTGGCCGCTGCGTCGTGCGTGGCGCGCGAACCTCGGGACGCTCGCCCGGACCGCCGCCTACGCCGCGATCGCGCCGGTGCTCTGGGTCGCGGTCGACTGGATCGCCACCGGCCATCCGCTGTTCAGCCTCCAGCACACCTCGTCGCTGGCCAACGACCTGCAGCGCACCAAGCCCGCCTCGCAGGCGCCGTCGTTCGCGCTGCACTCGCTCGACGGGACGCTGAAGTGGCCGGTCCTGCTCGGCGCGATCGCGGGCGTGGTCCTGGCGTGGGTCTACGCCCGCCGCCGCGCCGCGATCCTGTTCGCGCTCGCCGCGTCCGGGCTGATCACGTTCTTCGCGATCGCCGTCGCCGGGCTGAGCGTCATCGACCGCTACCTCGCCGCGTCCGCGCTGGCCCTGCTCGTCTTCGCCGGCTTCGCGATCGCCGGCTTCACGATCCTGGACCGCGCGCACCCGCTGCGCCGCGCCTGGATCGGCGCCGCGTGCGTCGTCGCGCTGGGCGGTGCCGCGTTCACGGCCACGCACCTTCATCCTGGGTACATCAACCGCGAGCTGAAGACCCGCCGGGAGCTGCGCCAGGAGCTGGCGCGCGACGTCTCCTCGCCCGCCTTCGCCGCCGCCCGTGCCCGCTGCGGCTCCACGATCTACGTGCCCAACCACAAGCTGATCCCCGACGTCCGCTGGATCCTGCATGCTGACCAGGACGCGGTCGTCGCGCGGTCGAGCCTGCGCGACTTCGGCGCAACCGCGCGCGGCGTCCACGTGTTCGTGGATGGCGCGAGCATGTTGACGAACTCGACCTACGGCCCGTTCGTCCCCGGCTCGCGCGACGATGCACGGATCCAGGACCCTGGCCCGGACCTCCGGGTGATCTCCCGCAGCCCCCATTTCGTGACCTATGCCTCCTGCTGACGCCGCCGCCGCGACGGCGTCCCGCCCGAACCCCGCGACCGCCCCCGAAGGCGGCCGCTTCGCACGCGTGCTCGGGCTGCCGTGGCCGGCGATCCTGCTGGCGCTGCTCGCGCTGGCCACCCTGATCGGGTTCTTCGTGTACCCGATGTACCCCAACTACGACAGCTACTACAGCTTGATCTGGGGCCGGGAGATCCTGCACGGCCACCTGCCGAGCTTCGACGAGTACCAGTCGCCGACCGAGCACCCGCTGGCCGTCGCGTTCGGCGCGCTGCTGTCGATCCTCGGCCGCCACGGCGACCGCGTGATGGTCTTCTGCACGCTCGCGTCGTTCGTCGTGCTGTGCGCCGGGATCTACCAGGTCGGGCGACGCGCGTTCACGCCGCTGGTCGGCCTCGCCGCCGCGGCGATCCTGTGCACGCGCTTCGACTTCCCGTTCCTGGCCGCGCGCGCCTACATCGACATCCCGTACCTGGCGTTCGTCGTCTGGGCGGCGGCGTTCGAGCTGGCCAAGCCGCGGCGCGGTGGTGTCGTCTGGTGGCTGCTGGCCGCCGCCGGATTGATGCGCCCGGAGGCCTGGCTGATCATCGGGATCTACTTCCTGTGGATGTGCAGCGGCGAGCTCGGCGCCGACCATCCGGACGCCGCCACGCGCTGGCGCCGCTGGGCCAAGTACGCCGCGTGGGCGGCGATCGGGCCGTTCGTGTGGGTGCTGACCGACTTCGTCGTCACCGGCCACCCGTTCTTCTCGCTGCAGCACACGACGGGCCTGGCCGAGGAGCTGGGGCGGACCAAGGGCCTGGCCGAGGTGCCGGAGGCGACGCGCAGGTTCTTCCTGAACCTCGCCAAGGCGCCGGTGCTCTACGCGGGCATCGCGGGCTTCCTGGCGTCGCTGGTCCTGGTCCCGCGCCGCGTGCTGATGCCGCTGGCGCTGTGGCTGATCGGGACCGGGACGTTCGTCCTGGTCGGGATCGCCGGGCTCTCGGTGATCGACCGCTACCTGCTGGTCCCGACGCTGATGGTGATGGTCTTCGCGGGCTTCACGCTCGCGGGCTGGACGACGCTGCGCCCGGGCTGGTGGGTCCGGAAGGTCTGGGCGATCGTGGCCTTCGGCGTGATCGTCTACGGCGGCGTCTTCACCGCCACGAGGGTCAACTTCCACAACTTCGACGCCGAGCTGAGGCTGCGCGGCAACTCGCACCGCTCGCTCGTGCAGCTGCTCGACAGGCCCGAGGTCCGGGCGGGCATGAGGTGCGGCCCGGTCTCGACCCCGAACCACAAGCTGATCCCGGACACGCGCTGGATCCTCGACGCGTCGCCCAAGCAGGTCATCGCGCGCGCCGACGACCGCCAGTCGGACCGCATCAAGCAGGGCGTGTCGATCTTCGTGGTCGACCGCGGCGCGCTGCTGCGCCAGGCGCTGGTGGCCGACACCGACGACCCGTTCGACAACGTGCCGCTGCCCGGCTTCCACAGGCGCGCGTTCACGTCCTACTACGCCGCGTATGTCCGCTGTCGATGAGGGCGTGACGGCCGAGCACGCAGCCCTCGGCGACGACGCGCCGGTCGGCGAGGACGCGGCGCGGCGCGCGGTCCGGCGCGCCGACCGTGCGGAGAGGCTGCGCTGGGCGCCGTGGGTCCTGCTGCTGCTGGTCGCCTCGTTCGTGCTGCGCGTCTGGGGCGCGAAGCAGGGGCTGCCGTACGCGTACAACGCCGACGAGAACGCGCACTTCGTGCCGAAGGCGATCGGGCTCTTCGACCACGGCTGGAACCCGCACTACTTCGTCAACCCGCCCGCGTACACGTACGTGTTGCACCTCGTGTTCGACGTGTGGTTCGGCGGCCGCGCGGGCGTCAGCGCGTCGTTCGCGAAGGACCCGACCGACGTCTTCCTGGTCGCGCGCGTCGTGAGCGCCGCCTTCGGGACCGCTGCGGTGTGGTTCCTGTACCTGGCGGGCGCCAAGCTGTTCGAGGACCGCCGGATCGGGTTCCTGGCCGCGGGGCTGCTGGGCGTCGGCTTCCTGCCGGTCTTCTACTCGCACCTGGCGCTCAACGACGTCCCGACGCTGGCGCCGATCTGCCTGGCGCTCTACGGCGTGGCGGGGATCGTCCGGCAGGGGCGCGTGCGCGACTTCCTGTGGGCCGGGATCGGCCTCGGGCTGGCGTGCGCGACGAAGTACACGGGCGGGATCGTGCTGCTGCCGATCCTCGCGGCGGCCGGCGGCTGGCTGTTCGGGCGGCGCAGGCTGCGCGCGACCACGCTGGTGGGCGGGCTGTTCCTGACGGCGCTGTTCGCGCTGATCGCGTTCGCCGCGCTCAACCCCTATGCCCTGCTCGACTTCAGCGGGTTCAGGGACGGGCTCAACCACCAGACCTCGGTCGCCGACGACGCGCTGGGCAAGCTCGGGCTGACCGAGAACAACGGGCTCGAGTACTACCTCTGGACGCTGACGTGGGGGCTGGGCTGGATCCCGGCGATCGCCGCGGCGTTCGGCGTCGTGCTGACCGCGCGCGACAACTGGCGGATCGCGCTCGTGCTGGTCCCGGCGCCGGTGCTGTTCCTGCTGTTCATGGGCACCCAGGAGCGCTACTTCGGGCGCTGGCTGATGCCGGTGTTCCCGATGATCTGCCTGCTCGCCGCCTACGCGCTGCTGCGCGGCGCCGACTGGGTCGGGCGCCGGCGGCCGGTCCTGGCGCCCACGATGCTGGTGCTCGCCGCCGCGCTGCTGTGCGGGCAGGGGCTCGTCTACTCGCTGCACAGCGCGAAGGTGCTGTCGCGCGAGGACACGCGCAACATGGCCCGGACGTGGCTGGTCGACCACGTGCCGCCGAAGACGAAGATCGTCGTCGAGCCGGTCGTCCCCGACGGCTGGGCGCAGGACGTCGGGCACCCGTCGCCGCTGACGTCCAACGGCAACCGCTGGGTGAAGTTCCCGACGTCGCGCTCGAACATCGCCAACGACGGCTCGGAGATCCCGGGGCCGGGGCGGATCGTCAACATCGAGGACTACGAGCGGACGCTCTACCCGGGCCTCGTCGACCAGTACGAGCAGGGCGGCTACTGCTGGGTGGTCGTCGGCTCGACGCAGCGCGGGCGCGCGGAGGTCGACGCGGCCGCCGTGCCGAGGGCGCTGGCGTACTACAGGGAGCTCGAGGCTCGGTCCGACACGGCGTTCGTGGCGTCGCCCTACCGCGACGGCGCAGGGCCCGTGAACTTCAACTTCGACTGGTCGTTCGACTTCTACCCGCTGGCCTACGACCGGCCCGGGCCGACGATGACGATCTACCACCTCAAGGGCGGGCGCTGCGCGGGCGGCTGAGGCCGCGCCGTGAGCCCTATCCTCCTGCGTGGTGCAGCGGACCGACACCGACCATCAGCATCTCTCGCGGGCGATCGACCTCGCGACCCGGGGCCGTGGTCGGGTGCATCCCAACCCGGTCGTGGGCGCCGTCGTCGTCAAGGACGGGGTCGTCCTGGGCGAGGGCTGGCATGCCGAGTACGGCGGGCCGCACGCGGAGGTCAACGCGATCGCCGCCTGCAACGGGGCCGACCTGTCCGGCGCGACGATCTACGTGTCGCTGGAGCCGTGCTGCCACACCGGGAAGACCGGGCCGTGCACGGAGGCGATCATGGCCGCGGGGATCTCGCGCGTCGTGGTGGCCAGCGACGACCCGACCGGCAAGGCGTCCGGGCGGGGTCTGGGGATCCTGCGCGACGAGGGCGTGACGGTCGACGTCGCGGGCGGCGAGCTGGCCGAGCGCGCGCGGCTCGCCAACCAGGCGTTCCGCAAGCACGCGCGGACCGGTAGGCCGTGGGTGTTGTTCAAGTCCGCGATGACGCTCGACGGCAAGGTCGCGACGCGCACGGGCGACTCGAAGTGGATCTCTTCTGAAGCTTCCCGGGCCCTGGCCCACAAGTGGCGCGCGTCGGTCGACGCGGTGGCGGTCGGGATCGGGACGGCGCTGGCCGACGACCCGCAGCTGACGGCGCGGATCGAGGCCGATCCCGCGGCCGGCGAGCTGAAGCAGCCGCGTCGTGTCGTCTTCGACGCGACGGGCCGGCTGCCGCTGGACTCGAAGCTCGTGGCCCAGGCGCCGGAGATCCCGCTGACCGTCGTCGTGTCCCGTGCGGCGCCGCGTTCCGCGTGCGACGCGCTGGAGACCGCGGGCGCCGACGTGATCGTCGCGACCGGCGAGAACGAGCCGGCGCGGGTGAGGTCGGCGCTGGACGCGCTGGGAGACGCCGGCGTTCACGCCATCTTGCTCGAGGGCGGGCCGCACCTGGCGGGCGCGTTCCTCGACGCGGGGGAGATCGACGAGGTCCGGCTGTTCCTGGCGCCGTTGCTGCTCGGCGGATCGAAGGCGCGCGATCCGCTGGAGGGCGAGGGCGTGGAGAAGATCAGCGAGGCGCTGCGCGCGCTGACGCTGGACTGCGAGCGCGTCGCCGACGACGTCCTGATCAGCGCCCGTCTGCGGGAGTGGTAGTCGATGTTCACGGGACTTGTTGAGGATCTTGGAGAAGTCGTCGCGGTCGACGCGGGCGCCGAGGGCTCGGTCCTGACGGTCGCCTCGAGGCTGACCGACGAAGTCGGGCTGGGCGACTCGGTCGCGGTCAACGGCGTCTGCCTGACCGCGACGCGGATCGAGGACGGCCGCATGTCCTTCGACGTCATGCTGGAGTCGCTGCGGCGCTCGTCGCTCGGCGGCGTCGAGGTCGGCTCGGGCGTGAACCTCGAGCTGGCGATGAAGGCCGGCGCGCGCCTGGGCGGTCACATCATGCAGGGGCATGTCGATGGCATTGGGTCGGTCTCCGGCATTGCCGAGGACGGCTTCTCGCGCGTCGTGACGATCGACGCGCCCGCAGACTTGTTGAAGTACGTGGTGGAGAAGGGCTCGATCGCCGTGGACGGGATCAGCCTGACCGTGTCGCGGGTCGATGACACGTCGTTCGACGTGTCGTTGATCCCGGAGACGCTCGAACGCACCAACCTGGGCGGCACCGCTGTGGGCCGCACCGTGAACCTGGAGGTCGACGTCGTGGCCAAGTACGTGGAGAAGCTCGTCGGGGTGCATGCCCGATGAAGCCGACCGGTGAGGTCGCGCGCGAGGACGTGAGGTTCTCGACGATCGAGGAGGCGCTGGAGGACATCGCCGCCGGCAAGATGATCGTGGTCGTCGACGACGAGGACCGCGAGAACGAGGGCGACGTCGTCATGGCGGCGGAGTTCGTCACCGCCGACGACATCAACTTCATGACGCGCCAGGCGGGCGGCTGGATCTGTCTCACGCTGACGCCGGACCGCTGCGACGAGCTCGGCCTCGAGCTGATGTCCTTGAAGAACGAGTCCGCGCACGAGACGCCGTTCACGGTCACGATCGAGGCGCGCGAGGGCGTCACCACCGGCATCTCGACCGCCGACCAGGCGACGACGATCCGGACCGCGGTCGCGCCGGACAAGGGCAAGGCCGACATCGTGGTCCCGGGCCACGTGCATCCTTTGAAGGCGCGCGAGGGCGGCGTGCTGGAGCGCACGGGGCACACCGAGGCGTCGGTCGACCTCGCGCGGCTGGCGGGCGTCATGCCCGCGGGCGTGATCTGCGAGGTGCAGAACGAGGACGGCTCGATGGCGCGCGTCGGCGACCTCGCCGCGTACTGCCACAAGCACGGCTTCAAGATGATCACGATCGCCGACCTGATCGCCTACCGGCGGCGGCACGACAAGCTCGTGGAGCGCGTGGTCTCGACGTCGATGCCGACCGGCTTCGGCGACTTCACCGTGTACGGGTACCGGTCGCTGGTCGACGACAAGCACCACGTCGCGATGGTCAAGGGTGACGTCGAGGGCAAGGAGGACGTGCTGGTGCGCGTACACTCCGAGTGCCTGACCGGTGACGTCTTCCATTCGCTGCGCTGCGACTGCGGCGAGCAGCTGGAGAGCGCGCTGTCGATGATCGAGGCCGAGGGCGAGGGCGTCCTGCTGTACCTCGCCCAGGAGGGGCGCGGCATCGGCCTGCTCAACAAGCTCAAGGCCTACAAGTTGCAGGAGGAGGGCTACGACACCGTCGACGCCAACCTCAAGCTGGGGCTCCCGGCGGACCTGCGCGACTACGGCATCGGCGCACAGATCCTGGCCGACCTCGGGCTGTCGTCGCTGCGGATCCTGACCAACAACCCCAAGAAGATCCGCGGGTTGGAGGGCTACGGGCTGCGGGTGACCGACCAGGTCCCGATCGCGCACGCGCCGAACCCGCACAACGAGCGGTACCTGCGCACGAAGGCCGAGCGGATGGGGCACACGCTGCACCACCAGGGGCTGGCGCTCGACGAGGAGATGCTCCACGACGAGCACGTGCGCGACGAGGAGAAGGGCGCGTGAGGTTCGCCATCTGCGTTGCGCGGTTCTACGAGGACCTGGCGGAGCGGCTGATCGACGGGGCGGAGGACGTTCTCGCCGAGAAGTGCGTCATCGAGACGGACGTCGACATTTTTGATGTTCCCGGCGCCTACGAGCTGCCGCTGGCCGCGCAGTTCGCCGCGGAGTCGGGGAAGTACGACGGGGTCGTGTGCCTCGGCGCCGTGATCAGGGGCGAGACGACGCACTACGACTACGTCTGCGGCGAGAGCGCCCGCGGGATCCAGGACGTCCAGCTGAGGACCGGCGTGCCGTGCTCGTTTGGCGTGTTGACGGTCAACAACAAGGACCAGGCGCTGGCCCGGTCCGGCGGGGACAAGCGCAACTCGGGCGCGCACGCCGCGGAGGCCGTGCTGGCGCTGCTTGAGATCAAGAGACAACTGGCGCCCACCACCTCCTGACTCGCGGTACGCTCGGTCCTGCTGTGAGCCTCGAAGTCGTCGCGATCCTCCTGACGCTCCTCGTCCACATCCTGGGCGCGGCCGTCCTCGTGAAGGTCCTCCTGGACGGCGAGCAGATCGACTGGCGCGGAACCCTGTTCCCCCGCGACGACGACGGCGGCCCACCGAAGTGGGACCCACCGGAGCCAGAGCCGGACCCGTCGGGCGGCAGCCTGCCGCTGCCGGAGTCGTCCCCCTCGCGCTTCCGCCTCCGCCGCAAGGGCACCCCTTCCTACCCGAAGCCCCCTCGCCGCCCGGCCCATACGCCCGAGCGCACCCCGGACCGCGAACCCGCGTCCCACTGACCGCCTCCGGCGCATCGATCGACGCGCCTCCTCGCCTGCTGCAGCGCGACCGCTTCTGGCCGCGCTCGGCCGCAGCGTCTCTGCCGACCTGCCGCTACCAATCGTGAGTTCCTGCAGCGTGGCGACCGCTCTGCGGTCCTCCGCCGGCGCCGCACATCGCTAGACGCGCCTACTCGCTGCGGGTCGCGCCACCGGCCCTGGCCGCGACCGGCGGCAGCGCCTCCGGCGCGGCGGAGAACATGCGCGCCAGCGTCTCGCCGACGCGTTCGCGGACGACGAGGGCGCTGCGTTGGACGTGGGCGCGCATGAAGGCGGCGGAGGCGTCGGCGTCGCCGGCCAGGACGAGGTCGATGATCTCGAGGTGCTCGGCGATCGTTGCGCCGATGCGCTCGTCCTCGGTGAAGTCGTGGATGCGCAGGACGCGGATGCGCTCGTTGGTCGCGCGCAGCATCCGGGTCGCCGTCGCGTTGCCGGAGGCGCCGGCGATGCGCTCGTGGAAGGACTCGTCGCGGTGGACGAAGTCGGGCGTCCGGAGCGTCTCGGGCGCGGTCCTCCACTGCGCCCGCAAGGCAAGCCAATCATGTTGGACCGCCTCCAGCAGCTCGCGGTCGCCGCCGGTCGACGCGCGGCGCGCGGTCAGCTCCTCCAGCGCCAGCCGGACGTCGTAGACCTCCTGCATCGTCCGGACGTCCGGCAGCCGCGGCCGCAGCCCGCCGGCCGGATCCCGGACGAGATGCCCGTCGCCCTCCAGGCGCCGCAGCGCCTCCCGGACCGGTGTGCGCGACGTCGCGTACTCGGCGGCCAGCTGGACCTCGACCAGCCGCTCGCCCGCGGGCAGCTCGCCGGCCAGCAGGCGATCGCGGATCTCCGTGTAGACCCGCTCGGCCTGCGAGACCGACCCGGCCGCGGCGGCGCCGCCGCTCAAGCCGGCACCGCCGCCACCCGCGCGTCCAGCTCCTCGATCGCGGCCTCGAACGCCTCGAACGGCGGGTGCGTCACGCCGCCGCCGATCTGCCCGACGCCCGGTTCGCGGTGCGCGATCCCGGTGTGGACCGGCGGGCGGATCCCGGTGTCGACGACCAGCCGCGCGTCCACGCCGAGGATCGCGGGCACGGGCGCGGGCTCGTACAGCCGCAGGTCCGGGTGGTCGGCGGCCGCGATCGTCCGGAAGCGCTGCATCAGCCCGGGCGCGTCGTCGAAGCTCAGCCCGACCGACGGGGCCGCCAGCGGCGACGCGCTCAGCGCCAGCGCGCCCAACCCGTACACCTCGACGATCGCGCTGTCGCCCAGGTCGGGGTTCATGTCCTCCAAGGTGTAGGGGTCGATCAGGCGCGCCGGATCCGGGAGCGCGGCGGGACCCACGAACCACTGCGAGCCGGTCCCGCTGAGCTGGATCCCGACCTCGACGCCGTTGCGCGCGATCACGGTCAGCAGCGACGACCCCGGCACGTCGGCCGCGCACACCATCGCGAGCTTCGCGCTGACCATCGCCAGGTTGAGGAAGAACTGGCCGTTGTTGAGGATGAACGCCCGGACGTCCTCCGGCAGCCACGGCGCGAGCGCGTCGTGGGCCAGCCTCGACCCCGCTTCGGTGCGGTGGTGGCACTCGTCGCCGAGCTCCAGCGCGCGGCCCTGGACCTCCAGCAGGTCCAGCGGCCCGTGCTCGCGCAGCGCGCCGGCCAGCGCGGGGCCGAGCACGTCGCGCATCCACTCCAGCCGCGCGACGACCTCCGGCCCGTCGGCGCCGTAGCGCAGGACCTTCCCGGAGCCCTCGTTGAGCGGGCACCACGCCTCGCGGCCGGTCGCCGCGTCGCGCGCGACGAGCACCGGCATCGACGCGGTCACGGCGCCGGACATCGGCCCGACGCCGCCCATGTCGTGGTTGGGCCGGACGTCGATCGCGCCCGCGTCGAGCAGGTCCAGCGCCGCAGCCGCGTCGGGGGCGCGGCCCTCGATCGCCAGCGCGACGGCCAGCGCGGTGCGCATCGGCGCGCACATCGCGCGCGGGTGGATCGGCGGCCCGGCGTGGCCGACCGCGCCCGCGGCCAGCGCGGGCACGACGTCGCCCGCCGGGCGCACGTCCACCAACAACGGCCGGGCCGCGGCGAGGGCGGCGACGGCGGGATCGCCTGCGGCATGCAGCTCTGTGTGCATGGGGGCAACCTACGGGCGACCGCCGGTCCTGCCCTTGGACACGCGGGCCAGGATCGCGCCGCCCCGTTTGGACCGCTGGCCTTGCGGTCCATGGGGTTTCCGCCTCGCTGTCCGATGAGCCGGCCACACCGGCCGCGTTAGCTTCGCGCCGCCGTCGACACCACTGCATACAGCCCCGGAGAGGCCATGACCATCAGCGTTCCCGCTGCGCCCTACGACTTCGAGCTGGACCCCGCGAGCACCGCGCTCGTCATCATCGACATGCAGCGCGACTTCCTCTACCCAGGCGGCTTCGGCTCGCTCCTGGGCAATGACGTTGCCTTGCTCCAGACCACGATCGCGCCGCTGCAGCGCGTCCTGGCCGCCGCCCGCGCCGCCGGGATGGCGGTGATCCACACCCGCGAGGGCCATCGCCCGGACCTGACCGACGCGCCGCCGGCCAAGCTCGCCCGCGGCCGACTGGCGTGCGGGATCGGCGACCCCGGCCCGTTCGGCCGGATCCTCGTCCGCGGCGAGGAGGGCCACGACATCATCGACGAGCTCGCGCCCGCCGAGGGCGAGCCGGTCCTCGACAAGCCCGGCAAGGGCGCGTTCTACGCCACCGACCTGGAGCTGCTGCTGCGCAACCGCGGGATCACGCGGCTGGTCGTGACCGGCGTGACGACCGAGGTCTGCGTCCACACGACCGTCCGCGAGGCCAACGACCGCGGGTTCGAGTGCCTCGTCCTGGCCGACTGCGTCGGCTCGTACTTCCCGGAGTTCCACGAGGTCGGCCTGAAGATGATCGCCGCGCAGGGCGGGATCTTCGGCTGGGTCGCCCCGTCGGCAGCGCTGCTGGAGCAGCTGCCCGTGCCCACCACCACCATCGCCTAGAGCAAGGACTACATCATGAGTAGCGACACCTACGTGTTGCCCGCCTCCGGGGGCAGCGCGTCGCCGCGCCTGCCCTTCTGGACGCGCGGCGACCTGAACGCCTTCTTCGGCCTCGGCATCAACATGTTGGTCAACGTCCTGGTGCTGGCGGGCCTGGCCGCCGGCGTCGTCAACATCCCGGCCCACGACGTCTACCGCGTGATCCTCCCGGCGCTCGGCGTCGAGCTGCTGGTCGGCAACGTCTTCTACTTCTACCTCGCGCGCCGCCTGGCGGCGAAGGAGAACCGGACCGACGTCGCCGCGATGCCCTACGGGCCCAGCGTCCCGCACATGTTCATCGTCACGTTCGTGATCATGTTGCCGACCTACCTGCAGACCAGGGACGCGGTCAAGGCGTGGGAGGCGGGGCTGGCCTGGGCGTTCATCATCGGCTTGATCATCCTGGTGGGCGCGTTCGTCGGGCCCTACCTGCGCAAGTACACGCCGCGGGCGGCGTTGTTGGGGACCTTGGCCGGCATCTCCATCACCTTCATCTCGATGCGGCCGGCGTCCCAGATGTGGGAGGCCGCGTGGATCGCGCTGCCGGTGCTGACGCTCATCCTGATCGGCTTCGTCTCGGGCGTGCGCCTTCCGGGCAACGTGCCGATGGGGATCGTGGCGCTCGGCGCCGGCACCGCGATCGCCTGGATCGGTGGCTACATGGACGGGGATGCCGTGTCGCACGGGGTCGATCAGATCGCGGTCGGCCTGCCGTCGCTGGACATCGGGCGGTTGAGCGACGGGCTGTCGTCGATCTCGCCGCTGCTGGCCACGGCGATCCCGTTGGGCATCTACAACTTCATGGAGGCGATGTCGAACGTGGAGAGCGCGGCGGCCGCGGGCGACAGGTACAACCTGCGCGCGGTGCTGCTGGCCGACGGCACGGGCGCGATCGTCGGCGCGATCGCCGGTTGCCCGTTCCCGCCCGCGGTGTACATCGGGCAGCCGGGGTGGAAGGAGGCCGGTGGGCGGATCTCGTACTCGCTCGCGACCGGCGTCGTGATCTTCCTGCTGTGCGCGCTCGGGTTCTTCCCGCTGCTGGCGGCGGTCCTGCCGATCCCGGCGATCGTCCCGATCCTGTTGTTCATCGGGTTGGTCATCGGCGCGCAGTCCTTCCGAGCGGTTCCGAAGGCCTACTACCCGGCGGTCGTGATCGCGATGGTCCCGAACGTGGCGTCGTGGGGCGTCGGGCAGGTCGACAACGCGTTGGCCGCGGCGGGGACGAGCGCGTCGCAGGTCGGGTTCGACAAGCTGTCGGCGGCGGGGACGATCTACGGCGGGATGAACACGCTCGGGCAGGGCGCGGTCCTGGTCGGGATGGTCCTGGCGGCGATCACGGTGTTCATCGTCGACCGGAAGTTCCTGTGGGCCGCGGCGTTCAGCGCGTTCGGCGGCGTGCTCACGTTGGTGGGGTTGATCCACTCGCCGAAGGTCCACGTGTTCAGCGGCGAGAGGGTCGCGCTCGGCTACGGGTTCGCGGCGGTCGTCTGCCTGGCGTTCGCGTGGCTGAAGCCGCCGCTGCGTGAGCTGGATCCGAACGACCCGGAGGACGTGGCCGGCGCCGCGTTCGAGGGTGGGGCGGAGGAGTACGAGACGGCGCCGGCGGTCAACGGCGCGCGGGCGCCGGAGCCGGTGGGCGTCTAGCGCGGTCGCTGCGCCGCCACCGCGGCCCAGGCACCGTCGGCGATCAGGCCGGCGGTGCCGGGGTCGGTGAGGTCGATCGCGCCGGCGCGCGCGTGCTGGGCGGTGATGACCGGCCAGTTCAGGCACCCGAGGACGAGGGCTGAGAGGACGCGGACGGGGCCGTCGACGACGGTCCCGTCCCGTTGTCCCTCCTGGAGGAGGGCGTCGAGGATCCGGATGGGGTAGGGGAAGTCGGCGGGCAGGGCGGAGAGGAAGCGATGCTGGTGGCCCAGCACGAAGGCATGGGCATTGGGTTGCTCGTTGCGCTCGGTGAGGTTCTGGCGGGCGAGCGCCTTCACGCGCTCCTCGACGCTCAGCGTGGTGTCGCCGGCGATCGTTGCGAACGCCTCGGCGGTCCGCCGCATGTGGGTCGCGAAGAGGTCGGCGGCGACCGCCTCCTTGGATGGGTAGTGGCGGTACAGCGCTGCGTCGCTGACCCCGGCGCGCGCCGCGATCTGCCTGACGCGCGCGGCGTCGTAGCCGTGCTCGGCGAAGACCGCGAGCGCGGCGTCGAGGATCTCGCCCTGGCGTGACGGGCGCGGCACTTAGAGCGTCACCGTCGCTTCCAGCCGCGCCGCGGACTCGCGGTCGTGGCTGGGGAGGAACACCGTCGGATGCCTCGCCGCGTGACCCAGCACCATGTTCATGGTGTTGCGCGCGACGCCCGCCTTCGGGCTCACGCCGTCGACCTGGACCGCGCGCAGCTGCGCCTCGTCGTAGGCGACGTCGCCCGCGAGTAGGACGTGGTGGTCGCCCTGGTCGACCAGGACCGACACGTGCCCGGCGGTGTGGCCCGGCGTCGCGACGACGTGCACGCCGCCGGCGATCGCCTTGCTGCGCGCGAAGCCGCCGACCGGCCCGTCGTCGAGGTCGATCGCCTCGGGCGCGAAGCCGTCGGGCAGCGGCTGGCCCGTGATCCGCCGCGCGAGCCGCGCCTCCGCCGACCGGATCACCTTCGCCTCCTCGCGCGAGATCACGACCCGCGCGTCGCCCAGCCGCGGGACGCCGTCGGCGTGATCGCCATGGACATGGGTCAACACCACCATGTCGAGGTCGCCGACCGCGAAGCCGGCGGCCTCGACCTGCTTGTCGATCTCATCCGCCGCCGTCACCCGGAACCGCGCGAACGGCGCGTCCCTCACACCCGCGGTCTCGCCGCTGTCGACGAGGATCAACCGGTCGCCCGCCTCGACCAGCCACGCGTGGATCGGCAGTGGCCCGAGCATCGGCCCCTTCCTCATCACCTTGGCCCGCCGTGTCAGACCTGTCCCCGTCGTCAACGCCTCGGAGACCTCGACGACACCCGTGCGCAACGCGTGGATCCGCATGCCAACGAGTCTAAGTGAACGTTCGCTTACTTTGCAAGCGACGGCGTGACGACGCGCGGCGGAGCGAGGCTCAGCCGTTGCCGGGGAAGCCGCCGGGACCGGCGGCGTTGTGCTTCGGGTGCGGCTTCTTCGCCGGGCCGTGCTGCTTGGCGGGCGTCTGGCCGGCGGCGGCCTGCGCGGTCTTGAGCTCCTGCTCGACGATCCCGCGCTTGTAGCTGGAGAGCTTCAGGCGCTCCTGCAGATACGGGATCGCGTCCGCGGGGCGGCCGGCGAGGCGGAGGGCCCAGCCCAGGTTGTAGAGGGAGTAGACGTAGTCGGTGGACTTGGTCTGGCCCTCGGACCGGAACGTGTCGACGGCCTTCCGGATCAGCGGGACCGCGGCGGCCGGGTTGCCGGGCAGCATCGCGTAGCCGGTGTTGTTGAGCTCGGCGGGGGAGCGGGAGTCCGACGAGGCGGGCGACGCGGTGGTCGTCGTCGGCGCGGGCGTCGCGGAGCTCGGCGTGGCGGCGGGCGCCGAAGACGACGGCTCGCTGGCCGCCGCGCGCTGCACGGCGTCGCCGCTCGGCGCGCCCTGCGACTTCGACGCGGTCGCGTGCGGCGCCGCCTGCGCCCTGCCGCCGTCGTTGCCGTTGTCGCCGATCAGCGCGGCACCGGCGCCCACGACGATGCAGCCGACGGTCAGCGCCGCCAACATGAAGGCCTTGCGATGCGGGTTGCGCGGCCTCGCGACCGGCTCCCTGCGGAACCCGGCCTCGGCGCCCGCCGCAGCCGGCACCGGGACGGCGACCGGCGTGCGGTCGCGCGCGAAGCGTCCGTTCTCGCGGTCGTTCCACTCCGGTCCGGAGACGCGGCGCGTCGGCGCGTCGTCGCGCCCGGAGGAGCCGCGCGCCACGCGCGTCGGCGCGGACTCCGCTCCGGAGGCGCGGCGCGTCGTGGCCATCTGGCCCGTCGGCGCGGCCGCCGGGCCGAGCGCGTCCTCCAGCGCGTCGACGAACGCGCTCGCCGACTCCGGCCGGTCCTCGGGCGCGCGCGACAGGCCCCAGCGCAGGGCGTCGGCGGCCGCGGGCGAGTGGCCGGTCAAGGTGATGGGGTCGCTCTCGACCCGCGCGCGGGCCTGGGCGATCGCGGTGTCGCCGACGAACGGGCGCCTCCCGCACAGCAGCTCGTAGGCGACGACGGCCAGCGAGAACCGGTCCGACGCCGGCGTCGCGGCGCGGCCGCGCGCCTGCTCGGGCGACAGGTACGCGGCGGTCCCGAGCACCTGGCCCGCGATCGTCACCTGCGTCTCGCCCGCGAGCGAGGCGATCCCGAAGTCCCCGACGCCGAGCTTGCCGTTCTCGTCCAGCAGCAGGTTGCCCGGCTTGACGTCGCGGTGGACGATGTCCGCCGCGTGCGCGGCATCCAGCGCACCCGCGGTCTCGCGCAGCCAGCGCAGCGCCAGCGGGACCGGGATCACGCCGTCCCCACGCAGACGATCGGCGACCGTCCCGCCCGCGAAGTGCTCCATGACGATGAACGCCGTGCCGTCGTGCTCGCCGATGTCGAAGATCGTCACGACGTTGGCGTGGTCGCTGACCCGCGCGGCCGCGCGGGCCTCGCGCGTGAACCGGCGGCGCGCCGCGTCGTCCTCGGCGTAACCGGCTGCCAGCACCTTCACCGCGACCAGGCGCTCCAGCAGGGAGTCCTCGGCCGCCCAGACCGTGGCCATGCCGCCGTTGGCGATGTGGCGCACGACCCGGTAGCGCGGAGGCAGGTCGACCTGCTGCTGCGAGAGGGCGGGCATCGGGTGCCGATTACCCTAGCCACCGAGAGGTCACACCAGACCCGACCATCGCCACAAGATCCCACCAACCCTGTGTCGGAAATGCACGGTTGCATGCGGGGTCGAACCCGATGGTCCGAGCACGGCAAAAGGGGCGGCCGAGGGGCGGCCGACGGTCCGCCAGCGCAAGCCGCTAGACTGCGCCGTCGAATGTCGAAGGTTTGCCACAGCTGCGGGCGCGGTCCCGCTTTCGGACAGAGCCGCAGCCACTCGATGCGCGCCACCAAGCGGCGCTTCGATCCGAACCTCCAGAAGGTCCGGATCCTCGTTGGCGCCGCCCCGCGTCGCGTGTACGTCTGCACGCGCTGCCTCAGGGCCGGCAAGGTCACCAAGGCCGTCTAGTTCGTCGGCCGCCTGTCGGCCGACGGACCCGCTACGGTCGCTGACGTGTCCGACCCGAGTCTCGTCCGTTTCCGCGTGGCGGTCCAGGGTGCGCTTGCGCACCTGGAGTCCCGCCGCCAGGAGATCAACGACCTCAACGTCTTCCCGGTCGCCGACGGCGACACCGGCGACAACATGGCGCTCACGCTGCGCGCCGTGCTCGCCGAGCTGGACCGCCTCGAGGCCGAGGCCGGCGACCGCACGGTCGACGAGATCGGCCGCGACGAGATCGTCCAGACCGTCGCCCGCGCCGCCCTGCTGGGCGCACGCGGCAACTCCGGCGTCATCCTCTCCCAGCTGATCCGCGGCGCCGCCGAGGAGCTGGTCTCGCGCCCCGGCGAGCTGGTCGATCCTGTCCTGCTCGGCGCCGCGTTCGCGAACGCCGCCCAGCGCGCCTACGCGTCGGTCCGCGCGCCCGCCGAGGGCACGATGCTGACCGTCATGCGCGACATGGCGACCTCGATCGCCCACGACCTCGCGCACCTGCCCGAGGACCAGCGCCGGCTCGCGTCCGCCGATCCCGAGGCCCAGAACGCGATGATCGGCGCCGCCCTGGAGCGCGCGATCGTCGCCGGCGAGGCGTCGGTCAAGCGCGGCCCCGAGCTGCTGCCCGCGCTGCGCGAGGCGGGCGTCGTCGACGCCGGCGGCTACGGCGTCATCATCATCTTCGCGGGGATCGTCGCCGCCCTGAAGGGCGAGGCGCCCGAGCTCGACCACTACGCGGCCGCGCGCGTCTCGCACCCCGAGCACGACTCCGAGACCTACCGCTACTGCACGAACTTCGCGGTCACCGGCAACGGCCTGGACGCGCAGAACTTCGTCGGCAAGCTCGAGGACATCGGCGACTCGGTGCTCGTCGTCGGCGACGACGCGACGCTGAAGGTCCACGTCCACACCGACGACCCCGAGCAGGCGACGCTCGTCTTCGACGGCGCCGGCGAGGTCAGCCGCCTCGACGTCGCCGACATGCACGCGCAGGTCGTCGAGCGCGCCGAGCGCCTGGAGTCGGCCAACGGCAACGGCCACGGTGCTGCAGCGCACGGCGAGGCGGGGCCGGAGACGAGATGTGGCGTCCTCGCGGTCGTCCGCGGCGACGGCCTGACCGCGCTGTTCGAGTCCCTCGGCGCGCGCGTCCTCGACGGCGGCCCGACGCTCAACCCCTCCACGATGGAGATCCTCGCGGGCATCCACGACGTCCCCGCCGAGGAGGTCGTCGTCCTGCCCAACAGCCCCAACGTCTTCATGGCCGCCGAGCGTGCCGCCGAGCTGAGCGACAAGAAGGTCCGGGTCGTCGCGTCGCGCTCGCAGCAGGCCGGCCTGGCCGCCGCGTTCGCGCTCAACGCCGACCGCTCCGCCGACGACAACGCCGCCGCGATGCAGGAGGCGCTCGACGCGGTCCGGACCGGCGGCGTCGCGCCCGCCGCGCGCCAGGATCCCGAAGGCCGCTTCACGATCGGCGACGCCGTCGGCTACGTCGGCGACGACCTCGTCGCGTGGGGCGAGCCCGACAAGACGCTGCAGATCGTCCTCGGGCAGTTGAGCGCCGACGCCGAGCTGGTCACCTGCATCGAGGGCGAGGGCGCGCCGCTGGACGGGAACGCCGTCGCGGCGCTCGCGCCCGCCGGTGTCGAGCTCGAGCTCGAGGACGGCGGTCAGCCGTCCTGGTGGTGGCTGCTCGCCGCTGAGTAGGTGGCTGTGAGCGAGGCGCCCGCGTTCGGACCCGGCCTCACCCCGCCGCTGGGCTTCGCGGAAGCGCGCGAGCTCACCGCCGAGGAGCTCTGGCGTGCGCCCGTCCGGACGCCGAAGCCCTCGCGTCTGGCCCAGGAGCTGGACATCAAGAACCCGACCGCCGCGGGCGGCGCCGAGGCGCTGGGCCTGCTGACCGTCGGCGACCTGCTCCAGCACCTGCCGCGCGCGACCGGCGAGGCGCGGACGATCGCCCAGCTTCAGGTCGACGAGGTCGCCACCGTGCTCGTCGAGGTCAAATCGATCACCTCGCGCCCGGTCCGCCGCCGTGGGATGAAGCCGCTCGTCGAGGCGACGGTCTCCGACGGCACCGGGATCATGAGGGCCACGTTCTTCAACCAGCCGTGGCTGTCGGCCCAGTACGCGCCGCCGACGCGGCTGATGCTGTCCGGCAAGTACCAGGACCGCAACCGCTTCCGCGTCAACGCCCACGCCAAGACCGACGCGGTCGCGGCGGTCGGCTCGGAGGCCGCGCAGTACCCGGCGACCAAGGGCATCAACTCGACCCAGATCCTTGCGCTGGTGCAGGAGCACCGACACAAGGTGCATGACTTCACCGACCCGCTGCCGCTGAGGCTGCGCCTCGCCAACGGGCTGCCCGACCGGGCGACCGCGCTGGCCGCCGCGCACTTCGGGCCGGACATGGAGGGCGGCCGCCGGCGCCTGGCGTTCGACGAGCTGCTGATCGACCAGATCGTCCAGCTGCGCCTGCGCCAGGAGCGGCGCGCCGACATCCACGCGGCGCCGCTCGCGGACGCGCCGTCGCTCTCCGCCGAGTGGCGCGCGACCGCGCTGCCGTTCACGCCGACCGGCGACCAGGTCAACGCGATGGACGAGGTCGACGAGGATCTCGCCCGCGAGCGCCCGATGCAGCGGCTGCTGATGGGGGAGGTCGGGTCCGGCAAGACCGTCGTGGCGTTGCACACCATGTTGCGCGCGGTCGAGCACGGCGGCCAGGCCGCGCTGATGGCGCCGACCGAGACGCTCGCCGAGCAGCACTTCGCGACGCTCCAGTCGCTGATGCCGGGCTCGATGATCTCCGCCGCGCTGCTGACGGGATCGACGACCACCGCGCGCCGCCGCGAGACGCTGGCGCGACTCGCATCCGGCGAGCTGAAGCTCGTCGTCGGCACCCACGCGCTGATCGAGGACGACGTCGCGTTCGCCAACCTGATGGTCGCCGTCGTCGACGAGCAGCACCGCTTCGGCGTCCGCCAGCGCGCGGCGCTCGACGCGAAGGCGCCGAAGGGCCTCGTCCCGCACCTCCTGCACATGACCGCGACGCCGATCCCGCGCACGCTGCGCCTGGCGAACTTCGGCGCGCTCGACGTCACCGCGCTGCGCGAGCTGCCGCGCGGGCGCCAGCCGATCACCACGCACGTGTGCTCCACCGAGGCCGAGCGCCACCGCGCCTACGAGCGGATCCGCGAGGAGCTGCGCGCCGGGCGCCAGGCGTTCGTCGTCTGCCCGCTGGTGAGCGAGTCCGAGGCCCTCAACGCCCGCGCCGCCACCGCCGAGTACGAGCGGCTGAAGACCGGCGAGCTCAGGGACTACGAGGTCGTCCTCCTCCACGGCCAGATGCGCCCCGCCGAGAAGCAGGCGGCGATGGAGCGCTTCGCGGCCGGCGCGGCGCACGTCCTGGTCGCGACGACGGTCATCGAGGTCGGGATCGACGTCCCCAACGCCACGATCATGCTCGTCGAGGACGCCGACCGCTACGGGATCTCCCAGCTGCACCAGCTGCGCGGGCGCGTCGGCCGCGGCGAGCACGCGTCGCTGTGCCTGCTCTTCGGCCCGCGCGAGTCCAAGCGCCTGCAGGCGCTGGCGATGAACGGCGACGGCTTCCGGCTGGCCGAGATCGACCTCGAGCTGCGCGGCGAGGGCGAGCTGACCGGCACGCGCCAGTCCGGCATGGCGCGCTTCCGCTTCGCCCGGCTGCCCGACGACGCCGCGGTCCTGGAGCGCGCGTTCGCGGTCGCCGAGGACCTCCTGCGCGCCGATCCGGAGCTGCAAGAACCCCAACATGAGCTTCTGCGCGCCGAGCTGGCGCGCGCCGAGGCCGCACCGGTCGCCGCATGAGAGTCGTCGCCGGCACCCTCGGCGGTCGCCGTTTCGACGCGCCGCCCGGCCAGGACACGCGTCCGACGTCGGACCGCGTGCGCGAGGCGCTCTTCTCCGCGCTCGGCGACATCCACGACGCGCGCGTCCTCGACCTCTTCGCCGGCTCCGGCGCGCTGGCGATCGAGGCGCTCTCGCGCGGTGCGGCACAGGCGGTCCTGGTGGAGAACGACGCCCGCGCGGCCGCCGTCATCCAAGGCAATTTGAAGGCCTTGGACCTCCCGCAGGAACGCGCCCAGGTGCGTCGCCGCGACGCCCTCCGGGTACTGCGCGACGCATCCGACGTGGGCGAGTCATACGATCTCGTCTTCCTTGACCCTCCGTACCGGCTCGCGACCGGGCTCGGACCGGAGCTGGCGCCCGCGCTCACTCCGCTTCTGGCCCCCGGCGCGCGCGTGATCGGGGAGAGCGACCGGCGCACGCCGCTCGACCTTCCCGGCTACAGCACGACGTTCGAACGCCGTTACGGCGACACCCTCCTTCGCATCCACACCGCATGACCGACGAGAAGCGCATCGCCGTCTGCCCCGGCAGCTACGACCCGATCACCAACGGGCACCTGGACATCATCACGCGCACCGCCGCGCAGTTCGACGAGGTCGTCGTGGCCGTCGTGAACGTCTCGGTGCGCAAGAACCAGCCGATCTTCGGGATCGAGGAGCGGCTGTCGTTCATCAACGAGGCGACCGGGCACCTCGGCAACGTCCGGGCCGAGCCGTTCAGCGTGCTCGTGGTCGACTTCGCGAGGACGATCGGGGCCCGGACGATCGTCAAGGGCCTGCGCGCGATCTCCGACTTCGAGTACGAGCTGGAGATGGGTCAGCTCAACCGGATGCAGGCTCCCGACGTGGACACGCTCTACCTCATGGCCAGCCCGCAGTACAGTTTCCTCAGCTCCTCAGGAGTCAAGGAGCTCGCCACGTTCGGCGGTGACATCGACAGCCTCGTGCCGGAGCGCGTCGCACGCCGCCTGAAGGAAGAGCTCACCCGATGAAGAAAGACGCTTAGCCATGGACGTCCTGGTCCTCATTGACAAGCTCGACGACCTTGTCCACAACGCCAAGAAGGTCCCTCTCACCGACGAGGTGCGGGTGGATCGCGAGCAGATCTACGACATTCTGGATCAGATGCGCGCGACCATCCCTGAGGAGATCAAGCAGGCGCGGTGGATCGTCAAGGAGCGTCAGGAGATGCTCGCCGAGGCCAAGCGCGAGGCGGAGCGGATCGTCAAGGACGCCGTGCGCAAGCAGGAGGAGCTCGTCTCCGATCAGGAGGTGACGCGTGAAGCCGAGCGCGCCGCCGAGGAGATCGTCGAGGACGCGCGTGCCCGTGAGCGGGAGATCCGCCTGGGCGCCGAGGACTACGCCGACGAGATCCTGAACACGCTCGAGGTGAACCTGTCCAAGTTCATCGCCGCGGTCCGCCGCGGGCGCGAGCGGCTGCAGGGCAAGGAAGAAGAGGACTCGGTCGAGGCCGCGTGATCACGGCCCTGGGGGCCGCGATCACGTAGCGGGTGTCGGCCCTGGGGGCCGAACCCGCGGTTCCGGGTAAGTCGGCGTCAATGGACATCGAGGTCCTCGACACCGACATCACGACGCTGGCGGTCGACGCGATCGCCAACGCGGCGAACACGCGGCTGCTGCACGGCGGCGGCGTGGCTGGGGCGATCGCGCGGGCCGCTGGGCCTGCGCTGGATGCCGAGTCGCGCGACGCCGCTCCGATCTCGCTCGGCTCCGCGGTGGCGACCACCGCGGGGGACATGCCGTCGCGCTGGGTCATCCACGCGGCGACGATGGAGCTGGGTGGGCCGACGAGCGCCGCGATCATCCGCGACTGCACGGCGGCGACCCTGGCGTGCGCCGAGTCGCTCGGCGCGTCGTCGTTGGCGCTCGTCGCCTTCGGGACCGGTGTCGGCGGCTTCCCGCTGGCCGAGGCGGCGCGCATCGAGGCCGAGGAGGTCCGGCGCCACCTCGCGTCCGGAACGTCGTCGCTTCAGCGCGTCGTGTTCGCGGTGCGCGGGCCCGACGCGGTCGCCGCGTTCACCGACGCGCTCGCCGCATGACCGTCGCCCGCCGTCTCATCGTGACCGGCCGCGTCCAGGGCGTCAACTTCCGTGGCTGGGCCCAATCGCACGCGGGCGCGCGCCAGGTCGACGGCTGGGCCGAGAACCGCAACGACGGCTCCGTCGAGGTCTTCCTCCAGGGCGACGCCGACGCGGTCGCCGCCGTCGAGCGCGCGGTCGGCGAGGGCCCATCCCACGCGCGCGTCGACGCGCTGGCCGGCGAGGACGCCGCGGTGCGCGACGACCTCGCCGGCTTCGCCCGGCGGTGACCGGCGCGCGAGCACGCGCAGCGTAGAACTTCTTTTCGGTAACGCTTTTGCATCGGTTTGCAGCTCAGTGCTGTGCGGTTCTTCAGCCGTGCTCGCCGGCGACGGCGCGCCGGATATCGTCGGCGTCGGCAATACCGTGCGACTGTGAGGCCGGAACCCGATGGCATCCACCGACGGGTTGCAGGTCACCCGGGACGAGCGGCAGACGGACGGTGACGGAGGGGCGTCGTGCCTCCCGAAGCGGCGGCCGATCAGGCCGACCAACACCGGCATGCGCTTCGACCCGTTGCTGCCGTTCGAGTCGTGGAGCGCGATCGGGGCGAAGATCGGGGCGCACGCGAACGCCAGCGCCTGGTGGCTCGGCGACTGGATCGCCTTCGGTCGCGTGAAGTACGGGCGGCGCTACAAGGAGGCGCTCAGCGTGACCGGGCTGGACTACCAGACCCTGCGCAACTACGCGGCCGTCGCCCGGCGCTTCGAGCCGTCTCGCCGCCGAGCGGACCTCAGCTTCCAGCACCATGCCGAGCTCTCGGCGCTGCCCGACGAGCTCCAGGACCGCTGGCTCGCCGCGGCGGTCGCCGGCGGCTGGTCGAAGGCCGAGCTCCGCCGTCGCGTGCGTGAGGCCGTCGCGCCCACGGCCCGATGCGACGCGCCACGGACGATCCGCCTCTCCGTCCCCGCGAGCCGGGAACAGCGGTGGCGCGACGCGGCCGAGCAGACGCGCAGCGACTTCGCCGCCTGGGCGGCGAAGATCCTCGACGACGCGGCAGGCGCCGTCCTCGACGAGAGCGGGCCCGGCGAGGAGCCCGGTCGCGTCGTGCTCTGAGGGGTCGCTCGACGTCCCGCCGGCGGGACACGCGATGGCTCCGGAGGCGCTGCGCGCCAACGTTGCGGCCTTCGACGCGTGACCCGCGCAGAATCCTTGACCGTCCGAATCGGCCCGGTCTAGCTTGATCCGCCGTGCCGGCCCAGCTCCGTCCCACCGGGATCCCCGCCTCTGGCGTCTCAGACGACCGCAACGTCGCGGGCGACGCCGTCGCCCTGACCGTGTTCAGCACCGTCCGGCGCTGGGGCCTGCTCGAGCTCCCGCTGTTCTTCCTCGTCCTGCGCAAGGCCCCCAGGTCGCTGACGACGCTCAGGCGGCTGTCGTTCATCCAGTCCGCGCGGTGGTCGCTGCTGCGCGAGATCCCCTACAACGGGCCCCCGCAGCCGCGCGTCACGCTCCGCCATCCGCACCTGTACTTCGAGAGCAACTTCAACGGTGGCTGGGAGGAGTACATCGACGCGTTCTCGTTCCTGCTCACCACGGGGATGTTCGGCTTCTGGGGGAGCTCCTACGGCTTCCCATGGGCGCTGCCCTCGGCGCCGTTCAAGGCCTACATCCGCGAGCACGCGTACACCGCCAGCCACTACTACTCCGCCTATCCGGAGGCCACGGCCACCATCGTCCAGCAGGCCCTGGAGCTCGAACCCAAGGTCAGGGCGCTGTGCGACCAGGCACCCGACCTGTCGCCCGCGGAGTTCGCGGTCGCGTGGCGCCGGACCCTCAACGAGGTCCAGCAGTGCCTCTGACGGCCAACACCCTCGGTCAGGTCTACGCGCTCACGGTCCTGACGCCGATCGCGCCGCACGCCGAGGACGCCCTCCGCGCCACGCTCGCGCGGTTCGAGCACGAGGGCAGCCCGTTCGGCGACCTCGGCCGCACGCATTTCGCACGCTGGGTCGTGATCGAGGACTTCGTCAACGACCCGTCGCAGCCGACCGAGGACCATCTCGCCTGCCACTACCTCCTGTTCAGCGCAACGCTGGACGGCGAGCTCGACTCCTACCTCGACGCGCTCTGCGCCAAGGACTGGGCGGCGGAGGTGTGGGGCGCGTGCATCGGCGCGCCCGGTCCGTCCCAGAGGGCAGCGCTCAAGGCCTACCTGAAGCACAACCAGATCGACACCGGGCTCTTCTTCTGCGCCTATCCCGACGCGCGGGTCGAGCATGTCCTGCGGGCACTGGAGCTGCGCCGGTCGTTCGTCGACTTCGTCGTGGACGCGCAGGCGCTCGAGCCGGAGGCCTTGGCCGCGGCGTTCCGCACGAGGTTCTGCGGGTCATGACGTCGCGCCTCGACTACGCCGATC
The DNA here is from genome assembly GCF_000424625.1 of Conexibacter woesei Iso977N. Lineage (GTDB taxonomy): Bacteria > Actinomycetota > Thermoleophilia > Solirubrobacterales > Solirubrobacteraceae > Baekduia > Baekduia woesei_A. The sequence goes on from NZ_AUKG01000002.1 coordinate 1,197,507, forward strand.
TCCAGGGCGACATCCTGCGCGCGCACGGGAACTCGTACGACCGCACGTCCTACGTCTTCGTGGAGCTCCCCGACCCGGGCGCCGGCCGTGCGTGGCTCAGCCACCTGATCCCGAGGGTGACGAGCGCGGCATGGCGCGGGGCCGAGGGGCCGGACACCGCGCTCAACGTGGCGTTCACCGCCGCGGGACTCACGGCCCTCGGGGTCCCCGAGCGGGTGCTCGAGACGTGCTCGGAGGAGTTCCTCCAGGGCATGGCGGCCAGAGCCCGCGAGCTGGGCGACGCCGGGCCGAGCGCCCCGGAGAGGTGGGAGCAGGGCCTCGGCACCGGGGAGGCCCACGTCCTGGTGACCGTCAACGCCAAGGGCGAGCAGGCGCTCACGGCAGCGCTCGAGGAGCTGATGGCGGGGATCGCCGACCACGGGCTCGCGATCGGCCACCAGCACGACGCGCAGCTGCTCGCAGGCGCCCGCGAGCACTTCGGCTTCGCCGACGGTGGCGCTCAGCCGGCGATCGAGGACGTCAACGAGGACCAGAAGAACGGCGGCGGCACGCCCGACAGGAAGGGCGGATGGCGCGCGCTGGCGCTCGGCGAGTTCGTCCTCGGCTTCGAGGACGAGGAGTCGCGCTCGGCGCCCAGGTGGCGCCCGCGACCGATGCCGAGCGCGCCGGCGGATCCGCTCGGCCGCCACGGCACGTACATGGTCTGGCGCAAGCTCTACCAGGACGTCGCGCTGTTCCGGCGCACGCTGCGCGATGCCGCCGAGCGCTACCACGCCGGCGACGAGGAGCTGCTGGCGGCCAAGGTCGTCGGGCGCTGGCGGGACGGCAGCCCGCTGGTCACCGCGCCGGCACGGCCCCAGCCCGGCTTCGATCCCGCGGCTCCCGGCGCCAACGACTTCCGCTACGGCGATGACCCTCTAGGCCTTGCGTGCCCGCTCGGCGCGCACATCCGGCGCTCCAACCCACGCGATGCGCTCGACCCGGAGCCCGGGCCGGACGGCGGCGACGGCAAGCTCACGTTCCGCCATCGGATCATCCGCCGCGGGATGCCCTACGGGGCGCCGCTGCCGCCGGGCGTCCTGGAGGACGACGAGCAGGACCGCGGCCTCGTCTTCGTCTGCTTCAACGCGAGCATCTCGCGCCAGTTCGAGAGCATCCAGCGGCAGTGGCTGAACGACGGCAACGTGTTCCACGTCGGTCACGACTCCGACTTCCTGCTCGGGGCCAACGAACGGCTCGGCAAGATGACGGTCCAGGGCGATCCGCCCTTCCTGCTCGAGCCGCAGGCGCCGTTCGTCGTCACGCGTGGCGGCGAGTACCTCTTCGTGCCGGGGATCACGGGACTGGCGGCGATCGCCGATGGCGTCACCGGCTAGCGGCATCCTCCAGACGGTCACCGATCACCTGCGCCCGGTGCTCACCGTGCTGCGCCGGGTGCGCCCGATCGTCGTCGTCGGCAACAACGCGATGGTCACGCGCGCCGATGACGTGCGCGCCGTCCTGGGCGACCACGAGCACTTCACGGTCTCGCACTACGCGCCGAAGATGGCGGCGGCCAGCGGCCCGTTCATCCTCGGGCTCGACGACACCGAGCTCTACCGCCGCGACCACGCGGCCCTGCGCGCCGCCATCCGCGCCGAGGACGTGCCCGCGCTCGCCGACGCGACGCTTGCTGCCGCCCGGGAGCGCGTTGCCGCAGCCGGCTCCCGCATCGACGTCGTCTCGCAGCTCGCCGATCCCGTGATCGACGGCGTGATCGCGGCCTACTTCGGGACGCCGGGGCCCGACACGCCGACGCAGCTGCGCTGGGCGCGCGACATCTTCCAGGACGTCTTCCTCAACGTCGGCAACGGCGCGGTCGTCCACGACCGCGCGCTCGCGGCGGCGAGCGAGATGCGCGAGCACCTCGACCGGCTGATCGCCGAGCGGCGGGCGCAGATCGAGGCGGGCGAGGACGTCGCCGACGACGTGCTGACCCGGCTGCTGCGGACGCCGCCCGAGGACGGCGGTTTGCACGACATCGCCATCCGCCACAACTTCCTCGGGTTGATCGCCGGCTGGATCCCGACCGTCTCCAAGGCCTTCGCCATGGTCGTCGAGGAGCTGCTGCGCCGTCCGCGTGAGCTGGCCGGGGCGCAGCGCGCCGCGCGCGACGGCGACCACGAGCTCGTCGCCGCCTACGTGTTCGAGGCGCTGCGCTTCCGCCCCCAGACGTGGGCGCTGCTGCGGATCTGCGGGACCGAGCAGGTCATCGCGCCGGGGACCCGCCGGGCGACCAGGATCCGCGCGGGCGCGCGCGTGCTCGTCGCGACGCAGTCGGCGATGTTCGACCCGCGTGCGGTCGAGGCGCCGGGGCAGTTCCGCGTCGACCGCCCCTGGAGCACCTACCTGCATTTCGGCGACGGCCTCCACACCTGCTTCGGCCTGCAGATCAACCGTGTCCATCTGCCCGCCCTCGCGACCGCGCTCCTCGAGGGCGCGCCGATCGCGCGGC